>JBILLK010000028.1:0-139483 GCA_044376115.1 Polyangiaceae bacterium | reverse complement strand
ACTCGGCAAGATCACAGTGCCCGAGCCGCCGTACGCGGGCTGAGCCCACACGACTTTGCTCCAAGCTCAAGCGCTCCTTTGGGCGGGGTCCGTGCATCGGTTACGGTGAGCTTCAGGTTGAGATTCAGCTTCCACTTACTGCGTTACCTCATTTGACTGAAGCTCCTGTGCGCGTCCTCGGGCTCTCAGCGACAACCATCGGAACCTCACCAGAGGCCACACCAGCATTGAGCTGGCTCGCGCTGCCAACGCCCTTGACGCTGTCCCCGTTCGAGGAGTTGCGTGCTCTGGCCTTCATTCCTGGCACCACGCGGACGAGTCAGCCCACATGGATTTATGCACCTTGCGTTAGCTATCACCCTTCAACGCCTGACAGATTGAGCTACGTAAGGCATACCGACGACACGGCTTCGGAGCTCATTCAGCATCAAGTTCCCCTGTATGAACCGTTGAAGAGGTTTGGGGATGTCGAGATTGGCTTCATGGTGGCGCCGACCTCTACCCTGGTCGTGCAAAAGGCTGGTAAGCCGCCGCAGCTCATTAGCCCTTACGCTCTTGGATTCATGGGACTGGAATTGCCATTTCAACGTCGGTGGATGGGGGAACGTGGCGGCGAGTTCCATATCCTGAGCTTTCTTCCTCAAGACATGAGCACAGGCGTAATGCCGCTTGTTGCGCAATGGTGGCTACTGAGAGTGTCGGCGGATGGTTCAGTCAAGGAGGAGGCACTTTCACCGGCTTCGGTTACGCCTGGCCTCGCCTATTTCGGGGAATACAAGGAATCGATGGGCAGCGCGGGTGAAACGTTCGACGTTGTGGGTACTCCGGTGGGGCGCGACCTTCCGGAAGGAAAAGCGCTCAAGACCAGTTGGAAGTGGAATGAGAAGACGCGCGCCTATGATGCCAAAGAAGAGTTTGTTTCCTTGCGCTCTTTGCTGCGTTGAGACTCCAGGGAGTCGTGCGAGCTAGCGTTTGAGGAGCTCGAGCTTCGTCACACCGGCAATACGTGGTAGCGGATCACCGCGGCGGCCCAGCCGGCCCCCGCGGCCGTGATAGGCGGGGAACGGTTCACCCGGCTCCACCATGGCGGCCATGACGTCACCGCGACGGCTAACCACCAATACGGGCTCGGGAGCGTCAGCTTGGTTGGGCATTGGAAGTTCGAGGACGAGGCCCTTCTCCCCTGTCACCGCGATTACTCTCCCGGGCTCTAGCGCCTTTGCACCGAGCAAGGTCGAGAAACGCCATGCGCGACGGTCCTCCGAGGTGTAGTCGGCCGGGAGCGCATCGAGGGTGGAACCGCTAATCGATACTTGAGGCTCACCGTCGACGGTCACACTAACTTCGCCGATCTGCGTCGAGGAACCCTGTTCGGGCGGTGGCGGCTTTGGCATGCGACGGGCCTCGTTGGGCTCGCTGGCGTCGCAACAGAGCATTAGCGAGACCGTGACTAGCCAGCTTTTCATACTTCCCCCAAGGGATGTCCCATCGGTGTATCGGCAAAGTCGAGCTTATTGTCCGGCTGATAGCTATGCTGCTTATTGAGAAGCTCCTCAGGGGTACCCGAGGCCTCGATCCGGCCGTCTCGCAATTGGAGCATGCTGTCTCCGAGGGCTCGCGCCTCACTGGGGTGATGGGTGATGAGAATAACGGGTAGCTGCTCACTCTCGACGACTTTGCGTACGTCCAGGTGGAGCTCGCGCTGCAGGGCTCGGTCGAGGGCGGAGAACGGTTCATCCAAGAGCAGGATGGAGGGCGAGAAGGCCAACGCTCGCGCTAAGGCAACTCGTTGCGCCTCCCCACCAGAAAAAGTGCGCGGCCGCCGGTCGCGGAGATGTCCCACGCGAAAGCGATCGAGCATCGATGTTGCACGGTCGCGAGCCTCTTTGCGGCTGCAAGTAGACGCAAGTCCGTATGCCACATTCTCAGCCGCCGTCAGGTGAGGAAACAGGGCGAGCGATTGGAATACATAACCCACCTTACGAGCCTCGATAGGTCGGTTAATTTTGGCTGAAGCGTCGAACCATACGACTTCGCCCAGCCGAATCTGACCTTCATCGGGGCGGATGAGGCCGGCGATCATTCCTAGGGTAGTGGACTTCCCTGCGCCAGAAGGTCCGAAGAGAATAGTTATTCCGGGGTCAGCCTGAAACGCCACGTCGACGGTAAAGGTGTTCGTCTTGCGGATAACTCTGACATGGAGGCTGCTCATTGTTGCCTCTGCGCAGAGAGCTTGTTGATGGCGTAGAGGAGCGCGATCGCCAGGGCAGTGAGCACCGCGACCATCCCTAACGCTTCATCGTGACGATTGGCCTGAATAGCATCATAGATCGCGAGGGAGGCTGTCTGCGTCTCGCCCGGAATATCGCCTGCCACCATCAAGGTGACGCCAAAGTCTCCGAGGGCCCTGGCAAAACCCAACATGAGGCCGGCTAAAATACCGCCAGCCGCCAGGGGCAATTGCACTGTCAGAAAGGCTCTTAGTGGCGTGGCACCGAGGGTACGTGCAGCCGAAACGAAGGCTGGATCCACGGCCTCGAGCGCCGCGCGAGCAGACTTTACAACCAACGGTAGGCTGCCAATGGTGGCGGCGATTACAGCTCCGGTTTGCGAGAACACAATCGGGCTCCCGACGATTCCCTCGTAGAACGACCCGATGCTGCTCTTACGCCCAAGCGCTACCAGGACGTAGTAACCGAGGACGGTTGGTGGCAGCACCATAGGGGCAGTGACCAACACATCGATCAGATCTCGCAACGGTAGACGTTTATTAGCTAGTAGAGCGCCGAGCAATGTACCGAGCAGCCCCGAAATCGCCGTAGCGATCAATGCTACTTTGAATGAGAGAAGAAGCGGGGCAAAGCTCATTAGCTACCGGGCGGTGACGGCCTCGCCAGGGAGTAGGAAGCCATACCGCCTCATGATGGCTCTTCCAGCTTCTGACGTGACGAAGTCAACGAAGTCCTGCGCCGCCGACTTCTGTCTTGAGATCTCGCACACCCCCAATGCCTGATCGATGGGCTCATGAAGCGCGCCATCTATATCGCTGTAGGAGCCCTTGGCGTTGATAACCAGGGACAGGGCAACGATAGCCGCATCTGCATTTCCGCTCTCTGCGTACTGAAGTGCCTGTTGCACGTTCTCACCGTAAACGAGCTTGGGTTTGACGACATCCCAAAGGTTCAGCTTGGTAAGCGCTTGTGCCGCTGCCTTGCCATACGGCGCATGCTCGGGATTGGCGATGGCGATCTTGCTGAAGCGCGGCTCGCTCAGCTGTGTCAGTTCAACTTTGCTGCTCGCGCTGGTCCAGAGCACGATACGTCCACGCGCATAGAGTTGCTTGGAGGACGCCGTCACTGCTTTCGCTGCGATCAGCTCATCAAGGTAGGTTTGGTTAGCCGCCGCAAACACATCGAAGGGGGCACCCTCTTTGATCTGCTTGGTCAGGAGGCCGGTGGAGCCAAACGTAAAGACGGACTTCTTCCCTTTGGACTGCTCAAAGGCGTCGCCGATTTCTTTGAACGCTCCGGTTAGGTCTGCCGCCGCCGCGATCTTCAGTGGTTCAGCCGCAACGTCTTTTGCCTGGGAACACGCTGGGCCTAATGCATTTAGCGCCAGCAGTTCGAGGAAGGGTCGGCGACCGAACATGGCCCGAGCATACTCGAGATCGTTTCCACGCCCTGTTCGAAGCTCTGCTTGCGATGTTACAGCTGCGTTACCGTGCTTCGCTCATTCACGATGCGAAAGAGCGATCGCGAGCGATCGTGGGACCATGTGTAAAGCGCTATTCGATTGAGCGTGATGACTGGCTCGCCAAGGTTGAGGCGCGCTGCCCAGTCGACTGCCTGTTGCCGTTGATGGTCTGTTGCTGCTCGCTGCGGACGCGCAATCGTTACGTGGGCAAGCGGTGCTCGCGCCTCACGACTGACCTCGGCTCGGTCGTGCAATGTGTCCCGCACAGAGGCGATAGCGGCCTCGACGTCTCTGCGTCCTTTGCGGAGCAGGGCCGAGAGCGCACTCGGCTTGGTAGCTGGTCCCAGGGGTACCACTTCACCCAAGCTGATTTCGGTTGGGTGCAGTGGCCATGCAAGAGCCTGCCACGCACGCCGGGCTCGCTCTTCACCGACGGAGCCGAGAAAGGCGACTGTCAGATGGAGGTCGACCGGCTCAAAGACGCGTACGCAGGGAGGAGCTGGTTGCACGCACTGCAACCAGTCTCCGGGAGTGATCGGCAGCGCGATGAACCAATTGCTCATGCAGCTGAGCTGAACGGCGCGCCGATCAGATATCCAGGTTCTTTACGTGCAGGGCGTTGGCTTCGATGAAGGCGCGACGCGGCTCGACTTGATCACCCATCAGGACGGTGAAGAGCTGGTCCGTCGCCATGGCGTCGTCCACCTTCACTTGCAACAGCGTGCGGCCGTCGGGATTCATCGTCGTTTCCCAAAGCTCATCCGCGTTCATTTCGCCGAGACCTTTGTACCGGCTGATGGTGATTCCCTTCTTACCGCGTTGCTCGAGGTACTCCGAAACGGCCTCGCCATCCGCAAGGGGCTCCTCCACCTTCTCGGTCTTTGCGAGGAAGGGTGGTGCACCGAGAGCGCGCAGATCCTGATCGATATCCCACGCTTCTTGGTACTCGTCGGAGGCAACGAGGGCCCAATCGATTCGCGAGGGTTTGAGGTTGGCAGCGGCACGTGGCTTGACGTCAATCACAGCGGCGCCGACTGCTTCATCCCAGCTCACGTCGATCGTGAGCGGGAACATGTCGGGGTAGCGAGCTTCCATGTAGCTGCGAGTCGCCACAGCTGCTTGCTCGGCGGTCGCGCGATCCTTGATCGCGTCTTTGCCAAGACCGGAGGAACGCAGCACGGCTGCCACCACACGCGCATCGCAGCGCTTGTCGATGTGAGCCACCACAGCCTTGAAGCGCTTCAACCGCTGGGTGAGTCGGAATAGCGGTTGCCCTGAGATCGCTAGGCCCTTCTCCGACGCGATGGTCAAGCCTTCAACGGCGTTCTGGATCAAGTAGGCGTCCAGCGCGTCTTGATCCTTGAGGTAGAGATCCTTCTTACCTTTGCGAACGCGGTAGAGCGGTGGTTGGGCGATGTAGAGGTAGCCCTTCTCAATCACTTCCTGCATCTGCCGATAGAAGAAGGTCAGCAGCAAGGTTCGGATGTGCGAGCCGTCGACGTCGGCGTCGGTCATCAGGATGATCTTGTGGTAGCGGAGCTTGTCGATTTCGAAGCTGCCGTTGTCACCGATGCCGCAGCCGAGAGCGGTGATCAGCGTACCAACCTCGGCCGAGCTCAACATCTTGTCGAGCCGTGCACGCTCAACGTTCAGGATTTTTCCCTTCAGCGGGAGGATGGCCTGGAAGTGGCGATCACGCCCCTGCTTCGCGCTGCCACCTGCGGACTCACCCTCGACGATGTAGAGCTCACTGGCAGCCGGGTCCTTGGATTGGCAGTCTGCGAGCTTGCCTGACAAGGAGGTGATGTCCATCGTCCCCTTGCGAATGACCTCGCGCGCCTTGCGAGCGGCGTCGCGCGCCTTGGCTGCGATCACCGCCTTCTCGATGATCTTCTTCGCCGTAACGGGGTTCTCCTCGAAGAACTCGCCGAGCTTCTGCGAGACGATGTTCTCGACAATGACGCGGACCTCACTCGATACGAGCTTCTCTTTGGTCTGCGAACTAAAGGAGGGATCTGGGTGCTTGACGCTGATCACGCAGGTGAGGCCTTCACGCACGTCTTCACCCTGCAGGCCCTGCTTGATGTCCTTGTAGAGGTTCTGCGCAGTGCCGTAGGCGTTGATCGTCTTTGTCAGCGCGGTACGAAGGCCCGTGAGGTGGGTGCCACCGTCGCGGTTGTGCAGGTTGTTCGTGTAGCAATAGATCGCCTCGGTGTAGGAGGAGTTCCACTGCATGGCGACGTCCACCGTGACTGGCGAATTGAGTTGCTTGCCCTCAGCGGCAGCGTCTCCGGCCGCGTGAAAGGAGATGACACCTTCGTGAAAGGGCTCCTTCGACTTGTTGAGGAGTGCGACGAACTCTTGGATGCCGCCGCGATACTCAAAGCGCTCTTTGCGGGACTCACCACGTTCGTCGACAAGATCGATCACGAGACCAGCGTTGAGGAACGCGAGTTCACGGAGCCGGCTAGCCAACGTCTCGAAGCTGAACTCAAGGATCGTGAAGATGGACGGATCGGGTTTGAAGCGGATCTTGGTACCGGTGATGTCGGAATCAGCCACTGGTAGAAGTGGACCCTTGGGCACACCATGGCCGTACTCTTGTTGCCAGACCTTGCCCTCACGACGGATCTCGAGCTTCAAGAACTCCGAGACTGCGTTGACGGCGCTCACGCCCACGCCATGGAGACCTGCAGAAACTTTGTAGCTGGAGTTGTCGAACTTACCGCCTGCGTGAAGCACGGTCATCACGACCTCGGCTGCGCTGACGCCACGAGCGTGCATACCGACAGGGATTCCGCGGCCGTCATCTTCAACGGAGACGCTGCCGTCGAAGTGGACCGTTACGCAGATGCGCTTGCAGATGCCGGCAAGGTGTTCATCAACGGAGTTGTCGATGACTTCCCAGACGAGGTGATGCAACCCGGAGCCGTCATGCACATCACCGATGTACATTCCAGGCCGCTTGCGGACGGCCTCGAGGCCCTCCAGCGCGGTAATGCTTCCTTCGTCGTAGGCTTTCGCCGGCGTTTCAATCTGGGGCGGGACTTCTTGCGACATCGGGTTTTTCAGCGTCTCTCCTTTGCGGAAAGACGGCTGTTTCATAGGCCGGAACGCGCCCAGCTGCAACAAACTAAGCGCTTGTAACGGTGCCGTTAAGTACCTGAAAAGATAGTGTATTTTCGCGAACCAGCGCTTCGCTTAAAAGGTCTTTGCGAGGACTTGTCACAAACACCTGACCGCGCAGGGAAGCAAGGTAGCGAAACAGAGCTTTTGTCCGGTCAGAATCGAGTTCGCTGGAGACGTCGTCGAGCAATTGAATCGGCTCGAGTCCGGTGATTTCGGCGACGGTTGCTCCTTCCGCTGCCTTCAACGCAAGGGTGATCGCGCGGTGCTGTCCTTGGGAGGCGACTCGCCGAGCAGGATGGTGGTTTAGGGTGATGACCACGTCATCGCGATGCGGGCCCTTGCGCGGCGCGGGCATGCGGGCGTCGCTGATCCGGTCTTGTTCAAGTTGGGCCGAGTACGTTGCGACCGAGCTGTGTTCACTACACGCGTAGCGAAGCTCGAGCGTGAGGTCTTCTGCAGCGATGGTTTTGAACGCCTCGAGCACGCGGGGAAAAAGCGCTTCGCTAGCGATCTTGCGACTCTCGGTAAGCTTGAGGGCGCGCTCAGCAAGGAGCTGCTCATACACCTGCAACTCGGGGACGTTGGTTCGGCCGGCGCGGAGAAGTTCCTGGCGTGAGCGTAAGGCGCGCAGGTATTCCGCCACGTGTCGGGCATGACCAGGCATGCGGTAGAGCGCGACGCGGTCGAGCAGACGACGCCGTAGCTCCGCGGGTCCAGTCGAAAGGGCCATCTCCTCCGGGTGGAAGACGACAACGGGGGATGCAACAG
This sequence comes from Polyangiaceae bacterium, assembly GCA_044376115.1. GTDB lineage: Bacteria > Myxococcota_A > Polyangia > Polyangiales > Polyangiaceae > Xiheicaenibacterium. The sequence goes on along the minus strand of JBILLK010000028.1, from coordinate 131,893 downwards.
CGTAGTCGGCGGAGGTGCGTGGTTTGTTACCGTCGACTCGGACGTTGAGCGTGCGTTCGCTGAAGACTGCTGTTTGGGCGCGCGATAGCGGTGGAAGGTCTCCGCGGCGTTCGTTCAGCGTCGCGTGCAAGCTGAATTGCTGGTTACCGTGGGTAACGAGTTCACGCAGGCGCGGGGTGCGGAAGCTACGCGTGGTGCACACAACGTAGATCGCCTCGAGCACGCTGGTCTTCCCGTGACCGTTGTTACCGAAGAGAAGGTTGGTGTGAGGGCCAGGCTGGAAGTTGGCGGCCTCCAAATTGCGAAGCCCCGCCCAAGCGAGGCTTTGCAGTGTGATGTTGCCGCCGGAAGTCACCGGGCCGCTCGAATCAAATTCGCATCGGCATGATCACGCCGACGAAGGACTCCTTGTCCGACTCTGCTGCGGGGCGGATGACGGCCGGGTCAAGCTCGCCCGAAAGACCCAACACGACCTCCTCGTCGTCCATCGAGTTGAGAACGTCGAGGAAGTATTTGGCATTGAAGCCGATGGTCAGCTCGGGGCCCGTGAAGTCCACGGGCACCTCGTCAAAGCCGTTGCCGCTTTCCGGGCTTTCACTGGTCACACGCAAAAGGCCGGTAAGGGTCGTGATTTTGACGCCACCGGTGCGGTCGCTTGCGGCGATACGAACTGCGTCGAGTGCCTCTGCAAATCCCTTGCGCGGGGTGCGCACAGAGCGCGAGGTCGTGGATGGGACCACCTGGTTGTAGGCCGGGAATTGTGCGTCGACCAGCTTCACGCCAAAACGCATTGAGGCGAGTTCGAAGAACGCGGTGGGTCCAACTCGCGTGATGCTGACGGTGGGTGCTTCCTTCGCGTCGGAGCGCTCGGCCTTGGCGTCGTCGGTGAGCCGACGGAGTTCCCCGATGGCCTTCGCCGGGATGAGCATGTCGAGGTTCGCATCCGCTCCCTCGATCACGGCTTCCATTTTTGAGAGGCGGTGACCGTCGGTGGTCACCATGCGCGCGCGGTTGCCGGTCCACTCGAACTTCGCGCTGTTGACGTGTGCCCGCGTCTCGTCTTGTGCGATCGAGTAGTGGGTGCGTGCCATCAGCTTGGACAACACCTCGACCGGCATGGACACGACGGGCTGCGCAGGATCGGGTTTGGGTAGGGGCGGGAAGTCCGCGGCGGGGATGCCGTGCATGGTGAAACGCCGCGGCGAGCCGGCTGCTTTGATAGTTGTCTGGCCGCTGCCTGAGGTCGACAGTTGCACGGGGCCGTCGGGCATGGCCTTCACACGATCGAAAAGTTCGCGTGCTGGGACAGCGGCGGAGCCAGCGGTTTCCACGTCGGCTGAAACGGTTCCAGTGATGGAGAGAAACGTGTCCGTTGCGCTGACGTGAAGGTGCGTTCCTTCGGCCGTGAGCAGGATGTTGGAGAGTGCGGGCATGGCACTCTTTTTGTCAGCGACTCCCTGACACCTGCTGACCAGGCGCAGAAGATCTTTTTTGGGCACGACCAGCTGCATCCGTTGAACTCCTGGGAATGGCTTTAGCAGGTTGTTCTAGAGAAAAGGAGCGTGTTGGACATTCACGCTACGACTGAGACCAACAGGTGCTCTTCGTCTCAAAGTGAGATCAATGAGATATCTAGAAGTCGTAGTAGTAGGTCCTGTGGATTCTGGGGATAAGGGGAAAAGACTATTAAATACAATTGGATAAGGGTGTTGGAGGAGCGGGCTTGTTGGGGTCTCAAATTGGGACTGGGCGTTGAGAAGGTGTGAACAGTTTGTCGTTGGCCGGGTAGAGGGGGTTTTCACCAGGCCTGGTCCGGAGGCTTCCCACAGGTAGTTAACCGTCGTGCGGGTTGGATGCGACGTGGTCAGTTGGAAACGGTTCTTCGCGAATGGGTTTGCTCCCTGTAGGCTCAAGGTCGCGAAGGTGCGCAGGAAGAGATGATTCGGTGTCCCCACTGCGGGCTGTTGCATGTGGCGTCGAGGGCGGTATGCCCGACGACAGGCCTTGCAATTGGTGCGGAGCGCGATCGGTCCGCAGAGCGTGAGCGACCCGCAGAGCGTGAGCGGCCTGCAGAGCGTCGTGCGATCGCGCGTCAAACGCGACCCGCACCCATAGCGAAGAAGGTAAGCCCGCAGTCATCATCGGAGGATGACCTCAAGCAAGCGCTGCGTGGGCGTTTTCGTTTGCTTGGGGTGTTGGGGCAAGGCGGGATGGGAACGGTCTACGAGGCGCTTTCGGAGCGCACGGGGGTTCGAGTCGCGCTGAAGGTGCTCAAACCCGAGCACGCGGAGAAGAAGGACTCGGTTGCTCGGATGCGGCACGAGGCGACCGTAGTGTCCCGAATCACGCATCCCAATATCTGCAACGTGCTCGAGTTTGGCGAGGTTGTCTCCGGTGGTCAGCCCTACCTGGTGATGGAGAGGCTTAGTGGCGAAACGTTGGCCAATCGGCTGGAGCGCGAGGGGCGCATCGCGGTGGAGCTGGGGGTTGAGGTCGCGCTGCAGGCGCTTGCCGCGTTGGATGCGGCGCATGCCATCGGTGTCATTCACCGTGACATGAAGCCAGACAATATCTTCCTTGGGGCCGAGGGAGGGGTGCTCGCGAAGGTGCTGGATTTTGGCATATCGAAGGCCACCATTGGGGATGATCAACCACATCATCTCACTCGGACAGGCATGGTGATGGGTACACCTTATTATATGGCACCCGAGCAGGCGATGGGTGAGCGCCAGCTAGATGGTCGTGTTGATGTATGGGGGCTTGGTGTGTTGCTCTATGAGGCGCTCACGGGAACCAGGCCGTTCATCGCGAAGAATTACAACGCCCTGCTCGTTCAGATACTTACGGGGAATCCCGAGCCTGCGGCTGTCGTGAATCCGCGGATACCAGTTGGGTTGAGCAATGCGATCCATCGAGCTCTAGCGAAGAAACGCGACGAGCGGTTCGCCACGGCACGAGAGTTTGCGAAAGCGTTGGTACCGTTCAGGCAGGCGCAGCGAGTCGTTTCGCGAGCAAGTGAGCGAGGGTCCGGAGAGTCCGTCGGTTCCCGCAGGGCTCCAATAGCGGCGCCTCGGGCTACTGAGCGGATGGTGCAGACGGACGATGGCGATCGGCAAACGCGGGCTCGGCAGGCGGTTCCGCATGACGTCAAGCCAGTTCAGGTCGTTGTCGGGGTGGAAGCGGTGGCGCACCCGCCGACGCCTTCGCCTGCGTCACGGAGAACGGTTCAGCCGCGAGCGGTGGAGTCGGAGGTGCCTCGTCCCGATCTCCGCGAAGGGCGTCCGGGACGTGGGACGGAGCGGCTCAAGTCGACCGAAGGTGCAGAGGGTGGCAAGGTAGTTGAGCGCGCTGTGGGTCGGCCTGCGGAGGCGGTTGTTGATCCGGCGCGAGGGAGTTTGGTTGCGCCGTCTACGGTTCCCAGGGTTCCCAGCCGGTTGGCGGGGGGCGTGACGGCGAGGCGGAGGACGGAGCCGCCTCCGCCTCCGCTCCCGCAATCGATGATGGCGTTTGAGACTGCCGATTCAACGTTTTCGGCTTCGGCCTCGGACGAGGAACCGACGCAGTTGATAGACGCTGGGTCGGTCGGTGACGACACACCTACGGTGGAAGAGAACGACCTGACGGTGGTGGATGCTCCGTTCCTGATTGAGGAATGGGAGCGACGGTCGCGATGACCGAGCGGCGTGTAACGCGGGTGGTTTTAGAGCGAGTGACCAAGCGGTTTGGCGCGACGGTTGCGCTCCGTGAAGCGTCGGCGGTGTTTGAGTCCGGCCAGCTTTCCGTCGTCGTTGGGGCCAATGGGTCGGGTAAGAGCACGTTGCTCGGGGTACTCGGAACTACTGTCAAGGCCACCTCGGGGCAGGTTAGGTTTGAGCCGTTCGAGGCCGATGATTCGGAGGTGCGGGCCGAGATCGGTTGGCTGTCGCACGAAGCGTTGGTTTACCCGGACCTCAGTGGGCAGCAGAACCTTCGCTTGGCAGCGGAGTTCTATGGGCTGGATCCAGAGGCGGCTTGGGTGGAGTTACGCGAGCGGTTTCAGCTTCGGGCGTTTGCGGAGCGACCTTTAAGGACCAATTCGAGGGGTCAGAAGCAACGAGTCGCGCTCGCCAGAGCGTTGATGCACCGGCCGAGTTTGGTGCTTTTGGATGAGCCGACGACAGGTTTGGATTCGGCCGGACTTGAGCTTTTGTTGGGCGCGGTGCGCGGGGTAATTGCCGATGCCGTAGTGGTGGTCGTCGCCCATGATCCGGCCCGGTTTGAGGCGTTGAATCCGACGACCTGGGAGATGGATCGAGGCACCCTTCGGCAGGTTCGCTGATTCATCTCGGCGCTGGTGGTGTCGTTTAGGGTCCCGAGGGCGGTTTCACGTGAAACAGTGTCGAGGTTTCGGACCTGGCCCAGTTCGCACGTGGAGTAGGTATTTTCTGCAGGCAGAGCCTAGGTTGGTTGGCCGCTTTCGGGCCCCGCCGTGGTCTGGCCGTCGCGGGGGTGTTGGACTTAGCTTCGCGAGTCCCGCGCATCGGTTTCTGGCAGCGACACTGCAACTGGAGACATGCTAGGTGGCAGTGGCCACAATCGGGAGGCTGCACCGGCTGGGCGCAATAGCGGCGTAGAGGGAACCGAGTGGTTTGCCATCTCACTAGTGGGCGGTCAGTGCATCGTTGGTTGCCGTACCAAGGGCACCGAGCTTCGACGCTGCGGGCGTCGACCGCTCGACCCGGCATACCATCGCCAGGTGCCTTCGGCTTGCCCTAAGCCGCCCGCGACTTACCGGTTGGAGGTGAACGGCAGCATCGACCGTCGACATCTAAGTCAAACCGCGCTTTCGGAACCGAACGTTTAACGCAGGAACGCCCGGGCCGAAGAGGATTCGCGGCGCGAGGGTCAATCCCTATGCTCAGCGACTGGACTAGCCCGCTGGTCAGCGACTGGACTAGCCCGCCAGCTTGGCCGTCACTGTCGGGACTGGCGTATTGGCGTCGGTGTGGGCGCAGTTTGGTCTCCGGACTTAGCTTGAGCCTGGGTTCTTGGCGCTCTGGAGAACGTCGAACGGGAGCAACGGGTCGTGGTTAGCGAGGTCGGCGCCGATAGGTAGTCGACGGTGAGGATAAGGCGATGGGGTGGGCCACGGGCCGGTACTCATTGGACCGAGCCGCCGGCTGCAGCTCGTTAAACCACTCACGGCACGTCGTGGACGTTGTTGGACGGGGGGTGGCTGGGAACTATACGGGGCTGTTGCACGTGAAACAGCGTCACTGTGGAAGGCAAGTCGTACGGGGTTTTCGTTAGGAGGGCGTCGGAGCGGTGGTGCAATTCGCGGCAGCTAGAAGTCGTATGGGGGCAACAAGAATCCGACCGTTTCGGTCGCACGTATCCCGAACGAGAGTAGTACCGAGGCAGAGTATTCACTCGTGCCAAACTAGAAGTTTCAAAGGGCCATCGGCCGGTTCTTCGGAAGAAGGCCTGAGTCATTCTGTCCACTGCATCCGCCTTCAGCGGAATCACTCGTGCCAAACTAGAAGTTTCAAAGGGGCCATCGACCGGTTCTTCGGAAGAAGGCTCGAGTCATTAGTTCGTGCCTTCGGCGCTCCGGAGACCTCCGCGGAGTCTTCCACTCGAGCTCGCGTCATTGCGTCGACATTCGATCTGATATCTCGTCCAAGTCGATGGCCTTTGGGACCTCAGACCGGCTCCCGCGCAGGGACTTCGAGTCATTCTGCCAACTGCATCCACCTTGGGTGATAATCGGATACCGTTGGTTGCCGGAGGCTGGCGATTCAGCAGACCGCTCATGTCGTGGCTTGGGCTTGAGCAGAACGGTTCAGCAGCTTCGTATTGGTGGAAGCACGACGACTGATAGAGCGACGTACAGGCAAGCTTCAGCGAGATTCTTGTGAATACGTTCAAGCTGGTTTGAGCGCGGAATGCTGGTGCCCTGGGATTGGCGCGCACACCGTTCGACCAGCAATAGGGTTAGTTGGTCGAGCGCACCTTTGCGCAGTGGGGTGGGCCACGGATGGGATTCCGACGCGGGGTGTGCCTTACGGGCCAACAAAGCTATCGCCTTGCCCGGTTGTCGAACGGTTCTAGCTCACTAGTTTCGAGGTGGTGCCGTTGTCGCTCTACCGCGAAGAGGCTCCGAACCGCCTCCAGCTAAAAACGGTTACGCGCTTCGTTCCGAGGAGTCCCCGGCCCCGTGTCAGATCGACCTCCCGTGAGAATCCGTTGAACGTGTCAACGGGACGCGGTGTCGACATCATGGTTGTGCGGTTGATTGATGGCTAGGTCCGGGGCGGCGGCTCGTGGTTGGCGTTGCGTCCTGGGGTGAGCGAAGTCGGTGCTGAGTCGCGAACCGGGCTAATAGGGTCACGGTTGTGGCTACGCGCGTTCTAGAGTTGCCGCGCTCGCGATGCATCCGGTTCGACCGCGACGTAGAAAAGTGTCGGGCGATGAGGCGAGCTGCCAGGAGAAGACCAACGATCAGTTTCACGTGAAACAGTTAGCCCAAGCCGGACTGAACGAGGCCAACGCCCGATCGACGCAGCGGGCGGGGCGGCCCCAGCCCTCGAGGCTCAATTGTTAAGACCCTTGGCTACGATCTCGGGGACAGGGGAACGAGGCCAACGCCCGACCGACGCAGCGGGCGGGGCCTCGAGGGCCGGGGCCGGGTCAGCCGCTCAATTGTTAAGGCCCGGGCAGTGATTTTGGGAGGGCTTGGGAACGGGGCCAACGCCCGATCGAGGCAGTGGGAGTGGCCCTGAGGGCTAGAGCCGGATGTCCGGGGTGATTGTTAAGACCCTGGCAGTGATTTTGGGAGGGCTTGGGAACGGGGCCAACGCCCGATCGAGGCAGTGGGAGTGGCCCTGAGGGCCGGAGCCGGATTGTTAAGACCCTGGCAGTGATTTTGGAACGCAGGATCGAGGCAGCGGGGCGGGCCCTCAGGCCGGAGCCGGGTCGGTCGCGTCAATTATTGAGACCCTGGCAGTGATTTTGGGAGGGCTCGGGAACGGCAACACCGCCGGATCGCGCCCGCGCGAGTACCGAGGCCCAGCCTTTTCGCGTGCCGTCTCCCGCAGCACCTCAAAACCCTCCCTCCCACCACGTGAACCAACGCGCGAGCCACGTGGAAAGCCGCAGCCGTAACGTGGCCACGACATCGTCGGCCTCAAAACGACAACAGCCAAAGCGCAAATAACGCTGGTCATCGAACCAGCGTCAGTTGTACACCGGCACCGACGTGCAGCCTCACAGGCACGACGAGCCGATAACCGTTGCGGGTGCTGTAGCGCCGTCAACCGGTCTGCGCGACGATCGTCAACGCCTGACGGGCGAGCCGACGTTGCTCGTGAGTGAGCCCTGCACGAGCTGCAAGCCGAACCCGGGCCTGCCCAAGCGGGACCGTCGGAGGTCGGATGGCGAGCCCAACGACACCCTGCTCAAGGAGTCGCCGCTGAACAGCGAGGGCTGACGTGGCCTCGCCCAAGATCCAGGGAATGATCGGCCCGTCTCCAAAAACCTCTTGTCCGCCGCTAGCCAGCACAGTGCGGATCTCGGCTGACCAATCCAGCAGATCCCTGCGCCGGTCGTCCGCCGCCCGCACAAGCTGGACCCGCTCAGGAATCTCAGCCGCCGAGGCCGGACTGGTTGCGGTCGAAAACACAAAGCTGCGTGCGCGATTCCACAGAAAGGTCCGGAGCTCTTTGCGCCCAGCCGCGAACGCACCATGAAGGCCTACTGCCTTGCCCAGCGTACCAATCAGAACGTCGGGAACGACTCCCACCGACCGACAAAGCCCCCCGCCCTCTGAGCCAAACACGCCGAGCGAATGAGCCTCATCGACGATCAAAGCGGCGTCGTAACGATCGCACAACGCCCGAAGCGACCGAAGATCGGCGGTGGTTGCATCCATGCCGAAGTAGCTTTCAGTGACAACGAACGCACGGCGAAACTTTGAGCGCTGTTGTTCGAGCTGACGGGTGGCGTCGTCCAGCGAGCAATGTTCGAACACCTGCACTGTCGCGCGCGAAAGGCGACAGCCGTCAATGATCGAGGCGTGGTTGAGGCGATCCGAAAGCACGAGGTCGGGCGGGCCGGCCAACGCGCTGACGACCCCAACGTTGGCGCAGTAGCCCGAGCTGAACAGCAGCGATGCTGGTAGCCCGACCCACTCCGCCAACGCAGCTTCGGCGACCCGATGAGCCTCGTGATAGCCGGTTACCAAGGCTGCGGCCCCAGAACCGCCGGGTAGCCCCGCGGCTCGAGTGGCTGGGACTTCGGCTAACCCAAGGTAGTCATTCGAGCAAAGCACCAAACCGGCCGGTGGTGTAGCAGCCGTCTCCCGAAGCAGATTCTGAGCTCGTAGCGACTCGAGCTCCTCCGTCAGGAACTTCATCCCGCTCAACGTTAGGTCCGTGGAAGGGCCTGATCGGCAAGCGCCAAGGTCTCCTCCACCTCGCCTAGCATCGTGCGCAAGGCAGACCGTGAATGAGAACGTACCCGTTCGGCCTTTGCGCGCTCTACTTCGACGTCGTGTGCGAGCGCCATGGCGACCAACAGCAGGCTCTGAGGACTGAGGGGCTTTCCAGGGGGAACCAGCGAGGTAAGCTTCTCGTCCACCACCGTGGCGAGGCGCTCTAGATCCTCGGCACTCGCAGATGAGACGACACGATAGGACTGTCCCCCAACGCGTAGCTCAACAGGGCGTGCTGCCATCTCGGGCATGCTACCACGAGGCGCGTCATCTCCATCGACGGTGGATGCAGTGAACCGAATGACTCTTGCCCAGCAGCGGAAAATCGAGGAACGGCCCCCGCCCAGGGCCTGTTCCCAGCTGGGATGCCCCGTGGGGGCGATCCTGAGTCTGGCAGTAAGCTTGCTTTGGCCAGCCTTCGCTCAGGCCGAGCCGCAGGCGAGTGTTGGCTTGGTCGCAGGCGTCGCGGCGCGCGGGCAGCACGCCCAGGTATTTGAAGAGCCCGCTTTCCACGTCGGGTTCCATGGCGACGTTCTATTCGGCCGTACTGGTACACGCGACTTCGGTGTCGGGCCGTATCTCGAGGCGCTTTCGCAGGCCTTCGACGACGTTGCGCTCGGTGGCGGCGTCTCGCTGCTGCTGCCGGTGCTCGACACCTTTCCGATGGTGCTCTCGGTAGGCCCGTACGTTCGAGTTGCGGACGACGACTTCGACGCCCAGGCTGGCATAGCCAGCACGCTATTCTTCGGAAGCCGCAGCTACGACAGCGATGGCTACGTCATGTCCTTCGGACTCGTCGCACAAGCGCGCGTGGGCTTGGACGATCGACGCCAGAGCTCCTTCGTCCTGGCGCTGCAAGTGGACACGGCCTTCCTCGCTAGCCCGATCGTGTACATCGTTGACGCGATCGACGGTGGCTCTCGCGAAGTGGACCCGGTTACGCCGAAGGCCAAGCTGGAGACCGCACGCAACACCGATCCACCGACCGAGTAGTGGCGATTACGGCGCGATCGCTACAACGCTCTGCTCGCCCTGCACGATCTCCACCAACACGCCGATCGGAACGTTCTCGAAGCGTTGCATCTCGAGCGTCGAGGTTGGCCAGCGCACCTCAATCGACTCGACCGTTTCGCAGTTGCCGACGCCGAAGAATAGGACGGTGTCGTCTTGCATCGAGAAATGGCCATGCCCCGCGTTGAGCTCCCGCATCTGGGCGCGTCCACCAGCTACCACCGTGACTTGCGCGCCGATGCCATCGCGATTGCTCGTCACGCCGTCCCCACGAAGCCGAACCCCAAACCCGCGCGCGCCTTCACTGCTGCGGTTCTCATAAAGGCGCACCTCCGGCTCGCCCGGCACGGTTGCGGTTCCGCCCCACGCCTGGTTGCAGAACTCTCGAGCCAAACTTCCTCCCACCACGAGATCAAGGTCTCCGTCGCGGTCGAAGTCGGCCACAACGGGTGATGAGGCGCACGGGTGATCGATTCCGGCAGCGGTGGCGACTTCCTCGAAGCTGCCGTCAGCTCGCTGATGGAACAGCATCAAATACTGATCGACGTAATCCGAGGCGCCCACCACCAGATCCAAACGCCCATCGTTATCGAAGTCGGCCATGTTGGTGTAGAGGCCGCCCTCGTCCCAGGAGCTGCTTGTGTGAACCCACTCGAGTCCGAGCTGCGCACGGTCCTGCCGATCGAAGCTGAGCACGTCACTTGGGGCTCTCAGCAGTAGGTTCGTCGCGTCGGAACTCTGGCCCGCCCACCAGTGAGTGATCTCCCCGGTGAAGAGGTCGAGCCGCCCGTCCCCGTCGACATCGCCACAGACCGTTGAGAAGGTATTGCCGCCGAGGTTCTCCGGCTGGTCAGAGACGCCCCAGACCCAACTTGGAAGGCCCGCTCCACAGCTGATCGACGGACCGGGTACACCCTCACAACGCGCATCATCAGCGTTGCTCTGGCACCAACAACGAAAGACCTGATCGTCCTCGTACGACTGATTGTCGTCATACGCATAATTCGAGCTGGCCCCGAGATCGACGAAGCCCTCGGACTCGAGCTTCCAAAGCATGTTCGGCTGGCGCCCGTACGATTGCGTCAATAGCTCCGGATAGCCGTTGCCATCGAGATCACATGCGGCGGTACCGAAGCCCGGGCGACGAAAGGCAACGCCATCCACGCCGTACGCGTTGGTCCGATCAACGAATGTTCCGTCGCCATTGCCGAACAAGACCGGCTGCCTCGAGCCACTCCCACTGCGCGTGTACCAAACCGACTCGAACACATCGAGCCGACCATCAAGATCGAGATCGGCGAGAGAAACCGAAGCAACCGCAGCCGCAGCCTCCGGCGAGATATCCGAAGCTGCCGCATAACTAAATCGACCCTGCCCATCGTTGAGCAGTACGCGCGTACGATCGATCGCGTAGCTGGGCGCGTCGAGAGGCGCGCTGGGCGAGTTGTAGGTCGCGCTCACCGCATCGAGGTCGCCATCTGCGTCGAGATCGCCGAACGCAGCGAAATGGGCCGCGCGAAACTCCGCGGAGCTGTCGTCGGCGGCGCCGGGATAGCCACTCTCAGCGGTGAAGTCGACGAAGGTGCGCCCACCACCAGCCGCCTCCACGTTGAGTAGCACGCGGATGAAGGGAACCTCGAGGTCGACCGGCATCCGATCGGCAAAGCCATGCACCACCAAGTCGGGGTAGCCATCACCATTGATATCCGCCGCTACGATCGCCTGACTCCCCGGCGAGCCGGTGATCGCGCCGAGACTCCAGGCTACTGTGTTGTCGACAAACGCAAGTGAACCGCTACCTGCATCGGCGCTACACACAGCAGCCTGGCCCCCGGAGCCGCCAAGGCCCGCGCCCCCGGTACCAGCATCGTCCCCACAGCCCACCGCCCCGACCACCAACCCGAACGCCAACGCTCCCCGCATCGATCCACTATCGCGAGCACCAAAAAGCGCTGCAAGAGTCAGCGAACCTCGGGAGGCCGCTGCTATGGTGCAGCCGCCGGGATAACCGGCCGTTACAAGCCGAGAAACTCAATGCTCAAATGGGAGACCGTAGCGACCGCACGTGTGGGCAAGAGCGAGTTCGCTCTCGCGCATCATGGCGACGATTGGATTGTGCGCGTCGATCAGCGCGTGCTGATGTCGAACCGCGTCCACCAATCGGAGATATCGCTGGCGGAGGAGGCCATCGATCGAGCAGACCAACCCCAGCACGTGCTCGTCGGCGGGCTGGGTCTCGGGTTCACGCTGCGCGCTACGCTCGACCTACTGCCAGCAGATGCGCAGGTCACCGTGGCTGAACTGGTGCCGGAGCTCGTCGACTGGAACCGCCGCCTGCTCAACCATTTGCATGACAACGCGCTCGACGATCCGCGCTGTTCGGTGATCGTCGGTGATGCGTACGAGGTGATCGCTCGATCGCGCAACCAGTACGATGTGATCCTGCTCGACGTCGACAACGGGCCCGAGGCCATCTCACAAGCGAGCAATCAGCGTCTCTACAACGACAGCGGTACACGGGCTTGCTACCAAGCCCTCACCCCGGGCGGTGTCCTCGCTGTGTGGTCGGCGGGGCCGAACGCTAAATACGCAGCGCGTCTCGGACGCTTCGGCTTTCATACCGAGGTGCTGCGCGTCGCCTCGCGCACCGGCGGTCGTGGCACACACATTCTCTTCATCGGCAACAAGCCCCTCGACTGAGCGCAAACAGTCGGCCGCTGACTCAGCGCGATCGCCCTGCGAAGTAGCGCTCAATCGTCGCGAGTTCGCCGGCATCCAACCACGTGCCGCGACATTCCAAACAAACGTCCACGTACACCATCGAGCCAAAGCCCCACTCGCGTTCGATCATCGGATGATCGCATGCGGGGCAATCGCGTGACGCGCGCTCCTCTTCACTCTGGCCGGCGACGATCGCGCGGACTCGCGACCGACGGAATTGATCGCCAGCCGAGTCGAGCGTGCGACCGGACTCGCGCGCCACCACCTCCACACGCACCAGATCACCGTGTCTGAGGAAGGCGCCCTTGCAGGCCGGGCAACAAAAGCACTCGACGCCCGAGGCGTGCTTGGCTCCATCGAGCGGCACGCGCTGGGCGTCTTTCCCGTGACTGCCACGCGGATCGGCTGCCTGCACCCGATACGGCCCTGTTCCCGCTTGCGGCGGAGAACACAGACACTCGGGGCAGGTCAGCAGGCTCACCGCGAACGCTCAGGCACGACGACGACGACGGCCGACCGCACCGAGCAACAGGCCGACGAGCCCAAAGCTGAGCAGGCTCGGCGTGGAGCTCGAGGTACCCGAGGCATTGCAAGAGCTTCCGCCATCATCCTCACCGCCGCCGGTCGTGGTGGTCGCGGCCTCTTCGGAAGAGCCGCTGCCGTTGGTGGCACCGCCGTTACCCGTTGCGCCGCCAGCATCACCGCCGCCAGCACTGCTTCCGCCCGCCGCGCTGCTCGAGCTCGACGATGAACTCGACGAAGAGGACGAGCTGGAACCACCGCACTCCGCAGCGCATTCGGTGGCACAGGCGTCACAACCACAATTGATGAAAGCAACGTACTGATCGTAGCCGGTGGGGTACTGATTGGCGCAGTCGTTGTAACAGGCGTTGGTGGAGCAGCCATCGAAGCAGGTGAGCAGGTCATTGCACTGTTGGCTGTTGCCGCAGGCGCTCGCTTGCGACTCGCATGCACCCGACTGCACCGCGAGGAAGCAATCATCGCAGGTGAGCTCCACCTGCTGGCCGATGATCGGCGCGATGAAGCTCGCATATACAGCCTGCACGCGACCGTAGGCACCGTATTGCTGACAGGTCTGATCACCAAAGGAGGTGACGCCTACCACCTTGCCGTTGGAGAGAATGGGACCACCCGAGTCACCGCTGCAAGAGCCGGTTCCGTCCGTCTGGTCAGCGACGATCAAAAGCGAATCAAGCTGATCCACCGTCTCAAGAACACGTCGGCGTAGCGTATTGGAGTTGTTGTTGGCGCTGGTGATGCCGTAGCCCACCGCTTCGATCGACGTGCCCACCGTGACGCCGTCCGGATTCGTCGCGGCAGGAATGACAGGCGCCCCAGCGGCCCCGCTGATCTGCAGCACGCGGAAGTCGTAACCCTGACCCGCATCCCCGTTCCAGTTCGGGTGCGGCGTGTCATTGACCACCTCATAGATCGCCTCACACTGGTTGTTTCCAACGAAGCAATCCTCCGAGTCATCCGCCTGTAGGGCGAAATCCATGCCCTCGCAGTGACCGGCCGTCAGGATCCACGCGGTGCCGCCGCTCTTCGCGATGATCGTGCCCGAGCAGCCCGCGCCCTGGTCTTGGTCGATCAACGCAACCACCGCTTTGTGCGTGGTGTCCGGAGTCCCACCGACGATCGCCGCTTCGCTCTCCACGACGGCCTCGACAGGTCGTGACTCCTCCACCTCACAGCCAGTCATGGCGAGCAGCACAGTGGAGAACAACGCGGAACCAGCAAGGACGACAATACGCATGGGGAACCTCCGAACCGACGGGGATCGAGCGCGCGAACTTTACAGAATTTTTGAGGTTCGTCGAACGATCACACAATTCCAAACCAAGCTTGAGGAGCTTTGATCGAGGCTAAACGCACCACGTCTCCGTGCGTCATCGAAAGGAAGCCGTTGACCAAACGTCAACAGAGCTCCAGCGCTGCCTTTTTGACCAACGTCGCCAGCTCCTCGAGCGGCACAACGCGCTGCTCGGCTGTACCGATGTCACGCAACACAATGAGTTGAACCGCGTTGCCCAAGCTCTTCTTGTCGCGCCCAAGTTCAGCGATAGCAGCGTCAATTAGCGGCAAAGCAAGCGGCTCCCCGCAGTGAAGCCCAAGCGCTGTGAGTAACTGTCGCACACGCGTTTTCACCGCTCGAGACGTTGTCCCAAGCTCGGCTCCCACTCCGAGGGCCACCGCCATTCCGAGCGCCACGGCCTCCCCATGCAACCAGCGCTCGTAACGCGTCGCAGCTTCCAACGCATGACCAAAGGTATGACCAAAGTTGAGCAACCTGCGCGGGCCGCTCTCCGCCGGGTCCTTCTCTACGAGCTCGGCCTTCACCCGTAAGGCCGCTCGCGTTGCGTATTGCAAAGCCGCGGGCTCCCGAGCGCGTAGCTCTGCCGCGTGCGTTTCGAGCCAAGCGAAGAGCGCCGCATCAGCAATGCAGGCCGACTTGACGACCTCAGCGAGACCGCTTTTCACCGCGCGATCCTCTTCTGTCTCAGTGAATTCAGTGCAGACCAGCACACTTCGCGGATGGTGAAAGATCCCAACGCCGTTCTTGGCAGCACCGAGATTCACGGCTGTCTTCCCACCGGTGGCAGCGTCCACCATGCCCATGAGCGAAGTTGGAAGGGCGACCCAAGCGATGCCGCGCGAGAGCAAAGCCGCGGCGAGCCCACTCATGTCTGTGGTAACGCCGCCGCCCAAACCAAGCAGCAAGGCCCGCCGATCGATGCGGGCTTCATGCAGCTCGGTGAGCAGCTGCTCGAGGGAAGCGAAGGTCTTGTGCGTCTCACCCGCGGGCCGAACGAGCGAACGAACAGGGCCGGTGAAGTCAGCGCGTAACTCCTCAAGTAGGGGGTTCAGATGGAGGGGCGCCACCACGTCATCACTGATCACCGTCAGCGAGCTGGGAGCGAGCCAGTCGCAAAGGGACTTGAGCCGCTGACGCAGCACCGCGCGGTTGCAGAGCTCGACCGAGTAGCTTGTCTGCCGATCGACGGTTAGCGGTAGCAAGCCAAGTCGCAACGTCTGCTCGATCGATGCCGCCACGATCTCGGGCGCAGCGTCACTCGCGAACACGAGGTGCCCAGCGCTGTACGCCTCGCGCCGCAGCTCGAGCAAGCGTGCGAGCTTGCCCTTCACGTCCCCTGCGAGCAGCGGCCGGCCACCGGCTTCAGCCCGCTGCACGAGCTCCCCTCGCGGCGCTGTCAGTGCGATCACCGTTGCGCGCGTCAGCGCGGAAAAGCGCAGATCTTCATCGACCAGCGTGCCTCCACCCAAGGCGACCACGCGGTAGCGATCCCCGTGATCCTCGTGCAGCAGACCGCGCAGCAGCAGGCCTTCCTGTTCGCGAAAGAACGGCTCCCCGCGGGCAAAAAGCTGCGTACGTGGCAGGCCGCTGCGCTCCGCGATGCGGTCATCGAGATCGATGAACTCAGCGCCCAACGTGCTCGCCAGAGCCTGCCCAACGCTCGATTTGCCAACGGCGGGAGGACCCCAAAGCAGCAGCAGCCGCGGGTTCCGTGCGCTCTTTACGTTGTGCTCAGTCATGCGGAAACTCGCGCATGCCGAGCTTGTAGCCGTTCACGTTGTGCAGGACCTCGCGCAAGCTGTCCCCGCCGAATTTTTCACGCACAGCATCGCAGAGCACGAGCAACACCATGGCTTCGCCAACCACACTGGCTGCGGGGACCGCGCAAACGTCGCTGCGCTCGAAGGCCGCATCGGTGCTTTGCTTCGAATGGATGTCCACCGAAGGAAGCGCCTTCTTCAACGTCGAGATCGGCTTCATTGCTGCGCGACAAACGATGGGGCTGCCATTCGAGATGCCGCCCTCGAGGCCGCCAGCGCCGTTGCTCGAGCGGGTGAAGCTCTGCAGCGCCGTATCGAAGCCGATCGGATCGTGGACCTGCGATCCGGGGCGGCGCGCCGCCTCGAAACCGAGACCGATCTCAACGCCTTTGATCGCCGGGATGCTCATCAACGCCTGCGCAAGTCGGCCGTCCAGGCGAAGGTCCCATTGCACGTGACTACCGAGCCCGGCCGGTGCACCGCTGGCGACCACCTCGAACACGCCACCCAGCGTATCTCCAGCGTGCGATGCCTGATGAATCGCCGTGCGCATGCGTGCCTCCGCCTCGGCGTCGGCGCAGGCCATCTCACTCGCGCGGGCCTTTTGCTGCAGCTCCGCGGGCGTCCCGGCGGGTTGTGCCGTTTCCGCACCAATCGAAAGAACGTGCGCGAAGACCTCGATCTCGAGCTCGCGCAGGAAGGCTCGACAGACCGCGCCTGCAGCGACCCGGGAAGCTGTCTCGCGGGCGCTCGCTCGCTCGAGCACGTTGCGTAAATCGGAGTGGCCATACTTGAGGCCGCCAGCGAGGTCGGCGTGGCCGGGACGAGGTCGCGTGAGCGCCTCGGGCGGGGTCTCGAACGGTTCGGCGCCCATCCGACCTTGCCAGTTGGCGAAGTCGCGGTTCTTGATCGACATCACGATCGGCGAGCCGAGCGTTACGCCACCACGCACGCCCGCGGTGAACTTCACGGCGTCGGTCTCGATCTTCATACGACCACCGCGTCCGTAGCCGCGCTGCCTGCGACGGAGGTCTTCGTTGATCGTCTCCGCCGAAAGAGCGAGCCCCGCGGGGATGCCTTCGATCAAGATCGTCAGTTCAGGTCCGTGCGATTCGCCGGCGGTCAGCCATCTCAAGCGCGACATGGCGGTCGAGCATAGTAGCCGGGCGAGCCCTCGTCACCGACGCGCGCCGAAGATCACCGCTGCAGCCACTAGCAGCAGGATCAGCGCAGCCACGAGGACGATCGCCATGCTCACGTTGGGGCTCGGTGCTCGGCGCGGGCGGCTCACCGAGTCGGCCACGGGCTCAAACGCGACGGGCTGCGCCTCTGCAGTCGGGCTCGACGTAAAGGTAGGCTCTGGTGGAGGCAATGTCTCCGAGGTGTCACGCTGAGTGATGCTGGCGGAAGCAGCGCGCAACGCCTCGATCATCGACTCAATGAAGGGGAACCGCTTCTTGGGGGAGCGAGCCATCGCAGTATCGACAATGGTCGCCAGCGCGGGCGGTATCGCTGGGTTGAGATCGATGGCACGCGGTGGCTCCTTGGACAAGAGCGCCGACAACACGCGACCAGGCTCATCCGGCTCATAGGGTGGTCGGCCAGTCAACATGTCGTAGAGGATGGCGCCCACCGAATAGATGTCTGCCAATGGCGTGATGGGCTCACCCAGCGCCTGCTCGATCGCCATGTAGCAGGGCGTCCCCATCACATGACCCTGCTGCGTGAGGGCCAAGTCCTCATCTTTCGAAACGCTGAAGTCGAGCACCTTGACCAGGGGTGCGTCGAGCGGGCCAACGATGATGACATTGTCGGGCTTCATGTCGCGGTGGACGATGCCAGCCAGATGAGCGACCCGCAGCGCTTCACACATTTGAAGCGTAATCTCGAGCGCTACCGCCGGCGGTAAGCGGACATGCTCGTCCAAGATCTTGGTCAGCTCGAGCCCTTCAACGAACTCGAACACCATGAACGGCCGGCCACGCTCATCTTTGCCACGCGCGAGCACCTGGGGAACGTGAGGGCTCTTGATCGACTCGACGATCTCACCTTCGCGTCGAAAGCGAAAGGCGAGCTCGGGCTTGCTCAACAGATGTGTGTGCAGGACCTTGATCGCTCCGCGAATGCCATCCGCGTTATGGCCCTCATAGACGTGCGCCATTCCCCCTTCGGCAATGTGGCGCAGCACAGCCCACCCGCCGGGGAGCGTGTGTCCCACCAAGTCGGGGACGTCATCCTGGTGAGTTGTCGGCGGAGCCGGCATCAAAGCTTCCCTGACCCTGGTGCTCACGGTCTCGTGAGCATTCACACTCTCGTTGCGAGTCGCTGACCTAACAGGACGTAATGTAGGCTGAAAGACAGTTCCTCATGGCCGAACCATTCTTGCAGCTACTTGGCGCTCTGATTGCTCCCAACCTATCGCCAAGCGAGGCGAGCAGGGTTCGCGGTCTATTGTCGCAGACGCCAAGCCGCAGGGACGAGACCCCTTGGGCGAGCGGGGTCCCCGAAATCCCGACGACGCCAATGCCTGCAGCGACGAGCGATCTCGAGGCGCGGGTACGCGATCTGGAGATCACCGTGATGGTGTTGTGTGAGGCCCTTGCCCGCAACAACTCCTTCGACGCGATGGCCTTCGCGGAGCGCTCGCGCGCGCTGCGTGAGGAGATTGCGACGCGCAAGCAAGAAGAGGCCGCGTGGGTGACCTGCACCAGCTGCAAGGCCCGAGTTCTGCGCGCGCAAAGCTACCGCCGAGTGACCGGGGAGCTGTGTGAAGCTTGCCACTTGGGTCGGCGAGACTCGGCAAATACTGAGGTGGAGGTCGTGCCCGGAGATGGTTATCGCTCCGCCCCACGAGAAGTTGCGCGCGAAAAAACCGTGGCCTGCATCGGCTGCGCAAAGGTCGTTGCGGTCAAAGCGGCCTTCAATTCCTCGGCCGGTATGCGCTGCCACGCCTGTCATCTTCAAAGCGAAGAGGACAACGCAACGAGTGACGAGCTTCTATGAGCAAAGGCCTCGAAGGTCGTAACCCTCGAGGCCCTGCTGCAAACGTGCGGTTCGCTATGACTCAGTCGGGCGTAAACTCGACTTGGATGGTGTACGAACCAACATCATATCCGTAGCCGGCCAACCAGCCGTCGGCGAATACGTAGTAGTCCGTGTCTGCGGCGATAGGAATGAGGGCTTGTTCCACGTCCCACCAATTGGTTCCCTCTGTGCAGGCGACCTCAGCTCCCGCGGTGCAATCGGCCTCGCGAATGAAGAGCGAGCGGTCGTAGCAACCAGATGAATAGGGCAACGAGGGCTCCGCGTTCACGTCAGCACCGCAATAAGGGATCCCGGCTGGGTCGAGCCCGAGCGTGACCGTGGCCATACCGGGAACTGGCGACCGCATCTTGTAGACCTGGTCTGGCGCATACGACTCCGCCGGGTCAGCGGGTGCAAGCTGACAAGTACCGTGCTCGTTGTCGAGGGCACCAAGCGTGGTCGCTGCCGCACCGACTGGGGTGAGGAACTGAGCGCCAGCCACGAGCTGGTGCGCTGCTTGAGGGCTTACGCTGGCGCAGTCCTCAACCAGTGGGTCTGCCGCCTCAATCGTGCAAAGCGAGCTACAGCCATCGCCATCGTCGGTGTTGTGATCATCACACGCTTCGCCGGGGTTCAGGAAGCTGTCACCACAGGCTGGGGTGTTGCAGTAGATATGCAAGGTGTACGGAGTGGGTAGATCCGACTGAATGTTGAGGAAGTAGGTGCCCGCCTCCAATGGAACGGAAAGGTTTTCCTGCCCACCGCCGCCAACGACCGTGTTGACGCAGTACTCCTCGACGCCGCAATCGGACCGCAAGGAGATCTCCGCGTCGGTCGAACTCTGCACGACGAACGAAGCGCTGCACGCATCACTGATTTGGACTGCGTAAACCACGTCAGCCCAAGTGTCGGGGACATTGGGATCGGCGTCGGTGCAGAAGCTCTCAATCTCGTTGGTGGAGGTCGTGAAGATCTCCCCGTTGGTGAAGTAGGTTGTGTCGAGAACGACCTCCACTAGCATCGGGTCGGCGCACGTTTCGCCGGGCGGGACACCACCCGAGCCGCCTGCACCACCGTCGCCACCTGCGCCACCTGCGCCACCTGCGCCGCCTGCGCCGCCCGCGCCGACGGTGGAACTGCCCGCGCCGCCGTCACCGCCTGCGCCGCCAGGGCCCGTCTCACCGCCTGCGCCACCCGCGCCGACGGTGGAGCTTCCCGCACCGCCTGCGCCACCCGAGCCGCCATCACCGCCTGCGCCGCCCGCGCCGACGGTGGAACTGCCCGCACCGCCTTCACCGCCTGCGCCGCCTGCACCGACGGTGGAACTGCCTGCGCCGCCTTCACCGCCCGCACCGCCTTCACCGCCCGCACCGCCTTCACCGCCTGCGCCGCCTTCACCGCCTGCACCGACAGTGGAACTGCCCGCGCCACCGTCGCCGCCTGCTGCACCCGCGCCGCCACCGCCGTTGGTAGAGGCGCTGCCAGCGCCACCAGCTCCGGCATCACTCGCGCCTTGTGCGACGCTGCCCGCCGAGCCGCCGACCTGGTCGCCGCCGCCCGCGCCGCCCGCGCCACCCGCGCCGATGGTCGTACGATCTGTGTTCGCGATCAGCTCGCATCCCGAAGCCGCAAACGAGAGAGAGCTCATCATCGCGGCCAACCAACGACTTGTTACAATTCGCATGTCCTGATTGACGGCCAGAGTTCCGGTTGCCTTAATGAACGAAGTGGCTCCGGCGTCAGAGAACCATCGACTTCGGACAATCGCTTGACGCAGCGTCACACCTGCCATCGATTCAAGCCGTGACGGAGCGTCCGCTTTTCAGCAGCGTGGATGGGTGCGGACGCTTCTCGGTTCACGTCAAGCCGCGAGCATCGAAGACCAAAGTGCTCGGCGAGAAAAACGGCGCGCTTGAAGTTGCGGTGGCAGCACCACCTGTCGACGGCGCTGCTAACGAAGAGTTGGTGCGTGGGCTCGCGCTTCATTTTGCCGTAGCGAAGAGCGCTGTGCGATTGGTGAAGGGCGACAGCAGTCGCACCAAGCTGATCGAGATCGTTGGTCTGAGCGAGGCCGTGTTTATGAAAGCCATCGAGCGCAAGCCATGAGTCGTCTTCGAATCGAAAAGTGGGAAGGTCTCGGTAACGACTTCGTCGTGTTCGACGCGCGCGAAGCTTCTGCGTTGCCGGAATGGGTCGTCGACGCGCAAGCGGAGGCGGAGCGTCAGTCACGCTTTCGCGCGTGGTGTGATCGGCATCGCGGCGTTGGCGCGGACGGCGTGCTGCTGGTCAAGGCGGCCGCTAACGGCGTCGCGCAAATGTTCGTCTACAACGCTGATGGTTCTCGTCCTGAGATGTGCGGTAACGGCCTGCGGTGCGTTGCCGCGTTCCTTGTTTCGCACGGTGCACCCGCCGAGTTCAGCGTCGAGACGGAAGCGGGCCTCAAGCTTTGTCGCGTCGAGCGCGGCGAAGAAGCCTTCAACGTGAGCGTGAGCATGGGGCCTGCTCGCGATGAGGGCGTCCGAGAGCTCACCTTGCTCGGTGCAATGGTACGCTTGCGCGACATCAATATCGGAAACCCGCACGCGATCTTGTTTGAGCCTTTTCCCGCAGTGAATCGTGACGAGTTGGCGGTGCTGCTCGAGCACAGTCGGCAAGGGCTCACCAACGTCGAGTTCGCCACGGTTCGCGACGAGAGCACGATCGATCTGGTCGTTTGGGAACGCGGGGTTGGCTATACGCAGGCGTGTGGGACGGGTGCTTGTGCAACCGTCTTTGCTGCTGCTTTGGACGGCAGGCTGGCGTTCGATCACCCCACCACCGTCCAATTGCCCGGTGGCGAGCTGAGCATCCGCTGCACGCCGGAGGGAGCTGTTCAGATGCTCGGCCCAGCGCGGCGCACATTTGTCGCTGAGCTCGGCTAATCCGCGCGGCAGCTATAGCCACCCATCTTCGCGATTGGGACCCGCTGGCTGCCTTGGCTGGGCGGGTGATTGCCGTGGTGCGCCACCGATGCGCCAGTCCAAGCCAACGCCCGAGGGCGCGAGCTGGCGCATGGAATTAACTAAAAAGAAAGTCAGCAACTTGCCAATGGGTAGTTGATAAACTAAAAAGTAAAAAACCAGGAGGCACCATGAGCGCAGCCGAGAAGTTCGTTCCAACGATTCCCGTTCCCCGCCCGAGTGAACCGCGTCGAACGCTGCGCGCTCAGAACGATGCGGAGCCTGTTGGGGTGGACTGGCTTCGCTCCGAGTTGGATACGGCTTTCACGCTGGGCTACGACGGCCGCGCTGATCTGCGAGCGCTCTACGAGAAGGCGAAGGACCATCAGTGGAACGCCAAGACCGAGCTTGCGTGGGGAACGCCGGTGGATCCTCAGGCGGAGAATGTGCCGGATCAGTTCATCCCGATCTTCGGGACGGACGTGTGGAACCGGCTCTCCAAGCGTGAGTTGCCCGAAGTTCGGCGGCACGCGTCCTCCTACTTGTTGTCGAACTTCCTGCACGGTGAGCAGGGTGCATTGCTCGCCACGTCGCAGATCGTGTGCTCGGTGCCTGACGCCGAGGCCAAGCTCTACGCCGCTTCGCAGGTGATGGATGAGGCGCGGCACGTCGAGGCCTATGAGCGTTACTTGCGTGAGAAGATCGAGCTGACGTACCCGGTCTCGCCGCACCTCAAGCAACTGCTCGACGAGATCCTGCGTGAAACCCGCTGGGACCTGAAGTTCTTGGGCATGCAGATCATGGTAGAGGGCTTGGCGCTCGCCGCGTTTGGCATCATCTCCCAGACCTCGAACGAGCCGCTGATCCGCGACATCGTTCATCGCATCATGCTCGATGAGTCGCGCCATGTTGCGTTTGGCGTCCTCTCCTTGCGCGGGGTCTACGACGACATGTCCGAGTCGGAGCTGCGCGACCGGGAGGAGTTCATCATCGAGGCCTCGCGCCTAATGCGAGATCGCTTTCTCATGCAAGAGGTTTGGGAGAATCTCGGGTTGCCGGTGGCCGACTGCCTCGACGCGGTGCGAAATAGCCCGATCATGCAGACTTTTCAGACTCTGCTGTTCTCCAAAATCGTGCCAAATGTTAAGCGGCTTGGACTTCTTACGCCCAAAGTGCGGAAGGGCTTTGAAGAGTTGCGCGTGATTCAGTACGAAACGTGGGATGCCACCGCCTGAAAGCGACGACGACGACGACAAGCGCACGCTGGAAGCTCAGCAGAGCGCCCGGGGTCCAGCGCCTAAGCGCGAGAGAAGCTCGGCGCTCACCCAAGAGCGGATTCTAGACGCAGCCGAGGCCGAGTTTGCGGCCCACGGTTTTGCGGGTGCCCGGCTGCGTGAGATCGCAGTGGGTGCGCAGGTTCAGCCAGCGCTGATTCATCATTATTTCGCCGACAAGCACGGGCTTTATGAGGCCGTGGTGAAGCGCGCCGTGGATCAGATGTCCACGGCCTCCTGGCACGTGCTCGAGACCAAGCGCGACGTGGAAGGGATCGTCCGTGGTTTCGTTGACGTGATGGTGGACTTCTCCGCAGCCCACCAGAAACTGCTGGCGATCATGCGCAGTGAGGTGCTCGCGGGGGCGGGCACGCTGGTGAGCATCATTCAGGAGCGGACGCACGCGCTGCTCTCTGCGGTGGTGGAGATCACCACCAACCTCCAAGGGACGGGTGAGCTGCGCTCCGATGTCCAGCCGAGTGAAATGGTGCGAGCCGGGCTGTCGTTGATTCTCTACCCCATCGTGGATGCGCCAGTGCTCGGGATCCTGCTCCCGGAGGAACACGGCGGGGCCTCGTTGGAGCGTCGAAAGTGGCTGATTTCTGAGATCTTGCTGGGCGGGATCCGAACCCGCTAGCCAGGTTCGCGGTCGCGACGCGCTGCGGCGTAGATCGCAACGAAGGCGCCCACGCAGGCGTCTCGCTCGCGTGCACTTCTGGTATGGTCCGCGCCGTCGGGCAAAGCGTCTGACGTTTCTCAACCGCCATTAGATATCTGTGTCGCCTTCTCGCGAGGCCACCCACGAAGGAGTTCACCGTGCTCATCGGAGTTCCCAAGGAAATCAAGACTAGAGAGTACCGCGTTGGCATGACCCCGGCCGGTGTTCGCTCCCTCGTGCAGCACGGCCACAAAGTCGTCGTCGAGAAGTCGGCCGGTGAAGGCAGCGGCATCTCCGACGAGGCCTACGTGAAGGCCGGCGCAACCATCGTGAGCAGCGCAGCAGATGCCTGGGCCGCACAGATGGTCGTCAAGGTGAAGGAGCCGCTCAAGGCCGAGTACGGCTTCTTCCGCAAGGACCTCATCCTGTACACGTACCTCCATCTCGCTGCCGAGGCCGAGCTGACCAAGGAGCTCGTGCGAACGGGCGTGGCGGGCGTCGCCTACGAGACGATCGAGCTGCCCGATCACACGCTGCCGCTGCTCAAGCCGATGAGTGAGGTTGCAGGGCGCATGGCGGTGCAGGTCGGTGCCAGCTGCCTCGAGAAAGAGCACGGCGGTAAGGGTGTGCTGCTCGGTGGCGTGCCCGGTACGCGTCGCGGTCGCGTGGTGATCTTGGGCGGCGGCGTCGTTGGTAAGAACGCTGCAACCATCGCCGTGGGCATGGGCGCGCAGGTCACGCTCCTCGACGTCCGCGCCGACGTGATGGCGTACCTCGAGGACGTGTTCGGTGGCGCCATCGAGACGCTCTACTCGAACCCCGACAACATCGAGCGCTGCGTGGAACAGGCCGACCTCGTGATCGGCGCCGTCCTCGTCGCCGGAGCGAAGGCTCCCACGCTCGTGCCGCGCGCGCTCCTGCCGCGAATGGAAAAGGGCAGCGTCGTTGTGGACGTCGCCGTGGATCAGGGTGGTTGCATCGAGACCTGCCGACCGACCACTCATGACAACCCGACCTTCGAGGTCGACGGCGTCGTTCACTACTGCGTGGCCAACATGCCCGGCGCGGTCCCCAACACCAGCACGTGGGCACTCACCAACACCACCATGGCCTATGCCATCAAGTTGGCGAACCAGGGCGTCGTGGCGGCTGCCAAGGCCGACCGAGCGCTCCTCCTCGGGCTCAACACCTTCGGTGGCGCTTGCACCTACAAGGGCGTCGCGGACGCGCACGGCCTCGAGTACGTGGCGATTGAAAAGGCGCTCGGCTGAGCGATGACCACCCAGAAGATCGCCATCCTCGGCGGAGACGGCATCGGTCCCGAAGTCATTCGTGAAGCGAGGCTTTTGCTGGAGCTGCTCCGTGACAAGGGTGGCGTATCTCTGGATTTTCTCGATCTCGATCTCGGCGCGGATCGCTACTTGAGGGACGGCACGACCTTCCCTCAAGCGATCGCCGATCAGCTGCGCAATGAGTGTCGAGCGGTGTTGCTCGGCGCGCTCGGAGATCCGCGCGTCCCCGGGCTCGAGCACGCGCGCGACATCCTGTTTGGCATGCGCTTCGGCTACGATTTGTTCGCCAATGTGCGGCCGGTTCGCGTGCTTTCGGATCGGTTGGTGCCGCTCAAAGGGCGCCTGGCGAAGGACATCGACATCGTGGTCTTTCGTGAGAACACCGAGGGCGTCTACGTCGGGTTTGGTGGCCAGTTCAAGAAGGGCACCGCCGACGAGATCGGCATCAACGAGGACGTCAACACGCGCAAAGGCGTGGAGCGGATCATTCGCGCGGCGTTCGAGTGGGCGACCAAGAACGGCAAGAAGCGCGTGTGCATGGCCGACAAGTCGAACGCGATGCGCTTTGCGCACGAGCTTTGGCTGAGGACGTTCCAAGAAGTCGCCAAAGAGTACCCGGCGATCGAGGCTCGTCACGTGTACGTGGATGCGCTGTGTCTGTTCATGATCCAAGACCCGACGCAGTTCGACGTGGTGGTGACGAACAACTTGTTCGGCGACATCGTGACGGATCTCGGCGCAGCGTTGCAGGGTGGTCTCGGCATGGCCGCGAGCGCCAACGTGCATGGTTCGGATACGCAGCGCGTGGCCTTGTTCGAGCCGGTGCATGGCTCTGCTCCGCCGCTCGCGGGCAAAGACGTCGCCAACCCGTTCGCCTCGTTTTTGACGGTGGGGATGATGATGACCCATCTCGGTCACGCCAAGTTCGAGCCGCTGATTGAGGCGGCGATCACCGAGGCGCTCGACGCGCACAAGTGCACGCGTGACGTTGGTGGAGAGCTCGGAACCAAGGCCGCGTCAGCGTTCGTTCGTGAGCTCTTGGCCAGCCGAATCTGAGTTCACGGCCCTTGTGCGGGGTCGTAGAGCGCGAGGAAGAAATCGACTTGCGCTGCAGCGTCGCTGGGGCAGGGCAAGTCGAGGAAGCCTTCGCTCATGATGCCGGCCATAAGGATTTTGTCCCCCACTGCGCTCAGCTCATAGCTGCGAACTCGGCCGGGCCCGCCAACCAGCAGGCCTGCGGCGTTGATGTTGGCTGGCTCCAGAGTGGGGCTCAGCAACAGGCCGTAGGGATCGAGCCCAGCGGCGCCATAGCTCGCCAGCTGGCCAGGAGGAAAGGCGCTGGTCGTGGCGTAGCCCCCAAACCAAGGTGTGCCGTTGAGAACCAGTGAACTCTCGATCGACGATTCGTAGGCGTAGTCCACCACCGCCTGACAGTCGCCCGTGGGACTCAGCGCTGTGATGACGCCGCGTGACTTGAGCGTATTGATTGTGCGCGTGCAAGTCTGAGCTGCTGACGGAAATTTGCGCGAGACATCGATAGAATTGCTCACATCGTTGATCGATACGCCCTTGCCCACCACCCAAATGGTCCCACCTTCATCGACCGAAACGGCAGCAGCGTGGTCGTTGACGCCGCCGCTGGTCTCGATCAGGGAGACCCATTCTGGCGTCAGCATCGTTTGCTCCAGAGCGATCACCATCGCCTCGCTGAAGTGATCGTCCACCGCTGAATCGAGTACCCACGCTGGAGAGGTGTTGAGCGTCAGCTGTTGCTCGACCGAATTGCTGTTCGTACGCACATCGAAATCAGCGGCAAGGAGGAGCTGCGAGTCGCTCGCCGTGACACTCGTTGGCGAGATGCGCACGTCCCCGGTTCCGACGAACGCGCGCGCGCGCGAGCAACCGGAGAGCGGCGCTTGCGCGGGTAACATCATGATGAAGCCGTTCTTCGTTCCGTTCGCCGTCGGGAGCGCGGGACACAAGGGCAGCGCTTGGCCAGCCCCGTCGATGAAGCTCAGCCCGCGGTGGTAGTACCCAACCACCCCTATCTCCCCGTCGAGTGCCACCAGTCCGCGTGCTTGCACAGCGCCCTTGAGTTCGTCGCTCGCCGCTAGCGCGCCAGTGCTCACCAGCCGAACAGCCTCCAGGGCATTGCCGCTTAGGTCGAACGCCGCCAAGAAGGCGTCATCGTGCATGCCGTCCGTGAGAAGCTCGATCGGTGCGTCAGGGCTGCTCAACGTGAGGGGTAGAAAGCCCGCCCGTCCAACCACGAACACGCGCCCCGTCTCGTGGACGACGATGTCATCGATCGAGCGGGCCTGATCCGGGAGCTCAACTTGTTCGACCGGCTGTGTGTGCGCTTTGGCAGCGATCACTTCGCCGGCCGCTGAAAAGTGGACGACGAAGATTGAGCGAGCACCGTCTACGCCGACCGGCCCTGCCAAGTCGAGCACGCCGGTGGTGAGCATCACTGTGATGAAGCCGCCTCCGAGCGCTGCTGGTACCTCGGCGACGCGAATGCTCGAAGGGAGCGTATTGGTCGGTGCGTCGTCGGTCACGCTGACCGCTTGGGACTCCTCATTGCCGATCGCAATCATCCACTCGAAGGGAGACCCTGACTCGCAGGTTGGGTCGCCGCCCGTGCCGCCCGTGCCGCCCGTGCCGCCGCCACCCGTCGAGGCTCCACCAGCGCCGTTGCCGCCACCACCCGTACCACCGCTTCCACCACCAGCTTGGTTACCGCCCGTACCGCCCGTGCCGCCTCCACCGCTCTTGCCGTCCGTTAGATCGGAGAGGTCGCAAGCGCTAACTCCAATTGCGCCAAGAAGCAGTAGATGCCGCAGGTTCAAACGATCGCAAACCACACCAGGAGAAGCCATAGCTAACCTCTAGAAGGAAGTGGCGAGGACTAGCTCCGCCTTGCCTGGCGCTAGCTGCAACGACGCTGTTGTCGACTCCTCGCCAAAGCTCATCCCGACAAGGACGCCGCCGGCGATCATCCCTGCGAGCCCGACGCCAGCCAAAACCCCGCTGGCAATCCACTCACGCTCGATCAAGCTCACGTCGCTTGCCAAGCAATTGGGCGCGCACTCCTCGCGTAAACGGCTCGCCTCGAGGTGCCCGAGCCCGGCAAGGATCCCGGCCGCTGCCAAGCTGCTCAAGCCAATAGAACCAATGATGATGCCGGGGACCGAGAGCTCGCGAGCTTCCTTCTCGGGGACCACTTTGGGCGTGGCCGCGACGAACGCGAGCTGCTGCTTTGCGCGTTGACCTTCTGCGAGCATCAGTTCGATCTGCAGCGGCTCATAGCCGTCGGCGACGGCCTCCACGCGGTGGATGCCGGGATTTACCTCGGACAGGGGTGTGGTTAGCACGACGCCGTCGAGCTTTACCGTGAGCGAAGCAAACGGCAGCGTCGAGCTCAGCTCGAGGTGCGCCACTTTGGTTGCGTCTTGCGCCATCCACGTTCTGCACTCGAAGGCCAACTGCGCCGGACAGGTCTCACTGCAACGCAGCGCTTCGGCTCGAGCGCGCACGTAATCCTGAAAGATCTTGCGCTGCTCCCCGGCTTGCTCGAACGAACGAATACAGGTTTGCGTGACTTCTTGAGCGGGCGCCTCTCGAGCAGCAACACCAGCTGCGAACAGCGAACCGATGCCGAGAATCGAGTAACGCCAAACCAGACTCATGGGCGAACTTTAAAGCAACGCGTCTTCACCCGCTTGACCCCATTCTGATCGACTTCATAGGGCGGATCGCAGTCGCTCGGGGTTGGCACTGGCGCGGAGGTTGGCACAGTGGAGGTGGGTTGCACACGGGGCGACGTTGCTGGCGTATGGGCGCTCGGCAGGGTGGCAACCTGCGCGCTGGCACTTGCTGTGACCGCCGGCTCGACTGGGGCAAGCCCCGATGCGCTCGCTTCGACCGAGGGCACAAGCACGCTGCTGGTAGCGGTCGCGCTGGCTTCCATGCTGGGTTGGGGCAGTGCTGGTTCGGCGTCGAATTGCGCGGCGCTGGGATTGGCCGTGGCCCTGCTGCTTCGCGAGGCCATCACGACGCCAAGCAGCCCGCCCACCGCGACCGAAGCGAGCAGCAACGCGAGCAACAGGTTGAGGCGCGAACGCGCCTTTGGCGGGGCTACGACGATTGGCGCTGGTTCCTGAACGGAGGGGCCCGTCAGGGTGATTTCGCCCGCACCGCGGGAGGGCGCAAAGCCCGGCCAGCGTGAATCGTGGGGGCGTGCAGGAGCTGGCGCCGCGGCTTCGGTCGATACGCGCCGCTGCGGGTTTGACCCGGAGCCAGACAAGCTTGGTACCGGGGCGCGGCCTAACTTCGACTCGAGCGTGACCAGCGTTTGTCGCAGCTCGGCGAGGGGCTGCTTCGCCAAGCGTTCGACCGTGGCGGCAACCTCGCTCGGCGCTGCAGGCACCACGGCAAGCGCGAGTGCGAAGGCCATTTCTTTGGCTGACTGGAAGCGTTGTGCGGGGTCGATCTGCAGTGCACGGCGGACTACCTCCTCGAGTACAGCGGGGATCTCGGGCGCGAGCTCTCGCGGTGAGCGCCAGCGTGGGGCCAGTACCTGAGCGATCAGCCCAGCCTCGGTTTCGGCAGCGAACAACCGTTGGCCGGTGAGCGCCTCCCACAAGACGATGCCAGCTGAATACAGGTCCGACTTAGGCGTAGCCCCCGTTTGCAGGTGCTCCGGCGCCATGTAGGCGGGCTTGCC
Source organism: Polyangiaceae bacterium (assembly GCA_044376115.1). Lineage (GTDB taxonomy): Bacteria > Myxococcota_A > Polyangia > Polyangiales > Polyangiaceae > Xiheicaenibacterium. The sequence goes on along the minus strand of JBILLK010000028.1, from coordinate 102,181 downwards.
GCGAACTTCCCCCATACGCGTCGAGTGATACTGACCGTTGGCCTTCGCCACCCCAAAATCGAGCACTCGAGCAACGCCATCGACACCGATCATTACGTTGTGCGGGGATACGTCGCGGTGGATTACGCCGAGTGGTTCTCCCGAAGGACCCACGGCGCTGTGCGCCGCCTCGAGCCCGCGAAGCAGATCCACGACGATGGCGCAGCTCACCGCGACCGGCAGTCGCTCACCATTTGTGCGAGCCGTGCGAAGCAGATGGGTCAGGGTGGAGCCTTGAACCAGCTCCATCACCATCAGGATCTCGCTCCCCGACTCGACCACGTCCAAGGTCTCAACGACGTGACGATCCCGAACGTGCGAAGCAAGCCGAGCCTCATCCAAGAACATCGCTACGAACTCGGGGTTCGTCGCATATTGAGGATGGAGCCGTTTGATCGCCACGTAGCGAAAGAACCCGGCGCTCCCGCTCTGCCGTCCAAGATAGACCGACGCCATGCCACCGGCGCCGATCACGCGGAACAGCGAGTAGCGATCAACGACAAGCTCCGGCTTGATGGGCTCCAACCGATCTCCTACGATAGTCGCAGCGACCGACGCGAAACACCTTGGAACGACGCGGATCTCATCCAGGTCTCACCCTAACCGACATCCGTGTAGATGCTGTCGAGCTTCCGGGAGTGCGGCTCCAGCTGCAGGCACCCTCCGGCGCGCGGGCCGAAGTAGCGCTCGGGCTCGGCCCGGTTTTGATTGGCAGCGACGCAGAATGTGACCTTACCACCGACGATCCAAGGGTTTCTCGGCGGCACGCGATGATCGTCCATACGCCCAAAGGCGTGATGCTGCGCGACCTCGACAGCAAGAACGGCACGTTCGTCGACCGGGTCCGCATCGGTGCTGCCTACATTGATTCGAGAAGCGATATCACGCTTGGCTCCACCAAGTTGCGGATGGAGATCGCGTCGGCCAAGCAGACCTTGGCGCTCTCGCGCGGGCAAAGTTTTGGCGCTGCGCTCGGCGCAAGCTTGCAGATGCGAGCCTTGTTTGCGCTGTTGCAGCGCGCTGCGTTGACCCATGAAACGGTGCTGCTTTTGGGTGAATCGGGCACCGGGAAGGAGCTTTTGGCGCGGGCGATTCACGATGCGAGCCCGCGCGCCTCCGGTCCCTTCGCCGTGTTCGACTGCTCGGCGGTGGTGCCGACCTTGGTCGAGGCCGAACTCTTCGGCTACGTGAAGGGCGCGTTCACCGGGGCCAACAACAATACGCCTGGGCTGTTCGAGCAGGCTCGCGGAGGCACCGTCTTCATCGATGAGCTCGGTGAACTTCCGCTTGATTTGCAGCCGAAGCTGCTGCGGGCGATCGAGAGCCGTCACATCCGCAGGGTGGGTAGCGTCGAGTGGACGCCGATCGATGTGCGCATCGTTGCGGCCACCCATCGCGATCTCCGGGCGCGCGTCGCGACCGGTACGTTCCGCATGGACCTCTACTACCGGCTGGCCGTGGTTGAAGGTGCGGTGCCGCCGCTCCGCGAGCGGCCGGAAGACATCGAGCTCTTGGTCGAACACTTCTTGGCGTCGCAAAGCCCGCCCCGCACGCTGGCGGATCTGCCGCCCAACACGCTTGCGATGCTGCGCAACCATCAGTGGCCCGGCAACGTTCGTGAGCTGCGCAACACGATCACGCGTTTGATGTTGTTTCCGGAGCGGCCTGGCTTTGACGCCATGCCCACTGCCACGGCGCAGCCCGCGGCGCAGCCAAGCGTGATGCATCTTCCGCTACGTGAAGCGCGGGATCTCGTGGTGGAGCAGTTTGAACAGCAGTACCTGACGAGTCGCTTGGCCGAGCACAACGGTAACGTCTCTCGCGCGGCCGAGGCGATGGGCGTCTCACGGCAATTTCTGCATCGGCTACTCGAGCGGCACGGCATCGACCGCTGAGGCCGACGCCGAACCGCTCGCAAACCGCTCGCTAGGCGATCACCGACTGAACGACCTTGCCGCCGTCGATCATGGCGTCCACGCGTGCTTGCGGTACGCCCAAGGCGAAGGCGAGCGTCTTTCCAGCGGCGGCGAGCGACTCCTCGAAGGCGATGTCGCCGCCCTTTTCGCCGGTGGTGGAGTTGATGGTCGTGGCTTGGTAGTCGCTGCCGTTGGCGGTCGGTTCGATGCCACCGACGACGCCGCCTTGGATGCCGTTGCCGATCATCAGCATCACGTGGTGACCCTCGTTGTGGTCGCGGCCATCGGTGCCGTTCTTCTTGAGCGTCCGACCGAAGGTGTTGAGCGTCGCGAAGATCACGTCTTGTTTGAGATGGCCATCGGCCTTCAGTTGGTCGAGCTCGTCGATGAAGGTGTGCACGTCATTGAGCGTGATCACGGTGTCCTCCGTCTCTTGCTCGAAGTCGGTGTCACCGTGTGAATCACCACCGAAGCCGAGATGCACGGTGATCACCGGTGCGATGTTCATGGCGGCGAGCACGGCAGCGCAACGCAGCTGATTGACCTGGTCGTTGCCGTCGATCGCCGAGAGGCGTTCCACGAGCGCAAGACCGATGCTGCGGACCTCTTTGCGCGAGCGCGCCCAGTTGTCGAGCAGCTTGAGTTGGCTGGGTGTGCCGCGTTCACGATAGAGCGCGTAAATCTCGTCGATCTGTTGATCGCGAAGGGCGGTCAGATCCTTGAGCGGGCCGTCTTCGCCGCCCAGTGCGCGCTGCACCGAGAGCGGTGAGACGTTGCCGAGGATGCGGCCCTCGGCGCTCAAGAGTTCACCGCCGGAGGCTCCCAAGCTCAGCGGATCCGATTGAACCGTCTTGAGCACGGGCGCGAGCTCCCGCGAGATCAGCGAGATCAACATGTCGTCCTTCTCGGTGGCGCGCATCATCTTCTGCACCAGCCCAAGCTCACCGTGCACCGGCGTGTAGGTGGCGTGGTGGAAGAAGGTGGTGCGGTCGAGAATGCCTTGGCCCAGGTCGGCCCACGGCTTGGCTGCAGAGAAGGTCTTCCCGGACAGCGTGAGCGAGGTCTTCGCCATCGAAGGATCTGCGGGGTGGAACACCTCGTTGGCCGGGAAATCATAGGTGCCCGGCACGTTGGCGTTCATCGGATCACCCGAGATCGAGCTGGCGAGGATCAGCGTCTTGGCCGTGGGCTCGGTGCCGGCGTGGGCCGACAAAGGATCCAAGAGGACGCTGCTGGGGATGCCGGTGGCAAGCGAGCGCAGAAACAAGCTGCCGGTCGCCGTTGCAAGTGCGCCGAGGGCCGTTCGTCGCGAAAATTTTGATTGGCTTTTCATTGGAGTGCTCCTCAAAAACCGACGCCGGCAACGGTGGGGGACATGCACGCGATCACGAACGCTGACTCAACCGCATCGCGGTCGGTCTTGCCTTCGGCGACCGCTTCTTCGACGTGAGCGCGCAGGATCGCGAGGGACGGCGCGTGCAGCTCGTCGTTCGGCGGCAGGCCCATCACCGAACTGACCATGTGCAGCGTGGCCTCGTCGGTCGTCAGGTCCTGATACACGCGGTTGAAGCTCTCTTGCGCGATGGTGACGCAGGTGGCCTCGGCGTTGGCGCGGGTGAAGAGGCCGGTCTCGGCGATCACGATCGGGCTGACGACGGCGCGGCTGAAGCCGTCATCGGGGATCGAGCCGGAGGCGTCACGAGCGCTGTTCTGCAAGGCGCTGGATTCTTCCTTCAAGCGACCGAGCCCGCACACGTCGTTGATGTCGAGGCGATGCGAGAGCTCGCTGCAGAACAGCGTGCGTCGCGCGATCGAGACATTGGAGCCGGTATCGACGCCCTCCACACACTGGCTGGCCGTGACCAGCGGGGAAGAGAACAGCTCGCGGACGAGCACGCGGAAGTCGAAGCTCGATTCGACGAAGCTCGCCACGATGCCGTCCAAGGTTGCGCCCTCCAAGCACGGTGCGGCGTTGGCCATGTAGCAAAGCTTGTGCGCCCAGGCGTAGGGGAAGGCCGGGTGCTCAGCGAGTAGGTCGGCGAGGTCGCGGACGCCGTTGCCTTTGGCGGTGACGCCGTCAAAGATGAAGTCGGCTTGCAAGGCAGCGCGCTCGGGATCGAGCTGCTCGCCGTAGTAGTTGGTGAAGGAGGCGCGGTAGAAGTCACGCATCGGATCGAGCGTTTGGTGGCAGCCGTAACACTCGGTGGTCGGGTCAGCGTGTTCGGCGTCCAGTGACTCGGGCGCAAAGTTGGTGACAGCTTGCCCCTCGAAGCTCTTGCCCAGTGCGACGATCAGCGCCTGATTGACGGTGACGCGGGACGAGTTGTCCTCGTTGTTCATCCAGGTCGAGAAGAAGCCGGGTGAGGTGAGGAAGCCGACGCGTTCGGTATGAACGACGAGCTCGCTCGCGGTGCGTAGCTGCTCGAGATCGTAGAAGGGGGTAACCGCCTCGTCCGCACTCGGCTTGCGTACTTTGACCAGGTGCCAGTCGTTGAAGTCGGAGCGCTTGAACAGCGGGAAGTTGTTGTTGGCCGAGGGCGCGCGGCAGTCTGCATCTCCCTGAACGTTTATGCCGAAATGCCGACCCATCATCGCGCTGAATACCCAGAAAGAAGGCGTCGTGTTGCCCGCCATCCGCCATTCACCGTTGGTGATCTGGGAGGTGTCGACGGTCAGGGTTGCACCGACGTTGCAAGAGGCCGGGACATCGGCGAGCTCGCGATGCCAGAAGTGACCGAAGCTCGGACTTGTCGGATCGAGCGCGTCCTTCGCTGCCGGCGCGTTCGCCTGGTTCTTGTAGAAGACCATCGTGTCGAAGGTGTTGGTCGAGCTGCGCACGTCGTGCGCGCCAAAGTCGTCGACGGTCTCATCATCGAGGTAGGCGAGCAGCGCGACCTGCGCCGTCGTCATCATGAACTCGTCGGTGGTGAGCGCTTTGGTGAAGGGTTCACCGCGCGAAACGAGATCCACCATGGTGCGCGCGAAGCTCTCAGCCAAGTTGCGGTTGAGCAGCGCGGCGGTGGAGGCGGAATCTGAGTCGAACTTGCCGAAGCTCTGCACCTTGCGACCGAGCAGGTAAAAGAGCGAGTCGTTGTTGGTGCTGGTCTGCTGAAAGTAGGTCATGAAGAAGCGCTGCAACATCTCAGCGCCCTCAGGCGTGGCGAGCCACGTGTCGATCAGCTCGGGGAGAGCCTCCGGGTTGCTCACCAGGCTCTCGGCCTCGGCCTCGGAGACGGGCAAGCCGGTGAGCAGCGACTTTACCTTCCGGCCGTAGGTTGCCGGCGGCAGTAGCGCGTCCACGTTGCAGGCTTTGCTCTCGTTGCCAGGCTCCCAATTGACCGGCGTCTCCACCGGCGGATCCGATTCCTCGTTGCCGGTGGGAGTGGGCGAGGTCTCGGAGCTACAACCCGCGGCTAGGACGCTAAGTACGACGAGCTGAAGCAGAGATTGAGGTGAACGAATCATGGAAGCATTCCTCCTTCGAGCCACTGGGCGATGACGTCGATCTGCTCGTCGTTCCAGGAAGCGGGTGTATTGGCGGCGGGTGGCATCGTGCGGGTATCGACGACGCGGGTGCGAATCTGTGCGGCTTTGGCTTGCCAAGCCTCGAACGTCGAGAGGTCCGAGCCTTTGGGATCGGCGCCACCGTGGCAGCCGCTGTTGGCGCAGGTGGCTTCGTAGAGCGGGAAAACGTCTTTGGCGAAGCTGCGTTCGATCTCCGGGACGCGCTTGACCCAAACGGTGCGCAGCCGTTCTCCCGACTCGCTATCGACGGTCAGTTCATGCCACCCGACGCTGGTCCAGGTGACGGTTGCGCTCGCAACGCCGGTCTCTGCGTCGGTGGTCAGCGTGGTCTCGACCCCATCGACGCTTACGGTCGGCGTGGAGAGGTCCGCGCTCGCCGCGACCGTTAGCTCGGAGCTGTCTTCGAGCACGCGCTCGTTGGGCCGCAAGCCGCTGAGACGTGCCGACGCACCGAAGCTGTGGTGACAGAGCTTTGCGTCATCGGCGAGCCACAAGCCGCCAGCGTAGGGCTGCATCGTCGTCGGTGCGCTGAGCTCGCTCTCGAGTTCGGCGAAGTTGGTTCCGTCGAAGCGCAGCAGCCGCTCTCCGACTTTGACGAAGGCGTAGCCAGCCGCAGCGACCAAACGCTCCGGCGCCGCACCGAAGCTGTAGCCACTCCATTCGCGCGGGCCGACCCAGAGACCACGCGCATCGATCGTGAGCACGTTCGCGTCCAGGATGGCGGCCTCCCGCAGCTCGACGAAGCTCTTCAGCGCGGTGAAGTGGGTGGGCGTCACCTCGACGAGTTCACCGGCTGCGCTGGTGAGCCAGAGCGAATTGTCGCGCGTTAGGCACTCGCCCTCGGCGGCGACGAGCTGCGCGAAGGTACCATCGGTTGCTGCCGAGAAGCTCCACCACTGGCCGTCGGCGCGCAGCTCCGACAGCTCACCGCCTGCGAGCACGAAGCCGTTGCTATCGAGCGAGCCACAGAAGGTTGCGCCATCTACGAGGCCGGCAGGCGGCGTGAGGTCGAAGCGACCGGCTTCGCTGAGCTCATAAAAGTGACCATCGGCGATCAGCGAGGCCTCGTTTGCCGACCAGCTGCGCAATTGCGACAAGGTGCTGATCGGCAGCTCTTGCGTGGTCTCGACCAGCTCGCCGGAGAAAAGATCCAGCACGCGCAGGCGAGTACCACCCTCCGTCGGGGAGGCCAGCCAAGCCTGACCCTCCGGCGAGACCGAGACCAAGCGCTCACCGCTGTTCAGCGGCTGGCAGGTCTCCACCGAATCGACAGCCGGCAACTCGCTCGAGACCGGGGTCAACGACGGCTCAGGCTCAGGCTCCGGCGATGGGTTGGTCTCATCGCTGCAGCTCACCGAGCTGAACATAAGGAGGCAAAGAGAAAGAGGGTGGAAGCGCACCTTGCCCTCCCAGCAAGCCTAGTGCCGATGCGAGTCGACCCCGAATTCGGCGGGAATGCAGGGTCACGTCGGAGCGTGTCAACGGCTCTGCGACACCGACTGTCACCTCCAGGTTTACACTCGACAACCGGCGGTTGACACGGTGTTGAGCCAAGCCAAACGGTTCGAGGTCGCGACCCGATCGGCGAGTTCGCAGTCGCTCAGCGGATCGCGCTGAAGTCGATCGGCTTGCCGAGGGCGGTCAACGGTCGAGGCCGATCCGGTGTGAGCGGGGGCTCGGCGGTTGGCGGGCCATTCAGGCTGGGGGCTCCACGTTCATCGATCGAGATCGGTTGGTAGCGGTGGGAAACGATGCCGCTCTTGTCCACCTCGAGCTCCAGGATGGCGCTGTCTTGCGAGCCGCGTTTGACCATGCCGGAGAAGACGAAGTTGCCGAGGCTGTGCGCGATCAGCTTGCCTTTGTAGATCTCCTCCGGCTGGATGATGTGCGAGTGAGCGCCGATCACCGCAGAGGCTCCGTGGTCGATCAGGGCGCGACCCCATTGACGTTGAAAGCGCGTGGGATGCGGGCTGAAGTCGATGCCCCAATGCAGATACACGAGCACCACGTCGGCGAGTTGTTTGGCGCGCTCGAGGTCGCGATAGGTCTGCTCGGTCTTGCGGTTGAAGTAGCCGAGTACGGCGATCTTGATGCCGTTCACCTCGGTCACGACCATCGGGTCCTGCGAGTCATCCACGAGATAGCCGCCGACGTACGGAAGCTTGGCCTCGGTCAGCCGCTTCAACATGTCGGTGTAGCCGTCTTTGCCAAGATCCTCGACGTGGTTGTTGGCGACCGAAACGAGATCGAAGCCAGCGTCGAGCAAGACGGTGGGGGAATGCAGCGGCGCTACGAGGGGTAGCGGGATGGTGGGCTTGCCGCGATTGGCCACCACGCACTCGAGGTTGCCGACCAAGTAGTCGTAGCTGCGGAGCTTGCTGGCGACGGCGGCGAAGGGAAAGCCAGGCTCCACCTCGGACGGCTTGCCCTCCGGCGGGTTCATGTACGCGGCGACGTGCATGGAGAGCGAGATATCGCCGACGAAGGCTACGGTGGCGCGCCCGGCTGTTGGCGTGGCCGCGCTGGGGGTCGCGCTCGCTGAGGCGCTGGGTGCGGCGCTGAGGCTGGCGCTCGGCGCCGTTACCGCTGACGGCGCGAGCGGGAGGGGGCCGCTTGCCTTCGCCGGGGTAGCGCTGGCCGTGGCGCTCTCGGCGCTGCTCGTCGGCTCAGCCGAAGGACAACCGAGCAGCCCCAAAGGCAACACAAAAGCAGCCAATAATCGCTGGAAATAGGGGCTAACCGCGGTGCGCTGGCGCGACATCGGCGGCAGCATAGGACGCCGCACCGTTCGCCACAAATTGGGCTGTTCTCCTCCCCGCATGATAGCCGCCGGTGCGATGGGTACGATGAGTGCTGAGAACGCGGCGCAGGCCAAACCGAATGAAGCTCCCCCCGCGGAGCGACTTTCGGGTGCGAGAGCTGACTTCGTCGCTGGTCTCGGCAGGAGACGGTCGGAGCTCAAGTCGCTGTATGAGGCGCTGGCTGCCGATCCAAAGGCCAAGCGCCCGCGTGACGAGATGCGCCGCAAGATCCACGCGCTCGGTGCCGGCGCCAAACTCTTGCGCTTCCAGGCGCTCTCCGACGAGCTGCGCACAGTTGAAGAGGCTTTGGGTGCAGCAGCCCAACGAGGGGAACTCGAGCCGAATGATCTCGAGCTCACCCGCACCCTGATTGCGCAGATGACCTCGCTAGCGTGGGGTCAGACCAACGTCACCGCGCCGGTGCGCGTGCTCGGGCCCGAGGGCGTGATCAGCGAGGCCGCTGCCGAAGAGCCACACCAAGCGCCGATCAGCGTGTTGTGCGTGGGCAACGCCACGCTCGCCGCCAGCCTCGGTGAGCCCGGCAAATCAGAGAGCCAAGCCTTCGAGATCGAGTCGACCGCCGATCCCTCGGTGGCGATGGACGTCGCGCGGGCGCTCGCTCCCGACCTCGTGATCGTGGACGCCGATCTACCGAACGCCAAGCGACTGGTCTCGAGCTTGGTATCGGATCCGCTGACCGAGTCGGTACCGGTGCTGGTGATCATGCGCGTCTCGCGCACCGATGATGCCGGGCCGTATTTGGCGTTGGGCGTAGCCAAGGTGCTGCCCAAGCCGGTCTCGCCGGGCGAGCTGCGCCGCGCCTGCGCTAGCGTGATCACGAGCTATGTGCGACGCGAGACCACGCGTGAACCGCTCGGCGATCTCACGATCGATCAGCTGGGTGCGCGGCTGGCAGAAGAACTTCATCGTGGGCTTTGCGATGCGGCCGATCCTTCGGCGCGCAACCGAGCCATTACGTTGGGTGAAGGCACCGAGGTGCTCGCGGCGCTGTGGGGCGCAGTCGCGCGCATCCGCGACCTCGTGACCATCCGCACGCAAGGCCAAACGCGCTTTGCGATGGGTGGGCCGGAAGGCGCAGTGCCGTTCGCGCCGTGGCTCGAGGAGACCAACGATCGCGATACCCGCCGTACGCCGACGCGCTCTTCGCGCAGCGATGAAGAACGTTCGCTCGACGGCATGAAGGTGTTGGTCGTCGATGACGATGCCGCGGTTTGCTGGTTCCTTGCGGGCGTTTTAAAGACCGCCGGTGCTGTCGTGTACGAAGCTCGCGATGGTCAACGAGCGCTCGAGATCGCCAAACACGTCGGACCCGACCTGGTGATCAGCGACATCCTGATGCCCAAGCTCGATGGCTTCGGCCTTTCGCGAGCGCTGCGTCACGACATCGTGTTGCGCGACGTGCCGATCGTGCTGCTCTCGTGGAAGGAAGACCTATTGCAGCGTGTGCGCGAGCTCGGCGCCGACGTGGACGGCTATCTGCGCAAAGAAGCCAGCGCCGGCACCATCGTTCAGCGCGTGCGCGAGCTGGTGCGGCCGCGCGCGCGCATTCGCCAGCGCATCCGTTCGGGCACCGACGTGCGCGGCCGGCTCGACGGCTTGACCACTTTCTCGCTGATGAACGTCGTGTGCGAGCACCGCGAAGAGGCGACGCTGACGGTGCGCGACGCTTCGTATCTTTACGAGGTCGATGTGCGGGCCTCGCGACCGGTGCGTGCGACGCGCACTGCGCTGTCCGGAACCTTCGATCGCGGGCCCAGCGTACTGGCCGCGCTGCTCGGTGTCGGTGATGGCCGCTTCTCGGTGAGTACGCCCAAGGCCGAACGTGACGTGGGGCTCACCAAGCCGGAGCTCGCCGGCAAACTGCTCGACCAACTTGCGCCGATCATTGCGACGGCGCGCTCGGCGCAGACGCTGCTCACCGGCGAGAACCTGATGCGGGTGGGCCGCGTCGAGGTGGATGAGGACGCGCTGCTTTCGTACTTCCAGGCCACGCCGGAGCCGGCGCGCTCGTTGATGGTGGCCTTGTCGCAGGGCGCTTGTCCGCGCGATCTGCTCACCACCGGCCGCAGTTCGGCGCGCATGTTGGAGGACATCCTGCTCGACATCGCCTCGCACGCAGCCGTGGTGCAGGTGATTGACGGCGCTGGCGAAGATCAGCTGCCGCGCTTGATCAAAGAGGAGCTCGCGCTCTTGCGCGGTGAACGCAGCGCCAACCCAGTGGCCCGTCTGCCGGTGATCACCGCCCCCATCGCACTGCCGCAGGACGCTCCGGCGATGATGCCGGCGATCTCGGTGGACCTGCGCTCGGCTGGCGATTTGCTGCGCGCTGCGACCAAGCCCGCGGAGCCCGAGCCCAGCGTGATTCCGCCGGTCGTCACCAGCGAGCCGCGCATGCTCACGAGCTTCCTCGACGAGGCCGGCAACCAGAGCTTGCTCGGTGATCTGCCCGCAGCGCCGTTGCCCGAGCCGGCCCCGCCAGCAAACGACGCCAAGCCTCTTTCTCCTTCGCCGGCTCCAGTGCAGACCAACGACTCGGAAGCTCCGCGAGCCTACGAATCGCCGGTACCCCCTTCAGGCACGCGGCTCACGCCGAACCCGATCGACATCACGCTCTCGCCGTTGCCCGACGCGCTCTTTCGCGTGGAGGAGAGCCGCAAGCCGCCGGTGGTCAAGGCCGAAGCCAAGCGCGCTGCGGCTGCGAAGCCCTCACGCGAGCGTGAACTCGAACTGACGCCGACGCCGAGTCAGCTGCCGCTACCGCCAGGCGTGAAGCCGATGTTGACGCTCGGATCTCTGCACCCGCCGGAGGTCAGCGAGTCTGCGCCCGCACGCGTCGAGACGCCCAAGCCGAAGAACGTCAAGAAGAGCCCGTCGCCTTCCGAGGTCAAAGAACGCAATCGCGACGCTGGCGAAGTCTCGCCGCGCGTACCGCTGCCCTCGGCCTACTTGCCGCCGATGGCGCCCTACAAGCGCGACTACAAGTCGGTCTACTGGGTGGCCTTCGCGCTGCTCGGCATCGGCTTTGCGATTTGGGCGCGTTGGGCTCGCGAGAGTACGCGACCGAGCGAAGCGGAGCTGTTCGCTCAGACCGACCAAGCGCGCGAGCAGAACGCTGAGGCTCAAAGCAGCGCAAACCTGAGCAAGACCGACGCGCCGTTGGAAGAGGGCTCCGATCAAGCGACGCGCAGCGAGCCTTCGCTCGGCCGCACCGCCGATCCGCAGCCTGAGGAGCTTCCTCTCCGCAGCAACGACAAGGTAAAGAAGGGCCATGGTTTGCTCGAGGTCGTGGCCGGAAAGACCGACACCATCCTGGTCGACGGAAAACCCATTGGCTCCGGTCCGATTGCAGCCGTACAACTCAAGGCCAAGGCGGATCCGTACGAGATCCGCATCAAGACCCGAGGAGAGGAGCGGTCACGTTTCGTTCAGGTGAAAGAGGACAAGCTGGTTCGCATTCGGCTTGCGCCGCCTTGGCAACGCTGAAGGCAGGTAGCCTTGCGCTCGCCGCTGGGCTCCTCGTCGCGTGTAGCAGCAACTCCGAATCGCAGCCGGGAACGCGGACCTCCGCGTCCCCGAATGAACCGGGCTACGGGGATGGCCCGGTTCAGGATCGCACGTTGCTCTCCTTCTTCGACGAAGTCCCTTCCTGCACGATCGAGCACCGCGGCGTAGCGATCGACTTCGGCACCGAGGGTATGGTCGGTCGCGTCGAGACCGCCTCGGAGCTCGAGGCCGTTGAACGCAACGGAGCAACTTGGAGCACCATCGTCGACAACGAGCTTACGGCGACCTTCACCTTGGTCGAGCCCAAGAACCTGTTCCTGAGCGCGCGCATCGCACCGCTCGCTAGCAAGGGCGTCGCTCTCTACATCGACGGTGTCCCGCTTGGTTCGGCCAAGTTCAGCGGAGCCGATGCACGCACCGTCACCACCGCGACCAGCTTGGAGCCGTTCGACGCAGGTGAACACAAGGTGCTGATCCGGTTTCGCGGGAAACCTCGCACGAGCGAGGCCTTGGCGATGGTCGATTGGCTGCGCATCGGCTGGCCCGATGATGAAGACAGCACCTACGGTGCCCCGACTCTCGCCGACGTCCTACAGGCCGATGCTGTGATTGGTAAGACGCCACACCGGGCGTTGCGTTTGCGCACGCCAACGACGGTGCGCTGTTCGTTGCGCGTGCCCAAGGGAGCAAGATTGCGAACGGCGTTGGGACTGCTCGGCAACGGCGAAGGGGACGCTGAGGTGGTGCTGCGGCGAGACGGCAAAGCGCCGATCTCGTTGCTCAAGCGGCATCTCAAGCCGAGCGAGGGCTGGGAGGACATGGACGCCCCACTCGATCCCTTCGCAGGGGAGATCGTTCACCTCGAGTTCAAGGCGATGTCGGCGACCAAAGGCAGTCGCGTGCTGTTCGGAGATCCCAGCCTGCTGGTCTCCACGCGTGAACCGCAGCCGGTTCCCTCGGCACAAGTGGTGGTCTTGGTGCTCTGGGGTGGCGTCACGCGCGATGAGTTGCCCGGCTACGGCGACAAGCCGGTGCATCACCTCGACAACCTCGCGAAGTTCGCCGACAGCGCGACGGTGTACACGCAACATCGAGCCTCGGTCAGCACCGCAGGCGGCAACTTGGCGACGCTGCTGACGGGCCTACCTGCAGCGGTTCACACCGTGACCGATCTCGGATCCGCGCTGCCCAAAGGCGTTCCAACCATCACCCAACGCGCGCGCGATGCGGGCATTCAAACCGCGCTCTTTACCGACGTCCCGACCTCCTTCCGACCGTACGGCTTCTACCGATCGATGACGCGCTTCGTCTCGATCTCGCCGGCCGAGGGCGAGTCACGCAGTGCTTTGCTCGAGGCGGCCTCCTTCGTCACGTCGACGCTCGAGCGTGAGCCGACAGCGCGTATCTTTCTCGTGGTTCATGCCGAGGGCGGCCATCCACCGTGGGCGCCAACGCCCAAGCAGGTGGACTCTCTACCGCCCGAAAAATACACCGGGGACATTCAACCTCGGCGGGCCGGTCAGCAACTCGCGTCGCTGAGGCGCAAGAAGAAGCGCGTGCGCCTCCCCGAGGGGGATCGCATTCGTGTGGAGGCGTTGCACCAGCTTGCGCTCGCGGAGCAAGACGCAGCCTTCGGCAAGCTGCTCGAGGCGCTAGCCAACGTCGAGGAGAAGTCGCTTTTGGTCGTGACCAACGATATCTCGAGCGGCGTCGATACCTACTTCCCCGAAGAACTACCGTTCGATGAGGCGTCGCTCAAAGCGCCGCTTTACATCGCCTATCCCTCGGACTTGGCCGAGGGCCGCGTGGTGGAAGAGCCGACCGCGACGGAGGACGTGGCGACCACGCTCGCGGGTGCTTTGGGCGTTCCACTGCGAGGGGCGTGGGGGCGGGACCTATACAAGGTGACCTCGGGGCTCGCGCTCGACACCACGGGCGTGCGTTACGCGTTGTTCGGTGAGACGCACACCGCACGCTGGGATCAGTACCTACTGCGCGAGAAATCAGGGTCTTTCTCGCAGATCTGCGACCTATCGATCGATTGGAGTTGCAGCTTCGATCGGCGTCCAGTGTTGCCGCTGGTGTCAGCCGCCTTGCGGCAGCGCCACGCTGACTTCGAACGCCGCGCGAAGGCCGTGCGCTTCGAGCGTGAGACGGTGGAGCTCGACGACGAGACCTCGGCGGCGTTGCGAATTTGGGGCGCGCTTCAGTGAGGCTCGGTCGCGGCTAGGCTCGGTCGGCTGCGCAGGCTCTCGAACCAGCTGAAGAGCTTGGGCGCGATCACCTCCATGTTGCGCTCACCTTGCGATCGGTCGTTGAGCGGCTTGCGGAACTGCAACCAGCCGAGCGCGCAAGCGGTGGCGATTTGCGCGAGGTCGAAGTTGGGCCCGCTGGTATCGACGTTCTGTTCGAGCCAGCGCAAGGAGCGCTCGACTTTGTCGCATTGCCCGTCGACCCACGCGCTCCAGCGGAACTGCTCCGGCCGCAACACGGTCTCGTAGCGAGAGAGGATCCCGGCATCCAAGAGACCGTCTGCTGCAGCCTCGGCACGCAACGTGAGCAGCCCCTTCTTGCCACGTGGTAACAATTGCTCGCCTTTGTCGGAGAGGGTCAACAGGTGCGTCACGATCACGCGCGAATCAAACAGCATGGTGCCGTCTTCGAGCTCGAGCGTTGGGATCTTGCCCAGCGGGTTTCGCTGGTTGAGCGCTGCGTCGGCGGCGGTAGGGCTGAGCACGACGGGCACGACCTCGAGCTGATCGGCAAGGCCGAGTTCGTGCCCAACCACGAGGACTTTGCGGACGAACGGTGAAGTGACGGAGCTGTACAGTTTCATCATGGTCGAGCTTCCTGTTTCGGTCGTTTGGATGAGGCCTTCTTGAGTACGGGCGGAGCAAGCAGCGGCTTCAAAAACTGGCCGGTGTGCGAGCTCTCGACCAGGGCTACCTGTTCCGGTGTGCCCTCGGCCAGAATGGTACCGCCGCCAGCGCCGCCTTCAGGCCCGAGATCGATCAGCCAGTCCGCCATGCGGATCACCTCCAGGTTGTGCTCGACCACGAGCACCGTATTGCCGGCCTCCACCAAGCGTTCGAGTACGCCGAGCAATTGGCGAACGTCGGAGAAGTGCAGGCCGGTGGTCGGCTCATCCAAGATGTAGATGGTGCGCCCGGTGTCTCGCCGCGCGAGCTCTTTGGCGAGCTTCACCCGTTGGGCCTCACCGCCGGAGAGGGTTGTCGCCGGCTGCCCCAACGAGACATAGCCGAGACCAACTTCCTTCAACGTTTCGAGGATCCGCGCAATCGCCGGGACGTTCTCGAAAACGCCAAGCGCTTCATCCACGCTGAGCGCCAATACGTCGGCGATGGTGCGATTGCGGAAGGTCACGCGCAGCGTCGCGTCGTTGTAGCGTTTGCCGCCGCAGGCCTCGCAGGTGACGAAGACGTCGGGCAGGAAGTGCATCTCGATCGAACGCATGCCACCGCCCTCGCAAGTCTCGCAGCGACCGCCCTTCACGTTGAAGGAGAAGCGGCCGGGCGCGTAGCCGTAAGCGCGAGCTTCCTTGGTTTGCGCGAAGACATCGCGAATCAAGTCGAACAGCTTGGAGTAGGTCGCTGGGTTTGAGCGCGGGGTGCGGCCGATGGGCAGCTGATCGATCACGATCACTTTGTCCACGCCATCGAGGCCGCTCAGCTCTTCATGCGCGCCGACCGGGTCTTGGGAGCCATTGAGTTCGCGCGCGAGAGCCGGCTTGAGGATGCCGTTGACCAAGCTGGACTTGCCGGCTCCGCTCACCCCCGTAACCGCGCAGAAAACGCCGAGCGGGAACTTGACGCTCACGTTCTTGAGGTTGTTCTCGGTGGCGCCGGTGATGGTGATGAAGCCTGTTGGTTTGCGCCGTACGCCGGGCGTACCGATGCTCTCTTTGCCCGCGAGGAAGCGCCCGGTCAGCGAGTCGGGGTTGGCCATCAACTCGGCCGGCGTTCCCTGCGCGACCACCTTGCCACCGAACTTGCCGGCTCCCGGGCCGAAGTCCACCACGTGATCGGCCTCGCGGATGGTGTCAGCGTCGTGCTCGACCACGATCACGCTGTTGCCCAGCCCACGCAGGTTCTGCAGCGTGCGCAAGAGGCGCAAGTTGTCGCGTTGATGCAGGCCGATCGATGGCTCATCGAGCACGTACATCACGCCGGAGAGCTCGCTGCCGAGTTGGGCCGCCAAGCGAATGCGCTGCGCCTCTCCGCCGGAGAGCGAGGCGGTTGCGCGGTCCAACGTCAAGTAGTCGAGCCCGACGTCCACCAGGAAGCCGAGCCGATGTTGGATCTCCTTCTGCACCTCGGTGGCGATCTGCAGTTTGACGCCAGACAGGCCGAGCCCGCGAAAGAAGCGGTCCGCCGTGGAGATCGACATGCGCAACACGTCCACGATGCTTTTGTCCCCGAGGAAGATGCTGCGCGCCTCGGCGCGCAGGCGCGAGCCGCCACAGCTGCTGCAGGGCGCCTCGTGCAGGTAGCCGCGGTACTTGTCGCGCATGGCCTCACTCTCGGTGGCCTCGAAGCGACGCAGCACCTGGTTGCATAGGCCCTCCCACTTCATGGCCCAGGCGCCTTTGCTGTTCTTGCTGTCCCACTTGACCTCGATGCGCTGGTCGCCGGTGCCATAGAGCAGCGCCTCCCGCTTCTTCGGCGGGAGCTTGTTCCACGGCACATCGCGAGCAACGCCCAGCTTCGAGCACAGCGCCGTGACGATGCGCGCCGTCCAGCCCGAGCTCTCCGAGACATTGCGCCACGGCGCGACAGCACCCTCATCGATCGAGAGCTTGGGGTTCGGCACGATCGCTCGCGCGTCCACTTCGAGCTTGGTGCCGAGGCCGTTGCAATCGGGGCACATGCCGAGCGGCGAGTTGTACGAGAGGCTCTGCGGCGTGGGCTCCGGAAGCTCGATGTTGCAATTGGGGCAGGCGCGCTTTTCGGAGAAGCGTTGCGGAGCCGCGCCTTCCACCTCGACCAGCAGCCGGCCTTTGCCCAACTTCAACGTCGCCTCGACGCTGTCGGTCAGCTTGGCCCGGCCGTCCGGGTTGACCACCACGCGGTCCACGATCACCTCGATCGTGTGCTTCTTGTTCTTATCGAGCTTGGGCACCGCCTCTTCGATCAGCTCGACCTTGCCGTCGATCCGCAATCGGCGGTACCCGCTCTGCACGAGCGACGTCATTTCGTCCTGAAACTCGCCCTTGCGGTGCTCGGCGATGGTCGCCACCAAAGTGCAGCGGGTCTTCAGCGGGAGCCGCAAAATCTCCTCGACGATCGCCGCGGCGGAGGTGCCTTGGGCCAGCGCCCCACAGGTGTGACAGCGCTGATCCCCAACGCGGGCGAACATCACCCGCAGGTAGTCATAGATCTCGGTGGTGGTCCCGACCGTGGAGCGCGGGTTGCTCGAGGCAGAGCGTTGCTCGATCGCCACCGTCGGGCACAGCCCGCGAATTTGATCGTACTTCGGCTTTTCGAGCTGACCGAGAAACAGCCGCGCGTAGGAGGAGAGCGACTCGACATAGCGACGTTGGCCCTCGGCATAGATCGTGTCGAAGGCGAGCGAGGACTTGCCCGAGCCCGAAACGCCGGTGAAAACGACCAGCTGCCCTTTGGGCAGCGTCAGCTCATCGATCGCGAGGTTGTGCTCGCGAGCGCCGCGGATGAACAGCGTCTCCGCTTCGCGCGGCGGCGCGCTGAGCACGGTCTTCTGGTTCGCCATGCGGCGTTATACCTCAGGAGTTCGATCGTGCGAGCGAAGCGAACAGCTCCAGGTTGGTCCCGGTGGCTGGGCCGTCTTCAGGCAACAAGCAGGCTGGGTCATCGTTTCGGACCGCGTTCACGCGTTGAGACACGCGGGTCTTGCGTAGGCGGCCGGAAGGCGGCGGAGTCAGCAGCTGGGCCCAGCCTGGCTCTAGCCAAGCGATCGCCTCGCCGCGATCGAGCAGGCGAGGCATCCGTGGGTGAAGGTCTTGCACGTCTGCGTTCGCCGCGCAGGTCACGATCGCGAAGCTGCTCGTGGCCTCGTTCTCGGCGTACACCCCGGCCATCAGCATGAGGCCGTGATCGCTGGGACGAAGCCAATACGGCCGCCGGTCATCATCCTTCGCGTGCCACTCGAGAAAGCCGTCGGCGACGACGACGCAGCGTCGCTGCCCGAGCGCGAGTTCGAACGGTACCGCCTTCCTCAACAGCTCGGCGCGCGCGTTGCGTAGCGGCTTGGCGCGCTGTGCCGAGCCCGCACCTTGGTAGCCCCAGCGCGACCGACTCAGCTGCGTCGACTCAGCGCCGCTCGATGTGGTGAGGACCCACGTGAGGTTGCTGGGCGCGATGTTGTAGCGCGGTTGATAAAGCGCCGCTGAGGCTGGCTCGGGCCTGAGACCGAGCGCGTCGCAAAGTTCGTCGAAGCCGGGCACAGTGAGCGTGAATCGGCCACACACCGCGCAGAGCTTAGCGTACAAAGGCGCCATGGCTCGCAAAGAGGATGCTCTCGAATATCACCGTCGTGGTCGACCCGGGAAGCTCGAGGTCGTGTCGACGAAGCCGCTCGTAAGTCAGCTCGATCTCTCTCTGGCGTACACGCCCGGGGTGGCCGAGCCCTGCTTGGAGATCGCCGCCGACGAGGGCAAGAGTTGGGACTACACGGCCCGCGGAAACTTGGTGGCCGTGATCTCCAACGGCACGGCGGTGCTCGGGCTCGGTGACATCGGTGCTGCCGCTGGCAAGCCTGTGATGGAAGGCAAAGCTTGCCTGTTCAAGAAGTTCGCCGATATCGACGTCTTCGATCTCGAGGTGAAGGAGAAGGACGTCGATCGTTTCGTGGAGATCGTCGCGGCGCTCGAGCCGACCTTCGGCGGTATC
The DNA here is from genome assembly GCA_044376115.1 of Polyangiaceae bacterium. Lineage (GTDB taxonomy): Bacteria > Myxococcota_A > Polyangia > Polyangiales > Polyangiaceae > Xiheicaenibacterium. The sequence continues at coordinate 83,488 of JBILLK010000028.1, read as the reverse complement.
AACCTCGAGGACATCGCGGCTCCCGAGTGCTTCGAGATCGAAGAGAAGTTGCGCGCGCGCCTGTCGATCCCGGTGTTCCACGATGATCAGCACGGCACAGCGATCATCTCCGGCGCTGGTGCGCTCAATGCGGCGCTGATCTCCGGCAAGCAGCTCTCCGAGATCAAGTTGGTGGTCTCCGGCGCAGGCGCAGGCGCGATCGCCTGTGTGGACTTCCTGATCAGCCTCGGCGTACTCGCGGAGAACGTGACGCTGGTGGACTCCAAGGGCGTCATTCATGAAGGTCGCACCGATCTCAACCGGCATAAGCGCCGCTTTGCGCGCGCGGACAACGGCAGGCGTACGTTGGCCGATGCGATGGTCGGCGCCGACATGTTCATGGGCCTCTCGGTCGCTGGCGTGGTCAGCAAAGAGATGCTGAAGACGATGGCGCCGAAGCCGATCATCTTCGCCCTGGCGAACCCCGATCCGGAGATCAGCTACCCCGACGCGATCGAGGCTCGGCCTGACGCCCTCGTTGCCACCGGCCGCTCCGACTACCCCAACCAGGTCAACAACGTGCTCGGCTTTCCGTACATCTTCCGCGGTGCGCTCGACGTGCGCGCGACCACGGTGACCGAGCAGATGAAGGTCGCGGCGGCGCGCGCGCTGGCGCAACTCACGCTCGAGCCGGTCCCCGATGGCGTGATTCAGGCTTATGGCGGCAAGCCGATCAAGTTTGGACCGGAGTACTTCATCCCCAAGCCGTTCGATCCGCGCGTCTTGTGGTGGGTCGCACCGGCCGTCGCTCAGGCGGCGGTCGATTCAGGCGTCGCGCGCACCTCGCTCAACCTCGAGGAGTATCGCGAGCGTCTGATGTCGAAGTCGTCCAACGCGGCGTACTCGATCATGCGCAACGTGGTGCGCGCCGCCCGCAGCGAGCCGAAGCGCATCGTCTTCCCGCACGCGGCCAACCTCAAGGTGCTGCGCGCGGTGCAACAGATCGTCGACGAGGGCATCGCCAAGCCGGTGCTGCTCGGTCGCGAAGCGGAGATCCGTCAGCTCGTGAAAGAGCACGACCTGCACTCGCTCGGCAACGTGGAGGTGATCGATCCGCGAACCAGCTCGGAGTCGGTGCGTTACGCCGAGCGGCTGTACGCGCTGAGGCAACGCAAAGGTGTTTCGCGCGGTATGGCGAAGAACCTCGCCGAGAAGAGCAACCACTTCGCGAATCTGATGGTGGAGTCGGGCGATGCCGACGGCGTGGTCACGGGGCTCACGCTCAACTACCCGGAGTCGATTCGGCCCGCCTTGCAGATCCTCGGGCTGATGCCGGGCGTCCGCGTAGCCGCGGGTATGTACATGATGGTGCTCAAGAACTCGGTGAAGTTCTTCGGTGACACCGTGTTCAACAGCGAGCCAACTCCGGAGGAGCTCGCCGATATCGCCATTCAAATGGCCGACGCCGTGCAGACGCTGGGCGTGGAGCCGCGCGTTGCGATGATCTCCTACTCGAACTTTGGCGCAGTCGATCATCCGCGCGTGCGCGACGTACAGAAGGCGCTGGCGATCGTTCGTGAAAAGCGTCCCAACCTCGAGGTGGACGGAGAAATGCGGCCGGAGATCGCGCTCGATGCCGAGCGTCGCAAGGAGCACTATCCGTTCTCGCGGCTGACCAAGAACGCCAACGTGCTCGTGTTCAGCTCGCTCGGAGCGGGCAACGCTGCGTATCAAACGCTCAAGAGCTTGGGCGGCGCTTCTGCCGTCGGGCCGATCATCCTTGGCCTATCCCGACCGTTCGCAGCGCTTCCACTCGATTCAACGGTGGAGGACATCGTCAACATGACGGCGTACTTGGTGACCTCGGTCGAGCGGCTGGAGCGCGTGCGCACCTCGGCTCCGCCGGTAGGCTGAGCTGCTCAGCGGGTGAGCCAGAGTTGCACGAGCCACAAGCACAGCGGCAGCCACGCCAGGTTAGCGACCAGAAGCAGCACGGTCGCTAACCAGGAGGGCGCCACGTGCTCCTGAATCGCCCGTGAAACCACCTGCTCCATCGCGCGACGCGGAACGTCTTCGGTTGGGGTTTGCTGCTCGGCGAGCTGCGCGACGATCTCGCCCATCGGCACGCGGCCGGTGAGCTGACTCAGCGCCAAGCGCACCGGCCAAGGCGCTTCCGACGCTCGCAAGAAGCGTGACCAGGCTTTATCGAAGCCTTCACGCAGCTTGGCGCCTTGCTCGCCTTTATCACGCTGTTCGAGGAAGCGGCCCAGGTAGTGGGTCCCGAGTTTGCCCAGATTTTCTGACTGCGAATCCAGGGCTGCGGCGGCGATCGACATCACCGCGCGCTTCTGCGTGAAGACGTAAGCGAGCGCCACGAACGGTACGAAGGGCAGCACGGCCACGGGCAACATGATGAAGGAGCCATGACCCCCACCGGCGAAGCCCCCGAGCAAAAAGAAGGCGAAGCTCAAGCCGAGGTTCAGCAGGAAGAAGGTGCTCAGCACCGCGCCGCCGCTCAACACCGCGCCGAAGGTGGCCTTGGCCAGCGCTTTGGCCAAAGCTTTTGCCGATTGCTTGAAGTCGACGCCGTGCCCTTCCATCGCTTACAGCCGCGAGCTCGGAAAGCCCTGCCAACAAGCGTCATAGTCTTGCTGATGGGCCTGGCTACCGAGCGCTTGGTCGGTGGGGGCGATCACCAAGCGCGTCTCGAACATGAAGGCCAACGTCGAGTCGATCTTGTGCGGCACGAGCTCGGCCGCCATGGCTTTGGCGGTGGTGGCGACGTCCGGCCCGTGTGCGCTCATGCAGTTGTGAAGCGACGCACCGCCGGGCACGAAGCCGTCGGCTTTGGCGTCATAGGCGCCGTGGATCAGGCCCATGAACTCGCTCATCACGTTGCGGTGGAACCACGGTGGGCGGAAGGTGTTTTCTCCGACCATCCAGCGCGGTGGGAAGATCACGAAGTCCACGTTGGCGGTGCCGCGTGTGTCGGTGGGCGAGGTAAGCACGGTGAAGATCGAAGGGTCCGGATGATCGAAGCTGACCGTACCGATGGTGTTGAATTTACGCAGGTCGTACTTGTACGGAGCGTAATTGCCATGCCACCCGACCACGTCGAACGGTGAGTGCTGCACGGTGGTGGACCAGAGCTGACCGTGGAACTTCTGCATCAGCAAAGTGGGCCGCTCCACCTGCTCGAAGGCGGCGCACGGCGTCAGAAAATCGCGCGGGTTGGCTAGCCCGTTGGAGCCAATGGGACCGAGCTCGGGCAGGCGGAAGGGCGCGCCGTAGTTCTCACACACGTAGCCGCGCGCCGGGCGTGCGGCTTCACCCTCCGCGGCAGCCGAAATCAGCTCCACGCGCACGCGCATTCCACGCGGGATCACCGCGATCTCCGACGGCTCTACGAGCAGCACGCCCAACTCGGTGACCAAGCGCAGCGCGCCTTCTTGCGGCACGATCAACAGCTCTCCGTCGGCGTTGAAGAAGGCCGCGTCGGTCATCGACTGGCTTGCCACATAACCGTGAATGGCCGCTCCCGATTGTTGCGCCGGTGAGCCGTTGCCGCCGTAGGTGAACATGCCGCTGACGAAGTCGGTGGGCGCCCCAGCGAAGGGAAGCGGGTTCCAACGCAAACGGTTGGGAGAGACCGGCCCCTCGAACGGGCCGCTCAACCAGCCGCGCTGCTCGTGCAAACGGAAGGGCGGATGATCGGCGCTGGGCCGCAAACGGTAAAGCCAAGAGCGGCGGTTTTCTCCGCGCGGAGCGGTGAAGGCCGTGCCCGAGAGCTGCTCGGCGTACAGGCCCAACGCAGGCCTTTGCGGTGAATTGCGCCCTTCGGGGAGGACGCCGGGGCGCGCCTCCGTTGCAAACTCGTTCGCGAAGCCGGAGAGGTAGGCAGTGCTGTTCATGCGCGGCTACGCAACGCTAATCCATCCCTGTGCGAGCAGCTATGCTCGCGCCCATGCGAGCCGTGGCGCTGTTGCGTGGGATCAATGTTGGTGGCAAGCGGAAGGTGCCGATGGCCCAGCTGCGAGAGCTCGCCGAAGCGTTGGGCTGCACCAAAATAGAAACGTACATTCAGAGCGGTAACCTGCTGTTTGATCACGAGCCGCCGCTTGATGCGTTAGCCGTGGAGCTGGAGCGCGCGCTCGAGCAGAGCTTTGGTTTTGCGGTGCCTGTGGTTGTGCATGAGGCCAGCTTCTTTGCCGCGCTCACGCGCACGAATCCGTTTCCCGACGCCGCCCTAGAGCGAGCCAAGCTGCTTCATGTGGGCTTCGCGAAACGGCCGGTTGCGCCCGAGGCGGAGCCGCTGCTCGCGGCCCGGGCGACGCAGGAGAAGCTCGCCGTGCGGGACGGGCTCCTGTGGATCGACTTCGCCAACGGCTTCGCTAAAACCAAGCTCACACCCGCGGTCTTGGACAAGCTGGCAGGCTCGCCAGTGACACTGCGCAACTGGAATACGGTGGTCGAACTGACCCAACGACTCGGATCGTTCGCGGGACGGTGAAGCTGCGTCGTTCGCGCTAGAGCCCTGAGCGCGAGTCGACTAAACGTCGCGGCCTGGTGAGCTCACAAGCAGCCGCACGCGTTCGCGGCCTTTTGATCGTGCGTCAGCGTGAAGTGCTGCGTCGCTTAGCCGGTGCTGGCTACGAGCGAGCGCTCGCCCGCGTCTCTGCAGCCGAGCGCGACGACTATGAATCGGCGGGCATTCTCTCCTGGTGCAACCAGGTTTCGGCGCGGTCGGTAACGAAGGCCGTCGCGACCGAGCTTGGGCTAGACCCGTTGCAGCTCGCCGGTGAGGTCGTCGCTGAGAGTGTGCGCGAGGCACTGCGCGGCCCGTGGGGGATCCTGATCGGTCGCATGATTGACGATCGGGCGATCGTGATGCGCGCTTCGATGTTGTTCGAGAAAGCCTTCGATCAGGGCAAGCTCCAGGCCTCGCTCTTGGGCCCAGGCCAAGCTCTATTGCGTCTCAGCGGCTGGCAAGGGGCAGAGCCCATCGACATCGTCTCGGTGGCGCGCGGCGCAGAGGAGCTGCTTCAGTCGCTGGGTCGGAGAGCCAGCGTGACCTATCAAGTGCGTGGTGACGAGATCGAGTTCAACGTCATTTCTGGTGCCTGAGGCTTGCGCCGCTGTCCGGGCGCTCGCGCAAAACCGGCAGCAGCGTCACCGCGGCGAGCAGCGCAAAGGCGATGAAGACGACGAACAGCGCATCCCAGCCGTAACGTTGGGACACGCCTTTGGTGACTACTTCTTGCAACACTGCGCCGAGTGAACCGATGCCGTTGACGAGGCCCGCGGCGATGGCCGCGGCCTTGGGACCGCCTGCGTCTTGCGCCGCTGCACCCGAGAGAATGGCGTCAGGCCCGAACAAGAGGAAGCCAATCAGCGCCATGGCAACGAAGTTCGCCCCGAGCCCGAGCCCGCCGATGCGCAGGTAAAGCAGCAGCGCCAGCGGCAGTAGCATCAGCGAACCGAAGGCCCAACCAGCGCGCGAGAGCTTGCGCAGCCGATCCGAAAGCAGACCCAGCGCGATGGTCCCGACCACGCCACCGACCTCGAACGAAGTCGACAGATAGCCGGCCGTCGACTTGTCGTAGAGCAGCGCCTTCTCGAGGTACGTGGGGAGCCAAAATAGCAGGCTGTAGCGCATCAGCTTGATGAAGAAGTAGCTGACGCCATACGCGTAGATGCGCGGGTTTCGCAGCAGGGCTCGGCGTGCGCTGCGCTCGAGTTCGCGCTCCTCTTTGCGCTGCTCGCTCGCTGGAGCGGTGCTCACCGATCGCGGACTGCGCACCACGAGAAAGACCAACGCGGCAACGGCGAGGATCACCAGCGCTGGCCCCCAAAAGGCGCTGCGCCAACCCCAACGGCTCATCATCCAGGTGGCGAACACCGTCGCCACGATGCCGCCCACTTGATAGCAGGAGGCCCAGAAGCCCATCACCGAGCCGCGGTTTTGCGGTGTGGTCCATTCAGCCATCGCCTTGACGTTTCCGGGCCAACCGGTGGCTTGGAAGAAGCCATTCGCAAGGAACGCGACGAAGAAGAGCGCTGCTAACGAGGACGCACCAAAGGCAAAGCAGCACACTGCCGAGCCCACCATGCCGAGCGAAATGAGCCAGCGTGCACCAACCCGGTCCCCCCAAAAGCCGTGTAGATATTGGCCAACGGCGTAGGCCGCGAGGTAGCCCGTATCGACGCCGGAGAGCGCTGACGAACCGTAGTTCTCCGCGATGCTGGTCTTGGCGATGGGCAGGCCTTTGCGGCCGAAATAGTAGGTTAGGTAGGAGAGCCAGGTCGTGCCCCAGATCGCGAAGCGGTACGGGCTATACAGGCTGGGCGCCTCGTTGTTCGTTGCAACTTGGTCTTTCATCAAGGAGCTTTCGGCGCGACGGCGCGTGGGGCTTTGAGCTCGCGCAGCTCGTCGAGCTGGCCTTCCATGAAGCGCACCGTCCGCACGAAGGAGACCATGTTCGAGCCACCGACCTGCATGCCGGTGCACTCGGCGAGCCAGCCGCGTTCCACACCGCTCGCGCGCAGGTCAACCGAGCAGCGTTCGAAGTAGTTGGACGACTTCTTTCCGTACCAATTGATCACCTCCACCAACGCGTCGCGGCTGGTGCGCTTGCCGAAGAAGTTCACCTCACTCGCAGAAAGACGCGCGAACTCCGGGCCATTGGAGGCGTTGAGCACACGCTCGACCTGCAAAATTTGGTTGCCGGTGCTCTTGAGGAACGGCGCGCTCGTGTTGCCGCTGCTGGTCATGCCCACCGCCCGCGAGCAGCACACGCCAACGATCTCAGGCGAGCGCGCGTCAGGCGCGACCAGCGCTTTGCTCGAGCAACCCTGCCCACCGCGCACGATCATGCCGCTGGGATCGGTGGTCAGCGTCCACGAAGCGCGCGTGCCGATCTCCGGGTGCAACTCGCACGCGCGTAGCCACTGGCCCTCGGTGCAGAGCGAGAGCTGTTTACGCTCGCAAGCTCGCTGCGCTTCGAGCAGCGAGGCGTTCTCGTCCCCTGTTTCGCGCGCCACATCGAACGCCGAAAAGAAGGAAGCGGAGCTCTTGCCGGTCCCTTCGGGCAAGTGCGTGAGGTTGAGCTGCGCGAGCTTCGGCTCGGCGGAGACGACCGGAACGGCGCTGGCTTGAGCGGAAGTCGAGGAGGCACTCGGTGCAAGCGACGGCATCGGTACGGCGGAGCCAAGCTCGCTCGCTATTGCTGGAGGGGCGGGCGGTGGTGATGGCCGCGAGAGAATCGCCGCGCTCACCCCGATGCCGGTGACCACTAGCGTGCCGATCATCGCCGCGATACCGCCGCGCCTTTGTGGGCGAGGTGCCGAAGGCAGCGTGACGTGCGGTTCGGTAGGCGCAAAGGCGGCTGCATTGGGTGCAGAGGGCGCTTGTTGCAAGGCGAGGAACTCGGCCGTACCGAGGTCAGCGTTGGTTGCAGCCGGCGATTCGACGCGAACCGAGGGCGGGCTGCTGCCAGCCGCCGCTGCTGCGAACGCCGCAGCGAGCGCGCCGGCGGAAGGAAAACGGCGCGAAGGCTCGGCATCGAACGCCTTGCGAAAGAAGCGATCCAAATCCGGTGCCAACCCCGGCACGCTCCGGCTCGGCGGCGTCACGATCGCTTTGGTGATGGCCACGAGCGTCGCCGCCAACGTCTCCTCGGCGAACGGAAGTTTCCCGGTCAAGCTCTCATAAGCGACCACTGCCAACGCCCAGATGTCAGCGTCTTTGCTCACGGCCCCGGCGCGCATCAGCTGTTCGGGGCTCATGTATTGCGGCGTCCCGATCAGGCCGCCGGTGGAGGTGGAAGCGCCCAGCGACTCGGCCAGCTTGTCCGACTTGGCGATGCCGAAGTCGAGGATCTTGGCGAACTGACCTTGCTCCGACTCACATAGAAAAATGTTGGCGGGCTTGATGTCGCGATGAACGATGTCGAGCGCGTGTGCGTGATCCAAGCCGGCGGCGACCTCTTCGATCACTTGCACCACGCGCATTGGATCGAGCCGGCGCAGGTTGCTTAGCTCGTCGGCCAAGCTGAGGCCGCGCAACATCTCCATCACGATGAACGGTCCGAGCTCCGATACACCGTGATCCATAACGCGCACGATGTGACGGCTGTCCAGCCGCGCAACGAGCTTCGCCTCGCGCGAGAAGCGCGCCACCACGAGCGGGTTGTTCGACTCGAGCAGGTCGCTGGAGATGAACTTCACCGCGACGTTGATGCCGAGCCCCTCGTGGTGCGCCTGCCAAACGCTGCCCATCCCGCCGCGACCGAGCAGCGAAATGAGTCGCACATGTTGGCCGACGAGGGTGCCCGGTTCCGGGTTCATCGCGGGCAATGGTAGGCCGTCGATCGCCAAGACTCCACGGTCAACGCGGCTGCTTCTCGGCTTCTGTGACGAGCCCATCACGCCCAACGAACAGCGCCGCGGCGATGAACAAAAGCTGAAACGGCAAGCGAGCCCACATCGCCCACACCGGCAGCGGGCTCTCGGGATTGAGCTGAACCTGATTGATCGCCATGTTGATGTTGGCGGGGAAGACCGCGAGAAACAGCAAGACCAAGCCGTAGGAAGCGAGCCGCCGCGTTGGCTTCGGCAACAACATCAGGCCGAGGCCGATCTCGATCGCTCCGCTCAGCCATACGAGCTCGAGCTTGGCCGGCAAGAAGGCCGGCATGATGCGCACGAAGGGATCGGGGTTGGTGAAGTGGGTGATGCCCACCGCGACCATCGCGATCACGACCAAGATGCGCACGATGCGGCGCAACCGTTCGCGAAGGTTCGAGTTCATGGGGCGAGCCTACTCGAGTTGGCGTTCAGGGCGGAGTCGACGTTGGTTGGGCGAGCTTGAGCGAGAGCGCCAACAAGCGGTTGAGCCACACCGCCTCGAAACGGCGCAAAATAGGCTCGATATCAGCGACTAGCTCGAGGTCTCCGCTGGTCTCCGCCAGATCGCGCCGCAGCGCCAAGCGCGCGAGCTCATCGAAGAAGGTGCACTCACTGCAGGCCGGAAAGCCCTCGCGGAGCCACAGCGAGAGGTCGTCGCTCGGGCTCTCGATGCGGGCCAAACGCAGCTCGGGCTCGCGCACGGTGAGCAGCGCGTCATCGCTCGGCAGGAAGTCGGCGAAGGAGGCGGCGCGCTCTGCGTCCTCGGCCCGCAGCGCGATGGCGTAGGCCCAGCGCGCGCTCGCAACGGTCTCGCTCTCGGAGGCGCCATCACCGATCGTCAGTTCGCCCCACGCCTCGTCCACCAAGACGCGCGCGTCGTCGTGCCGGCCCATCGCCGAGCGCTCAGCGGCCATCGCCAGACGGAGCCACGCCGAGGTGGCCGGCTTCAGGTTGGCCTGCGTACTCACCCGCAGCTCTTCATAAACGGCGATCGGCTGTTCGAGCACGGCGCTGACAGGGTCTTGCAAATAACGCTGCGGTTCGAGGCTGAAGGCCAAGGCGCCGTCATCGGCGTCGCCCAGCTCGAGCAGCACAGCCTGCCGCCAACGGCGCGCAAATTCGATCGGCAGCGTGAGATCGTCGAGTAGCTGACGTTTGAAGGAGCGGCGCATCTCCGAATGAACCAAGCGGCAGAGCGGCTGATTCTCCGGCGGGAACTCGTAACCACCCGCTGCACACGAGGGCTCCAGCGAAGGCTCGATCGGCATGCGCGAAATGATCGACTCCGACTCGCGGCTGCCCGCCCGCATGAAGTCCCCCATCTTGAAGGCCGCGCGGTTGGTGGCGTCGCCCGGCACGCTGCCGCACACCTCCATCAACTTCTGCACCGCCCCGCCGTGGAGCGTTTCGGCCAGCGCTTGCAGGCCCACCGCGCAGGTCACCTCGCTCGGGTAGTTGTGCGCAAAAGCTCCGGCGCGCGAGCGGAAGCCTCTGTCGGCCAAGCGTTGGGTGGCGCGGCCGCGGTCCGGATCGAGCGTGGTTGCGAGCACCACGACCTGCTCCAAGGTTGGATCGCTGAAACGATCTCTCTCCCCGATGCGGCGATCGAGCTCGAGCGTCAGCTTCTCTTTGGCCTTGCGTGAAGCGATGGGCACCGCATGCGCAATCACCAACGCGTCGAGCTGGGTCCCCGGCAGCGCGTCGCTCGCCGGCGGAAGTCGCAAGAGCGCGAGCGCCGCCAAACTGGAGGCGCCCCAGATCACGAGGATGGTCAACATCAGGGCGCTGGAGCGCGCAGCAAACGGATTGCGCCAGGCCGGAATGGCGGCCTCGTTGAGCACCAGCGCCTGCTCTTCGCCGTCCCCGGTCAGGAACAACTGACCTTTCTTGCGGCGTAGAAAGCCACGCACATGCAGGCGGTCACCGAGATAGAGCCGCTTGTAGCGCACCTCTTCGATCGCGAGCTCATCAGCGCTGGAGGCCACCTCGAGGGCTCCGCGTAGCTCGAGCTGTTCCCCGTCGACCTCGAGCGACAACGTCGGCTGCAATCTGCGCGCGACCTTGGCGTGTTCGGCGTGCTCGAGGGCAAGCGAGCTCGCCTCCACCTCCGGCGCAACCAGTACGCCAAACAGCGTTACCTGCTGCCCTTCACACGAGCGCCAAGCGCGCGTCGCCGGTTCGAGTTCGTCGCGCATGCGGTCGATCAGCCACACGCGCGCTCGGCTCAACCAGGCGAAGGTGCGCTTCGAAAGCCAGCTGCACAGAAGCAAAGAGCAGCCAACGAAGAGCAGCGGCCCGTAGCGAAGGAGCGGGTGCGGTTCCATCGCGCAGCGCTCGCCTACTTACGGACGCGGAGCGACCCGCGAAACCTCGAAGCCCTGTTGTTCGAGCTGCTTGAGCAGCCCGCGTTCGCCCATAACGTGGGCCGCACCGACCGCGACAAACACGCCGCCGTCGTCGAAGCGCGGCTTCAGCTTGGGGATCCAAGCGTCATTCCGCTTGAACAACAGGAGGTCGAACATCGCCGGGTGCTTCTTCATCTCGACCGGGTCGAAGGCGATCTTGTCGAAGGACTCACGGTCACCTTTGCCGTAGGCCGAAGCAAGCTCGAGCGTCATCCGCTCGGTCTCTGCGGGCTCTTTGAGCATGTCGATCAGCACCTTCTGATCGAAGGAGACCTCCAGGATTTCCATCTGCTCTTGCATCGTCTCCATGAAGAAGACCTCCTTCTTTTGTTCGCGCGCGCGGATCAAAAGCACGCGATCCATCGGCTCCGATTCGGGCAAGAGCTTCTGCATATAGAGCGCCCCGAGCGCCCACGGCTTCATCCGCAGCAGCGCCGATTCGGGCGTGAAGATGCCAGCGACCTTGTTCTTCAACAGGGCCCATTGTTCCTCGGTCAGACCGTCTTTCGCCGTCTTGCCTTCGGGCAGCATCATCGCCTTGGAGGCAGTGAACGGGTCGATGTGTTCGGTATCCAGCTCGAACGCGGCTTTGCTCGAGGCCGTTAGCGAATCGAGCACTACCGGGTTGATATCGCGCTCGAGCTCGATGCCGAGATGCATGGTGCCGAAGATGAAGTTGACCGCCGTTCCTTTCTTGACCTGAAACAGGAAGGGCGGGTTCTTCGCGGTCGCTGAGGTTGGAGCAGTCTTCGGCGCGGGTGCAGCCGAGCTCTGGGCGGTCGGCGAACTCGTCGCGCTGGCCGTTGCAGAGGCCGTGCTCTGGCGAGCGGAGGAGCTCGTTCCGGGCTGCTTGGCAGGCGCGCTATCGCAGCCCGCTGTTTGCAGCAAGAGCACGAATCCGAAGAGCAGCGGGCGAGCGTTCATACGGCCGCAGCATTCCACACAAGCTACCGTGCCGCGAGGGTCTCTCCTAAGCTCCGCCGGTGATTGAAGCGAACCCCTCAAAGCCCACGCGCAGCGTGCATCACGGAGACGCCATCGCTTGGCTCGAGGCGGTGGAGCTAGGCCCGTCTCACGCGATCATCACCTCGATGCCCGACGTGAGCGAGTTGCCGGTCAAGGACCTCAGCGCGTGGAAGCTTTGGTTTCAAAACGCAGCGCGGCTTTGTCTCGCGCGGCTAGCTCCAGAGAGCGTGGCCATTTTTTTCCAGACCGATATCAAGGCCGAGGGCGCCTGGGTCGATAAGGGTTTTTTGGTGCAGTGCGCAGCCCAGCAAGAGAGCGCCCGGCTGCTTTGGCACAAGGTTGTCTGTCGTGCGCCGCCCAGCACCGTGACCTTTGGTAGGCCGGCCTATTCGCACATGCTCTGCTTCTCGAAGGAGCTCCCATTGCGCGTCGATCGTTCGACGGCCGACGTGATTCCGGCGCAAGGACGCACGTTGTGGACGCGCGGAATGGGCGTCGAGGCCTGTCGCATCGCCTGTGAGTTCGTGCGCCGCGAGACGGCGTGCACCACCATCGTCGATCCGTTTTGCGGCGTGGGCACGACGCTGGCCGTGGCCAACGCGCTCGGCTTTCACGCGGTCGGAGTGGAGCTCTCGCGCAAGCGCGCCGCTCGCGCCGAGGCGTTGCAATTGCCCGTTAGTGAGTAGCGGCCTTGCGCGCGGTCTGCCGTTTGAAGCCGGGCTGCGACTGCAGATGAGCAAGCACGCGCGTCATCAGCCCAAGCCTGCGACCGGCGCGGCCAGGCGTTATCGGCTCACCGCTGATGCCCAACGCGCGCGCTACGACCTCCACCGTTCCGGTGCGTTGCTTCGCCCAATCTTTGGTGAGCAGCCGCAGATCGACGAAACGCTGCGTCACGCGCTCTTGCTCATTCACCAGCGAGAGCGGATGGAGCCCCCAGCCGACGAGCACATCGTTCGGCTTAGCAAACTCGGCCCAGCGCGCAGCAAACTCAGCGCGTGAAACGCCTGCGGCGATCTCGCTCTCGCTCAGCTCCAAAAGGCCCGGTGTGCGCGGGCACAGCTCTCGCTCGGGGCGCACCACACAGCGAAAGACCGAGCCGTCATGGGGGCGGATGGCCACCCAGTGCACGAGCTCATCCGGCTCTTGAGCGCGGCGCGGCTCTTTGAACGGCCAGGCGTTGGCCTCGCCCACCACCAACACGACGTTCTCCGCTTCACCCAGTTCGGTGGGCAAACGAAAGACTCTGCGCGCTCGCGGCGGGGGCTTGATGCGGCCGTGCCCGACTTTGCCCTGATGCTCGATCTGCTTGTCCACCATGAAGCGGAAGGGCGTCAGCAGCTCCTCGAACGAGCGGCTGCCTCGCTCGATCGCGCGCAAGGCGTACATGATGGCCTCCAGCGTGGAGACGCACTCCCCGCTCGGTTCGCGACGAATGCGGTACTCACTCGGACGGGCCGGGACGAAGCTCACCCGCGGCAAGGCCGCGATCTTCGGGTTGACGCGAACGAGCTTTTTGGCGAGCGCCCAAGTGCCGTCCACCACCACCAGGCGAAGCGGACCTTCCGGCACGCTCTCACTCAAATCAGAGGCGTTCTCCGGCCAAAGCAAGACGGCCTGCCGCGTCGTGTCCTCCAACGCGGCGCGCACCGCCGGGTCTTCCTCCACCACGACGCCCACCACCAAATCGGCGCCGAGCGCGTGCGCCGCCATCCGCGCCGTGCCGATCGGCATGCGCGACTCTTTCGGATGTTGCAGGATCAGCACCGGGGTTTCGGTGTCGAGCCGGGTGACCTGGCCGCACCAACACACAGAGGCTGGCCGAAGGCACTCCCGACAAACGGCCCTCGGCTCACCAAGCTCTTGCTTCAGACGACCTCAGCCAAAGTACGCCTTAACCGACGAATCCCGCAGGGTGCGGAAGGAGCGGAAGGACATGAAAACGCTGGCCACCGACAAGCCGAGCGTAAACAGGGTGCCAAACGACCAGGAACCGAGCACGAGCTTCAGCACACCGAGCGAGCCGAAGAACATGCTGAGCGACGAGGCGACGAGCAGCAGGAACCGAACGATGTGGCTCTTGCGCAAGAGCGCTTTGCCGATGGCGTAGGTGACGGCGAGTGAGAACGTGAGCGAAAGCGCCGTCCACACCATGCGGAAGATGCCGAAGCCGCCCGCGACGAGATTCACCAGGGCGGTGACAAGGGCAAACCCGTACCAGGAGTTGGTCAACTCTTCGAGCTTCGTCCGAGCGGTCATGCAGCCTCCAAAAAACCCAGCCATCCAAAACGGATGAGGACGGACACTATGCCTCGCCCTTTCGCAATGTCCAGGGGGCACGGGCCATTCGTCGACATCGGCTGGGTGACCAACTCGTGCCTCGGGCTTGCGTAAGCCGCTCGGCCCGCGGAAACTCTTTGCATGGGCGCAGCCAAACCGTGGTCGGGTCGAAAGCTGCTGATGCTGGTTGGCCTTGCAATCGGCTGCGAAACGGAGCCCCCGCCCAGTCCAAAAGAGCCCGTCGAGCCGGCCGGTTCGGTCGAGGAAGTGCCAGCGCTCGCGGGCGAATTTGCGCTGCTCGAGGACCTCTCGGACCCTGAGCACGACCTCGCGGGGGTGGTGCCAACCCTCTCCGATCTGCCGGTACCGCTCACCAAACGCACCCTGCGCTACGTCGAGCAGTTCGCCAAACAGCCCAAAGGTCGTGACAGCTTTCTCTCGCGCTATCGGCGTTCGCAGCGCTTTGCGGAGCACATCGTACGGGCGTTGCAAGAGGCCGGCTTCCCCGAGGACCTGCTGTTTCTGGCGGCGATCGAGAGCGCGTTCAACCCGCAGGCCAACTCACCGAAAGGCGCCGCGGGGCTGTTCCAGTTCATGCCCGAGACGGCCGAGCGGTTTGGGCTGATCGTCGGCAGCGAGCTCGACGAACGCCGCAGCATTCCGCGTTCGACCGAGGCGGCGGTGGCGTACTTGGGCTTCTTGCACGAGCGTTATCAGGCCTGGGATCTCGCGCTCGCGGCCTACAACTGCGGAGAAGGTTGCGTGGACGCGGCGATCGAGAAAGGTCGCAGCGCTGAGAACCGCGGCGCAGGCGCAGCCGTCAGCTTTGCCGAGCTGGCAGCACGTGAACTGTTGCCGGCCGAGACCCGCGACTTCGTGCCGCAGATTCACGCCTTCGCGATCGTGGCGCACAATCGAGCGGCGCTGGCGCTCGAGGAGCCAATGCTCGCGAGCCCGCTTCAATTCGCCGAGATCGCCGTTCCTCCCGGCGCGCGGCTGTCCACGGTGGCGCGCGTCGGTGGGATGACGCTCAGCGAGCTGCAAGAGCTGAACCCGCAGCTGCTGACGGATCGCGTGCCGGCGGGTGAAGCGGACGTGCTGATCTTTGTGCCGCCCGAGCGCTTGGCGCAGACCTTGGCGGCATTGCCCGCGGCGCTTTCGAGCGATCAAGCGAAGCTCGAGCCGCCTGCGGAATCGGCCACGAAGCCGCGCAAAAAAGCGACGCCCACGAGCCCGGCGCCGGTGGTCGTCAAGGCCCTCTCCGAGTCGGCAGCGGTCCGCAGCGAGCCCAGCTTCAAGTTGAAGCCGGCGCCGTTCAAGCCGGGGAAGTTCTTGCTCCCGAGCGGCGTGCTCGCGAGCTTCGATGAGAAGGCCAGCTCGAGCACCACGCTCTCGGCCGAGCTCAGCGTTCACAACCCGCTCGAGAATCGGGCACGCGTGGGTGAGGCGGTTAGCCTCACTGCGCGGCCGTTGATCGAGGCGACGCCGGACAAGTCGCTCCTCGAGCTGCGCGACGAGCTTGCATCGGCGTTGCCTGCTGCTCGGGCCAGCTTGCGCGAGCCGCTCAACAAGAAGCGTCAGGCGCTGTACGCAAAGACCAGCTTGGCGGCACCGTTCGAGGCGCTCTCGAGCTGGGCCTTCCCCAAAGGCCACCCCGATGCGGGCCTCTTGCTCGTGGGGCCAACCGAACCCGCCGACGATATGTTTCTGCAGCCCGAACCAAACTGGGCGTTCGAGGTGATGGTCAACGTGCGTGGGCCCAACGCGCAAAGCCACGCTGCTGCGCTGGATGCGGCGATGGCCAGCTTGTTCGCCCCCAAGGAGCGCGCAGCGTTGCCCCGCTCGACCAGCGTTGAACTCGAGGGTGGGACGCGCAGCTTGTTGGCCTTTGCGGCGCCACCACCGAGCCGCTCCGAGGAGGCGGCTTATCAACTCGCCTTCGAACTGGCGTGCCACAACAAGCTCGGTCGCGTGCAGCAGACGCTGCGTGTGCAGAAGAAGCTCACGAGCAACGTTTTGTGCGCCCTCGAGTTCACCCCGCACGCGGCGATCGCCTGGTTCTTGGTCGCGCCCGACGCACCGCACAGCGTGCAGCAACTGGACGCCGAGCTCGAGCAAACGCTGCGCACCATGCTCGAGAAGGGCGTCAGTGAAAGCGAGTTAACGGCGGCTCGCGGCCTCGTTCGCGCCGAGATCGCCCGCGAGTTGCAAACGGCGAGCTTGCGCGGCCAACCGAAGAGTCGCATCGAGCTCGATGCTGCGCGAACCTTGGCCCAACTCGATCAAGTGAAGCGCGCCGAAGTGGAGCGGGTGCTCGCCCAGCTCTTCGCCAAAGACCGCAAGTTCTCCTGGCACGGACGCTGAGCCGAGCAAGGTGCTCGTCACGCCAAGGCCGAGCCCAGCTTCAGCCCGCCGAACCAGTCGAAGAAACGCGGTACGTCCGGCCGCCGAAAGATCGAGCCGTGTTGTGGACAGAGCAGGTTGATATCGAGCTTGCGCACCCGCTCGAGCCAAACGTCGCGAGCGCGGTCGGACGGCATCCAGCGTCGATGGAAGGTCTCCATGAAGCGCGTGTGCCGTGGGAAGTCCTCGACGAACAAGGCGGTCTCATTGGCAGGCAAGAGCCCTGCGCCGACATCCCCCGAGAACAGGATCTTGGCGCGCGGATCGTAAAGGTGAAGGTTGCCCGACGAGTGCAGGTAGTGCGCTGGGACCAGCTCGAGCCGATGGTTTGGCGATAGCTCGATCGAGCAACCCGCGTCGGGTACGCCGACCAGCTGTTCGGCGCTGCAGCCAAAGTGGGTGATGAAGCCTGTCCACACCCAGGGCACGTACACCTTCACCTCCGGCACCAAGTTGAGCCACAGCGAGAGCGAGGAGAGGATGTCCGGATCTTGGTGCGAACCGAAGATGACCTTGATCTTGTCGATCGCGACGACGTCGCTCACGGCGCTCACGACCTCTGGGAAGATCTCGGTTCCGCCCGGGTCGAGCAAGACGGCGCTGTCACCGGAGACGATCAGATACTCATTGGTATCGATCACCGAGTCTGGCTTGGCCGGGTCCCGGCCAAACACGAACCACTTCACTGAATCGTCGGCGTACAGTTCACGCGACAGCATACTGCTGGGCTCCGGCTGAACGGTTGGGAGCACCGAGTTGGTTTGGTTTTTTCGCGCAAGACCCGACGACGCGCTCGCTGATTTGCCTGATGCTCGCCGTTGCCTCGTCCAGCTCTGTCGCAAGGTAGAGGAACGGGTTGTGAATGCGGTTGCGAGCAAGATGAGAGCTCTCCACCAGCAGCCCGGTCTTGACGTACTCCAGGATGCGGAGGGCGTTCGCGAGCTCCTCAGCGATCATACGCAGCTCACGGATCATCTTTGGGTAGCGAGCGTTCTCGGCGCGGAGCTCCAGTTGGCCTTGCTCATGGGCGTGCGCGAGGGAGGCTCTGGCGCTGGAGTTGGGGCCGCAAAGAGCAGCAGCTTCGCCCATGACGCGGCTGCGGTGCGCAAGCTGAAGTGACTTCGCCATGCTGCAAGTAAGCCGGTGCGTCAGCTCACGAATCTGATCGACGATCACGTTGAGGTTGAAGGAGGTCTTGGTGATCTCGTGAGTGAGCGCCTTGAAGGGCCGTCCACGGATCCCGAGCTTCGCAGCCGAGATCTTCGCGTTGACCGCCAACAGCCCTACTGCTCCCGAATACCGCTCGAGATCCGCCACGGATTTGCGAATGCGCAACGCGTCGCGCAGGGTCTCCTCAATCGAGTCTGTCGCTTGCGCAGTCATGGCGGCTCTCGCATACAAGCGGCACATTGCATGCGACCCATGAGCGGATGATCGGATCTGAGACAGATTTACGAGACATTCTCAAGCTGAGATTGCAAACGGGCTCGAGCCGAAGTCGCGGCTGTCCATCCTTAGCGATCCAGGTGCCTGTTTTCTTGTGAATTTCTCCAGCACCGCTGCAACGAAGATCAGCAATCCCAACCGCAATGAGGGTGTCAATAATCTGGCACTGATTTCGCAGAGCAATCCACCATGCGCGTTCAAGCCTCGATTGTAGCTCTCACTGTCACTCTGCTCGGCAACCATGAGCTGAGTGCACAAGAGGTCAACGCGCAGGCCTTTGGTAGTCCCACCGCAAGCGCTCCTTACGCAGGCCCAGCGATTGATCCCAACAGCGGTTTGCCGGTTGGAACCGGCTACTACCAAGCCCCCGTCGCACAAGCCCAACCACCTTGGGCCAACGTGCCCGTCGTGGAGATGCCGCCGGCGCCTGTATCGGGTGGGCCGCAAAGCCCGGGTTTGATCGTGCTCGGTTCTTTCATGAGCTTGGCCGGCGCTGGTGGGCTCATTGCGGGCGGCTACTTGTTCGGTCAAGACACAGCGGCGTGTGACGCCCTGCTAGCTGCGGCGGAGGCCGCTTCGGCTGCTGACTCCGCCGCGGATTCGGCTTCCTCGATCCCGTCGGACGCGGACATCGCAGCTTGCCAGGGGGAGGTGAACCAGAAGGTTGGCGGCACGATTGCGATGATCTCCGGCGGTGCGTTCTTGCTCGCTGGGTTGCCGCTGTTGATCGTCGGCGCAACCCCGGAGGATCCGTCGCCTGCCGTCTCCTTCACCGTCACCACCACGTCGGCCGCGCTCGAGGTGAAGTTCTAACCAACGCCCTCACGGGCTTGGTGCCGCCAAGGGCTGTGCTCTACTTCGCGCATGCCGACCCAGTTGATTCGAGTCGATCCGCGCGTGGCCGAGCGCGCCCACGAGGCTCGCAGGCGCGAGTGGGAAGTTCTAGCGCGGGATCTGTGCGCAGACCGCCCAGCGGATGACCGCTTCTTCCCGGAACTCGCAGCCGACGAGCTGCTGCTTCACGCGGAGGAGGACGCCTTCATCCTGCGCGCGAGCGGCAGCACCGAGGAGCACCGAATCGATCGGCATCGCTTGAGTCCCCAACTCAAAGAGTACCTGGCCGTGATCGAGATGCTCGACGACGACTACCTCCCGATGCAACGCGCCGAGGTGCTCGATATGGCCAAACGAGTGGTGCACGACGCCGCGGCCAATCTGCTGGCCGAACTGCTTCCTACCCTCAACGCCGACCATGAGCACCGCCGACGCTTGTTCAGCCTTTTGGTCGCGCTCAGTGCAGATACGACCAAGAAACGAATGGCCCACCGCCACCTCTGAGGGCTGTACGATGAGGGCATGAAAGACCGAGCGGAATCACTCATCGAGTACATCCGCGCAAGCATCATCGGTGAGGATCAAGCCATCGTTGGTCCGTATGGGCGGCGTCGCGTCACCTACGCGGACTACACCGCCTCCGGCCGGTCGCTGAGCTTCATCGAGGAGTTCATTCGCGAGGAGGTGATGCCGCTCTACGCGAATACGCACACCGAGTCCTCCGGCACCGGCCTGCAGACGACGCGTTATCGCGACGATGCGCGCAGGATCATTCGTGAAGCGGTCGGCGCAGACGATCGCGACGTAGTGATCTTCGCCGGCTCGGGCGCCACTGGAGCGATCAACAAGCTGATCGACGTGATGAACCTGCGGCTGCCGGCCGAGCTTTCACGGCGTTACCACCTTATGGACCGCATCCCGGAGGACGAGCGACCGGTGGTGTTCATCGGTCCGTACGAACATCACTCCAACGAGGTCACTTGGCGCGAGACGATCGCCGACGTGGTGACGATCGACGAAGCGCCTGACGGCAAGATCGATCTAGCCGAGCTCGAGGCCGAGCTGCTGCGCTACGCCTCGCGGCCGCTCAAGATCGGTAGCTTCTCGGCGGCCTCCAATGTGACCGGTATCGGCACCAATACGCGTGCCGTCTCGGCGCTGTTGCACCGACACGGCGCGCTCTCATTCTGGGACTTCGCCGCCGCCGGTCCGTACGTGAAGATCGAGATGAACATGAAGGATGATCAGCCCGACGGCCATCTCCTCTACAAGGACGCGGTCTTCCTATCGCCGCACAAATTCATCGGCGGCCCCGGTACGCCAGGCGTGCTGATCGCCAAACGGAAGCTCTTTCGCAATCAGGTGCCAGCTCAACCGGGAGGCGGCACCGTGGCGTACGTCAACCCCAAGGAGCATCGCTACCTCGAGGATCCCGAGCATCGTGAAGAGGGCGGAACGCCCGCCATCATCGAGTCGATCCGCGCGGGCCTGGTGTTTCAGTTGAAGGAGGCCGTCGGCACCGAGGTCATCCGCGAGCGCGAGCATGATTTCATCGTGCGAGCGATCGAGAGCTGGGAGAAGAACCCCAACCTGCAGATCTTGGGTAACCGAGATTCTTGGCGGCTCTCGATCGTCTCCTTCGTGGTGCGGCACGGCACCCGCATGTTGCATCACAACTTCGTCGCGGCCCTGCTCAACGATCTTTTCGGTATTCAGGCTCGCAGCGGCTGCTCCTGCGCCGGCCCCTACGGCCACCGCTTGCTCGGGATCGATCTGGCGCGCTCCAAAGAGTTCGAGCAGCAGATCATGCGCGGTTGTGAGGGAGTAAAGCCGGGCTGGGTGCGGGTGAACTTCAACTACTTCATCTCCGAGGCCTCCTTTCAATTCATCCTCGAGGCCGTGCACCTCGTCGCGCAGTTCGGCCATCGGCTTTTGCCCGACTACAACTTCGAGCCGCGCACCGGGTTGTGGCGTCACGTCGAGGGCAACCGTGAGCCGCCGATGCGCTTGGTCGACATCAGCTATCGGGCGGGCAAGCTCGAGCACCGCTCCTCTCACTCGCGTGAACCGGAAGCGTCGCTCGAACGGCACCTCGAGGCTGGCCGGCAGATTCTCGAGCGCGGGTCGCATCGTGCGCGCGAGTACGACCGCAGCAAGCCCGCCACCGAGTTCGAAGGGCTGCGCTGGTTCCCGCTACCCGAAGACAGCCAACGTGAAGAGGCCAAGCGCGCCGAGTCGATGGTCGACGTCGGTCAATTCATCTGAAGCGCTGCTGATTCGGCGTCGGCTGTCTTGTCCGCCAATTGCTCTAGGCTCAGCCAATGAGAGCGCTCAGCTTTTTCACGGCACTGCTTTTTGCTGGCAGCGGCTGCTCCTTGGTCTTTGATACCGAGGGGTTCTTGTCTACCGGGGGCCAGGCCGGTTCAGCTGGTAGCGGTGGAGTGGGTGGCGATGGTGGGGCTGCCGGGGCTGCCGGAATGGGCGGGACCGCGGGCATGGGCGGAACCGCGGGTATGGGTGGAACCGCGGGTATGGGTGGGGAGGGAGGCGGTATCCCCGTTAGCTGCGTTCCAACCTCCGAGGTGGCGATCGGAGCCGAGTGCGGAATTTTCGTGGCTCCGGGTCGCGACGGCTCGGGAACGATTGGTTCGCCTACCTCGTTCGACGTGGCGCTCGATCTCGCGCAGAACGGTGAAACGAACATCTACATCTGCGGCGGGTTGAAGCTCGAACCGGGAGCCATTCAGTTGCCGCCCAACGTTTCGATCTTTGGCCAACTCGAGTGCGGTAGCTGGGTCTTCAATCCGTCGCTGCCACGGGCAAGTTTTGTTGGGGTCCCAGATCTGCCGGTGTTGACAGTCAGAGGTAACGTCACCTTGCAAGGCGTCGCCGTTTACGCCCCTGACGCTATCTCGCCCTCGGCAAGTTCAGTGGGTATCCAGGTGTTTGATGGCTCGCTCGCCTTGCTCGATTCGGTGGTGGTCGCCGGAACAGGAAGCATGGGCGCCAGCGGCCTCCCGCCGGTCGGTTCAGGTGTCCCAGGGAATGCTGGTGGATCTGGGTTGAACTCGTGCAGCTCGCAAACTTCCCCGGGAGTGGGAGGTCCCAGTCCGTGCGGAAGCTCCGCCGGCGGTGACGGAGGAAACGGTGGCACTGGAGCGAGCGGCTTCAACGGGCAGGTCGGCGCGGGCTTACTCGGTGGCGTTGGTGGGTTGGGGCAAACGAGTGGAGCGTGCACCAACGGCCAAACCGGTGGTACCGGTGTCGCTGGCCCCAGCGGGCCCGTTCTAACGCGGTGGGGTACCTTGAGCGACAGCGGCTATCTCGTGCCAAGTGGCCTTGATGCTGTTGCCGCCGGCGGCCAACCGGGTGGCGGTGGCGGTGGTGGCGGCGGCGCAAAGGGCTGTGCCGCGGGCATGCGAGGACCAGGCGGCGGTGGAGGAGGTGCTGGCGGTTGTGCGGGAGTCGGCGGCTATTCGGGAGATGGCGGTGGAGGCTCCTTCGGCGTTGTGCTCTTGGGCGTTTCCGAGCTCCTGTTGAATCAAAGCTTGATCGCGAGCAGCGTGGGCGGTCCGGGTGGCACTGGAAGCCCCGGGCAACCGGGCGGAGCCGGCGGGCAAGGTGGTCTCCCTGGCCCTCCGAGCGGTAGCTCCGTCGCATGTGTTGGTGGTAATGGCGGTAACGGAGGTGCTGGTGGTCCGGGCGGTGGCGGTCCGGGTGGACTTTCAAGCGCTATCCTTTTGAGTCCTTCCTCGACGCTTCTTTTGGAGGGCTCGGTTTCCCTGCAGCCCGGAACCGGTGGTCCACCAGGCATGCCGGCCGATGGCGGGCCAGCTGGCTTCGACGGCGTTGGCTGCTCGACGCTCACGCTCGATGGCGAAGCATCGGTTTTTGAATGACGGTTAGCGAACCGCAATACCTAACTAAATTTAGAATGCTATCTTCGCCGTGGCGCCATTGAGCGAGACGCCGACCTGGGCGGAGCCACCGGACCAATCCACCGCCCAGATCGCCAGCGCGCCAGTGACGATCGCGCTGACGGCGGTCAACGCAGTAAAGGCGTAGATGCGCACTTCGGCGCTCTCACCGTCGCGCTTGATCTCCTCGGCGCCCTCGAGCTGATTGAGCGCGCGCTTGTCGGCGAGTTGGCCTTCGAGCGACGAAGCCTGAATGAAGGAGCCCAGCGCGGCAGCGCCGAACACCACGGTGGGAACGATGCCGATGGTGAGCCAGGCCGGGTGAAGCCCAGCCGATGGCACCTCCATCGGCGGCGAGGGAGTCGCCGCCTTGTCGGTGGGACGGATGCGTTTGTGTTCCCCGGGCTGCAAGCTGAACTCAACGCGCTCGCGCGCATCGCCGTTCAACAGCACCACCGCTAGTGAGCCCGGCTCCACCGGTGTTTCTTTCGCCAGCTCGAGCGTCTCCTCGCCGAGTTGGGCTTCGCAGCCGTCGCAATCAACGCGCAGCCACGCAACTCGCTCGCCGAAGTTTGCGAGCACTTCGGACATCGCGGCGCGCAGGCTCGGTGCCGGTGAAAGCGCGCGTGCGGCGCGAGCGTGAAGGCGCATGCCGAGCACCGGTTGATCGGCGCGTAGGGCCTCACGCAGCGCCGTCTCCAAGGTCACATCGTTGGGCAGCAACTCGTCGGCCTCGGCGAAATAACGGGCTGCGGCGGCGAGATCACCGCGGTCATGTGCGGCCACCCCAGAGTCGTAAAGGCGCGCTGCTTGCTCCTCGCGAGATTCGTTTTGCGCCTCGGCGCGTAGCGCAATCACCAAGCTGAGAGCGACCATGAGCTGGCTTCCCCGGCTGGCCACTAGTTCTTCTTGCGGTAGGGGTTGGTTGGCAACTTGGAGTTCGAGGCCGGGACCGGCTCGCTCGGAACTACGCGAAGCTCGACCGGCTTGTCGGCGCTTGGCCTTAGCTCGCGCTCGCGTACGCGCGCGCTCTCCGCCTCGTCCGGCCCGATCACGATCGCTGCCACCGAGCTCGCCTGTGTAGAGCTGACGCTGGGTGTTGCCGACGGTTTTACAGGTGTCGGCGCGTTGGTCGCAAACGACGGCGCTGCTCTCGAGGACGGCGCTCCAGGCTCTGCGCTTTGTGTCAAAGCGATCAGCCCAATCGAGAGGCCCAGCGCGGCCGCGAGGCCTGCGATCCAAGCGGTTGGTCGCGGTTTCGCAAAATGGCCGCTCACCGAGGTCGACAGCGAAAGTGGCTCGCTCACAGCGGGCCTCAGCGGAACGACGGCGGCCGGGGTGGGCGCCTCTTCCACCGTTGGTGCGGGTTCGCTCGGCGCTGCGGCTGTCGCAACCACCGGCTCGGCGATCAGCACGGGCGGCGAGTTGATTGGCGCTAGGTTCGCCACGGAGGGCGCCATCACGCTGCTCGTCAGCAGAGCGTCTGCCTCGGTGCGGCTTTGCGAAGCCGCTAGGTCGCGCTCGACCTCCACGCTGATCGATTCGAGTAGCGGTCCGGTCGCTGGGGTGAGCTCACGAAGGCTGGGGTTGAGCGGCGTTTGTGAAGGCTCGGAGGGCTCGAGCTTGGTGCCCAACATGAAGCGAGCAACGTCTTCAGCGCTGCTGAGTGCACCGTGCGCCAGCGCTGCGGCTTGTAGTAGGTTGGCGAACTCGCGGACGCTGGCGACGCGTGCTGCTGGGTCAAAGGCGATCGCCCGTTCAATCACAGGCTCGAGCCAGGCGAGCTTCGGGTAGATGGCCGAGAGCTTCGTGGGTGCACGTTGCTCTGCCATCAGCTTGGTGAGGCTCTTGGCGCGGAACAGCCGCATGCCCGCTGCTGCCTCCCAAGCCACCACCCCCAGCGCGAAGAGATCGCAGCGAACGTCGAAGTCTTTGCCTTGAAAGAGCTCCGGCGCGAGGTAACCGAGCTTGCCCTCGAGGAAGCGATCTTCGGTGTTGGTGAGCGTCGTATCGAGCGTGCGTGAAAGGCCGAAGTCCGCGAGACGCGCCACACCGTCCCTTCCGACCAAGATGTTGCCGGGCGAAACGTCGCGATGTTGCAGGCCGAGCGGCGCATCGTCCACGCGCAGTTCATGCGCGGCGGACAGACCGTTGCAGGCGTCGAGCACGATGCGCAAGGCAACACCGATCGGCAGCTGACCATGTTGCGTGAGCAGCTCGGCCAGGTTGACCCCGTCCACCCAATCGAGCACCAACCAGGTGTCGCCGTCCTTGCTGAACACGTCCACCACCGCCACCACGTTGGCGTGATGAAGCAGCGAAGCGGCGTTGGCTTCGCGCGTGAATCGACGTTGCACCGCCGGCTTGAGCGCGAGATCGGCGTGCGCACGTTTGAGCGCAACCACGCGGGAAAAGCCGCCCAACCCTTCGCGCTTGCCCAGATAGACGGTGCCCATCCCGCCGGAGGCGATGGGCTTGATGATCGAGTAGCAAGACGCGGAGTCCACTAGGAAGCCCCCTCGCCGCGACCACGTTGACCGTGCTTTGCCAGCAAGCGACCGATGTAGCCGCGATTCAGCCCGGAGATCTTCGCGGCCTCACTTTGATTGCCGCCGGTGCTGGCGAGCAAGGCGTGCAGATACACGGCCGTGAAGCGCTCGAGCACTTCTTCTTTTTGTTCGGCGTAGGGCCGGCTCAAATCAACGAGCTGTCTGAAGCTCGCTTCGAGCGAGTCGGTGGCGGGGCTCGCACTTGCGTGAGTGACGAAGCCAAGCGCCGCGTACGACTCGATCACGTTCTTGAGCTCGCGGACGTTGCCCGGGAAGTCGCGCGCCTTGAGTGATTCGATCAGATCGGTCGGTAGCAGTCCTGCTCCCGCCTTGGCGGCGAACCCCTGCGCCAACGCCTCGATGTCCTCGCGTCGTTCGCGCAGCGCTGGCACCGAGAGGCGCACCACGGCCAACCGGAAGAACAGGTCCTGTCGGAAGCGACCGGCCTTCACCTCCGCCTCGAGCTCGCGGTTGGTGGCAGCGATCAGCCGCACCTTCACTCGCTTCGGCTTGTCCTCCCCCAACGGCCGAATCTCCCCGAGCTCGAT
Source organism: Polyangiaceae bacterium (assembly GCA_044376115.1). Lineage (GTDB taxonomy): Bacteria > Myxococcota_A > Polyangia > Polyangiales > Polyangiaceae > Xiheicaenibacterium. The sequence goes on along the minus strand of JBILLK010000028.1, from coordinate 57,755 downwards.
CGCCCGCAACAAATGCGGCTGGATCTCCAGGGGAAGCTCGCCAATTTCATCGAGGAAGAGCGTCCCGCCGTCGGCGCTCTCAAAGGCTCCGCGACGCGACTCGAGCGCCCCGGTGAAGGCGCCTTTGCGATGACCGAATAGCTCGCTGGCCAGAGTCTCGCGCGGAAGGGCGCCACAATTGAGGGCCACGAAAGCGCCTTGGTTCACCTTGCTTTGATCGTGCAGGGCCTGGGCAACCAACTCTTTGCCGCAACCGCTTTCTCCTTGGATCAGCACCGTTGCCAGCGAGCCCTCGAGGCGCATCAACATCGCGAACAGCCGGCGCATGACCAACGAGCCGCCGACCAAGTTGCCGTAGTCGGGCGTCTCTTTGGGCAAGAGCACGTTGAGCGCATCGGCGTCGGCTTCGATCGCCACGGTGACCGCTCCAACCCGAATTCGCGCACCAAAGCTGAGCACCGCGCGCTCGATGCGTTGGCCCAGGTAGAACGTGCCGTTGCGGCTTCCTAGATCGCGCACGGCGACGCCTTCGGCGTCCAACTCCAGCTCAACGTGCGCCCGCGAAACCGTGGTCTCGCTCACGACGATATCGGAGCTGCGCGACGAACCGATGGTGCACACCCCGCTTCGTAGCAAGAAGCTGGTTGGCTGCGCCGAGGCATCCAGCACGCGAATCAAGGCCGCGATAGGCGCGCGTTTGAGCGAGCTCGTCGAGGCGATCGGTGCTGTCGGGCCGTCGTGTCGCATAGGCCTCAAGGGCAAAGCGAGACAGAGCATTGGTCGGGGAACTGCGTCGCACAAAGCGAGGTGCAACCATCGGTGCAGACCGCGCAGGTGAGCAACTCATCCAAGGCTTGGCAGTCCCCGAAGGAGGCCCACTCTTCCACCAGCTGCGGCGACTCGACCGCGGCTTTGACGTCCGCGACCTGGCTCGCCGTCATGCCCCAATCGACCTTCACCACCTGACACAAGAAGCTGTCGTCGATGTTGTCGAGCGCGCAGGCGTTGCAGGTTGGACCGCCTCCTCCCGGGCCGCTCGCGCTCCCGCCCGGCCCGCTGGCGTTACCACCGCTTCCGCCACCGCCATTGAGTCCGCCGAGTCCGCCGAGCCCGCCGGCGCTCGGGCTGCCACCCTCGTGGCCAGCGCCACCGTTCGACCCCTCGCCGCTGCCTGCGGTGGAGGTGGTGAAGCTGCCGCCGGCGCCTCCGCTCGGGAGCGACCAATCGAAGCCGCAGGAGACCAAGCCCAAGCTTAGGATTCCGCCGTACAACCCACGGAAAAACACCAACCTGATTGTAACAGACAATCTTCAACGAAAAACGATCACCGCTTTCGGGCGCGTGGGTGTGTAGGTGCAGCGCCTGGATCGCCCGGTCTCGTTGTGTCGCGCGCCGGCATCATCGCGCTTGCCATCGCTGCGCTCAAAGCGTCAGATGCGCGCGGAGATTACGCAGATGCAAGGACCCCCGGGCTACGGCCCTCCTCCTGGATACGGTCAACAAGGTTACCCGCAGCAAGGTCAGCAGCAGGGTTACCCGCAGCAAGGTCAGCAGCAGGGTTACCCGCAGCAAGGTCAGCAGCAGGGTTACCCGCAGCAAGGTCAGCAGCAGGGTTACCCGCAGCAAGGTCAGCAGCAGGGTTACCCGCAGCAGGGCATGGTGCACCAAGGCCAGCAAGCGATGATGTCGCCGCTCGCGATGCACCCGGTACTCACCATCAAGCGGCCGTTCTGGTCCTTTCTTGGGCGCAAGTTCCACGTCTATGCGCCGGATGGTTCGCTGGTTGCCTTCGTCAAGCACCCGCTGCTCAAGCTCAAGCAAGAGTTCACCATCTACACCGACGAGAGCGAGCGCGTTCCGCTGATGATGATCAAGGCCCGGCAGATGATCGGCCTGAACATCAACTTTGACGTGTTTGACGCTGCCAACGGTCAGATGGTCGGGTCGATCCGTCGGCGCGCGTTGAAGTCCATTTTGCGCGATACCTTCGAGCTGATGGACCCGTACGAGCAGGTCGTGGGTATGTGTGAAGAGACGGGCAACTCGCTATTGCGTCGCTTCATCCCGCTGCTGCTCGGCACCTGGAAGATCGAGCTGCAAGGGCAGCAAGTCGGCGCCATTCGTCAGGTGTTCCGCTTCTTCGTCAAGGAGTTCACCTTGGACTTGTCGCAGAATCAGAACCGTATGGATCCGCGCTTCGCCGTCGCGCTCGGTGTGTTCGCCCTCATGATGGAGGCTGCGCGGGAGAACCGCGGCTGATCCAGAGCGCGTCCTCAAAGCTGATGGACGCGCTTGCACCGAACCACGCGCCAACAGCGCCGCTGGCTGGTTCAACCGTGAAGCCAGGCTCGACCCCAAAGCGAAACCACGTTTTGGGGTCGATTTGTACGTCGAGCTGACCAAGCGCATGCGCCCGCAGGCCCAGCGTGAGGTCCTGCTTTCGTGGCGTCTCCGGCATGATCAGCAAGCCCAGGCCGAGGCCCGGCGAGATGCGCAGCTCGGGCGTCAGCCAAAACTGATGCAGCACCGCAAGTTCGGTCTCGTAGGCCGAGGCGCTGCTGGGTGAGCCGAACGCGGCGACCGAGAGCGAGCCAGAAACCAGCCGTTCGTGGAACGACGCGCGCAACCTCGAACCGAGCGCCACGCTCTCTTCACCGGCCCAGTAGGCGAACTCCAACGAACTCGAGACCTCGAGCCGCGGCTTCTCGGCCTCGACGAGCGCACGCTCCGACGCGCTTGGCGTTGCGGGCTTGGGCTTCCTCGGCGGAATGGCCAGGCTCTTCACCAGCTCGCTAGCGGTGATGGCCACGAAGCGGGTCGCGACCTCCCAGGCGACGCCTTCCACGGCGACCGGCCGCGACTCGATGCGACGGCCTGGCGCATGCGCTTGCACGCGCACCGTGGTCTCGTCGAGCTCGATGAAGACGCGGATGGCGTTCTCGTCGAGTGGGCCGGAGGGCTCCGGATCGACCTCGAGATCGTTGCCGAGCTGCAGCTCGACCAGCCGCCGCACCCGCAGCGCATTGAGCTTCTCGGCTGCGGCTCGCGTGAAAGCGATGCGCACCACACGAGGCGCTTGCGGCTCACTTGCGTCGGCCGGCTTGGCAGGCTCCTCAGCCCAACACGGTGCAGCGGCGAGCAGGGCTCCCGCGACGGTGAGTGAGCGGAGGACACGCAGACAAAGCATAGCGAGGTGCGGCCGATGATTCAGGCTCACACCCCGCTACGCAAGCGCAATGCACGCGCCGGTTACTTTGCGATCTCCGCCTGGATGGCCACGACGACGGCGTTGGTGTCGAAGCTGTCGTTGGGGTTCGCCGGATCATCTCCGGGGTAGACCGAGCGCGGAAAGTACGCCACGAGCTCGCCAGTGCGCGAGATGAGGTACTTGTGGAAGTTCCAATCAGGCGCTGAGTAGAGCTGCTGCTGGGAGAGCCACTCCCAAACGGGTTGCGGCACGATGGGACCAGCCCCATCCGTGTCGATGACGTGATCAGTAGCGAACTGGTCGAAGGTGACGGCGTATTGTCCCGTGCAGCCCTCGATTTGTTCTTCAGTGCCACCCTGATTGCCGAAGTCGTTGCTGTAGAAACCGAGAACGTGAAAACCCTGATTCGCAAACGTTTCCTCCAAGACCTGGAGGCCCGCCATTTGAGGCGTTGAGCCTCATAAGGCCGCTACGTTGACGACGAGTAAGACGTCGTCGCGGTAGATGCACATCGGTACCGGCTCGAAGATGTCGATGCTCTGCGACTCGGCTTCCAGTTCGTAGATCGTGCCCGGCTCTCCCGGCGTCGTGCAGGTGAGATTCGCGCCCCCGCCGCTGCCTCCACCGCCTTCGGGGATGACGATGCCGCCACCTTCACCACCGCCGGCGCTGTTACTCGAATTACCGGAACCCGCTGTTCCGTTGCTTCCAGCCTCACCACCGCTGCCTCCGTTGCCCCCACCGCTGCTGGCTGAGGACGAATCCTCCCCGCAAGCGGCAAGTGCAAGGAGCGCGCTTCCGGCAAGCCAGGCACCCTTTGCTTTCAGTTGGCCCATACTTCTCCTACAGCGAAACGAAGCCCTCAGCCTAACGCACAGGGCGCTCCTTGACTACGAGCGCTCCTTCGCGCTGGTTGCAAGGCTCGTTATTTCGCTTGGGCCGCGAGAAACGCACCGCGCGCAGTGAAGTCGGCGTAGCCCTTGGGCAGGACGAAGACGCGAATCTGAACGTCCTTGTGAAAAGGCAAGAAACGCTGAATCACGACGTGCGAGAGGCCTTCGGACTCGGGTACGCGCTCCTGTGCTGTCTTCGCGAGGCTCGGCAGCTTGGCCCAATCCACGTCGGAACTACCGAAGGCCAACGCCGGGAGCTCGGCCTCGCTCGGCTGAATCAACGGCGGTTTGCTCTCGCGTGAGGACTCTCCGCTGAGGGTGAAGGCGAACACGCGCTTTGCGTCGGGCGCGATGTACTCAACGTCCACGCGCTCCTGCCGCACGACCACCTCGGTGAGCCGCAACGGTGCTGGCCTCTGGGCGAGCGCGGGAGCGATGCGGGTCGCGGCACCGCCGAGGAAGTCGAACTCGGGGGCCACCTTGGGCGCCTGCGGCGCAACAGGCTCAAAGCTCACCTGCGGCCTGACGGTGGGCGCCGCTGGCTCGTCGAAGTGCACCACGGGTCCCTTCGCCGAATCGGCTTTGCGCGGCTTCTTGCGCGGTTTTTCCTCGACCTCCTCACTCGAATCTTCCTCGCGCGCTTTCCGTGGCCGGTCGCTGTTGCAACAAGCCAGCAAGAGCAACAGCGTTAGGCCGATTCGAGGGCTGAGCACGCACGCAGCGTAGCCGCGGTGATGTCTGGTGATAAGCTCGCTCGCGTGATGAACGTGCCTACCGGACTGTCGCTGGGGACGACGGTGGCGGGGCGTTTTCAGCTCACGGGGGTGCTAGGCGCCGGTGGCTACGGCACGGTCTTTTCGGCCATACAGCTCAACCTCGGTCGGCAGGTGGCCCTGAAGATGCTGCACCCGGGCGTGATGACGAAGCCCGGGTCCAAGGAGCGCTTCGAGCGCGAAGCACGTTTGGCCCAGCGGCTGAACCATCCCAACATCGTGCGTCTTTTCGACTTTGGCCAAACCGAGAGCGGTCAGGTGTTCATCGTGTGGGAGCACCTGCAAGGCCGCTCGCTCGAGGACGAGCTTTTGCGCACTGGGCCGATGTCGTCGGCTCGTGTGGCGCACATCGCCGGTCAGGTCTTGAAGGCTTTGGCCGAGGCGCACGCGCTCGGCATCGTTCACCGCGACATCAAGCCACCCAACGTCTTTCTCTGTGACTTCGCCGGTGAGCGCGACTTCGTCAAGTTGCTCGACTTTGGCATCGCCGTCACGCCGCAGGAGGCCAACCAGCAAGGGCTTACGCAAGACGGCACGGTGTTAGGGACGGCCGCCTATATGTCGCCGGAGCAGGTCCATGGTCTGCCTGTGGATGGCCGCGCGGATTTGTATGCGGTGGGCTTGCTCATGAGCGAGATGCTCGCCGGAGAGCCGGTGTTTAGCGGACCAACAGCGATGGCGGTGGCCGTCAAGCAGATCGCACCGGAGCCTGTCCCACACGCCGCCCTCGTGCGTGAGAACCCGCTCTTCCCAACCATCATGCGGGCCACGGCCAAGCCCAAAGAAGAGCGTTTTCCGTCGGCGCTCGAGATGTTGCAGAGCTTGGCTGGTCAGCGAGAAAGTCGGGAGAGCTTCGGTACTGGACCAACCGCGCACGTGATCCGGCCGACGCCGCAACACGGCGTGGTGCTCGACTCAACAGCGATGCGGCAGATTTCCCAGTACCTGCCACAAGCCTCGTCGCAGAGTTACGCGCAAGCGGGCCACGCGCACACGGCGAGCTCCGCTGGGTTGCAGCAGCCAGCTGCCCCGCCGGCTGGCTACCAAGTCTCGGCGCAGTTCGCCTCGCAGACGCTACCGCGTGAAGCCAAATCGAAGGGCTTGCTTTGGGGCATGCTCGCGGTCGGGGCGCTTGCGCTGGTTGGCATCGGGGTGGCGCTGGTTGCGCTGTTGAGCCCGCCGAGTGAGCGCAAGAAGCCGAAGCCTGAGGTGGTCGTCGTGGTTAGCTCGGTGGTCAAAACCGAGGACGACATCGACCGCGCGATCATCACCATGGTGACCGGAATCTTGGCGAACGGGCCCAAGGGCTGCAAACCCCTCGCGCCGGAGATCGCCAGCTGGAGCGCCAGCGGTCTCACGCTCGAGGAGGCGGTGCGTCGCGCTGAGAACGCTGGCTACGTCTGTGTGACCCAGCACATGGTCGGTAGCGCCGGAACCTTGGTCTTCTCAGGCCCAGGATCAGGATCGAAAGGATTTACGCTGCATTTCGGCCCCACGATGACCATCCCGCGAGACCTGCCAGGGATGCGCACCTTGCAAGACCCTGCCTCGGGCCGCGCTCTCACCATCCAGTCGAAGGATGGGTCCAAGCGCGTCGCCGATCAGGCGGCCGCGGCACTGGCTACGCCGTAACGAGCTACCAACAACGCCCTTTGCAATCTCGGCAACCACAGCCTTCGACGGGCTCGCAAACGCGGTCGTCCTCGCAGTTGCTTGGTTCCCCCGGGCCGAATCCACCAAACTCGGAGCTCGGTTCTACGTAAATGAGAGTGATCGCGAGCTGACTCAAGCGCATGCCCTGATCCAGCGGATTCGTAAGCACGCGCACGCCGACTTCAAGCCTACTGTCGGACTCTTTGAGCGAGGCTGCTGGCAGGTCCCAGGCTTGGAGGGGGACGGGAACGGGCGCGGACTGCTGCGGCAACGTCCACGGTTTGGAAACGCGCCGCTCTATTCCGTCCCAGCGGGAAAAGACCTCAAACGTTGGCCCTGTGCTGCCCAAGACCACATCCCGGGAGGCGCACGGGGTGACGCGGATCTCTCGGATGATCGCGCCGACGGGAACGTTTGAGATGTCTACCTCGTAGGTGTCGACGGCGCCTACCCCTTTGCTCACGACGTTGTAGTCGACGTTGCCATTGCAGTCGGCCTCGTCCACGTTCTTGTGGTTGAGCGAAGAGTTGGAGGAAGCGAACTCGGTGATCGCGCCCGGGCCAAGGATGGCCGAGTTGCCGTTGAGTTCGGCTGAGGCGGTCTCTAGGTCTTCGAGGCTGGCGCTGAAGTCGATGCAGGAGGCGATGAGAATCAGAGACGGGAGTAAGTTGTGTCGCATGATTGGGTGACCTCGTTGTTGGGTTGCTAGTGTCCGCGCCGCTGGTGCAAAAGCTGGCCCATACGAGAGGTTGTGTTGTTACCGCCGTGGAGTCGTTCCCAGCACCCATGGTGCTGTCCGCTGCGCCGGACGCTGGCCGGCCGGGCGTGTCCGTGATTCCGGCCAGTGCTGTGCGAATGAGCGAAACGAGCGCTGATTCTCCGCGGTTTGGCGCTGGCACACGCGCTGCTTAGACCGAAACAAGTCCAAGCAAGCACCACTTCCGGTGTCAGGACCAGGAGCCCACCATGAACCGATTCAGCGCCGCCCTCGTTCTCAACGTTGTTCTCGTTCTCAACGCCGCACTCATCGTTGGCTGCACCCATGAAGCCCCCGAAACGCTCGACCAAGAGGTTGCGACCATGAAGACCAACGAGTCGCTCACGGGTCGTTATCGCTTCGTTCTCAACGAGGCTCGTCGCGAAACCATCTACGCCGAGCTCGCCAAGAAGTTCAGCGGCGCCGAACTCGAGCAGGCCAAGCGTGAGGTGAATGAAGAGGCCGAGGCCTCGGTCGTCGAGTTTACCGAGGACAGCCGCTTCCGCTCCTTGATCGGCGAGACGGTGCTGATCGACGCGGCCTGCGAGATCAAGTCGCTGGGCGACGGACGCTTCTACATCACCAGCGCCGACAAGAAGCTGCAGGTTCGGCTGGAGGAAGGCGTCCTGGTGATGGAAGACCCGGAGAAGGGTGAACTCACCTTCGAGCGCGTCCGTTGAAGGGCCTCCGCTTGGTTGGCTCAGCCGGGGTTATTTGCGGAGAGGGCGGGATTCGAACCCGCGGAACCGTTGCCGGTTCACATGATTTCCAATCATGCACCTTCGACCACTCGGTCACCTCTCCAGGTGCTGCACGTAACACCGCCCGAATCGCACGACGGCGACCAGCCAGCAAGTAGAAGCGACGCACCGTTTGACGAGTGCGCCTACTTGCTTCGGACATCTGGCGGAGAGAGCGGGATTCGAACCCGCGGTACCCGTGAGGGTACACCTGATTTCGAATCAGGCTCCTTCGGCCACTCGGACACCTCTCCGCCGCGCAACATGGCAGAACGGCATGGTCTCGGTCAAGCCGTTCGTAAGCAAAATGTCTTCCTAGGCCCAGACCCTGCGACTGCAGCCCTCTAGGGCTGCACCTCCGACGATCTCTGGTAGAAACGGGCGGTGGAATCCCCGTCCAAGCCCACCACACCCAGCGCCACCGAACGAACGATGCGCAGTGTCGGGCCGTCCGACGTCAATCGGGTGCTTTCCACCGAGGTGCTGCTGTACGTCGTACTCACGGGGATCTTCGTCACCTGCCTCGTGCTCGGTGACGTAACGGGCGGTAAGGCGTTCGCCAGCCCGGTTGGGCCGGTGAGCGTGGGCATGGTGCTTTTCCCGGTGACCTTTCTGCTCACCGACGTGATCAACGACTTCTACGGCAAGCGCGGCGCACGCTTCATCACTGGGGTAGGCGCCGGCATGGCAACGCTGGCATACATCGCTTTGGTCATCACCACTGCGTTACCCACCGATCCCGAGAGCTACTTCCTCGAAGGCGAGTACGCCAAGATCTTCGGCGGTAGCTCCAAGCTCTTCATCGCCTCGATCGTCGCCTACTTGCTCGGCCAAATTCTGGATATCCAGGTCTTCCACTTTTGGAAGCGAATGACCAAGGGCAATCACCTGTGGCTGCGTGCTACCGGCTCCACGTTGATCTCGCAGCTGGTGGACACGGCGGTCATCAACACGATCTTTTGGGGCGGTGTGGCGGACAAAACCGCTGGCTGGATCGCCGCCAAGATCCTGCGCGAGTACATCATCAAGGTCGCGGTCGCCGTGCTCCTCACCCCCGTCGTGTATGCGATTCACGCGTTCATCGTGAGGCGCCTCAACCTCACGCCAGCGCCGCACACCGACGACGAGTAACGCCGTCAGTAACGGTCAATGCGCTCCTCGCCGACGAGGTGCTGATCCATCCAGGTGACGGCGAAGTCGGTGAAGGCGCTCGCGTCGAAGAGCTCTGCGGTGCACGCTCCCACCGGGCCGAGACTGACTGCGCCGGTATCGCGATAGTCGAGAAAGATCTGAGGGAAGTAGTCGCCCTTGGACCATACGGCGATGCCGTCGGTGTCGTCGAGGCTGTCAATCCACTGCTCGCCGATGTCGGCGCGCACATACCTTCGGCGCACGTAGTGTTTGGCCGGGATGCTGCATAGGTATTCAGCGTAGTGCGTAAGCGTGACCGTGTCGGGGAAGGCGCCAAGCCGAAGTACCTTGCCGCCGCATTCGACGAGCCGTTCAAGCACCGAGCCCTTTCCGTGATAGTGATGCAGCGGTGTTGGGTTGAGCAGCCAGCTCGCCCTCGGTCCGTAGGCCGCAAAGCGATCCGCCGCATGGTCATTGACGAGGACGCCCGCGGTGGTGCGAAACACCTCGGGTAGGACGCCCATATCCTCGGTATCCACCGGGGTTCGCAGGTAGTCGAAGGGCTCGTCCAACCCGGAGAGCACCATGAGTAGGTTGCCCGAGGGGCCCAACGCTTCGAACAGCGCTGCGAGCATCCCAGCTGCGCCATCGGCTACGGGCCCGACTTTGCGCATGCTCGTATGCACCATCAGCGTCTGCCCCGGCGTAATCCCCAACGACTTTAACTGCCCAACCAACGAAGCTCGGTCCAGCGCGCCCGAGCTGCTCGCCGTTATCGTTCTCACCTCGGCAGAATATCGTGCACCAAGGTGGATTCACCACTAGCGAAGCGAACGCGGATCCTGCCTTCACCCCAATGGGGCAGCTCGATCGCTTCGATCGGGTTAATGCGCTTCACGACGTGAACATATCGCAGCGACCGCGCAACGCCGGATTCGTGCTGGCCGGGACAGCTTCCGCGGCGGCACCCGTAGCACCCTTCAACTTTCTAACTTGGAGGAATCATGAGCAATCGAGCGCTTGGGCTGTTGGGTCTGGTTTGTACGGGTGCAGTGCTTTTGGCCGCAAACAGCGCCCAGGCCGATGAAGCTGTAGCGCCGGCCGCTGAACCGCCGGCCACTGGAGCACCCGCTTCAGCAGAGGCTCCTGCAAAAGCACGTCGCGCCGAAATCCCTGAGGAAGAAGAGGTAGACGAGGACGGAGTGCGCTTTCGTGGTGGCGTCTCCGGCGGCGGCGGCGGTCTCTTTCTCGAAAACTACACGATGGGCATTGGCGGTTTCGACGGCCGCGTAGGCGTACAGATCAACGACCTGATCGGTGTGTATGCCCAGCCGCAGGTTGGAGTTTACGGCGGCGATCTTGGCGGTATTGGAGGGATTGGTGGTCTTGCGGGAGCAAGCGTCGTGGTTGACTTCACCTTCCTCGACCAGATCTTCGTCGGCGCGGGCGGTGGTTTCGCGATTTTGAACAATCCGCTCGCTGGTGAACTCCACCTGCGCGCGGGCGGCTACCCGCTGATGGGCTACGGAGAAGACGGGGTGCGCCGCAAAGGCCTGATGCTCTCCGCCGACGTTCGCATGTTTTTCCTAGAGGGCTACGTCTTGCTCTCGCCCACCGCGAGCATTGGCTACGAAGCCTTCTGAGCCGCTCTTTCGGGACAAGCATTCCCTACCCAAAAGCCCAGCACTTCCGTAGCATTGCGCAGCTCGAGCGCCACGCTCGACGGGAGTGCGCATGGCCCTTTCAGAGTTCATCGTCGCAAACGGAGCGCAGCTCGAGGTTCAGCGGTTTCGTGTTCGGGAGGCGCTCTCGGAGCTTTTTGCCATCGAGTTGATGGTCACGTGCGCGGATCCGCAACTCGACCTGGAGCAGATCGTCGGCAACGCGGGCTCCTTCCGACTTGCGAGCGGTGGTGAAGCCTCCTTGGCGCGGGCGCTCTTGCCGATCGAGCGGCTGTGGACCGGTGTGGTCAGCTCGATCGAGCAGGTGCATGCGCTGGGCTCACGCGCCGCGAGCAACGAGGTCAGCAGCTACCGCGTGCAGTTCGCCCCTGCGGTTTGGCTGCTCAGCCATCGACGCAATAGCCGCATCTTCCAGCACCTATCGATCCCGGCGATCGTTACGCAGATCCTCGGGGAGTGGTCGGTGCCGCATGTTTGGGAGCTCGCTCGGGAGCAGTACCCCGAGCTCGAGTTCAAGGTGCAATACGGCGAGAGCGACTTCCAGTTCATCTCGCGCTTGCTCGAGGATGCCGGCGTCGCCTTCAGCTTCGCAGAGCACGAAGGCCAAACCCGGCTCGTACTCTCGGACACGCTCGAGCAGCGTGCACCGCGTTCGGCTGGCGCGCTCACCTACGTCGAGAACGCGAACGCAGCGCCTGAACTCGCAGCTGCCGGCGGCGGCGCCTTCCAGCACGTCACCAAGGTCAAGCTCTCGCACGCCGTGCGGCCGGGCACCGTCACGGTGCGCGACTACGACTTTCGCAAGCCCGTCTATCCGCTTTATGGCCGTGCAACCCAGGCTGGCCCGCCGGAGGCTAGCTACGAGCAGTTCTCCTACGAGCCGGCGGTAGCGCTGCGTGAGGGCGCAGCTCCCCACGATACCCCGGTAGCGGATGATCGCGGTGTGGCGCGTCACGAGCAGCGCTGGATCGATCACGCCGCCCAGCAGCGGCTGGAGTCGCTGCGCATGGATCGGCGTACTGTTAGCTTCGCCACGAACGCGATCGATCTCACGCCAGGGACAGTGTTTCGCATCGATGGTCATCCGCATCACGAGATCGCCGAGGGCGGCGCACTGCTCGTGACCGAGTTCGGGCTCGAGGGGGACGTCGACGACGAATGGAGCATGGTTGGACAGGCGATGTTCACCAGCGCGAGCTTTCGGCCGCTGCGTAAGACGCCGCTGCCGCGCGTGCTGGGCGTGCAGTCGGCGGTGGTGGTTGGGCCGGCGGGCGAGGAGATCCACACCGACGAGTTTGGTCGGGTACGCGTGCAATTCCCCTGGGATCGCGAGGGTCGTCATGACGAGCGCAGCTCCTGTTGGGTGCGGGTGAGTCAAGGTTGGGCGGGTACCGGTTACGGCATGATCGTCTTGCCGCGCATCGGGCACGAGGTGTTGGTGGCCTTCTTGGGCGGCAACCCAGACGCGCCGATGATCGTTGGGCGCACCTTCAATGCGCTGCAGACGGTCCCCTACAAACTGCCAGAGCACAAGACCCGCTCCACCTGGAAGAGCGACTCGTCGAAGGGGTCCAACGGCTTCAACGAGCTGATGTTCGAGGACCTCAAGGGCAAGGAGCTTGTCTACGTCCAGGCCGAGAAAAACCTGCGCAAGCTGGTGAAAAACGATGAGACGATCACGGTCGGCAATGACCGTCAGAAGCTCGTGCTCGGTGACGAGACCGAGACCACGGCGGGGGATCGCATCGAGGTGACCCATGGCAGTCGCGTCGAGATCACCGACAAAACGCGCACTGTGGTGATCGGCGGTGAGCTGCGCAAGCTGGTGAGCGCCAATGAAATCGAGCGCACGCTCGGCAACGTCACCCGCTTCACCGGCCAAGATGAAGACGTGGTGATCGGTCAATCGCGCCGCGAGCATGTGGTGGGCAATAGCCACCTCGACATCCTCGGGGAGCGCCGCGAGCGGGTGACTGGCGATCAATCGCTCAGTGTCGGTAAGAGCCGTCACGAGGTCGTGGGCAAGAGCTACGCGCTCGAGGCGGTGGACGACATGCACGTGCAGGCGGGCAGCGCGCTGGTGATCGAGGCCGCCGAGGATCTGACGATCAAAGGCCCCGGTGGCTTCATCCGCATCGATGGTTCGGGCATCACCATTCGCGGCACGCTGGTGCGCATCAACAGCGGTGGTGAGGCCGGAGCAGGCAGCGGCGCAAGTCCGCAGACCCCGGACGCGGCCGTGGAGGCCGTGGTGGAAGAGCCGGTGCGCCCCACGCCGGACAACGTCGCCGAGACGGGGTTGGCTCAATGAGATCGCCGAGCAAGCAAGGAGGAACGCATGCCTGCAGCCGCTAGAATTTCGGACCTTCATACCTGTCCGAAGGTCGAGCCTGGTCCCAAGCCGCACGTCGGGGGGCCGGTCTCTGCGGGTGAAACTACCGTGCTGATCGGCTTCATGCCGGCTGCTCGGATTGGAGATTCGTTGGTGTGCGTCGGTCCGCCCGATGCCGTGGCCGAAGGTGAACCGAGCGTGCTCATCGGTGACAAGCCCGCGGCCCGCGTGGGAGACGCGACGACGCACGGCGGCGTTTTGGTGGTGGGCGATCCCACAGTGGTGATCGGCTCCAACCCGCAGAGCAACGCGCTGCGCACGAGCAAGCCCTTCGTCGAAGATTGTGCGGCCAAGGTTGAGAAGGATGAGTCGCGCAAAGCCAGGCGTGGGGAGTAGGCGACGTGGCTGCGCGGCTGATCGTTGAGGTTCGTTTTGGCCCTGCGCAAGGACGCAAGGCCCTGATCGAAGCGGGCGCCGAGTTGGTGGTCGGCCGCAGTGATCTTTGCGATCTGGCCTTTTCGAACGATCGCGAGCTCGCCGCCAAGCACTTCAAGCTCCGTTGGGAGGAAGGCGCCTGCGAGCTGACGGATCTCGGCTCGAGCGGGGGAACGCGGCTGCAAGGCCAGCTTGTGACGCAAGCGCCGGTGCCCCACGGTAGTTGGATTCGCGCGGGGCAGACGGACCTCTTGGTGCACGTCGAAGGCGGCGTGCGCAAGCCGAAGGTCGCTGTCCTCGATGCCGAGGAGGAAGACGAAGCGGAGCCGATCGATCCGGCGCTCGCCAAGCGGCACGAGCAGCAACGTGCGGCGCTGCAGGCCGCTCGCGATCAAGCCTTGTCTGAGCTGCGCGCCGAAGCTCGCAGCGCGCGCCTCTACGCCGTGCTCGATGGCGCGCGCAGTCGGCGCATTCAGCAGCTCTTGCGCGAGAACGTCGAGGTGTCGCGCAGCCTTTTCGACGGAGCGCGCGGTGAATCGATGAGCGAGGTCGCCCCGCTGATCGTCGGGCCGCTGCGTGAGGACTCGGCTTTGCTCGAGGCGTTGCTGCTCGAAGGCTACGGCTCCCGCTGGGGCATCTTCGTCGCTAGCCGCGCCGATGATTTGGACGCTGCGCGGCGTCATCTACGTCGCTTTCTGGTCGTCCTCAGCGATGACACCGGCGAGAAGCTCTACTTCCGCTTTTACGATCCAGGCGTGGCCAGCGTCTTCCTTGCGTCGGCTGCTCCGCGCCAAAGTTCGGACTTTTTGCAGCCATTCCAAGCTGTATTGGTGGAAGATCCGCGGCGAGGGCTCACGCGCTTTGCGGGAGGCGAGGCCGCATGCTGACGGTGCGCAACGAACTCGTCCAGGCCTTCGAGCGGCGTGCCTTCGATCAATTCGTCGACGAGCTGGTCGAGCGAGCGTGGAGCTATTCGCCGCGTTTGTGCAAGACGCTGAGCGACGAAGAGCTCGAGCGCGCGGTGCGCCAAACCATCGAGCGAGCGGCCACTCATGGCTTCGTTCAACGCGGCGCTGTGCGCTTTTTTCTCGAGACGTCGATCGCGCTCGGCGCCGAGTTCGACTCGGACCCGCAGTACCCGTGGGCGGCCGAGACGCTGGGCTCGGAGCAGTTCTGGAGCCCGATGGACAAAGCGGACGCGCTGCATTCGCGCGTGGCCAGCTACGTCGAGCGCGTCCAACCAAGCGCGCGCGCTGCGCTGGAGCGGCTGCACGCGGTTGCCAGTGGGCCGCGGCAATTCGAACGCGCGTCGCTGGCGCACGATCTCGAGCAGCTGCTGCGCGAGGTGCACCCCGAGAAGGTCAAAGCGCTGGGCGACGTAGCGCTCTCGAGCGCCGTTGCAGGTGGTCTCGAGAAAGCGCAGGCGCTCGGTTTCGATCAGCCGCGGGCAGGCTTCGTGGTCGTCGCGCTCGGCTTTGCCTTCGGCCACGCCTTCGAGCGAGATCCGTTTTTGCCCTGGATTCAGCGCACATTGCAACCAACCAACCAAGCCGAGCGTGCACCTGCCCGCGTAGCTGAACGGCTCGAGAGGCGCGCCATGATTTGGATCGAAGCTGTGCTCAAGGCGAGCGAGAGGACCGACTGATGGGAGCCAAACCGGCACCGAACTCCCCCTCCAGCGGGCCGAGCGCCTCCGGGCCGATCACCACGGCTAGCGGTGTTTGCTGTTGGTGCGAGGACTACCAAGGTGAAATCAGCGTCAACGCGAGCAACCGCTACTCGCGGCGCATCGTGGATGGCCAAGCCGAAGGCGGTGGTCGCCAAAGGCGCTACCTGCTGCAGGTGTTGCTCAAGTCGCGGCGCATTCGCGTGGTCATGCGCTACAAAGTCGTCGGCTTCGGCAGCACCGCCGCTGAGCATATCCAGCTCGCGGAACGTGAGCTCGTGAAGGGCGTCGAGTCGTGGAACGGCAAGATCACGATCGAGATCGACGATCCGGAGTGCGGCAAACAGCAGCTACCGGTCGAGTTCGAGGCGCCGCTCGTCAGCTCAGGCCAGCATTACACGGTGGAGCTCTTCCAGACGGTTCCAAGCTCGCTCGACTCGGGGCGCCCGCACGTGACCGGCGACTTCAAGATGCGAGTCGACTGGGCAACGCGCGACTGGACCTACTCGCATGAGCACGGGCACTGCTTCGGTCTGCCCGACGAGTACGGCTACTCGAACGAGGCCGCCGAGCAGATTGTCTACATCCGCCCGGACGGTGGCAGCGATCCGCCGATCGACATCGACGCGTTGGGCACTGCTGGCAGCGGTCCCGACGTCACCATCATGTCGACGCACTCGCAACATCGAAGGCGCGTGCGTCATGGCTATTGCATCGCGATCGAGGTGCAACAGCTACTCACCCGCAGGCTCGGACGCAGGATCCGCTGCAAAGTCGTTCGGCCGCCTACTTGATTGTCTCTGCCTCGTGAATGGAGTCACCCCATGGATGAACCCGTCTTCTCAATCCGCGTAGAGCCTGCGCCGGGCGCGACCCTCAGCTACACCGGTGCCGAGGTGCTGTTGCGCGTGGCGATCGACAATGCGTTGCCGGTCGAGATCGCGCTGCCCTTCGTGAAAATGCGCCACAACGGCGTAGCAGTGAAGTTCGCAGACGGCGCTGATCCTTCGAACTTTGCGTACGCCAATCGTTGTCCCGGTTGCGCTTCGCCGGAGGAGAAGGATGAGACGTTGGTCAAGCTCGCGCCGGGAGCTTCGGTGAGCTTCGATCGTTCAATCGAGCCGTTCGAGCTCGAGCAGTTTAGCGGTCCCGATCTCGTCGACGTAATCTGTGAGTTCAGCGTCCGCACCAAGGTGCTGGTGGGCGAGCAGTGGCGTGAACAAATCTCCAAGGCCGCGGCGCGTATTCAAGGCCGTCGGCTCGAGGCTCAATGATCGAGTCCACGGTTCAACTCACGCTGGAAGACGGTGCGGCGCTCACGGTGCAACGCTTCGAGTTGGCTACGCGTTTGAGCGGCCTGTTCGAGGCGCGTGTCACGGTGCACTCCGCCGATCCCAGCGTAGAGCTTTCGAATTGGACGGGCCGGGCAGCCAAGCTGGTGGTGAACGTCGGTCGCTCGGAGCGGAGCTTCGACGGGCTGATCGCAGCGGCCTCACAGTTGCACCCCGATCCAACCGCCGTCTCGACGTATGCGCTCGTGTTGGTGCCGCGGCTGTGGGTGACCACGCAACGCAGCGGCTACCGCGTACACCAACACAAGAGCATCCCGGAGATCGTGGGCACGCTGCTCGAGGAGTGGCAGATCGAACATCGTTGGGTGCTCGAGCGCGAGCACCGGCCGCTCGAATACAAGGTGCAATACGGTGAATCGGACTTCCACTTCCTCTCGCGGCTGCTCGAAGAGGCCGGCATCAGTTATGCCTTCGACGGCTCGGAAGGTCGCTCGCTGTTGGTGCTCCACGACACGCCGGAGCACGCTCCGTTGCGGGCCGAGCCGCTCGAGGTGGTGGCCGATGCGACGATGGTCAACAACGCCGAGTTCGCCCGGGAAGTACGGCTCGAGCGGCGCGTGACGCCCTCGCTCGTGACCCTGCGCGACTTCGATCACCGAGCACCCAGCTTCGGCTTGTTTGCAACGGCGGAGCCCAGCGTTCCGGGCGGCTATGAGCAATACCATTACGTGCCCGGCGCCTTCTTGGTCGAAGGCAACGCCGCTGAGCAAACGCCTGCCGCTGACGACCGCGGTGTCGCGCGTCGTTTGCTCACGGCAGGCGAGCAGCGCGCCGAGCTGTTGCGCGACGCGCATCTCAGCGAGCAACACGCGGTGCATTTCGACTCGAACGCTTTCGATCTTTTGCCGGCGAGCGTCTTTCGACTAAGCGGTCATCCCCACCCTGAGCTCGCCGAGGGGCGCCCGTTGATCGTAACGGCGGCGCATCTCGAGGGCGGACCGCGCGAGCGTTGGAGCGTCCGGGTGGAGGCCGCCTACGCCGATCGTCCGGTGCGTCCTTTGCCGCGTACGCCCAAGCCGGTGGCCCACGGCGTGGAGGTCGCGGTGGTGGTGGGGCCCGCCGGCCAGGAGATCCACACCGACGAATTCGGCCGTGTACGCCTGCAGTTTCCGTGGGATCGCGAAGGGCGCTTCGATGAGACGAGCTCCTGTTGGATGCGCGTCAGTCACGGTGGGGGCGGCGCGGGCTACGGCTTCAGCGTCTTGCCGCGGATGGGCCAAGAGGTGCTGGTGATCTTCGAGAACGCCGATCCCGATTTGCCGATCGTCGCGGGTCGCGTGTTCGATGGTTTGCAACCGGTGCCGTATCGCTTGCCGGAGGAGTCGGTTGTCAGCGGCTGGAAGAGCCAGGCCTCGCTCGGCGGTAACGGCTTCAATGAGCTGCGCTTCGACGATCGCAAGGGCGAGGAGCTCGTGTACGTCCAAGCCGAAAAGAACCTGCGCAAGTTGGTCAAAAACGATGAGACGATCACCGTGCTCCGCGATCGTCGCAAGGACGTGGGCAGCCGCGAGACCGACACCACCGAGGGCCGCCGCTTCGAAGTGACTCGGCAGACGCGGCACGAGCTGATCTCCGGCCGGCGCACGACCTTCGTCGATGATGACCGGCTACAGCTGGTGCGCTCGAATGCAACGCACCGCACCGAGTACCTCGCGCAACGCTATGTCGCCAAGGACGAGGACCATAAGGTCGGCGGCGACGCGACGACGTTGGTGAGGCGAGACGTCGGCAGCACCGTGGATAGTGATCAAGTGACGCGCGTTGGTGGCAACTCGTCGTTGATCATTGGTGGGGCTCGACAGGAGAAGGTTGGCCGCTACGCCGTTCACACCGGCACCAGCCTTTCGATTCGCGCGGGGGACGTGTTCACCGCCGGCGCGCAGGATGTGACGCTGGTCGGGCCAGGCGGCTTTATTCGCGTGGACGGTGCGGGCGTGACCATCCGCGGAACCACCGTGCATATCAACGTGGACGGCGAGCCCGGTGAAGGCCAAGCGCCCAAACCGAAGACGCCGAAGGAGGCGCGTGAAGCGCCGTTGGTACAACCAACCATGCCGCGCGATCCGAAGCCCTAGCTCGGGCCGCGCGAACGCTCAGCGCCGGGCTTTGCTGCTCGGCGTGCGGAAGATCCAAGCTAGCGCGACGGCCTTGAGCGAGACAGCGTGGGACTCGAGATGATCGACCCGCGGATGTACCTCGGCGATCAGCCGGGCCTTGAAGCGAGGGTGCAACGGCAGTTGGAAGGCCAGCTCTTCGGGTAGGTAGACCGGCGCCGCATGCGCGCCTTGCCCGAGCACCGCGCGCAGCTGTTTGGCGCCGTGCAAAAGCCGCCGTTGGTAGTGCCGTTGCTCGAGCAGCGCGCGCTCGACCTGCGTCTCTACGTAGCCTGCGGCGGTGGGTCGCGGGCTCGCGTGGTAGGTATCGCGCAGCCGCTTGGAGAGCCCCTCGGCCATCGGGTTGGTCGAGCTGGGGGCGGTCAACGCGAGGAAGTCTTTGCTGGTTTGCAGCGCGGTGCGCAGCGCCTCATCCGCCGGCGTAACGAACGGCGCCACCGTGGCCATGGTCAGCTTGAGGCGCTCCAGATCATCGAAGGGAAAGCTCAACTCGCCCTCGAACAGCTCGAGCAATGCCGCGAATTTGTGACCCTCGCGCACGCCGCGGCCCAGCGCCTGCTCGAGTTGCTCCTCATTGCACACTGCGCCGCGCAAGAGCAGCTCGGAGACCTCGCGGCGATCTTCCACCAACGCGGGCGAGGCCGCGAGCGCGGGGTCATCCACCTCGGCGTCCAGCGGGCGCTCGTCGAGCGCAGCAAGCAAAGGTCGGAACGCAGGCTTGCGGCGCAGCCGCGGCATTTGCGCTTCGGCGAACCACAACAGTTGCAACACCTCATCGGCTTGCAGCGTGCTCTCGGGAAGCTCGGCTACGCGCGCCACTGGCCGGCCTACTGGATCGGCTGCTGCGTCGGAGGCGGCGCGCAGCCCCTGTGAACCGGCGCTCCCCGCGTGCGAAGGTGGGCTGACCGGAACCGGTTGCAACACCGCACCAAAGCGCGCGGGAGGTTGCAGCGCCGTTGGCTGCAACGCTGGTTGCGACGGCATAGCCGGCGGTGCGAGCGGCGCCTGAGCAGGCGGCAGCGGAGGCTGGAGCGCCAGCGGCGCAAGCGGAGGTTGCATCGGCTGCCGCGGAGGTTGCATAGCCAGCGGTGCAAGCGGTACGGCAGGCAGCCTGGCAGGCGGTTGCACCGTTGGCGCCGAAGGTTTGGGTGGCGGCTGCGACGGCGCTGGGAAAGGCAACGAAGGTTGCGGCGTTCGCTCGGGTGGTAGCGAGGTCGCTTCATCGATCGCTTGCAGCGACAAGGTCAGCGTCGTCAAACGTTCATCGAGCGAAACAACGATGCGACCCCCTTCTCGTTCCGCGCGCACGTGACCTCGCCACAGCACAGTGCAAAGCTGTTGATCGGTATCGATCAGCAGCGTGTCCCAACGCAGCGGCACCAGCTCCGAGCCCGACCCACCCTCGAACACAGCTTGCGGCTGCAAACGCGGCATGCGCGCTTTGAGCAAAGGCACCTCCGGGTGGAGGTTCTCGAGCTCGAGCTGCGCATCCTCCGGCAGGTGGTCGAGCTGTTGATCGAGCGGCGCGACGTTGAAGAAGCCCGCCTCGAGATCGTCCTCCAGCGCGAAGGTCGCGCCGGCGGCCGTAGCCGTGCGCGCGCTCAGCTTTTCGCGGCGGCCAGGCCACGCGGCCGCAATTGGACCGAAGCCCACCGGTTCGAGGCGCGCGTGCGGTCCGCCCAGCTGCGCACCGAGCGCGAGCAGGTTGGGGATCCGCGTGCGACCCCAGCTATCCCGCTGCTCGGGCGAGAGCCCCACCGGGTTGCTCGTGCCCTCCCCACCGGCCGCGCGTTCATACACGAGCGGCAAGCTCGCGAAGGCCTCGGCCGGGCTGAGCACACCCTGCGCATCGACGAAGCGGTCTCCGTAGACCTCGAAGGATTTGCGCAGCCCAGCGAGTGAAAGGCGCACCACGAGCGAGCGCACGAGCTCAGCGTTGGGAGCGAAGGCGCTGCCGATCAGCACCACGTCGAAGCGTTGCTTGATCGGTGCGAGCTCGCCCGCCACACGCAAACTGCGCGTGGGCTCGTTACCGTGGTGAAGGTCCTGCTTGAGGATCGGCTCTTGTTCATCCGCCAGTGTCAGCTCGCCCGGCGTCAGCTTGAACGTGCCTTTGCACACGACGGTGAGCGCGCGCTGGCCCTTTCTCTGCCAGACGGTGCTCGCAACCCGTAGCGGGCAAAGGGAGACGAGGTCCATAAGACTTGTTAGCCCTGCGCTAGAGTCGGATGCAAGTCCGTGAAAGCATTGACCGGGCAATGAAGCCCAAGGCGGACTACGACAAGCTCGACTTCGTAGAGGCGGTCTCGCCGGGCCGCGAGCAGCGCTTCTTCGACTTCACCGTCAATCGCCGCTCGCTTTCCGCGATGGTTGGCAATGAGGGCTATCAGCCTCCTTCGGTGTTCGGCTGGCAGACTGCGCGGGTGGAGCGCAAGTACGCGCACCAGTTGTGGCTGCGCGAACGCTCGAGCTTACCGTCGGGCCGCGTACCGCTTTACGTCTGCGGCGAATGTGGCGACCTCGGTTGCGGCGCGATCGCCGTCTTGGTGAGCACCTTGGAGGAGTGCGTCGTTTGGTCGAACATCGGGTCCGAAGGCAACGCCTTCAAGCCCAAGCCTGGCCCTCCTCCCGAGCCCACCAGCGACTTCCCCGACCTGCGCGACTTCTACTTCTCGCGCAGCGAATACGAAGCAGCGCTCAGCCGCTTCTCCGCCGGCTTTCCGATGAAGTAGGCCGCTACGGTCGGTCGAGCCGCTCTTCAGCGTCGGCGATCACGTAGGCCAACGTTGCGACGAAGGCTGTGTTCTTGGCGAGGTCGTCGGGGTCGACTTTGTCGAGGGTATCGGCCTCGGTGTGGTGAATGTCGAAGTAGCGGCGGTGGTCCGTGAGCAGGCCCAGGCCGAGCACGCCGCCTTTGGTGAGCGGGATCAGATCGGCGCCGGAGAACTCGGGGATCACGCGCGAAGCGCCGAGCGGCGCCATCAGCTGCATCAGGTCTTGCACGCGCGGGAGGATCACCGGCTGCTTCTCCTTGGCCGTCTCCACGGTGAGCCCGCGCGGCGCAAAGCCGCCGATATCGGCTTCGAACGCGGCGACGATCTTTGGCAGCTCGGCCTTGTGCGCTTCTCCGTAGGCCAAAGCGCCTTTGAGCCCGTTCTCCTCGTTGGTGAAGAGCACCGCACGAATGGTTCTGCGCGGGCGCAGGCCGAGCTTGCGCAAATCGGCGAGGGCCTGCATCAGCATCACGCAGCCTGCGCCGTCGTCATGCGCGCCTTGCCCGAGATCCCACGAGTCGAGGTGCGCGCCGATCAGCACCATCTCGTCCGGCTTCTCGCGCCCGACGATCTCGGCGATCACGTTGGCGCTGGGAGCGTCGGTCAGGGTCTGGCTGTCGAGCTCGAGCTTGAAGCGAACCTGTTCGCCGTGCGCAACGAGGCGGGCCAGGAGATCGGCCGACTCGGTGGTGATCGCAGCGGCGGGGATCTTCTCGACGTCCTTGGCGTAGCGCAGGGCGCCGGTGTGCAGCGTGCTCAAACTGTGCGCGGTCACCGAGCGCATCAGCACCGCCTTGGCGCCGAGCTTGGCCGCACGCGAAGGACCTTCGGAGCGGTATTTGGCAACCCCGCCGTAGCCAGAGCCCTTCTCCTCATCGAAGGCCGGCATCGGCACGTTGTAGAGCACGATGGCGCCCTTCACTTCGCTCGCGCGCTGCTCCAGCTCCTCGAACGAAGCGATCACGATCACCTTCGCCGTGATGCCCCCCTTCGGCGTGGGCACTGTGCCGCCGAGGCCCAACACCTTCACCTCTTGCGAGGCTGTCGCAAACAGATAGCCGCGCTCCACACCGCGTTTCCAATGCGGCACCATCACCTTCTCGGTGTGGACGTTCTCCTGAGCGTCTTTCTCGAACTCACGCTTGGCCCACTCGATCGCGCGGTCCAGTTGCGGCGTGCCGGAGAGCCGATGCCCGATGGTGTCGGTGAGTACGCGCAGTCGCTCGAAGGCTGCGTGGCTCGCGAGCGACTGCGCTTGGATCTTGCCGGCCGTCTCCGCGAAGGCGCTGGCCAGCGGCCCGGGCGGCGCTGCAGCGGGCGGTGGCTCTGCGCCCGCGCTGCTGCTCGGCGCAGCGGCAGTGCATGGAGGCGAGTAGACGCTGGGACAACGCGGAGCCTCCGCGACAGCGCATCCAGCGAGCAGCACGAGCCCCAGCCGCAAACTCGCGAGCAGCCGATCCTGGCGCCGCACGAGCGCCACCGTCCTTGTCACTGCCCTCACGTTCCTCGTCCTCTCGAAATCGTGCGCCCTCAACGAAGAGCCGGAGCTTACCCCGAGCACCGCCCGTGCGCGGGAGCTTCGAGCAGCCGCTCTTACGCGAGGGCCCGGAGGCACCGCGCGAGGATGCGCTCCGCCTCAGCCTGGCTTCTTCACCTTCCAG
The DNA here is from genome assembly GCA_044376115.1 of Polyangiaceae bacterium. GTDB lineage: Bacteria > Myxococcota_A > Polyangia > Polyangiales > Polyangiaceae > Xiheicaenibacterium. The sequence goes on along the minus strand of JBILLK010000028.1, from coordinate 34,584 downwards.
AATTGCAGTGGCGTGAGGATCCCGCGCTCACCGCCGCGCACGAGGGCTTCCGCGGTCTTCAGGAGGATCTCCACCTCCCCTGTGCGTTTTTCTTTCGAGAGCATGCGCGCGATCGCGTTTCGCCGCCCGATCTCGTGCCACCACGGCTTGGCGCTCTTCTCGGCGAGGTCGCGGAACTCCACGATCTCGAAGCCGGCCTCCGCGAGGTGTGCCTTGAGCTCGTCGGCCGTGAGGAGCGCTGCGATGCCGTGGAACTTGCAGAGCGCGTCGATCGGCTCTTGCTCGTCCGCCGACTGCGGGACGTGCTTCTTCACCCAGTCCCACCCGACAAAATGTCCGCCCGGTTTCAACACCCGATACGCCGAGTTGAAAAACTCCATCTTGTTCGGGACATGCGCGGCGACCTCGGTGGAGTACGAAGCGTCGAAGGTCTCGTCGGGAAACGGCAGCTTCGTGGCGCTCGCGACCATGAAGTTGGTGCGCTCGGCGAGCCCCTCGGTCTTCGCCTTCTCGGTCGCGAGCCCGGCCCTCCGCGTCGACAGATCGATGCCTTGTATGAACGCCCCCGACTCGCGCGCCATGAAGCACGCTGGCCCGCCGAGGCCGCTGCCGAGATCGAGCACCTTCATGGTGGCGTCGAGTCCGAGCTCCTTCAGGAGGAAGCGCTCCTGATTCTCGCAGGCCTGCAGAAAGGTCTCGGTCCCCTCGTACACCGCGAAGTGAAGGCTGCTGCCCCACATCTCTGGGAACGCCGAGGTCGACCAATCGTAGTAGGCGTTGATCAGCTCTTCGTACCTCGCGGCGCGCGTCTCCGGGTCTGACGTGACCGTTAGGTACTCTTCGAAATCCATCGCATGCGACCTTTCTGTGAGAGAGCCGAACCGGCGTCACGTCGCCAGTGGCGCCGCGCTCGGCGAACCGAACTTTGCAAACCTTACCTGGAAGTCCACTCCTGTGGGCGGATGAACTGGTGCAAGTTCTCCACGAGCCGGGGTAGTGGGGCGCTTCTACGGTGATGCCCACTGGCACAAGCCGTGCAAATGGCTGGAGGGCTTCCTTCGTCGCTACGAGTACTTGGAGGCGCTCGCGTAGTTCCAGTGACTTCTACGAGCTGCGGTAGTTGGGCGCTTCTTCGGTGATGATCACGTCGTGCACGTGGCTCTCGCGCAGGCCTTGCGAGGTGATTTTCACGAAGCGCGCTTGGGTGCGCAGATCGTTGATGGTGCGTGAGCCGGTGTAGCCCATGCCGGAGCGCAGACCGCCGACCAGTTGATAGAGGATGTTGGTGAGCGAGCCGCGGTAGGGCACGCGACCTTCGATCCCTTCGGGCACGAGCTTCTCGTCGGCGGAGCCGGATTGGCCGTAGCGATCTTTGCTGCCTTTGCGCATGGCGCCGAGCGAGCCCATGCCGCGATACGACTTGTAGCTGCGGCCTTGGAACAGCACGAGCTCGCCGGGGGCTTCGTCGGTGCCGGCGAATAGCGAGCCGATCATCACGCAGGCCGCACCCGCGGCGATCGCCTTGGTGACGTCGCCCGAGTACTTGATCCCGCCGTCGGCGATCACCGGTACACCGTAACGATCGGCCACGCGCACGCAGTCGGCGATGGCGGTGATTTGCGGTACGCCCACGCCGGCGACCACGCGCGTGGTGCAGATGCTGCCCGGCCCGATACCGACCTTCACGCCGTCAGCGCCTGCTTCGATCAAGGCCTCGGTGGCCTCGGCGGTGGCGATGTTGCCGGCGATCACCTGCAGCGACGGGTACTTCTGTTTGCAGGCGCGCACGGCGTCGATCACGCCTTTGGAGTGGCCGTGCGCGGTGTCCACCACGATCACGTCGACGCCGGCGGCGACCAGCGCGTCGAGCCGTTCTTCACGGTCGGGGCCCGGGCCGATCGCCGCGCCGACGCGCAGTCGGCCGTGCTCGTCTTTGAGGGCGTTGGGATTGCGATCGGCCTGCAGCAGATCCTTGATCGTGATCAGGCCAACCAGCTTGCCGGCGGCGTCGACCACCAGCAGCTTCTCGATGCGGTGCTTGTGCAAAAGCTCTTTGGCGGCCTCGTTGGAGACGCCGGGCGGCACGGTGACGAGGTCCTTCGTCATCAGGCCAGCCACCTCTTGATCGAGGTTCTGCGCGAAGCGCAGATCGCGCGCGGTGAGGATGCCCACCGGCATCCCGCCGTCCACCACGGGTACGCCGCTGATGTCGTGATCGTTCATCACGTCGAGCGCTTCTTTCAGCGACTGGTTGGGGCGGACGGTGATCGGCGCGCCGATCATTCCGCTCTCGGCGCGTTTGACCCGCTCGACTTCACGGGCTTGTTCGGCCGGCTTGAGGTTCTTGTGGATGATGCCGAGCCCGCCGGCGCGGGCCATGGCGATGGCGGCGCGACCTTCGGTGACCGAATCCATCGCCGCCGAGACGAAGGGGATATTCAGCTCGATGGTGCGGCTGAGCTTGGACTTTGTGTCGACCTCGGCCGGGAGCACCTCGCTGTAGGCGGGAACCAGCAATACGTCGTCGAACGTCAGGCAGTCGCGCAGTCTGTCTTCGAGCATGGCGTTTGTTACTCCAGCACCTCGGGGGCAGCCAGATCCGCTCGGTTGGAGACAAGGTGGGTAAGAATCACCGGTGACTAGATGATCCACCTATCCAGGCTCTTACAACATCGGTCAATGAAAGTTGATGTAGGTAACTTGGGTACCTATTGAGATCTTGGTAACTTACGTAGTAACGTGGTCAGATTCTTGTCCATGCTGGCCGGCTGGTACGGGCCATGCTTAACGGGGGACCACATAAGGATGCACACCATGAAGATCGCTCGCCGCGCTGCTGGTTCTATCGGGCTTCTCTCCTTTGCGATGGCTGGGTTGGCCTTCTTGTCGCCCGGTTGTGAGGAGGACTCGGTTGAGACTGGGGACGAGCAGAACGTGGTCCCCGAGGGAGCCACCACGCCCTGGGAGCTCGCGGGCCTTTGCTCGGAGAACATCCAGCGGCACATCGCGGTTCGCCCGCAAGAGTTGGCTGACGGTGTGGTGCGTTGGCAGTGTGGTGACCGCCCCGGCGTGGATGGCGCAGAGGATCGCGGCCAGGAGTACTGCGAGTACTTCGCTCTCTCCAACGGCAAGCGCGCCGACACCTACGCCGACATCGATCCGGCAGCGCCGCTCTACTGCTTCTTCACCTCGGTCTACATGGACGTGACCGACGACACGGTGCTCGACGCCAAGCTGGCGAAGGAGCTCGCCAAGAAGGAGAACGCCAACGCTCCCATCTCCAAGGACCTCATCCGCATGAAGGGCCAGTTCAACTCGCGCGGTGCAGCCACCACGCTGGTGGTGGACGCGATGAACGCTCCCAAGGACGTCAATGACGAGCGTCAGGCCGCTTGTTTCCTCGCCAGCACGGATCCGGCGAATTCGGCCAACGCCGAGAAGCTCCGTACCGCTTGCCGCGGCCAAGACCTGAGCAACAAGACGGCTTGGAGCAAGGTCACCAAGCTCGGCGTGAAGATCCCCACCACCAAGGCGGCCAACTACCAGACCTACAAGGACTTGGTCGCTTGTATGGCCGTGGACAACCTCGAGCACGGCGGCGTGGATTGGCGCATGAGTGATCCGCACATCGCGCAGGTCACCGTGCGCGCCAATGATGAGTGCGGCTGCGCTTACACGGCTCTCCCCGACGCGCTGCCCGGCTTCCTCCAGGGCACCTGGAGCTCGAAGGACGCGCTGCCCCCCGGCTGCCGCCGCGTAAAGGTGGACGGCCAGGATTACGCGCAGATGACGCTGTGTGAGGTGCCCGCTTCGGAGCGCAGCGATCTCGAGACCAGCCTCGATTACTCGGAGAACATCCAAGCCTTCTGCAACGAGCGTTACGGCAAGGACATCGTGCTCACGGCTCCGCTCCGCGCGGTGGAGACGGCAGGCTCCTGCTCCAAGAAGACGAGCGAGTTCTGCAAGGCCTTCACCAAGACCTCGAAGTGATTGCTGCATCCGCCTCCGGCGAAGTGATTGCTGCATCCGCCTCCGGCGGAATAGGGGTCCTTGATGTTTAGTTCTTCCTTCCTTCGCTCCAAAGGCTTGCGCGCTGCCGGCTTGCTCGCGGCAGCGCTTATGTTGGGCGCCGGCGGCGGCTGCGACGACGAAGACAGCGTCGAGACCGGTGACGAGCTCGACGTGACCGAGACCAAGACGCTGTTCGGTGATGACCGAGTGGCGGACGTGCTCAACGGTCATCTCGACAAAGTGCCGCGCAATTGGGCCGAGTTCGAGACGCTCTTCGGCATGGGGCGCGCGTGCAAGCGACAAGACACGAAGGAGATCTTCGTGGTCGAAGAGAGCTCCACGCGCGCAACCGGCGCCACCGAGGAAGTGGAGGGCTTGATGCCGCGCGCGGTGATCACCGGTTGCAACACCGGTGACATGCCGAACAACGGTGAGCCGCAATATCAGTCCTTCAGCCTGATGGCGGCGCTCTTCAGCTCGCCCGACGTGCCCAACGCCGGCAAGGGCGATCCGATGGTGTTCGATCGGGTCGAGGTGATGGCGCTCGATCGCAAGACCGGCCTGTACAACTTCTACCTAATGACGCCCAGCGCCGATCCGAAGGCGCCGGGCATCTTGCAGCGCATCCAGCTTCGTCCGGACGGCTCGATTTACGTCTACACCAAAGACCCGGCCAAGAAGCGGCTGAGCTCGAAGAAGTCGGCCGACCGCCAGTGCAACAACTGCCACAAGAACATGGGGCCGCTGTTCAACGAGATGCACGAGCCATGGACCAACTGGGTGAGCACGCACAAGACGCTGCCCGAGTCCGCTTCCAAGCTGACGGGGGAGACCCGCTCGATCGTCAACGAGGCTGTATCGATCGACGGCAAGCACGCGCGGCTCAGCCTGGCCAACGACTTCGAGAAGATCATCATCGCCGGTATGCGCGTTTGGAACGAGGGCTATGCCACCGATCCCAGGCTTGGCTTCGTGCAAGCGACGATCGACGGGGACCAGCCCGGAGGCGTGAAGAATCTGCTGAAGAGCGTCTTCTGCGAGACCGAGCTGCAATACGCCAGCGCCTTCTCCACCGTCCCGCTCGAGCTGTTCGTCGATCCGGGCGCTGTCGCCGGTGGCTCTTTCCAGCCGCCTATTTCCTACAGCACCGATGTCTTCCCGATCTTGATGCCGGTCCGCTCGGACATGGACAAGCGCATCGAGACCTCGCTGATCAAGAAGAAGGTGGTTTCGCAGAAGACGACGATCGCGGTGCGTCTGCTCGACGATCGCAACGACATCTTCTCGAAGGCCCGCTGTGATCTGTACGCGCCAGCAACCATGGGCCTACCGACTGACGTGACCAAGGTGGACGGCCATCTGCGCGCCTTCCTCCGCGCCCGCGTCGACTCGGTTTATCCGCCGGGTGCACGCCGCGAGTACGGCAAGGTGTTGCTCGATGACGCTGCCTCGCTCGAGGCGGTCAAGTCGGCGCGCACGGCCTACCTCGGCACGATGGCGACGCTGTTGAAGGAAGACGCCACCAAGCTGCAGACGGTGCAGGGCCGCGACGAACTCAAGTCGCGCTCGCAACTGCGCAAAGACGCCGCTCACGTGATGTTCAACCAAGACGCCAACCCGATGCCCATCGTTCACGATGAAGAGCTCGGCAAGTAAGCAACAAATTCCCCTTTCGTTCTGCTCAATCTCCGAGGAATACCCAATGAAAACGAGTTTCATCTCCCGCTCCCTGCTTGTCAGTGGTCTCGCAGCAATCATGGCTGCAGCTCCCGGTTGTGAAAGCGAGAGCGATCCGGTCGAGGGGGACGAGCAGGACGCCACGGCGGCTATCAACGACCCGTTTGCCAAGACGGTTCTGGCAGGCGGCTGCTCGATCTTGGTCAAAAACAAGGTTCAAAAGACCAAGGGCAAAGACGGTAAGTGCCCCACCACCCTCACCGGCGTGCTCGACGTGCTCGCCGCTGACACCAAGCTCAAGACCAACGTGTTCGTGGTGAGCGAAGAGGGCGATCTGAACGAGGGCAAGGCCACACCGTTCCGCTTCGTCATCGCGGTGGACACCGGGGACGGTAAGGCCGAGAAGATGTTCATCAGCACGCTCGGCAGCGGTGAAGGCATCAGCGAGACCTTCATCGAGATCATGGCGTTCAACGAGGCCAAGCAGGCCTACGCCTACTACGATCTCTCCGACGGCCAGTGGGTTCAGGAGGGCGACGGCTCCCAGGTCAAGACGGACGGACCGGCCAATGGTGCGCCGGCTGCGTTTGGTTGCATTGACTGCCACACCACCGGCGGTCCGCTGATGAAGGAGCTTCATGATTCCTGGGCCAACTGGGGCTCCACCTGGTTCTCGATGCCCAACCCGGGTAGCGATCAAGCGCTGTTCAACCGGCTCTTCAGCCAGGTGAAGCGCGCTGACGATCTGGAGCTACTCGTGATCGCTGGTACCAAGGCGGCCGCCAAGGGTCGCGTGGACAAAGCCGTCAAGGAGAAGAAGGTTGGTGCTCTCGCGAAGCAGCTGATGTGCGACATCGGTGAGCCCTCGATGATTGCGGCTCACTCGAAGAACTCCAAGCGCATCGGCAAAGTGGAGACCTTCTCCTCGATGCTCCCCTCGTCGATCCTGCTCAACAACTTGTTCCAGTCGCCGCGCACCGGCACCGGCGCTGAGAAGGGTCTCGACAACGTCGTCAACATGACGATCCCCTCGCTCAGCAGCGTGCGCGTTGATTCAGCGAGCTACGTCAAAGCGCTGGAGACCATCGGCCAGAAGATCGGTGGCCAAGCGGGCGACGCGATGTTCCCGATGTCCAGCCCGCAGAAGAGCTTCGCCGATCTTCAGATCGTCCAAGAGCTTGTCTCGCGCAACCTGCTCAACAAGGACGTCGTCACCGATGTGTTGATGACCGACTTCACCGTCTCCACCTTCTCCAAGGCCCGTTGCGATCTCGCAGCCACCTTGCCGAAGAACTGGACCACGGTGGACGAGCTTCGTACGCAGTGGATCAGCGCGCTCGGTACCTCCACGCTCCGCGGCGCCAAGGGTCTGAAGGCACGCCTCGAGACGGTGACCGACTTCGACGGTCACACCGCCAAGGTCGAGACCTACATCAAGGCCTGCAACGCCCGTGGCACGGCTGAGAAGGACGCCTACGCTGTGGACCTGCTCACGATCATGAGCCAGCACCGCGCAGCCTTCACCCAGACCTACTCCAACGTGGTCGAGAGCAACATGCTCATCCCGACCGACAATCTGAAGTCGCAGCCGAACGCCAAGCGGCTCAACCCGACCACCTGCAAGATCGAGAACGCCACCGAGAAGTTCCTCGGCGAAGAAGGCTGAGCTAGGTCCCAAGTCCACGAAGGTGGCTGCAGCAGGCGTGAGAGTTGTTTCTCACGCCTGTCTGCGTTTTGTGGCATCACGGTCGATATGAGTACAGCGTTCCATTCGGCGATCCGCACCATCAGCTCCGAGCGTCGGCAAGCGATGCGCGGCGTGTGTTGGAAAGAGGAACCGGGCTGTCCGGCATTTGATTCGCTGCGGCTCGTCGAGCTCGGCTTTTGGGACTTCGATGGAGCGCTCCAGCGCGGCGAGCTGGTGGTGCACGAACGCATCGCCGAAGAGACGGTGGCCATCTTCGAGCAGCTGTTCAACGCGCGCTTCCCGTTGCAGAGCATGCAGCCGATCGAGGCGTTTGGCGCGGATGACGAGCGCTCGATGGCGGCCAACAATTGTTCGGCCTTCAACTTCCGACTGATCGCCGGGACGAGCAAGCCTTCACATCACGGACTGGGGATGGCGATCGATCTCAACCCGGTGCAAAATCCGTGGGTGCGCCCGGGCCTCGTGCAACCGAGCGCTGGGCAGGCCTTCCTCGATCGCAGCGACGTGCGCCCGGGGATGATCGTGGAAGGAGGCGTGGTGCTCGAGACCTTCCGGCGCTTTGGTTGGGATTGGGGCGGCCTTTGGCCGGACGCGCCGGACCACCACCACTTCAGCAAGTTGCAGCGCGGCGCGAGTTTGTAACCGCGCTTCGAGTGAAGCCTCAGCTCGGCTAGGCGGCTCGCGTGCTCGTTCGCGGCGCTTCGGCCGCGGCTACTTGGTCGCAGTGCAGTTGGCTTTGGGCTTGAGCGTGGAAGCGGTGGGCTCGAGCTTCTTGAGCAAGGAAGCGACCGCGGCCTTCTGCAATTCGAGCACGTCGGCAGGCGTGTTCTTACCGCCGCTCATGGTCAGGTTCTGATTGAGATCGAAGACCGGGCACTTCCCGACCGACTCGATGCCGGTGAAGCTCATCTTCACAGTGAGGCCCTTGGCGTCAGTGGTTGGCGTATCGAGCAGGAAGGTCGCGACGACGCTGCGAGCCGCTGGTGCGCCGGACCCGGCGAGGGCGAGCTTGGGCGAGGCGTTGACTGCGGCAGTGAACGCCTTCTGCAATTCGGCCACCGTTTCGGGGGCGACCTTGCCTCCTCCGCGCATCACGAAGTTGGGCTCGAGCACGAGCGCGTTGGGCTCTTTTGCGACGGCTGCGGGCTCGCTCGGTTTGGCGCTATCAGCGGGCTTGGCGCTATCGGCCGGTTTGGCGCTATCGGCCGGCTTGGCGCTCGCTACCGCGGTAGGCGTTGCGGGCGTTGATGGCGCCGCTGACGCCGTCGCTTGCGTCTCGGGCAAAGCGGTTGGCGCGGCCGTAGGCGTTGCATCGCCCGCCTTCGCATCAGCGGTGCTGGTCGTCGGCGAGGGAGCTCCGCCGCACGCCACCATCGCAACCAACGCCAAGAGACCCGAGATCACGAGCTGTGCTGAACGCATCGCGGCAGCATAGCGCCCACGCGCTCGCGTTGGCGTCTGATAGGCTCGGGCGGTGTTTGCCGGCATTCTTCGGGCAGGGTCTTTCGCGCTGTTGCCGTTGCTCGTTGCGTGCGGTGCGGCCGAACCTCAGCGCGCCCCGCTCGCGTCGGCCAAGCCGCCGCCGGCCGTATCCGCGCACCCATCGGTTACCGCTGCGGCTCCAGTTGCAAGCGCGCCCATCGCGCCGAGCGCAAGCACCGCGCCGCTCAACCCGAACGAGCTCACGCTGCCCTCGGCTTGGCCTTGTCCACCGCCCGAGGGGGAGATTCAGAAGGCCGCCGACTCCGAAGGAGCCACAAGCTTCGTCGCTTACGACGGAGAACTCTACTGGTCCAACGGCCGCTCGATCTGGCGTCAGCGCGTGGGTGAGAAGCCCACCATGCTGTTGCGCACCGTCACGCCCTTTCCGCTCAGCGAGCTCTACGCGCAAGGGGACGACCTCTTCATCCTGGCCAAGCAGTCGTACAGCACGACGTGCACCGGCAACGTGCACGTCGTCCCTCGTAAGGGCGGCAAGGTCGAGACGCTCTTGTCGGGTAAGTGCCCAGCGTCGATCGCCGCGAATGCGAGCCACATCGCGATCGTGGTGCGCACCGCTCATCCCGAGGGTGGGGGTTGGGAGTCTGGAAACCTGTACTTAGTCGAGCGCGGCAGCGGAAAGCCGGCCGTCAAAGTCGGGGAAGACGCCGTTGGTACCGACTCGGGCGTGGCGATGCTTCAAGACCGGGTGTTCATCGAGCCCTCGGCGGGCCAGGTTCACTCCGTGTTGCTCGAGCGGCCCAACCGCTTCGATGGGGTGGCCAACTCCTCGCTCCTACGCTTTGCCTTTGGCTACCAGGATCTTCGGCTGCTCGCGACCAACGGTAGCGACACGGTGTTCTACTACGGAAGCGGCAGCGCCGACGGTGGCCCGCGCCTGTTCAAGGTCGACGCGAAGGGGGGAGAGCCCCAGGCGCTCGCAAGCTTCTCCGATATCGAGCGGGCGCGGCCGCCGGGGATGAACCTCGCGGTGAGCGAAAAGTACGCCTACCTCACCCACCCGAACTCCGGCTACGTCCTGCGCGCCGCCCTCTCCGGCAAGTGCGGCGGTGAGTTTTTCGCCAAAGAACGCGGCAATCCCGACTGGGTTCAGGTGATGGACGGCTGGGTCTACTGGCTCGATAAAGATCGCGGAACGGTCTGGCGTCGAAAAGAGTGAAATTTTCACCCCACTCGGATCGAAGAAGAGGCAGATGGTGGTCGCGCAGCCTCTCAACCTCTCGGCCCGGATGAAACCGGCCGCAGCAACAGCTGGGGAGCGCGCGAACGCGACGGAGCGGACGCAGCCGCAGGGCCAGCCGTTCATGGCGGCGAGGCCGCTGATCCGCGCAGTTTGCGCGAAGGTGCTGCGGCTACCGCTGCATGACAGCGAAGTCGAAGATTGTGTGGCCGAAACGTTGAAACGAGCGGTCGAGGGCCAAGCGCGGCTGCAACCGGGAGCAGCGCTTGGCCCCTGGCTCACCGGCATCGCCAAACACGTGGCGATCGACCGCGGTCGATCTCGGCGTCGCGAGCGAGCTCGCGCGGTGGATAGCGACGCCGACGAGGTGCTAGCCGATCTCGGTGACGAGACGGTCAATCCAGAGCAGGCGGCCAGTCAAAGGCAGACGGTGGCGCGGCTGCAAACGGCGATGAGCCAACTCGCCGAAGGGCCCAAGCGGGCTCTCTTGGCCTTCCATCTCGAGGGCAAGTCCTACGCCGAGATCGCGCAGGAGCTCGGCGTTTCGCTGGGCACTGTGGCGACCTGGGTCTCACGCGGACGCAGCGAAATTGCAAAGACCATGGAGTCGGAACGAGAGGTCAATCATGGCTGAGGCAAACAAGCCGGCGCAGGCAGACTCGGAGCTGGGTCTGATGCACGACGGCCATCTTTCAGCGCTCGCGGTGCAACTCTTGGCGGACTTGCAGCTCGATGGGCTGCCGCTCGAGTTGGCTGAGCATGCGGAGCATTGCGCAGACTGCAGCGAGCGTGTGGCCGAGTTTGCGCTGCGCGCGCTGGAGGTGGATCAGTCGATCGCGCTGCAAGCCGAACCGCAGCTGGCGTTGGCTCACGCGAGCGAGCGCTCCTTGCCCTGGTTGCCGCTCAGCCTGGGGATCGCGGTGGCCACCTTGGCCTCGTTGCCGGCGCTCGGGCAGTGGCCCGCTCGCGTGGGTCACTGGCGGCTCTTTTTGAACGGCCTCGAGCGCATGGTGCAGCCGATCTGGGTTGCGCTCACGAGCTCGACGGCGCTCTTCGCAGCGACCTGTGCTGCGGTGGTCTTGTGTTTCTTGGTGTTGGTTCCACTTCGGCGACTCTCGGCGGGAGAAGTAAACGGATGAAACGCGCACTGGTTCTCGGGTCGGTTTTGAGCTTGGCACTGCTCGCGGCGCAGCCCGCTGCGGCGGAGGTTCGGCTCGAGGGAACGTGGGAAGATCAGAAGTCGGTCTCGCTCGAGTTGCGCGCCGTCAATCGCGGAGAGGCGCTCCGAGCGCTGGCCAAAGAGGCTGGGTTCAGCGTGGTTTCGCCCGATCTCGGGGACGAGCTGATGGACCTGCAAATCGAAAATGAGCCCGCCGATCGCGTGCTCGCGGTGCTCTTGGCCAAGGGTTCGTGGGTCGCTGTTCGCGACGGCAACATCGTCACCGTGCGCGCCGCAGAACCGAGTGAGGCCCCCGCCAAAGAGCGCCCCAAGGCGAAGAAAGAACGCGACGTCGAGGTGCTCGGTGATTCGATGCGCATCGGCAAAGACGAGGTCGTGCACAACGTCTCGGTGATGGGCGGCAACGTCCGCATCGAGGGCCGGGTGACCGGCGATCTCTCGGTGATTGGCGGTAACGCCAAGGTTGCTGAGACGGCCATCGTGGAGGGCGACGTCAGCGTGACGGGCGGTCGCATCGAGCTCGAGCCGGGCGCTCAACTCGAGGGCGATGTAACGGTGCTCGGCGGTAGCGTCGAGGGCTTGGACAGCGCCAAGATCGAAGGCTCGGTCAAGCTCGACCCTTCCGAGGGCCCCAACAAAGCGAGCTTCGCTACGCGGGCGGTGCATCGCGTTTCGGAGAGCCTGCGCAACGCGGCCATGCTCTTCATCATTGGCTGCATCTTCACCGCGCTCGCGGGTGAACGCGCCGACAAGCTGCGCGCCTCGATCGCCGAGCGCCCGATGAAGTCGATCGCGTTGGGCGTGGTTGGCTTCTTTGGCTCGCTCTTAGTGTTGGCGCTGATCGCCATCACCATCGTGGGCATTCCAGTGGCTGCGCTAGGGGCGCTGGTCGCGCTGCTATTGGTCTTTTCGGCGACGGCGAGCACCTTCATCGTGATCGGTGGAGCTGTGTACGGTCACAAGAGCAAGAACGTGTATGTGCAGCTCGCCGTCGGTGCGGCGCTGTTCATGGTCGCAGGGCTGGTCCCAGTGATCGGTGGGCTCGCACAGGCCGCTGTGGTCTGCGCTGGGATTGGTGGTCTCGTAGCCACGCGAGGGCTCGGTCTTGTGCCGCGTAAGCTGAGGGATGCGCACCCGTTTCGTTCGGGCCCGGTGGGCTGAGCCTTGCGTCTGTTGAAAGAGCGCGTCACCCTAGGCCCATCATGCTCGAGCTTCTCGCGGGTGCAGGTCTCTTCATCGCGCTCTTCTTCGTAGCCCGAAGGCTCTTCTCCAAGAAGGTGGTGGCGCCGGTGCAATCCGTAAGTCCGCAGCTAGTGAATTGGATCCACGAGGAGCTCGGCCGTTTGCTCGCCGAGCGGCTGAAAGAAGAGCCGCGCGATGTGACGGCCTCGCTCGCCTCTGCTCCCGACGCGGAGATCGTGACCAAGATCGAAGAGGCGGTGCAGCGTGTCGAGCTCGTCTACGAGCGCGCGCTGGATCAGCAGGGCTTCGCGGATTTGCGGCTGGAAGTTCGCTTTGAGAACGGCGAGCTGGATCGCGCGATCAAGCGTATCCCTTGGAGTGAGCTGCCCGCCGAGGTTGCAAAAGAGTTCGCCGAGGGCGGCGCCGCCCAGCTCTATCGTGAGTGGCGCTTCTCCTGGCAGCAGGGCTGAGCAACTACGCTCGCTCGAGTTCGGCGCGCACTTCGGCATGAAGCCGCGCAAACTCAGCTAAGTCCTCCTCCGCGTAGTACGGCTCGCCATCCACCTGCTTGCTCGGTGCTTCGGCGCAGACAGCGTCGAGGTGTTTGAGCACCTCAATGCGGTCAGCACCGGTCGCGAGCTTGCGACGCCACTTCCAGGCTTCGAGGTTGTCGGGTGAAAGCTCGGTGACCAGGGCGAAGCAACGGTCCTCGAAAGCGCGGGCTTTCGCGCTGCGTTCGAGGTTTCCAGCTTCACGTTCGGCCTGCCAAGGGATGGCTTTGAACGCCTCAGCACCGTTCAAACCGTAGGACGGCTCGAGGGACGCACGCAGCGCAGTGAGAGCGTCTTTTTCGCGGCCAAGTTCGAACAGGGCCCGCACTTGTAGCTGACAGACCTTGTCGCGCTGGAAGTCGTAGCTGTGCTCGACGGCCTTGCTGCCGGCTCGCTCGGCGTCCTTCCATTGCCCGAGCTCGATCGCCGCTGCAGCTGCTTCGGTCCAAAGCCCAGGGTCTTTTCCTTTCCCAGCCTTTGCGGCGAACTCGAGTAGCGTACTGAGTCGATCGTCGGCCGAAAAAGCTGCGATGCGATCGTGCTCGAGCAGCCGCTGCGCCTGCAGCTTCTTGGCGTCGAACGCGTAGCCTCCAAACCGCATGCCGTTCACCACCGCGATCACCTGCTTGAGCGCCTTCTGGCGTACGGCTGGGTCGCTCGATTCGGAGCCGAGCAACATCCAGGCGTCTTCATCGGACGGGTGCAGCTCGGTGATCAGCCGCAAACAGCGTGCACGAAAGGCCGGCTCGACCTTGTGGTGAATCAGCCCAACGCGGCTCGAGTTCGGGTTCTTGGCGATCTCCACGGCCTTGCGCAACCAGCCCAGCGCCTCTTCATCTTTGCCGGTGCGATGCAAGGCCAGCGCGAGTTGCGGCACGTGCCACGGCTTCGAATCTTTGGGCGCAATGCGATAGGCCGTGGAGGCCGCCTCGATCACCAGCGGCCAACGCTCGAGTTCGGCGGCAGCGGTCGCAAATTCCGACCAAAGTTGTTCTTCCGCGCCGTATTGCCGCACGAGCGGCTCTAGCAACGCGAGCCGTTGTTCGGCGCTGGGCGCAGGCTCGTCTTCTTCGCCTTCGAGTTGTTGGAGTACCGCTTTGAGCTGCTTGGGTGGCAGCTTGGGCAGACCCACGGCTTTGGCCTCGGCGGTGAGAGCCTCGATCGTCTCCTCCTTGTCTTCGCGCGCTCGCTCGCTGAGCAGCTTTTTTTTTGCGAGGGCGGTCAGCAGGCCAACGAACGCGTCGAAGGAGGTGAACTCACGCTCCGGACCGCTCTCGTGATCGTAGAACAGCACCTGCCCGGGTTTGCCTGCATTGCAGCTTCCTCCGGGATCGATGCAGTAATACTGGCCGTCACCATCGGCGAGGAAAGGCACCCAGCGACGATCCCAGGTGCCTTCTTTCGCCCACGCTGGGTTATCGGCCAGCAGCTGATTCATCATCGTGCGCTCGTCCTCGATCGATGCGACGGGCAACAGCCGATACGGCCCCATGAACTCGTTCTTGGTGCCGTCGTGCACGCTGTAGAGCGCGAGCAAGGCGTCGGGCACGTCGAGCTCGCGAAGCTTAGCGAGCGCCTCAGCCGAAGCCGGTTCACGCAGCTCTTTGACGAGCCACTTCTCTTTGGTCGCAATGGTGTCGAGCAGCTCGCGGATGGCTTTGGGGACCGTCACGGTCGACTTTGTTGCGGTGGTCTTGGCCGGGGCTTTGGCCTCGGCGGGCTCGGGTGCCGCTTTTGCTTTTACCGCAGCCTTCGCCTTGTCCGCAGGCTTGGTCGTAGGTGCAGCGGCCTTGCTTGAAGCGGCCTTGCTTGAAGTGGCCTTGCTTGGTGCGGGCTTGCCGGAAGTCGCCTTGCTTGGTGCGGGCTTGCCGGAAGTCGCCTTGCTTGGGGCGGGCTTGCCGGAAGTCGCGGCTTGATAGCCCTTCTTCGTCTTTTCGCCGATCAGCTTGGTGGCCTCTTTCTCGGCCTCCGCTTTCGAACTGAAGGTCTTGTCCTTGGCTGTTCCTTGCGTGCCGATGCGGCCGAAGGTGACGGTCATCGTCGTGCCCACGACCTCGACCTCCCAGAACTTATCGGAGGTTCCGTCACTCAGCTCAAAGCGCCGCTTGCTCATGACGCGAGTTCAATCGCGACGTCAGCCTTCGTCAAGCTGAGAGCCGAGTTGCGTCGCGGGCCGTGAGCAACGTTGGGCGTCCCATAACGCCGGTTCGTTCAGGGCGAGCGAGCGATATGGGACGAGTGGCGGATCCTTGGCCTGCGTGCGCCTCGTTCGAGGGCGTTGTTGCGTGTGCTGACGTCCCATAGCGGCGGTTCGTTCGGGGCGAGCGCGCGATATGGGACGGGGCGTGTGCTGGGAGCAACGTTGGGCGTCCCATAACGCCGGTTCGTTCAGGGCGAGCGGACGATATGGGACGAGTTGACGGGCCCAGTCGGCGGTCGATTGTCGACCGCCCGTACCTTGGTTTCGCGGCGATCAGTTGAAGTCGAGCGTGGTTTCAGCGAGCCCGTCCGAGGCCGCGCCCGGACCAACGCCTGCTGCGCCGAGCGTTACGGGGGTGTTCATCAGCGTGGGCGCATTGCCGAAGAAGGCGATGCCTGCGGAGTGACCACCAGCGCCAGCGCCGCCAGCGCCACCAGGCCCGCCGTCTCGGCCGTCTCCACCCCGACATGCGGAGTAGACCGCATTCTCAGTTACCGCCCCGTCCCCACCGAGCCCCCCGGGGCCACCAACCCCACCCACACCGCCTGCGCCGGCGTTGCCGGTGATCAGCGAAGCTAGGTTCGTGGTGATTGCGCTCGAGGACGAGAGGATCGCGAAGCTGGAACCCCCATATCCTCCACCCAGGCCGGGGTCACCACCACAGCCACCGGCGCCGCCGCTTCCGCCTTCGGCGTAGCGCACTGGCGAAGCCGACTGGTAGTGCATCCTACCGCCGCCGCCGCCACCGCCACCCGCTCCGCCCGTGCTGCCTGGTTGACCCGACACGCCAACAAATCCGGTCGAGGAGATTGTTCCGAGCCCTACGGCAGGTGCGCCGGAGCCACCTGCCGTTCCCAAGGTGACTCCGTTCAAGCCGTTGGCGCAGTTCGTCCCCGCCCCACCATTTACGAAGCCGTTTGTTCCTGCGTTGTTCTGCGCGACAAGTCCCTCGGCGGGGTTTCCGAAGTTGAGCAGCCAATAGCCGCCCGCGCCGCCGCTGACACCGCAGGTGCTAGCGCCGCCGGTTGAGCTGCTGCCAAAAGTGTTGCCAGACAAAAGATTACCAAGCACCCCATTGCCCCCATTGGCTCCCGCCATCCCATTGCTCCCCGTTGCGCCAGCTGCGCCGTTGCCAGCCGTAACGCTGCTATCCACGATCTCCAGGTTGGCGAACTGCGCGATGATGCCGATCGACGATTCACCCGCGACGATCGCGTTCGGGGCGAAGATGTCGAAGCGCTCGAGACGCACCTCGGCGTTGTCGATCGTGAGCGGCACGGTGATGTTGGCTGCGCAGCCGTTTAGACCGGGCTCGCACACGGCCATCAGTGATCGCTCGGCGGCCGTCC
Organism: Polyangiaceae bacterium; assembly: GCA_044376115.1. Classification (GTDB taxonomy): domain Bacteria; phylum Myxococcota_A; class Polyangia; order Polyangiales; family Polyangiaceae; genus Xiheicaenibacterium. The sequence goes on along the minus strand of JBILLK010000028.1, from coordinate 18,046 downwards.
AAGTGAAGTTGATGCAATCCATGCCACCGTAGATTTCGACGTCGGTGCTGACGGTCTCCGGCTGGGTGAGCGGTTCGAGACAAACGTAGATGCGCGTTCCGGGGCGTGCGGCGGCGGCGGCCTCGGTCAGGTTGTTGAACGGCGCGAGCTTGCTGCCACGCCCCCCCGATTGCACCGCAGCATTCACGAACAGGCCGCATTCATCGGCGATTTCGCCGTTTTCCACCGGCGTGCAGTTGGGATCGGGCGGCGGTGCTCCACCCTCACCACCCATGCCGCCTTCGCCCATGCCGCCTTGCGCGCCTTCACCGCCCATACCGCCTTGGCCGATGCCACCTTGGCCGGCCTCTCCACCGTTGCCTCCTTCGTTGTTGCCACCGTCTGTCGTTGAACCACCGTTCGCGGAGCCGCCGCTCGCCTCTCCACCACCGCCGGTCGCGGAGGACCCACTGTCACCGCAGGCCGCGAGAGCAAGAATCGCAACGAACGAGGCCAAAGCCGAACCTTCGAGTCTATTCACATTCCACATGGCGAGTCCTTTCGGGCGGCACAGCGAGTCCGCCTTCTTCAAAGAGGAATTCGAAGGTTCGCGACCAACGTGGACAGCAAATCGACGCGAGCGACGCAACTCGCAGAGAGCGTGGCCGATTAGCTCGGGTGACAACTGCGACGAGCTCGTTCCTCGATTCTTTCGGCTGGGGTAGGCAACACTCGGCCAGCGGGGTAGCGTCACCCGCACGGATGAACAGCCACGGAACAGGCCGCGGAGGCCCGCCCGCCCCACCGCCCGGGACGCAGGTCTCGCTCGCGTTGCGGACGCCTGCGGAGCCGGGCGCGGCTGTTTCGGTGGAGGGCGAGGTCACCTCGGTCGCGTACGAGAGCGAGACCACCGGCTTTCGTGTGCTGCGCGTGCGGCTCGACGGCGAGCGTGCGGACAACACCATCGTCGGCGTGCTGCCACCAGCTCCGCCCGGAGCCCGCGTGCGCGCCACCGGCAAATGGGTGATCGATCCGAAGCGAGGTCCGCAGCTCAAAGCCGAGGCGCTGCTCGTGATCGCGCCGTCGACGCTCGCCGGCGTCGAGCGCTTCCTCGGCTCCGGCTTGGTCCCCGGCGTGGGCGAGGCCTTCGCCAAGCGCATCGTCGAGACCTTCGGCGATCAAACCTTGGCCGTGCTCGACAATCACCCGGAGCGCTTGCGTGAGGTGAACGGGCTCGGCGGAAAGCGCGTCGAACAGATTCAGAAGGCCTGGGAGCACCATCGGGTGATCGGCGCGATCATGATCTTTTTGCAAAGTCATGGCGCGTCACCGGCGCTGGCTATTCGCATTCACAAACGCTTTGGTCACAAGGCGATCGCCATCGTCTCCACCTCGCCCTACCGCCTCGCGCTCGATGTTTGGGGCGTCGGCTTCAAGACGGCGGATCGCATCGCCAGCTCGCTCGGCATCGCGAAGAACGCACCGGAGCGCGCGCAAGCCGGCGTGCTGCATGTGCTGCACGAGCGCAGCCAAAAGGGTCACGTGTTCGAAGAGCGTCGCTCACTCGCGCTCTACGCCGCGTCGATGCTCGAGATCGATGAGAACGACGCCGACCGGGCGATCGCCGAACTCGGGCAGGCCGGCCGCGTCATCCTCGATTCCCTCTCCGCCGACATCGGTACTGCCGTTTATCTACCGGAGCTGTACGAGGCCGAGTGCCGGCTGGCCGAGAACCTGGCCACGTTGGTGGCGGCCAAAGCCTTCGGCGTGCAGCTCGAGGCGGTGGTGGAGAAGGCCATCGCCGGCTTCGAAGCCAGCACCAAGGTCTCGCTCGCGCCCGCCCAACGCACAGCGATTGAAGCGGCCGCCGCCGAGAAGGTCGTCGTCATCACCGGCGGGCCCGGCGTTGGTAAGACCACCATCGTTCGCTGCCTGCTGATGCTTTTCGACGGTGCCGGGCTGAAGGCGCGGCTGGCAGCTCCCACCGGCCGCGCGGCCAAGCGCATGAGTGAGGCCACCGGGCGAGAGGCCGTCACGGTGCATCGCCTGCTCGAGTTCGACCCACGTTCGCGTGAGTTCGCACGCAACGAGGAGAACCCAGTCGAGGCCGGCGTGATCATCCTCGACGAGATCTCGATGGTGGATCTCGAGTTGATGGACGCGGTGGTCTGCGCGCTCCCGCGCGAGACGCGGCTGGTGATCGTGGGAGACGTGGATCAGCTGCCGAGCGTCGGGCCCGGCGCCATGCTGCGCGACATCATCGATTCGGGCGTGGTGCGCACGGTGCGGCTCACCACCATCTTCCGCCAAGCCGAGGGCAGCCTGATCGTCGAGAACGCCCACAAGATCAACGGCGGCATGTTGCCCACCTCGGCCGAGGGCAAGAGCGGTGAGTTCTACATCGTTGAACGCAAAGGGGACGAGGCCACCGCCGACGGCCTGCTCGAGCTCGTGACCAAGCGCATTCCGCAGCGCTTCGGCTTGCACCCTGCGCGGGACATTCAGGTGCTTACGCCCATGCATCGCGGCGCCTCCGGCACCATTCTGCTCAATGAACGTCTGCAGGCCGCGCTCAATCCGGAGGGCCCTTCAGTCAAGATCGGCCAGCGGCTCTTTCGCCTCGGCGACAAGGTGATGCAGCTCAAGAACGACTACGAGCGCGAGGTGTACAACGGTGATGTCGGCTTCATCGTCAACATGTCGCAGGAGTCCAAGTCCTTGCGCGTCCAATTCGACGATCGCAACGTGATCTATCAAGAGACCGATCTCGAGGAGTTGGTGCTCGCCTACGCCACGAGCATTCACAAAAGCCAAGGCAGTGAGTACCCGGCGGTGGTGATCCCGCTGACCATGAACCACTTCGTCATGCTCAGCCGCAACCTGCTTTACACCGCTGTAACCCGCGGAAAACGCCTGGTGGTGATCGTCGGGGACCCGCGCGCCATCGGCCTCTCATTGGCCGAGGTGAGGCGCGAGGCGCGCAGTTCCGGCCTAGCTCAACGTCTGCGCAGCAAGTCCGGTCTCGTGTAGGCGCAAGCGCAGCCGTTTACGGCGCCCAGGTGCGCTGCTAGGGTCCACCCCTTCTCAACATCGGAGTAGCGCGAAATGGCCACAACTGGACCGGGTAATGGGCAAGCTCTTTCAGGGCTTCAGATTCAGGGCGGAGCAGCGATTGTCGCTCCGGTGTCGCAGTTTCAGAACGGCATCCCGCCGAATGCTCTGATCGTCCTTCCCATCCAGAAGATGACCGACGAGATGAAGGAGAAGCTGGAGCAAGGGCCGATGGCCTGCACCCGCGAGCAAATGTGGGAAATGCTCGGCTTCAACGGGCCTGCCGTGCAAGTTCAGGATGACCAAGGTCGCCCGCTGATGATCGGCTTGGAAGACCTGCTCTCCGGGCTCGACAAGCACTTCGTCGACAAGCCCGAGGATCTGAACCGCGGCCGCATCTACGCCCAAGAGCTGATGAAGTACGAGCGCTTCCAACGCGCCGAGCAGGTGCTCGCAAAGGTCGTCGCCAAGGGCGGCACCGGGGAAGATTGGCTCGCGCTCGGGATCTGCCAGCTGCAGCAAGACAAGCAGGACAAAGCCGAGAGCACGCTCAAAGGCGCACAAAACCTGCTCAAGACCAGCCCCTATCCCTCGCTCCACCTCGCCAAGCTGAACAAGAAGAAGGGGGACGCGGCCGCGGAGCGTCAACACGTGGACAAGGCGCTGGAGATCGATCCGGAGCTCGTGGACTCGTGGGCTTACCTGTTCACGCACATCAAGGAGACGAGCTCGGAAGAGGCCGCCATCGCTGAGCTGCAAAAGCTCGCGATCGAGAAGAAGAACGCGCGTCCTTTGGTCGCTCTCCAGGCCTTCTACGGCGCCAAAGAGGAGACGCGTGACCAGGCTCTCGAGTACGGCAAGAAGGCGCTCGAGCTCAACGGGGATGACGTGCTCGCGCTGCTCGCCCTCTCGGCGCTCCACGGTCAGAAGAATGATCTCGACGCGGTGGTGAAGCTGCTCCAGCCGCACGAGGCGAAGATGACGCGCGACGTGCGCTTGGCGAACAACTACTTCGAAGCGCTGTTCCAGAGCCGTCAGATCGACAAGGTCACCAAGCTGCTCAATGCCCTCGCTGGCTCGCAAAACCCGCAGGTCAAAGAGTTTGCGATGCAGCGCGCCAAGGGCGTCAAGCAGTTCATCGACGCTCAGCAGCGTGAACTCGCCAAGCTAGCGAACCAGAAGCCCTCCTGAGTGCATCGCTGAGGTTCCACGGCCGGAGCGGCCGTGCTAGGCGAGGCTATGGCTCGCTCAGATGGTCGCTCCTGGTCCGAATACCGTGCGGTTGACGTTCAAGTAGGGTTTCAGCGCAACGCAGAGGGCTCGGTCCTCTATCGAGCGGGGCGCACCGTGGTGCTTTGCACAGCCTCGGTCGAGACCAACGTTCCTTCGTGGATGGTTGGTTCGGGCAAAGGTTGGATCACCGCGGAGTACCAAATGCACCCGCGATCGAGCCCGGAGAAGCGTGAGAATCGCGACGGTCGCGGAAAGGCGCCGAGCGGCCGCACCCAGGAGATCCAGCGGCTGATCGGACGCGCGCTGCGAGCCAGCGTGGACCTGACGAAGCTCGGTGAGCGCAGCCTGGTGGTGGACTGCGACGTGCTCGAGGCAGACGGCGGCACGCGCACGGCCTCGGTTACCGGCGGCTTCATCGCGTTGGCCCTCGCGCTCTCCAAGTTGCAGCGCAAAGGTCTGCTGACGCAGCCGGTCTTGCGCGAGCAGGTCGCGGCGATCAGCGTCGGCATGCTGGACAACTCCGACGGTCCGGACGGCGTCGCGGTGGATCTCGTCTACGTCGAGGATTCGAAGGCGCGCGTGGATCTGAACTTGGTGGCTACCCCGGCGGGGAACATCGTCGAGGTACAGGGCACTGCAGAAGGCGCGCCGGTGCCTCGCGCCAACATCGACAAGATGGTGGACGCTGGCATGGATGCGGTGAAGTCGTTGTGCAGCCTGCAAAAGGATGTGCTGCTGCGCGCCGAGGTGGACTTGGCCTCACTGTTGCTCGGCTGAGCGGAGGAACCATGTCACCGCCGCTGATGACCGTCGTGATCGCCAGTCACAACCTTGGAAAGGTTGCGGAGTTCCGCACGCTCCTTGGTGGTACCGGCATTGAGGTGATGACCATCGGCGAGATCCTCCCGACCTTCCCGCCGCCGGTGGAAGACGGCTCCACCTTCGAGGAGAACGCGCTGATCAAGGCACGCGCTGTCGCTGCGGCCACCCAGATGATCGCGATCGCCGATGATTCGGGCCTGGAGGTGGACGCGCTGTTTGGGCGGCCGGGCGTTCGTTCGGCGCGCTTCGCGCATGAGGCCGCCACCGACGCGGAGAACAACGCCGCGCTTTTGACCCAGCTCGCCGAGGTTGAAGACGGCCTGCGCACGGCACGCTTTCGCTGCGTGATCGCGATGGTGGATCCCTTCACCGAGGGAGACAATCCGGTGGTCGTGGAGGGGCGCTGTGAAGGCGTAATCGCCACCAGCGCGAAGGGCGAAAGCGGCTTTGGTTATGACCCGCTGTTCGTCGTCGCAGGCGTGGGCCGCACCTACGCCGAGCTCGCGCATGAAGAGAAGAACAAGCTGAGTCACCGGGGCAAGGCTGCACGCGCGCTCTTGCCACAGCTCGAGGCTCTGCTCGAGGCTCGCCGTCTCGACGCGATGCGCGTCCTTGGAGACGGATGAGACAGCGCGCCGCCGTCTACAAAGGCCTGGGAGGCTTTGGCACGCTCGGCCTCGAGATCGTGCTGTCGATCTTGTTCGGCTTGTTCGGCGGCAACTACTTGGATGGTCGCTTCGGCACTGAGCCCGTGCTGATGTGGATCGGCTTTGGCCTCGGAGTAGGTGCTGCCATTCGCGCAATCCAGCGTGCGCTCAGCCTGATGCGGCGGGAGACAGCGCGCGAAGAGCGCGCAGAGGGAAACCCGGTTCCGGCCTTCCTCTCCGAGAAAGAGCGCGACGATCGAAAGCGGGATTTGGCTTGGGAAGAAGACGCACGCAAAGCGCGCGATCGCGATGACGGGGACGGCTCAACATGAACACTGAAGACACAGCCGAAGAAGTAAAAAAGCCAGATGTCGTCGCTAGCGCGCCCGAGGCTGAAGTCCCCGCGGAGACGAATAACGCACTCTCCGGCGCGATTCAGACGACGGGCATCGCGGCTGTCGCCCTTTCGATCCTCGGCGCCATCCTGCAGGGGCCCGCTTGGGCCGTGGGCACGGCGATCGGCGGCGTTTTGGCGACGCTCAACCTTGTGATCTTCGCGCGGGTCGCAGCGGCCTTCATCGCGCAGAAGGGTCGCAGCGCCCCGTGGGCCGTGATCGGTGGGCTCAAGTTGATGGGCCTGTTCGCCTGCGTGTACATCATCCTCTCGCGCGGTGACATTTCGGCTCTGGCCTTCGTGCTCGGCTACGGCGCCCTGCCGATCGGTATCTCGATAAGCTCGCTGCGCGCTCCGCGCTGAAGACTGCTCGCGAGCGGGGGGTGTCGACTCGAGTGATCAGGTTGGCGACTGCAGTCACCAACCAACGCTGGGTGAGCCTCAAAAACCCCGCGAAAGACTCCAGTTGACCAATGGTCAACGTTGGCCCGGCCTGTGCAATGGAGTGAGCACAAGAGGCCACCATGAAAATCTCCCTCAAGACCATCAGCTCGCTCTGCTTCGCTGTAACCACTGCTGCGTGCGCTCCGACGACCGAGCCTGACGAATCGGCTGAGGAGAAATCGCAGAACGTTGTCTCGACCGACGAGGCCGAGGACGGCGACAGCGGCGGAATTGAAGGTGGGCTCGATGGGCTCGACGACGGCAGCGACCCTGGTGACCCCGGCAGCGACCCCGGCGATCCCGGCAGCGACCCTGGTGACCCTGGCGACCCCGGCAGCGACCCCGGTGACCCTGGCAGCGACCCCGGTGACCCGAATGGTTCGGTCGACTTGTGCGCGTGTCTCGCCAACTGCGAAGGGCCGATCAACGACTTCTTCACCTACTTCGATCAACAAGCGATCGAGGACATCATCGCCTGCGGATCGCAGTGCGACTTCGGTAACGTCGACTTCACCGACGTGATCGACGCCTTCGACCAGTGCATCGATCTCGGCTGCGATACGGGTGGCGGTTGCGACGCTGGCAGCGGTTGTGATGCAGGCGGCGATTGTGGTGCCGGTTGCGACGCGGGTAGCGGCTGTGACGCGGGCTGCGATTGCGGCGACGACGGTAGCGGGGACGACTGGAGCGACTGGGGCTTTTGAGCGACTGGGCCTTCTAGGGTCAGGCAGCGAGCGCTCGTTGGTGAAACTGCACCACGAGCGCTCGAGCTACGTGAGCGCGATAGACGCTGGTTGAGATGGCATCGGTCAGCGGGGCGATGTCGGCGTCGACGGCCTTCTCGAGCGCCTGTGTGCGGATGCGTGAAAGCGGCGTTGAAAGGTAGAGTTCGCGCGTGCGCGTCATGAGCGCCGTGCGCGCGCCGACCGAGGCCATGCCGAGCCCGCAGCGAACGAGCTCGCCGTTCACTTTGGTGGCCGAGGCAGCCAAGGCGACCTTGCTGATCCAACCGCTCGCGTCGGCGACTTTGCGCCAGTAGTTCACACGCACGCCGTTCTCGAGCGCGCTGGGCAGCGGCAAATCGATGCGCGTGATCAGCTCATCGAGCGGTGACTCCGCTTGTTCACCGCTGGTGACGAACTGCTCGATGCTCAACGAACGGGGGCCATCGCGCCCGGTCACGACGAGCTCCGCATCCAAGGCGCTGAGCACCGCGAGACCATCGGCATGAGGTGCGCGCTTGGCGAGGTTGCCACCGAGTGTGGCGCGCTCTGCGGCCTTCGGATCGAAGCTGCGCGCAAGCTCGGCGAGCAGCGGCGCATGAAGGCTGATCAGCTCTACTTTCGCGAGCTGCTCGAAGGGCACGCAGGCGCCGATCTGCAGAAATCCATCCGCCTCGCGCAGCACGCACAGCTCGGGTAGGCCGGCGATTTCGATCACGAACGGCGGGCGCTCGGCCCAGCTCGCCAAGGTCTCGGGGGATTGGGTCGCGAGGAAGTCCGAACCGCCGGCCATCAGCACCACCGGCTGATCCTGGAGCGCCAACGTGTAGACGGCATCGAGCAACGCAGCGACGTCGGGCACGCGACCAACCTCGAGCTTCTCCAACGCAGCTCGCAACGTAGGGTCCTGAGGCAACTCGGAGGCCTGCAGCTTGAAGCGCCCCTTCATAGCGCCAGCTGCGACTCGAGCAGCCGCTCGGGTGATAGCGGCAAATCCTGGATGGCGAGGCCAGCCGCGTACTCAATCGCCGCGGCGATCCCAGCTGAAAGCGTCGACGACTCACGACCGGCCGCGAACAGCCACGGCTTCCCGTCGTTGTTCGTCAATGATTCCCCGCACCAAAGCTCGTGCAGGGTGGTCTCGTACGTGTCGAGGTCGAACTCGATCTGGGCGACTTGGCACACGAGCCCGAGGGGCTCGGAGAGCAGGCTCGCCCCGATGCCCAGCCGCTTACGTTCCCCGCGACTTTTGCGCGCGCGGTTTTCGTCGCGGAAGAGTGCGCGCTTGTTGGCGTAGCCGCTGAGCTCCAGGGTGCGTCGAATGTTCGCCTCGCCGTCAGCATCCGGTCGAAGGTTGCCCAGCTTGAGCTCGATCGGTTCGACACCCAAACGGGCTGCGAGCGAATCGAGGTGGCGTTCGACGGCCCAATGCGTGAAGGCCGAAGGCGAGCATTCGGTGGGCCAAGCCGGAGCGGCGCTCAGTTGCACGGCGCCGTCCACTTTCCGCGCACCCCAGTGGTAGCCGTGCTCGGCGCTCAGCACGGCTTGATTCAGGACCTCCGGGTCGAGGGCGTAGGCGCCCGAGTGCAATACGAGCGAAAGCTCCAGCGCGAGCAACTGGCCCTCCTCGGTTGCGCCGCAGCGGACCTCACACGACGAAATGGGGAGCAGCGTCGCGAGCGTCGCAGACGGTTCGCGCAAGAGCCGCACCGGGAGCCCGGCTTTACGCGCCAATAGGGCCGCATGCAGGGTCGCAGGCGTAGTCGGTGCGAACTGCCGAGCGAAGCTCAGACGGCTACCGTTGGGCACCGCGAGAAGCTCCCGCGAGACGGCGTTGCTTTGCACGTGGCGCGCGTTCTCGTAGCGGCCGCGATGCACCAACCGCGCGTGCGAAAGGGCAGTCTCGATGTTGCCTTGTTGGATGTGAGCGGTCTGAACGGTGCTGCCCACCGATGATTCGAACCGCGGCTCCACTTCGAGCGAAATCGCTGAGCTCGCCCGCGCGAGCTTGGCGCGATCGGCACACGCGAGCAGCAATACCGGCTGCTGGGGATGGCGGAACTCACGGCTCACCAACACCGGCTCGTCCTCGAGCTGGTTGACCGCGACGTCCTCTGCGCGGAGCACCGTTACGCCTGACCAGTCGAAGCTCGGTTCCAGCCGCAACTCGCGCACGACGCCAGCGCTGACCTCAGGGCACAAGCTCCCCACGCGAAGGGCCAGGCCGCAGAGTTCGCCCTCCTGTTGAGGGATGTTGTCCGCGTAAAATACGGTGGGGTTCATCGGTCCGGTTCCCGAGGGATACCGCACCATAGCGACCCCGGCCGCGAGCCAATAGGCCGAAACTGCCGGCCTTTCGGCCTAGGGAAAAAGAAAAGCCGCGTCGACGCCTGCCTGTGGTAAGCAGCGCGCGCTCGGAGCTACCGAGCGAAACCGCAAGACCACCCGAAGAAACGTATGCCCAAGCACACGTATTGGCTCACGTACCTGCTCGAAAAAGTCCCAGCCCTCAAGGCGAACGCGCACAACCTGGGAGAAAGCATCATCGGGCACCAGCATCCGGATTACCGCTCAACCGAGCCGGTGATCACCAGCATGCTGTACATGGGGATCCTCATCCTCTTGGCGGTGATTGTTCGCGGTCGGCTGACCAACCTCAAAGAGGCAGCCGTTCCGAGTGACAAGCTCACGCTGACCACCTTCTTTGAGGTGCTGGTCGGCTACTTCTACGACATGGCCAAAGACGTGATGGGAGCCGAGCGCGCCAAGCGCTACTTCCCGTTGATCGGCTCGCTGGCTCTGTTCATCCTGTTCTCGAACTTGATCGGCATGGTTCCCGGCGTTGGTTCTCCGACGTCGAGCCTGAACGTGACGCTCGGTTGCGCCATCATCGTTTTCCTTTGCTTCAACTACTACGGGTTGAAGGAGAACGGCTGGCACTACCTGCAGCACATGGCTGGGCCGAAGTGGTACCTCGCTCCGCTCATCTTCCCGATTGAGATCATCTCGACCTGCGTGCGGCCGATCACCTTGGCTGTGCGTCTCATGGTCAACATCGCGGTCGACCATCTCCTGGCGGCGCTGTTCCTTGGTTTGGTCACGCTGTTCGTGCCTATTCCGGTGGCGTTCCTTGGTCTCATCGTGTGCGTCGTTCAGACGATAGTTTTCTGCCTCCTCACCACCGTGTACATCGGTCTCGCCACCGAGCCGATGCATCACGAAGAGGAGCATGGTCACGGTCACGGTCACGGTGAAGACGCGCACGCTCACTGAGCCAAGCTTCGGATCCCCTACTTTTCGATAACCCAAAAAAAATGCCGCGCTCCAGATTTCGATCTGGTCAAGCGCTGCAAATCAAACTAGAGAAGCGCACGTTTAGTTGTGTGCCCCTGAAAGGAGCAAGTTCGGATGTCCCTCAAGAGCAAGCTGTCGTTGTCCCTCGCAGCGTTCGCAGCCACCGTCCTGGTACCGGCCCTCGCGTTTGCGCAGGCCTCGGCTCCGGCAAACAAGTTCGACTCGAGCTCGTGGTTGGCGCTCGGAGCAGGGCTCGCGATCGGCCTTGCCGCCCTCGGTGGAACCCTCTCGCAGGGTCGTGCCACTGCTGCGGCGCTCGAAGGCATCTCGCGTAACCCCGGAGCAGCGGCTCGTATCCAGACGCCGATGATTCTGGGTCTCGCCCTGATCGAGTCGCTCGTGCTGCTCGCCTTCGTGGTGGCCTTCATTCTCCAGAGCAAGATCGTTCTCACCTGAGAACTTCGGAGAGCCGCTAACGCTCTCCGTCATCGTCTTTGGCGCGGTTCTCGGAAACGGGGACCGCGCCCTTTTTCATTTCTACGCCTTCTCGCCCTTCGGTATCGCTCACGGCCAAGTGTTGCGTAACGTTGTCCGAGCGCGTGAAGGCTTGCTGCGTTGTCCAAAGCGAGCAAGATGCTCCCGGTGAAGACGCAATCGCGTGAAGACCCGACGGCCGTTGCTGCCGAGCTCAACGAGGTCGAGGCCTTTGTGGCCGTGGTTAACGCTCAAGGGTTCACCCGCGCCGCCGAGCGGCTCGGTGTGCCTAAGTCGGGCGTGTCGAGACGTGTGGCCCGTCTCGAAGCGACGCTGGGCGTGCGGTTGATTCATCGCACCACCCGCAGCTTTCACCTCACTGAGGTAGGGCAGCGCTACTTCGAACGCGCGTCGCGAGCGCTCGCCGAGCTGGAAGAGGCGAAGAACGAGGCCTCGAGCTCTTCAGGCTCGCCCTCCGGTGTGGTGCGCATCACGGTGCCGCCCGACGCTGGCGCAGGTCCAGTGGTCCGCGCACTCGCTGAGTTCGTGCGGCAATACCCGGACGTTCGCGTGGACGTGGACTCGACCAACCGCATGGTGGACCTCGTCGCCGAGGGCTTCGACTTGGCGGTGCGCGCTGGGCGTCTTCAAGACTCGACGCTGGTGGCTCGAAAGCTGGGCGGAATGCCGTTCATTCTGGTCGCTCACCGGGACTACCTGAAGCGGCACCCAGCGCCCAAAACGTTGGCTGAGCTCGCCGAACACGAGTGCATTCTCTTTCGCGCGAAGAACGGTCGCGCCGAGTGGAAGCTCACCGGACCTAACGGTGAGGAGAAGGTCGACGTACGCGGTCAGTTGTCCGGTAGCGACTTCTCGTTCGTGATGGGAGCCTGCGTCGCAGGTGTCGGCATCGCGTTCGTCCCGGCCGCAGCGCTGCCCTGCGACTCGTCACAGATCGTGCGCGTGTTGCCCGAGTATGAGGGTCCGCTCGCTAGCATGCACCTCGTCTATCCAAGCTCGCGGCTACTTCCGCAAAGGGTCACCCTGCTGCGTGACTTCTTCATTGAGCATCTCAAGTTCGTTGAGCCGCAGGCCGATGAGCGTGGCCTCGAGAGCAGTCGCAGGCCAACCAAGAAGAAGGCCGCTGCGGGTTGACTGGCCGGCGCACGCGGCGCGCTTGACGCGAACTGGTGCACGACAAGCCTGCCAGACCTGACGGTCCTTCGCTCGTTGGCCGCATCGAGAAAACCCGCCTGGTCCTCGTCTTGCTGAACGCTCGGCATGCGCTTGCTTTGCCTTATTGCCCTCGCAGTTCCGAGTATCGCTTTGGCCGATGAGCCTACGGCCCCTGACGGCTCGGCGACCACCGTTCAGGTCCACCTCGAAGCTACCCCCGAGGTTGCGCTGGTGCGGTCGCTCTCGCTCGATGGCCGCACGCGCGTGGAGCCGAGTCACGTTTGCGCGGCGCCGTGCGATGTCGCCGTGGAGCAGCGCTCGGATGCGCTGTTCTTCGTTGAAGGTCCTGGTGTCCCGCGCTCGGGCTCGTTCAACCTAGACGCCTCCGCGCCGGTGAACGTTGTCGTCGACGCCGGTAGCCTCACCCAACGCTACGCGGGCATCACCGTGCTCACCGTTGGGGCCATCGGTTCGGTCGTTGGTGGTGTCGTGCTCGGCCTCGATCTGTTCGACGATGCAAGCTCCTCAACACGCGCAGCAGCAGGCGGAATCACGCTCGGAACCGGCCTCGCGAGCCTAGCCGTGGGCATCGCGCTCGTCGCAACCAGCGGTACCAAGGTCGAGGTCGTGCGTGCTGCCACAAGCGACCCGCTTCGCTTCGAGTTCTGAAGCTCGTGCTCAGCTCCCCATCCGTTCGGCCAGCGCTCGCACCGTCAACGGGCTCGAGCCCTCCAGCTTGTTGTTGACGATGATGTAGGTCTCGGTGCCGCGGGCGCGCGTCCGCTCGATCAGCTCGAGTACGTGGGCCCGCACCTCGTGCGCTGGTTCGACGATGCGATCGAAGGGCGCAAAGCGCTCCTTCATGGCTTGGTACTGCCGACCTTGCGGCAGCAATAAGCGCGCGAGCGCGAAGCTACCGTCGGTCGTGCGCGGGTGCTGCAGCTGACGGCGCAGCGAGGGCATGTTGGTCCAGACGTTGAGGCAGTGAACGGCGCCGGTCTCCGCGAGCACGGCGAAGTAGCGTTCAGTGAGCAAGGTCGCCTCACGTAGCTCCACGGCGATTTGCAGGTCGCTCGGGAGCGCCGCAAGGAACCGAAGCAGCTTCGGCTCGAACGCTTCGCGCGCGAGCTGGCCGCGCGAGGGCGAAACCTCGAGCACGAACGGCCCTAACTTCTGTCCAAGCGCACGACGCGACGGCTCGACCTGCGTTGTGAGAAAGATCTCCGGGTTCAAAAAGTCGGAGTTGGGTAGCACCTTGCGTTCCCCGCCCACTTGCAGATCCACGAGCGGTGAAGCGACGCGCGCCCACACCTTCTGCACGAAGCGAAACTGCGCGGGAACCTGCGCTGCATAAGCCACGAGCTCCTCCTCCGGAACGGGCTGGTAGAAGGCTCGATCCACGCCCACCGTACGAAACAGCGGGTGCTCGGCGTACTCGCTCAGTGCCTCGCGATTGAAGTGCTGGGTGCTCGCGTAGTCCCGTTGATACACGAGACCCTTCCAGCCCGCGAACGTCCAGCTCGAAGTGCCGAGCCGAACGTGCGCTGGGACGCGCGCGGCGACGGTGCGTAGCACCTCATCGACGATCGGCGGTTTGGCCTCGGCTTTGGCGAACAAATCGAGCTGAGCCACGCGCGAGAGCGTAGCGTCAGGCGCTCGCCGGCGCAGCTTTCCGCCTACGAAACAGTCGAATCACGCGGAAGGCCAGGTAAGCAAGGCCGCCCAGCATCACCAGGCTGGGAGCAGCGCCCACCAAGATCACCCCGAACACGACGAGCATCTCCCCGGCTACCGTGAAGCCTTTGCCGAAGGCGCTCGAGATGCGCTCGCCGGGTGAGAGCGCGAGTTCATTGCGATCGCTGCTGATGCGAATATCCAACGTCGCAAAAGCGATCTGCTTGTCCAGCGTGGTCTCTTGCGCCTCCAGCCGCTCGATCGTCTCGCGGATCTCCGCCAGAGACTTTTCAGCCGTGAGCACGTCGGAGAGGCTGCCGGTGCGATCCGAGAGCAGCTCCAAGAGCCGCTTCTCCTGGGCCTTCGCGTTGCGTACGCGCGCCTTGAGGTCGGCCTGCTGCTCGGTCACGTCCTCGGCCTTCTCCGACTCTTGGGCCACCGTGCCGAAGCCGCGCAGACTCTGACGAAAGGTTGCGAGTTGCTCGGCCGGGACCTTCGCTTGGAGGGTGGCTGCGCGATTGCCTTGTTCGCCAGCGAGTTGCGACTGACTGACATAGCCGCCGGCTTCATTGACCGCTGCGCGCACTTGGTCCGCCGAGGCATCCACGTCCTTCGCCACCAGCGCCATACTCACCGTGATGCGCATCGCCCGGTTCAACGCCCCGGGAGCGACGGGGCCAGCCGCAGTAGCAGCGGCCGGTGCACCTGCTTTGGCGGGGGCTTCCGCGTGATCCCTGCAGCCTGCAGCAGCCAGAGAAGCAGCGACAAGAGCAACCGTGAGGAGACGATGTGGCGCGTTCATACCGGCTCAACGCCCCAGGGTTGGCTTTCTTACAGAAAAAGATCGCAATCTGCTTTGATGAGCCAGTGACCCGTTGGCCGTGGCTCATGCTCGCCTTGGCGGCCTGTTCGGAAGGCCAGCCTCCAGCTCCTCCCAGCGCGGTAACGAGTTCTGTCGCCAGCATCGCAGCGAGCGCCGCGAGCAGCTCACCAGCGTCATCGCTTTCAGCCTCACACGCAGCGGCCGCTCCAAGCCTCGAGACCGCTGCGGCACAAGCGCGTGCTCGAGGCCTCCCATTGCTCGTCGACCTTTGGGCCGCGTGGTGTGCGCCGTGCACAGCCTTTCGAAGCAACGTGCTCGTGCCTTCGTTCAGGCAGGAGCTGGCGACGCAGGCCGTCCTGTTCGAACTCGACGTCGATCTGGAGAGTTCGGCCAGCTTCACCGAACGCTACGGGGTCTTCTCCTTGCCCAACCTAATGGTGCTCGACCCACAGACGCTCGAGGTCGTCGCGCAGCGCACCGGCTTCATCGCGCGTGAAGACGTGACCGCGTTACTCGCCTCGGCTCGCGCGACGATGCAGACCTCAGCCGCGAGCCGCGCGCGGTTGGAGCAAGCTCGCGAGGCCCGTAAGCAAGAACGTTGGCTCGCGGCGAGCAAGCTGTTCGAGGCCGAAGCGGCCGACGCTACTTCGAGCGCGAAGGGCGAGGCGATGCTGGCAGCGCTCGATACGGCGCTGCAGGCCAGCGAGCCAGCGCGCTGTGTCGCCTTGGCCGGAGGCTACCTCAACGTTCCGGAGGCCACCCTGCGTCTTGCGCTGCTGCAATCGATGGTCGCTTGCGCGACGTCTCTCGCTGAAAGCGATGCAGCGCGAAGGCCAGCGCTCGAGCAAGCGATGAGCGTTTGCGAGCCGATGCTCACGCAGCCGAGCCCCACCTTCTCGGCGCACGAGCGCGCAGAAAGTTATGCGCTCGCCGCGTGGATCGAATCGGAGCGCGGTAACCCCGAGCGCACCCGCGTGTTGCAAAGCGAACGGCTGAAGATCCTCGAGGAGGCCGCTGCGAAGGCCGCGGATGCGCTATCAGCCTCGGCCTATGACCCGGCCCGCGTGAAGGCCCTGCTAGCGCTCGATCGAGAGGGCCAGGCGCTCGAGCTGCTGACCGCTCGTGCGCGGGAGCTGCCGCAGCAGTACGAGGTGCAAGGTCGCTTGGGTACGCAGCTGCTCAGTCAGTCACGCGCCGAGGAAGCGCGGCCGGTGCTCGCGCTCGCGTCCTCGCTTGCCTACGGTGCTCCCAAGTGGATCTACCAAGCGCGGCTCGCGGACGCCTACCTCAAGCTCGGCGATCTCAAGGCCGCGGCCTTGCACTACCAACGAGCCTTGCAGGGCTTTGAAGGGCTGCCCGCGGGCCAGCGCGACCTCGCGCGAGAAGCCGATACGCGCGAACGTTTGGCCTCCGCGAAGAAGCTGCTCGCCGAAGGGCCTCCGCGATGAATGAGCGGTCGCGGACGTTGTTGCAAGCGGTCGCTCATTTGCTCACCGCGTCGGACGGCTGGCTAAAGAGCGAGCATGCGCAACCACCTGCAGCGCTGCTCGAGGTGCTCGCGGAGCGTCAACGCCTGCTGGATCGCCGCAGCGACGAGCACGTGGTTCGGCTGCATGACGTCGTGCTCGGGCGGCTGGCTGGGGAGGTAGGTGACGACGAGTGTCGCATCGGACTCCGCTTGTTTGGGCTCGACAGTACGCCGCTGCCGGAGCCGATGCCGCAGAGTACGCGCGTCGAGCAGGCTGAGCACGCGCTCGAGTTTCTCAGCGCCTGCTTAGGCGTACCGAAGAGCTACGTACTCAGCTGTCATCGGCGCTTGCGCGAGTCTTCGCCGAGCGTGCAGCCCTCGAGCGGGGAGGCTGCTGCACGGAAGGTGCTGCAGAAGCTGCAGGCTGAAAACCTGCGACTCGAAGCCTTGCGCGACTTCAAGCGCGCGACGCGCATCTTCAACGAGCTCGAGGAGGAAGTGCGGGCTCACGGGCTGAAGGACAAGGGGTAGCGCACCTTGATGGTTTGGCCTTCGAATCGCGGATAGGAGACCTTGCCGAAGGTCTCGAGCAAACAGCTGGTGAAACGGGAGTCGCTCAGCGTGGAGCCGCTACCCACCGCCGGCCGTGAGACCGAACCATCGTTCTCGATCGTGAATTCGATGGCGACGTCGCCCGCGAGCGTTGGCGTACCGGCTAGCGCCGTTTCGTAGCAGGCTTGCATCGCCTTGCGCGAGGCGCGGATACCCGCCTGAATCTCCTGCGGCATCAGCTTGCTCTCCAGCTTGATCCGCTGCGGCTCGTAGGGAAGCTCGCGGAGCTCGGCGAAGGCTGCTTCCACTGCATCGAGCTGGGCCTCACGCGGGGCGGCGATCACGATCGTCGGCTTGGCGTTCTTGCGTTGTTTGGCCACCACCAGGCCATCTCCTTGCTCGAGGATCTTGGAGATCTCGTCGCTGGGCATCGGCAAGTATTCGTTGTAGCGCGCCGGTACTTTGAGATCGGCCAAGTCATAGTAGAAGACGAGCAACGAGCGATCGGCGCGCGGCATACCGCTGCCCGCGTCCCCCATCGCCTTGGGTAGCCCCACCCAGCTCCCGGTGCTCGAGATCGACTGGCCCACGTTGATCTTGGAGTTGAGCGACTGCTCGAGCTCGCGTCGCTTGGCCTCGGCGATATCGAAGATGCCGTGACTCGTGCCCCGACGATGCCCAAACACAAGCACGTCTACGCGGATCTGATTCTCCGCGTCGGGCTTGAACAGCCCCGCCATCGCCGTCGCGACCGGCGGCGGTGCAACAAGCGCCGGCAATCGAACGCCCTTCTCCTCCTCCGAGCCGGTGAGCAGAAAACGCAGTCGCTTCTCGGCGGCCTCGCGCATCGGCGAGCGCTCGCGTGAAGCGCTCTCGCGCAGCAGCTGTTCGACCGCTTCGATCGCGCTCTCCGTGTCGCCCTGCGCTTCGTAGGCCCGGCTCAGCAAAAGCCGTAGCTCGTCTTTGCGCTCGTCGATCAGGCCCTTCTGCTCGAGCAAGCCCTCGAGTTGGTCCACCGACTTGTCCAGGTTCTTGCCTCGTTCGACGTCGCGCGCGGTCTGCTCGATCTGCAGCGCGACATCGTCAGCCACCGGGGCAACTTGCGGCTCGGCGGTCTCAGCGCTGTCGTTGCGCTCAAACGGATCAACCACGCGCGTGGTTTCACAGCCGACGCCTGCGAGCAACAACAACGAAGCGATCGAGAGAGACGAGCTTGATGCGTTCATGATTAGGTCCTCCTGCATTGGGCCGAGGTGTCGGCCTGCAAGAAGAACCCTAGGTTGCGCTGGTATT
>JBILLK010000002.1:0-485672 GCA_044376115.1 Polyangiaceae bacterium | reverse complement strand
CGCCCGGAGGGGGACCACCGAAGCCGCCGCCCGGAGGGGGACCACCGAAGCCGCCGCCCGGAGGGGGACCACCGAAGCCGCCGCCCGGAGGGGGACCACCCATCGGGCCCGCCATCGGAGAACCGGGATCAATCGCCATCGTTCCGCCGAGCGGGTTTACTCCCGGCTGGTCAAAGCCGCCGCCCGGAGGGGGACCACCGAAGCCGCCGCCCGGAGGGGGACCACCGAAGCCGCCGCCCGGAGGGGGACCACCGAAGCCGCCGCCCGGAGGGGGACCACCGAAGCCGCCCGGTGCAGGCGGACCTGGCGGCGGGCCCATGCCCGGCCCTTGGCCCATGCCCGCCGGCGGCACACCGACAACCGTTCCCGCCAGATGCGGGTTCATAGGCTGCTGCGGCATCATTCCAGGCCCTGGCGGTCCCGGGGGAGCGCCCATGTTCGGGGCCATTGGTTGCTGACTCATCAGCATGGTGCCCTTAAACTTCGGGGCTGCAGCGCCGCGCAGATTAAAGCCACACTTTACGCACGTTGACGCGGCCTCAGCATTCTGCGTTCCGCAATTGGGACAAAACACGCACCACCTCCGGAGGGGTCTCTGGTCGAACTCCACCCGTTAGGCCTAATTCAAGGCCACCGATAGAGCCCCGCTTCGCGCAGCCGCACGAAGTCCGCGGAGACTACTCGCAAGCTCGCCGGGACCACAAGTGAAATGCCAAGTTCGCAGCGCTTGACACGAAGGGCTGGCCAACCCTAGCGTTCGCGCCGCCAGCGCTGGTCGGAAGTTCCGTGACGTCGCAGAACGCCCGGCCGTCTGCCGCGACTCAGCTCGCCCGAAGTGTGAGCCCGGCAAGTTGGAGCCTAACGAGAAATAGGTCGCAATGGAAACAACCGCACAAGGTTTGCATGATTCAGCTGAGTTTCAGCTCTCCGCAGCCGGGGAAAAAGAACTCACTCGCATCATGTCGCGCTACCCCAACAAGCAGGCAGCGTGCATTCCCGCGCTTCACCTCTGTCAGGATGAGCACGGTTGGGTCAGCCCGGGCGTGATCCAGTTCGTGGCTGACCGGCTGGAGCTTTCCACCGCGCATGTTCAGGGCGTCGTCACGTTCTACACACTCTTCAACCAGCACCCGGTTGGTAAGCATCAGCTTTGGGTTTGCCGGACGTTGTCGTGTGCGCTCCGCGGGTCGGACGCCATGCTCGCGCATTGCGAGAAGCGGCTTGGCATAAAGGCTGGAGAGACCACGAAGGACGGCAAGGTGACGTTGAGAACTGCTGAGTGTCTCGCGTCCTGCGGCACCGCACCGATGGTGCAGGTGGACAAGGACTACTTCGAGAACCTGACGATCGACTCGCTCGACAAGATCCTCGACCGCTTGGCTCGCTAAGGGGAAACCATGCTTGTTCGTACCAACTACCTCTCGAAGCGCTACACCGAAAAAGACGGCCACCTGCTCGCCCCCTACGAACGCGATGGGGGTTACAAGCAAGCAAAGCGCGTGCTTTCGAGCATGTCCCGCGAAGCCCTGATCGAGGACATGAAGGCTGCAAACATCCGCGGTCGTGGAGGCGCAGGCTTTCCGATGGGGGTGAAGTGGTCGTTCATGCCCGCGCCGAAGGCGGACAAGCCTTACTACCTCGTGATCAACGCTGATGAAGGGGAGCCGGGGACCTTCAAGGATCGAACGTTGATGGAGCTCAACCCTCACGCAGTGGTTGAGGGCTGCATCATCGGCTGCTTCGGAATTGGGGCACACGCCGCGTACATCTACGTTCGCGATGAACTCCATCTGTCGAAGGCTCGCTTGTGGGGAGCGATCGAAGAAGCTAAGGCAAAGGGTTATCTCGGAGCGAAGCCGTTTGGCACCGATTACGCTGTGGAAGTGTACGTTCACACGGGCGCTGGGGCTTACATCTGTGGTGAAGAAACCAGCCTGCTGAATTCGCTCGAGGGCAAGCGTGGCGAGCCGCGGCTCAAGCCGCCGTTTCCCGCGCAGGCCGGCGCCTTCGGAATGCCGAGCACCGTAAACAACCTGGAGACCATCGCTGCGGTCCCCACTGCACTCGAGATGGGGGGGGAAAACTTCAGCAAGCTCTCTGCGCTCCACCACCTCAAGGACGGCGGAACCCGCCTGTTCGGCGTAAGCGGCCACGTCAAGACTCCTGGCGTGTTCGAGTGCGCGGTTGGCCTGACGCTGCGAGAACTCATCTACGACCTCGGAGGCGGCGTTCTCCACGGGGAGCTGCTTGGCGTAATCCCCGGCGGTTCAAGCTGTCCGATCCTTCGACCGGAGGACGTGGTCAACGCGCCCGACGAGAAGAGCCCGCTGCATCCGTGGCACGGCAAGAGCGTGCTCGACGTCCCGATGGGGGTGGATACGTATCGAACGCTCGGCACGATGCTCGGAACGTGCTGCGCGATCGTCCTCTCGGACAAGGCGGACCCTGTTCTCGCGTTCCGCAACCTCCTCCAGTTCTATCGTCATGAATCCTGCGGTCAGTGCACGCCCTGCCGAGAAGGAAGCGCCTGGCTCAACCGCATCATCGGTCGGGTGAGTGAGGGCACCGCCGAGCTCGAGGAGCTGGACCGCATGAGTGAAATCGCTTCCAACATCATGGGTAACACCATCTGTGCTTTCGGTGAGGGCACGGCGATGCCGACGATGGGCTTCCTCAAGCAGTTCCGTAAGGAGCTGGAGGCCTACGTAAAGAGTGAAGGGAAGTCGGGCACAGGCACGTTGGCTCCCGACTTCTTCCCGCCGCGCAAGCCAGCGGCTCCCCGTCGGGCCGAGGGGTCCTGACCCCAGCTTTCGCATAACGAGGCACGCACTCGAATGGCTAAGTTAGAAGTCGTCTTTTTCGCTGTTTGCACGCTGTTTGTCCTGTTGGGCGCAGTGTTCACCGTGGCCGCCCGTAACCCCATTCGCGGGGCGATGGGCCTGTTGACGACGATCTTGGGCGTCGCCGGCATGTACCTGCTGCTCGCAGCAGAGCTGCTGGCCGCTGTTCAGGTCGTCGTTTACGCAGGCGCGGTCGTCATTCTCTTCCTGTTCGTCATCATGTTGATTGGGCCTAGTTCCACAGGGACGAGCGACGCACGCGGCGCCTTCGGACGCTACGCGGGTGCGCTCGTCTTCCTGCTGTTCTCGGCCTTTTCGCTGTGGGTCATCACTCGCATGGGCGGTGGCTCGGAGCTGACCCGCATGACCCCGCCGCCGGCCGGCATGGGAACGGTCGAGTTGATCGGGCGTGAGATCTTCACGCAAAAGGTGGTCGTGTTTGAGCTCGCCGGCGTGTTGCTGCTGGTTGCCGTCGTTGGTGCGATGGCCGTGGCGAGCGGCAAAGGAGCTGCGCTGTTCATGCCTGTCGTCGAGCGTGAAATCGCCAAGAAGTCAGCAGCCAAAGCGGTGGCTAAGGCGAAGTCGGAAGCCGTGATCGGGCTGGGTCACGGCGCTATCCACGCAGAAAAATCCGTTGAGCCCGAAGGCTCAGGAGCGTCGTCGTGAACCAGGTCCCCCTCGAATACTTCCTCACCGTCGCCGGCGTGTTGTTCACGGTCGGTGCGGTGGGCTTTCTCCTGCGAAGAAACCTGCTCGTGTTGCTCATGAGCATCGAGCTGATGCTCAACGCGGTGAATCTGACGCTCGTGGCTTTCAATCGAATGTACCCGCAGAGTCACGGCGGCCAGGTGTTCGCCTTCTTCATCATCATCGTTGCGGCGAGTGAAGCCGCTATCGGTCTTGCGATCGTCCTTTCGTTCTTCCGAGTCCGCAAAACAGTGCGTTCGGATGACGCAGACCTCCTGAGGAACTGACGTGAACGCCATCACCAAGCTCTTTCCAGTTAGTGACTTCGCCCTGCTCGCGGTGGTCATCGCGCTGCCGCTGTTGGGCGCGTTCGTCAATGGAGTGTTCGGCAAGCGCCTCGGCAAAGAGGGCGTGCGGCTCATGGCCCTTTCGGTCATGGCACTCTCATTCATCGCCAGCGTGATGACCTTCATCGTAGTGATGGGCCTTCACGGTGAAGAAGGAAAGCCCGCGCCGAAGGTTTTTTGGCACGCATGGCACTGGCTCTCGGTAAGCGGGCGCGGCGGCTCGAGCGTGCCTGTTGACGTCGCCTTCGGCGTCGACGCGATGACCGCAACCATGATGCTGGTCGTGACTGGCGTTGGCTTCCTCATCCACCTCTACTCAAGCGAGTACATGAAGGATGATCCCGGCTACTACCGGTTCTTCGCCTATCTGAATCTCTTCATCTTCTCGATGCTGGTTCTCATCATGGGAGACAGCTTGCCGATCTTGTTCGTTGGTTGGGAAGGCGTCGGCCTTTGCAGCTACCTGCTGATTGGCTTCTGGTTCACCGAGGACAAGAACGCCTCCGCAGGCAAAAAGGCCTTCATCGCGAACCGCATCGGTGACTTTGGTCTACTTTGCGCGATGGCGATGCTGGTCTACTTTTGCGGCGCGCTGACCTTTGATGGCATCCGCAACTCCTCGGGCAACCTGCTCGCCGCGGATGTGACGATTTGGCCGCTCGGCAACCTTCCGACCGAAGCGCAGTGGCATGCTCAATACGCCGACAAGAGCATCTGGCCCGCCTTCCTCGCTGACGCGTTCTTGCCCCAAGAGGCCATCAAGGTGAAGGCCGCGACGCTCGTCGCGTTGTCGCTGTTCCTCGGTTGTGCGGGCAAGAGCGCGCAGATTCCGCTCTACGTCTGGTTGCCGGACGCCATGGCGGGCCCGACGCCGGTCTCCGCGCTGATCCACGCCGCGACGATGGTTACGGCCGGTGTCTACCTCGTGGCCCGCATGAGCGACGTGTTCATCCTCTCGCCGGCCGCGATGACGGTGGTCACGGTTACCGGAGCAGCCACCGCCATCTTCGCCGCCAGCATGGGTCTCTTCCAGCGCGACTTGAAGAAGGTCCTGGCTTACTCAACCGTGAGTCAGCTTGGCTTCATGTTCATCGGCGTGGGCGTGGGAGCCTTTACCGCTGGGTTCTTCCACGTGTTCACCCATGCGTTCTTCAAGGCCTGCCTCTTCCTTGGCGCGGGCAGCGTGATTCACGCCATGCACGGTCGCATCCACGACACCGACCAATCGCAAGACATGTTCAACATGGGCGGTCTGCGCAAGTTCATGCCGATCACGCACGCCACCTACTTGGTCTCGTGCCTTTCGATTGCCGGCTTCCCCTTCCTCACCGCAGGGTTCTATTCGAAGGACGAGATCTTGTGGAAGGCGTTCATCAACCAGACCCGTGGTCCCGCTGCACGGACCGATCTCTGGTTGCCGCCAGCATGGCTCGGTTCGGCGATCTACTGGGTAGGCATTCTGGGCGCGACGATGACGGCCTTCTACATGTTCCGCTCGTACTTCTTGACCTTCCACGGCGAGTTCCGCGGGTGGAAGATCGTACAAGGTTGGGTTGATCCGCACGCTCATGGCCACGGCCATGACGACCACGGCCATGACGACCACGGCCATGACGACCACGGCCATGGCGACCACGAGACCGACGAGAAGCTCGAAGGGCCGGTGCCTCACGAGTCCCCCTGGCCGATGACGTTGCCGCTGGTGGTGCTCGGGGCTTTCGCGTTGTTCGCGGGTTTCCTCGGTGCAGAGCCGCTGCATATTGCGCCGCTCATTCACAAGCTCGAGCCGATCTTTGCCAAGGCCACTGCGCTTGGTGTCACCACCCGGATGGCCCCGCACGGCGGAACCATGTGGCTGATGATGGTGCCCGGTGCGCTCGCCTGCTTCGGTGGAATTGGGTTGGCCTACGCGATCTACTTGAAGGGCGAGGGCCGAGCCGAGGAGACGTTCAAGACCTCGTGGCCGCGGCTCTACCAGCTGATCTTCGACAAGTGGCGCATCGACGAGCTCTACGACGCAACCGTGATTGGTATGGTTGATGCGCTCGCCGATATCTTCACCATGGCGGACCAGTGGATCGTCGATGGCGTGCTCGCACGGCTCACCTCGGCAGCAACCCAGGTAGCCGGCGCAGTCCTGCGTCTCTTCCACACAGGCCGCGTGCAGGTTTATGCAGCGGGCGTTGTGTTCGGCGTCGCCGGACTCGGCTGGTTCTTCGTCCAACCGCACGCCTCGGTCTCGATTGACGACGCTGAACTACGGGCCTCGGGCAAGGTGGTCGCGAAGGCTGCACCCGGGCTTGGTTACACCTACAAGTGGAGCGAGAACGGTAAGCCAGGGGAGGGTGCAACCCCTGACTTCTCCGCTTCGATGCAGGAGTACCAATTCGTGGTCAATCAAGGCAGCACACGCAATATCACCGTGACGGTGAAGAACGTGTTTGGCCGCGAGGCTGTCGAGACCATCACGGTCACGCGACCTACCTCGACTCTCCCTCCTCGAGTCATCCCCGTTCAACCGCAGGGCGCCCAGGGCCAAGCACCACCTGGGCAAGCACCCAGTCCAACACCCGGTCAGCCGATCAAGATCGAGGGCAAAGACCTAGGCGACTTCATTCGCCAAGGAGGCAAGTGAAATGAGCCCCTCACTTCTTTTGGGCATGGTCGCGGCGTTTGCAGTCGGTGCGGTTACACCCACCGGCAAGAACACCAAGCAACGTTTTGGTCTCGGGGCGATCCTCGCGGCGACTCTCTGGTTGGTGGTCAGCCTTTGGCCCGATCCGTCGTCGGCGGCGGTCAACGCGAAGCCCACCGAGTGGCCGTACCTGCTCACGCTGTTGGTCTTCACGCCCATCGTGTCGAGCGTCGCGGTTCTATTCTTTCCCCGCCAAGGGCTCGTTGGCCTGCGCTACTTCACCTACGCTTCAATGGCGGTGACCTTCGTCGCATCGCTGTGGCTTCTGGAAGCGAACATGACGGTGGGCTGGCACTTTCAGCACATCAAGGAGTGGATCCCAGCGCTTGGCATCCGCTACCACGTCGCCGTCGACGGTATCAGCCTGTGGCTGGTTCTGCTGACGACTTTCACCACTCCCATTGCGGCCTTTGCCTCGTTTGGCTCCATCAAGACTCGCGTGAAGGAGCTTTGCTTCGCCTTCCTGTTTCTTCAGGGCGCGATGATCGGCGCGTTCGTTTCGCTCGATCTGTTCCTCTTCTACGTGTTCTGGGAGCTGATGCTGGTGCCGATGTACCTGATGATCGGCATCTGGGGTGGCACCGATAAGATCAAGGCGGCGATCAAGTTCTTCCTCTACACGATGTTTGGCAGCGTGCTGATGCTCGCAGCCATCGTGTACCTGGTCTGGACCCACCAGAAGCTCACCGGCAATTACAGCTTTGACTACCTGTCACTCGTGCGGGTCGTGCTGCCGAAGAACATGCAGACCATGTGCTTCTGGGCCTTCTCGATCGCCTTCTTCATCAAGGTGCCGATGTGGCCGGTTCACACTTGGTTGCCTGACGCGCACGTTCAAGCACCAACCGGTGGCTCCGTGATCCTCGCCGCCGTAATGCTGAAGCTAGGCACGTACGCATACATGCGCTTCAGCATGGTGCTGTTCCCAACGCAGGCTGTTAGCTTCGGGCCTAACCTCGCTGGTATCGCCATCCTTGGCGGCATCGTCTACGCGGCATTGGTCGCCTGGAAGCAGGACGATATCAAGAAGCTCATCGCCTATTCGTCGGTGGCTCACCTTGGCTACATCATGCTCGGCCTCTTCGGAGGAACCACCGGTGGCATGCAGGGCGCTGTGATTCAGATGGTGAATCACGGCATCTCCACGGGCGCGCTCTTCCTCCTGGTTGGCGTGGTCTACGATCGGAAGCACACGCGCATGATCAAAGACTACGGCGGTATCGCCAAGGTCATGCCCGTCTACACCACGCTGTTTCTGATCGCGACCTTCGCCTCGGTCGGTGTGCCTGGCACCAACGGCTTCACCGGCGAGTTCATGGTCATCATGGGCACCTACAGCTCGGACCTGCTCGGGAACTTCTCGGGGGTACATGCAGTGGGCGCGGCGTTCGGCGTCATTCTCGCTGCGGTCTACATGCTCTCGGTGGTGCAACGAGTCTTCTTCGGCAAGCTGTCGAAGGAGAACCGAGGCCTGTCCGACATCAGCCCGCGGGAGACCTTGGCAGTCGCGCCGTTCATCGTGATGATTTTCGTGATCGGCTTCTTCCCGAACCTGTTCCTGAACCGAAGCGAGAAGGCCGTGGACCAACTCGGCAACCACCTCCGGGTCGTGTCTGGTGCGCTGGTGCGCTACTCGGATGACAACCTTGCGAAAATGCTTCCTGAGGGTGTGATTCCCTCGCCATTCCTGGAGGGGGCTCCGGAGTGGGAAGCTCCCGAAGAACCCAATGTGCTTGCGGCCGCTCCAGCAGCTGCGGGCCAACCGGTTGCGGCTCCGCGAGTGCTAGAGCCCAAGGCAGGTGCCCAGTGACGTTCGAGTTGCTTCTTGCGCTCTCGCCGATCCTCGTGATCGTGCTCGGCGGGACACTCCTCATGCTCACCGAGTCCATCGGCCCAAAGCGGGCTGAAGGGGACAGCGACTCTAGCGGTGTTGCGTTGGGAACAGCCATAACCCTGTTCGCGGGGGCTGTGGCAGCGATGGCCGTATGGCTCTACGGGCCTGAAAACCTCGTCGTCGTGAAGTCCCTCGCTCCGTACTTCGTGCTCGACCGCTTCACGCTGTTCTTCACAATGGTGCTTGCCGCGGGCGGTGGTCTCTCCGCGTTGCTCGCCGGCGGCTACCTCCCTGAGCACCGGCTCGAGCGAGGCGAGTTCTACCCGCTCATCACCTTCAGTGTCGTCGGAGCCATTGCACTGGTGGCAGCGGCCGATCTGCTCGCGCTGTTCGTTGCGCTCGAGACGATGTCGCTCGGCGTTTACTGCCTTACCGGGTTCCGTCGTGGTTCGCCGCGCAGCACCGAGGCGGCGGTAAAGTACTTTCTGCTTGGCTCTTTTGCAGCGGCGCTCACCGTCTACGGCGGGGCACTTCTGTACGGCGCAACCGGCCACACGGATCTTGCCGGGATTCGAGCAGGCATCGTGGCTCTCGCAAGCAACGCTGCAGTGCCCGCTGCCTCGGGGAAGCTCGCGCTCGTGATCGTTGGAACGGTGCTCATGCTTGCCGGTATGGCCTTCAAGGTGAGCGCCGTGCCCTTCCACATGTGGGCTCCGGATGCCTATGAAGGGGCGCCCACTCCGGCGACCACCTTCATGGCAGTGAGCGTCAAGAGCGCCGCCTTCGCGATGATGCTGCGCGTGCTCCTTGGTGGTTTGAGTGATCCGGCGTCGATGAGCTGGGGCTCGGGTTGGCCGCCGGTGGTCGCGACCTTGGCCGTGATGACGATGACCGTTGCGAACCTCGTCGCGGGCCGTCAGGAGTCGGTGAAGCGCATGCTGGCCTACTCAAGCATCGCGCACGCTGGTTACGTGATGGTGGGTGTTGCCTCGACGGTGCGTGCGAACGTGGACGGTCAGGGGAGCGTGCTCTTCTATCTCTTGACCTACACCTTCTCCACGGCCGGTGCGTTTGGAGCGCTCGTGCTCTGTGGCAGCCGAGGCAAAGAGGCTGTCAGCTACGAGGACTTGGCAGGGATCGGGAAGCGTCATCCGGCGGCTGCCGCAGCTTTCACGCTCTTTCTCCTTTCACTCGCTGGCATGCCGCCGACCGCCGGGTTCTTTGGCAAGCTGTACATCGTGAAGGCTGCCATCGGAGCTGAACTTAACCTGCTCTCGGTGCTGCTCCTCCTCAACAGCGTTCTCGCGGCCTACTACTACCTACGTGTACTCGTTTACATGTACATGCGCGAGCCGATGGCTGGTGCTCCGGTAGCGGTGCCGATGAAGAGCGGCTACGTCACTGCTGCGCTCGTGCTCGCGGCCATCTTTGTGGTTGGCGTTGGCTTGATGCCTGGCTCATCGCTCGGGATGGCTCTGAAGGCTGCCCTCATCTAAGTCAGGGAGATGAGGTTGAGAGCGGTACTCGGGGTTTGCGGCGCTGTCCTGCTAGCTACGGCTTGCGGGGACAGCGCGGGTTCCGTCAATTCTGGCGCCTCCGCCTCGGCTTCGGCGCCGCCTCCGGCCTGGCTCGGCATCCCTCGGACTCAAGCCGAGGTGGAGAAGGTGATCAACTCGTCGGGTCGGGCTCCCTATGCGGGGAAGGTCGGCACGCTTCGCGGGAAGGTCACCATTCGTGGTGATGAGTTTCCGAGCTCGGAATGGTCGTTCCCCGCCGATTGTCCGGAAGCCCCAGCGATGTACGGGCGGACATTCCGCAAAGGCGCTGGTGGCGTTCTCGCGGACGCGCTCGTCAGCGTGACTGGCTACGACGCCTTCGTCCCGCCCAAGGCCCCCGTCGTCCCGGTCACGCTAAAGGCGTGTACGTTCGACCAGCGTCTCTACTCAGCGACGTTCGGACAGCGGCTCGAGATCCAAAACCTCGATCATCTCGGCTCCTACACTCCGTTCCTGGATGGGGCGTCGTATCGCTCGGTGATGGTTGCGTTACCGCAGGGCGCGCCGATCAAGCTCTACCCGACCCAGCCCGCTCTCAACTACGTGCTACGTGATTTCCAGGCCAAGCCGTTCTTGCAGGCCCGCGTACTCGTGCTGAAGTTTCCGACGCACGACGTAACGGATGCTGAGGGGCAGTACGTCATCGAGGGGATCCCGGTCGGCTCCGTAGAGGTCAACGTCGTGCTGCCTGGCTTGATCAAAGGAACGCCGGACGAGGCCCTAAAGATCGTGATCGCCGAGGGGGAAAACGTCCGCGACTTCGAGCTGGTCTACGACGCGTCGCAGGACAAGCTCGAGAAGCCCACGGCTGGCCCGTTTGAGCGCAAGGCAGCTGAAGGAACCGTGTCGTCGAGTGCTGCACCGGTGACCGCGGGTGCTGCCTCCGCAGCGCCCGCGGTCTCGGCTTCGGCAGGGCCTTCGGCGGGTTCCCGTCCGTCGGCCAAGCCAACGTCGCAACCGCACTGAGCAAGCCAACGTCGCAACCGCACCGAGCAAGCCAACGTCGCAACCGCATTGAGCGGCCGCGGGTCCCACGAGCGCGCAGGGGCCTGCGTTACTTCCGGCTTCGCTGATCCTCGAATAGCGCGCTGACGCGTTTGTTGACGCTCTCGAGCAGAGCGTCTTCGGAAGGCGCCACGCGAGGAGGCGCAAGCGTTAACAGCTTGCCAACTCGGATCGTGAGCCACTCGTAGAGCAGCAGCTCGCCCAACGGCGATAGCGCCTCTGGCGAAGACGACGCCTGCATGGCTTCTTCGAGTTGCTTTTGGTCGGCTCCGCTCGCCAGCATCCAAGCGATGCGGGCCGCGACGTCATCGGGCGAAGCGAGCGCCACGAGCCTCGCTTGTTCCAGCGCGAGATCGGCTCGTGAAAGAGCGAGGGCACGCAGCGCAAGTTCCCCTTGCGCGAGACCAGCACGGAGCGCTCGTGAACGAGCCAGCTTCAGGTCTCCCGCGCGGAGCGCGGTGTCGACCGTTAACAACGTCTCTTTGGTCGGTCGTGAGGAACGCTCGGGCTTTGCCGCCGCGACTCGCGCAAGGGCGGGTTTGCCTGCCTCCTTTGCGCGCCGCTCGAGCACGCGACACATTCCGCCGTCACTGCGAGCGATACACGTGGCGACGAGCAGCGCGTCGCCACGATCTGTTTGCTTCAGTTGATCGAGCACGCGCACCAACAGCTCAATGACCTCGGTGTCTTCCGGGGCTAGTACCAACGCGAGTTCAGCCTCGGCCAGCGCCAGCTGAGGCTCGTTGGCGAGCAGTTGACAACGCGCACCCTCGCGATGCACAGCTGCGAACGAAGGTGCGAGTTCCTTCGCTTGCTCGAGTGCCGCGAGCCCCTCGGGTACACGCTTGGTCGAGCAGTGCACGGCAGCGATACGAGTCAACGGCTCTGCGCCATCCGGGTCCAAGCGCGCAGCCTCTTCGTAGGCGGAAAGGGCTTCGTTCATCGCGCCATCACGCTCCGCGACAACGCCGCGCGCGTAGGCTTCGTAGGCGCGGGCAGGGATGTAGCGGCCCTCGTAGGTCGAGCCGAAAGCAGCGCGCTTCACTGTCAGCGGGGTGCAAGCGGCGAGCGTCGAAAAGGTCGCAGCGACGAGCAATGAGCGGTTCACCAAACACCTCGCGGGGCGTTCACTTCGCCTGACCAAACGCTCGCGCCAGGGGCCCCTACGTCGAGCTCGAGCAGCTCATAGCCAAGCGCTTGGGCGGATGCGATGAGCTCCGGCGACGGCTCTCGTTGCGAATGAAAAAATGCGACGTCCCCACCTCCTGCACCGCTTGGACCGAGTGCCGCTCCTTCACGAATCGCAGCCGCTCCGAGTTCTCGAACCTCGGGTGTAACGATGCCAACCCCAGCCAGATCCCCAAGCTCGCCCAAGACGGCGAACTGCGCGCGTAGGGCGTCGGTCAGCTCAATGGCTTGTCGTGCCGCGCGCGCCCGTTCAGCGGCTGCGACGGCTGACTTCATCAGCGCGCTGAACGGCTCGGGTTCGGCCTCGCCATACGCCTTCACCTTTGCGACGAACGCCGCGGTTACGGCGCTGTCGCGCGCGGCAAAAACGCGCACGATGCTATCGCTCGGAAGTTGGAACGGTTCGACCGCCGGGAGCTCCTCGGCCGACGTTGCTCTTCGAAGAACCAGCGTTCCGCCGAAGGTGCTGGCTGCAACGTCAGCGCCGCTTCCACCGCCCTGCGCAGCCCGATGGAGCTGCAACGCCAGGCGAAATAGTTCCTCCCTTCGAGCCGGTGCGGCGCGCGAAGAGTCACCGGCCAGCAAGCTCGCCAACAAGATCGCCGAGCTCGAACCAAGTCCGAGTTTGCGGCTTCCGCCGTGACCGTCGGCGGTTCGGAGCTCGTCTGCGTTGACCCGAAAGGGCTTCACGAGCAGGCCGCGGTCAACGGCGCAACGCACCTCTTCCGAGACGTGAACGGCCTCGCCCTCGCTGTCGGCGTACGCAAAGCGTGAGACCGTGGTCACCAGCGCCGGCGCGCCGTAAAGCACGCTGTAGGCGCCGGAGAGCACCAACTTCCCGGGGGCGCGCGCGCGAGTCATCCGTTCGCGACCGCTGTGGCTCCGGCTCCAGGCCGGGCGGTGATGGTTCGGAGCACGCCCGGAACCGAGGCGAGGTAGGCGGCCACGCGCTCGGCGTCTGCTCCACGCGTAAAGACTTTTACGTGAGGCCCAGCGTCGATCGTCAAGTAGCCCTCGAGGCCGCTCGCGCGCATCTTTCGAACGGCGTGAATCACCTCCACCGTGGCGCCGCTGAAGTAAAGAATGGCCGGGTTCGCCGCGAGTGCGCCGGCGTGCATCGACAAGGCGCTCTGCTCGATCGCGGGACCCATCTTGGTCAGATCGCGCTCGAGTAAGCCCGCTCGCAGATGAGCGAAGGTCGCTGGCGCGGAGTCCACCCACGCTTGGTAATAAGGGCTGGTGTCTCGGGTGTGCTTCATACCGTCGCTTGAGCCGACGTCCTTCGCACCTTCTCGCGTGACGGCTACGACGATCGCCACGTCCCAAAAGTCGGGCCCGGCGACCTCGTTGGCGGAGAGTTGTTCATCGGAGGGGACGCCTGCGCGCAGCTCGACGAAGCCGCCAAATAGCGAGCGCGCGGCCGAGACGCTGATTCGTCGGGCCAGGTCCGAGAGCACCTCACGCGAAAGCTGCAGCCCCAGCGCGTGCGTAGCAGCCGTTGCCAGCGCAGCAAACGCGGACGCGCTCGAAGCCAGCCCGGAGGCCGTTGGGAAGTCGTTCGACGAGACCACGCGAGCACGCTCCGTTGAGCCCGCGAGCGAACGAACGCGGTCGAGCATTTGCGTCACGCGCTGCAAGACCACGCCCTCAGCGGGCTGCCCGTTCAACTCGAATGCGTCTCCAGCGAACGCCGCGTCAAAGGCCACGGTGGTTTTGGTTTGCATGCCACGCAGCGTCAGCGAAAGGCTGGGCACCGCGGGCAGGTTGTGACCGAAGGTCTGCTTGCCCCAATACTTGGAAAGGGCGATGTTTGGATGAGCGATGGCGGTCGCTGTCTTGCTCGCGGAATTGGCTTGGTCGGTCACACGTTGCTCCCAGATTGACGCGCTCGAATTCGGGTGGGGAAGGAGAGATACCCGCGTGCGGACCACGCGTCGGCGATGCGTTGCGCTTGCTCGGCTGCCGAAGAGTCGGCTTCGTTCGGCGCGCAAAAGCCAGCGAGGGCGATCACGCTGCCACCTCCGCCAGAGCCGGTGAGTTTGACGCCCTTGGCGCCAGCCTCGCGCCCCGCGCTGCACATCTCGTCGATGGCTTCGGTGGAAAGCTGGACCTCACGTAGAAGCTGTTGGTTCTGATCGAACAGGGCTCCGAGCTCGTCCTCTTCGGTCGCTGCCAAACAGCGCTCGGCTTGCTCGACCAGCGCGCTCACGCCTTCGAGAAAATGCCGATGAAGCGCCGGCGCCGAGTGCTGCAGCTCGGCGATGCCCTCGACCATCGTCTTGGTCGAGGCGCTCTTGCCGGAGTACCCAACGGCGAGCCAAAGATCCTTCGCTGTTGCGAGCTCGGTCGGCTTGTGACCGCGTTCGTAGCGCAAGAACGTCCCGAGCAACGCCGCCGCTGTGTCGATGCCGGAGGGGTTGCCGTGGTACACGCGCTCCCAGGCCATCGCGCGCTCGAATACAGCCTGTTCGTCGCTTGCATTGTTTGCGAGCAGCACCGAGCGCGCGATCGCCACTCCGAGTGCGGCCGAACAGCCGAGCCCGCCTCCCGGTGGAATGTCGGCGCGGGCGGTCACCAAGAGCGGCGCGCCTTCGGGCGCAAGCAACGCAGCGAAAGAGCGTGCGAGGTCGCTCGAGAGGTCGTCAGAGTGGACCTCGCTGTTACCGAGTCGAAGGGTGGAACGCTCTCCCGTCTGAGTCACCTGAGCGACGGCGCCACGTTCGATACCAGCGGCGATGCCGGGCACGCCGTAGACCACCGCGTGCTCCCCAAATAGGATCACCTTGCCGGAGCCGCGCCCTTCAAACGAAGGCTTCATCTCGCCTCGCGCCCGCCCGGGCCAACGCGGATCGCGAGGGAGGCTCCGTAGAGCGCCAAGCGCGCAGGTTCGGCCAGCGGTAGTCCCCACGCCTTCTTCTCGGCTTGTGTGCACAAGGACGCGAGGTGCTTCTCAACCTCAGCGCGCGCTCCCGTGGCTTCGATCGCCGCGACCGCCGCCGCCATCTCGCTTTTGGTGGCGTGCCGTTTCGCCCACACTTGGTCGACGGCCCGCTTGCCGGCTCCGCGCAACTTTGGCTTGGCCGCGCGGACGACCGCGCTGTTCTTGCCTGCAAGCAAATCCGACCCTTGCGGTCTGCCTGCTTCAGCCTCGGTACCGAACACGCCGAGCAGATCGTCGCGCAGCTGAAAGCCGACGCCAAGGGGATCGGCGAAGGCGTAGAGAGCACGCTGCGTCTTCGGGGGCGCGCCTCCCAGCACCGCACCGAGCCCGAGCGGGCCGCGCACGGTGTAGCTGCCAGTCTTCAGGTCGTGCAGGACCTCGACGTCGGCGTTCGGCGAGAGCGTGTCGAGCACCTGGCCGAAGACGACGTCCTCGTGAATCGCTAGCAAGTAACGCAGCGCGGGCGCTTGCACCTCCGCCGGCACCGGTTTGCTAAGCAACGCACCCACGGCGAGCCCCCAGACGTAGTCGCTCGCTAACAGCGCACCCACTGCGCCGATCTTCTCGGGGGTGTGCAACTTGTTTTTCTTCAAGGTGGTGGCGATCGCTATGTGGGCGCTCGGGCCTCCGCGGCGTTCGACGTCGCCGTCCATCCAATCGTCTTGGATCAACAGGTAGCTCTGCAGCATTTCGAGCGCGACTCCACCCATCGTGGCGACGTCTTTGCGCCCGCGCGGCGCCACTCCAAAGTAGCTGGCGGCGAGCAGCGCCGCGCGAAAGCGCTTGCCACCGCGGAGCGATAGGTCCTTCGCCGCGTCCAGCACAGCCAGTACCTCCGGCCCCAACGCGGCGCGCTGCTTGCGCGCGGCATCGAACTGCGCCGTCATCTGCGTTTCAACGGCTGGCTTGGTTTGGGCAAGCAGGTCTGCAAACGCTTGTTTCGCGCGGGCAGCGTCGGGGCCGCCCTTGGCGGCCGGCTTTTTCACAGGGCGCGAGGCATTCATCGGGCAGCGGTCTAATCCGAAGGATCGCGCGGGGCAACTTGAGCTGCTCAGCGCGGACGAAATCGGGCCAACGCGCGGCGGACCGCTTCACCGCGACTCCCGCCCGCGATGACCGGGTCTGCGCCGGCTACCAACGTCATCAGCGCGCGGACCTTGGAAGCAGCACGCTTCGCCGCTTCGGCGTCGCCGCGCGCACGCGCAAGGGTTAGCAGCTTGCGGGCTGCGCCGAGCGCAACTGGGAGCCGATCGGCGGCGGCCGCGACCTCAAGCAGCTTTTCGAGCCCCGGTTCGTGATCCGGGTTGGCGATGCGGAACTCGCACAGCAGTTTGGTCGCCTCGTCAAAGCGGCGGGCCCGCGCAAATAGCTCCGCCTGCGCGAACAAGCCGTCCCAGAAGCCGAGTATGCGCTCCATTCCAAGCTTGAGCACACTCAACGCTTCATCGAACTCGCCGGTGGACTCCCTTAGCTTGGCCAGCGCTAGATACGCCGGGCCATAACTCCCGTCGGCTGCGATGGCCTCATTGAAGCGTGCGACAGCCGAATCAACCTGGCCAGCGCGCAGCGCAGCGCCACCGAGCTCGGTCAGCTCACGAGCTCGTTTGGTCGCCCAGTTCTCGGTCGGCAAAGCGGGCGTCGGCTGCGCCTTGGCTTCGTCGGGAGCTGCGAACCAACTCGCTGCGAGCAGCACGAGGAAGCCATACCGCCTCATACCGCCGCGCCGTCAGAACTCCCAGGTGAGCGAACCACCCGTCGGGCCGATAGCCACCGTCGGGATGGGAGAGAGCTCGGCGGGCACTTCGTAGTAGCCGTCGCGGACGGGCCGTTTCTTGAAGCCAACGGCGAAGATCGGGATGCCCACTGCAAGCCCGACGACGCCGAGGATGCCGAGCCCAACGATTGCCCCGCCCGGAGGATCATCCGAGAGGGCTAAGCCTGTCGCGGCGAGTAGCGACACGCCGCCTACGCCCATGGTGATACCACCGCCAATGATCATGCCGAGACGCGGCTTCATTTTGGCGCCAGCCGCCACCGGAATGGCGATCGTCACCGTCTTGCCCTCCTCGCTCAGATCGATGTCCTCGGAGAAAGGCTCGCCGTCGTCCTTGGCGGTGGTGGCTTCCACCGTGTGCTCACCCGGATCGAAGGGAAGCGCCTTGTTGTAGTCTTGCGGGCCAACCACCACACCGTCGACTTTGACGCTCTTGACCTTGCCGCCCTGTGGCACCGAGAGGCGGATGCGCATGAGGCGCGGCTCGAGCGCAGCGAGCCGCTCCTTCGCCTTCTGTTCACGATCGGCCTGCAAAGCGGCCTTGGTTCGCTCGGCGACCTCGGTGAAGAGCTTGAACGCGGTGCCGGTCTGGCCGAGCTTCTCACGGCAGTCTGCCAAGTTGTAAAGTGTGCCGATCCCGGGCCGAACCTTTTGGCTTTCCTGGAACTTCTCGCAGGCAGCGGCAACATCCCCGTCGTCCATCAACGCGCGGCCCTCGTTGAACAGCTTGGTCGCTCGCGCCTTGTCCGAATCCGAAACCTCCTCTTCAGGCTCGGCCACCGGCGCTGGGGCCTCGGTCGAAGCGGGCTCCGCCGCCGTCCCGCCGGCCGGCGCAGGGGACTCGCCGCCAGCGAATGCCAGCGTCGGAAAACTGGTGATGGCTAGGATAAGAAAAAGGCTGGTTCGCTGCATGATGGATACTTAGCCAATCGTTTGTCGTGGCGTCTTGGTGCGGCAAGATTTCGGCGCGTTGGGCACGAACTCGGCGCCGCTTCGCGACTAGTCGGTACCTTGAAACAAGGGGTCGCCACCCGGTTTCTTGGGTGGTTTCGGTGGGGTGGTTGGTTGCGGAGGCGGCGGAGCGGTCGGTTGCGGCTGTACGACCGCGCTGGGAGGAGCTGGCGGTGCGGCCGTCTGCGATGGTTTAGGAGGGCTGGTTGTACCGGGGGCAGCTCCGCTCCCAGGCGGTTGCGGTGGACTCAGCTTGGTCGGCGGCGCATCCGACGCCAGCACGGCGCTACTTGTAATCGTCGCGGGACTAGCTGTGGGGGTAGGGTCCACGCGTGGAACGCTGGCCTCTGCTTGAGTGCTGGGAGCGGCGCTCGTGGGGTTTGGCTTGGCTGACGACTCTTTGCCACGCAGTAGCAAGAAACCACCGCCTCCGAGGACCGCTACGGCCAGCGCACCCAGCCCAACGAGGAGCGGTAGCGAACTCGAGGTTTTCTTTCCGGCGTAGGTTGCGCCCCACGACTGCGCGGGAGGGCTCGGGATGGCGACTGCTGGGGCCTGCGATACATGGCCCGCTGAAGTACCCGCTTGGGCGACGCCACCGCTCTGCGAAGCGAGCTGCTGAAGCCCGGCGTTCTGCAACACCGTGGGGTGCACCGGGTGAACGCCGCCAGGCGTCATGCGGGCTTGCTCGGAGAGGAGCATCGGAGCAGGAGCGCCGCCGCCCATCGTGTGCTGCACCGGGGCTGCGGCGACGGTCGCTGCGATCGCTGACGCCCCCGACGGTGCGCTGGCGCCGCTGGTGGGTCCCTTACCGGAGATCGCCCAAATGCGCTGGAGCACCGCCTGGGCTCGCGGTGGGGCGAAGGGCGCGAGCGCGTTTGCCAGCGAAGCAACGTCGCTGAAGCGTGCGTTCGGGTCCTTCTCGAGACACTTGAGAACGATCTCGCGCAAGGCCGGGGGAAGATCGCGGCGGAAGCTTGTGATCTCTCGCGGCGGCTCTTGCATGATGTTCACGACGAGCGCTGTCATCGTCTCCGCATCGAACGGCGTACAGCCAGCCAACAGCTCGTAAAGAATCGCGCCTAGCGCCCAAATGTCGCAGCGCGCGTCAACACTTCGGGTCGAGCGCATCTGCTCGGGCGACATGTAGAAGGGCGAGCCCATCACGTCGCTGGTCTTCGTCATTCCTTTGTCGCCAAGCTCGTTGGTCAACTTGGAGATTCCGAAGTCGAGCACCTTCACGCAGGGTGCACCGTCGACTTTTCGGGTCAAGAACAGGTTCGCCGGCTTTAGGTCGCGGTGCACGATGCCAAGACTGTGCGCCTCAGCGATGGCCTCACCAGCCTGAATGACCCACTCAGCGACGTCGTGGAACTGCTGAACTCCTTGGGCCTTTACCAGCTGGGATAGGTCCATCCCCGCGAGGTACTCCATGACCATGTAAGGCGTGCCGTCATCCAGCTTGCCTACGTCGCTTACGCGCGCAACGTGCTCGCTCCGGATTCGAACGGCCGCCTTGGCTTCACGCAAGAAGCGCTCAGCGGCGGCCG
This sequence comes from Polyangiaceae bacterium, assembly GCA_044376115.1. Classification (GTDB taxonomy): domain Bacteria; phylum Myxococcota_A; class Polyangia; order Polyangiales; family Polyangiaceae; genus Xiheicaenibacterium. The sequence continues at coordinate 466,304 of JBILLK010000002.1, read as the reverse complement.
GATTCTTCGCGGCGTGAGGCAAGAGCGTCTTGATCGCAACAGGCTCCTCGAGCTGCAGGTGGGTCGCCTGAAGCACGGCGCCAAAGCCGCCCACGCCGATCACCTTGTCGACCCGGTACTTGCTGGCAAGGACCTGGCCAGGACGGTACGCTATCTCCTCGTCATTCATCGGTTCTGCCCACCCCGCCCGCCGGCGCACGCCAACGCTGAGTGGCGCTCAGCCTAGCATGCAGCCCTCGCAAATGACGCACGAGTGTGCAGGTTTGATCTCTGCGCAGCCGAAGTTCAGCGCGGAGCTACTGCGAGTGCGTGGCCCGACCACCAAGAATCGCGAGAATCCCAGCGATGTCGGTGCTCGGCTCGAGCTCGACGTGCACGAACCACTCATCCGGCCGTACCACCGAGAGCAACCGCCCGTTTCCGATCGTCTCCAGCGTGTGGCTGCCGTCGAAGGAGTCGCGGACGACTCGCTGTCGGAAGGAGGTGGCGCGTTCCAACCCTTCATCCGAAACAAGGCCCCAAGCGTCCATCGTCTCGCCCAGCTCGTTGGTCACGACGTAGGCCATGACTCCGGGCAATTGCGACCACGGACGAATCTTGAGGGTGGGAAGGCGTCGCCCGAGTTCGTTGGCTCGTGCTCGACGACCACTCGCCGGAACAGGGGTGGGCCGGCCCGAGGGGATTTCCTCTTCGGAACCGGCGGGGCTTTCAGCGGTAGCAGGGGTTGAACGGCTCATTTTGCGGGGGGCCGGTGCGGCTCTCTGTCCTTAGCCAATCGCATGCCAACCACCATGGGGCCAATTTTCCTCAATTACATTGCGGAGCCGAGGAGCACCTTGCCAGCTTCCGTCTGTCAGTCCTGCACGACCTCATTTCGTGTTCGCAATCATGCAACCAATCAACTTGTAAAGAAGGCGAGCCCCAACGATCCCATCCCACTCGGCCGCGCCGTTGACTTCATTCAGGTCAAAGCCAACGATCGTCCGCTCCTTGGCCACCGCTCGCAGCAGATAAACCGCCTCTCGGAAGCCCAGCCCGCCCGGTACCGGAGTGCCGGTGTTTGCGCACAGGTCAGGCTGAAGGCCGTCGATGTCGAACGAAATGTAGACCGTCTCCGGCAACGCCCGAACGATCTCGCTGGTCAGCGCGTGCCAGCTTTCACCGTTGAAAATGCGATCGGCCAAGTCGCCATCGTAGAAGGAGGTGATGCGAGGCGAATTCTTCGCCAAGTTGGCCTCTTCCTCGCTGAAGTCGCGGATTCCCACTTGCACGATGCGCTCGACCGGCAGCTGCTCGTGGACGTTGAACATGATCGACGCGTGCGAATGCTCGAAGCCTTCATAGGCATTTCGCAGATCGGCATGCGCGTCGATATGCAGGATCCCCAGCCGCGGATGACGTTTCAGCAGCGCCTGGATCAGACCGAACGGCGTGGAGTGATCGCCGCCCACGAGAGCGACGCGTTTGCCTAGAGAAAGCTCGCGTTCGGCGAGCTCAAGCACGCGCTCGTTGAGCTCCCGGCTCATCGCGTTCACCTGCTCGAGAGCCACCTCGAGTTCAGGCGTGGAGGCACCGCCAGCTTCGATGATCGGAAGCGAGAGCTCACAGGCTTTCTCGTTCAGTGCGACGATCGCCGGATCGGCATCGTGCATGAACACGCCGGTCTCGTAGATGCGGCCAAAGTCGCGATCGAACAGATCTACTTGGTGGCTTCGTTCGCGGATGTTGGCGGGGCCAGTCGCGGTGCCGCGTCGGTAGGAGGTGGTGGCCTCCCAAGGGACGGGGATGAGCACGACGTTCGCCTCGGCGTGCGAGGTGGGCAGCCCGAAAACGCCATCGAAGGCGGAAGGTCCAGCGGGGTCGAACGACCCTTCAGGGTTCGTGCTCATTGGTTTCACGCCGGAGCGATTGCGCCGAGATCCTGTTTCGTCTCTTCGGGCTTGGGGACCCAATTTTCATCCGGCCCTTCCGAAGGGAGAACCAGCGGCTCACCCAAGTAGGTGGTGCGCTTTCCGGGCCACAGGAAGGTGCGGAAGATGTACGCGATCAGGCTCTTCTGCTCGAGGGCGGGGTGAATATGCGGATGGATCTCGCTCGCGTGTGCGGCGGGCGTGAGACTCCAGTGTAAGCCTGGATGTTCGTGATGGATCGTGTGGTAGCCGTTGTTGAAGGTGAACCAGTTCACCAGTGAGCCGACGAAGTTCCGTGAATGGTTGTACTTCGAGTCAGCGTCGCAGCCGTCGTGCTGCAACAGGTTCATCGTCACGATGCCCCACGCGGCGTACTTGTGCGGCAGGAAGACGAACAACAGGAAACACTTCCAGTTCAGCAACAAGAGCGCAGCGTACAGACCGTGCAGGAACCAAAACTCAATCCGGTACTGCTTGAACCAGGTCGGTAGCCGTTCCTTCATTTGCGCGAAGTACTGGCTTTCTCCCTTCATGATCGACGGAGCGACCATCAAGGTGAAGAGCAGCCCGTTGAGCAGGTTCCAACGAAACCGCGTCTTCGAAGTACGCATCACATCGCGGCGCGTCTGCGTGTGCTTGTGGTGGCTCAAGTTATGACCAGGCACAAAGGCGCTTACCGGGTGGCCGTAGGTGGTGGTGAGGATGGTCTGGAAAATGCGGTTGTGTGACCGCTTCTCAAACACTGGGGAGTGGATCGTGTTGTGGGTGGCAACCGCGCAAAAGAAGGAGAAGAAGCACGTCAGCACCAACAGCGGTAGCGCGACGAACAGGCTTGCACCTTTGAAGATGTTTGCGGCCGGCACCGCCCATTGAACGGCGACCAGTCCGAAGAACGTGGCCATGAAGGCAAGAGTTCGGAGATCGGCTCGGTAACGCATGGCTTTGATTTCCTGAGCGCTGGTGGCTGAAAGTCCACGAAACAGCGTCGTCGGTACTACAGCTTGCTTCGGCAGGCGAACCCGAATTGCGCTCCGTGAAGCGGCGCTAAGCCGTTTTGATGCGCTGCGCGTTCCACCCTTGGATCAGATCTGGTATCGATACCGACCTTATGGGCCTTACTTTGCGGCGCGCCAGTCGGCTTTGCGGAATCTTGGTCTTGCTCCCCGTCCTGGCGCATTGCGCCGAGGAACAAAGCCCGACGGGTGGTGGCGGTAGCGCCGGAAATGGCGGGGAGGGCGGCACTGCAGGCAGCGGCGCCTCGGCTGGTGAAGGCGGTACCGCAGGCAGCGGTGGCTCGGCCGGCGAGGGCGGCATTGCGGGAAGCGGCGGCTCGGCCGGTGAGGGCGGCTCGGCTGGGGATGGCGCCGGTGGAATGGGGGGCAGCGGCCCCAACCTTTGCGGCAACGGCACCATTGACGGCAACGAGGCTTGCGACGGCAACGATTTCGGAGACAAGACCTGCGCCACCTTCGGGCTCAGCGGCGGTCAGCTGATCTGTAACCCGTTCTGCGGCATCGTCGTCTCCGGCTGCACCCCCAAAGAGACCTGCGGGGACTCGGCAGACAACGATCAAGACGGCCTCTTCGATTGCGAAGACATCGAGGATTGCGGGGATGCGCTTGCTTGCACCGACCCATGCGCGGCGGTAGGCGCAGTGGGCGTGCCGACCTTCGAGTTTGGCAACTTCGACGGCAAGCCGGATGTGCTTGACGGTTCCTGTAGTTTGGCCAACTCGCCCGAGGTTCTGCTGGGGGTGACGGCGGCGATTGACGGGGACTTGGCGATCTCTGTGTTCGCTTCGCCGGACGTCGTGATCTCGGTTCGCACCGTCTGCAATGACGCCGGAACCGAAATCGCGTGTCGCAATCAGCAAGGCGCGAACAATAGTGAAAATCTCTCGTTCCCCGCCACCGCCGGTTCGACCTACTACGTCGTGGTCGAGTCGTTGGGATCGAGCTTCGACACGTTCTACAACATCAGCGTTGACCAACCGTTCCCCGAGAATTTCTGCAACGGCCAGTTCGACGAGGACTTCGATGGATTCGTCGATTGCGATGATCCCAATAATTGTCAGGGCAGTTTCGAGTGTCAGCCAGGGTCCGGTGAGCTCGGGACCAACTGCTTCCAGAACAACAACTGCGCCGCTCAAGACGGGGACCCCATCTGCTTGGACTTCAACCAGGGCTTCAACAACGGCTACTGCTCGGAGTTCTGTGATGGTCCCGGGGATTGTCCGAACGCGGGCGTGTGCAAGGATCTCAACATCTCCTTCCACGGCGTTTGCTTCAAGAGCTGCACGACGTTTGCAGATTGCCCCGCCGGTACGGATTGCGTTGATGACGGTGGTGGCCAGCTGATCTGTGACAAGCCGCCGGAGCTCAACTGTCAGGACTACGCCGACAACGACTTCGACGGTTTCACCGACTGCGCTGATCCTACCGCCTGTGCCGCTTCTGGCAGCTGCGCGAGTGGGCCTCTCGCGGCGGGAGCCCCATGTCAGCTCCACAGTCAGTGCCAATCGGACGGCACGGACCCGATTTGCATCGACCAATTTCACGAGAACTGGCCCGGCGGGTATTGCTCTCAATACTGCACAGTTGGCGGCTCCGACTGCCCCGCAGGCAGCGAGTGCTCAACCGCGTTCTTCACCGGAAACTCGTTGGGAACGTGCCTGAAGACCTGCGCTGACAGCAGCGAGTGTCGCTCGGGATACTTCTGCAACTTCGAGAATGTTTGCGTCTTCTGAGTCCTGATCGTCGTCGCCTAACTTGGTAGTGGAGGTCCTCATGCTTCGTCGCTTGCCTTCGATCGTCCTCGTCACCTTCGCGCTGGGCTGCCAGGCGGGTTCTACCTCCACCTCGACTGGTGGTCAGGGCGTCGGAGGCGCTGCTGGCGGCTCAGGTGGAACCAGCGGCACCGCCGGTAGCTCGCAGGGGGGCACCTCGACGGGAGGCGGCGGCTCCTCCGGCTCCTTCGGTACCGGGGCGGGGGGTGAAGGAGGCGAGGGGGGCGTGATCAACTGCGATCCGCTCGGCCCCGATGATGACGTCGACGGAGATGGCTTCACGCCCAACCAGGGGGACTGTGAAGATTGTGATCCCAAGCGAAATCCCAACGCCATTGAAGTTGCAACGGCGCCCAATGGCCGGCCCTTTGATGAGGATTGCGACGGGCTCACGGATGAGGTGGAGGAGCCGGTGGTGTGCGACGCCGGCATCCCAGTCGACGAGATGGATCCTCTCGCAGCCGCTGCAGCCGTGGACCTGTGCAAGACCTCCGCAGGCCCGAACGATTGGGGCGTCGTGAGCGCCGCCTGGGTCATGGCCGACGGCAGTCCACCGCCCGCCAGCAACCTTGCGGCCTTTCACTTAGGCCACGGCTTCCTCGATGACTTCGGGCCGAACCTCAGCGTGCGGCAAGGGGAGCGCATGCTCGCTCTCTCGAGCGGTTCGGCTCGCCGCCCAGAGGATCCCGGTTACCAAAACGTGAGTGGCTACATCAAGGGCTATACCGGCGGCTTCGCCCAGGGCTTTCCCAAGGAGGCGGCCGCCTGTCCCGGGGACATAACCGGGACACCCTACGATCCGACCGGGGTTGAAATCGTTGTGCGGACGCCCTCCAACGCCACCGGCTTCTCCTTCGATTTCGACTTCTACACCTACGAGTGGCCCGGCTTCGTCTGCAGTACGTACAACGACTTCTTCTTGGCGATCCTCGACCCGATTCCCGAGGGCCAAACCGACGGCAACATTTCGTTCGACGGCGACCTCAACCCAATCAGCGTCAACAACGCCTTGCTCGAGGTCTGCGGTTGCCCAGAGAATCCGCCGCTCGCCTGCATGGCTGGCGGCAAGATCTTCAACTGCTCGCTCGGCAACATCGAGCTCATCGGCACGGGCTTTGGCTTCGACCTCGCCGGTCAGGACCACGGTGCAACCGGCTGGCTGCGCACCACCGCGCCGGTCGCTGGCAACGACGAGATTCGTGTGAGGTTCGCCGTCCATGACTCAGGCGACGGCTCACTCGACTCGACCACCCTCGTCGACAACTTCCAATGGACTGCCCAACCCGGCACCAAGGTCGGAACCGACCCGATCCCGCTGTGAGAGCGTGGTCGTGCGGCGAGTGAACCTCGCCGCACGAAGCTGCAGCTCCTCAGCCTTGTTTGGCCTTGAACGAGCGCATGAACTCGACCAAGTGCGCGACGTCCTCGAGCGATACAGCGTTGTAGGTGGATGCACGGATGCCGCCCGTCGAACGGTGGCCCGCTAGGCCAACCATGTTGGCCTTTTGCGCCTCGGCGACAAAGCGCTTCTCCAACTCCTCGCTCGGTAGGTTGAACACGACGTTCATCAAGCTGCGGCTCTCTTTCTCGACCGGCCCCGAGTAGAAGTCGGAGAGTTCGTCGATCGCTCCGTAAAGCAGCTCGCCCTTCTTGCGGTTCGCCTCTTCAATCGCCTCGAGCCCGATCGAGTCGAGGTGCGCGAGCACGTTGCGCATCAGGTAGATCGCGAAGGTGGGCGGCGTGTTGTAGAGGCTGTTGGCCTTAGCGTGCGTCTCGTAGCGAAAGATCACCGGGATGTCCTTGCGCCCGCGCTCGATCAGCTCCTTGCGCATGATCACGACCACCACTCCGCTCGGTCCGATGTTTTTTTGTGCGCCAGCGTAGATCATGCCGAACTGACTGATGTCGAGGCGGCGCGCGAGAATGTCGCTGGACATGTCGACGACCAACGGCGCCTTCGTCTTTGGGAAGGAGTGCCACTGCGTGCCGAACAGCGTGTTGTTGCTGGTTAGGTGAACGTAAGCAGCACTGTCATCGAGCTCTAGTTCTTCAAACTTCGGGATGCGCTTGTAGCGCTTGTTCTCGACCGTGTTGGCGGCGATACGCACCGTGCCGATACGCTGCGCTTCTTCATAGGCCTTCTCGCTCCAGCCGCCGGTGATCACGTAGTCAGCGCTCTGCCCAGCAGGCAGGAGATTCATCGGTACGGTAGCGAACTGTTGGCTCGCACCACCCTGAAGGAAGAGCACCTCGTACTCGTCCGAAATGCCGAGCAGTTTACGAAGTAGCGAGATGGCCTCGTTGTGGACGGCCTCGAAGGCCTTTCCACGGTGACTGTGCTCGAGGATGCTCATCCCCGTGCCTTCGAAGTCGACGAGTTCTTCCTGAGCTCGCAAAAGGGCCGGAAGGGGCAGCCCGGCGGGGCCAGCATTGAAGTTGATCGCTCGTGTCATCAGGCACCTATAACAGAACCGATGCTAGGCTCACGAGTGGAGGCGCCATGCTGCTGACCCGTGAAGAAATGACCTTCGATTTTGGTGGAGCTCGGCTCGACCCGGTGCGTGATCGGCAAGTCCTTGGGTGGGCGGTCAACCAGTTCCTCTACGGCGAAGTGACGGGCATTCAGATCGGCCATTGGCTCTACGCCGCGCCAGATCTCGAGGCGGCGCGCTTCTTGGCGAGGCAGGCCGTCGAGGAGTTTCAGCACGTTGGGAACTTCCTTCACATCCTGCAGCTGCTCGGTGAGAAGCCTGCCGCTGCGCACCCTGCCGTGCGCTTCCTTTCGACGGGAGCGATGCCGGATACTTGGGAGGAGCATGTTGCGTTGGAGATGGCAGTCGGTGAAGGGCTGGTTTTGCAGTGCTTTTACGCCCTCATCGACACCATCGATCACCCGGAGATCGTCGCCATCCTCAAGCGCGGCGTGAAGCAGGAAGAGCGCCACGTGGACTTCGGCGAACAACGAACGATGGCCGCTCTGGCGAATGATCCCTCCGTTCGCACGCGGCTGCTCGGCCAAGCGGTGGTCACCTCGCTCGCGGTCGCGCGCGTCGAAAGCTACATGAAGAAGCATCTTCCGCAGGACCACCCTGTCCTTCGACAACTGCCCGAGTTCACCCGGCACAGCTTGCGCATGATGGAGCTACGGCTGATGCGCATCGGCCTGATCGATGCGCCGCTGTCGTCGTTGTCCGTGGCAACGCGCGCGCGCTTGGTGGCGGCAGCGTTCGCGAGCAAAGCGGTTAGCGGCGTGCTCAAGACCGCGCTGGGCCCGTTCGGGTACGGCAAGCGACCGCGCCTCACCGAGTCCTATCTCTCCGACCCGAGCGTGCGCGACGCTGTCTTCTCGAATGCGCGGCCGGGCAGCGCACCAGCCGCAAACGCCGACGCTCTTTCGTGACCGCGGCTCCGGCACGCATTCGAACCGCCGAACAACGTCCGCTACTCGCGCTTGCACCGCGCCTCGGGCAGCTGCCCTTCACCCCACTGTGTGCCGTTACGCCGGTCGAGCCGCTGCCAGGGTTCGGGGAGCGCGTTTGGGTCAAGCGCGACGACCTTGTCTCGCCGATCTACGGCGGTAACAAAGTGCGACGCTGGGAATGGCTGCTCGCCGACGCGGCGGCTCGCGGCGCCAAGACTTTGCTTACCGTTGGCGGCCTGGGTTCGACTCAGGTCACGAGCTTGTCGGCGCACGGTACCGCGCTGGGTTTTCGAGTGAAGGCGCTGCTATTCGACCAAGAGGCGTCCTCCTTCGTCGAGAGCGCGCAGCTCGCCAACCTTCGCTTCGGCAGCACCTGCATCCGCTCCGGCGGTTACGCGTCCACCGCCGCTCGCACGCTGCTCGAGTTCGCCCGCACGCGTGATAGCTACTTGATTGGTCCGGGGGCTTCGGGTGCGTTGGCCAACCTCAGCTACGTCGACGCGCTGCTCGAACTCAAACAACAGATCGACCTTGGGCTCGCTCCAAAGCCCGACTCGATCGTAGTGGCGTGTGGAAGTGGCGGTACCGCCGTCGGTTTGGCCGTAGGCAGTGCGCTCGCGAACCTCGAGATCGAAGTCGTAGCCGTTCGTATCACCGAGCCCCTCGCGTCCAACCAGTTCACGCTGCGTTCGCTCGCCCGTCGCACCGAGAATCTGCTCGAGCGGTACGGCGGTCCGAGCCGAAGCAAGCCCCTGTCGCTCACGGTAGAGCCACGCTTTCTAGGGCCGGGCTACGGCCGCAGCACACCTGCCGCGGAGGCGGGAGCCAAACGCTTCGAGGAGCTCTTTGGCGTTGCCGGCGAGTGCACGTACATCGGGAAGGCGCTCGCGGCTCTTTCGTTGCTCGCGCGCGCGCGTCCTCGCGAGACCATCCTCTTCTGGAACACGCTCTCGACCACGGGCCGCTAGAAGCGAATGGCGCGTCCAACCGGCGCGGACGAACGGAGGTGGTCGAGCGCCAAATGTGGAAGAGGGAACCTCATTGAGGTTCCCTCTCTCCAACCGTCAGCTGCTTGCAGCCTTGCTCACTGCAAGAACGGGTTCTGCGCGTAGGGAGGTCCGTTGCCGTTGGGCGACGACGCCTGCGGATCCGTCAACACGAACGGGTTCTTGGTACCGGCGAGGTACAGCGGCTCAACGATGCACTGCTTCACGCACTCGTCTTCGTGGAAGAGCACGTCGGCCACGATCCAAACCTTGTCCGAGTCAGCCGAGGTCCACGTGAAGGGCGCCTCCGGCTCGTAGAAGCCTTGGGGGCCGAGCTCTGCCGCCAACGCACCATCGCAGAAGATCTTGATCGTCGGGTGGATGGTGTTGCTGCCGAAATTGCTGAACTGGTGCACGGCCACACGCATCCACTGATCCTTCGGCGGATAGTCGATGTTGATGTTCTCCGGGGCGCAGAAGCTCGTGGAGGAAGCGTTGGTCTGGGTCACGTCGCAGGAGATGTTGTCGAGATCGAGCCGGGGGCTGTGACAGCCTTGCATACCGTTTGCCCAGGCCGTGCCCTCGCCGCGAGGGGCGAAGTAGCAGAGGTTCGACTCGAAAACGGGGTCTTCGTACCAGTTGACCGGATCCGGGGGCACGTTGTTGGCCGGGAACCAGTTGGGGGCGGTTCCCGAAGCTGGCGGGAGGAAGTCATTCGCTTTGCAGTTACCCCAACCACAATCCTGGGGAGAGCCGCTGCCAGTCAGATCCCACTGCAAGGTGGAATCCGGCTGCTTCAAGTGCAGGTCGAGATCGACGCTGCTGCCAGCCGGGTAGTCCCAGGAAAGCTCCACGCGAAGACCGCGCGCGCCGATGTACAGCGGGAACTCGCAGCTCTCGGTGTTTCCGCCCTCGGTCTTGGTATAGGTGACCGTGTACTCACCCGATTGCAGCGCGGTAAAGTCTGAGCCGCTCACCATCGGGCACGGGCTAACGCCCGCCGGACAAGCGACCTCGTACATCTCGGTGTCCGCGCCATCATCAAAGTTACCGGCGCCTTGCGACAGGTCGATCACCTGGAAGGGCACGCCGTTGATCGGGTGACAGCCCATCTGGTCAGCGTTGAAGCACAGCTCGGGATTGGAGGCGTCGATGAACGCGTGCTTACCGCCGGTGCAGGGGCCCCATTGGCCGTTCTCGGTGCACTGCATCGTGCCGGGAGCACAACCCGGATCTTCGAGGTAGGACGAATCCCCGCGGAAGCAGGAGGACGCCTGACCACCCGAACACGCGCAACCCTCGTCGACGTCGCCGTCGCAGTCGTCATCGAGGCCCTTGTTGATGCCATCGCAAAGTTCCTGGGGGCCGCAGCCGGTGCCGCAGGGATTGATGATCGACCCGCCTTCACCGCCGCTGCCACCGGAGCCGCCGGACTGCACGAAGGTGCTTCCTCCTGAGCCGCCGATACCGCCGTTTCCACCGGTGGTGGTGGTGGGACCTGAGCCGCCGCCACCGGTCACAGCGCCACCGCTTCCACCCGTGGTGGTCGGCCCGCCTCCCGCCTCATCGTCCACGCCGGCCGAGCAGCCAAAGCCTGCCGCGATCAGGCAGCCAAAACCAAAGAGCGTCGCCGATCGAAAGTGTCGCTTCATGGAATTCTCCTCAGTGCTCGCGAAGGCAGAGCGGACGAACAAGCAAGTACGAACCTCGCTTGTAGCACAACCAGGTGAGAGTTGGCGCTCAACGTTCACCTGATTGTGCGACGAAAGCCTCAGTTCAGCGAGTACGGCAGGGCCAGGCTAAAGGGCGCGATCTGCGCGTCGAACGACGAGCCGTCTTGGCGAAACATCTGGTAGCTACCGCGCATCGAACCACGCGGCGTCTCCAGCACGCAGCCGCTCGTATACTCGAACTGCTCTCCCGGTCGCAGCAGCGGCTGCTGCCCAACGACACCCGGCCCGCGGACCTCCTCCACCTTGCCGTTGCCGTCGGTGATGATCCAGTGGCGCGTCTTGAGCTGGGCGGCCGTGGAACCCTCGTTCTGAATCTTCACGGTATAGGCGAAAACATACCGTTTCCCCTGTGGTGACGACTGTTGCGGCACGTATTGGCTCGTTACAGTCACCTTGATTCCCTGAGTGAGAGCTGAGGTCACGCCTCAAGGGGTAGACGGTCTCGCCCGCCGTCGCAAGCGACGGTTGACACTCCGCAAACGAGCCTCAAGCTGCGGGCATCATGACGCTGCCCACCAATGCAGGCTCCAGCTTCAACCTCTTGGTCGGTCACTCGTCGGAAACGGAGGTTCCCGCTGTTCCAGCGGTACCGCCGCCTGGTCTCACGGCCATCGGTCCGCACCTCAGTGAGAAGTCGCTGCGTGAGGGAGCGCTCGTGCTGACTTCGGTGGGCATTCCTCACTCAGTGGTGCACGCCGCGCATGGTGCGTTCTTGCTCGTGCATGACCGGGACTACGCACGCGCACGCAAGAACCTCAACTCGTACGAGGAGGAAAATCGCAACTTCCCGCCCAAGGTCCAGCGTGAACGGCCGCGCTATGGCGGCATTCCCATGCTGGCGTTGGCCTTCGTTGCCTTGGTCTTGTTCGCGTGGATCACGGGCCCTGTGGCCTCGCCCAACGGCGCGTACTTCGAGCGAGGTGCGAGCGTTGCAGCCCGGATCTTGGAAGAGCCGTATCGCGCCGTCACCGCGTTGACTTTGCATGCGGATGGCGCCCACGTCGTCTCCAACCTCGTCTCCGGCAGTATCTTTGGACGCGCACTCGAACGCCGAGCAGGCCCTGGAACGGCGCTCTTCGGTGTGGTTACGGCGGGCACCTTGGGCAACCTCGCCAACGGGCTGTTCTACCGCTCCGAGGGCCTGCACCACGCATCGATCGGCGCCTCGACGGGTGTGTTCGCGATCATCGGCCTATTGGCCACCTTGCAGATGGTCGCCTTCGCAAGGCGCAGTTGGACGCCCGAGGGGAAGCGCGCATGGACAGAGTTCGTAGCGCCTGTCGTCGGCGGGCTAACGCTTTTGGGCACGCTGGGGGCGAGCCCCGAGACCGACGTACTCGCGCACGTGTTCGGGTTCGCCGCTGGCTTGGTCGTCGGTATCCCGATCGCGCTAGCGGTGCGCTGGCTACCGAAGGTGAAGTGGCCGGCCGAGGCGCTGCTAGGCGCGTTGGCGCTCTCGGTCGTCGGTGGAGCTTGGGTGCTCGCGAGCTGACTTGCGGAAGCTTAGGCGCCCGGACCGTCGAACAGGCCGATTCCGCCGCCTACCCAGGTGAGGTTCTTGTTCTGGTCCACGCCCAACATTTTCCCACGTGAGAGCCGCACCAAGTTGAGACAGAGCTGGGGAGTCGTCTCGCCCGGCGTGCGCAAGAACATCATGCGGACCTCGGCCTTTACGCCGTTACCATCGGGCATTGGGATTCCGGGGTGGTAGGTGATCTTCTCTTGCAGGATGTAGCCCGCGCGCTCCGCTTCGGGCACGGCGTCCACATCGGCTCGCGTCACATCCACCTTCACGCCGCCTCCGGCAAACGAGAACAGCGGCTTGAGTACGTAGTTTTCGAGGTCCCCGGGAACGTCAGCGCCAATCTCGGCTAGCGTACGTGCTCGCGGAACTGCGGGGTGGTGAACGAAAGGAAGCGAGTACTTCGAGATCACCCAATACCAGTTGGGATGGCTGCACCATGAGACATCGAGGTCTTCGGTGTAGTCGAACGGCAACTTGACGTTGGCTTTGCCGAGCTCGTCGAAGACGATGCGATTGAAGATGCGGCGAACCGGAACTCTGCGGCCGTCCTTCTCGCGGAACAGTTGGTTCTTGACCTTGATCAGCTTCGTTGGGCAGACCGCATCGATGCCCACCAGAATCTTCGTCGCGACGAAGTCGGGGTAGGTCTTCTGCGTCTCTGGCGAGAGATCGAGCAGCACGACCTCCTCAGGATCGTTACCGTCCAAGATGGCTGAGGCCAGTCGCGGAACGAAGGTCTCGCGCGTGAGCTTGCTGAAGTAGATTGACCAATCACGGTCGAGCTCGGGCGACATCGCCGCGAGAGCGGTGCGCGCAGCCTCGAGCTTGAGCACCATCAAGCTGTAGAGGGAAGGGAAGGCCTGCAGTTCGACGACGCGGCCATCGAGGGAGCCGTCCTCATTCTGTACAATCGCAAAATCGATCTGAACGCAATGAGGCTGAGCGTCCATTCGCGGCACGTTCCAGTTGCTGGGAATCGCCGCGGCCATGCGTTCGAGCGCTTGCTTCTCGGTAACGAGCGCGAGGATCTCGCGTGCGTGCGTCGCCAGTCGATCCCTTAGGTCCGAAGGCACGAAGAACGGCGTCTCCGCTACGCGGTAGGGAATCGGACATCCGACACGACCCTCGAGGTCGCGAAGAAAGCCCTGATAGAAGGCGTCGGTGTAGCGCTGATTGAAGAGCGTTCGAAAGCGATGATCCATGGCTTCTCGTTTGTCCTATCACGGCTCGATGGTAGGCTGCGCCCCATGGTGTTGCGAAGCGAGCGTACCCGCTTGAAATGTCTAGTAATTTTTCCTCTTCTCGCGGCTCTCGGTTGCGACGGTTTGACTGAACCCAACCGCTTCCAGGTGGTGAGTGAGGTTCCCAAACGCAAAGCCCCGGCGGCTTCGGCTGCGCCCGCGCCTTCCGCCAAAGCCCCTCCGCCGGCGGCGAGCGCCCCCCCGCGCCCCACGGCCGCGCCGTCGGTAACGGCCACGGCCAGTGCCTCGGCGGCGGTTCCGGGTGCCTCAGCCGCAGCTTCGGCCAAAGCGGGACCGTCGGCTAAGCCCGCTGTTTCCGCCAAGCCCGGCGCTCCCGCCAAGCCCGGCAACAAACCCGCTGCTCCGTCGCCGAATTCGGCCTTCGACTGATGGTGCCGTTTTACGAGACCGAGGCTCACGAGGCGCTTCGTAAGCAGGTTGGCCGTTTTGCGCGCGAGCACATTCGCCCAAACGCCCATGCTTGGGATGAGGCCGAAGAGTTCCCACGTGAGCTCTATCGTCAAGCCGCGGAAGCAGGTGTGCTCGGCGTTGGCTACCCGACCGAGATGGGCGGCGGCGGCGGGGATTTATCGCACGTCCTCGCGGCGAGTTCAGCCATGTTGCTCGAGGGCCAGAACGTCGGTGTCGTGGTTGGATTGGGGAGCCACGGCATCGCGCTGCCACCGATCGTGCGGCTCGGCACGGCCGATCAGATCGACCGCTTCGTGAGACCAGTGCTGCGCGGAGAGGCCGTCAGCGCTCTCGGAATCACCGAGCCCGGCGGCGGCTCCGACGTTGCTTCGCTTGCCACGCGTGCGGTCCGCGACGGCGATGAGTACGTCGTGAGCGGCAGCAAGACCTTCATCACGTCCGGTTGTCGCGCAGACTTCGTTACCACGGCCGTGCGCACCGGTGGGCCAGGTCACGGAGGCGTCAGCCTGCTCGTGATCGAAACCGATCGTAAGGGCTTTCACGTCTCTCGGAAGCTGAAGAAGACGGGGTGGTGGGCCTCCGACACAGCCGAACTTTCGTTCGACGAGGTGCGCGTGCCGGTGTCGAACCTGATCGGCGAGGAGAACCAAGGCTTCGTGCCGATCATGATGAACTTCGCCAACGAGCGAATTCTGATCGCCTCGCAGTGTGTGAACATCGCCGAGCTCGCTTACAGCGAATCGGTTACCTACGCGCGCGCACGCCACGCGTTTGGCAAGACGCTCAGCGGCTTCCAGGTGATTCGTCACAAGCTCGCTGACATGGCTACCAAGATCGCCGCAGCGCGAGCGCTGGTGGAAGCCACGGTTGTGCGGCTCCTGCGCGGAGACGCCGTCACCGCGATGGCCGCAATGGCGAAGAACACAGCAACCGACGCGGTCATGCACGTCGTAACCGAGGCCGTGCAGATCCACGGCGGCTACGGCTACATGCGTGAGTCGGTGGTTGAGCGACTGTATCGAGACGCCCGCCTCTACCCGATCGGCGGTGGAACGCGTGAGATCATGAACGAGATTATTTCGAAAACGGAAGGCTACTGACGATGCGCAATTGGTTGTTCGTTCTGGCGCTGGTTGCCGTGGGCTGTTCCGAGGAGCCGAAGGCGCCGTCGGCTGATCCTGCAAAGAGCGCGAGCCCCGCTTCCTCGAGTAGCGGTGCACCTGCGACGCCGAAGCAAGGTGGCCCGCGTGAGTCGACGCTCAAGTGGACGGCGCCGGCGAGTTTTGAACTCGTCGACAAGCCCAGCCCAATGCGCTTGGCGACCTACAAGGTGAAGCCGGTCGAAGGCGATAGCGAGGGCGCCGAACTCTCGGTGTCACAAGCCGGCGGCGACACAAACTCCAACATCGAGCGCTGGAAGAAGCAGTTCAGCGGAGATGTCCGCTCCAACGTTGAGGAACGTACGGTTGGAGCGCTCAAAGTGAGCATCGTAACCATCGAGGGCACCTTCATGGGTATGTCGATGCCAGGGGCACCCGCCTCTGGGCCGAAAGAAAACTCGATGTTGCTCGGTGCCATCGTTGAGGGAACCAAGGGCGAGGCCCACTTCTTCAAGTTGACTGGCCCGGCAAAGACGGTGGACAGCGCTCGCAAGGCCTTCGATGAGCTGGTGCAGTCTTTCGCGCCGCGCTGAGGCGAGCCACTCAGTGATGGATCTGTACCTCCCCTTTTTCGGGGGGAGGATCGAGATCGGGCGCCACCGAGGCTGACGGTACAGCTTCCGGCGCCCGGTTGATGAGCTTGCCCTTCTTTTGCGAGCAGAACCTCTCGCGGGCTTCAGGGTTCGCCGGACCGGTCATGAACAGACGCTTCTTGCCGGGAAGGTCACATTCGCTGAGGAGCGCTTCGCGAGCGCAGGTGCGGTCCTTCTTCCAAGTGCCGCCGAACGATTTGCATTCGTCTTCGGCCGCTGCGAGCCGTGGAGCACTGTGGATCTCCTCCTCTTCGCAGGCCTCTTCGTACTTGCCCGAACAGCTTGCGACCACCACGGCATGCGTGGGGCTCAGCGTCGTTCCCGGATGCCATTGGCCCTGGGACTCGCGACAGGCGCGCTCAAAGAAGGATGAGGGGCGGGGAGGGTAGCCGACCCGAACGGTGCCGTCGGGGAGCCGGCAGGCACCAACCGCATCGGCCATTGAACAGCGCCCCTCGCCGAAGACCCCACCACAGAGCGACTTCCACTCAGCCTCGATCTCGGCGTCTTGGAACTCGAGACAGTAGTTCTCGACCTCCGACCTCATTTCGCAACGGCCCAGCGCAGGGCCCGAAGAAACCGCGGTCGTATTGACTGAAGCCGCCGAGCCCGACCGCCCGCTCGGGAGCGGGATCGGCTTGTCTTTATCCTCGCCCTTGCACGACAGCAGCAGGGTGCCGAGGAGCGCGAGCCGCAGACCGCCGCGCGCCAATCGGCTCCTCGAAGCCCCCAGCGAACAGACCCGGGCGAGCTTGTTCGCTTCCTCCACCTTCGGTGGAACCCGCGTCGGCGGCATCAGGAAGGCTTGTCCGCATCCTGTGGCGGAGCTGCGGTGAAGTTGAACACCAGCTTCCCCAACTCCGTTCCAACGGCGGGCTCAGCGTCCACCAGGGCCTCACCACCGTGCTCCAACGCCCCAAACAGAATGGCGTCGGTCAGCTTGGTCTTGACCTCCTCCTCGATCACCCGCGCTAGGGGCCGTGCACCCATCTGCGGATCGTAGCCCTTCTCCGCGAGCACGCTGCGAGCTCCGTCGGTCACGCGGATGGTGACGTTGCGGTCGGCAAGCAGCGCTCCCAGCTCCAAAATGAATTTGTCGACGATGCTGCCCATAACGCTCTTATCGAGCGG
This sequence comes from Polyangiaceae bacterium, assembly GCA_044376115.1. GTDB lineage: Bacteria > Myxococcota_A > Polyangia > Polyangiales > Polyangiaceae > Xiheicaenibacterium. The sequence goes on along the minus strand of JBILLK010000002.1, from coordinate 449,387 downwards.
CCCGAAGCGAACACGCGCGTCGAGCCGATTCCGAAACTCTGGGCTGAATAGGTTCTTGAAGGCTCGGTCGTCGTCTCCAACAACCCCGCGTTCGCCAAATCCAACGCGCGAGGTTTGCAGATCGCGAGCACCAACGTTGCTGGTCATGATGATCACAGCGTGACGAAAATCCGCCTTTTTGCCGTTGTTGTCGGTGAGGGTGCCATGATCCATCACCTGCAACAGCACCTGGAAGACGTCGGGGTGCGCCTTCTCGACTTCGTCGAGCAACAGCACCACGTGCGGGGTCTTCGCCATTTGTTCGGTGAGCAGACCGCCGCGGTCAAAGCCAACGTAGCCCGGCGGCGCGCCGATCAAGCGCGAGACGGTATGGCGTTCTTGGTACTCGCTCATGTCGAAACGCGTGAACGCAATACCGAGCGACTTCGCGAGTTGCTTGGCCAGCTCGGTTTTGCCGACACCGGTGGGGCCGGTAAACAAGAACGAGCCGATCGGCTTTTCTGGACTGCGCAGCCCAGCGCGCGAAAGCTTGATCGCCGAAGCCACCGTGCGGACGGCTTCTTCCTGACCGAAGATCGCCTTCCCAAGATCGACCTCCAGGTTCTTCAGCTGCGAGCGATCATTGGTCGAGACCTGCTTGGGCGGGATTTGCGCCATCTTCGAAACGACGTGCTCGATATCGCCTTCGCTGACGACGTGGCCGGCCCCGTGTTTGAGCCGCGCTGCCGCTCCCGCCTCATCCAGCAGGTCGATCGCCTTGTCCGGTAGCTTCTTGTCGCGCAGGTAACGCGCCGCAAGATTGGCCGCCGCAGCGATCGCTTCCTTGGAGAAGGTGATCTGGTGATGCTCCTCGTACTTCGGAGCCAGCCCCTCGAGGATGCGCCGCGTCTCGTCGAGGCTCGGCTCACCGATCTCGATCTTCTGGAAGCGGCGCGCGAGAGCGCTGTCCTTTTCGAGGTGGCCGCGAAACTCCTCGAAGGTGGTTGCGCCAACACAGCGCAGCCGCCCCGAAGCCAGCGCCGGCTTGAGCAAGTTGGATGCGTCCATCGTCCCGGAGCCTGCGCCGGCGCCCATGATGGTGTGGATCTCATCGATGAAGAGCACGCTGTTCGGTTTGTCGGCCAGCGCCTTGAGCACCGCTTTGAGGCGGTTCTCGAAGTCTCCTCGGTAACGCGTACCGGCGACGAGCGCGCCAAGATCCAGCGAGAAGACCATGAAGTCCTTGATCGGATCGGGCACGTTGCCCTCGACGATTCGCTTGGCCAGGCCCTCGACCACGGCGGTCTTCCCAACCCCAGCGTCCCCGATCAGCAGCGGGTTGTTCTTACGCCGGCGCGACAAGACGTGAATGGTGCGCATCACCTCGTCGTCGCGCCCGATCAGCGGATCGATGCGGCCCGCCTTGGCCTCCTCATTGAGGTTGGTGGCGAAGGCTTGCAACGGGTCTTTGACCTTCGGTGCGTCCTCTCCCTCAGCGTCTTCCATCGGTGCGCCGATCACAGTGCCGTCGTCGAGCTTGGAGGCGCCGTGCGAGATGTAGCTGACGATGTCGAGCCGACTCACGCCCAACTTGCTGAGGAAGGTGACGCTGGCCGAATCTTGCTCACCGAACAGCGAAACAAGGATGTTCTTGCCTTTGAGCTCCTCCTTGCCTGAGGACTGTACGTGCATGGCTGCACGGCCCACCACTCGCTGAAAGCCAAGCGACAATACGGGTGAATCGTATTCATCCTCTGGGATCTGTTCGATCTCACTGTCGAGATAGTCGGCCAACAGCTTCTTGAGCTGCTCGAGATTGGCTCCCGAATGACGAAGCACGTCACGCGTCTCGTCATCAAAAGTCAACGCGTAGAGCAGGTGCTCCACCGTCACGAACTCGTGGCGCCTACGTTCGGCTTCGCGGGTCGCGAGACCGAACGCGACTTCCACCTCAGGGCTAATGCGCATCGTCCTGTTACTCCGGCTCGGCGGTGACGAGCAAAGGCATCCCGTTTTCCTTGGCGAAGTCCATCACCTTATGGACCTTCGTCTCTGCAATATCACGCGGATAGATTCCGGCCACTCCGTGGCCCTTATGGTGGACGCTCAACATGATCTGAGCCGCCTCGGTTTGCGTCTTGAAGAAGAACTTCATCAAAACCAGGATGACGAACTCCATGGTTGTGTAGTCGTCGTTGTGGAAGAGCACCTTGAAACGGCGGGCCTTCTCGACCTTGGCGCGGTCCTTGGTCGCCGTTACCCCTTCCTTCTCGTCGTCTGAATCGAAGTCGTCGGAGGCCATGTACCTTCCCATTGATTCGTTCGCGCCTCTCTCGCAAGGGGCGGGGGTCAAGAAAGTGAAGAGCTAGACGAGGTCGGGGTGCGCGTTCGGGACGAGTGACGGGTCTCGTGGGGAAGCAATCGCACACGGCGAAACGCCCCAGATCCCCTCGGCGTACTCACGAATCGTGCGGTCACTCGAGAATCGACCCATGCGCACGATGTTGTAGCCGGCCTTGCGGGTCCACTCATCGGTGTTGCGGAACTCACTCTCGACCTCCGCTTGCTTTTTTGCGTACTCGGCGAAGTCGGCGAGCACCATGTATTGGTCATAACCCAAGAGATCGTCGACGAGCTGGTGGAACAGGTCTGGCTCCTCCGGGCAGAAGAACCCTTCACGGATCAGCTTCAGCGCCTCATCCAGTAGCGGGTTGTCCTTGAGCGCGGACCTTCCGAGCAGACGCTGGCGCTGCTTCTCTATCACTTCGTCGGCGGTTAGCCCGAACAGGAAGAAGTTCTCTTCGCCAACCGCGTCGCGAATTTCGATGTTGGCGCCGTCCAGCGTGCCGATGGTGAGGGCGCCGTTCATGGCGAGCTTCATATTGCCCGTCCCTGAAGCTTCCATGCCTGCGGTCGAGATCTGCTCAGAGAGATCGGCTGCGGGGATGATTCGCTCGGCCAGGGACACGCGGTAGTTGGGCATGAACACGATGCGCACAGCGCTCTGCCGCTTGTCTCCATTGACGATGTCGGCAATCGAGTGGATGAGCTTGATGATCAGCTTGGCCCGTCGATACCCCGGGGCGGCCTTCGCGCCGAAGATCAACGTGCGCGGCTGAATCGCCTCACCGCGTTTTGCTCGCAGGTAAAGGGTAACCGCGTGCAATGCCGCTAGGTGTTGGCGCTTGTACTCATGAAGCCGCTTGATTTGAACGTCGAACATCGACTGGGGATCGACCCGGAGCTTCGTTAGCTTGAAGATCAACTTCGCGAGTTCGAGCTTGTTCTCCATCTTGATGGTGCGCAGCGAGGTGCGGAACTCGGCGTCTTCGACCGAGGGCTCGAGCTGCTTGAGGAGCTCGAGGTTGGTTACCCATGAGTCGGTGCCGAGGCGCTCGGTGAGCAGGTTCGACAGCTGGGAGTTGCACTCGAGGATCCATCGGCGCGGGGTGACGCCGTTGGTCTTGTTGTTGAACCGTTCCGGCCAGAGATCGTGAAAGTCTTTGAGTAGGCGGGCTTGCACCAAGTCGGAGTGCAGCTGAGCGACGCCATTGACCGAGTGCGAGCCCACCACCGCTAGGTGAGCCATACGAACTTCGCGCTCGCTCCCGTCACTGATGATCGACATGCGCGAAACGAGCTCGGGGCTGTGCGGGAAGTGGGTGGTTACTTCGCGCAGGAAGCGGCGGTTGATCTCCTGAATCAGCTCCAAGTGGCGCGGTAGCAAGCGAGCGAAGGTTGCCGCTGGCCAGCGTTCGAGCGCCTCGGGTAGCAGCGTGTGATTGGTGTAGCCAAAGGCGCCGACAGTCTGCTTGAACGCCTCGTCCCATTCGACGTTGTGCTCGTCCACGAGCACCCGCATCAGCTCGGCGATGGCGATCGCCGGGTGCGTGTCGTTGAGCTGAATCGCGACCTTTTCGCTGAAGGAAGCGAACGTCGCGTGCTGCTTGAGGTAGCGATGCACGATGTCGTGGATCGAACAGGCGACGAAGAAGTACTCCTGCTTGAGTCGCAGCTCTCGGCCGATCTCAAAGCTGTCATTGGGGTAGAGAACCTTGGAGATCACCTCGCTGGCGTTCTTTTCCTCAACGGCTCGCAAATAGTCGCCGGCGTTGAAAAGTTGAAAGTCGAACTCCTGATCGGCGCGCGCGGCCCATAGTCGCAGCGTGTTGACGGTGTTGCAGCGATAGCCCGCTACCGGCGTGTCATAGGGCACGCCCGTCACTTTGGTCGCCGGCTTCCACAGCACGCGGAAGCCGTCTTCCGTCGGTACATGCAACGTCTGGCCGCCAAAGCCGACCGCTACGGTGTACTCGGGCCGAGCGAACTCCCACGGGTTTCCGAACTTGAGCCACTCATCAGCGCGTTCGACCTGATAGCCGTCGCGGATGGCCTGCTCGAAGATGCCGAACTCGTAGCGAATGCCGTAGCCGATGGCTGGTAAGGAGAGCGTTGCCAGCGATTCCAAGAAACAGGCTGCGAGCCGGCCGAGACCACCATTCCCGAGACCTGCATCGGGCTCCTGCTCGAGCACCTCGTCGAGGTCGATGCCGATCTCCGCGAGCACTTTCTTGTAGTCGTCGTAGATCGCCAGCGCCTTCAGATTGCTGCGGAGCGTGCGGCCGAGCAGGTACTCCGCCGAGAGATAGTAGGCCCGCTTGGTATCTTGTTCGTAGTAGGTGCGCTGGGTTTCGATCCAGCGCTCGACCAAGCGATCACGCACCGCCAAGCTCACCGCCACGAAGCGGTCGAAGGTGGTGGCGGTGCTGGGGTTCTTCGAACGAGAGTAGCGGAGGCGATCGACGAAGGTACGCCGCAACGCAAGCTGGGTTTGGTTGTCTGCGTTCTGGGCGTCATCCGGTGCGTTGGACATAGTTCTCGTTTGCGTTCGGTGAAGGGTCGCGTTCAGTGAAGGGTCGCGTTCGGTGAAGGGGCGCGTTCGGTGAAGGGTCGCGTTCAGTGAAGGGTCGCGTTCGGTGAAGGGGCGCGTTCGGTGAAGGGTCGCGTTCGGTGAAGGGTCACAGTGGGCCTTCGGTGAGGCCATGAACGAATTGGCGGACGTACGGGTCTGTGCTGGATTTCGCTTCAGCGGTGGTTCCGTCGAAGATGAGTCGGCCACGGTAGAGCATGCCGACCCTATCCGTCACTGTCAGCAGTCGGTCGAGGTCCGAGGAGACCATGATCACGGTTGCGTTCTTCTCGCGTTGCTCCTTGCGCAAGAGCTCGAAGATGCGTTGAGAGGTCACCGGGTCGAGCCCAGCGGCGGGTTCATCGTAGAGGACGTAGGGAGCGTCGATCACGGTAGCCCGAGCTACGCCAATGCGCTTCTTTTGTCCGCCGGACAGGCCTGCTGGCAACCGCCCTTCGAAGCCAGGCAGGCTGACCACCTTGAGTCGCTCGGCGATCTTGCTCGCGATGGTTGGTTCATCGAGCTTGGTCATTCGACGGAGCGGAAAGGCGATGTTGTCCGCGACGTTGAGGTAGTCGAAGAGAGCGTTGTTTTGAAACAACATGCCGAACTTCAGACGAAACTCCGCTAGCTCCAGTTCGCTCATGGCGTGAACGTCGCGCCCCTCCACCAGCACCTGGCCTGAGTCTGGGCTGATGAGGCCGGTGATGATCTTGAGCAGTACGCTCTTGCCAGATGCTCCCGGCCCAATCAGCCCGTAAAGACAGCCATGCGGAACCGTGAGGTTCACTCCATCGAGCACGGCCATACCGTCGAATTCTTTGCTGACCGCGGAGACGACGATCTGGCCATTCGGCGAGGGAGTTGTCACGGCGCTGAGTCCGTTTAGTTCGCAGCGAACGTCGTGGTTACGACGTCCATCCGCGGGTGCGACGGAAAGCTCTTTTGCATCACCTGACCGCGCACGCACGACTCGATCCCAGGGTTCGACGGCGTGGTTCGCACGGTGACGCCGACCGCGCGACCATTCTGAACCGCAGCGCACACCGAGACGGCCATGTGGCTCGGGACGCCGCAGGCGTTGAGGTAAGCGCCGTTCGCCAATACGCCTGTGTACGCGCCCGCCGTCAAATCCGGGGGAACGCCTTGGGCCGTGTAGTCTTCCACGTACTTGCGTTTTGCGGATTCACAAGAGCCGCCACCTGCAACGACGGGGTACTTCCCGCCACCTCCGCCGCCGGGCATCGGTCCACCGCCTGGAGCTTTGCCCTCCGTCTTCCCAGAGAGCGCGCCCTCAGCATCGACGTTGGAAGCCTCTTCGGCGCGTAGCTTCTGCTCGTTTAGCGAGCGGTTGCGCTCGTTGAGCCAATAGCCGGCGCCACCGGCGATCACGAGTCCGAGCAAGGTGACCCCGAGGAGCACCTTCCACTGTGCCCGATGGCGCTCGGCCGTGACCACCTTCTCGAGCGCTTTGCGCTCTTGCTTGATCTCGCGGTTGAGGTGCGCCTGGTGCGCAAACAGCGTAAAGTCCGGCCATTCCTCGAGCTTCTTCTCCTCACCGCTGAGGGTGTCGCGCAGCAAATGCTCGGACGTGAAGCTGTGAGAGGCGATCTGCTGAAGCAGCTCAACCGCAGAAAATGGACCATGGTCCATGCCGAGCTTGACCACCACGTAGCGAGGTCGCGGGTCTGCCTCGAGGCGGGCCTTGGTGGCCGCGAGACGAACCGTGGGGTCGGCATTCGAGAGGTCGGGGAGGGGAGCAGCAGCGGGCCGTACTCGCGACGAGGGAGGAGCCGCGTCCACCGCCGAAACCACGGCCTGCACTGGCCTGCCGACTGGCGCGGGCGGCAACATCGACAGCGAAACGTCGACGTCGAATCCGTCCTCGTGGTCCAAGTGTGATTCGTCGGCGGCGGGGGGAGGCATTGACCCAGCTGGCGCGAGGTGATGGAGGGCTTGGGCCAGAGCGGCCAGATCGTGCGGGCGATGTTTGGGATCGGCGACCAACGCTTTGCCCAGCACCACCTCGATCGAGGGCGGTAGCTTCGGGTTGATCTCGCTTGGGCGCCGCATCCCTGGCCCAATCGACTCGCCGGTGACGAGCTCGTACAGGATCGCACCGACCGCAAACACGCTTGCGCGATCATCCCCGAGTTCTCCTTTGCGGCACTCTGGCGCGATCACGGCCCGATCGCGATCGTGTGTCGGAAGGGCTTTGGCGCGATCAAAATCAAGTTCGGTCCCGGCCTTGCCGTGCACCAGAATGGACGGGTACACGAAGAAACGCGCGAGACCCTCTTGCTTGTGCGCCAGGTTGAGGTGCGTGCAGAGCGGCACGACGATCGCCACCGCGTCACGCATCGAGAAGACTTCACCGCGAACGCGTTTGATCTCGATCGCCTCTCGAAGCGAGCCGGCGGGGACAGATCCTTCGGGCGTGGACGTGGGAGAGGGTTGGGACATGCGAGGCCGAAACATACGCGCGCCGAGGCTTCCGACAAAGTCCCCACGCGCGCACCCCGCGTTCTCGGTAGGAGGTGGTCGGCGGACCGGAAGCTGTGTATGCCGCAAAGGTGGCCCGCCGTGTCGTCCCTCTCGCGCTGCTCATGAGCTTGGCGTTGAGCTGCGAAAGCAGCAACGTTGACCCAGCCGATCTGCGAAGTGTCTTCGAAGGTTCCGCGCGCAGATCAACTTCGGCGACGGCCTCTGCTCGCCCGAGTCCGTCGGCCTCGGGCGCCGCTTCTGCCACCACATCGATCGCTCCTCCCGTCGTGCGCGAACCGCCTGACTCGCGTTGCTTTACGCCGTCAGGTAGCGCCACACCGGTTCGACGCGTGGAAGGGCGCCCTGCTTGTCGTGGCGCGGAGGTCATGGAGTGGCGTGAAGCCAGCGGGGACCCTCGTTACGGCTGTCTTTACGCGTCGGCTGACGTGCTCGCCCAGAAGCCCGTTCCCGTCGTTGTGTTCTTTCACGGAACCGGGCCCGCGTTAGACGACCCTTCGGGTCTCACCAAGCTCACTTCTTTGCGCGAGCTTTCATCCTCGACTCGGCTTGCCCCCGACAAGCAGGGCTTTGCAATTCTTGGCATTCAGGGACGGAACTTTGGAGCGAGCACCAACGGTTTCGACATCGAGCACATAGCGGCGGAAAACCAGGACGTGCTGGCGACCGACACCTTCCTCGACCGTCTCGAGGAACGCGGTCTCGTTGACCGGGCGCGGGTTTACGCCTTTGGGTTGGGCCAAGGAGGAACGTTCGCTCTCTCCTACGCGACCATTCGTGCCGATCGCGTAGCCGCTGTGGGCGCGTTCGCTCCGCTTCCAGGCGCTGCGAGTTGGGAATGCCCAACCCCACCGCCACCTGCGTGGCTGCTCTACCGAGCTTGCGACGCCATCGCGCCGTGTGCCGGGCTCGAGAGCTGGGCGGAGCGACGCGGAGGTGAGACGCAGCTGATTCGAGTTGGGGACGACGCCAAGGCCGAACCCGCCTGTGCAACGCGCAATAAGTGCACGCCCAAGCGCGCCACCGCGAACCATCACCGCTTTCCGAAAGGGCGCGAGAAGGAGCTTTTGCGCTTCTTCTCCAGCCACACGCTACGAGCGCACTAGCGTGCGGTTCAGCGTCGCGCGGGAAGCGGGGAGCCGGTGGTGCGGAACACGATGTCCCAAAGCGGCGAAGAGACGCCCCACCGCGCGTTCTCTCCCGTGTGGTGATGAACCATATGGTAGCGCTTGAGGAAGCCGCCGATCACACCGTTCATGCGGAAGTGATGGGTGGCGTAGTGGATGCCGTCATAGGCGAGGTAGCCAATGCCGAAGCCGGCAAAGACGGGGTCGATGAGCACCGGGCCGAGCGGGAATCGGAGCAACCAGTAGACGACCACCCCCATCGGGATGCTGACCCCCAAGGGCATCACCAAGCGCGACGTATCCAAGGGGAAGTCGTGGTGCACGCCGTGAAGAACAAAGTAGAAGCGGCGGCCTGCAAAGCTCGGGGACACCTTGTGAAACACGTAGCGGTGCAGCAGGTACTCGGTGAGCGACCAGAACAGAACGCCGCCCACGATGGCGAGCAGCGCGGTGGGGACCGCCAGTGTGCTCTTCACTGCAGCGAACAGGAAGTACCCCAGAATCGGCAGCCAGAACAGAAAGGGCATCAGCGGGTGCACGCGTGAAAACGCCTCGATGATCGGCGTCTCGAACATCTGACAGGTGTTCGGCTTCTCACTGCGGGCACGCTCCAAGGCAGATGCCGGCTTCGTCTTCGGAGCGACCTTGGTTCCAGCGCTCGAACCAACGAGCGCGGGTGCCTCCACTACGGAGAAAGCCTGCCGCTTGAGGGAGGTCGAGTCCGAGACGGGCTGCGATGGTGAACTGACGGCCATGCCCTGGCCTACACCAGAATGCGCTGGGAAGCGAGCGAGCTAGGCTGTTGCCGCGAACGTTCTCATGACGTTTCGACCGCAGTACGGGCACAGCCAACCAACGTCAAAGAGCGACCCGTCCTTGTTGATCGAGTGCGCAGGGGAGGTCTCCCGCTTGCCTGCGCGCGCCGCGTAACCAGCAGCGACACAACGGTCCGCTGTCAGTTCAGCAAAAAGAGTGGCCTGACACTCACATCGGGTCTGCACAACCTTGGCGCTCATGACGGCTTTCTCTTAACGAAAGCGGCGCCGCGAGGGAAGTCCTCTCCTCACGTTGGCGCAGGATTGCCTTGGCTCGTCGCCAAGCTGCGCGAAACTCCTGGCTGGTCGCCTCTCCGTCGAGCGTGGGCAGGGCGCGAAGATCCTCAGCTACCCAGCGACTTCCAAGGCCGAGAAAGATCGCAGGTACGCCTTGAGCAAGGGCTGCGCGCGCGACGATTGCCGCGCCTTGCGGAGCCTTCGGCAAGTCCAACGACGCCAAGACCAAGGTCGGTCGAAATGGGGCTGGACGATTCAGGGAGGCGAGCGCGCCATCGACGCTGACCTCCTCCTCGACCTCGACGCTTCGTATCGAAAGCGCCGCTCTTGCCACCAGCCGGTCGAAGTGGCTCGTCTGCGCGAGGTGGGCCCATAGAATCGTCTCTTTCGACATCGGCACCTGGAACCGTCGGGGGCTGCCAGTCATTCCGCCAAAGGCGCCGTTCGCCCTTCGAGTTGGCAGGAGCCGCTGCGTAACGCCGAAACAAAGCGCAGCCACTTGCCAAGGCAGCGGCTTTCGACTACCGTCTGCGTCGTCGCGTTTGCGGGAGTAGCTCAGTTGGTAGAGCATCAGCTTCCCAAGCTGAGGGTCGCGGGTTCGAATCCCGTCTCCCGCTCAAAGTGCGGGTTCTACAAGTCTCTTTCTCGCTAGAGAAAGAGGTTAGGTGTGGGGGAAAACGCTCGGATTTGTCCGGGCGTTTTTTCGTTTGTGGCGCGAGAGGGGGATTGGTCCGCCCCGCTCGCCAACCATGGAGGAAAAAGTTTCTTGGTGGTTGCGGGGTTTTGGTAAGGTCCTGGCGCGGCCGCACTCTGCAGTCGTTGTGCTGTGACGACCATGCGGGTCCCACGGCAGGGCTCGGTTTCCCCTTGAGCCGCCTCCTTACGCCGCCACGACACACGAGTTTTCCCCTATGGCGCTCTACGAGCTGTCAATCGCTCCGGAAAGACTTGCTGAGGCTGAGGCCATCACCTCCGTCGCTAGTCTCTCGCAACGCGAGTTCCCAACGCTTGTAGTTGGCTGGGAATCGACGATCTTTGGTCAGTCGTGGAGCACGATGGTCGTGCTGGATTACTTGCTCGCGTTGCCACCGCTCGAACCACCGGCGGCTTTCAATCCGGTTCGTATCGCAGCCTTCGTCGGTAATGCTCCGACCAAGTATTTCTACTTCGGCACCGAGATGAACAACACGGTGCCTCGGCTGGCGCCGGAGATGGAAAACCTGCTCACGCCGCAGGCTACGTTTCAGGAGTTCCTGATCGACGAGCGGACCTCGCCGATCCCCTACCTCAAGCTGATTCAGGCCACGCCCCGCATCTACGGCAATGGGCCGCAGGACTACTACGCGCCGCCGATCAAGGTGGAGCGCTACGACGCGACACCGAGCCCCGACCAAGTCGCGGATCTTTTCGCCAACCAAGTAGCTGGTCTGCCCATCGTGCCAGGACCTCACCTCGTCTCGCCCGAGGGCGGCACGTGGGAGGGGTCGCGCTACAGCGGCATTCGCGCCATCGCCGTGCTTCGCCAAGGCAAGGTCGTCGGGATTCTCCGCAAGCTAGGTCGAGCCGACCGCGATCAGGCTCCTGCCAACGTCGTACGTAGAGATCCGCGCCAGGATTTGCGCACGGGGGAGTGGTGCGTGATCGACGTGGGAGCCCGCTCCTTCACCGTCGCAACCCGCACCGAACGGTCGAACCCCGAGTTCTTCCGACTCTGCACCCAAGAGCCAGTCAAGCGCCCTGCCGACTACGAGAACCCGGCCGAGCTCACCTTCGTCGATCTCAAGGGCACTCTCCGTGCTTGGCGTGAACGCGTGATTCAACCGCACGTGCGGCTCGAGGACTTTCGCGTTGGGTTCGCATCCACAGCCGTTGAATCCCCGGCGTTCATCCGCGCAGCTGCAAGCATCACCGAGCTGCCGCTGATCCGAGATTGGTCGGATCACAACAAGCTCTTCCGGCTACGCGGCATCAATGATCCGGATAGCCCCGAGCAGATCAAGAAGCCGGCGCCGCCGATCATCGATGAAGAAGGCATCGGCGCCTACGACCCGTTCGATCCGATCGAGGCGTACGCGTACCACATCGGGCTCCACGTCAATCATCGGCTGCGCGGTATCACCAACCGGTACCTGATCTGCATGCCCACAGGCTGGTCGGCAGAGCGTCGTCGTTCGGTGCTGGTGGCCATTCGGCGCGGTATCTACAAGAGCCTGCCCGCAGGGCTGCTCGAGTACCATGAGCTCGACAAGCTGATCGTGGCGGACGCTGGTCCCAGCGCCATCTGCTTCCTTGCCCACGCCTATCGAACGTTCAGCGCGATCCCGAAGGACGGGCCGATCACCTTCGCCGTATTCGAGGCCGGCGCGAGCGAGACGGGGCTCGTGTTTGGAACGTTGCGCGAGCCGAGCGGAGACGAAAAGAAGGAGGGCTTCACCCTCATCATCGAGCACCTCGAACCGGCGGTCATCCCGTGGTTTGGTGCAGAACGCCTGCTTCATCGGCTCGCCTACCGAGTCTTCGCCGACCACTTGACCGACATGCTCCAGCTTGAGGTGCCGATCGACATTCCGCCGGAAGAGCCCGCGCTGCCCGGCGCTGATGCTGTGCTAGTGCCGTGTCCAGAGGCCCGCGCCAACACCAGCATCTTGAAAGACGTACTGCGGCCTTTGTTCGAGGGAGATCCGACCTATCGGCTGCCGACTTCGGTGCGCTTGGGTTCGCTCAAGGGTGGGCAGGTCGACGTCAAGATTGCGCTCAACCGCATGACGCTGCGTCAGCTGATGGATAGTTGGTTCTCGGCTGCGATTCAGGAGTTCAATCTGCGGCTCGCTTCCGCGCTCACTCGCTTGGCCCGCGGTTCAGACCCCCACGAGGGGCTGCGCGTGTTCCTCGGTGGACGTATGTCGATGCACTTGGGGTTGCAGGATCTATTGACCAAGAGCCTGCCGGCCAACGTGCGAATCCACAAATTCCGTGAGCCCGATCGTACGAACCTTTCGACGGCCACGGTGAAGACGGCCACCGCTCTTGGCGCCTTGGCCCTGCGTCTCGACAAGATCGGAGTCACCAAGCGGACGGAGCAGCGCGACGCGTTCCGCTACCGCGTTGGACGCGCCCGCCACGGCCAGCTGGCCGACGTGATCGACCCGAGTGTCGAATACGACGAGTGGCGCGAGATGGGGCCCTGTTTGCGCCCGACCGTCGACGTGCTGTTCATGCGCGCCGACTATGACGGTGAGGTTGCCGCCGACGATCCGCGCGTGATGCGGGTCGAGTGTGAGCTCGGTCCGGAGTCGGTGGGCCAGCGCGTGTTTTTGCGCTGCGTCGGCACACATAGGGTCGAGGTCGGCATCGGTTCATACGGGTCACCTCCGGACGCCGACTCCAAGCGTGTTGCCGTCGAGTTGCAGACGGGCATGGTCTTCCCGCTGTAGCAACCGCCTTTGGCGGAATGGTTAGGAGCCAGCGGGACGTTAAACATATGCAACCCGCTGAGCTGCTTTTTGGGCGGACGTGGGCGGCTGCGCTAAGGTGGGTCCACGTGAGCAAAACGGATTCGAAGGTTTCTCGAAGGCGGCGTTGGGCAAAACGGATGCTCATTGCAGGCGGCTCGCTCGCCGTGCTGGGGCTCGGTTTTCGTTTTGCGCTACATGAGTTTCCGGGCTTCGGTCCGGCCGTTGCCGACGGCGTACGAGCGATCGTAGGTCCGAAGCCGGTGGCTTGGGCGGAGGACCTCGTTTACGGGATGGAGGACTTCGTCAAGGTGCAAACCCGTGGCGACGAAACCCCAACAACCTTCTGGGAAGAGCCGTCGCAAGAGCCCGTGGTGGTGGTTACCGAGTCGGGGCAGCGCGTCGTCGTCGATCCGCTGGCCGGGGCTCCGCCCAAGGCGACGGTGTTGCATGAGCGAGTCGCAGGGCCGAACGATGGCGTCTGGTCTGTCTTGCGAGCCCCCTCAGACGACAAGAGCGTGGTGATGTGGCGCACCCAGCTCCACCCCGACCCCAAGCGGCCGTTCACCGCGGTGGCGGTCGTCGCGGTCGACCTGACGCAAGCTGAGCTCCACTTGGTCGCTGGCACCGACGAACCCAAGAGCCAACAGGTGCCGCGGTCGTCGAGGCCTGGGTCGATCCCTGAGGAAGACCACTCGCAGCTCCTGGCGGTGTTCAACGGTGGCTTCAAGGCGATGCACGGCAACTACGGCATGAAGCTCGGCACCGACGTATTTCTTCCGCCGCGCGACATTGGCTGCACGGTTGCTCGCAAGCAGGACGGCTCGATGGCGATACGAACCTTCTCAACGTTGAAGGAGCAGGACGGCCAAATCAGCTGGTATCGGCAGACTCCGCCGTGTCTGATCGAGAACGGCGAGCCTAATCCCGGCCTTTTGCACGAGTTCAACAAGAACTGGGGCGCGGCGGTGGGCGGCGACACGATCATCCGAAGGAGCGCGATCGGGCTGTCGTCGGACGGGAAGTTCCTCTTCTACGGCCTTGGTGAGTCCACCACGGCCCAGTCGATCGGCCGCGCTATGCAAGCGGCTGGTGCGCACGATGCAGCGCAACTCGACGTGAACTTCATCTACCCGCGCTTCTTCTTGTTCGAGCACGGCGAGTCTGGAGCGAGCCTTGGCAGCCCGCTGATCCCGGACCTGAAGTTCAACCCGGCCGAATACGCACGCACGCCCGCGCAACGAGATTTCTTCTACTTGAAGCGCAGCGCACCAAAGAAAACAGCGCGCAACGGCTGAGCCGCAGCGCGCTGTGCGACGCCGCTAGATCACGGCGTGTTTTGCGCCATCGTGCGCGGACCGTCCTCGAACAGGATCTCAACCTTGTGTGGGTCGAGAACGCGCGCGATCACGCCGTCACCGAACTTGGAGTGCCTCACAAGATCGCCAGCGTTGAAGCCGGCCTTGATGCTGTAGGACTTGAACGCCGACGCCGGTTGGCCGGCGATGGACTTCTCCCAGCTCGCTTTTTGCGAGCGCTCAGTCTTGGGCGCAGACTTCGGCTCACGCTTGGTTGAGGTGCCAGCGTGGATGGCCTTGGTGTGGGCCTTTTGCTCTTTCTCCCGCTCCCGTTCAGCGGCGGGTCGTCGGTAGTTGTGAGCTCCATGGCAGGTGAGGCACTCGACGCGCTTCACATCTTCACCAACCATCGCGATGATGCGGTGGTTGAGGTCCATTTTGCATTTGGTGCAAAAAGCGTCGATTTCGCCGCCTGTGTATGGCTTCTTCTTGTCGATCGTCATTCGGTCTTCCGGTCTTCCAACGTGCTCGAAAGAGCACACTCAAGGCTTGCGCTACTTGCGCTTTGGGTCGCTCGTGCCGCGCTCTTTCACGCTCACTTCACTTGTGATTTTGGGGCGAACAGGGACGGCTTCACGCTCTGTCTTTTCACCCTCGACGGCCTCTTCAGCACGGTCGTTGGGGACGAAGCGGATTTCGGTTTTGATCTCGAACGAGAGCTTGGTCAGCACCTTCGCAATCTCGTCGGCGATGGCCGTGTGCTCGAGGACGTCGCGAATCTCCTTTGCGACCACGCGATACAGCCCGTTCTTGGTGTCGTCCCCCTGGGCATAGACGTCAGCGAGCACCTCTTTGGGCAGGCGCAGTTCACTGAGAAAATGCCGAAGGTTGTCGGGCCGCTCACCGATCTCGTTCAGCTTTTCAACGCCACTTTCAACGGCGCGCTCGACGATGCGCTTGATGACCTCGGGAACGGCGCGCTCGTAAAGCCGACGCCGCTCCTGGTCCGGGGCGGGCGGGGGAACAGACCCGCCTGATTCGGCCTTTGGAGAGGCCCCTTCGCCGTCACGCTCTTCGGCCACCCCCGCGAACTAATGTTCCCGCCGATCAACGTCAATCCTCAAAGCCCAAGGGGGCTCATAACACCCACGCAAAGAGCGCAAACGCCCCACGCCCGCCCTTCGCCGATACGACGATGGTCGCTTCCCCGTCCTCCAGCGCGCAGAAGGGCCGGTCGGCCTGCACCACCGCCAAGCGCGAAGTCCCATGGTCGCTGGCCAAAACCACCTGGCGCGACGAACGAACCTCGACCTCCAGATCGGTGATGCCCGCGTCAGCCGCACCGAACAGACGGTAACAACGGCCGTTCTGCAGGGTTAGGGCGAACGTTGCCGGCGGCCCGTCGTGCGCTAGAGCGCCCTCGAGCGGGGTCTCGCTCAGCGGCTTCATACCCGCAGAGGGGCCGCAAGAGAGCGCCAAGCGATGTGCATCTCGCACTGGGTTGCCCTCCGCCTCCAGGCCTTGGAGGCATCTCACATAGATGGCACGCCCAGGAAAAGCCGAAGGCGCCTCCTCTGCGGAAGCCGCGTCGTCAACGGCCGAAGGCGTCGCTGTCACAGTTGGCGCGGGGCCGCTCCCACGTTCCCAGGCATACGGTTCATCAACACAGTTCAGCAGCAGCGTGCTGAGGCTAAGCTGCGCCGCTGTGCCCACCAAGCGACACGCCGCCGCCGATGTTGACGCCACCCTGCGGGATCTCTTGCTCGCTTGGTTTGACCAGCGCAAACGGCAGCTGCCTTGGCGCGACACGAACGATGTGTACCGCATCTGGATCTCGGAGGTCATGCTCCAACAGACGCGCGTCGATACCGTGCTCCCTTACTACCAGCGCTTCGTGGCGCGCTTCCCCACGGTGAAAGCTCTCGCAGAGGCCTCGAGCGACGAGGTTTTGTCGAACTGGTCAGGGCTCGGCTACTACCGCCGTGCGCGAAATCTCCAACTCGCGGCCAAGGAGGTGGTCGAGAACCACGCTGGGATTTTCCCCAATACGGTCAAGGGGCTCGAAGCTCTGCCCGGCATCGGTGAGTACACCGCTCGCGCGGTTGCCAGTATCGGTTACGGCGTTCATGTGGCTGTGGTCGATGGCAACGTCGCGCGTGTGGTCGCGCGCTGGAAGGCTCTCGAAGAGCCCATCGACAAGGCCAGCACCAAGCGAACGCTCGCTGCCCTAGCAACGCAGCTCTGTGATGCACGCAGGCCTGGGGACTCCAACCAAGCGATGATGGAGCTTGGGGCAACGGTTTGCACGCCGAGCTCCCCCAAGTGCGACCAGTGCCCGCTGCGCGGCGATTGCGCTGCCTTCGCGAATCAGCGCATGACTGACTTCCCCAAAGTCGAGTCAGCCACCAAGGTGCGCGCACAGCCGATGGCCGCGTTGGTGATCAAAGAGGGGAACCGCGTGCTGCTCATGCGCCGGCCTAACACGGGCCTCTTCGCTGGGCTTTGGGAGCCGCCGATGGGGGAAGGGGAGCTCGGCGAACTTGTAGCGAGGTTGACCGCTATCGGCATCAAACTCGAGGGAATCGAGCTTCTTCAACCTACGATCAAGCACGTGCTGAGCCATCGCGTGCTGACTGTTACGGTGGCCACCGCGACCGCCGCCAATAAAACGGAGGACCCACTGCCCCCGTATGAGGCCGCGCGCTGGTTTGACCCTGAGAGGATGCAGGAGGTGGGCGTCAGCCGACTTGCCCACCTGGTCCTAACCGCCTGCGCCGGTGGCTCGCCGAAACCAAAGCCGAAAGCGAAGCGCGGCACAAGCAAACGCAAAGGCGTCATTCCGCCGAAGGCGGATGCAGCAAACAGAAAATGACTCGTGCCCTCTTCGAGAAGATCAGACGAAGGCCGCCGGAGTCATTTCTCTCGAAAGCAAGTCCACCAAAGGATAAGACGGTTAACGCGATGGCCTCTTGGACCTTGGATTCGCTGTGAATGTCGAACCCATCCAACTTCGGTTGAGCGGCTGGCTCGGGGTAGTGGTGCTCGCTTGGCTCGCTCCACAGCCGGCCCGCGCGGAGCAGACCGAGGCGGAGCAAGCTGAAGCGAACGCCGCGACAGAGACCACCCTCAGCGAGCGCGAGACTCGCGCGTTGAAGCGGCTCGACGCTCCTCGCGGGGCGAGCGCGCGGTTCTTCGGCTCGGTCGCAGCAGGCACCGGCTTTCGCTTCAACAACCCGTACCGGCTGAGCACCCAGTTAGGAGCCGAAGCAACCTCGCTTTCGCTGGTTGACCCGTATCTCGATTTTGCGGCCAGCATCGTTTACGGGCACGGCCTGCAACACGGTGCGAGCCTGCACCTCGGAGCCCCTGTTACGGGCGTTTTTCAGCCCTACCTCACGCCCTCGTACGTCCTAGCGTACCGCGCCGACCTTCCAGTGTTGCTCTACGGTCGTTTGGGTACACCGATCTTGCTGAGTCCCGACATCAACATCGGTGGAGAAGTCGCCGGCAGCGTCTCTTACTTTCTGACCTCCGGAATCGGCCTTACCGGAGAGGTGGCTTTCGACCTGTTCTATGGGGCAGCAACTCTTGAGACGCAGCAAAGCGTCATCCCGGTGCTCGCGCTGTCTTGGGGGGTGATCGTCGATGTGGAGTTTCTCAAATGAAGCGAGCGAAGGCGACGTTGCCTATCGGTCTCTTGCTCTTCTGCATGGCCCCATCGGTCGGCAACATTGGTTCGTGCGGGCAAGAGGCTGAGCTGCTCGACTCAGAGAAGTTCTTTCGCGCCAAGGCCGCGGTGGACTGTGAGCAATGTAGCGTGTGCGGGCTGACGACGAGTCTGTGTTCACAAGCCTGCGCTGGCGATGTCGGCCTGGATTTTCCGGAGGATTGTTACCCGCTGGTTCACGATGGGGAGGTCTGTCTGGATGCGCTGCGAGCCGAAGGCTGCGAGCAGTATGCAGAGTTTACCGCTGAGGAAGGCGCCACGTTGCCGACCGAATGCAACTTCTGCCCGTTGGATGGTGCGGGCCAACCCAATCCGGAGGAGCCATGAGCCGCGCGAAGAGCGCCATCGTGGTGGGAGCCCTGCTTTGCAGTGCTTGCAGTTGGCTTTCGGCCTCACCCTACGAGTACGCTGCCTATCGCAGAACCCGGGCACAACCTACGCTCGACGAGCGCATGCGGGCCGCCAACCTCTACCTCGAGGAGTATCCGACGGGGGTTTACGCCGATGAAGTGCGCGCCTCGTTGAACGCGGCAGAACCGCTCTTCTACAAGTCGCGTCAGACCAGCCAGGCCGGCTTGGAGAGCTACCTCGCCGCGCTGCCACAAGGGCCTCATGCACCGGAGGTTCGTTCAAGGTTGCAAGCGATCGAGGAGCTTGCTGCGCGGCCCGATTCGCTGACGACGGCTGCGCGCAACACCGAGGCCCGCCTGCGAACGGCCCAAGGCGAGCGGGAGATCGCACGACAGGAAGTGGCGTTCTACGTGGACCTACTGCTCGACCCAGCGGTCTATCAAGGGCCCGTCTCAGAGGGGCCAGCCGAGTTCGTGACAACGTACTCGCTTGCCCTCCCTGCGCCTCGTTGCACAACCTCCGAGACCGCGCGGGTATGCAGCAAAGACCTCGAGTTCGGCTATCAGGTGCCAACCGCGAGCGGTCTCGTCGAGCGAGTGCTCGTGATGTCGGTGGTGCTCGAGGAGGACCTCAGTGGTCGCCCGCTGCGCGCGAGGGTGGAAGGGGAGGAGCTGTTCCTGCGACTCGAGGAGACGTTCGCAACGCGGCCGCTCGACGGTCAACGCTCGCAAGATCGGGCGCTCGCGCACGCGCGAGCGGTTGAGATCAGTGAGGGCGCTTTTGGTGCCAAGGTCAGCGTGGAGCCAAGTTGCACGCGCCCAAGCTCGCCGAACGTCCTCAGCGAGTTCACTTGCGCTGGACTATCGCTGCGTACAATTCCTGCCGCAGAGGCCGGAGGGCTCGATCGCTTCGAGATCGAGCCCCAGCCCGCCGTCGCACCGGCTCTCTAACAGGGCTTGCCCTTCTTGCGGTTTTTCAGGTTCTCGGTCCGCTTCGGACAAATGTCTTTAACGGGCTTGAGCGCCTCGGTCATTGCGCTGCGCAGCTCGTTGACCTTGTCTTTGTTCTTGCGAGCGAGATCCGTTTCCTCCTTCGGATCGCTCGCCAGATCGAAGAGCTGGTAGCCGTCCCCGTCGCCTAGCTCGACCAATTTGAACGTGCCGCGCTGAAAGGTCCGACGTCGGTCGTTGTCGCTCGAGCGAGCGAGATCGGTGATCACGTCTCGATCCGGTTGGTCTTCGCCGCGGAGCTCGGGCCACAGCGATTGACCATGGAAGGACGGATCCATCTTCACGCCGAAGGTATCCAAGATGGTCGGACACAGGTCGATCATGCTGCGCAGCTTGTCCACTTGCCGCGGCTTGATGCCCGGCGCGCGCACGAGCAGCGGCACGTGCGTGAGCACCTGCCAAAGTTCGAAGCCATGGCGCGTCATCTTGTGTTCGCCAAAGGCTTCGCCGTGATCTGCGGTCAACACCACCATCGTGTTTTTGCCCCACGGCGCGGCATCGACGAAGTCGAGGATCTTCTTGAGATGTTGGTCTACGAAGTAGAGTTCGCCGTCGTACAAGTCCTTCTGACCTTTGCCGAAGCTCTTGCCCTCCTTGTGCTCCTTGTAGACGTCGTGAGCGTCCATCAAGTGATACCAGGCGAAGAAGGGTTGCTTGGCGGTCGCCGGATCCGAGAGCTGGCGCAGGATGAGCTCGGTATGGGCGGGGCTGGTGATGCTCTCGTCCGTGGTGTTGTTCTTCTTGATACCCGGCACCATTTCGTAGGCGTCAAAGCCTTGCTGGAAGCCCGCCTTGCCGAAGTAGAAATGGGCGTGGCCGCTCATCGTTCGGACCTTCGCCTGCTGCAGGAGTTCGGGAAAGAGCAGCTCGTCGTCAGGGTACGCGCCGAAGAAGCTACCGCTTCGCTTGAGCTCGCTGGGGTAGCGGCAGCCGAGGTAGCCGCCGATGGTTTGCGAAGTGAACGAGCTGAGCGAACGGAAGTTCGAGTAGGCGACCGCTTGCTTCGCGAAGGCGTTGAGGTTCGGCATGACCTCCGGGTTGTGCCCGCCCATCGCGGTGTGGTCGGCGCGCAAAGCGTCGATGCTCAGCACGAGCACGTTGAGCTTTTCGGTCGACGGAGCTGCTGCGGTCGCCGTTGTCGAAGCGGTCGGAACCGCCGAGCCAGCGCCCGGGACCAAGGTGGCGGCGGGCGCCGGTACCGAAGCCACCGGTGCGCTGGAGGATGGGCCGGAAGAAGGCGCCGGGCCGGGCTCGGCTCCACAACCGAAGGTCAGCAGGGCCAAGAGGCTTGTAAACGTAGCTTTGCGGCTGAGAAGCGTGCTCATCGCGCGCATGCTTAGCCCGAAAGTTCAGCATCGTCGAAAAAACTACGCGGCCGAGGGGTGGGTGAGGCCTGCAGGTCGCAATACTTTACGTCGACTCGCTACCGACTAAAGTGCGCGCATGGTCAACTTCAAGTCGCTCGGACGCTGCTTCTTTGCTCTCGCTTTGTTTGCGCTGCCTGCTTGTGGAGGAGCCACTTTCGCGATGGTTCCGGATCGTGAGGCGGTGTTTGCAAAGGGTGAGGTTTCGGTGAACTCGGTCTCCGAGGATGGAAATGGCTCGTACGTGGTCAAGGTGGACCATCTCGGTGACCCGGCAAAGCTCAACTCCTCAGCCACGGTTTACGTGGTTTGGGTGATGCCGAAGGGCAAAGAGGACGCCAATATCCAGAACATGGGCGCCATCAAGGTGGACTCCGACTACTCCGGTGAGCACTCCTTCAACACCACCTTCAAGGCTTTTGAGGTGACGATTACTCCCGAGCCGAGCGCAGACGTAACCAAGCCTTCGGGCCGGGATGTGCTCAAGACCAACGTCGCTGTCGACTGATCGGCCAACCGCCCAACGTGAAACCAATTCCCATGGCGCTCGTTGTGAACTAAGCCAGAGAAGCCATGTCTGAAAAGGTTCCCATGACCAAGGAGGGGCAAGCTCGCCTCCGCGAAGAGCTCAAAAAGCTCCGCGAAATCGAGCTGCCCCAGGTGATCAAAGACATCGCCACTGCGCGTGAACACGGGGATCTCAAAGAGAACGCCGAGTATCACGCAGCGCGCGAGCGGCAGGGGATGATTGTCGCTCGCATCTCGCACATCGAGGGGAGCCTCAACCGTGCCGAGGTGATTGACCCTTCGAAGATCAAGAGTTCGAAGGTTCAGTTCGGTGCGCAGTTGGTCTTGTCGAACGTCGATACCGGCGACGAGATCAAGTACCAAATCGTGGGCCCCGATGAGTCGAACCTCGACGAGGGCAGGATTTCGGTCGCTTCGCCGCTGGCGAAGGCGCTTTTGGGCCACGTCGTAGGGGACGAGGTAACGGTCAAGTTGCCGGTCGGCTCGCGCAACTACGAGATCCTCGACATCCGCTTCGTTTGAGCCGCGCGTTCCGCAACAATCTGCCGCTGCCCGGTGAAGGTGCAGCGGCGGTTTTGTTTGTCGGCGCGATCGGCTGGCTAGGCGTTCACGGCAGCGCCTTCGAATTGGCGCTGATGGCGATCGTTGCGCCGGGGTTCGGTTTCTTGGGGGTGCTTGCAGGGCGCCTTCTATTAGCGGTCTGGCCCGGGTCCCTGCGCCTCGACCAAGGGGTTGCTGGAGCGACGCTCGCTCTCGCCGTCGGCCTGATGTTGGTCCCCCAAAGGCTTCACGGCGAAGCCGCGGCTGCGCTCGGGGCTGTCCTCTCCGCCGTCGCTCTCGAGGCCGCACTTCGCGCTTTTGCGCGCACAAAACCGTCGTGGATGGGTCGGGTGCGACTGGCCGGTGCACTGTTCGGTTTGAGCAGCTTCGGGTTAGCGGCGTGGAGCGTCGCCGGGTCGAACGTGAGAGAGCCGCGTGCTTCGCTGGCGCTGCTCGGGGCGCGCGTCGTTGAGCTCGTCGATCCACAGCCACCTCCAACACCACCGCCGGTCGAGCCCAGCGATCCGCCGCAACTGAGGCTTTCCTCGGATTGGAGCGTCCTACTCGTGACGGCCGATCAAGTGCGCTGGGATTCGCTCGGAGTACACGGCAACCCAAGCGCACAAACCCCAGTGCTCGACCAGCTAGCGAAGACGGGGGTGGACTTCCAGTATGCGTACACGGCATCGACCGACGAGCTTCAGGCGCTGCTTTCGCTAGCGACGAGCGTGCACGTTGGAGAGTGGATCGAAGCTGAAAGGATGCACGACCTACCAACGATCGGCGATGCGTTCCGGGTTGGCCGTCGACGTTCGCGCTTCATCAGCAGCCCAGCGATGCCCAGCGCGGGCTTGGCCGTCGCGGAGCGTATGTTCGCCGAGTCCCCGAAGGCGCTCAACGAGGCCGACCTCTTGCGTTGGGTCGCACGGGACGGCGAGCCCCAGCCTCCCAGCTCGCACACCGAGCGAACCCCGGGCGAGTTCACCTGGGTCCACTTCCGTGCGCCCGACGTTTCACCTCCCAACGGCGTTGTCGGTTCGGCCCCACAACGCCAGGCAGCGTGGGCCTCCGAGGTGGATCGTCGGGTGGGCGCGTTGCTAGCCGCTGCGCGCGCACGATCGCCCCAAACCGTGCTGGTGTTTGCGGCGACTTCGGGCACTGGCTTCGGGGATCGCCGGCGGGTCTACGGCGAGAGCACCGTCTACGAGGAGCTCGTGCGCGTTCCGCTCATCTTGCACACGGGGGAGCAGGGGCCGGCCGCATTGCAGGCCAAGCGGCCAACCGAGTTGGTATCGCTCGTCGACCTCGCGCCCACGCTTCTCATGCTGCTTGGCCCACCGCTGCTCGAAGAACGGCAAGGTCGGGTATTGCTCGATTTGCTCGCGAACGAGAGCGTCTCCGAACCAAGCTTTTTGTCGAAGAGCACGTCGATGTCGGTGTATGGCGAGGGCTCGCTGCGGCTCGTTTGTTCGCGCAACGTCAACTGCAGCCTGTTCGACCTCGACGCCGACCCTGCGCAAAAGCAAGACGTTGGCAGACTGCGCACGGCCGACCGAACACGCCTGCTCGCCGCGATGGCGACGAAGCGCGCCAAGGTCTTGGCCTCGGCGAAGGGGGAGGGCAACTCGGCCCTGCATGAATCCGCGTTGCGAGCTCGGCTGGGCATCCCCGGAGCCCTCGAGGAGGTTTGCTCGAGCCTCGCAAGCTCCGATGCTGGGACACGAAAAGCTGCTGCACGCGAACTCTATGACCTGCGTGACAAGGCCGCACTCAAGGACTTGCGAGCGGCGATGGAGTCTGAGAGCGACGCAGACGTGCGGGCTGCGCTGTCCCTCGCGCTGGTGCGTTTGGGTGACGGTGCACCGCTCGCAATCGAGCTCCTGAGCGAGCCCAACAGCGACAACGCACGGTTGGCTGCTCTGGCGCTCGCGGAGAGCGGCGATAACCGTGGAGCGGACGTCCTGCTTGGGTTATGGCGCGCGGCATTTCCAAAAAAGCTTGGTGGGAAGCGCTTCCTCGATAAGGAGGTCATGAGCGTCGAGCGGGCGAGGGAAGTGGCGGCCGCCCTTGGCGGTTTGGGTCGGCAAGAGGTGGTCGGTGAACTGATCGTGGCACTGCGTGATCCTCGGCTAACCATCGACGTGGCTCGTGCACTGGCGGCGACGGGAGAGGACGCTGCACGACCGGCGCTGGCCAATGCTCTCCGTTCGGCTCAGGGGGAGGCGGTGGAGGCGATCGCCGAATCCTTGCTGAAGCTCGGGGGTGGCCCCGAAATGGCTGCGCCTATCATCGAGCTGCTCGGTCGAGCGCAGCCGGCACCCGAGGCGCTTTCCTACGCGACCAAGGCGGGCGTGTTGCGCTTCGTCGGCGGGCCTACCCGTGACGCGGAGAGCAAGCGGCTACAACGGTTTGCCACGAGCGGCGTGCTTGTCGATTTTGTGGTGCCGGAGGCGCCCAAAGGCACAAGAACGAATGGCCGTGTCCGGGTGGTATGCCGCGTTGGGGCGGAGGAGGGAGGGGAATTGCGGCTTGGCAAGCGTGAAGACCAGCCGCTGCAATCGGAAAAAAAGTCCGCCATCCCGTCGACGAGGCCGCAGCTCGACGAAAGCAGAAGCGTCACCATGGTAATTCCGAGCGGGGAGGGCACAACGCAGGTTTTTGCCGAGTTGCCCCAAGAGCTGGGGGCTGAGCCGGGGGAGCAGGTGTCCTTCGTGGTCTACGCGACGCAAGGAGTGAAGGTCCAAGCCTGCGCCCTGGTCCCTGTGCTCGAAACGACGAATTGACCCGCCGCTGAACAAACCCTCCGACAACGGTAGCGCGCCGAGCGAACCGTGTACTAGAGTCCCGGCCGTGGCTGCGGATAAAGGCAAGAAGAAGAGTGAAGTCGACGACGACCGTGACGATGATGAGGATGCACCGGAGAGTGCAGGCTCGAAAGCGTCCGGCTCCGCAGACGCCAAGACGCGCCGGCACGAATCGACTGAGGGCGTAGCGCGCGCGCTCGGCGTCGACGACGACGAAGAGTCAGGCGACGAGGACGAAGAGTCGGGCGATGAAGCCGAGGCTGAAGAGTCTGCCGCTGCCGCTCCCGCAAACCGGGCTGCCCGCCGCAAGCAACAGGCGCTCGCACGGCGCAATGCGCGACGCGGCATCCCGGCGGAGACCGAAGAGGAGCCGAGCGAAGCCAAGGCCGCCGCTGCGGACGACGAAGGCGACGCTGAGGGCGAGGCCAGTGCTGAGGGCGAAGAGTCGGAAGACGAGGACGAGCCCAAGCCGAAGCAAGCCGCTCGCGCGAAGGCTCCGCTGCCCAAGGACAAGAACGCCCGCGCCAAGGAGCTGCTGCGCCGACGGCGCGAGTCGCTCGAAAAGAAGGCGGACATCGGGCTCACGGCGGGGGAGGTCGTATCCGATCAGTTGGCCCGCGCTGCGGCAGGGACCGGGCGCTGGTTCACCCGTCATTTCCGCAAGATCGTTGCTGGCTTGTTGATCACGGCCGGCGCTGCAGCCGCCTTCATCATCTACAGCAATCGCAAAGCCGCTGAGTCGGGCGCAGCCTCCGATGAGCTGCTGAAATCGGTCAATGCAGAGACGGCGCTCGTATTCGAGGGCGAGACGAAAGATACGCGCCGTGAAGAGGAAAAGGCCCGCGATCCGCGGCCCGTCTTCACCAGCCAGGCCGCCCGCAACGAGACGTTGATGGCTGGCTACACGAAGATCGCGGAGCAACAGAAGGAGTCCGGGCTCGGAACGCTCGGTGTCCTCGGTCAGGCCGGCGGGCATCTTCAGCAGGGCCAGTGGGACGACGCCATCGCGAAGTATGAGGCTGTGCTCAAGAGCCCGCTCGCCAAAGCGGATCTCGACGTGCGGGCCCGTGCGACCGAGGGCAAGGGCTTCGCGCTCGAGGGCAAAAAAGAGTGGGATGCTGCGCTGGCGCAGTTCGTCGAGTTCGAGAACGTCGATAAGTCGTTCGCAGACTTCGCCAAGTACCACCAGGCTCGCATTCACGCCGCCAAAGGCGACAACGAGAAGGCCAAAGAGCTTTTGGTCGCGCTCGAGAAGAAGCTGCAAATCCCGACCAAAGACGGTCTGAAGCAGCAACACCTTCGGACCATCGCTAACGAGGCCCTGCGGGCGATTGATCCTTCATCGGCGCAGAAGAAGTCGCCCTTTGGCGGCATCGATGGTCGCCCTAGCGACGAAGAGATCCGCAAGATCTTGGAGCAGCAGATGAAGCAGCCGGACGAGCACGGAGACGAGTGACGTTGGCGCTTTCTCGTCGCAGCTGGTTGAAACTTGGTGTCCACTCGGGCGTAGTGGCGCTTGGCGCGCCGCTGCTCGCCGGGTGTGAGTCGCTTCAGGGCCTCGCGCTGCCCGAGGTTCCAGTGTGGGTCCATCGGCCGGGCGGCGTGCTCTCGATCGCGTTTCGCCGCCAACTCACCGACAAGAACGCCATTGAGGACCAGCCCTACGAGCGCGGGCGCCCTGCGATTGATCCGCAGAACCTGCGCGTATTCGTTCCTTCGCAAGACGGTGGTTTGTACGCCGTGGATGCGCGCAGCGGTGACGTCCTCTGGCGCTTCGGCACGATGGGCCCGGTGCAGTGTGAGCCGCTCTTCGACGCGAGTGAAGGCGTCGTCTACTTCGGTTCCACCGACGGTGCGCTTTACAAGGTGCGCGCGAGCGACGGGCAGCTGATCTTCCGCTTCTCGTCGAACGGTGAGGTCGCAAGAAGGCCAGTACTCGACGGCGACGTGCTGTTCATGGTCAACGCCAATGACACGTTGCTCGCCATCAACAAGACCACCGGCAAGCTCAAGTACTACCAAAAGCGTCAACCAGCGTTCGGCATCGAGATCGGTGCCATGGCCGGCCCGGTCGTTGCCAACAAGAAGGTGATCACCGCCTTCAGTGACGGCGCTGTCATGGCCTACGCCACGTCGGACGGCGCTGAGGTTTGGCCCACGGTGGACCTTTCTGCAGACGCACAAGCCGCCGATGGCCAGCCGCCGCAGTACCTCGACGCCGATACGACGCCAGTCGTGCTTTCGGTGAAGGGAGCGCAGGCCGTCGCTGTGGGCCACTACGAGGGTGGCGTTTACGCGCTCGACGTTGAAGGTGGGCGCATCCTCTGGAAGAACGCCGATGCCGTCGGCGTGACCAATCTGCTGCTCTGGGATCAACCAGCGCACCCCGCACGCCCGAAAGCCAACGGCCAGGTCGGTCCGGACGCACCTCAACGGCGCATACTTATCGCGTCGTCCGGCCGTACGGGTCTTTGGGGGCTCGACCCGGATACGGGTGAAGCTCTATGGCGTCGGAAGCTGCCGGAGGGCGGTATCAGCGCGCCTGTGCCGGTAGCTGGAGCGTTGCTCGTTTCAACCACGCGTTATGGCGTGTTCTTGGTCGAGCCAACCCGAGGCGGCGTTATTGACGGTATCGAGCCCGGCAGTGAAATCGCGATGACGCCAGCAGCGTATGGTCGGCACGCCTTCGTCATGACCAACGGTGGAGAGCTGTTGTCGATCGTGGTTCAGCCGCCGGTCGCTCCGAAAAAGAAGAAGGCTTAGGGTCGCTGGCCGGCCGGGCGCTGGTTGGCCGATTTAGAGCGGTTGGCCGTTTGGGGCAGGCAGAGACCTGCCCCGCTTTCGTACCGGGCAATGTCGCATAAGAAAGATTATGTTAACTTTCGCCAGAGTAATTTCTGGCCGTGTCGCAACAGCGGTCGGTCCTCGGTATCCACCTTGGATTCCCGCCATTCTCGTAGTTTCGGAGGAACCTCGTCGGTCCATTCGGCGAATCCGAGCGCGTCGTAGAACGCGGTCGCCCAGCTGGCCCGCTCGAACACCTTGAGCACCACCTCGCTAAAGCCGAGGTGGCCGAGTTCGCTCAGCGCACGCTCCATGAGCCTGCGTCCTATGCCCCAACGCTGAAACTCTGGGTGCACGCTCAGGTCTTCAACGAACCCGACCCCGGGCTCCTCGTCGTGGTACGCGATGAAGCCTGCGACGGTACCGTCTGCTTCGGCAACCCAGACAGCGTTGCTCTTTGGCAGCCGGTAAAAGTCGCCGTGCGTCCGTGTCGGAACCTCGGCCGCATCGAAGCCAAGCTCCCAATAAAGAGCTGAACATGCGTAATCCAGCTTCACCAGCTCGGGCACGTGGACTTCTTGCAACTTCTCCAGCCGCACACGCTGCGGCGGTTCGCGCTGCTCGTTCTCGCTCATCCCATCCTCATGGCGCTGAGGGTAAATCAGCGCGGCTTAGCGGTTAAAAGATCGAAAAGAGAGCTGCTCGAGATGGCGTCGGTTGGCACCAGGATCGCGCCAACCCGACCGGCCGGGGTTGGCTCACCCGGTGCGAGCAACTTCACCTCAAGCCCGCCGTTCGGCGTGCGCCCAAGCGCGATTCGATAAGCGGCCAACGAACGCAACGCTTCACTCGGCGGCCGCTCGGTTGGCGGGCGGTCACGCGCCAGTTCACTCGTTGGCGTTGTCTCCAAGGACGCCAGTTCATCTTTGCGCTCGTTCAGATAGCCAAGCTCCGACTGCGGGTCAGCGTGCTCCGCATCGGTTTTCTCAGCCGTATTCGCCTGCAAAACGATGTTTGATTCGAGACCGCTTAGGACGTTGGTCTGCTCATCGAGATCATAGGAAACGCCCACCAGCGTTGCGTGTTGTTCGAGCGTGCCTTCATCCTCGAAGCGGTGGTTGTTCGTGGCCGGCTCTGCTCGGCGCGAGTCGAGCTCAACGATCGGCACGTTGCCTGAGGGTACGCCAGGGATTGGTTGGTACGGCGGAGCGACCATGCGCGTCGCGGCTACATCGCTTGGGTCGACCGGAATCTTGGTTGTCGTCTTGCGGCCTGATTGGGTGGCGCGCCGCTTTGCCTTGGGCTGCGCCGTCTCTAGCGCGGGACCAACGCCGGGATCGGTCGCGCGCTCATTGCTGACCGCGACCGGCTTGGAGGAGCGCGCCGTCTTCCGCAACGACGGGTCCGCCGCTTCCGCAACGTAGTGGACGTTGCTCGCCAACGTCTTCGCCGGCGCCGGATCCATCTTGCGCAACGCTGCATCGACGTCGGTGATGGGTACGCGCGACGTGGCTTGCTCATCCGCTTGCTGCCATGAAGCTGCGCCGACGTTGGGATGTGGAAGCGTCGGTGCAAACGCCTCACTCGCTGGTGCCTGCCGTGCTTGGAACGGGCCTGAAGGAGCGCTCAGAGGCGCCGGCGGTGGCGCCCATTCCGGCGGGAGCTGCTGGCGGGACGCAGCCGCAACCTGCGCTGGAGGCGGCGTCATCGCAACGGTTTGCTTAACCGGAGGGGCGTGCACCCTGCCCGTTGCAAACGGCTGGGTCTGCTGATGCTGGGTCTGCTGATGCTGTTGCGGCGGCGCTTGATGCTGTTGTGGCGGCGGCGGGAACTGAGGTGGAGCCTGCTGATGCTGCTGATGCTGCGGCGGGAACTGGGGTGGAGCCTGCTGATGCTGCGGCTGGACCGCATGCGCCTGATGAGCGGGCTGACGGACGAGCGGCGGCGGACCATTGCCTCGGGACGGCGCAGGAGGCGGAGCCGATTGTGCGGCGGGAGGCGGAGCCGATTGTGCGGCGGGAGGCGGAGCCGACCGTAACGCAACCGCAGGCGGTGGCGGTGTTGAAGCATGCGGATGAGGAGGCGGAGCCGAGCGCGTTGGTGCAGGGGCCACCGATTCAGGACGCTTTTGCAGCCCGTTTGCAAAATCTGCGGCGGCCTTGAAGAGCTCGAGCGAGCGGTCATCCCGGTTAGCGTCCGAGGCCGTTTCCGCAGCTCGCCTCAACCACTTCAACGCTTCTTGCGGTTCTCCCCTCGCCCACAATGCGGACGCTGTTGAAAGCGCCCAATGAACGTCCTCGTCATCCTCCGTACGAGGCTCCGGAATCGGCAGTGCGACGCTCATTTGTTGCGATGGTCCACGAACACGCGCAGTTCGGCAAGCGCAACCAACGTGGCGCGAACGAAAGCCGCGCCTCGATCGAACCAGCCGTTACGGGCTGCTGCCGAGTCAGATCGCTTCAGGTTCGGGCGTACAAACTCCGAGGGCGCACAACGCCAGATCCACATCGGGCTGAGCGCAGCTCACCTGGCGCGAACAATAGTCGTCGTAGGCGCAAAGTTTGTGGCAACTCTCACCTTTCCCGATCGAACCGGTGCGCGTCATGCAGGCCCAGGCGCTCGTTAGCCAGACTGCCTCGTGGACCTGGGTGTCGAACAGGCAGACCTCCTTGCGGTCGATCTGGTCGTACGCATAGACAGCGCAGGTATCGCCGTTCTTGAGCCGCGCCGACTCGCTCTCCATGGTGTTGAGCAAGTAGGTGAAGTCGCACACGGCCGTGCGGGTGGACTCACGGTTCACTCGATTGTTGAGGTATTTGTCCTTCAGCCCCTCCGAGCGAATCGACCGCAACATGGTCAGCACGGTGGTGTTGCCACCCTCGTTTTTGGGACCCTCGCGCAAGGCGCCCATCATGCGGTCTACCTTGCGCTTGTCCTCGATTGCGTTCTCGTGGCCGTAGCCGAGCCGGAGGAAGTCTTTGGGCGTGTCGACCTTGCAGATCTTGGCGTGCTCCCAAAGCTGCTCGTTGACGATCGGCGGGCGCTGCGTGAAGGCGCGTTTGCAAACGCCTACCATGCCGATCGGCACAGCACCGTAGCTCTTGTCGTCGGGCTGCCCAGGGCCCTCTTTGTGGAACTGCGTGGTCGCGCAGCCAGCGACCCACGACAGAAAGAACGTGCAAGTCGCGAGAGCGCCCATCACGTACACGGCCCTGGGTTCCATCCGAATGACCTTCGATTTCATGTCGCCGAGGCAACGGTAGCAAACCGATACCCCGGCCACCAAGTTGTTGACGGGAGCTTCTATGTTCCGAGCGTGGTTTGCTCGGCCAAGTCGTCGACGACAGCCTTCAGACTGCCTGTTTCTTTGAACACGCGCGTCTGACGATCGGCGCTCGTACCCTCGCGGCAGATGGCTCGGATGCGGTCGAGCTCGTCTTGGGTGTGGAAGATGTCAGCCGCCTCCGACACGAAGTCGAGGAGCTCCTCAACGAGCACGCTCGTCGGCACCGCAGCGCGCTTACCGAAGTCGATCAGCTGGCCCTCCATGCCGTAGCGCACGGCGCGCCATTTGTTCTCTTCGATCAGCATGTGGTTGTACTCGCGCCAGCCCTGGTTGCGGCGGTAGAGCAAGTACAGCTTGCCCATCAGGGCCTGAACCAAAGCTGCGATGGCGAGCGTGTCGTCCACCCGGGTGGTCATGTCGCAGATGCGAACTTCAACGGTGTCGAAGAAGGGGTGGCAACGTACGTCCCACCAGATCTTCTTCGCGTTGTCGATGCAGCCGGTGCTGATCAGCAGGTCGACGAAGGACTCAAAGCTCTTGTAGCTCTCGAACTTGGCTGGGATGCCAGTTCGCGGGAAACGCTTGAAGATCTCGCTGCGCGTGCTCTTGAGACCGGTAAGTCGGCCGATCCAAAACGGGCTGGAGGTGGAAAGGGCGAGGATGTGAGGCAGGAAGTAGCGGACCTCGTTGGCCAGCGCCATCCCAACCTCTTTGTCCTTGATTCCCACGTGAACGTGCAGTCCGAACACGAGGTTGCCACGTGCGATGTCCTGCAGGTCTTCAACGACCGTGTGGTAGCGCTCGCGGTTCGTGATCTCTTGCGTCTTCCAGTCGCTGAAAGGGTGAGTCCCGGCCGCGACGATGCGCATGCCGCCTTTGCGCGCAAGTTGCGAGAGGCTCCCGCGCAGCTCGGTGATCTCTTCGCGCGCTTGCTTCAGATCCCGACAGATTCCGGTCCCGGTCTCAACCACCGATTGGTGCATCTCCGGACGCACGCGCTCGCGAAGGATGCTGCCCTCCGGTGTCTCGTCGAGGATTTGGCTCACGTAAGAGTGGAGCTCCCTCGTCTCGCCATGGACGATCTGAAACTCCTCCTCGATGCCGAGCGTGAACTGCCCGTCCAAAAGCCCTTGAACGTCGGTCATGGTCTACTCCCCTCCCCGTTCCAATGCCTCACTTCGGATCTCCGAGCGGGTGCGGCTGCGGACCAGCGTACTGCGCCCAACGGTAGGTGTCGGTCATGGTCTTTGTCTTGTCTTTGGCGAGCCCAACCGAGAACTCAACCATCCAATCGACGACGATGTTGAAGTACTTCTCCTGGATGCTCCAGATGTCCATGTCGGGAGCGGGATTGGTGAAGTCGATGGCGTACGGGATGCCGTCTTTGACAGCGAACTCGACGGAGTTCATGTCGTAGCCGAGGATCTTGTTGACCTTGACCGAGTCCTCCATGATCCGCTCGTACACGGCCTTGTCGATCCAATCGTTGTTGTCGTTCACGATGTAGGCGCGCCGCGCCGGGCTGTACTGAATCGGCAGGATGCGATCCTTGCCGATGCAGATGCAGCGCACGTACTCCTCGAAGTCGATGAACTCCTGCAGCACCATCACGTTCGTCGATGAGGCGTCATAGGCGCGCAGCAGCTCGCTGGGGCTCTTCACTACGCTCACGTCGCGCCAGCCGCCGCCGTCAGCCGGCTTCAGGATCGCCGGGAAACCAACGTACGCGACGATCGCCTCCCAGTTCAGCGGGTACTCGAGGTTGCGCAAGCTGCGCTTCTTGTCGATGGCGGCGACGTAATCCTTCTGCGGCAACATCACAGTTCGCGGGACCGCGACGCCCGCGCGCTGCACCAAGGAGTAGCCAAAGAACTTGTCGTCAGCGCTCCACCACAGCGGATCATTGACGACGTAGGTGCCGGCCAAAGCCGCTGCCTTGAGGTGGAACCGGTAGTGCTTCACTTCCTGGCTGATGCGGTCGATCAGCACTCGGTAGGGAGAAGTGAAGCGCTCAGCTGTCCCGCCGAGCTTTGCAAAGTCAGCTTCGATCCCGGGCACCTTGTTGCACCGAGCAAGAAACTCGTTCGGAAACGATTCTTCCCATCCACACAACAGCCCGATTCGCTCCGCCATGACACACCCCTTTAAGGTTCCGCCGAAGGCGGACTAGAACACAGAATGACTCGGGCCCTTTTCTACAAGAACGGCTGCAGGCCCCCGTTGGACCATCACCTCGGCACGAGTCATTTGGGGTCGTTCGTATCTCAAAGCGTCGCGAACGGAAAGGTTTCTCCTTAATTCTCTGAGAGAATCCAGGCGGTTCGGGCGGGGATGGTGGCCTTCGGACCGGCGACCGGCTCACCGCTCAAACTGTCCGAGGCGTCGGCCGGGAGGTTGTCCACTTCGGCCGGGAGATCTCCGCGGTTGATCACGATCACGGTGCTCTTCGCGCCCTGGGTCATGCGGTAGGCGTACACATCGTTACCCACAAATACCGTCGAGCGCTTGCCCGCCCACAGCTCAGTGCGCTCCTTGCGGATGGCGCCAAGCTTCTTGAGTTGCTCGTTCAGCCACTGCTGGTGGGTGTTGGTGCCCTCCCACTGCATGAAGCGACGATTGTCCGGATCCCCTGACCCTGCCAAGCCGATCTCGTCACCATAATAAACGAGCGGTACGCCGGGCGTCGTGAAGATGAAGGTGAATCCCAGGCTGAGGCGCTCGTAAGGAGAGCGGTTGGGCGGTTGCCCCGGCGGGTTGTTCCAGTTCGAATCGCCGCCGTTGTCCCAGGCGCCCCAAGGGCTATCGAGCGCCGTTTGGATCACCCGCGGGATGTCGTGATTGCCGATGAACGTCGACATCAGGCCCGGGTAGTAGGTGTCATTCGTGGCGAGGAAATTGTCGAGGTCGAACATGGTGCCCTGGCGTCGCAGGATGTTCTCCACCACGGCGCCGCGCAGCGGGAAGTCGAACTGGCCGTCCAGCAGGTCCTCCCCGACATACTGACGAATGACGTCGCGGTTACCGGTCTCAAAGGTCTCCCCAACCATGTAAAAGCGGCCCTTCGTTTGGTCGACCTCGGCGTTGACCCGCTTGCGCAGATCCTCGACCCAAACTGTCTCGATGTGTTTGATCGCGTCGAGACGGTAGCCGTCAACGCCCGTCTCTTTGATCCACCACATGGCGTTATCGATGCTGGCAGCGCGCGCCTCGGCGCTTTGGAAGTTCCAGTCGGGCAAGTAGTCGCGGAACCAACAGCGCCTGCCTTCATAGCCGTCCCAACTGCAGCCATCTCCGCACACGCAGTAACGACCCTCGAAATCGAGAGACCAGAAGTAGCCTGGCTGTTCGGTAAAGAGCGGGTTCGACTCGTGCACGTGGTTCATCGCGTAGTCGAACAGCACTTTGATCCCACGTTCATGGGCAGCAGCGATCACCTGCTTGAGCAAGGCCATGTCACCAAAATGCTCCTCGACCTTGAGCAGATCGGAGGGCCAGTAGCCGTGATAGGCGCTGTAGGCGCGACCGTCAGCGCCGGGCCCGATGATGTTGGGGTTGTCCATCGGCACCGTGAGCCACAAGGCGTTTACGCCGAGCTCTTCGAAGTAGCCGGATTCGATCGTCTCGAGGAGGCCCGCGTAATCTCCGCCTTGATAGTTGGCCGCAGGCTCGACACCCGCGACCGGATTGTCATTGGTGACATCGCCGTTCTTGAAGCGGTCGATGAACACGAAGTAGAGCACCGCGGAGCGCCAGTCGAAGGCGCCGGGAGGTACGCCGGCCCCCTGCCCGCCCTCTCCCTCCTCACAAATGGGGTTGGCGCACTCGACGGTCTTGACCGAGTTTTGCGAACCGAGCCCGTCGTCTTCAGCGTTCGGGTTGGCCGGATCGAGAACCCAGTCCTTGCCGTTGACAAAGAACTTGTAGCGGATGGTCTCACCCGCAGGCGCTTGGATGGTGACGCGCCACGAACCGGCGTCGATCTCCATGGGCACGCCTTGCTCCCATGCCCCGGCCGCAAAATCGCCGCGAAGCTCGACCGAGCTTTCATTCGACAGCGGGAAGGAGAAGGACACTGCGCAGGTTGCCCCGATCGGCGTGCAAGCAGGTGCGCCGCCTGCGCCACCACCGCCAGCGCTGTTGTCACTGGAGCCGGCTCCGCAACCAAGGGCGGACACCAAACCGAGCATCGGCCAAAGAATGGATGAGCGTGAAAGCATAGGTCTCTCCGGCCTTACGTTTGAATGCGTCCCAAGGTTCGTCACTGCATCAAACTTCGTCTGAATGACTTGCGCAGTTTCGAAGGACCTTCGCTGATCCTACGAAGATGGCACAATTCACTCAGTTTGCTGCATGCACTTTCGGTGGAATTTGCGCGAGTCAGTATCACTCACCACCTATCTGAGTTGAAGCTGAAGAATTTTGTTGACGTATCTGAGGATGAGGCTATTCTGCGCAAGCTCTTCGCCCGGGCGGGTAGCTCAGCGGTAGAGCGGCGGCTTTACACGCCGTTGGTCGCAGGTTCGATCCCTGTCCCGCCTACCAAATTCAACTGTTGCAAAAGTTTCAGTTGGATGGCAAAAGCAGCGAGTCAGCGATAAGCAGTAACCCGATGTACCCCAGATGTTTTGGGTTTTCATTGGGGTGGTAGTTAAGTCGGTTATAACGCCGGCCTGTCACGCCGGAGGCCGCGGGTTCGAGTCCCGTCCACCCCGCAGTAACGAGTAGTAAGTCAGCAGCCTTCCACTTCGGTGGTGGGCTGTTTGGCTTTTGTCTTCTCGAATCGCTCACCGGATTGGTGAACGATGCTGCATCCACTTCGGTGGAACCACGAAGAGCTGCTGAACAAAATGAAGAGAGACGCGAACCGAATGACGGCGCGTCTCTCCTCTCTTTTTGGGCCTAGTGCTAGCTCAGGCGGTGCGACGAATCAGGTGGTAACCGAACTCGGTCTCGACCACGCCTGAAACACCGCCAACGGGCATGTTGAACGCCGCGTCTTCGAAGGCCTTCACCATCTGCCCAGGACCGAAGGTGCCGAGGTCTCCGCCTTTGGCTTTGGAGGGGCAGTCGGAGTGGGCTCGCGCCAACTCAGCGAAATCGGCGCCGCCTTGAACTTGAGCCGCAATCGCGGCGATCTGTTGGGCTGCTTGCTCTTTGGACCGCGATGCCGACGAGCGCGAGGAGCCAGCGTACATAAGAAGGATGTGAGACGCGCGAACCGATGCCATAAAACCTCGTTGGGTGAGGCGGGCATCATATTGATTTTTCGGCGAGCGGCTAGCTGGCCCCGAGCACGGTGGACTCCCTCCCCTCCTCCACCGCGTGGCACGACACATCGTGCCCGTTTTCCCCGCGGATCAACGCCGGAGCTTCGCTCGAGCAACGGGCGTTGGCCAGCGGGCAGCGCGGATGAAAGGTGCATCCGCTCGGAGGGTTGATCGGACTTGGAACTTCCCCTTGCAACACGAGCCTGCGCCGCTTCCGCTCCGCGGCGGGATCCGGCAGGGGGATCGCCGAGAGGAGCGCCTGCGTGTACGGATGTTTTGGCGCGCGAAACAGCAGCTCGCCCGGCGCGCGTTCAACGATGCGGCCGAGATACATCACCGCCACTGAGGTGGAGACATGGCGCACGACCGCGAGATCATGCGCGACGAACAAGTAGGTGAGTCCGAGCTCATCCTGCAGGTCACGAAGCAGGTTGAGGATCTGCGCTTGGATGGAAACGTCGAGCGCGCTCACCGGCTCGTCGAGCAACACTACCTTGGGGTTCAGCGCGATCGCGCGCGCGATGCCGATCCTCTGGCGTTGGCCGCCGGAGAACTCGTGCGGATAGCGACGCATGAAGCCCGGCGACAGCCCGACCTGCTTCATCAGCTTGCTGACACGTTCCTCGAGCTCGCTGCGTCCGCTGGCCACGCCGTGGATGAT
Source organism: Polyangiaceae bacterium (assembly GCA_044376115.1). Lineage (GTDB taxonomy): Bacteria > Myxococcota_A > Polyangia > Polyangiales > Polyangiaceae > Xiheicaenibacterium. Next base: position 412,746 of record JBILLK010000002.1, on the reverse strand, counting down.
GAGCGGCTCCGCCAAAGTATCAAACACGGTCATGCGTGGGTTGAGGCTGGCGAACGGATCTTGGAAAACCATCTGCAGGTTGCGTCGCATTTTGCGCAGCGCACCGCCGCGCAATGAGAGCAGCTCCTCCGAATCGAGCTTCACGCTGCCGCTCGTCGCGTCGATCAAGCGAGCGATCGCGCGCGCAGTCGTTGACTTGCCGCAGCCGCTCTCACCGACGAGACCAAGCGTCTCCCCGCGTTCGAGCTGCAACGAAACGCCGTCCACCGCCTTCACCGTGCCGACCTGGCGCATCAGCAGCCCGCGCCGGATCGGGAAGTGAACCTTGAGATCCTCGACGCTCAATAGCGCGCTCACGTCGGCCTCCGAACTGCATCGAGATCCGTCTCGTGACAGGCCACGCGGTGCCCGGCGTCGAGCTCGCGTTCAGCCGGGTACGATTCTTCGCACGCGGCCTTGGCGTTCGGGCAGCGCGGGCGGAACGGGCAGCCGCTGGGCAGGTTGGTCAGAGACGGTGGAGACCCTTGAATCGGCGTGAGGCGTTGGTTGCGGTCGCCGTCGAGCTTGGGGATCGAGCGGGCCAAGCCGACGGTGTAAGGATGCGCGGGTGCGCTGAAGATGCTCTCAGCGGGGCCTTGCTCGACGATGCGGCCGGCGTACATCACCGCGACCCGGTCGGCCATCTTGGCCACGACGCCGAGATCGTGGGTGATCAGCACGACGCCAACGCCCGAATCACGCCGCCGCTCATCGAGCAGATCGAGGATTTGAGCTTGGATCGTTACGTCGAGCGCTGTCGTGGGCTCATCGGCGATCAAGAGGCGCGGCTCGCACAAGAGCGCCATCGCGATCATGATGCGTTGCCGCATACCGCCGCTGAGTTGGTGCGGGTAATCGTCGAAGCGCCGCGTTGGATCCGGAATACCGACCTTCTTCAGCATGTCGATGCCGACCGTGCGAGCCTCCGCGGGCTTCATGCGTTCGTGCAGCTCGAGCACCTCGGTCAGTTGGCGACTGATGCGCATGTAAGGATTGAGCGAGGTCATCGGGTCCTGGAAGATCATGCCGATCTCGTTGCCGCGGATGTGTTGCATCTCGCTCTCGCTGAGTTGCACGAGATCCCGCGTCCCCGACCGACCCTCAAACACGATCTTGCCGGACACGATCTTCCCCGGCGGGGACGGGATCAGCCGCATGGTGGAGAGGCTCGAAACGCTCTTGCCCGAGCCGCTCTCGCCGACGATACCGAGTACCTCCCCTGCCCCAACGGAGTAGCTAACGCCATCCACCGCTTTGACGGTGCCTTCATCGGTGAAGAAGTGCGTCTTGAGATCGCTAACGGTGAGCAACGTCATGCGCTCAATCCTTTCGCACGCGAGGGTCGAGCGCGTCCCGCACGCCGTCCCCAAGGAAGTTGAAGCAGAACAAGGTCAGCGCGAGAAAGAGCCCGGGCACGACCGTGAGCCACGGGTAAAGATCGAGCGACTCCACACCGTTCGAAATCAAGGCGCCCCAGCTCGAGAGCGGCTCCTCGGTGCCGAGGCCGAGGAAGGAGAGGAACGCCTCGGTCAGCATGATCTCGGGGATGGTGAGCGTGGTGTAGACGATGATCGGCCCAAGCGCGTTGGGGATGAGGTGGCGAAAGATCAAACGGAAGTGGCCGACTCCGATGCTGCGCGCCGCCTCGACGAAGAGCTGCCCACGCAGCGCGATCACCTGGCCGCGGACGATACGAGCCATCGTCAACCACGACATCGACCCGAGCGCCGCGAACACGAAGACGATCTTGAACAGCTGTTGAGGGTTCTTCACGTCGTCGTACAGGGCCGTCAGCAGCTTGTGAAACAGCTCGTAGAACACCGTGTCGGGGTTGGCGAAGAAGGCCGTCAGCAGGATCACGAAGATCAGCAGCGGGAAGGTGTACAGCACGTCGACGATGCGCATCATCAACGCGTCGACGCGACCACCGAAGTAGCCCGCGATACCGCCCCAGCTGACGCCGATGATGAAGCTCAACGACGTAGCGATGATGCCGACGCTCAGCGACACGCGGCCGCCGAAGGTCACGCGCGACATCAAATCGCGACCGTGGTCATCGGTACCGAACCAGTGCGCCGCAGAAGGCGGTGAGGCGCCGAGCTGCAGATCGGTCTTGTCGTAGGGCTGCGCGGTGAACATCGGGTGAAGGATGCAGACGATGCTGAGCAGCAGCAGCACCACACCCGCGACCACCGCGACCTTGTTCTTGCGCAGGCGTTTCCACGCATCTCGCCAGAGGCTCGAGCCCTTCTCTACGGCTTCAGACGGCGCGCTCACTTGTCGATCTCCACGCGCGGGTCGAGGAAGCGGTAGGCGATGTCGACCAGCGCGTTCGACACCATGAGCAGGGTGCCGTACACCAGCGCTACCCCCGAAACGAGGTTGTAGTCCTTGTTCAGCACGGCCTCGACGAGGTAGCGACCCATACCGGGTATGTCGAAGATCTTCTCGATCACCAGCGAGCCGACGAGCATGCCGGCGAAGCCCGGCCCGAGGAAGCTGACGACCGGAAGCATGCCGCCCTTGAGGCTGTGGCGCAGGACCACCACGCGTTCCGAGAGACCCTTGGCGCGCGCGGTGCGCACGAAGTCCGAGCGAATTACCTCGAGCATGCCGGCGCGTGTCAGCCGCGCGAGGTAGGCCGCCATCGGCAGCGCCGCGCAGAAAACCGGTAGTACGGCGTGCCTCCAGGTCTCCCAACGGGCGACCGGCAACAAGTACAACTTGAGCGAGAGGACCAACACCAGGAGCGGTGCGAGCACGAAACGAGGGATGCTGATGCCGAGCATCGAAGCGCCCATCGCCAGCGAGTCCTTCCAGGTGTTTTGACGGACAGCGCCGATGATTCCGAGCGGTACGCCCATCGCGAGCGCAGTCAGCATCGCCATCACGCCGAGCTGCATCGAGACCGGCAGTGTCATACCGATCAGCTCTTCGACCGTGCGGTTTGGATATTTGGTGCTGAAGCCGAGCGACCCCTCGGTCAGCAGGCGGACAAGCCAGTCCTTGTATTGCACCCAAAGCGGGTCATCGAGCTTGTGCTGCTTGAGGATGTTCTTCATCACCTCGGGGGGCAGCGCTCGTTCGCTATCGTAGGGGCCGCCTGGCGCTAGGCGAAGCAGTACGAACACCAACGTTGCGACGAGCAGCAACGTCGGGATGATCGAGAGAATGCGTCGAATGATATAGGCGAACACGAGCCCTCAGTACGCCGCTGGGGCGGCAAAGGCCGGCACTTGGAAGGCCGGCTCATCCGACGAATTGTTCTTCCAATTCGGGTCGAGCCACATCCACTGGGTGAGCTGCTCGTTACGTCGATTGAAATGGAAGCCCTTGACGTACGGTTTGATCAACGTCGACTTTGTGTAGAAGTAGAGCGGAATCTTCGGCACTTCCTCGGCGAGGATCCCCTCCGCCTCACGATAGAGCCGCATGCTCTCTTTGACGTCGGCGGTGGAGCGCGCCCTTTGCACGAGCGCGTCGTACTTGGCGTTGCTCCAGCCGGTGCGGTTGTTCGGGCTCTTGGCCATGAAAGTGTCGAGGAAGGTTTGCGGGTGATCGAAGTCGGCGATCCAACCGAAGCGCACCACCTGAAAGTTCTTGTCGCGAACGTTCTTGAGCATCACGCCCCATTCTTCATTTCGAAGCTGTACCTCGATGCCGAGGTTCTTCTTCCACATGTCCTGAATGGTGACGGCCACTGCGCGGTGCCCTTCACTCGTGTTGTACAGCAGCTCGATCGGCGGGACGCCCTCTGCGACGAAGCCGCCGTTCTTCTCGACGATGTTGTAGCCGGCCTTCTTCAGCAGGGAGCGCGCGAGCTCCGGGTTGAACTTGAGCTCCGGGGCATCGAACGGATCTTTCGAGTTGGCGCGCAGCTCTTCGACGTAGTCGGCGTAGCCCTGGCCCATGAAGTCGGGCACGAAGTGAGTCGCTGGAGCTTGGCTGCCGCGCAGCACCTTGTCCGCGAGCTGCTGTTTGTCGATCGCCAGGTTAAGCGCCTGCCTAACCTCGACCTTGTCGAGCGGGGGTACTTTGGTGTTGAGCTCATACCAATACGTGCCCACGTAGTTGGTAAGCTCGAAGTCCTTCTTCTTACGCAGCACTGGGAGATACGGCGGAGGCAGCGAGCTATTGTCCCCGATGTAGTCGAGTTCTCCCGCCTTGTAGAGGTTCATCGTCGAGACGTAACTCTCGACGGCCATCCACACGATGTTGTGGATCTTCAGCTTGTTCATGTAGCGATGGTGCGGGTTTCGCTTCATGCGGATCTCGTAGCGAAACTTCCACGAGTCGATCATGTAGGGGCCATTGCCGATGAAGGTCTCTGGGCGAGTCCATAGGTCGGGCTCCCCCCGCTCTTTGAATGGCTCCAAGAGATCTTTGCGCACTGGATAGGTGGTGGGCGCGCATAGAAGATCAAGGATGTACGGCACGGGGTACTCCGCCTCGACCTCCAGGGTGTGATCGTCCACAGCGCGCACGCCCAACATCGACGTATCGGAGATGAGGTTCTCCTCGGACGCAAAGCCCAAGGGCGTGGGTAAGGGCGCTGGCTGGGCGCGCGCCTTGGGATCGAAGGTGGGCGCAGAGTCCCACTTGGCGATCAAAGCCTTGCTCTGCTTGGCGGCGCTTGGTTTGAGCATGCACCCGGGAAGCACGCCCACGGGTTTGCCGTCCTCCCCCGCTAACTCGAAGAAGTAGTCCTTGTCTCCGTTGCAGATCACTGGCGCTCGGACCCGCACGAGGTTGTAGTCGCCCACGGGCAGGGCGCCGGGAGACGGAGCGACGGCCCGCGTCTCGTTGGCGAAGATCTGCACCAGCTTCTCGGCCGTCTTCTTCTTCGGATTGGCGGCGTCGTAGCCGATCGACTCGAGGCCGTCAGGGATGTCGGTGAGCGGGGCGATCTGCGAATCCACCTTCACCGGCGTACGACCGAGCACGAGCACGATGGCGCCCTTCTCGAGCGTCGAGCTGGCTTGGCTCTGCGCGTTTGGGGCTTCATACACCGGCACGGCCTCGCGAGCGCGCAGCAGCTTGCCTTGATTGAAGAGCTCTCCGTTGCGCAAGAAGTAGACGTTGGGCGACGCCTGCGATGCGGTCGCTGGCTCGAGTACTCGCTTCCAGGCGTATTCAAAATCGTGCGCGGTTACCGGCTTGCCATCCGACCACGCGGCGTCTTTGCGCAGCTGGAAACGAAAGTAGAGGTTGTCCGCTGAGCGCTGGTAGCTCTCGGCCACGCCCGGCACAGGTTCTGCGTCCGGCCCAAACGAAGCGAGCCCTTCAAATAGATGCTGAACGAGCTTCGAACTTACGCTGTCGTGAGCCTTACCAGGGTCGATGTACTCGGGCTCGCCACCGGCGTTCACAAACAGGGTTTGAGGGTCTTTGCCAAAGCGATCTTGCGTGCCGAAGAACTCGCCGTTGTCTGATTGAACGCTGCAGCCAGCAACCAGGAGAGCCAGAGCGAAAGCCGGTGTGACTCGCTTGTCCACGCGACATGCCTATCACGGAATCGTATGCTCCGCCGATGTCGCCGACACAATCCTTCCGCCCCGCATTCGGCCCTCGAACTGCCCTTGTGACGCTGCTGCTTGCGCCGACGCTTTTGGTTGCGTGTGTGCGCGAAGGCGATCTTCGTCCCGCGGTCCCGGGTGCCAACGCGTGTTCCGCCGCGGGGGCGCGCTGTGAAGAGGCCATCGCGCGGGCGCTGCTCGCAGGCGACGACCCACGCGAGCTATTGGAAGCACTCGCAGCGGAGCGCGCGAACCAAGGGCGTCCCCAGCTCAAGCAGCTGCTCGGCTCGCTTGCGGAGAACCCTGCGCCAGTCGTGCTGCTCACGAAGAACGCCGGTCAAACCCGAAGCCTTCCGCAGGGCGTCAAAGCTGTTGAAGCGGATCTCGGCAGCGAGGACCCGGCTGTGTTCGTCGCGCTGGCCGACGTATCCAAGACTCACGTGCTCGCGGTGATCGAGCCGGATTCCTCGGTCACTCGTTACTACGGGCGCGACCCGATCCGCACCTTTGCGGGCGGCGCCTTACCGTACGCAACAAGCGCTGTGGCCCCCGATTGGCAGACCGAAAAAGCCGTGGAGGAAGCGCTGCGCGAGACGTTGGCGGCAGCCTCGAAGTTCGACTATGTCGCGGCTGCGCGCGCGGTCGATAAGCTCGAACAGGCGAGCCGTGAACTGGCGCCGTGGGAGCTTTCGAAGCTGCGCGCCAACATGGCACTGGCCGCTGTCAATCTCTCACGCGTCTCTTTGACCGACGACTCTACACCGACGCAGCCCAATGAACCCTGGCCCAACAAAGCGGGGAGCCCCTACTACGAGCTGCTGCGTTTTTCGGGCGAGGCCAAGCACACGGAAGGGAGCGACGAGCGCGTCCGCGCCGCGGTGCAGTCGCTCGGCGGCGGACCCAACGGCGCTTGGTTCGAGCGTCGTTATCGCGTCGAGGCAAAGGGCTGCCCGCCAACAGAGGCGCTCACCTTTACCAAGCCCGCTGATGTTGGTCTCGCGCACTTCCTGCCGACGCTGCTCGCGCGCGAAGGCTCTCGGGAGCGAGCGGGCAAGCTGCCTCTGGCCGATTGGGACAAGAGCTACGGCGCACTTGTCGAATTGAGCGAGCGCGAGGGCCTCGCATTTTACACGCTGCCAGTGCTGCTCAGTGAGCGAGGTGGTTTCGTCGGTATGAAGCGCTCAGGCGTTGCTGCGCACCGTCGTGTCACCGAACTCGCCAAGAAGCACATCGAAGCATTGCAGCGGCTTGCACAAGAAATGCCGGGGCGCGTAAGTGTAAACCAACTCAGCTTCGTCGGGAGTCCAGGCGCCTTTCTCGATCCGGTGTTGGCGCCCGAACTCAAGGCGTTGGCCGAGCGCAGCTCTTCGGATTCGGTCGCCGAGGCCAAGGACGCGAGCGAGCTGCTCCGCGTTGCGATGATGGGGGGGCTAATCAGCATGAACATGCCCCCGGTGGTGCGCGAGGGCTATGTGGGCTCGCTGGCAAGCTCGTACGTTGCGCGATTGCGTGGGGACCTGAGTAGCGAGGTCGGCTTCTGGGCCGCGGGGGCGCACACCGTGGAGCTGCTTTACCGAGCCTTCTCGGGCTATGCCGCAGATCCGCAGGCATCCCTCGCTGCGATTACGCGCGCCCTCGAGCAGGACCCTAACCTGCCGGAGGCTGGCCTCGCTTCGCTTGCAGCAGCGCTCTTTCGTTATGGTGTATTGGCGCAGACGGGCTCGCTCGGGGCCATCCATCTCGAGCAAAAAGACGCGCCGCTGCCTGGGCGCAAGGAGGCGCGCGCCGCCCTCATACGAGCCATTTCCAAGCTTCATTCGCAGGCTCCGGCGGACCCAACGGCAGTGGCAGAACTCGCTGGCTTCGTGGACAACGTCGCTGCAGCCGTCGCCTATAGCTTGCACAAGACGTTCACCGCGCCGCCAGCCGCTGACGTTTGCGCCGACGATGCGCCCGCAGATCCCAAGCTGCAACGCGCCCTCGCGAAGCTCCGGGATCAGCGCAAGGCCGTACTTAGCCACGCTAGTTTGTCGGGCGAGGGCGGTTGGGCGGTGCGCGCGCGGCTGCTTACGATCCTGCTCTCCGACGCAATCGATATCGCTGCGGCTAGCCAGCAACCGGCACCCAAAGGCAAGGCGAAGCCCAAGGCGACAACCGCCTCGAGCTTCGATCCGGACACGCTGACGAAGTTCTTCGTCAGCGAGGCGGACGCTCGCGTGACCACCGAACGGGCTCTCGCGACCTTCGACCTTTCCCCGTTCGTGGGGCCTGCCGCGGGCGCATTCCAGCGTTTGGTTCGCGGCTACTTCGAGTCGGGGACGGGCTACTTTCGAGGGAAAGGACAGGCGGATGTGGCGCTCTTGTTCAACGGCGTCGGCTCGCTGTGGGGGCCTGAAACTTCGGTGCTCGCCGGGTTGATGGTGGATTTCGCGCGAGCGTGGGGAGCGGGCTCGGCCGTCCCTTCGTCGATATCGAGGTTCACCCAAGTCGCGGAGGATCTGTACAAGCAGGGCAAGAAGACCGAGGCCGATCTGGTCTTGGTTGCCAGCACCGTTGCTGGGGCAATGAACGATGAAGGTGTGCCCGAGGAAGCCATCGCTAGCTCGCGCAAGTATCAAGGCGAAGCGGCCTGGCTCCTCGATTTCATGCGCTACTCGCGTGGCCGGGTCAAAGTTGCGCCAGGAGCCTCAGGCCCGCTGGCCTTCGAGCAGGACCTCAAGCGCCTTGCGTCGGACCAATGCGCCAACGTCAGTGTTGAGACCGTAAGCGGCGTGCTTGGAGCGCTGCAGCAGCTGAAGTCGGGGGACCGTGGCGGTGCACGGCTCGCGCTCGACCGCATGCTGACGAACTCCGATCCACTTCGTTTCAACGTGCCGCACGTCTCCTACGTGTTTCAGCACGCGTCGGGGCACCGCGCCTCGAACATCGCGCTGAGCCTCGACCTGGCCTCCCCTCTCGTGCTCAACGGCTCGGGCTTCAATGTGGGCTCAGGCTTCTCGTCGATCGAAGAGGACAAATTCGAACTCGACGTGACCGTTGAATCCGCCGACAGCAAGCCCGCGCGCGACGGTAGTGCTCGCTATTTCGTGCAGGCCAACGCTCTCTTGGCGGTGCTTCACTTCATGGACAACGATCTGGAGCGTGGAGAAGAGGCGGCCATGCGAGCCCTCGGTACGGTGCTCACCCGCACGGCCTTCTACGAGCCAAACGTGACTGGCGAGTCGTCCACCTTCGCGGTCGACGGCTTGGTGACCTTCGCGGTCTTGGCGCAACTCGCGATCGAACGCGAGCGGCCGCTCCTGGCCGGGGACTTATTGCAGGTCGCGCGCGGCCAACTCGAAGCCAATGCCAGCCGCGAGAGCATCGAGGAGTCCTTCGATAGTACGCCCGACGCGCTCGCGAGCGTTCCGGGGATCACCGAGGTCATCGCGCGAGCTCGAAAGACCTTCCTACTTTCGACCTCGGGCATGAAGTGCGTCGGCACCAAGCTCGACAAGCAAGCCTTCGTCCAGCCGACCTGCTCGGAGTACAGCCGCGCCATCGCGCTGCGAGCGGCTGACGCGACCACCGCTCATCCTTTGCTCAAAGACGGTAAGCGCGCCGCCGAGTGCGAACACGGGCTGACCGACGCGTTCATGCGCAAAGCCTTCACTGGGGACTACGATCAAGACCGGCTGCTCTCTGCGGCCGTGGACCTGCAGAAACGCGGCAAACGCTACGATGCTTGGGTTCTGCTTACGCGGCTGCGCCATCCTGGGCATTGCGCGCCGGGGGTACGCGCTGCGCTGAAGAACGCGCTGCAAACCACGAAGAGCACCACGCACCGTGCCGATTTGATGTCGGCGCGCCTCAACTGCGAGCTCGGGGAGAGCGCAGAGACCCTGAGCAACAATCTGGGCGAGCTGCGGGATGAGCTGATCACCGTGGGCGATCCCTCGCGTGAACTGCAAGCGGGCGTGGTTGCGGCGGCGCTCAGTGCGAGCCGCAGTGAGCCCAAGCTAGCGAAGCTTTTCCCCGGCAACGCCGGGTTCATGGAGCGCCATCGTCGCTCCTTGGCGCAATTGCCGGCGGCCTTGTTCCTCGATCATGCGGCGCGCATCCTGAACGACGAGAAGATCGAGCTGGAGGCCAACGCAGCCGACTTTGCGCTGATTTGTCCGAGCGAAGGGGGTGACTTGGGTCAGCTGTGCAACGTGCTCAAGAAGCTGCGGGACCCGGAGGTCTCCACGGAGGAGAAGAAGCGAATCGCCTCCGAGGCAGCGTTGGCTGCGGCGAAGTAACGTCGAGGTCACTTCGTCGAGTTGAAGTCACTGCCGAACGACGAGGGCATCTTCGGACTTGCTTTGGGCTTGCCCGGGGCCTTGCTCGGCGATGTCTCCATCGGCTTCGCGGTGGGTTTGGAGAGGGGGGTGAAGCTGGTTGACTTCGGAATGGCGGCCGTACTCGAAGGCACAGCCAGCGGAGCAACCGAGCTTGACGGCGCCGGCACCGGTGCAGCCGAGCTGCTGGGAACGACGGTGCGCTTCTGCAGCGTGTCTCGAGCCGCTCTCACCTCGGGGCTGTTCTCACCGCTTGGATCGAGCCGCTGCGCTTCGTCGAGCGACTTCTCGCAGCTGTTGAAATCGCCGTCCGCACAGGCCTGCAAGCCGGTCTGACGCAGCCGTGCAGCGCGCTCCAGCCGCGACGGCTCGACCGGCATGGGCTCTGCGCTCCTCGGCTCTTCCACGATCTGAGGCTCCTTCTCGGCGATCGGATCCGGGGTTGAGAAGGTGCGGTAAAGGAGGAAGCCTAGCCCGCCCAAGAGAGCGACCGCCGCAACCTCTGCGAGCCAGCGTTCCCGCATGAATCGGCGCATGCGCGAGACGCGTTGGCGAACGGTCGCCGCGGGCAATTGCTCCTCGGCCGCGATGTGCTCGAGCTTGTCCCCCTCGCCCTCCCGCGCCATCCACGCCAGCGTCTTCACTCCGTCCTTCGAGGACTTCCCCGCTTCGCGCTCGGCCCAGCGTACCAGCTCCTGCTCTTCGACCGGAGGTGGCGATACCTCGATCTCCGGCAGCTCAGCAGGCCGTTCCCGAGACCCTTTGCGGTGGAGATCGGCGATCTTATTGCGCGCGACGCCCATCAACCATTTGCGTAGTTCTTCCCGGTTCTCCGGCGCCGTAGTCGATGCCAACGCGTCGAGGAGCACCATTTGGACCACGTCATCGACGTCGGAGGGCGCGACGCGCTTCCGTACGAAGTCCGTTAGCGCTCGACGAATCTCGGCCGACCCGAGCACGCGCCGACGAGTTTCATCGATGGGGACAGACATGAAGGCTTGCACTCTCCATCACATCGGCGGACCTCCGCCAAGTGTGACAGCACCGGCGACATAACTTTGATTGAGTCATTCTTGTTGCTGCATCCGCCTCTGGCGGAATAGGGTGTTGCCCGTGCCGAAGGCTCCTGTGCAGCACTGGCTCATCAAGAGCGAACCGTTCAAGTACTCCTGGGCCCAGCTCGAGAAGGACGGACGGACCCTCTGGGATGGCGTCCGAAACTTTGAGGCGAGAAACAACCTCCGAGCGATGAGAGAGGGCGATCTTTGCCTTTTCTACCACTCGAATGAAGGGAAAGACGTGGTCGGCATCGCCCGAGTGGTCCGTGCGGCCTACCCCGACCCTACCGCTCCCGGTGAGGATTGGTCGGTGGTCGACGTGGCTCCTCACAAGCCGCTCAAGCTCGCCGTCGCACTCGATCTGATCAAAAGCGAGCCTGATTTGTCGGAGATGCAGCTGCTCAAACGCTCGCGGCTATCGGTTGTCCCCGTTGAAAAGAGCCACTTCGACCTGATCTTGAAACTAGGAAAGACCAAGGCGTGAAGACCCCCTCGCTTGCCCCCCTGCGCCGGTTGCTCGTGCTGGCTTTGCCCTTGTTGCCTTTGGCTTTGGCCTGCAAAGGCCCCAGTTTGCCGTCCTTGGTGAAGGATGAGCCGGTTTGCGCGGACGTTACGCTCGCAGGTACAGCCCTGAAGGGCGGCTTGAAGTATCCCGTCCAACTGAAGCTGAAGGATGGAGACACGCTGCTCGCGACGGTCATGCTCTACGGCGTGCCGAAGTCTTCGCCCCACCCAACTCGCTTCCTGCTCCCTGACGTCGACCGTGAAATCACGGCCGAGTGGAGTCAGTGTCCGAACCTTCGCGCTCCCACTCTCAGTGACCCGCGCGACCGAAAAGCGTCCAACGATGGGGTGGCCTACGACTGCGGGGAGGCAACCGTCTACGAGACCGGCAAGCACCAGTTGAAGGAGGGGGACGTTACTTCACACGAAGTGCCGATGGTCCTTCCGCCGAACGTCGAGTGCGCAACGGGCGGTTGAGCCCGCGGCACTCGACTCGCCTTTTCAGGCGGATTGGTTAAGCGGCCAGGTCCTTCGGCGGGAGGCCGGTCTTGCGCAGCTCACGCACCCGGCGGACGTCATCGGCCGTGGGGCCAGGCGTGATCGGCAGCGCGCGCTTGACCGTGCCGGGGTTCAACACGTTGGGCCACTTGTGGTGGTTGGCGTGCATGTAGATGCCGAAGAACAGCTTGTTTCCCAGCTTGAAGAGGCCGTGGTTGAGGTTCACCGGCTTGTAGTCGGCCGTGGGCGAGTACGCGTTGTGGGTGGACCAATTGAAGTGAATCAGGTGCATGCCGGCGAGCATCGAGGCGGGGACGAAGAAGCAGAAGAACGCGACCGGCCCGAGAAACATGAAAAAGCTAGCGATCACCAAGATATTGGTCGCGTAGCTGACGTAGGCGCGCTTCTTCTCGTAGGCGCGCGTCTCGGGTGAATCCCCGTAAATGTCGAAGTAGGTCTGCTGCAGCTGACGCTCGACCTGGGTCAGCGTGAACCAGAGGTGCTTCCAGTAGCTGGGCAGGCACGGGTGCGGATCATTGGTGGGGTCATCCGAATAGCGATGATGCCGCTGATGCACGACCTCCCAGCTTGCGAAGCGGGTTAGCACCACCAGCCCGCAAAGCTCACCGACGATGCGGTTGAACGGGCGCGGCAGGCTCTGGTGGGTGCACACGTGCGCGAATACATGGCAGAGAATGATGCCGTAGGTAACGAGCGGGAAAAACGCCAGGTGCCAGAGCTTGAATGCCCCGAGCGGAGCACCCTCCCCGTAAAGACCTCGATGACCAAGCGCCACCATCGCGCCGATCGCCATTAGCGCGGACACCGCGTAAAAGGCGTCGTAGTACATGTAGAAGTACCGATTTTGGCGGAGCTGGGCGAAGGGCAGCGTCCTGAGCGTGGAAATATTAGCGGTGCTCACGGTGGGTTCCTCCCGCGCGCTGTTATCCCAGACGTGGCCCCACGTCTAGCGAGCGGGCTCATTCCGATGCGATGGAGGCCTGCCTCTCCGGCGTCGAAAGCGTGCTTCGGTGCGCAGCCTTCCGTTGGGGCAACGTTGATTCAGCAGCACGCTGGGACTATGAGCGCTGCCAAAGGTGCTGTGTGGCCAACGCTTCTCTTACGCAATCAGCCCGCGTCTCAGCGAACAGTGGAACTCGCCCGTCGGGCTCGTTCAGCGTGGTTTCGGCCAACGCCGAACAGGCTGAGACCGGCCCGCGCAGCTTTCTCGTCAAGCACCCCGCCGAGTGGCGGCAACTCGGGATCGTGGCGGTCTATTGGGCCCTTTTGTTCTCGATGTACTTCGTCCCCGCTTGTCGCAACGTCCTGTTCTTCTTTGCGGCCTGCTACTTCAGCTTCCTCAACTCGGTGGTGATCCACAACCACATGCATCAGGGCGTGTTCAACTCGCGCGCGCTGAACCTCGCCTTTCGCCGCGTACTCTCCTTTGGTGCGTTGTACCCGGCCACCGTCAACATCCCGGCCCACAACCTGGTTCACCATCACTTCGACGATGACGGCCAACCGGATTGGGCTGCGCCGGAGAACGTGGACTTCCGCTGGAACCTGCTCAACCTCCTGCACTTCCCGAACGTGTCGGGGCCCAACACGTTTGACGGAGTGCAGCGTTGGACGGCGGTGAAAGGTCGCGAAGACGTCAAGCGGCAGTACCTCTACGACAACGCCTTCGCCTTTGGGCTGACCGGGCTGCTACTGCTGGCGGATTTTTGGGTTGCGCTGTTTTTTATTGTTCTTCCGCAGCTTTACGGCGCAAGAAGCATCCTTCGCATCAACATCATCCAACACGATCGCTGTGACGTCCGAAGCGAATGGAATCATTCACGTAACTTCGTCGGCCGGGCCTTCAACTGGATCATGTGCAACAACGGCTACCACACCATCCACCACAACCGGGCGGGCCTTCACTGGTCGGTGCTGGACGAGTGGCATCGGCGTGAGGTGGTCCCGCGCATCGACCCTTCGTTGGACGAGCCGAGCATGGTGCTCTACCTGGTGAGGACGTACTTGTTCGGGCTGAAGCGCCCGTTCAGTAAAGACGTTGGGGCCAGTGAAAAGGACTTGGCGCCGGTGCTCGCGTCACGCTCCGACCGGCTGCGTGAGGCCTCGCGCGCGGCTGGTCTGTAGCCGTGCTCACCCTCGAGTTGATGGGCGTACTCGCCCTGTTCGTGCTTTGGGGCAACACCTTGCTCGTGCTGTTGGCGGCTGTGCGTAACCTCGGCGAGTTGGCCGCACACGTCCGCGGCGTTAGCGAGGTGAAGCTTGGTTCGTTACCGCCGGGAGATCACCTCGTGCTGTTTCGAGCCGAGGCCCCGCAAGGAGTTGCGTTCCACGTGCTCGAGCAGCTGGGCCGGCTGGCTGCAGGGGTTCGCCGTGCAGTGGTGTGGCATCACAAAGGTGCGATCAGCCGGCTCCAGGCGGGGACGCTTTCGAGTGACGGCGTTCTCGTACAATGCCCCAGCACCAACAACGCTGCGGTTTGGCCGGACTCGACGCGGCTCCGCGAGGCGGTCGCCTGCCCCAATAGCAGTGAATTCGAAGAGGCGGTGCTCCAAGCTCGCAAGCCCAAGGGCTACCTGCGTCCGGTCGAGCTGGAGGTGTCAGGGCCGGTCTTCGTCGTTGGAACCGTAAGGGTCAGTGACGGCCCGACCAAGCAATATGCCCTCGTCGATACGGGCGCCCCAACAATCGTTTCGGTTGCTGATCCCCGCACGCTCGTTCGCCAAAGGACGGCCATCGTTTGGCTTTTGTTCGTGCCGGTGCTCCTCGTGGTCGCAGGCGGTTGTACGGTGCTTGCCCTCTCAACGCCGGTCTTTGAGAGCTGGCAAAGCAAGCTCGGGGGGCTGCTCGGCCTGATCTACTTCTTGCTGGTGATCGGCGCTGGAACGCGGCTGCGGGATTTCCTCTTGCCTCCTCACCGTCAGCTGATTCGCGGCGCCTGGTCAGACCCTCGCTGACGACGGCACAAGAGCAGCGCGAGGCCAACGAACCAGGCGAGGCTTTGCCCCCTGCCCTCCCGACCTTGCGCCAATGAGCAACCTTCACCCCCGGAGGGCTCCACATTGAACGGGCCCCGCTCGTGATCGTCGAGGCTTTCGGCGTGTATGCGGATCAGCCCGCTGCCCTGCCGACCGGAAGGGTCGGTGGCACGCACCTTGATCACCCGCAACTCCGGCTGGGCGAACGAGATCACTAGCTTGCCGCCCTCGCTCAAGGTGGTGTCAAACGTCCCGTCGTAATCGGTGTCGGCTTCGACCCGCAGCGACGCGAGCTCGTGTTCGGCGTCATCGATCAGCACCGTGATGGATTGCGGACCACCGACCTCGGCCACGTATTCGAGCTCTTTGATCCGCGGAGCCGTGCCGGGTTGGGCGGAGACGCCCTGCAAAGCCTTGAACACGTCGAGCTTACCGTGACCGTAGTCCTCGTTGGGGAGGATGCCTGTATGAACGTCGCCGCGAGCCGTCTGGGCCAGGCGATGTTTCACCTCCAGGCCGCTCAACGTCGGGTCTTGCGAAAACATGAGCGCCGCCGCGCCGGCGACGTGCGGGCTCGCACCCGAGGTGCCGCCGTAGATGATGTAGGAGAGCGGCCTGTCGTCGAAACGGCCGGGCACGATCGGGTTGTCTGGAGCGCTTAGCCAAAGCACCCGCTCGTCGTCGAGGCGACGTCCGCGCCCAGAGTACGACGAGCGCTCTCCGACGCTTAGCCCCTCGTTGCCGTACGCGCTGCCTCGAAACGCCGCGACAGCGAGCCCGTTATCGGCAGTTGCAGGCCAACCGATGAGGTGCTCTTCACTCGAGGCCTCGGGGAAGTGGATGCCCTCGTTCCAGCCACTGACGTTGTCGTAGACGAAGCCAAAGAGGGTGAATGAGCCCGCTGCGCTGGACTCGTCCGACACGTTCAACTGCCAACGCCCAGGTGTGAGCTGTGAGTCCCCCCAAACATACACGTCCATGCGCCGCGTGCCGCGATTCGAGGTCTCTTGCAACGATTGCACGACCCGTTCGCCCCAGCGCACACTGCTCCCGTCCTGCGCGAGAGCCAGTGGAGCGGCGTCTGGGCTGACCAACTCGAAGCTGAGTTCGCGCCCAGGATCGCGCCAAAGAAAGCTGGCGACCATCGTGGTAGCGCCGTGGGCCGGCACGTCGATCGCGATCGACGACTGCGTCTGCGACGGCAGGAGCGCCTTGTAGCCTTTGCGCGACCCCGACAGATTGCCCGCCGGGTTGATGTGCGAAACCCCGGTAAACGTCGACTCGTCAATCAGCGCCTCGACGTCGCTCGAGCCGTCGAGCGCGTGGGTGACCCACGGTGCGTACTCGTGCAGAACGACCTTCGCACCTTCATCGAGACAGAAGCTGGTGAGCGCGAACTCGTGCCCAGCGTCCGGGTGCGTTGCCATGACCAGCTCGGCGTTGGGCGCGATGCCGACCAACTTGCCGAGCCCGACCTGCCCTCCAAGCAGGATCCCGGCGGCTCCGTTGCCGTGTTGCAT
Organism: Polyangiaceae bacterium; assembly: GCA_044376115.1. GTDB lineage: Bacteria > Myxococcota_A > Polyangia > Polyangiales > Polyangiaceae > Xiheicaenibacterium. The sequence continues at coordinate 396,296 of JBILLK010000002.1, read as the reverse complement.
CTCATTGCTCCAAGGAGCGTCGATCAGGTTCTCGCCGCGCCGAAAGGTGGCATCGCCGTAGCGAAACGCGCGGATCTTCGAGGTCTTCAAGAGGGCGATCTTCTCTCCTACGTCGACGTGACCGTTGTCGTTGACGTCATCGGCGACGAACAGAGGCTCGCCGAGTGACGGCGATTGATCGTCGAAGCCGTCGCCTCGGCCGAAGTTCCGCCGCATGTCGCCGTTCAGATCGGCGTAGAAGTAGTCGTACCGAAGATCGAGCATCGACAGCTGGGTGTCGAACATTGGAACCTCGTCGGCGTAGCCGGAGACGACGCCGTTGAGTGCTCGTAGCGTGACGGTCTCTCCTTGATAGCGGAGCGAGTCCCCGCCGGTATCCAGCACGCCGTTCTGATTCTCGTCGGTCCAGTCGAAGTAGCCACCGTCCGCTTGAAAGAACAGCGGGTGAAACACGTCCACGCCCGAGTCGACGTCGCACACGACCATGCCTTTGCCAGTGATGCCAAGCCCGTCGACGCCCTCGCGGCCACGCAGCAAATCTGCGCCGACCATCACCGGCGTATTGTCGAGCGGAGCCGGGAATCGCACGGCCGAACCATCGAGTCGCAGGGCTCGCACGGCTGGCTCGGCCAGCACAGCCTGCAGCGAAGCAACCTCGATCTCGGCTGGAACTGCGCTTGGCCGCCCAAGCAGCCCAGTGCGCCCGGTGAGGAGTTGGAGCCCTTTGTCGGCGAGCCGCTGTTCGAGCTGTGGGTCCAAGCTGAGGGTTCCGCGCGCACCGTGGAGCACACTCGGCTCGAACTCGACAATCACGGGGAGCCGCTCGGCGTTGGGAGCCTGGGGAGGAGCGGAACGAAGCCGCGCTCGCGTAGCCCCTTCGGATAGCGCAGCACGCAGACGAGTATCTACCCGTGGCTGTGCAGTAGCCAGTGGAGCAGCGGCCACGGTGATCACAAGGGACACGGCCGCAATGACTCGTCCCAGAGTCATGCTGTGTGCCGCATCCGCCTTCGGCGGAACCAGAGAGCGCATGAGAGCCTCCTTCCGCGCTCCACGTTGCAATCGCTCGGCCAAGCGCAACCAGCGCAAATTCGGCCGTCAAAACGCGCAAGGCCAGGTGTCGTTATCGAATTGACGCTATCAACACGTCACCTGCGTGACGGCCGGCGCTGTAGGATGACGAGCGATGAGCTCTTTCACGCTGCAAGAGTTGTCGGAGTCCAAGGATCTGATCGCGATCCAAGAGCGAACGGTGAAGTTCCAAGAAGTCGACGCCGCAGGCACGATCTTCTTTCCGCGGATCCTTGAGTACTTTGCGGACAACTACAACGGGTTGCTGGAGAAGGCTGGGCTCGATGTACCGCGCATGCTCAAAGAGCGCACGCTCGCGGCGCCGCTCGCTCATGCCGAGGCGACCTTTCTCCACCCGCTGTTCTTCGGAGACCGTGTGGCGGTTGAGATTCGGCGCACCCGCTTGGGCAAGACGAGTCTGACGGTCGGGCACCGGCTCGTCAAAGACGGCCGCACCATGGCGATCGGTACCACCGCCCACGTCTTCGTCGACGGGAAGACCTTCAAGAAGGCCGAGGTCCCTCCGGAGCTCGTGGGCTACCTGAAGCCGTTTCAGCGCGATGCGTAGCTGGCCGCTTGCGCTGGTTTTGCTTGGTTGTACCTCAAGCGAAAGCAGCGCGCTGACCTCGAGCAGCCAATCGGCGGAGCCGAGCCCAGCGCCGGCACCTTCTTTTGCGCCGCCGTTGCCGAGCTCCGCACCGGAGCCGAGCAGCGCCGCGCCGCGGCCGGTGCTCGTGGCCAAGCCACGTTGTTCCGCTGACATGGTGTTGGTCAAAGGACGGCTGTGCGTCGATCGCTTCGAGTCCTACCTGGTCGATGAACGAACGGGCGCGGTGCTCTCTCCGTACTACCCGCCGGAGGGCCCCAAGGCCGCGTACGTGCACAAGATGTGGGAGGGCCTGAAGGGAACGGGCACCGAGCTGGAGAAGACGATGGACCTCCCTCCCCTGCCAGCGTTCCAACGCGAACGCGCGATGCGACCCAAGGCGATCTCCCGCAAAGACCGCGTGCCGCAGGCCTACGCGAGCGGCAAAGACGCTGCCATCGCCTGCAACAACGCTGGCAAGCGGCTATGTACCCGCGACGAGTGGAAGCTCGCCTGCCGCGGTGAACAAGACCGCGACTTCCCCTATGGCGACAAATACGAGCGGGGGAAGTGCAACACGGTGCGCGATACCCATCCCGGGATCCTGCTGTGGGAGAACCCGAGCATCAATCACACCGACCCGCGCTTCAACAAGATCGCCGATAAACAAGGGCCGCTCTTACGCAAGACCGGCGCTACTCCGACCTGCACCAGCGACTGGGACGGCGACAAGATCTACGACATGGTCGGCAACGTCGATGAGTGGATCGATGATCCGGAGGGAACCTTCGTCGGCGCCTTCTACGCGCGCGGTAAGAAGGACGGCTGTCAGTCCGGGGTCGAGGCCCACGTGCTCTCCTACGCCGATTACTCCACCGGCGTGCGTTGTTGCGCTGACGCAACGACGGCTGCGGCGGTATCAAGCGAGGAGCAGCTGCTCGACGGGAAGGAGCGCGGCGCCCAGTAGCTCGGCCGCCTGTTTGCGGCTCACTTTGCCGGTCGCGTTGGTTGGCAGCTGGCTCACCGCGCAGGCGCGGCGAACTCTGCGGAAGGAGGCCAGCACGCTGCGGCTCGCACGAAGCACGTCGGCGAGCTCCACCGCTGGTTCGAGCACGAAGGCGGCCGCGACGAGCTGACCCCAGGTGTCGTCGGGGAGGCCGAAGACGACGACCTCTCGTACGCCTGCTATCCGTAAGAGCACATTCTCGACCTCGGCTGGGTGCACGTTCTCACCGCCGGTGATGATCAGATCATCGGCACGCCCAACCACAGTCAGCCGCCCAGCTTCGTCGAGTGAACCGAGGTCGCCGGTTATGAACGGACTGCCCTCGGGACGCGAAGGTGCGTGCAGATAGCCGCTGAATACGGCCGCGCCGCGAACCTCAACCGAGCCGACCTCCGCTGCCGCCGCCAGCGTCCCGTCGGCGCGCACGATGCGCAGTTCGAAGCCAGCGAGGGGGCGGCCGGAGTCGGTAACGGCGAGGCGAGAAGCGTCGGCGAGGGTGTGGGTCGCGACTTGCGAGCAGCTCTCGGTGAGCCCGTAGGTCGACAGCACGGGAAGGCCGCGCGCCACGCAGACGTCCCGCAAAGCCGAGGGGAAGGCAGCTCCGCCGACCAGAATGGCGCGCAGTCGCGTGAGTACGCCGTCCTGATCCAGCTCGAGCAACTTGCTGAGCATGGTGGGGACGAGCGAGAGCAGCGTCACGCGGTTCGAAACGACGCTCGAGAGCACAGCCGCCGGGTCGAACGAGTCAGCAAGCACGACCGTACTGCCAAACGCTAGCGCTCGCGTGAGGATGGAGAGCCCACCGGCGTGCGCGAACGGCAAACCCAAAAGCCAACGATCCTCCGGCAGGAACGGCAGGTTCGCTTGATGCGCGTGTGCGCTAGCGAGGAAGTTCCCGCGCGAGAGCAGCACACCCTTCGGCCGCCCGCTGGAGCCAGACGTCAGCAGTACACAAAGTCGATCCCGCGAAAAGCGCGGGTGTGAATGCGCAGGCGCAGCCTCTGTCGCTTGCTTGCTCTGCTCAAAAAGCTCGAGCACGGTGTCGTTGCTCAGCTGCAACACTCGACCAAGCCCACCCAGGGCGCGCGACTTCTCCGCGTCGGTCCAGCGCGGGTGAAGCGGAACGAAGGCGCGGTTCGCCTCGAGCAGTCCCCACACGAGGTGCACCGCGGCCAAGGTCGGGCGCGCCTCAAAGCCTACGAGCTCGCCGGAGGTGGCGCGCTTTTGCAGCCAGTGAGCAAGCCAGCGGGCTCGCTGCGCCGCGGTCTCGAAGGTCACGCTCTCCGCGGCGGTGATGAGCGCGAGCTCGTGAGCCGACGTTTGGGCGATGAAGGAAGGCGTTAGAAGGTCCATCGCTCGACCTCGTGCAAACGATGGGTGGGGTCGTTCGCGCCCAAGCCCGAGGCAGTCCCCGCGTGCATGGTGGCAGCGAGGCTTGGCGCTTCGTTGGTGAACGAAGTTAGCCCCGCATGTTGTTCGAGCCCCTGCGGGAGGTCGCCGGGCGCGAGCGCGCAGGCCAATTCGCGCATCGCGGCCAGAGCGATCGGCCCTTCGAACGCGTGGCTGACGACGATCTCAAGACCGCGTTCGTGGGCGGCTTTCGCGAATGCGCGTGCCGGCAGCAGGCCGCCGAGCAAGGACGGCTTGAGCACGACGCCGCACACGGCTGGGGAATCCATGGCTGTGGCGCCCAGCAAGCTCAGGGACTCGTCCACGAACAGCCGCAACCCGGCCGCAGCCCAGGCCCGACGTCGAGCCTCACTCTCCGGCTCGAGCGCACACGGCTCCTCCACGAACTCGATCTCTGCCGCCGCAAGCGCAGGCACCAGCGACTCGAATTCGTCAGCGCTGAGAGCGCCGTTGCAGTCCACGCGCAAACGCATCTCTGCGCCTACGAAGTTGCGTAAATGCGCAAGCCGCTCGCTCGCCTGTTCGAGATCGCTCGGTCCCACCTTGAGCTTCAGTGCGCGATAGCCAAGGTCTCGCGCTGCCCGTGCGCGCGCCTCGAGCGTTGGTGAGGCCAGCGCTCCGAGGAGATGGGTGCAGTAGAACGAAGGCGCGAAGTCGGCAGTTAGCTCCGCAGCGAGCGATCGCGACCGGGACTGCGCCAATAGGTCAAGCAACGCGGTCTCAAAGCCGAAGCGCGCGGCGTTGACGAGGCCATCGAAGTTGGTGAGCCAGGCTGCCACTTGCTCGAAGCTTTCGAACGAGGGCCGCGGAAAGTCGCGCGCTGCGCGGAGCGCATCGAGGGTCGCTTGGCCGGTCACGCCGCCGCGCAGCTCGCTGAGCGGCGTCGCCTCGCCCAAGCCGACTCGGCCCGACGTTGACTCCATCCGCACCACCCAACCTTCGCGTTGAGCAATGCTCCCAGCCGCGGTGAGAACGCCCCTGCCTGCAGGCCCGCCCCAAGCGAAGAGCGCGATCGAGCGGACCTGCTCGCGCGGATTCACGCGCGGCCCAACGCGAAACCAGCCGACATCAAAAGACTGACGAACAGCATCAGCTTGGCCGTGCTCGCCAGACAGTCGTTGAGGATCTGACCGTCGCGCGAGCGAATCAAGGTGCGCCAGTTGGAGAGGCCGAGGGGCAGCGGCAGCAGCGCGATCAGTACGTGCCACGGGCCGTAGCCCAAGAGCGGCGTGGCTACGATGCAGCCCGCCGCGACCAGCAGCAGCAGGCCGTACTCGATCTCGCCGAAGCGCCGACCGAAGCGCGCCACGAGCGTGCGTTTACCGACCTTTCGATCGCCCTCGGCGTCGCGCACGTTGTTGACGACGAGCACCGCCGTGGCCAGTGCCCCAGCGACAGCGCCGGCGAAAATTCCGCCCGGTGGTAGCAAGCCCGCCGCGACGAAGGTCGTGCCGAGCACTGCGACGAGGCCGAAGAACACGAAAACAAAAACGTCGCCGAGGCCGTTGTAGCCCAGCGGATAGGGCCCGCCGGTGTAGGCCACCCCGCTCGCGACGCTCAGCACGCCGATCGCCACGATCGGCCAGCCGCTGTGCCAGACCAGGTAGCTGCCGGCCAAGACGGCTACAGCGAACGCTACGATCGTCCCGCGCACCATCGCCTGTGCGGTGAGCAGCCCGCTCTGCACCGCGCGCGGTGGACCGATGCGATTCTCATCGTCGGCGCCCGACTTCGCGTCGAACAGATCGTTGGCGAAGTTGGTGCCGATCTGAATGAACAGCGCGCCGATCAGCGCGGCGAGCAGCGCTCCCCAATCGAGCTGGCCGCGAACGAAGTAGGCCACGCTAGCTCCCACTGCCACGGGCGCGAAAGCAACTGGCAGCGTCTTGGGGCGCGAAGCGAGCAGCCACGCACCCAACGAGCCTTTGCGGATTGATAGCTCCGGTTTTGTTCCTTGCGGCGTATCCATCATGCTCCGTTGGTCGAGTGGCTCCAGATTGCTTGGATCGCTACGGCGGATCCGACAGGGTCCTCGAGAAAGGCGTTATGCCCCGCGCCTTCGAGGCGGATCACACGCAGCGAGCTGCCTACGAGCGGTTGGTAGAGCTCACAAAATTTCGCGTCGAGGCTGCCTGCGACCAGCGTGATGTTGAGCGAGCTGGCGAGCAATTCGGGTAGCAGGTTGGGCATCCGCCCCGTCCCGAGCGCTGAGAACGCCCAGCTGATGCCGGCTGCGCTGTGGCCGTTGCGAATCGCCGTTTGCTCCGCAAGAACGTCTGCCGGCAAGCTGCGCTGCGACGCAAACAACGGCAGCTCGGCCCACTGGGAGAAGAAGCGTTCGACCCCGTCGCGCCGGACTTGTGCGGCCATTTGGTCGTCCCAGCGCTGCCGTTCGCTCCGTTCGCTCTCGGCCGTGAGGCCGAGATGTGCGCCAAATGCGACGACGCCGCGCAGGCCGCGCACTCGCAGGGCGACCCCCAACGCCAGCCGCCCTCCCAGCGAGTAGCCCGCCAGCAGCTGGCCGGACGCATCGCCATCGGGGAAGAGCCGCTGCGCCAACGCGTCCACCACCTCCGAATACGAGCCCAGCTCGAGCCCCCAGGGGGATGGGCCGTGGCCGGGCAGCAGCGAACAACGAATGGGGACGTCCAAGCTCTCGCCGAGCAAACGCGCGGTCGGTCGCAGCATCAGTGGCGAGCCTCCGAGCCCATGCAACAAAGTTACTCCCGGCGTCAACCCAGCACCTCGGCGAACCAAGCGCGATCCGCGCTGTCGGCAGCCTGATCTACGACCGCCTCGATCACCGTGACCCGCGGCGCGGCAAGAGCCGACGTAAGCGCAGCACGGAAGTCGCTCTTGTTGTCACAGCGCGTACTAACGATGCCCATAGCTGCCGCTACTGCAGCGACCGAGAGCGCGGGCGCGGTGAGAAAGAGCGTTTCAAACGCCAGTCGTGGCAAGCCTGACTTAGCGATCGGAAGACGCTCGAAGATGCGTCCGCCCGCGTTGTTGATCACGATCACGATCAGCGGCGCCTCCAACGGGCCGAGCTGGGTGAGCAGCGCAAGCGAACCGAGGTCATGGGCCGCCGTGACGTCGCCGAACAACGCCACGACCGGCTCCTGCTGAGCGGCTGCTGCGCGCACCCCCGCTGCACCAGCAAAGTAGCCGTCGATACCGGCGTGGCCGCGCTGATGAACCACGCCCACGTGGGGCGAACAAAGGCTGTGAGCGAAAAGTGCGAAGTCTCGGATCGGCAGGCTGTTCCCGAGGAACAACTGGCCCCCCTCGAAGAGCGACGCGAGCTCGATCGAAACGAACGGCTCCGAAAGGCCGCCCTCCGCGCGCTGCTCGCGTATCGCGCGAGCTCGTTCGTTCGCCAAGCGACTGACCGGCCCTGGCGAAAGCCGCTGTGAGTCGCCGGCCGGTAGCTCGGCAAGCGCGCGCAAAAAGGGCTCGAGATCGCTCTCGATCGCAAGCTGCGCCGTGCCTTTCGGGTCATTGATTCCGTGCGGCCCCACGACGACGCGGCAGGCGGCCTTCGCAGAGAACGCTTCATAGGCTGGATCCACTGGCGGCAAGCCGAGCTCGATCAAGAGGCCAGCCGGCCGATTGCGGTACTCCCTGCTCGCGAGGGCGTGGGCGGTCGCGTGAATGCCTCGCTCGGGCGCGAGCGCAAGCCCGCTCGCCGGTTCGCAAAGTACGACGTGTCCACGCGCGGTCACGGCGTCGACCGCGGCGCGCAGGCTCGCGATCGTGCCCGAGCGATCGTGTGCACCGTAGGGCAGCGCGCCAACGACGACGGTCGCGCCGCCATGCTCCGTTGCTGCGTCGCGGAGGCTCGCGAGCGCTCGGGCATCGGGGCTGCGTTGTGAACGAGACAGCGTGGGAGCCTTGCGTGGGCTGAAAGCGGCCGCCAGAAGCTCGTCGCGCTCCGCGGGCAGAAAGTAGTCGGCGGAGGGCTCGAGCGGCTTGCGGAAGCGTGCGTTGAGGTGAACCGGCCCGGCGGGTGTGGAGGTCGCCGCCAACACCGCTCGTGCTAGCAACGAAGGCAGAGCGTCGAGCGCCGCTTCGTCGGGACAACCGAGCTCGCTCGAAAGCCGAACGTGACCGCCAAAGAGCTTGATCTGGTCGAGGGTCTGCGAAGCTCCCGAGCCCACCAATTCGAGCGGGCGATCCGCAGAGAGAACGATCAGCGGGATGTGAGCTAGCTCGGCCTCGAGCACCGCTGGGAAGTAATGCGCAAGGGCGGAACCGCTGGTGCAGATCAGCACCACCGGCTTGCCGCTGATGCGGGCGATGCCCAGCGCAAAGAACGCCGCAGCGCGCTCGTCCACCACCATGTGCACGTGCGGCTGGGCGCAGCTCCACGCCGCCACGGTGAGCGGTGTCGAGCGCGAGCCAGGGCTAACCACGAAATGCTGCACGCCGAGCTCGAGCAAGCTGCGCACGAGCGTCGTACTCCAGCGATAGGCGAGCACCTCGCTCATACAGCGCGCTCCTCGGCCGTTACGCCCAAAGCCGCAATCATCGAAGCGAGCTTCGCCTCGGTCTCGGCGACCTCGGCGTTCACCGACGAACCAGCGACCACGCCGACGCCAGCGAAGAGCTGCGCTCGCTCGCCGCTCAGCAGCGCTGAGCGAATGGCCACGGCAAAGATCCCATCGCCGCGGCGATCCACGAGACCGATCGGTGCCGCATAGAAACCGCGGTGGGGTTCACGTTCGCGCAGAAAGTCGAGCGCCGCAGTGCGTGGAACCCCGTTCATTGCCGGCGTCGGGTGCAGCGCCTCTGCGAGGGAGACGGCCGTGCAATGCTCACCCGTGACGCGACCGAGCATGGGCGTCACCAGGTGATGAACGTGGGCCAGCGTGCGCACCGAGCAAGGCTTCGCTTCAACGTGCACGCCTCGTTCTTCCAAGGCGGCGCGAATGGCGTCGACGACGAAGGCATGTTCTCGCCGATCTTTGGGGCTGGCCAAAAGTGCGCGCGCCTCCCCTTCGTCATCGGCGCCTCGTGGCAGCGACCCTGCCACCGCCTCGGTCCGAAGCAACGAGCCCGACTTCTCGAGCAGCGTCTCCGGCGTTGCGCCGATCAGCCAGCGGCCATCGCGAGACCACGCGAAGCGCACGGTTCGCGGCAGGCCGGCGAGCCGACCGAGCGCAGCGGCGAGCTTGAAGCTCCCGCGGAGCTCCACCGTGCGACTTACGACGACCTTCTCGAGGTCGCCGCTCTCGATCCTCGCTAAGGCCGCCCGAACCCGATCGCTGAACGCCTCCACGCCCGAGTCGACGACGCGTGCGCTCGACTCGACCGGCGCGCTGCGCTGTTGCAAACGGCGCGATTCGAGCCAGGCGACGATGCGGGTCGCCGCGACCGAGCCCTCCACCTGGAGCACGCGCACGCCTCCCGCGGTCGCGGTGAGCAGCACCTGCGGAATCACCAGCCGCGCACGATCATCCGGCCAGTCCGCCGACGGCCGCAAACGTTCGTCGAACGGCAGCGCGGCCAGCGCTCGCAGACTCCCGGACGGATCGCTCCAGCGTGCAAACAGCGAGGCCAGCGCTTCACCATCCGACTCGGCCGGGATCTCGACCGACTCTGCGAGGCCAAGCGCGATCACAAACTCGCGGCGCTCCACCGCTGCTTCGCGCGAGTCCCAAACAAACACGAACTCGCGCGCCTCTCTAGGGAGATCGTCGAGCGCTGCGACGACTCCCTCCAGCTCGAGATCCATCACGAAGTCCGTGACGGAGTGGAGCACGCCCCTCGAGCTCACGACCCTGCGCGACGCTCCGCGACGTACAGGTGCGCCGTGCCGAAGGTGAGCGGAATCAACTCGAGCATGTCGAAGCCTTGCGCGGCGATCGTTCCTGCGAACTCTTCAGCCGGTGGAAACGCAGCGATCGACTTCTGCAAGTAGCGGTACTCCTTCTTCCCGCTGAGCAGCGCACCGACGAACGGAACGAAGTGATGCACGTGCAGTTTGGCCATCCCGCCGAAGAAGCCGCCGCGCGGCTCCGATAGCTCGAGGATGAGCAGGCGACCCCCAGGGCGAAGCACGCGGGCCATCTCACGCAAGCCGAGCGGACGGTCAGGGACGTTGCGAATCCCGAACGAGATCGAAACTCCATCGAAGCTCCCATCCTCGAACGGCAATGCCTCGGCCGAACCGACCTGGAAGCTGACGCGCTCATCTCCCGAGGCCTTCTGTCGCTTCTGCTCGGCCACCGAGAGCATGCCCTTCGACGGATCGAGGCCGACCACGGTTGCGAGCGGGTACGCCTTCGCCATCGCCAGCGCGAGATCGCCGGTGCCGGTCGCCACGTCGAGCAAGCGCGGGCTGCCGCTGGTTGCGACCTCTTGCATCTTGCCCACCGTCCGCTCGCGCCAACCGCGGTCGATCCCGAGCGACATCAGGCGATTGAGCAGATCGTATCGCTCAGCGATCTGATCGAACATTTCCCCGCTGCCTTGGCGGGCCTCTTGGTTTTCGGTCGAGTTCACGCATCACCTCCGCGAAGAGCTAGCAATACAGGGCCGAGAGCATCGGGGTGCAGCGCTTGCGGCGCGTCACTCTCCGCCTGCTCGGGTTTGTCGTGGACCTCAATCATCACGCCAGCAGCACCCGCCGCGAGCGCGGCACGCGCCAACGGCACGATCAGATCGCGGCGCCCGGTCGCGTGCGACGGATCAACGATCACCGGCAATTTGTGGACGTGGGATAGCAGCGCGACAGCGCCGAGATCCAAGAGGTTGCGCGTCGATTCGTCGAAGGTGCGCACGCCACGTTCGCAGAACATGACCGAGCCTGCGCCGCTCGAGAGCAAGTACTCGCCGGCGAGCAGCCACTCTTCCACCGTCGCCGACATGCTGCGTTTGAGCAGCACCGGCCGGGCGGTCTTGCCCACCGACTTGAGCAGCGCGTAGTTGTGCATGTTGCGCGAACCGATCTGCAGCACGTCGGCGTGCTCAGCGACCGCAGCGACGTCATGCTCGCTCAGCACCTCGGTGATCACGGCCTGACCACAAGCGTCGGCCGCGTCCCTGAGCCAGCCGAGCGCCTCCGAGCCTTTGCCTTGGAAGGCGTACGGGCTCGAGCGCGGCTTGAACGCGCCACCGCGCAAGTAGAGGACGCCACGCTCGCGCAAGGTGGTGGCGATGCGCAGGATTTGCTCGCGTGACTCCACCGAGCAGGGGCCTGCGATCAGCACCGGTGCTTCACGTCCGATGCTGTTCTTGCCTATTTGCGCCACGGGGCCTTGCGCGTCCACGCGCGGATGGGTGCTGTCGGGACGACTGATGCTGACCACGCCTTGAACGGCGCGAATCTGCTCGACGTCGACTTGGGTGGAAGAGGATTGGACGACCAACAGCGCCTCTCCATCCTCGCGGCGCTCCGGTGGGCTCACCCACAAGCCGATGCCGGCCAGGGCTTTGCGCACCTGCCCGAGATCGGCCGCACGACTGACGGTGATAATCATTAGTTCCTCCTCGAGATCACTGCGCGCGCAACCGAGGCGAGCGCTTGGCGTTCAGGCGAGTCAGGGAGCTTCTCCAGGTGGCCGATCGCTTCGTCCACCAGCGTTACCGCCAAGCTCTTGGCTTGCTCGGAGCCGCCCCAGCGTTTGATGGCCGTGCAGGCGTAAGCCCGCGTTTCGGCGTCGAGCGTGTCACCGTCGATGCGGCCGCGCAGACGGTCGGCGAGCTCCGGATCTTCCAGTAGCGCGACCAACAGCGGGTACGTCATCTTGCCTTCGCGTAGGTCTTGCAACACCTCTTTGCCCAGTGACTCGCTGTCCCCATCGACGTCGAGCACGTCGTCGATCACCTGGAAGGCGACGCCCAACGCCGAGCCGTAGCTCGCGAGCGATTCACAGGCCTCCGGCGCAAGGCCACCCGCCCGCGCACCGGCGAACAGCGCCCAACGAAAGAGCGAGGCCGTCTTCCCGCGGACGACCTTCATATAGTCGTCCATCACCACGTCGACCTTGCCTCGCCGGGCGAGCTGCAACGACTCGGCCTCGAGCATCTCAGTAAGCACGCCGAGAGCTCCGTCGAGTACGTCACCGAGCTCGGTCCGCCGCACGCGCAACAGAGCCTCGACCAGCAGCCAGTCGCCCGCGAAGATGCTCGCTGCGTTGCCGTAGATCACCCTAGAGGTCGGCAGCCCTCGGCGCTTGTCCCCGAGGTCGACGACGTCGTCATGGAGCAAGGTGGCGCTGTGAACGAGCTCCGCCGCGACGGCCAGCTCGCGCGCTTTGCGGTCGAAGCCGGTGCCGATGCGCGACGCCAACGCCACACACATCGGACGGATGCGCTTGCCGCCGGAGGCAACCAGATGCTTGGCGCTCTCGTGCAGCGGCGTGCGCTTGTATTCGATCGCACGCAGCTCTTCGTCGATGCCCGAGAGGTCGTCCTCGAGGAGGGCGCGAATGTCCGACAACTTCTGGGTCATCGGCGCGGTTCCGCGCTCGCGCGTTACTTCCGAAAGGGTCGTCATCACCACGCCTCGCCGTGCGAGAGGCTCCACTCGCAGTGCAGCATCACCTTTCATGCATCCCTCCCGGCGCCCCGCGCCCGTCCCATAGAAAGTACGTTTCCAAACAGTTGGAAATCAGCCCGTTGCGATCGAATGAAACTGTCCATCACGCTCTTTGCGACCTGCGCGAACTGTGAGAGACGAGTCACGCGCTCGATGAAGTGGTCTTGTTGTGGCGAAGCCGGTGTTTGGCGGGCCAGCTCTGTAGCCTCCGCCAAGCGCTCCTCCACTGATTCGGCCAGGAAGCGCTCACGCTCGCTTACGACCCGTGAAATCATCTTCCAGAAATCAGTCTCCGCCTCGTAGAACTCCTTCCGCTCACCCGGCTTCCAAACCCGGCGAACGACACCCCAACGCTGTAGTTCGTTCAACGTCCCGCTTACGGCGCCAGCGCTCATTGCCAGACGATCCGAGATTTCACTCGCCGGTTGCGGCTCCTGCCTCAGGAACAGCAAGGTCCAGGTGCGACCAAGGGCTTTCCGAAACCCCCAATGCTCAATGACGTCGCCGATGGCGTCAGCGGCTAGCCGCTCTGCTGCTTCGAGTGATTCAGTCATACTTCTCCGACCGTACTGAAGTTTCAGATTGTTCTGAAGATTCAGTAGTGATCGGAGGTGTCGAAGTCAAGCAAGCTCCGTGAGGCTGTCGCGAGCCGTGAACAGGCTTTGAAGCGTCCTAATTACACGACTTTCTTTCCCCGCTCCGGCGGCCAGTAGGATGATGTATCGAAAGGTCATCTCAAGGTGACCTCCTTATGGACTCGACGGGGCGGCAACGAGACGCGTATAGGTCCGCCTCTTCTCACGCTTGTGGGAACGTTTCACGCGGTGGCTTCAAAAAGGGGGCGCCGTGGGAGGCAAAAACTCGCTGATTCTCGGACCATAAAAGGCCTGGTGTCGGCACGGCACGGCGGATCTTTCCGCTGCACCAAAACCAATTCGACAGCTCAACGTATTGTGCGGCGAGCCACCGAATTGGGATCAACTCGGCGGCATCTGTCGCAATTTTTGGAGGATTGACATGGAACTCGCAAAGACGCTCGCATTCTCGGCTGTTGGTGGACTCGTGGTTGGTGTTGTCGGCTGCGGAAGCAAGACCGACGCTGCCAAGGACCCGAGCGGCGAGGGCACCGCTGCCCCCGCTGATTCGGCCGCTCCCGCCGCCGGCGACGCAGCTGCCAAGGCTTGCTGCAAGGGCCAGAACGAGTGCAAGGGCAAGGGCAACTGCAAAGTTGAAGGCGCCAATGACTGCGGCGGCAAGAACGAGTGCAAGGGCAAGGGCGGCTGCAAGGCTGCTGACTGTAAGTGAGCTCGCTGGGCGTGTGCATGCAGCGCGCGCCCAACGAACAGCTAGCGGAACGTAACCAACGGTAACGGCCGCTTGCATCTCGGTGACGAGGTCGTTCGCTGGAGACAGCGTCGACCTCGTTGTCGTTTGGGCCCAAGAGGGCGAGGATGGATCTCATGAGTGGCTCACCAAAGCATCGGCTTGGCCTCCCCGACCTCGGCGTTGGAGTCGGGTTGCGTATCCCTCACTACGAGGCCGTGTTCGAGAGTCGTCCGGCGATGGACTGGTTCGAGATCATCAGCGAGAACTTCATGGTTCCCGGCGGCCGCCCGATGGCCAACCTGGATCGCGCGCTGGCTTCCTATCGCCTCGTGCAGCACGGCGTTTCCATGTCGATCGGGAGCAGCAAGCCGCTCGACTTCGACTACCTAACGAAGCTGAAGGCGCTCAGCCGTCACACCAACACCCCGTGGATCTCCGATCACCTGTGTTGGACCGGCTCCGATGAAGCGGAGCTGCATGATTTGCTGCCCATCCCTTACACCGAGGAGGCCGTCCGCTACGTCGCAGCGCGCGCCAAGATCGTGCAGGACTTTCTGGAGGTGCCGTTCGTGCTCGAGAACGTCTCGTCCTACCTGACCTACACCCAGAGCCGCATGACCGAGTGGGAGTTCGTGAGCGCGGTTGCGGAAGAGGCGAACATTGGCCTCTTGCTCGACGTGAACAACATCTACGTCTCGTCGCAGAACCACAACTTCGATCCCGACGCCTTCGTTGACGGTATTCCCGCGGAGCGCGTGGTGCAGATTCACCTCGCCGGCCACAGTCGCTTCGAGAAGTACATCATCGATACCCATTCCGGCCATGTCATCGACGAGGTCTGGGCGCTGTACGAGCGCGCCATTCGGCGTTGCGGCAGCGTCTCGACCTTGATCGAATGGGACGACGAGATTCCAGATTTTGCCACGCTCAGCTTGGAAGCCGAGAAAGCACGCACGCATCGCGACCGCGCGCTGAAATCGCTGGCCGCATCGGTTTCGGGGGGGACGGCGTCACGGAGCGAAGAGGCGCGCGTCTGATGTTACCGCGCGATCAGCCGACCCCGCCCCGCTCCCTCGTGGAGGCCCAGCAGTTCTTGCTCGCCGCGTTCCAACGTCATTCCCCCTTGAATGACGACGAGGCGCTGCGTGAAGCGTGCAAGCACTGGGTGACCGGCAATGACCGTCTCTCGCCCGCTGAGCAGGTCGATATCTACCGTCGTCAGTTTTGGCTGCGTCACGAGGACTGCTTGGCCGAGGACTTTCCAGCCCTGCGAGCGATCCTGGGAGAGCCGCTGTGGGAAGCCTTCGTTCGTGACTACCTCACCGAGATCCCTCCGACGGCACCGAATCTTCGCGACTTGGGCGCGCAGGCAGCACAGTTCATCGCGCGCTGGCGCGAGCTAGAGGACGACGGTTCGAGCGAGCGTCAAACCTTGCGCGCGCTCGCGTTGGACGCCGTCACCTATGAGCTCGCCTTCGTCGACGTCTTCGACGGGGCTGATCCCCCACCCTTCCCGCTCACAAAGTTGCAGGCGCTCACTCCCGAGGAGATCGCGCGCGTGCGCATCCAGGTCAACCCGCTCATCAAACGCATGGTCCTCGCTTCGCCGATGCACCTCTATCGCAAGGCGTTGCGCGGCGGCGAGTCGCCCGAAAAGCCTGCGCTCGCGCCTTGCTTCATCGCGCTCTTTCGCAAAGATCTGGTCGTTCATTTCGAAGCGCTCAGCGAGCCCGCCTTCCGACTGCTCGAAGCGCTGGCGAACGGTGAAACGCTGACCGAGGCCTGCACGGTGGCTGCGGCCGGCCTCGATGAGGCGCAACAAGCGGAGCTGAGCGCGCAGATCGGCGGCTGGTTCGAACGTTGGGGCAGCTGGGGCTTCCTCACCGACGTGCGGGTGGACGGCTGAGTATGTCGTTCCTCGATTCAGCGCGAGCGGCGTCACTCACATTGCGCATCATCGTCCCCACGCTCACCGATTCGGCGCGCGGAACGCTCTCCGAGCAGGCCACCGATCAGCGCCTGAGCTGGTGGTCGCGGCGTATGCTCGACGACGCTGGCGCTGAACTCACCGTCGTCGGGCGCGAACATTTGCCGGCGAAAGAACCGCTCGTGATGATGAGCAACCATCGCAGCTATTACGACATACCGGTCGTCTTTCAGGCCGCGCCAGGGAGCGTGCGCATGGTTGGTAAGAAGGAGCTTTTCCGCGTCCCGCTGTTCGGCCCGGCGATGCGCGCCGCCGGCTTCATCGAAGTGAACCGCCAACACCAAGAGGCCGCACGCGCCAGTCTCAAACGCAGCCAAGAGCTGATCGCGCGCGGGCTGCGCGTATGGATCGCGCCCGAGGGGACGCGCACGAAGACCGGCAAACTGGGGCCGTTCAAGGCCGGCGGCTTTCACCTGGCGCTCGACAGCAACGTGCGAATCTTGCCGATCGCCATCGAAGGAACCGAACGGGTCTTGAGCGCCGACAGCTTCGAGGTTCAAAAGGGCGCCAAGCTCAAAGCGACGATCCTGCCGCCCGTCGACGCGCCTAGCTACGGCCACGCTCGCCGCAAAGAGCTGATGGCCGACGTCCGCAACGCGATTGCCAAGGCGCTGGGCGAAGGCTAGCCGCTACTCCGGGTTCAGCGTCAGCAGGTAGTTCCCGCTCGCATTGTTGTCTGCGTCCACCCAAACGAAGCGAGCGCTCGTGCTCGCGACGAAGTCCATCTGCGCGGCGCCGTTGAGCGGGTTGTTGCAGGCCACCTGGGTGTTGGCTGTGTTGCAGGTGGAACGGGCGTAGAGCACCGGTGAGAAGTCCCCTGACAGGGTTGCTTGGCAGTTCACCGTGGCGGGGGCCGTGACCTCGTAGACGACGTCGAGTGCGTTTCCGACGACCGAGGTACAGGGCGCTCCAGCGCTTGCATTGGAGGCCAAGCCTGTGGTCGTTCCACGCAGCCGCGCTCTCGCGACTCCCTCCAAAAACACCGGCACAGGGTCGCTACAGGAATCGCCGGTGGAAAGGTCGATCGCGAGTTCAAAATCGCCGTCGTCTTCCTGGGCGTAGCCATCGACGATGATGCTCACCGGTACGTTGGCCTTGACTGGAACCGAGACGAGCTCACCTCCGTTGTTGCCGTTGGTGGTCTGATAGTTGTCGTGGCACAAAAGCTCCTCAGCGTTGGCGCAGGTAGTCTTGGCCACCAACATCGAGTCGAAGTTGGTGTTGTCGGCGAACAACTGAACCGTCAGAATGCCGTCGGCTGCGGGGGTAAGCTGGAAGAACAGCTCGGAGCCAGCGCCTCCGGGTTGATCGCCGGCACAGCTCGCCGGTGCGAAGCCGCTTGTGCCCGGCAAGGTCGAGGCGGCAAAGGTCATCGAGCCCATCGCTACGGCGATCGGGATGGCCGAATTGCAGGTGGCGCCTTGGAGCGTGCAGGTCGGCGAACAACCGTCATTGGGATCGTTGTTGTTGTCGTCGCAAGCCTCGCCGGCCTCGATCATCCCGTTGCCGCACTGGCTGCTCGCACAGTCGGACGTATCGAACTTGCAGGCCCCGTCGCAGGCGAGCTCCCCGCCCGAGAAGCCGAGACTGGCGCAGCTCTGTTGGCTCAGCTGCGCGCCGTCGCAGTCTTCCGCGCCGTTAACCACCCCATCTCCGCACGAGCTTCCACCGCCGTTGCCCGGCCCGCCGCCGTTGCCCGGCCCACCGCCGTTGCCCGGTCCACCACCGTTGCTCGGCCCACCGCCATTGCTCGGTCCGCCGCCATTGCTCGGCCCGCCGCCATTGCTCGGTCCGCCGCCATTGCTCGGTCCGCCGCCATCGCTGTTGTTGGCGCCACTACCGCCGTTCGCCGAGCTGCCACCGAACAAGTCATCAACGTTCGACGAGCAGCCCATAACGAGTAACAAAGCGAACAAAGCGGCAGACCGGTTCAGGCTAAGCATGTGTGTCAAGCTACCCGAGATCCGCGCGTAAAGCACTCATTGGCTAGCCATCAAGGGCAGAGGCTCGCGCAGCCCTTGGGGCCTCCGTTCGAGCTCCGGCGCGAGCGCGAGTGACCACGGCTTGGGCTCGCCGAGTCGTTCCTTGCGCAGGTAACTAACCAATGAATCAGCCCAAATTGCGCCTCCCTCGGCCGTCGGATGGATCTTGTCTTCGCGTCGCGGGATGTAACGGCCCACGTGCTTATCGGTCTCGAAGAACCTACACGGCGCTACGTTGGCCTGCAGCGTGTCGAACAGGCCGCTCTCCGGCATCCACAACGGCGGCGTCGTCCAAACGCAGGGGCGCTCGCCGATGGTGGCGACGATCTTGCGGATCGCCCGCGCTTGAACGTCCAAGTGCTTTGAGCCGATCTCGTTGCCACCCAGGGTGACGATCACGAGATCGGGCTGTGTACTCGAGATATCGTCAGGCAGGCGTTTGGCCCAATCCAAGCTGTTGGTGCTGTGTTGCGCTCGCGCGATGATGCGCACGCCATCCGCGGAAAGGACCTCCTTCAAGCGTTGGGTGAGGCCTGAATGAACGAACGAGTCTCCGACGTGGAGCACCGTCGTTTTTGCTGGAAACGGCGTTGTCACGGGCGCGGCCGCCGACGAACTCGGCGCAGCGCTGGTCTGCTCGTTCGAGGCTGCTGTTTCTTGTTTGGCGGTTGGCGGAGCTACTGCTGTTGCGGCTGACGGCGGAGCGACGTTGGCCCTTTCAACGGGCGATGGGCTCACCGCGCAGCCCGCCAGAACCAAGGAACACAAAACAGTCGAAACGAAGTTCACAACGTATTGGGCTCAGAGTTCGCCCCGCGCGGCAAGTTTCGGTGGGTCGCGGAGCCGCCTGGGCTGTCCGTCCGCACTTCGTTAGGCCCTTGCTGAAGCGGTTCAGCAACTCGTCGGCTGCGCAGACGCCCAGGCCGTACTATAAGACCCCAATGAACGTGAGGATCTTCGGGTACGACGTGGAGATCACCGGAGGTTTCTTGATGACCGCGGTCATCATGGGTCTGTCCTACGCCCAAACCAATCCGGCGATGATCCTGGTGCTCGTCTTGGTGCTGTTCTTCAGCATCCTGATTCACGAGCTCGGGCACGCCCTCGCGTTCAAGGCCTTCGGCGTGCGCTCCTCCATCCGCCTGCAGTTTCTCGGCGGCGTAACCATCCCGGAGATCGTGCTGCCGCTGACGCGACCACGGCAGATCGTGGTGTCGTTCGCAGGCCCGCTATTTGGCTACTTGCTCGCGGGCTTCTGCTACTTGATCGACCGCTTCGTGGACGTTGGTCACCCGGGTCTGCAGACGCTGCTCGGCGCCTTCGTTGTCGCCAACATCGTGTGGAGCACCTTCAACCTGGTGCCAGTGCTTCCGCTCGACGGCGGCCATATTCTGCAAGCCGCCCTCGGCCCCAAGCGTTTGCGCTGGACCTTCACCATCTCCGGCGTCGTTGGCGTGCTGGCGGCGCTCTACTCCTTGCGCGTCGGCTCGATGTTCGGCGTCTTTATCTTCGCGATGGCGGCCTTCCAGGCCTTCTCGCAGCTGCGCAACGTGAGCGATGCCGTGCGGCAGTCGGGCGAGCTTCATCGCGCCAAGCGCGACCTCGAGACGCCGGTGGATGAGGCCACCATCAAGGCGCTCAAAGAGGCGAAGCTCGCGCTTGATTCGGACCGGGCGGATGAGACGCTCAGCATCTGCGAGCCGATCGCCAATCGTGCCAGCGGCCGGGCGCTCGTCGCTGCGCTTACGCTGATCGGCTGGGCGCTCCTGCAAAAAGGCATGTTCGACAAGGCGGCCGAGGTCGTCCACCGCTTGAACCAACTCGGTGCCCCGGATCCGGCGCTGTATGGTTCGGTCGCGCTGGCTCGCGGAGATCTGGTTGCGGCGCGCAACGTGCTCGAAGCAGCGCGCTTTTCGGGGGACTCGCGGAAGGAGGTCTTCGGCCCGCTGATTCAGGTGTTTTTGCGGCTGGGTGAGCCCGCTCGTTCGGCTGCGCTCGCGGTAGACTGCTTCGACGGCATCAGCACCGAAGACGCTCGCGCCCTCGCCTCGATGGTGGCTGAGCAAGGCTCCTATTTGTGGGCCGGCCGCTTGTACGAAGCCTGTTTCAAGCGTGACCGCGACGCCAATGACGCCTTCGACGCAGCCCGCATGTTTGCTCGCGCTTCGGATCGAACGCGTGCGGTGGACCTGATGAAGATCGCCGTCGCCGCCGGCTTCGATGACAGCGCCCGCGTCTACGCTGATGAAGCGTTGGTCGGTCTCGATGAGCTCGATCACGTGGTGCCGAGGCCCTCGTGACCACCGAGGTTCGCCTCGTACGGCTACGCCGTGAGGACACGCCGCTCCCCGCGGCGCAGACGGCCTTGTCCGCCGGGATGGATCTGAGCGCCGAAGTCGACGAGCCGATCGTGCTCTCGCCCGGACAACGCCGGTTGATCCCCACCGGTTTGGCGATCGCGCTGCCGGCCGGGTTCGAGGCGCAGGTGCGCCCGCGCTCTGGGTTGGCGCTCAAACACGGGATCACCGTGCTCAACGCTCCCGGGACCATCGACGCGGATTATCGCGGGGAAGTGAGCGTGCTTTTGATCAACCACGGTGAGCAGCCGTTCGAGATCACACGCCACCTCCGCATCGCCCAGCTCGTCGTTGCGCGAGTCGAGTCCGCTACGCTCAAGCTCGTGACCAGCCTCGACAACACCGAGCGCGGCGCCGGTGGCTACGGCTCCACCGGCGCTTAGTTGCGTCAGTCGCCAGCCTTCGGCGGCTCGAGCGGCGGCTCGCTCGCCTTCTCTGGAGAGCCTTTGGTGCGGACGAACAGCTCCGGCTGTTTGAGTGCGACCCGCGACTCGGGCGGGACCGATTTGGTGAGGAAGACCGAGCCACCGACGATGCCGCCGTGCCCGACCACCGTGGCACCGCCGAGCACCGTGGCGTTGGCGTAGATGGTGACGTCATCCTCGACCGTGGGGTGACGCTTGGTGTTGCGAATCACGCGCCCCTGCTCGTCCCGAGGGTGGCTTAGCGCCCCTAGCGTGACGCCTTGATACAGCTTGACCCGATCCCCGATGTGCGACGTCTCCCCGACCACCACGCCGGTCGCGTGATCGACGAAGAAGCTGCTGCCGATCGAAGCGCCCGGGTGGATGTCAGCGCCGGTGCGGGCGTGCGCCCATTCGGTCATGATGCGGGGCAAGAGCGGTACGCCCATCTTGTGAAGCTCGTGCGCGACACGAAAGATGGTGACGGCGAGCAGGCCCGGGTACGCGAGGATGATCTCGTGAACGCTGGTCGCGGCTGGGTCCCCTTCGAGCGCCGCTGTCACGTCCGATATCAGCGTTTGACGGAGCGCCGGCACCGTTGAGAGCAGCCGCTTGGCGAGCCTGCGCGCCTCCTCTTCACAATGCGCCACCACCTGACCGCACTCAGCGACGTGGCAAAGGCAGAGCTCGATCTCGCGCGCCAACTTGTCCCGCAAGGTGGAGACGAGCTCGAGCACGTGCTCCTCGATGTTGGCGTCGGTTAGGTCCTGGCGACCGAAGTAGCCTGGATAAAAGAGCGCCAAGAAGAGATCGATGATCTCGGCGATCGCCTTGCGGTTGGGGAGGTAGTGGCGATTGAGGAACTGCCCGCGGTCGTCGGACCTGTAGCTTGCGACGATCGCCTCGGCGAGCTCATTGAGCTCATTCACCGGGGACTCGGGGGCGGACTGCAGCGGCGATGCTGCCTGCGACGGGGAAGACGCGGAGCTCACGCGGTCATCCGCTCGATGTTCTCGAACAGACCCTCGAACAAGGCGCCGCTCAAGTAACGCTCACCGCCGTCGGGGAGCACCACCACGATCGTCTTGCCGGCGCTCTCTGGCTCAGCGGCCACCTTGAGCGCAGCCGCCATCGCCGCGCCGCAGGAGATTCCGCACAGGATGCCCTCCTCGCGAGCCAAGCGGCGTGCCATCGCGATCGCCTCGTCGTTGGTGACTTGCAGCACGCGGTCCACAAGCGCTAGCTCGAGGTTCTTCGGCACGAAACCAGCGCCGATGCCCTGAATCTTGTGTGGCCCCGGCACCAACTCTTGGCCGGCCACCGTCTGTGAAATCACCGGTGAGTGCGCCGGCTCCACCGCCACCGTCACGATCGCTTTGCCTTTGGTGCGCTTGATGAAGCGACTCACGCCGGTGATGGTGCCACCGGTACCAACGCCCGATACGAAGATGTCGACGCCACCGTCGGTGTCGTCCCAGATCTCCGGGCCGGTGGTCTTCTCGTGGATCGCCGGGTTGGCCGGGTTCTCGAATTGCCGCATCAGATGCAGCGAAGGATCTTTGGCGGCCAACTCCTCGGCCTTGGCGATCGCGCCCTTCATGCCCTGCGCGCCCGGCGTCAACACCAGCTCGGCGCCGAAGGCGACCAGAACCTTGCGCCGCTCGATGCTCATCGTCTCAGGCATGGTGAGCACACAGCGATAACCGCGCGCAGCTGCAGCGAAGGCCAAGGCGATGCCGGTGTTGCCGCTGGTGGCTTCAACGATACCGCCGCCCGGCTTGAGCAGGCCCTTCTCCTCGGCGTCCCAAACCATCGCCGCGCCGATCCTACATTTGACCGAAAAGGCCGGATTCCGAGCTTCGATCTTGGCGAGCACGGTGGCGCCGAGCCCAGCCGTTAGACGGTTGATCTTCACGAGCGGCGTGTTGCCGATGCTGCGGGAGTTGTCTTCGTAGATCTTGGTCATAAAGTCCTCGCTTGGGCTGTGGACGTTAGCGCCCGCCCATGGGCACACGCCAAGCATTTTTCGACTCAAGGCGGATGTGGCAACAGAACTTATTGCGCCAGGGGTTTGCTGCATCATCCTCGTTGGGATACTGCGCCAATCACCCGGAGGATTTGAGGAGTAATGATTCGAGTAGCGCTGCTCAATCTGCTGATTGGCGGCGTCGTGATCGCGCTGCTGCGCCGTTTTCACCCGAGCTTTTGGAAGCAGCGGTGGCTCAGGCGCGCGCTCTATGCGGTGATGGTGCTGGCGCCGCTGGGCGCCTTCGCGCGCGCTCTTGGCGTCGGTCTCGTAAGCAAGTCCTTCAGCAACCCGTACATCGGCTCCTTCGGCGCGGTGCTCTCCGGCGGTGGCAGCGTGATCCTGCTGTCGCTGTTCATCTCGATGCCGTTCGCGACGGTGTTGCGGCTGATCTTCAACCGGCTCGCGCCCTCACCTGCCGCGGTGGTACCAGCTGCGGAGCCGGCTGTAGCGGCCGCGGAAGCGAGCACGGACGAGGCGCAGGCTGGAGCCAGCATCGAGTCGAACAGCGAGCCCAGCGTTGCGCGAAGCGAGCCCGCCGGTCAGGTCGCACCGCCGCCTCCGCCCCCGACGTCCCAACCGCTGCTCGGCCGCCGTCGCCTGCTCGAGGGCGCTGTGATCGCCGTGCCGGCGCTGTCGACCGGGACTGCGGTCTTGGGCATCGGCGGCGCCTTCGTCGATACGGCGATTCAACCGCGGAAGCTCGCCTTTCGAGGGCTTGCGCCGGAACTCGCGGGTCTGAAGATCCTGCAAATCACCGATCTTCATTTGGGCGCCTTCATCACCCGCAAAGGCGTGAGCGAGCTGATTGAACGCGCTCGTGAAGCACGTCCAGACTTGGTGCTTTTGACCGGGGATATCTGCGATTACCTGCCTTGGCTCGAGTTCGCCCTCAAGGAGGTCGAGACGATCGAGGCGCCGCTCGGTCACTTCGCTGTGATGGGTAATCACGAGTACTACCGCGGCGCGAAGGCCACTCGGCTCGACTACGCGCGTTCGGCTGTGCGCCTGTTGGATGACGAGCATGTAGTGCTGCAGCACGCTGGACGACGCCTGATGTTGCTCGGGGTCGATGACCCAGCGGGTTCGAACAAACGCGGCCATGCGCATTACGCGGCGCACGCCGACAAGGCGCTCGACGGTGCTCCCTCCGACGTCGATTTCTCGCTCGCGCTGTGCCACCGGCCGAGCGGCTTTCAAGCCATCGCCGAGCGCGGTGTCAACCTCACCTTGAGCGGTCACACCCATGGCGCGCAGGCCGGCTACGGCGGACGCAGCGTGCTCGAGCCGCTCTTGCCGGAGTGGCAGCTCTGGGGCGAATACAAGCGTGGGGCGAGCTCGCTCTACACCTCGAGCGGCGCAGGACACTGGGCAACCTTTCGCTTGGGTTGTCCGAGTGAAGCGCCGCTGATCGAACTCGCTGCACTCGAGGAACCCGCATGAGCTTTTTGCGCACCGTCTCCCCTCGCCCATCCGCTGCGGCGATCGACAAAGCCAAGTCGCGGCTCTCGCAGCAACTCGGCTTGAGCAAGCTAATCACCGAGCCGGACGGCCTGCTCGCCTACGCCGGCGACGAGTCGGAGAACACGCCGGTGTTGCCGGATCTTGTGGTGCTGGCGAGCTCACCCGAAGACATCCAACACACCCTGCGCATCGCCTCCGAAGAGGGCATCTTCGTCACGCCGCGCGCCGGCGGCAGCGGCAAATCGGGCGGTGCCATTCCGGCCGGTGGCGGCATCGTTTTAGCGACGTTGGGCATGAACCAGATCGTCGATATCGATCGCGACGAGCACACAGCGTTGGTCGAGCCCGGGCTGATCCTCGGCAAACTTCACGACGCTGTGGAAGAGCTCGGCCTGTTCTACCCGCCCGACGCGAACTCGCTCACCTACTGCGCGCTCGGTGGCAACGTGGCCGAGAACGCCGGTGGTCCGCGCGCCTTCAAATACGGCACCACGCGCGACTACGTGCTCGGGCTGGACGTACACCTGATGGGCGGCGAGTCGATGTTCGTCGGTCGGCGGACGAAGAAGGGCGTCACCGGCTACGACGTGGTCGGGACGTTGGTCGGCAGTGAAGGCACGCTGGCGGTGACGAGCCGCATCTTGTTGCGGCTGCTGCCCAAGCCGCAGAGCCTGATGACGCTGGTCGCGACCTTCGACGACGCCTACGCCTGCAGCCGCGCGGTGAGCGAGATCCTGCGGCTCAAGGTGGTGCCACGTTGCATCGAGCTGCTCGACCGGCTCGCGCTCGAGGCCGCACGTTCGGAAGGCATCGACGTCGACGCCAAAGCCGGAGCCATGTTGCTGATCGAGCTCGACGGAGCCGAAGCAGCGCTGCTCGAAGAGGCCGAACGCGCCGGTGAAGGTTGCACCAAAGCCGGTGCACGCGACGTCTCGGTCGCACAAGACGGCACGCAGCGCGACAGGCTTTGGGCCGCTCGTCGTTCGATGTCGCACGCGACGCGCAGGCTCGCCAAATACAAAGTCTCCGAGGACGTCGTGGTCCCGCGCTTCAAGATCGGCGATTTGCTGGCCACCGTGGATCGCATCCGCGAGCGGATCGGCTTCAAGATGCTGACGTACGGGCACGCCGGGGACGGCAACCTGCACGTGAACTACCTTTACGACGATCTCGAACAAGAGCCGCTGCTCGAGTCGGGGCTCGAGGAGCTGTTCCGCGAGGTGGTCCGGCTCGGTGGCACGCTCAGCGGCGAGCACGGCATCGGTTTGTCCAAGGCGCGCTTCTTACCGCTGGAACAACCGGAGCCGCTGATCGCCCTACAAAAGCGCATGAAGGCGGCCTTCGATCCGCAGGGCCTGCTCAACCCCGGCAAGATCTTCGCCGGCTCTCATCGCAGCTGCTAGTAGCCCAAGCATGACCTCTGCTCGAGAACCGCTGCGTGTGCTGGGCATCGATCCGGGCACGCGTCACGTCGGCTGGGGCGTGATCGAGCAGCTGGGCACCAAGATCACGCACATCGCGCACGGCGTGGTGGACACCGATACAACGCGCTCGATCCCAGCGCGTTTGGTCGAGATCGATGACGCGCTCGAACAGGTGCTGCTCGAGTATCGGCCCAACGTCGGCGTGGTGGAGGCGATCTTCTACGCCAAAGATCCGCAAGCGGCGGCCAAGCTCGGGCATGGGCGCGGTGTCGCGCTATTGCGGCTCGCTCGCGCCGGCTTACCGATCTTCGAGTATCCGCCGTCGCGGGTGAAGCGCGCTGTCACCGGGATGGGTATGGCGACCAAAGAGCAGGTCGCGCGCGTGATTTGTTCGCTGTTGGGGCTGGGAGCCTCGCCCCGACTCGACGCCTCCGACGCCTTGGCCAACGCCTTTGCGCATCTGGCGTTTGCCCGCTTTCACGCGGCGATCGAGGCCTCCGGTGCGACCTTGCCGCCTACTTCGAAACGCACGCGGGCGCGTTCAGCGGCTCCCCGCCCCACGCGCCCACGTTAAGAACGCTCACTCGCGCGAAGCTCGCGCGAACGACGTCACGGCTTGATGATCTTCGTCCCTTTGGGCGGCGTGAATTCGAACTCGCTCGCCTCGACAGGCTTGTTCACCACCGGCTCGACGAAGTCGAAGCGGTTGCGGTTGCCCTGCGCGTCGATGATGAGCACGCGCCGCACCTGAGCCGTCGCGCCGTCCACATACAAAAGCATCTTTTGGTAGGCCGGCGAGGCCTCTTTGGGCACGCACTCGAGCACCCAGCCGCCCTCGAACTTCATCGTCGCCGAGTCCAGCAGCTTGAGCTTGAAGTCCTTCTCGAGCTTGCCCTCGCCCAACAAGAAGGCAAGCGCCGCCGGGTATTGCGACTTCTCGACCGGGCTCTCGTACATCTGCTCGGCGTCTTTTTCGTAGACCTTGATCACCTTGCCATCGGAGACGACGCGGTTGCCGTTGGGCTCTTCGTAGTGGAAGCTCATTTTACCGGGCTTCTCGAACACGACGTTGCCCTTGGACTCCTTCTTCTTGTTTTGGACTTTGATGAAGTAGACCTGGGTAAAGCCTGCGCGGAAGGTGGTGGTTCCGTCGTAGAACTTTTGCACTTTCTGCGCGATATCCTTGGCCGTGAGCTTGGCCGCCTGCGCGTCCGCGGCAGGAAGCGCCGCGACAGCGGCAAGGCCCGCTAGGCCGAAGAGGAACAAGCGTCGGGGAAGTACGATCTTCGAAACGATTTCGCTCATGGGGCTCCGAGCCAGCTTGGACGAGGACAACGCCGGCTCGATTCAACCGGGCATCGGCTGCGAGGCAGCTCGCTGAGCTTTGCCACGAGTTACGCCGACCGACAATCCTTCTGCTAGCGCCGGCCTCTTCGAACAAAAGGGGGCTCGCTTGGACTATGCTCGGCGCCTTGCTGGCCCACTTGCTTTTTCACACTCCGCTCGGGGTCACCGGGCTGGCCTATTCGCCCGACGGCATCGTCGCCATCGCCTTGCCCTCGCAGACCGAGACGGCAACGCAGCGGGCGGTCGTCGAGGTGGCTCAGCATCGGCTGCAGGCCGATTTCCCCCACGTTGAGCCGGAGGTTGCTCCGACCTGGGTGCAGAACGCCGTCGCACGCATCGCCGCGTCGCTTGGTGGAAGGGCCATTTCGCTGCGTGAGCTCCCGCTCGATCGCACCGGCTTCACCGAGTTCCGCAGCGCGATCTACGAGGCCGCGCGCGACATCGAGCGTGGCGCTCGCGTGAGCTACGCCGAACTCGCGGCCCGCGCCGGCCGCAAGACGGCGGCTCGCGCGGTGGGCCGCGCGATGGCGACCAACCCAACGCCGCTCTTGGTGCCGTGTCACCGCGTGGTCGACAGTCGCGGCCAGCTGCACGGCTTTTCGGCGCCGGGCGGCGTACGCACGAAGGCGCTATTGCTTTCGCTCGAGGCGGAACCGCAAGCGCCGCGACGCCAAACTGGGCGCCCGCAACGAGCCTTCGATTTTTGAGGTATGGAGCAAGCTCGTGACGTCACCGAATGATTCCTCCGACATCCACATTCCTCTTTCGCGCGGGCGCGTAGGCTCTGGCGCGCGCTCTTGGCTGCTCCCCGGCATCGCGATCGGCGGGCTGATGCTGGTGCCGCTGGTCGGTCTCGCGTACGCCGCTACCACGAGCTTCGGCAAAGACGCCCCTGCGGATGGTTCGGCCAAACCAGCCGCTGAGGATGACGACGATGAGCCCGGCGCAAAGTCGACCAAGGCCAGCAAAGGCAGCAAGACCAAGAAGCCGACCTCCGCTGCGAGCGCGAAGAGCCGCAACAAAGCGCCACGCTCCGATGAGGCCGCGCCCTGCTGCGAGGCCCTGCGCGACCTAGGCAAAGAAGCGCCGGTGGAACAACGCGCGGCCTATCTTTCGGCCGCTTCGAGCTGTGACGCGGCCAGCAGCGCCGCCATCGCCAAGAAGCGCGTCGGCAATCAGCTTCGAACGGCGAAGGTGGACGTGCCCGAAGCCTGCGCCCCCTGACGCGTGCCCATCTTCATCGCGCCCTTCTTGCTTTTGGCCCTCGGCCTTTGGTTCGCCAAGGTGGTGCGCAGCGGTAGCCTCGCGCTCGAACCCACCAAACTGCGTTGCCTCAACCTGCTTGCGCTGTTCAGCGTCGCACCCAGTCTGCTCACCAGCGTTGCGCTCGATGCGCGCTGGAGCCTCGGCAACATCGTCGCTTCAGAGAGCCGAGCCTTCGCCCTGGGTCTCGTGTTGACGGCCCTGCTTGCGGGTGGTTTCTCGCTGACGACCCGAGCGGCGGTGCAAGCGCGCTGGGTGGGCCGCACCGTTGACGCGCTCTTGCTGGCAGCGGCGGTCTTGTTTGCGCTCAGCGTCCTCGCGCTGACTTTTCTTCGATCGAGCATGTTTCTTCCGTTAGGAGGTGTTTGGGTGCTCGGGCCTTCTCTGCTCTCATTTCTCGCTTTCGCTGCGGCCGTCGCGCTTACCCGCCAAACGCTCGACGATCTCGGAAAGCCTGCTTCGAGCGGGCGGCGCAAGGTTGATGCTCGTGTTCGATCCTTGGGCTGATAGGCTCCCCCCCGAATGAGTAACTTGAAGCCTGAAGAGGAAGTCGCCCGCCTGATGCAGCTGGCCGAAGACGTGATGAAGCGCGCGACGAGTCGCGGCGCTGAAGTCGCGGAGGTTCGGGCGCGCTCGGGGTCGGAGCTGACGGTGAAAGTGCGCATGGGCGAGACCGAGATTCTCGAGGAAGCCGCGCACCGCAGCATCGGCATGAGGGTGATGAAGCAGAAGCGCGTCGCGCTCACCTCGACCAGCGACTTGTCGCCGGAAGGCTTGGAGCGCTTCATCGCCGACGCGCTCGAACTCGTCGACATCTCGCAGGAAGACGCTTTTGCCGGCCCCGCCGACGACGAAGCGATCATGAAAGGCCCTCCGCAGGATCTGGACCTTTACGACGAACGCACCGGCGACGTGACCGCAGCGCAAGCGCTGATCATCGCCAAGCGCGGTGAAACGGCCGCGCGCGACGCCGACAGCCGCATCTCCAACAGCGACGGCGCGACCTATTCGCGCTCCTACGGCTGCTTCGCGATGGCGCTCTCCGCCGGCTTCCGCGGTGGCTACGCCGGCTCGATGAGCTCGCTCTCGGTGGTGCCGGTGGCCGAAGACGCAGGTGGCAAAAAACGCCGCGGCTTCTACTACACCGCCAAGCGCTTCCGTGAGGATCTCGAGGACGCCGAGGCCGTCGGTAAGCAGGCGGCCAAGCGCACCATCCGCAAGCTCGGGGCGCGCAAAGTGAACACGCAAGAGGCTCCGGTGATCTTCGATCCCGACGCAGCACGCAGCATCCTCGGCCTGTTCGCTAGCTGCGCGATGGGCAGCGCCTTCTGGCGCAAATCGACCTATTTGCTCGGCCGCGAGGGCGAGGTCGTCACAAGCCCTCTGCTCACGATCGACGATGATCCGTTGATGCCGCGCGGTCTCGGATCGCGCCCCTTCGACGGCGAGGGCATCGAATGCGCGCCGCGGACGATCGTCGACAAGGGCCGACTCACCACGATCCTTTGCGATAGCTACAGCGCGCGCAAACTCGGTCGCAAGTCCACCGCCAGCGCCTCACGCAGCGCAGGCGGCGGAGTGGGAGCGAGTACCAGCAATTACATCCTCCGCCCCACCGGCGAACGAGCGAGCGACATCATCCGCGGCACCGTCAGCGGGCTCTACGTCACCGAGATGATGGGCTTCGGCTTCAACCCCGTAACCGGAGACTTCTCCCGCGGAGCCAGCGGATTCTGGGTCGACCGCGGAGAGCTCGCCTTCCCGGTGAACGAAGTCACGATCTCGCTCAACCTCGATGATCTGCTCAAGCGCATCGATGCGGTGGGAAATGATCTCGAGATCAAGAGCTCGACTGCTTCGCCGACGATCAGGGTGTCGAAGATGACGATCGCTGGAAGCTCGGAGTAGCGCCGTGCTGCGACATCAGGCCCGCGATAAACCATCGCTCCGCCCAAGGTCGCACTGCTCACTGGTCCTCGCCCCCATCGTGCGACAGATCGCCCGGTGTCACGGTGAGACTCGGCGCAATGTCGCGGTCGGCGTTGTGTGCGCGCCGCCCAGCGACCGGAGGCCCCGCAGGATGCGACAGATCGCCCGGTGTCACGGTGAGACTCGGCGCAATGTCGCACTTGGCGGGTCCGGAGCGCGGCCTCGCGGGGTGGGAGCGCGGCCCAGCGGCCGGAGGCCCCGCAGGATGCGACAGATCGCCGGGTATCACGGTGAGACTCGGCGCAATGTCGCAGATCGCGGGGTGGGAGCGCGGCCCAGCGGCCGGAGGCCCCGCAGGATGCGACAGATCGCCCGGTGTCACGGTGAGACCTGGCGCAATGTCGCACTTGGCGGGGTCGGAGCGCGGCGTCGCGGCGTGGGAGCGCGGCCCAGCGGCCGTACGTTCGCCCAGCGCCGATCCAGCCTCAGACCGTCTCGCCGAGCAGCGCCGCGAGTTCTCCGATCTCGAGCTCGAAAGCTTCCCATTCGGCCATCAAACCATCCAGTTCGGCGGCTAAACGCTTTTCTTCCGCGAGCACGCGATCGACCTCGGCTTGTGGGGTCTTCTCGAAGTAACCGTCGGCGCAGTAGCTCTGGCGGAGGGCGGCCAAGGTGGTCTCGCGTACGGCGATGGTTTCGGTCACCTTCTGGCTCTTGTCGCGCACGGTCTTGAGGCGGTTGCGGCGCTTTTTCTGTTCTTCCCACCCGCTATCGACGCTGGGGGCTTTGCTCGTTCCTTGTTCGGCCTTCTGCTTCTGCAGCACGACCTTGGCGTCGAGGTGATCATCCCCAGCTTTGGCTAGGTACTCATCGTAGGTGCCGGGGAAGTCTTCGATCCCATCGGCTCGGATCTCGACGATGCGCTGCGCGACCTCGGAGACGAACCAACGGTTGTGGGAGACGAACAGCACGGTGCCTTCGAACGCGACCAAGGCTTGCGCGAGCGCTTGGATCGATTCGACGTCCAAATGGTTGGTGGGCTCGTCGAGCAGGAGCACGTTGGGCGACTTGACCGCGATGCCGGCGAATAGCACGCGTGCGGCCTCACCGCCGGAGAGCGACTCGATCTTCTTGCTAACGTCGTCCCCGGAGAAGAGCACCCGCCCGAGATGCCCGCGTACGAAGGCTGTGCCTTCCTTCGGCACTAGCTCCCAGATTTGATCCAGCACCGTCTTTTGCGGATCCGGCAGGAGCTCTTTGTGATCCTGCGGGAAGTAGCCGACGTTGCATTCGTGGCCCCACACGGCCTCGCCGCGGTCGGCCTCGAGGCGACCGGCCAAGATGCGCAGGAGCGTTGATTTACCGAGGCCGTTGGCGCCGATGATGCCGACGCGTTCGCCGCGACGGACCGTCAAGGTCACGTTGCTGAGCACCCGCTTCTCGCCGTAACTCTTGTCGACGCCTTTGACCGTGAGCACGTCACGACCGCTGGCGCGGGCCGGTTGAAACAGCAGCTTGGGCGCACGGCGGCTGGTCGGCTTGACCTCCTCGATCTCGATCTTCTCGATCTGCTTGAGGCGGCTTTGAGCTTGGCGAGCCTTCGTCGCTTTGGCGCGGAAACGCTCATAAAAGGCTCGCTTCTCAGCGACGATGCCCTCGAGCCGAGCGACCTCGCTCTCCTTCTGCTCGACGAGCAGCGCCTTGTCCTTCTCGAAGTTTGTGTAGTTGCCCGGGAAGATCCAAATGCTCTCGAAGTCGACGTCGAGGATGTCGGTGACGACGTTGTCGAGGAAGCGTTGGTCGTGGCTGATCACCACGGTGCAACCATCGAAGCCGGCGAGGAAACGCTCGAGCCAACGAATCGAGAGGATGTCGAGATGGTTGGTGGGCTCGTCGAGCAGCAGCACGTCGGGCCGGCCGACCAGGACCTGCGCGAGCAACACGCGCAGCTGCATACCGCCCGAAAGCTCAGCCAGCGGGCGCTCGTGACGCACGCTGGGGATGCCGAGGCCGGACAAGATCGAGGCGGCGCGCGCACGCAGCGTATTGCCTTCCAGCAGCCGTATGCGCTCGTCGAGCTCGGCCAACGCGATCGGATCGTCGGTCTGCGTCTTCGCCTTGATCAGCGCCGTGACCTCTTCATCGCCGGCCATCGCCAGCTCGACCACCAGCGCCTCGGCGTCGAGGAAGCGGTCCTGTCGAAGGACGCCGAGCCGCGCGCCTTTCGCCAGGTGGATCTCCCCGTCGGTGGCCAGCTCATCCCCAGCCAGGATGCGCATGAAGGTGGACTTGCCGGAGCCGTTGGCTCCGACCAGGCCGTAGCGTCTGCCGCTCGTGAGCATCAAGCTCACGTCCTCGAACAGCGTGCGAGCCCCGAAGGACTTGCCCAGTTTGGTTACGCCGATCGAGCTCACACGTTGAAGAGAAAGTTAGCGACGTCTCCCTCTTGGAAGATGTACGTCTTGCCTTCGACTCGCAGCTTACCGGCGGCGCGGATCGCCGCTTCGGTCTTCAACTTCACCAGGTCTTCCACCGAGTAGATCTCAGCGCGGATGAAGCCCTTCTCGAAGTCGGTGTGAATGACTGAGGCGGCCTTGGGCGCCGGGCAACCGACCGGGATCTGCCAGGCGCGGATCTCCTTCGGACCTGCGGTGTAGTAGACCGTCATGCCGAGCAGCCGATACGCCTCGCGCGCCAAGCTGCCGAGCGCGGGCTCTTTCATACCGAGGCTCTCGAGCATCTCGGCCTTGTCATCTCCGCTCAGCTCGGAGAGCTCGGCCTCGAGCTTGGAGCACACCGGAACGACGCCGCTGCCTTCTTTTGCGGCGTGATCACGCACGCGCTTGGCGAGCGGGCCTTCCCCGAGCGGATCCGACTCATCAACGTTGGCGACGTAGAGCACCTTCTTCGCCGTGATCAGCCCAAAGCCGCCGAGGATCTTCAACTCGACCGGATCACTGATGCCGAGTGAGCGCACCGGCTTGCCTTGCTTCAGGGCGTCCACGCAACGCTCGAGCACGTCCACCGTGGGCACCAGATCCTTCTGGTGCGTGGCTAGCTTCTTCATCTTCTCGAGCGAGCCGGACACGCTGTCGAGGTCGGAGAGGAGCAGCTCGGTGTCGATGGTGTCGATGTCACGGATCGGGTCCACGCTGCCGTCCACGTGGATTACGTCCCCGTTCTCGAAGCAGCGGACGACGTGCAAAATCGCGTCGACCTGGCGGATGTGCGAGAGGAACTGATTGCCGAGGCCGTCCCCTTTGCTGGCTCCGCGCACGAGCCCAGCGATGTCCACGATGCGCACCATCGCCGGGACGATCTTCTCGCTCTTGATCAGGGTGATCAGCTTCTGCAGGTTCTCGTCAGGCACCGGCACCGCGCCGACGTTCGGCTCGATGGTGCAGAACGGGTAGTTCGCCGCGGCCGCGCCAGCGGAGGTGAGCGCGTTGAAGAGAGTGCTTTTCCCGACGTTCGGGAGCCCGACGATGCCAACTTCAAGAGCCATTCTGGGCGCCTAATGCTCACGAACAAGCGGGCGCGTCAATCGCATGGGTGGGCCGAGGCGAGCAGGCCAACGTTGCCGCTGCAGCATCGCGTGGGGCTCGGTGGTAGAAGGAAGCCGATGACGAAGCTCGACCAAAGCTGGGCAGCCGTTTTCCTTCTTGCGAGCCTCGCGGGCGGCTGCAGCAGCTCGCAGACGCCAGAGAGCGAAGCGCGCGTGCCGCCGCCAACAGCCGCCCCGAGCGATCGAGCACGCGCGCCGGTCAGCGATTGTATGTGCGGAACAGCGCCGGGGTGCCCGCCGTGCCCGGCCTCGTCAGCGAGCCCTAGCGCTGCGACCACGTCGGTCGCGCAGGCGGAGCCGCCGTCGGATGCGCCCTTCCCGCCCGCTAACCTCAAGCCGATTCACGAACGGTCGAAGAAGCCGGGCGACGGTGAATGGACGCCGCTCACCGTCGCCAATCAACCGGCCGGCACGGCCTCCCCGCTCTTCACCACCGTGGTGCGCCCCCACCCGATCCGCTCCTTCGTCGTGGTGCAGCTGGTAGCGATCGACACAAGCCGCTTGGATCTCGAGCTGATCCTCGGCACCGATGAGCCCGAGGGCACCGCGATGCCGCGCGACAAGAGGCCCGGCCTGGTCGCCAAAGATCGCCTCTCCAAGCTGATCGCCGTGCTCAACGGCGGCTTCAAAAAGCGCCACGGCGCGCACGGCATCGGTAAAGACGGTGAGATCGCCCAGGCCGCCAACGCCGACGGTTGCTCCTTCGCGCGCCTCGCAGACGGAACCTTCCGCGTCTTCCCGCATACGCGCATGCAGCCTTTGCTCGAGGGCTTCCGTTGGTTCCGCCAAACCCCGCCGTGTTTGATCGAAGACGGTAAGAAGAACCTCGACACCGAGAACGAGTTCAAGGCGAAGAAGTGGGGCGGCGCCGAGGACGGTAACAAGGAGATTCGCCGCAGCGCCGTAGGTCTCGGCAACGATGGGCGCACGCTCTACTTCGCCATCGGTGATTACCTCACCGCCTCGTGGCTGGCCGATGGGCTCGTCGCTGCGGGCATCCAAAATGCGGCCGAGCTCGACATCAACTATTCGTACACGCGCTTCATCATGTACCAGCCCGCCGCCGGCGGAGAACTCAGCGTCAGCTCACCGCTGCTCACCGATCTCAAAGCACCCCGTAGCGAATATTGGAAAGAGCCGAGCACGCGCGACTTCTTCGCCCTCACCTGGCGCTGAAGCCTTTATTTGCCAACCAGCTTGGCCAGCGTGCGCTGAAACTCCGGCACGCTCACCGGCACGTGTTCGACCACGCGGCCGTACAACATGGCCGTGGGCACCGCGCGACCGGGGCGCTCTTTCTCGAGCTCGTGGTGCTGCCACAAGATCACCCGCTCGAGGCGCGAAAGACCGTCCCGCACGTCGGGTAGCCGATCGAGTTCGGCCGCCGTCGCCAGCCGCTGGCGCGGCTCACGCACGCAGCTTCTCGCGCACGTCGGCCGGCGAAAGCAGCTGCCAACGTTGGGCCACTTCGTCATTCACGCCGAAGGTGCGTGACAGCATGCGGTCCACATAAAGGCCGCCGTTCAAGTGATCGATCTCGTGTTGCAAGATGCGCGCGGGCCAGCCTTCGGTCGTCCACTCCACGGCGTCGCCTTTTTCATCGCGGCCGCGCACGGTGACGCGGAAATGCCGCGGTACCAACGCGCTGAAGCCGGGCACACTCAGACAGCCCTCGAAGAAGACGGTGTCCGGCTCGCCGTGCAGCTCGAGGCTTGGGTTGATCAGCGTGCGCAAGGTGAACGGCACGCGGCCACGTGCTTTGCGCTGCTCCAGGTTGAGCGCCGCCATCAAGCGTTCCGCGTCTTCCAGCACGATCACTTGCTTGGCTACGCCGATCTGAGGCGCTGCCAGCCCTACCCCGGGCGCGCGCCGCATGGCCTCCACCATGGTCTTGACCAGCTCACGCAGCGACTTGGAGCCGAACTCCTCCTCCGCCACGACCTCCGCCACCCCACGCAGCACCGGATGACCTGCTCGCACGATGTCGTGTTTGGCCATGGGCAGCTCTTAGTCCCGCCAGCCGACCAACTTCAAGCCTCAAGCGGCAATTCGTGCGCCACGATTGGTTGAAGCGGCTTCAAGTGACCGCCAACAAGGACTAGGCTACGCGGCCTTATGACCCATCATGTCGTACTCATCCCGGGGGATGGAATTGGTCCGAGCATTTCGGACAGCGTGCGCAAGATCCTGGCCGCTGCAGGCTGTGACATCGAGTGGCACGAACACGTAGCGGGCGTCGCCGCCTTGGCCAAAGGCCGGGACACCATGCCCGACGAGACGCTCGAGGCGATCGAGCATTACAAGCTCGCGCTCAAAGGGCCTTGTTCAACGCCGGTTGGTGAAGGCTTCCGCTCGGTCAATGTCACCTTGCGCAAGCGGCTCAACCTGTACGCCGCCGTGCGTCCGGTCAAGAGCCTGCCCGGCATCAAGACCCGCTACGACGACGTCGACATCATCATCGTGCGCGAGAACACCGAGGGCCTCTACAGCGGCGTCGAGAACGAGGTGCTCCCCGGCGTCGTCATGAGCATGAAGGTCGCCAGTGAGGTGGCTTGCAGCCGCATCGCGCACTGGGCCTTCCGCTACGCCACGCTCAATCGGCGCAAGAAGATCACGGCCATGCACAAGGCCAACATCATGAAGCTGACCGACGGCCTGTTCATCAAGTGCGCGCGCAACGTGCACAAGCACGAGTACCCGAACATCGAGTACGAAGAAGTCATCATCGACGCCGGCTGCATGAAGATCGTGCAGGAGCCCAAGCGCTTCGACATCCTCTTGCTCGAGAACCTCTACGGCGACGTGATGAGCGATCTTTGCGCCGGCCTCGTCGGCGGTCTCGGCGTCGTCCCCGGTGCCAACTTCGGTGAACACGCCGCCGTGTTCGAGGCCGTGCACGGCTCCGCGCCGGACATCGTCGGCAAAGGCATCGCCAACCCGCTCGCCCTGCTGATGAGCGCGCAGATGATGCTCGAGCACATCTCGATCGAGCGCGACGACGCCAAGGCGGGCGCGCAGTCCGCCGCGATCAAGCAGGCCTACGAGAAGGCGATCATGGACGGCCAAAAGACGAAGGACCTGGGCGGAGAGCTCGGCACCGACGCCTTCACCGACGCTGTGATCGAGCGCCTCAAGGGCTGAGTTCGGCAAACTCGCATGGCTTCCAAGGTGCGCGCCAAACCCGTCGCCCAGCTCGCCGTTGAGCTCGGCAACACCTTGGCGCGCGTCTCTTCCAAGAAGTCGGCCGGAGACTTCAGCGGCGCCAACATCGTCTTGCGCGACGCCTTCAAGAGCCTGTTCGGCGTTGAGGCCGCCGCCCTCTCCGAACGCTCAGCCCTCGAACTCGTGGCCGAATTGCAAACCCGCGAACACGTCGGTGCCTTCGTCGCCTTACTGAGCGAACAAGCCGACCTCGAACGACGCGAAGGCCACAAACCCGAGGCCCTCGCCCTCTACCGCCGCGCCCTCAGCGTCCAACAGGAGAACCTCGCCCGAAACCCGAAAGAGGCCGTACGCGCGGCGATCAGGGCGCTGGAGCTGAAGGTGGTGGAGCTCGAGGGAGAGTGAGGGCCTAGGGAATTCGGACCGCGATCCGGATTGACCGGGCCGGCAGATACGGACATGAATCCGCCATGGCCGCGCTCCAATCGAAGCCCGTCGATCTCATCGTCATCCACGAGCATCCGGAATGGCAGAAGCCGCTGTTTGCGGCGCTGGAGCGGCGTGGGGTCTCCTTCAAGCCCTTCGACCTCAAAGCCGCGGCCTTCGATGAGGCCGACGTGCCCGAGGCGAAGCTCTACTTCAGCCAGGCCAGCCCCAGCGCCTACCTTCGCGGCAACGCGCGGGCGGTGCCCTTGGCGCTGGCGCTGATGAAGAACCTGGAGGAAGCCGGGGCACGCGTGCTGAACGGCTCGCGCACGTTCGCCCTCGAGCTGTCCAAATCTGCGCAGGCGGCGCTGCTCCGCAAGCTCGGCCTGCGCGGCCCACGCACGATCACGTTCAACGACGCCAAGGCCGTCCGCGCGCGGGCTGCGAGCTTTCCCTGGCCCGCGCTGCTGAAGCCGGACCAAGGCGGCAGCGGCGCGCGCATGTTCTTGCTCGAAACGGTCGACGAGCTCGAGCGCTTGCTCGAGCAGCGCCCCGAGCTGTGGCTGCCCGACAACCTGCTTCTGTTGCAGGAGAAGGTCCCGTACGACACCTCCCACGGCATCGTCCGCATGGAATTTCTCGGTGGCGAGCTGCTCTACGCGATGCGCGTCGTCTCCCACGGCAGCTTCAACCTGTGCCCCTCCGAGCTCTGCAACCCCGTCGACGGCGATGAGGGCGCCTGCGCCGTACCCGAAGTGAAGCCCACACAGCCAGTCGAGTTCTATCCGTACCCCGAGGTCTCCCCCGACGCAGTCGAGGCCGGCCGCAAGATCGTACGCGCCGGCGGCCTCGACGTCGCCGGCATCGAATTCATCGAGACCCCCGAGGGCCCCGTGTTCTACGACATCAACGCGAACTCGAACCTGCGCGCCCCCATCGCAGCGGCCTTCGGCTTCGACCCCTTCGAACGCGTCGTCGACTTCCTCGAGAGCGAGCTCCGCAAGCTCGGCTGAGGCGGTCCCGGGGATGGGCGGTCGCCGGGGATGGGCGGTCAGGGGGTTGGCGGTCGCCGGGGATGGGCGGTCGAATTGGATGGGTGGTCGCCGGGGATGGGCGGTCCGGAGATGGGCGGTCCCGGGATGGGCGGTCGCGGGGATGGGCGGTCGAATTGGATGGATTGTTGAGAAACGCGCCCCATCCCCCACCGATGGGCGCCCGAACTCCACAAAACGACCAATTCGATGGGCGATCCCCAGCGTCACCGCCAACGTTGGTCCGCGCTGGTCCAGCGTCGACGTGAATCGCCGCCGTCATGAGCCCCGCCGACCGGCATGCCGATTGTGCCTTGGATAGTTTATCCAAGGCACAATCGCACTCGAGCCTGGCCCTCTGCGTACGCGGAATAGCGCAGGCTGCACCGTGCGCCGGCCGGACACATCGAATCCGCGCAGATTCCAGGGCGGGCCGAGGGACCGAGCGGCGTGTGCAAGTGGCGCGCAGCCGAACGTGAAGCCCGCAACGGCAGATTGTGCCTGAGATAGTTTATCCAAGGCACAACGGCACTCGAGGCGGCGGTTCAGCATGAAAGACTCGCCCTGCCCTACGGCCGACACTTTAGGCACTCCGGCTTGCGCTCCAGATAGCTAAGTTTAGTCCGTGCGACAGGTGAACATCCACGACGCGAAGTCGCAGCTATCGAAGCTCCTCGAGGAGGTGGAGGGCGGTGCGCGCATCGTGATCGCGCGGGCCGGCCGGCCGATCGCCGTGCTCGCGCCCTTCCAGGTGAGGTTGGGCACCGAGCCTGGGCACTACCACCCGAGGACGTCGCCGTGTCGCCGTCGGGGATCTAGCCGCATCACCTCGACGAGTCCTCGCTCGGCGAACCCAACGCCGAGCGGAACGATGGTCACGCGTGCGGGGTCGACGCCTCGCGCGGTCAACGCAGTAAGCACGGCCTCGGCTCGAAGCCTCGCCAGCGTTGTCGGGTCCTGCTCTGACGTCAGCGCGTGCCCCCACAGCTCGAGGCGCATTGAAGGATCCTTCAGCGCCTCGAGGACCTCGTTGATGACGAGCTCCGCGTCTCGATCGAGCGCTGCCGAGCCCTCGGCGAACGTGAACCTTGCACGTAGCGACACGCGTTCGGGAGGCAGGCAGCTTAGGCAGGGTTGAAACGGGTTTGGCGCTGCCGGCGCGTGCGAACGCCACGCCTCCAGAGCCGCAGGCCCGATCGAATGGGCGAGCTCGGTCCAATACGTCGTCGCGAGCTTGAGCGACGCCTCGAGGAAGCGCTCGTGAGCCAGGAGGAAATCATCGAGCCTCTTGGGCAGCTCGTCGTCACCGCAGCCGATACACCCACGTAGAGACTGCGCAGCTCGAGCGTCTTCGAGACATTCTGAACGCGCAGTCCAGAGCTCAGTGCAAGCGGCCTTGTCTGCGCAGTCCTCCTCACCAGCCGGCTCGAACAGCTTCTCCATCGCGGAGTAGGCTCTGTCGAGCCACGTGACCCAATTCAAGAGAGCGCGCGCAGCGATCTCGGGGAACGCCGTCGTGTCGAGCCGAGGCGGAGCCCTTCGCGAGGTGCTCCTTCCAAACGAGGGGGACAGGCCTCGGCGCGTCGGCTCCCGCGAGCCCCGTCGAACAGTGGAGCCCCGCGAGCGCTGAGGAGACGAGGAAGCTCCTCCTGGCCAAGATCGCCCTTCGATCGGCTGCGTCGCGCATGCCTAGGGCGCCCCTTCAGGGAAGCGCGCGCTCAGAGCAGGATCGGCGAATGCGTGACCTTCGCAGGTCAGGTCGGTGGTCCACATCCAGGTGAGCGTGCCGTCCGGATCTTTGTAGATCACCTCCTCGCCGCGCCATCCATCGCCAGAGCAAAAGTGCCTTCGTTTGACCGTGAAGCGGCCGTTCGGGAAGGTGTAGCTGGTGCTGCTCGTGACGCCGTCAGCGCAGAAGCTTGAACGGAGCTCGACGACGACTTGTGCCACACCGCCATCGTAGCGGCGAACGGTCCACGGTGCGGGAGCCGTCAGGTCGGACGGCAGAATGAGTCTTGGCGGATCATACGTAATTGCGTCAGGTGGTTTGTCCGGGAACCTTTCAACCGACGACATCAGCAGGAACCCACGCGCGTCGAGACGATGGACCGAGGTCGCGAATAACTCGTCCTTCGGGGAAGCTCCCGTCACGTGTTGTTCGAGCGTGAACGTCGTACCAGCGTCGTCGGCAAGAGCGGTCGCGGTCTCTTCAACAGCGGTGGTCGTCGCCGCTCGCCGCGGGAGCTGTACGTGGTGGAGGTAGTGGCACCTGCTCGGAACGTGAATCAGCGGCAACACGCTTCGTCGGGCGCTCCCTGACGCCGACGCAGAGGCCGTGTCGCGCGTAGGCTGCGGGGGCGTAGCGCAGGCGAAGAACGCGATGGCGAGCGCAGCGATAAACGGCCGTCGGTTCAGCATGAAGGACGCGGCCAACCTATTGGCCTGGACGAGCGAGTGCAATGAGGTGGGGTTCTGGCCCACCGTCTTCAGGTCGACGTGGACCGGGCAACTTGGGATGGCTCGAAGTAGGGACAGCCGTTGAGCGAGTGCAAATGAACAAGCTGCATGTGCGCAGCCTCGTGAGCAAAGATCGCGCGGCTTCCGTTGGGAAGCTCGAGGCGCTCGTGGGAGGTGGTCCAGGATGGGCGCTCTGTGACGCCGGTCGCGAAGTGGAAAACAAGGAGTACGTGAGGCGTAACTGGAAACTGCATCGACCATGGGATGACCGCACGCTCACGCGCGCGTGGCCAGAGTTCCTCGTGAAGACTTGGGGTAATCGCAAGGTTCCAATCGCCGATTGGGGGCCAGTAGACCAACGAGAACAGCGCTCGCCCGAGCATGATGGAGAACTTGTAGGACTGGCCCGCCAGGGTTTTCAGGTCCGGAGAGTCACCCTGAATGGGCTGAAGTTCTAGCCAGTGTCGGTCGACGTGACAGCCGTAGACTCCCGGGGACGGATTGGGTGCGCCGAACAGCGCAAGGCCATCAGGTAACGCTCCTCGCATCGCGAGCTGCATATGTTCTGCGGGAACCATTGTCGGCCCTGCGCTGGTGTCGCAAATGAAGAAGGCCGTCTTCAAAAGCCATCTTGTTAAGGCCGTGCGCGCATCTACGGCAAGCTCAGCAAAGCTTGAGTGCCCTTCAATGAGCGGTCGGAGTATCGACTGTGCGGCACTCTCAAGGTCATGCATCCAACCTCCGTTGCATGGCCAACACACTCCACCGTGTAGGCGCTTGTCGGGCACGAGCGTCCGCGGCGGCGATTTCTCCGTGATGCAGAGACTATCGATCTCGGCTGCCAAGACGATCTGACCTTCGTCCGGACCGAATCCTTGGTGTCGCTGGGTGAACTGTTCGCAGGCGATACCGAGGTCTGACTGAAGCCACGCCGGAATTGCGTGTTCGAGCGCGCGACCATTCGGGTTGTCACGCTTATTATAGCCCCGTCTGTTGATCGGCGAACCGCAAGCCACGCAGTTCATTCTTTTCAGCGCCCCATACTCATCAATCTACGGATGCTATGCGCGAAGTACCAGACCAAAGCCCGGCGTTGCGTAGCGAGCGGGTAGTCGAGGTCGCTTGAGTTTCGCCTGGCTATCACCACGCCCACGCTGAAGGCGCGCGCTTGCTTCATCAGCGCGACCAGCGGCCTTTGGTAGGGTGGGTTGGCTGAGTGTGGCGGTAAGCGGGCTACACCTATCGAGGTGCGCGACGCGCACGATCGTCGCTGGAGATTAGCCCTCCACCGACTTCGTCCACGCCCCGATGTCGAGCGTTAACGAGGTGGTGCGCCGGCAAATCTACCGGCGTCCCCTCCTTCTTCAGCTTGAGCGGTCGAGCGACCGCGAGACCGCGGCTCAGCCCCTGTTTAGCCTCGACCGAGCGGGTCGTCGGTAGGCAGACCGATGCTATTCGAGCTGCCGTCGTTCGTTGCATTCGAAGGCTTCTGCGCCGGCGCGACGAGCGCCGGCTCTGCGGCTTGTTCACCCTCATCGCGACTGGCCTTGCGCTCGATCGTGCGGAGGGTGGGTGCGAACGCTTCGATGTCGCCGAAGGGCTCACGCAGGAAGAGCACAGCGCGACGCACTTGCGCATAGGCGCGGTAGAAGAGCGTGTACGCCTGACGACGAGCCCGCGCCGCTTCGTTCGGCGCGATCACTGAAGCGTCTCTGCGTGCGAGCGCCATCAGCATGCTTTGCGCGGTTGACTCGGCCTCCTCAAGCTCATCGAGGGTGACCGCGGTGCGCGTGCGAATGGTCTCCCAGCTGCGGCGCAAGTGCGCTGTGAGCGCGAACACAGACTCAGCCTGGTTGCGGTGGCCGCTCGCGCTCTTGAGGTCGGGCAGCTTGCTGTTGTCCATCAGCCCGCGCGTCGCCAGGCCGTTGATGTCGCTCACGAACAGCGTGCGGAAGCGCGTCAACTTCGCGTCGAGCTCCGGGATCTCACCGGGCTTGGCGCTCGCGAGCAGGTGATCGAAGTGAGCTTGCAACGCCGCCTTCGTCTTGATCTCCAGCGTCTCGAAGGAGCTGATATCGAACTTGGGTAGCTCGTCTCGCACTTGCGGGCACAGTCCCATCAGCTTCTCGCAGTGACCGAGGACCACCGTGCAACGCGCGGTGATATCGATGTTAATCAGCTGGAAATCCTGCTCCTCGATGGTGCTGAACTCAGCGCGGCAGGCCTCGAGCGCGTCGCGAAAATCCACCGGTGCCGCTGCAGAGCCCGAGTTGACGGAATTGGGATCGGACATGGTCATGAGCGTTCTCCTTGAGCGAGCGCATGGAGCTCCGCCGAGCGCGCGGCCTCATGCCGTCACGCCTCGGCGCTCCCATCGCGCCCTCATTGCTTAAGGCGATCCTCGAGGACGAAACTCCGAAAGAAAGTTGAGAAAGTTAGCCAGCCCTTCCCCACCGGCCGCCAACCCTCGCCAAATCCACTCGAGTGGAGATTTTTAACGCACCGCGCTGCAGAATCCACTCGAGTGGATTTTCTGAGCTCCCAAGGTCTCAAAATCCACTCGAGTGGAACTTTCTGACGCACGGCGCCACAAGAATCCACTCGAGTGGATTTTTGGATGGACTCAGCTTCGCAAAATCCACTCGAGTGGATCTTGTGACGCGTCGCAGTGCAAACATCCACTCGAGTGGATTTTGTGGTGCAGGCGCCAGGCGTGAATCCACTCGAATGGAATTTCGTGTGAGGAGGGCGAAGAGAATTCGCGGGGAGTGGATTCACGACAGCAGCGAAGCCGAGTGGCGAGGAGAGCCCGCTCCAACTAAAGTGCGGCGCATGGGGGCGCTAGAAGCGACCGGCCGGTCCAATTGTGACGATTGCGGGTCGGAACGAAAAGCCCGTTGCTGTCGATGTGCCAATCGCGCTATCAGGACTGCGAATCGGTGATTTTACCTACTGATTCACAGGAGCAACAAGTGACCAAACGTAACATTTTGGGGGGGGTAACCCTCTTCGCCGCAATTAGCCTCAGCGCGTGTGAGCCGACAGAGTCGGAAGAAGTGGACACCGCGCTGCAGCCGCTAGCGGTTCTTCAAACCATCCAGGGCATATCCGACTTTGACAAGGTGCCGGGAAAGTCGCCCAACGTGGCCTCATCAAACGGGGAGTATCGGCCCAACGCGGTCGACTGGATGAGCGACGTTGTTATCGGCTACGAGAAGGGCGTTGGCAACGCGCTTTGGGCCTGGAGCCACGACAATGGAAGCACTTGGACGAAGCCGGCAGCCAACACCTGGTCTTTGCCAGCTAGCCAGCCAAGTGATGATCGCTCTGCGTTTCGAGCGTATGAGGGCTCGCCCGTCCCCGTGAGCTTTCACCAAGTGCAAAGCCCTTCGATGCCGAAGAGCAGGCACTTCGTCATGGTGTCGATGGTGGGCACGGCCGACCACGGCCTCTCGTTGAACAACGGCACACTCGCGACTGACATTGTCGGCCTCGTCTCGTCCGATGGCGGCGAGACCTTCTC
Source organism: Polyangiaceae bacterium (assembly GCA_044376115.1). GTDB lineage: Bacteria > Myxococcota_A > Polyangia > Polyangiales > Polyangiaceae > Xiheicaenibacterium. The sequence goes on along the minus strand of JBILLK010000002.1, from coordinate 352,005 downwards.
GGCGCCAGTGGTTTTGAACAACACCATCGGAGGTTCTGGCGACCCGGTTTACACGCACGGCGGCATCTCCTTTGTGACAGCCGCCCCAGAGATGGCGGACGGCTTCGCGACGGGCTACGTCGAGGTGTTCTGGCGTCAGGTGAAGTTTCTGCGCAACCCATGCGGCGGATGCACGACTACCGAGGCGGAGTGGTTCAGCCGTAAGATCCTGATGAGACAAACCGGCGTGCCTGGGGTCTTTGATATAGAGACCTTCCCCTCGAAGAGCCGCGCGGATTACATTCCTAGCAACGTCGATGAAGTATCGGTGGCCTCAAACGGCAACCACCTTTACGTGGCTTATGCGTCTGTGCCCAACACAGGCTTTACCTGCCCCTCAACCGCTACCGCCAACGTCACCTGGCGCGTGCGAGATCTCTTCTATTCTGCGACCTATACTGCCGCCGTTCCGGCTAACGACACCGCTTGGCGCCGCTGCGTTGGCGCCAGCAGTGTTAGCGGTGGCACGCCGCACAACCGCGCGGTTGGTCGGCCGGGCCTTGCGGTCAACCCGGTCACCGGCGAGCTCTTCGTCGCTGTCTCCAAGAAGTTTAGCTCGACCGATACGCACTCGAGGATCCAGGTGCGCCGCACCATCCCAACGTCTCAGCCCTCGAGTTGGAACTGGACCACGCGGTACAACTCCCCGCGTTTGATTACTGGTACGGCGACCACGATGCCAAGGGACGCCTGGATGCCGGTGATCTCGGCGTTCCAGTATCCGGGCGAGACCGATGGGTACGTTGGCCTCAACTTTGTCACTACGCAATACGACACCACCGGAAACAACCGAGTGCGGCAGGCGGGGTGGACCTGGCGGGGTGGTGACCCAGATCCGATCGCGCAGCTCATTGATGGGGCCAGCGCGAGCTGGCCAGTGGAACAGAGTCTGGGCGCGTTCAATGGCCTGGTGGCACTCCCGCGCTTTGATGGTGGCTTCCTCAGCGCCTGGGGAGATCAACGTGAAAATGAGACGCACGTGTGGTCGGCCAGGATGTTGTGGTTTCCCTGAGCTGCAACCGTTGAGCATTCGCTGAAAATTTGGAGGCCTGTGATGTGGCATTGGAAGCTGAAAGATCCGTTTGCAGGGCTGGCTCTGGGCCTTCTAACGCTCGCGTGTGGCGACGGTGATGCAGGCAGTGGCGGCAGCGCAGGAGCTGGAGCGCAAGCGGGTTCCGATGCGTTTCCACCGGCGTGCCCTGGCTTTGAGTCGGAGCCGGGTGCTGGTTGCCCGGCTCCGTGCGAGCCATTGGTTTTAGGTGGTCCGGGGGGTCGTGCTTATTGCACGACGCCTTGCCCTGAATGCAGCGCAGGGTTCACTTGTGGCTATTCGGATGAAGCGGCGGAGGAGCTTGACGTTTGTCTGCCAGGTGCCTGCGACGTTCAGGTTCCAAGCTCGTGCGCTGACGACTTTGAGTGCGTCGGCTATGGCTACTGTACCCCGTCGCCCGGTACCGTTAGTTCCCGTTGCGAAGTATATGCGCCACAAAACGGAGAACCCTGCTCCGCACAGTGCCCCTATCGTCTTGAGATCAATGGAGGCGCGCTTTGCACTTCCGAATGCGAAGAAGCCGGGGAGCCATGTTTAGGAGGTCATACATGTGTTTATGACAATGGCGAAGACGCCTATCCGGGGCTTTGTAGTCCACCCTGCACGCTCGACTCTGATTGTCCGGTAGGCATTCGCTGCTCGACAACTACCTGCCCCTTCCCACCCTGCATCGAGAGGGGAATATGCGACTATCTTTTCTCGCTCTGAGCCCTTGCGTACTTGTTGGTTGCGGTGGGATTGTGGTTTGGCCTAGTGAAGATTCGCAGCCGAATGAAGGCGGAGCCGCTTCAGGCGGTTCCAGCGGCGTTCACAGTTATGGCATCTGGGACGAGATAGCCTGCCCTGGTTACTTCGACGAAGTGCCTGGTGCGATTGAAGGCTTAGGCTGCCCAGCGGGATGCCCGGTTTGGTTGGATGAACGGGGGCCCGAGCCTGGGCTCGCCCATAAGCTCTATTGTGCAGCGGCTTGTGGGGTGGACAACAGCTGTCCGCTCGGCACAGAGTGCTTCGATGGGCTTTGCTTGTTTCGTTGCACGGGGGTCGTAACGTGCCGGCCGGAGACAGCGTGCTTTTCCGATATTGACTATTGTGCGCCGGAAGTAAACGGATTGGTCCCGTGTGGGCCATACCTGACGGAGGGCAGCTGCGCGAATGGCTGTTACGCGTCGCTGGAACTGCCTGATGGGAGCAATTTCTGCACCATTGACTGTGCCGACGCCCTGCATGGGGATGGCGACTGCGTAGCTGGGGCAACCTGCGCTTGGGACGCGCCTCCTCTTCCAGATGGCCGAAAGCTTTGTTTGCCGATATGTGAGTCAGACGCGGATTGCATCGGTGGATTGACCTGTAAAGACGGGTCGTGCCAGTGGCCTGCAATAGCGCCTTAGGTTCTCCGCTTCGTCGGTCTATTTCACCTATGTACCCGGTCTGATTTGTTACCGATCAGCCTGCTAGACCTCTCTGGAGCCAGCGATTCGGAGACGGGACCACGAACAACCGTTGGCGGATTCAGCGTCGCGCTCGACGCCCGAGGCTCACTACAGCGGCCCGTCGCGCTCGTGATCGTAATCGGCTGCGAGTTCGCCAAGGCCCTTTAGCGCGATGTCGCGCACGGCACGGTCTTGGGGAGCGGCGATGCAGGCGCGCAACATGGCGAGGCCGGTGCGGGCGCACAGGAGGTAGTCCTCGAGGTATTCGGCCATGCCGACTTGCTCGCGGGGGGAGAGGCGCACCTTCCAATGCCGGACAACTTCATGTGCGAGGTCCCGCGCGAACGCCTCCTCGGCTGGGGTGTAGGGCGCCGACGCTTCCATGCGGTCGCAGTCTAGCGCATCGCGATTGAAGGCTTTCTTTCACGCTGCTTTACTCGGCGGATGCTGAAAGACGAGCAGCTCGAGGAGCTCGCAGATGAAGCGGTTGCAGGGTTCGAGAAGTTGCTCGACGCGGAGGCGCTGCAGGCCGTCCGCCACCTCTTCATTGATCTCTACGCGGTGCACCCAGTGATGAGGGCGCTCGGCACGGAGCACTTCGGCGACCGGGTGCCCAAACAACAGTCCGAGGAGACGGAGATCGGGCAGTTCGATGACCTCGATGCGCTGCGAAAGAAGTACGGCCGTGGCTAGTGCGCTAAGCCCGGCCCAGCGCCAACGCGTAGCCGAGTGCAAAGACGCCGTGCGCGCGATGGCCTACAAAATCGCCCCGCGCGGGGATCGCGTGGACGCCGAGGAGCTGTTCCAAGCCGGGATGGACAAGCTATGTGAGCTGGCGTTGGAGTTGGGCGAGCTGAGCCGTGAAGCCTTTGAGCAGCGCACCTTCCGCGCTGTGCGTTACCACATGCTCGACCACTGCCGCATGGAGGCGAAGTTGCGCACGCGTTCGCTCGCCATCACCCGCGCCACAGCGGAGATCTCGACCATCGTCAGCGCCGGCTACCTGTTCGACACCGAAGAGGCGCGCCGCGACGTGAAGAAGAAAGCCGTGAACGCCATCATGGCCGCAGCCGCGATCTGCATGATGGCCACCCAGCCCGCCGCCACCCCCGAAGACACCGTCGCCCTCGACCAAATGAGGGAACGCGTACAAGCCGTCGTCCTCCCCCTCGTCCCCCGAATGGACCCCATCGACTGGGCCCTCGTGCGAGACACCGCCATCGAAGGAAAGAAGCTCGCCGAGAGCGCAAGACAACTCGGTATCGAGGAGAGGCAGGCTCGCTACAGGTATGAGAAGACCATGAGCTGGCTCGGGGAAGAGATGAGGAAGGCTGGGCTGGGGGGATGAGCCGTTGCCCCGCAGGGAGCCTTGGACGCAACCACGGTCCCACTCTCACAATAAGAGCAAAGCGCTGGCCGACCCCAAACGCACAACCAGGCAGCAGATCGCCACGCAGGACGGCATTTCTCGGCTAGGCTTCTTCAACCGCTGTGAGGACGCTCCGAGCGTCTCCGTGTGATGAGCCACTGCGATAACGTCTTGGAGGCTTGCCGGCAAGATGCTCACTTTCCGTCTTTTCGCCGGGAATTGCGGGTGATAGCCAATTGCTATGTGGCATCGTCGCAACGCGTCTCTGCTCGTCACTGCCCTTAGCGTGCTGGTCTCTTGTTTGGAGCCAGACTCGTCGCCGGAGACGGCTGGCGGTGGGCGCGGGCCGGAGTCGGCGCCCGTCGACAATGCGCCGCAGAATCGTGCGCCGTCTGCTCGTACGGTTGAGATCGAGCTCGGGGAGATGATGGCCCTTGGTCGGCTCGCGTTCCTCCCAACGACCCGCGGCACGTTCGAGTCGGGCTCGACGACCTGGTACGGCGAGACACGTGAGCAAGCTTTCTACGTCGTACCGGCTGCGAGTATGGGCGAGCCGGTCGAAGGCGGGATGACCTTCAAGACGACCGAGATAAAGCGCGAAAATTGGTCCTGGCCCACGAACCGCAGTTTCGCCTCGGACCCCAAGGGCGGTTTGGTCCGCACGGGCGATGGCGCCAGCGAGTGGCTGCGCGGCCGCGACGAAGGCGTGGAGCAAGGTTGGACGTTCGAATCGGAGCCGGCGGGCCAAGGCGATCTCGTGGTGCGCGTTGCAATCGACAATGGCGAGTTCTCACGTGAAGACCGCACCGGCCTGCACTTCACCACCGATGGTGGCGGCGTCGTCTACGGCCACGGCACCTGGATCGACTCCACCGGCGCAGAGACGCCCGTCCCCGCGACCTGGACCCGCGACGCCATCGAGCTCGCCGTCCCCGCCGACCTCCTCGCCGAGAGCGCCTATCCGGCGACGTTGGATCCAGTGGTGGGGCCGGAGAGCGCGACGGATGCGCCTGTGCTGGGGCCGGATGATTCTGGGGCCAGCCCTCCTCTTGTAGCGTGTACCGCGACGATGTGTATGGCCGCCTGGAACGACAGCGGAGGTATCAGCCGCATCCGACTCACACCCGACGGGACGATGGTGGACCCGACGCCCACCCGTCACGCGTTGAATCCGCAATTCAGCTCATTAGGCGTGTTGGGCGTCGGGGCGATGAGCAACGGCTTTCTCATTGTCACGAGCACTGCAACCGGCCTGTTGGCGCGGCTCATCAACGAGGACGGATCGGAGGTCGCGTCTCATGCATGGGACGTGCCTTCGAGCGGCAGCACGGCGTGCAGCGCAGAACGGTGTGTGGTGACGTATCGGTTGGGAGGGGACGTTCTTTCCCGGCGCATCGACGCCGCGGGGACGCTGCTCGACCCGTTCGGAACCTTAGTTGGAACTGCCTCGGGCTTCGGCAGCAGCCACGTTGTTGCGTTCGACGGGACGAACTTCATCATCCATCTGGGCGAAGGGCGGGTGAGGCGCATGACCCCATCGGGGATCACGCTGGACGCGAACCCGATCGATGTCCTGTTCAGCTCCAGGCCGATATCGATCCTCGCATCCGATGGATCATCGACGGTCGCCGCTGGATCGGATGGCTTTGGTGGGAGTTTCCGACGGATCAACAGCGACGGTTCTTTGGGACCCATCGTCAATACCGCGCGTGTCCACGGACTCGGGTGGATTGGCGGCAGCTATCTCGCTTCTCTGGACCCGCTTGGTACACTTCAGCGCATCGACGCGAACGGGAACGGCATTGGGGCGCCGTTTGTCCCGTTTGGGGCACAAGCCTTACTGGCCGTATACCCACGGCCCGGCGGAGGGTTTGTGGTGTCGCAAGGGGTGCTGGGTGGCCCGCTGAGCTCCAACGTCAGCGACGCCAACCTTCGCGTCGTTGATTCCAGCGGGGTCCAAGTTTCGGCTGTGACCTTGAACCTCGGCACGAACCCTCAGTTCTCTCCGGCAGTCATTGCTGGCCAGAGCCAGTACCTCGTCGCCTGGGGAGATCGACGCCTCGGGACGACGGCTGTCTATGGTCAACGCTTCAGCGCGGCGGCTACCCCGATCGACCCGGCGCCCTTCATGATTTTTTCAACTCCCGCGCCCGATATTGTCCGGCTTGTGAGCGGTGCCTTCGATGGAACCAACTATCTTGTGGCGGGTGGGGGGGTGTCCGTACAGGCTGGACGCGTCCCCATGGTAGGGCCGCCCCTCGACCTCGGTTCTATTGCCCTGTCCGGCTTCGATCCGAACCTGCCGCAGCGGCGACTCGCCGTTACCTGGGATGGCGCCACGTTCGCGGTCTTTCAGCGGCAGTCTCAGGCTTTCTTGAGTATCCAGGACAGCGTCCGGGTCCAGCGGTTGCTACCCTCGGGGCAGGTCCTGGATGGGACTCCCATTGTCGTGGTGAACGATGGTCTTGGTCTGCGCCCAGGTTTAGCGGCCTCCGCGGACGGAGTGGGCCACGTCGTCCTCTGGCGCGACGGGAGCGATACCCCACGGTTCCGACGCCTCACCTCGGGGGGGACCTTTACCGGACCTTCCGCGACGTTTGGCGCCCCGTCGTCGTCCACCACCAACCCTCTGGCCATGCGCTGCACCTCGACCGACTGTCTGGTCTACGGCGTTGATTTCCTACGCACGCTCAGCGGGGTGAATGTGCCGCTGCCCCCGGGCTCCCCGACGGCGTCGTACGCGGCGATGGCGTTGGGCGGTTCGGAGTTCTTGGTGCTGGGTGGGGCGGCGGACGTGAGCGGGCTGCGGGTGTCGAACGCGGCGACGCCGGCGCCGATCGGTGGGTGGTTCAACATCTCGCAGTCGCCTGCGGACAGCGAGGTCTCCGCTTCGGCGGCGGCGCTCGGGGACGGCAGCGCGCTGGCGGCGTACGAGCGCTTCGTGCCCGGGGAGGACGCGAACCGCGTCTTCCTCCGCGGGATCGTCCTCGCCTCGCCGAACGGTGCGGACTGCGCCTCGAACGAGGATTGTCAGTCAGGTCAGTGTGTGGACGGGGTTTGTTGCAACGTCGCCTGCGGCGGCGGCACAACGGACTGTCAAGCGTGCAGCACTGCAGCGGGCGCGGCCGTCAACGGTACGTGCGGGCCGATCAGCGCGGGAACGCAATGCCGCGCTTCGGGCGGCGCTTGCGACGTCGCCGAAGCGTGCGACGGAACTTCGCTCACTTGCCCTGCGAACGCCTTCGCGGCGTCGAGTGTAGAGTGCCGTGCGAGCGCGGGGGCTTGCGACGTCGCCGAAACGTGCACCGGCGCGAACGCGAACTGCCCAGCCGATCAGTTCCTCCCCGCCGCGACGACGTGCCGCCCATCTGCCGGCGTGTGCGACGTGGTTGAGAGCTGCACAGGGAGCAGCGCCACCTGCCCCGTCAACGCGGTCGCGCCGAGTTCGACGGTATGCCGACCTTCAACGGGAGACTGCGACCTGGCCGACCAATGCGATGGCGCGGGGGTGGCTTGCCCAACCGACGCGCTCGAACCGGCGGGCGTGGTTTGTCGAGTCGCCGCTGGGTTGTGCGACGCCGAGGAAACCTGCACGGGCTCTGCGGGCGAGTGTCCGCAGGACGAGCTGCTCGCGAGCGGGACGTCGTGTCGCGACAGTATCGGCGACTGCGATCTCGAAGACTTTTGCGACGGCGCGAGCACGGATTGCGAAGACGAGGGCGAACCGGCAGACACCCCGTGTGGGTCCGCGCCGAGCGGGGTGTGCGACGCGCAGGACACCTGCGAAGGCGGCCCCGGAAGCACGAACAGCTGCGTCGACCGCATCCTTGGCTCGAGCGTGAGTTGCCGTGAATCGGCGGGCCCGTGCGATGTCGCGGAGAGCTGCGGAAGCGCCGGCCCCAACTGCCCGGAGGACAGCTTCGTCGACCAGGGGCTCATTTGCCGCAACCCAGCTTCGGATTGCGACGAGGCCGAGGTCTGCGACGGAGTCGGCGCAGCCTGTCCAGACGACGAGCTCCTTCCCGACGGTGCTCCCTGCGACGATGGCGTGTGTGACGCAGGAGAGTGCGTGCCCCAAGGTGGTGCAGGCGCTGGTGGTGGAGGCGCTGGTGGAAGCGGCAACGGCGGAGAGGGAGCCGCTTCGAGTGGCGGCGGCCCGGCTGGCAACGGCGGCTCGAGTAGCAACGGCGGCTCGGCCGGCGGCGCTGACCCATCCGAAGACGGCGGCTGTAACTGCACGACAGCGGCAGCGTCGGATCCCACGCGTGCTGCGTGGGCCGTGCTAGCGGCGTTGGGCGTTGCGCTTCGCAGACGGCGTCGCGCAGCCCTCCAAGCGGCTCGCAACTCCGCAAACGCGAACATCGCTGACCTCTGATCGCGGACCGCACGTGCGACATTGGGCCTCTTGATGAACCATCGGGCGCCTGGATGTCGCAATGCCCCCTCCACAACCGCGTGAACGAGATCGCCAATCCGATTCGCAACGCCCTCGAACTCAGACCTGATCGCGAGGTCCGACTACGTCAGGTCCGCAGAGAAGTCTGGCCCTGCGCGTAACTTGTCAGCACATGCGGGCAGGGCCTACTTTCGGCACCATGAGGTTCTCCACCCGCCGGTTCGTCCCCGTCCTCCTCGTCCTCCAGGTCGCTTGTGGCGGAAACCCGGTGCTGCCCTCCGAGTCGATGCCCTCCGGCAGCGAGACCGGAGACGCGCCGACAGCGGGCCCGTCGGTCGACCACGGACGCTGCGTGGGCGCGGTCGGCAAGGAGGTCCCCGCCGGCTGGTTGGAGGCCGGCAGCGTCGTCGCGACGGTCGCCGGCAACAGCCTCGTGAAGCTGGTGCTGAAGGATTCCCGCGGCGAGGTGGTCGCCACCGAGACTCTGGCGGGAGACAGAGCGGCGGGTCGCAAGGCGATCGCCGATGCCCCGTGCAAGGTCGGTGGGGTGCTCCTCGTGGTGCCCGCGAAGGAACAGGAGGGCGAGACGACGATGCGCATCTACAAGCCGGAGAAGGCGGATGAGCCGGGGGACGTCGCGCAGATGTGCACGATGCCGTCCGAGATTGACGAGTCCTTCGACGAGTCGCAGCGCGCTCGCGTGGCCGTGGCCATCTTCGAGCAGCGCCTGACCTCGCCGCGCTGGCGCGCGTGGCTGGCCGATATGTCGGCGGAGCTCGAGGCCACGTCGGACGAGTCCGCGATGACCGCGATCAAGCGCAAGCGCGGGGCGGAGCTCCAGGCCGTCGGGAAGCGTGACTGCTGGTTCGCAGCGCAGCTCGCGCGCTGAGCGCGAACGCGCTTCGAACGAACTTGCTGCCCGTCATCCGCACTTCGCACGTCAGTCACTGAGGAGCGCCGCGTTCCATGAGGCGCACTCGCCTGCGGCTCAAGCGGCGCGGCGACGACGCATCCGCGCAGCGACGAGGGTCGCAAGCGCAATCCACGCGAGTTCGTGCGGTGCGCGGTTCTCCACCGGCGCTCCGATCACCCGGCAGGAGCAACCGTCGCTCTCGTCGCCGGTTCCGCTGCCGCCGGTTCCGCTACCGCCGGTTCCGCTATCGCCGGCTCCGCTACCGCCGGCTCCTGCGGCTTCACCGCCCAGACCGCCCTCGCCGCCAGCTCCTCCACCTCCCTGGCTGGTGCACACACCGCTCTGGCATTCACCGCCGTTGCAGGGCGTGCCATCCGCTACTGCGTTTTGTGCGCAGCCGGTCGCCGCGTCGCAGCTGTCGGTGGTGCATTCGTTGGCGTCGTTGCAGCCCGACGTGCAGGTGCCATCGACCGCTGCGCCCGCAGCGACGCTACACGCCTGGCATTGGTCGCTAGCGCCGCCGCAGGCGGTGTTGCAGCACACGCCGTCGGCGCAGAAGCCAGAGAAGCACTCGGCGTTGTCAGTGCAGGCTTCGCCAAGGTCGAGCTTGTCGTCGAACAGGAAGACGTAGGCGCTGCCCTTGCTCAAGTCGGTGTCGAACGCGCCCACGATCGCCGTAGTACCGGAGAGCGCCACCGCGCAGCCGAAGACGTCGAACGCAGTCGCGTCGCTAGCCGTGAGTTTGGCGTCCTCGGTCCACGTCATGCCGCTGCGGCTGAACACGTACGCGCTACCGGCGCCGTTGAGTTCGAACGCGCCCACGAGCGCCGCATCGCCCGACACCGCTACCGAGTACCCGAACCACGCGCACAACTGGCAACCAATCAAGGACGCAGCGCGCGGTAGAGCGTCGCACCGAATAGTTGAATTTATTTCGGTGCCTTCAACCTTTCGTTGAAACCCGCGCCTCTGCGGGAGAGGGCGCGGTGCAGGCACGCGGCCCTTGAGTTCGACGAGCTCTTTGTCCTGCCCGTGCAAGCGGCGGTCTCGGCGTTGACGAGGGCGACGAGCGCGCGCTGGTCAGGCGTTGGCTCCGACAAGACTGCATAGCACCGCACCCGCCCTCAGAACGGGACGAGGACCGGCTGGACGTAGCAACGTTCGCGACCGACGCGGATGGCGTGGCTGGCCGCGCCGAAACGTATGCAATTCCATGGTGGTACGGTCATTGCTCGCTTTGAAGCATGCATACTAAAGGTCTTGCAGGGGTCGTGTTGAGCTGGCACCTCGTTGCTTGCGTATCGTCCGGATCGGATGCGAGCAGCGGAGGAAACGGCGGTACGTCAGGCGAGGGTGGGCAGAACAACCCGAGCTCGGGTTCCGGCGGGTCGCCGTCGCCCGCCTCGGAGCCTGGCGTGCACCACACGATCCTCGACGCGCCCGGCGACGAACCCATTGCGTGCGAATGGGACTGGACGATCCGCACCATTACCTACCTCCCGGGAGGGGACGTACCGCGGCGCATGTACCACGCGAGCTGCAATGCCGGCCCCGAGGCCCGCATGTTCACCTCGGTCACCGTCGGCGAGGACTTGGCGTTCCCGGAGCAGGGGCCGACCTCGGCTGCCATCGTGGTCGCCGACATCGATGACCCCAGCGGCACGTTGGTCGTTGCGGACCAGCGCCACTTCCCGGATTGCGAAGAGATGCACGGCATCGCCGTGAGCGACGACTGCCAGACCATCGGGGTGCTCTGTCGCGTGCCGTCGGGTACCGCTGGATTCGACAAGGACGTTCTGGCCACCCACGAAGCCGCAGATTGGATGACCAATCCCTATCTCTGCGGGGACAAGATGAACGACGAGATGTGGCTGTATGAATGGACCAACGGCGACATCCAGAGCGAGCCGAAGCGGTACATCGTGCACAAGTCGATCGGTAGCTGGGAGTACGCCAACAACTATCTCCGACTCGGCAATGACGACACCACGTGGGGCATCGCCGTCAAGGCGACGGTCGGTGGCCAAGACGGACCGGGCAGCTGTCACGAGGCCGATGCGTTCTTGGTGATGGATCGCGCCAGCGAAACCATGACGACGCGCGGTTGGTCCTGGGCCTGCGGCACCGGCCACACGCTCAGCAATCGTGTGGCGTACAACCCGGAGACCGGCAAATACGCGCACATGTGCAGCACGGACTACAATGACGCGGCCATCGGTGGCATCGGCGCGAACGTGTTCCGTCTCGAAGACGGCCCGCCTACGGAGTTCCACCACATCAACATCGACGCCCTCGCGAACAAGGGCGCCGCGTCGACGATACTGGCCCGCCCCGACGGTGGCTACGTGGGCCTTCTCGTCGGAGTCCCCGGCGAAGCCGTGCCCCCGGGCTATCCTGAGGCCCCCGGGACCAGCATCGGCCTCGCTCAGTGGAACCCCGACGGATCGATGGACGGAGAGATCAATTGGCTCCTGCAAGACCCGGACGGCTACCTGTCGAACTCGTCGTTGACTGAGATTGCCCCTGGTCGCTACCTGCTCGGGTACGGAGTCATGCGTCGTCACGGAATCGACGATCCCACCAACCTGACGCTGAAGAGACCCTCCGAGTCGCGTCTTGTCGAGATCGATCTCGACGGCAATTTTCTCACCGAGCCGCTCGTCGTGGACGACGCAGGGTGGGGTGACCACGACGAGCTGGTGCCCCTCGGTCAGGGGCGCGCGGGATGGGCGTACATTCCTGACCCACTGGTCAAGTCGGACCTCACCGCGGTCGATTGCAACGCGCCGCAGCTTCAGCTGAGCGTGTACACGTCGCCGCTGGGTGGCTGAGCGAGCTTCGCTCAGCGCGAGCGCGGGTTGCTCTGGCTCTTCTCGAAGGTCGCTGCGTCACCGGCGCCGTATTCGGCACAGGTGAAGAAGCTCGCGGCGGCGTTGGTGCAGTGGAAGAGCCCCGCACTACAGTGTTCGAGGCGCTGCATTCCGCGCCGCCCGTCGAGGTCGTCCTCCTGCGCTGTCGTCGCCACATGCGGCATGAAGCAGGTGAAGCACGGTCGGCAAGGCGGCGAGATACGAACGGAGGTCAGGCATGATGGGCGAAGGTTAGTGATTGGGCCCACGCAGCGCCACGTCCGTCGGCGGTCACCTCGCCGAGACGCCGACCCGGTTCGAAGGCGCACGTACAGCCCGAGCTACCTGCCTTCGAACAACGCGGCCACCAGGCTCGTTCTGCGCTGGGCCTCGAAGGTGGGTCCTTCGAAGACGATCTCGCTGGTGCGCAGGTCGTTGCCGAGTCGAAAACCGAGGGCGCCGTGGGGCTCGCCTTCGAAGCCGCCGTCGGGCGTTAGGGCGAAGATGTCGCAGTGTTCGTCATGGGTGAAGGCGTGTACGTCGAGGGTGCGTTGGTCGGCGCGCCGTACCAAGCGGACGCCGGCTGCGGTGTGGAAGCCAATGACGTTGCCGCGGTTGGCGAAGAACGGTCGCTCGCCGCCGCCGTGGGCGGGCACGCTCTCTGCCAGGTTGCCGGTCGTCAGGTCGTAGAGGTCGATCTGGTGCGCGCGTGCGCGGGTGGGCATAGAGACAGCCGGTACCGGTGCTAGTGCGAAATGACTCGCGCCAAAGTGGGAAGGACAAGGGGCCTTCGGCGGTTTTTCTTGAAGGCGCGAGTCATTCTTGTTGCTGCATCCACCTTCGGTGGAATGACTCGCTCCCGGCTCGAAGGGCACAGGACCCTTTGGCCCATTTCCTCGAGGTCGGCACGAGTCAGTCTGGTTGCACCCGCCTGCGGCGAACAGAGGCCCATCGGGGTCGAAGGCGAAGCCCACGTCACTCGAGCGCACGCGCAAGCGGGTGCGGCCGCTCTTGAGCTCCTTCACCTGCACGCCCATCACAAGTTCGAAGCCCGGCGCGCCTTCTAACTCCGCTACTTCATGCAGCACCTCGAAGGCGCCGTTCGGGCTTTTGCCTACGGAGCGCAGATCGCCTACGCGGCGACCGTACGTGGGCGAGCTCTCGCGGCCGGGCGCCGCTTTCTCACCGCTGACGAGGCCAAGCGTGACCGGCGGGAGCTTGCTACAGCGTGCGGTAAAGGCGGTGCCGTCGGGCCCCTCGACCGGCGCCGGGTCACCCGCCCACTGCTCATCGCGAAGGTCCAACGCGCGCGGCTGGAAGCCTTCTTTCCCGGCGCCACGCAGGTCGAACCAATTCCTGTCGCAGTCCGCGAGGCGCAGCTCGCCGCTCTCGCTGGTGTGGAGCGAGCACACGCGCGGTAACGTGAACAGCGCTTCGTTTGGCTTGCCGTCGGGCGAGTCCCCACGCAGTACCTGGGTTCTACTGAGGCTGATGGTTGTGACGAACCTGGCGTCGCGCGTGAGCTCCATGCGGTAGAAGTCGTCGGTCACCCGACCGATTGAGCGGCTCGCTCCTGTCGCGAGATCGACGATCGAGATGACGCCCTCTTTGGTCCCGATCGCCGCATGGGTGGAGCCCGCGGAGATGGCAAACGCTTTCAGGTTCTGACCGAGGCGGATGGGAGAGCCTGGTTTGCGCATATCGACGGCCTCAACAACGCCACTCGTGTCGCGGGTCACAATCGGCGCGACCGGCTGATAGAACCACGGCGCTCGGATTCCTCGGCCCAGGACGCGGGCCCCCTTGAGCGCGGGTCGCGGGTTTCGGGTCGCAGTGTCGAGCGCGTGAAGCTCGCCGTCCACAGGCCACAAGAGCAAGCCGGTCTCCGGGTTGAACGCCGACTGGGAGAAGTTTCCGCTCACCGTCCACAACGACTTGCCGCTCACGTCGAACGCCGCAGCAGCGGTCTCCGTCGTCACTAGGAAGGTCCCCTTCCCGAGATCGGAAACGGCACGCACCGGCGATGGAATCGTGAGCGAAGTAAGCGTCTCGGTGGGCGCCGCCAACGGATGCAGCGTGAGCTGCGTGGGCTTCGAGGGCGCTGCCGTCTCGCTGGTGGCGAACGCAGGTCCGCGGTCCGTTGCAATGAACCCGCGCACGCGACCCGTTACCGAACCACGCAGAGAGCCCGTCCGTCCGTCGTAAATCAGGACCGTGTCATCGGTGGCAATCACCAGCGCGTCGTCCCCTGCCCACTCGAAGAATTGCAGCTCGCCCGGCGGCCTCGGCAGGAGCGCGCGTCCCACGATGATGCCTCGGTCGACGTCGTAGAACGCAACCCCTCCCCCTTGCGCCACGAACAGCGCTAGCAGCAAGCCATCGGGCGAGAGCGCATACGCCGTCGACACAGGAGCACGCGTCTCCACCGCCACAGCCGGACCGTTCGCCACGAATGAGCGACGCGCCGCTGGCGCTGGGCTCACTTCTGCGACCACCGTCTTCAACCCCGGCGGCGTCGTGGGAGGCGACGGCGCCGGCGAGCTGCAAGCACCGAGCAAAGCGATGGTGAGAAGGGCAACTCGCATGGGCGAGGATTGTACATGCGGCGGCCAAGGTGACTACTTGAGTGTGCATAGGTCGCGTGGTCTTCTGCTCGCCGTGAACCCCTACTCCTTGATGGTGAATGGTTTGGCCCCGGACACGTTCAGCGTCGTGTCGTTCCGCGGCCGCGAGGCGATGTCGAGCGCGTATTCATTTCGCCTCGTCACCACCACCACCATCGATGGCGACGAGACCGAACGCGCAGCCTTGGGACAGAGCGCCATCCTCACGTGGACGATCGGTTCGAGTATACGGGCCTTCTTTGGAGTGATCGCTTCACTGCGAGTGAGCGGGTCGGTCGACGCTGGGCGCGCGGCTTGTCAGGTGCACTTCGTTCCGCGGCTGTGGCTCCTCAAACGCAAGCGTCGCACGCGCATCTTTCAGAAAATGCGGGTGCTCGACGTGGTCGCCAGCGTACTGAACGAAGCGGGGATCGCCGTGCGCTGGCAGTTGTCGAAGGCGTATCCGGTGCGCGACTACTGCACCCAGTATGAAGAGACCGACTACGCCTTCGTGACCCGCCTTCTCGCCGAAGCGGGCATCTACTTCTACTTTCCCGCGGGTGGCCCGGTCGATGACGCGCTGGCCCAAGTGTCCACGATCTTGCCCGCGGCCGGCGCGGTGACGGGTGCGGTCGTCGGCGCCGTGGCTTCGCTTAGCTCGGCGATTCTTCCAGGTGACACCCTTATCTGCGGAGACGACGCTTCGTTCTACCCGCCCATCGGCGTGGACGACCCCGCGGCACTGGCGGCTTGTACGACCGTCGTCCTGGGCGGCGCGGCGGTCGGCAGCGTTGGCGTCGGGGTGTCAGTCTCGGGTGACGCCGGCGCTACCGTTACGGCCGGCTCCGTCATCGGCACGCTCGCGTCGCGCCCGGCGCCCCCGCTGGAGTTTCTGCTCCAAGAGGGGACGATGACGAGTCACGGCGACAAGATCACCCGCTTCGAATTCGGAACGAGCACGCGCGCGACTGCCGCCGAGTTCCGCGACTATGATCCGGCTCGACCGCTCACCAAGCTCTCGAGCCGCGCGCTGTCGGTGGCGCCCTTCCCCGAGTCCGGGCTGAAGACGCTGGCGAGCGTCGCAGCGTCAGTAACGGGTGAGCTAAGCGTTAGCGCGCCTGGCGTGGTTGGCGGCCTCAGCGCCTCAGCCTCCATCAACGCTGGGGTGGCGGGAGCCGCGTTTGAGACTGCGCTCGGCGACCATCCGCCGCCGTATCTCGAAGTCTACGATCATCACGGTCCGTTCCTGTTTCCGCAGTGGACGCTCCCGAGCGACGAGGCGCCGCGAATGCTCCGCCAGTCGCGGCGGCGAGCGGCCATCGGCCGTGGCGCTGGCGGCTGCGCAGATCTCGAGCCTGGCCACAAGTTCTCGCTCGTCGGTCACCCTGTTGCGAGGTTCGATCAGCCGTACGTCGTGACCTCCGTCGAGCACCTTGGGCGAAGCCAGCCTAGCGGTGACCGCTACCAGGTCTACGAGAACACCTTCGAGTGCGCGCCGGCCTCGATGCCGTTCGTTCCACCGAAGCCGAAGCGGCGCAGCGTTCAGGTCTCCCTAACCGCTGTCGTCGTAGGGCCGTTTGGCAGCGAGATCCACGTCGACGCCTTGGGCCAGATCAAGGTTCAGTTTCACTGGGATCGGGACGGTAAGAACGACGACAACAGCTCTTGCTGGATCCGCACGATGCACCCGTGGGCGGGCGCTGGTTGGGGCGTGCAGTTCATTCCGCGCGTCGGAATGGAGGTGGTGGTCGTGTTTGAGGGCGGAGACCCAGACAAGCCCATGGTCATCGGTTCGCTCTACAATGCGACTCATCCCTCAGCGTTCCTGCTGCCGCAGGAGAAGACCAGGAGCGGCTGGCGCACGCAGAGTTCGCCAGGAGGAGGTGGCTTCAACGAGCTGTCCTTCGACGACGCAAAGCACAAGGAGCAGATTTATCTGCATGCCCAGCGGGATTACGACGAGGTCGTCGAGCAGAACCACACCCTGCGCGTAAAGAACGACGAGCTCATCCAGATCATTGGCAACCGTCTGGACACGATCGACAAGAACCTCGAGCAGCACATCAAGGGTGACCACAACAGCAAGGTCGACGGCAACCGACTCGATGCCGTCTCCGGCAATTCCGATCAGCGCGTGACAGGTATGCTGACGACGCGCGTGGAAGGCCGCGAACGGCGCGACATTCAGGGTCTTTCAGAGCTTGTGTACGCCGACGATGTGACCGTCCGGGTGCTTGGCTGCTCGACTACGATCGTCGGGAAGAACGATAAGAAGCGGAGCTGGACGACGCACGCTGAGGGCACGGCGATATTGACGGGGATCGATCGCCTCGAGCTCTCTTCAGACGCAGAAGTCGTGCTGAAAGTGGGCGACAGCTCCATCCGAATGACCAAAGATCGCATTGAACTGGCTGCCTCGGCCATCGTGACGACTGGAGAGGGCGGCAAGCTGAAGGTGGACAAGGACGGCTTGTCGCTCAAGTCGAGCGATACGCAGCTCACGCTGAGCGACAGGCTGGTCGCGAAGAGCCCGCAGGCCTCCTTGATGATGGGTAAGGACATGCAGCTCGACGGCCCTAAGATCCTGCTCAACTCCCCGGCCCTAGCAGAAGACGCCCCGCCGAAAGCCCCGCCGCCGCCGACAAAGATCGAGCTCAAGGATCAGGACGGTAGTCCGGTGCCGTTCCAGCGGTTTGTGGCGAAGCTCGACGATGGCTCCGAAGTGGGCGGCAGGACGGACAAAGACGGGAAAGCGGAGCTCGAGATCCCGACCGGCGGGATGCTCGTGTTTCCCGAGATGCCGCTCGAGGGAGAGGCAGCTCAAGGGGATTTGCAGCCTCACGTCATCCGCCAGGGAGACCATCTCGCGCGGCTCGCCTTCATCCACGGCTTCGACGCAGACAAAGTCTGGAACGACCCAAAGAACGCCGAGATCAAGGCCAAGAGGAAGAAGCCGAGCATCCTCCACCCAGGCGACATCGTCTACCTTCCGCACGCAGAGCGGCAAGGCATGTCGCTCACCAAGGGCAGCTCAAACAGCTATTCGACCGTCATTCCAAGAAAGACGCTGCGCCTCGCCTTGAAGGAAGAGCGCCTGCGAAACGCCAAGTTCAAGGTCGAGGGTCTTGGTGCTCCGCTCGAGGGTGCGACGGACGCTGAGGGGAACTTCACTATCCAGGTGCCCGTCCACGTGCGGGAGGTCAAGGTCGTGTTCCCCGAGCTCTACGTCGAGTACGAGCTGCGCATCGGCGACCTGGATCCCATCGAGGAGAGGACGGGCGTCCGCAAACGTCTCGAGCACCTGGGCTTCCGTAAGCAACCGGGCGGCCAGGGCGAGTCCGAGGCGGAAGCACTGGAAGCGGATCGCGCTGCTATCGA
This sequence comes from Polyangiaceae bacterium, assembly GCA_044376115.1. Taxonomy (GTDB): domain Bacteria; phylum Myxococcota_A; class Polyangia; order Polyangiales; family Polyangiaceae; genus Xiheicaenibacterium. The sequence continues at coordinate 333,977 of JBILLK010000002.1, read as the reverse complement.
GGAGTTTCAGCAGGAGCAGGGCATCGAGGTGACCGGCGAGCTCGACCAGCGGACCAGGGACGCGCTCCAAAAGGCGCACGGTTCGTGAGGCGGAGCTAAATCTCGGTCGGGTGGTAGTGCTTTTTGCGCCACTCTGCTTCCATCTTGGCCAGCTCGTCGACTCGCAAGATCCGCCTTTTCATATCGAGGTAGTCGGCTTCGGTGCCCCTGATGTCGAACTCTGGGGTGTTGGGGGGGTCGAACTCCTCCTTCTCCATCAACACCCCGTCCGCCGTCAGATTGCGCCAGCCATAGAGCGTTTCATTACCGCCCCCTACGTAAAAATTCGAGATCCCCGGATTGAATGGGTCCGAACAGTCGAGCTTGCGTGGAACGAGATACCCGGCTTCCTTCGCCTCCAGATCGGCCAGCGCGTCCGGCGGATAATCTGGATCAGGCCTGTTGTAAGACCGCTTCCATCTACCATTGGCTCGCTGGTGGAGTTCGCCGGTGCGATCGGGTTGGCCACCATCGCAGGTGATCCAGAAGTCATCCGGCGCAAGCGACGCTTGGCAAACCAACCCACAGTGGTGGGCCGAACCACCGTGGTAGAGGATGAACACGTCACCAACGCTCGGGAGGATGCCTGGCCGATACTTCACGAAGCCCTTCTGTCGCTTTGATGGAGGAACCTTCCAGCCAGTTGACGCGTCTGCGTGGCCTTCAATGCCAAAGCCCCACACGCCGCTCGCCCTCGCACGCTTCATTGCGTACGTGTTGGCAGGGGCGCAGGTATCTTGCTTCGGCGCCGGGTACACCGGCCGCGCCCACCCCAAGTTGTCCTTGAAGACACCCTGCTCATAGGGCGCCTCGATCTTCCTTGCGATTACCTCGGCCCACTCGATTGCCATCGGAAACTGTCTGCCGAACACCGCGAGGACTTTGCGGCGCCGCTGCATGCCCGGTTCGCTGGAGTCCAAACGGGGGTCGTCGACGCGAAGAATGGGCGACTTCCCGTCGACGGTGACCACGTCGGCGTTCGGATTCGGCGCCGCCTCGTCGCTCACCGGAACGGCGAGCTGCTTCTTCTCCATGCACATCGCCGGAGTCTCTCAGCTCGACAGCGGCGCCGTCAACGTTGGGGATCCGGCGCGGGCCAATATCGATTCCTGGCGGCCTCATCAACGAGACCCGCGTTCCCGCCTCTAAATCACACGGACCTTGCACGATGGCAACGCGCTGCGCAGGCGTCGCCTGAGGGCGTTGCTGCTTTTGACGTCGCGCGCTGACGATAGGACGAGGCTCTCGAGCTTGCGTAGCTGCGCGAGGTTCTCGAAGCCCTGCTCGGTGGGCGCGTGACCAAGCAGCCATAGTTCGCGGAGCTGCGAGAGTCGTGCGAGCTGGGTCAGATGCTCGCCCGCCCGCGTGGAGCGGAAGGCCAACACCAGCTTGCGGAGCCGCTTGCTCGGCACGAGCTGCGCCATCCAAGCATCCGTCGCGCGGGTCTTCTGCAGCAGCAGCTCGGTGACCGAGGGGAGCGCGCCAATCGCTCCGAGCCCCTCGTCGGTCAGCGGCGTGGATTGAAGGTAGAGGTTCTTCAGCTTGCGAAAGCCCGCGGTGTTTGCGAAGCCGCTTCCGGTGACCTTTGAATCGCCGAGATCCAACGTCTCCAAGCGAGGCAACGCCGCCAGCTGCATCAACCCCGCATCGGCAACCGCGGTGAAGTCGAGCCCGAGGAACTTCAGTCGTCGCAATGGCGCCAGCGCCGCGAGCCCAGGCCCCACAACCCGTGAAACGCGCAAGTTGAGCAGCTCCAGCTTCGTCAGCTTCGATAGCTGCGTCAGGCCCTCGTCGCTCACGCGCGTGTTGCCCAGCCACAGCCGCTTCAAGTTACGCAGGCCGCTCAGATGGACCAGCCCAGCGTCACCGACGCGCGAGCCGGTAAGGTTCAACTCCTCAAGCGCCCCGAACGCGCCCAGCGCCGCGAGCCCAGCATCCGAGACGCTGCCATCAAGCTCCAACGACACCAGCTTTTTGCCCAGCGGTTGCAATTGGCCGAGTTCAACGTTGCTCGTCGCTACGCGCCTCATCCGTCGAATGGTAGCGCGGCTCGCCAGGCCGCCGCACCCGCCGAACGCCGGGCCGCGTCGTGAAGCCGAGCGACCAGCGCCCTTGGGCTGCGTCGTGAAGCCGATCGGCCAGCGACCTTGGACCGCGTTCGTGAAGCCAAGCGGCCAGCGACCTTGGACGGCGCTCGTGAAGCCAAGCGACCAGCGACCTTGGACGGCGCTCGTGAAGCCAAGCGGCCAGCGACATTGGACGGCGCGATAACTTATCGGGCGCCCGAATGTCGCTTCGGCTGTAAACGGCCGTGAGCGGCGCGGTACCCTTGCGTTGTTTTGCAGCCCGATTGCCGCGGATTGTGCGCGCCCTCTTCGTGCGCCGATCTCGATTGCGCACCGTCTCCTCGAGCTGCGTCGAGGACGCGCGACATTGGGCCCAGCGATAACTTATCGGACGCCCGAATGTCGCATCGGCGCGGCCGTTCGGTGCGACGGCCACTCTCCGTCGGCACGAGTCGGCCGCGGATGCGGCGCCCTCCGAGGTTGGTCGGAGGGCTCGCCGTGGACGCGCATTGGGAGCGGCGCTCGCCGCCTCTAGCTCAGAAGCCGTTCGCGCAGGCGTCGGCAAACTCCGAACTGGCGCCCGAGAGCGTCGCGATGGTCCCTTGACAGTTGGACGGGTCGATGACGGCAACGAGCACCGGGTTGTCGATGCAAGCGTCGAGACAGCCGCCGGCGCCGACCATCCCTACGAACGCAGCCTTTTCCGCAGGGTCTCCGCTGAAGCCGGGGCAGTTGTCGCCCTCGACGCCACAGTCGTACGCCGCGTTGCAAGCATCGGTACACTGCGCCGTTATATCCTGGCCGCCGCCCGAGCCACCGTTGGTTGCGCCACCGGAGCCCGCTTCGTTCGTGCCGCCGGAGCCGCCAGTGTTTGCGCCGCCAGTGCCGCCGGTGTTTGCGCCGCCGGAGCCGCCAGTGTTCGCACCGCCCGAGCCGCCAGTGTTTGCGCCGCCAGTGCCGCCGGTGTTCGCGCCGCCTGTGCCGCCGGTGTTCGTGCCGCCCGATCCCGCCGCGGCAGTGCCACCTGCTCCGCCGCTACCGCTGTCACCGCAGGCCATCAGAGACAAAACGATGACCGCACCAAAAAGCTTTGTGTTCATAAGTCCCTCCAAGAAGTACGCAAATAGTACAGCGAGCGTTCACGCAACGAAAGCCGTGTGAGCAGCCCGCGGAGGCTGGGGAACGCAGGACTACTCGTTCTGGAACGAAGGCCGCCTCGAGGTGTATGCGAAGATCGCGAATGCGCCGTGAGGTTCTTTGCGGAGGCGAGCATCCTTCCGACGGAGCTATCGCCCAATGACCTGCCTAAGAACGCGACTCGAGCGACGCTCGCACCCGGTGGCGCCACTTTACGAATGAGGCTGCATTTTGCGGGACCACGTTGAGGTCACGGGCTTCGACAACACCTCGCTTCGTCTCGAGGGTCGAGACGTTGTGCTTGTCCGCGAGCTTCTCCTTCGGGTTGCGCAGCGATTCGGCACCGGCGTCACCCAAGAGTGAGAGCAACCACGATTCGATCTCCTCGATCGCAACGCCGCCAGCGATTCGAAGGGCGTGACCGTAGGCGGCGGACGCGAGCTCGATTCCCTGCTCGATATCCCTCTCGCGCTGAGCATCACGATCGCGATCACGCACGAACACTACGACGTCAGCGTTGGCCTCCCGCGCGCGCAGCGCCATTCCGAGGACGTTGCGCTCTTCCGCCGTCCGAAAACCGCCCGCGCGATACTTCGACACCTTGCTCCACTGGACCGCCCCAACGATCTCGATATCGGCCTCCGGCGCTAGCTTCCGCACGAGTGTCTCGACCAAGCCGTGCCGTGAGGTGTCTCGATACGCTGGTTCAGCGCACCACCCACCCAGCTCGTCGCTGCCTTCACCGGCCACGAAGACCCTCACGGGACAAGCTCTGTCTCGGTGTTGCCGTCAGCGTACGAGAGCCAGAGTTCGCCGAGCGAATAGGCCTTCGATCGCTCCTCGAAGTTGCGGGTCTGCCTCATCGGCGTTGCGATGGTGCCACGCTCCTCCGTTCGCGTGATGAGGGTGACCTCGTCGGTCTCAAGCTCGTTGATTACGAGTGGGCTATGCGTCGCCATGACGACTTGCGTGCCACTCTCGCTGATCGTCCGCAGCACGCCCACGACGTCTTTGATGCGAGAGGGATGCAGCCCGTTTTCAGGTTCCTCGATGAGCAGGATGTCGGTCTTGGCGAGATGCTGGAGGCAGAGATAGGCGAGGTAGTAGAGGATTCCGTCACTCAATCCCGCCGCGGTTACGTTGGCTCCCGACTTGAGGACGGCGCGGAGCTCGACTTCGGTGGTGGTCCGTGCGCCGACCGACAACTCTGCGAGCGACGGAAACTGCGTCAGCATGCGCTTACGCAGGTCGGCGAAGGCCGTGGGATTGCGCCACTGGATTGAGGTCAACACGCCCGGTAAGCCAAGCCCTTCAGAGAAGCTGACCAGGTCGTCATCGGGAACTAGACCACTCGGCTGGCGGAGCGCGTTTGGTTGCAGCCGCACATAGCGTGCGCGCAATGACTCGAGGTCGATCTCTGCAGAATTCTCGCGCCTTTGCTCTTGTCGGCGGACCACTCCGCCGCCGGCGAACTCGGCGTAGACGTCAAGCTTTCCTGGTGTCACCTGCGTTCCTGGGCGCTCGAAAATGAGAGACGCCGCCTTCAGCAACGTGGTCTTGCCTGTGTCGTTCGGCCCAATCAACGCATGCAGCGGGGACAGCGTGAGCGTCGCGTCCTTCACGCAATAGAAGTTTCTCACCGCCAGCCGCTCGATCATCATGCTTGGGTCGAAGCTAGCGCGGCGGCTGGCCCAGGACCAATTCTTCCCTGCGCCAAGTCCCTTCGCTGGTCGTCCGTAGTGACTTGCCCGTCCTCTGTCGAGCTGGCGGCCTGACGCCTCGCGAGGGGTGACCCACTACCCTTCCCTCCTCACTCAATTCGGCGCCATGCGCACGACGAAGCCTTGGTCGGTGCCAACCGGTCCAGACAAGGTCTGCCCACCGATCTCGAAGGTGCCGCCGAAGAAGAACCCGCCGGCGATCATGACGCCGTCCGGTGCGCGCTCGAGGGCGATTGTGATCACGCTGCTCGGTGGCCCGATGACGTCGACGTTGGAGATGGTTCCCTGGGCGTCGACGTCGAAGGAGAAGGACGCGTCGGTGACCGTCGTCGCCCCGATCTGCGCCGATGCTGGAGAGGCGCCGTTAACGGTGCCGAAGACCTTTGCGTCGCCCACCGAGTCGAGGCCGAGCGCGACGAAGGTCACACTCGCAAGCTGGCCCGTCGCCGTGAAGGTACGCACGAACACAGGCTGGAGGTCGGGCGTGAGCCGCGCCACGTAGGCTTGATCTGCCGCCGGGTTCGGCTGGCCAAAGTCCAACACCGCTGGGGTCCCGGCATAGCCGGCGATCACGATGTCGCCGTTGGGCGCGATCAAGGTGTCGTTGTTCGTGATCGTCACCGTACCTCCGGTGGCCCCGTAGGAGACGGCGCTGCCATCGAGGGGATCGAAGAAGCCAAAGAAGGTGCGGCCGTCGACGGCGGGGTTGAGCGGACCGAGCCCGAGATCCACCGTCTGATCGTACTGACAACCGAGCAAGATCGCGTTCGTGACCGGGTCGGTGATGACGCGCGCGAAGCCACCCGCAAGGTTCAAGGTGGTCCGGCTGAAGATGTGGCTTCCGTCGGGGTCGTACTTCACGAGCGCACGTCCGCTATTGAGGACGTCCGCACCGCCGAAGTAGATCGGCGCCGAGTGGGCCATCGTGAAGATCAGGTTGTCGTCGGCATCGACCGTGATCGACTCGACATACTCAATCGCGGCGGAGCCAAAGTGGTTGGCGCGCACGGGCGTGCCGTCGGCGGCGACCTTCACGAGTAGCCCGTCCATTTCACCTTCCGACTCGATGATGTCGCCAAAGACGTTGACGTCCCCGATGAACCCCATCGCGGCGTACACGGCGCCTGTGGAGTCGACCGCAAGCGCGCCCTGGTCGCTCGCGAAGGCGTTACCGATGGGATCACCAAAGGCGTGGCTCCAGAGGTGGTTGCCGTTCGCATCGAGCTTGGCGAGGTAGGTATCGTACGGGCCGATATCGGTGAGCGTGTTGCCTCCACCAAAGTCGACCGTGCCGTCGAAGTGGCCGAGGATGAACACGTTGCCGTCTTGATCGATGGCGAGCGCGTGGACGGTCGTGGTGGCGCCGAGGGTCTTCACGAAGCCGGCTCCACATGCGGGCGCACCACCATCGCAGTTTTCGTCGGCCTCTGTCTGGCAATCCTCGGGGAGCGGAAGCAGCTGGCCCATGCACTCGCCCCACGATCCCGTCACGTCGCAGAGCCGGGTTCCGGCCTGGCAGATGCCGACGCCTTGCGTATTCGCTGGACCTTGGTAGCAGGCCTCTTCGGCTCCCGGCGCGCACGGTCCGCTGCCTCCATTGCCGCCTCCGCCCGGGCCTGCACCAGCGTTCGCACCAGCTCCGCCGTCTCCCCCGCCCCCGGTGCTCGGTCCAGCACCGCCGCCACCCTCGCCACATTCGCACGCACCCAGCGCGAGACCGTCAGGCTCGCACACCTGAATCCCTGGAGCGCCCCCCGGGCAGGCGCACTCGATCTGCGCGCCGGGTACGCACACCGGCTCATCGCCGTCGCCGCAGTGCAGTTGAGCGAGGCCGAGGCTAAGAGCGAAGAAGAGCGTGCGGTGCTGCATCGCTCGAGCCTAGCGAGAAAGCTATCTGGCGGGAAGCCAGCGGGCTGCCCGCTCTCGCAATTCCCCTGCCTCTCATGCCACCCTCGTCTCGGGCTTCAGGTCGATGCATCCACGAGCGCACGCGCTAGCAACCCCGCCAAGCTTCCGCTGGCGACGTCGTGCATATAGGCGAGGTCGAGCGTCTGTCGCTGCTGTGCGAGCACAGCCACCAGGTCGCGCCATTGGCGGTCGGACGTCTCGCCGCCAAGCTGAAACCAACGAAGCTTCTGGAGCACGACGTCCTCAGGGCTCAGGACCGGTATCGCTGGTAGACCAGGCAACACCTGCAGCGTGCGGCGCCGGGTTAGCTGCCCTACTCCGAGCGGCCCAGGGCTGGGCACGAACACGTCGATCTTGAGCAGGCTCCTTGTGTCGATGACGTTGAAGCTGCCGCGGACCCGGACGGCTTCGACCGCTACGTCGGGATCTGCGTAGAAGTCCTCACCCAGTAGGCCACCCAGAAGGCGCGCGGAGTCGACATCAAGCAGGGCGATGACATCCACGTCGTTGGTCATCCGTGGTTCACCGTATGCACTGCTGGCGACGGAGCCGCCGATCGCCCAAGGCACAGCGAGCGACTCGAACGCTGACGCGATCGACCGCAGCGCTGCCACGAGTTCACTCGCGTCGGTCATAGGGCCATCCGAACGCGGCTTTCATGGTCGCAGCGTCGATGGTGCGCGCCGCGAGCCGAAGTCGGTGTTCACGTTCATTCTCCTCAGGGTGATTCGCCCGAATGGCCGCGAGCGCGAAGGCGTGTGAGAGCACCGTCAGCGAAACGACGCGCTGTACACGTTGCTCCGGAGTCATCGCGGCGATCCCCGCCTCCATGATCTTCCAAGCCGCTTCGCTTGTGTCAGCCGGACGTGTGGACACAGGGCAACGATAGCACCGGCGATTGGTAAGCGTCTTTCCCAACGTCGCGCCACGAGCAGGTCGAGCTAATTCTCGGCGTCGGCACGTTGGGGTGAGGCCTCGACAGCTGCGCGTCGTTGAGCCCCGAGCGATGCGAGCTCTTCGCTGAGCAGAGCAACCATGGAGCTTTCCCGCTTCAGCGAGCCAACGAATCGTCGCGCTCACGACGAGCTCTTTGCGGTCGAGGACGCGATGCCACGATGTCCCCGATGATCCTGCAACTCGCCTCGCTTCACCCCGGTCGCGACGGTCTGGTTGTCCCTCGCGACGTCGATCTCGTTGCCCGGTAGCTCTAGGACCACACGCGGTGCGACCAACCGCGTGAGCTCGAGCCCCATCGTGTAGGCGATCGCGCTTTCCCGAAAAACGCCGAACAGCGACAGCACGCTGGGCACCACCACGGCGGCTAGTCGCCGATGCACTCGATTTGGCCACCGCAACGCTCTGCGTGGTCAATCATCGTGCGGAGGTCGGCCAGCAAGTAGTAGCCATCATCCTCCAGCGAAACCTTGGGGGTGGCGGGCTGGCCCGCGTGGACGGCGTGAACGCAGATGTCGAGCGACATCGCCTGCCTCTACCACCGGCGAGCGCCAGCTGCTCAAATGCGACGCAACACGCCTGAGCCTGTCGCCGTCCCATAACGTCGGCTCGCCCAGTACGACGGGCAGTTATGGGACGTAGGCGCCTGTGCACGCCCGCGCCATCTCGTTCGTTCGACTCTAGTTGTCCCATAACGTCGGTTCGCCCAGAACGACGGGCAGTTATGGGTCGCACACGCTTTCCCGGGCTCCCGGCGCCGTCCCATAACGTCGATTCGCCCAGAACGACGGGCAGTTATGGGACGTAGGACTGAGCCCTTCTCAGCGACATAGCGCGCACTCTCACGGCGAGACCCGGCGCAAGGTCGCATGAGGCCCGTCGGGCAACCGCAGTTGCGACCGGCGCCATCCCTGCTGGCCTACTTCCGCTTGCCCTTCTTCGGACGCTCGAGCGCTTCAAGGTAGCCTTCAACCTCGACTTCGACCTGCTCGAACACGTCATCATCGACGGCGCCGCGAAGGGCGTCGAGCGCTACGGCGCCGTACGCGCGCACCACGAATGTGAGGGTTTCGGTGTCGACGACGCGGGCGTGCTCGACGATGAGCGGTAGGTACGCTGGGTCCGCGGCTTGCGCGAGGCCGCTCATCATGCCGGCTCTGAAATGAGGGTGCACACGCTCGTCCGCCAGGAGGCGCGCAAACAGCTTCATCCACAGCGGTTCAGCGCGAAACGCAGCGAGGATCATGGGGTAGTTCCCGGCACTGCCGAGCACCGTAGAAAGGGCTAGGACCACGCGCTCATTGGCCTTGTCGTAGAGCCCATCTCCCTCGAGCAACGCTGCGACTTCGGCGTAGAAAGCGCTTGGCGCTTTGATCGCGCGGGCTTGGGTCGCTTTGATGATCGCGACGTCGCGGAGGGACTCGATTGGGGAGGTTAGGTCCGCGTCGGGAGGCGGTACCGGTGATGGTTGCTCGGGGCGCACCGGCGTAATGTGCGCAAAGCGGCGCGCCCCCGGTTTTGGCGCCGCCTTGGACGCCGCCGAAGGTTTGGACGCCGCCGAAGGTTTCACCCGCTTCGGAGCGGCGCTGGGTACGACGGCGGCGAGCGCAGCGTCGCTTAGCGCCTCGAGCGTCGCACGCAGCTCGCACAGCCCCGGGTGCGAAGCGAGCGTCTTCGCCTCGCGTGCGCCCACCGTGAGCAGCGCCTCGTCTTGGCCGAGCCGCAAGCGATGCACGATGGAGGGCGGCGTCGAGTCGATCGCCAACAGCAGTTCGCCTTGTGCACCGAGCTGCGCGGCTGCTCGGAACGCGCCAACCAGCGGCGCGCCCAAGTCGTGCAGCGTGTGATCCGAAACGAGCGCGCGCAACCGCAGCTTTGTCTTCCCAACCTCCAGCTCGACGTGCTCGTGTTTGGCGATCTGGCCGAGGAACTTGAGCAATTTCGGCACCGTCGTCTCCGACTGCAAGCCGCTCACGTATTGGGGCAGGCGCCCAACCTCTTCTTCACCGATGGCGCACTTGCGCCACGCCGCGATCTTCCCCGATGGAAAGGTCAAGTCGCCGCAGACGAGGAACAGCTCGGACATTCGCGCATGGTATCGCGCAGCTCGTTTGGCGTAGCAACTCAGAGCCTGGCTTACCAAGATTCGTTCCGCCAACCCCGACGGCTTGGAGCAACCTTGGGCTGCACGAGCAGCGACATTGGGCCGCGCGATAACTCATCGGTCGCCCGAATGTCCCTCGGCGATGAGCGGCGTGACCAACTCGCGTTGCCGACAGCCCGATCTCCCCGGCTTTTCGTGAGCACGTTGTCGCGGCCGGCCGCAGTTCCTCGAGCCTCGGAGCCCCGTGCGCGTCCCGGTGCGACATTCGGCCTCTCGATAAACCATCGGTCGCCCGAATGTCGCCCGCCCAGCGCTGCGCGTGAGCGCGAACCGCCGTCGGCCCGCCACCTCGCGGCCAGCCGTCGGCCCACCGTCGCGCGCGCCCGCCCAGCTCCCCTTCACTCCTCGCTGCAACAAAGCGTGACGACGTCCCCGGTGATCTCCCCCACGGTGGTGCGCGTGGTGGGCGCGCAGCTCGCGGGGCTCACCACGCTCGCGTCGCTGTAGCCGACGAAGGCGAAGTTGGTGAAGGGCTGGGCGCTGCAGGCGCTGGGCAGCTCGATCTCAAGCGCGGCTGGGCCGGCGCAGCTGGAGCTGAAAAGCCCAACGGTGCCGTCGCAACTTCCTCCGCTGGGGCTACTGCAGGAGCAGCTGCCTTCGCATGTCCGCTCGTCTTGGGGCGGGCTGCGATAGAGCTGTTTGCGCTTGAGGTAGGGCGCGGCGGGGCACTCATGGTTACCGTCTTTGGCGAAGCAGGTGGCCTCGCTCACGGCGGGCCCGGGCGGCCGTACGCAGGCCTCATCGCTCGCGCAGCCGCCGGCCTTGGGTGCGGCGCAAAGCAGCCGCGGTTCAAAGCTCGGCGCCACGACGGGCGCCTCCGAGCTCGCGCAACTTCCGCCCTTCGGCTTGGCCTGCGCGCTCGCCGATTGCGCGTTGCCGCCGAAGGCGAAGCAGCCGTTCGCGGGGACCTCGACGGTGAGCGCTGCGGCGTTGCAATCCCCCGCGGCGAAGCTCAGCGTGGCGCTGCAAACTGCGTTGGCCGGCGGCGCACAAACGCAGCCGCACGGGTCGGGCGCAGCGAGCAATAGCTCGCCTTCCGTCGTCTCAGCCTGCCAGCCGGCGTAACACTCCGCCTGCTCGGCGTTGTGCAGATCGAGCGGACCTCGCCAGCCCTCGAACGCCGGTGGGGCCGGCACACAAACGTAGCCGCCGCAGACTGGATCGGCGCAGTCGCTGAGGCCGTTGTCGTCGTCGTCGAGGCCGTTCGTGCAATCCTCGCCTGCGCTCGACGAGCCACCGCTCGACGGCCCGCCAGCCGCGCCGCCAACGCTCGGCCCGCCGGCTGCGCTGGCGCCACCTTCGCCGTCGCGGTCCACCACCGGATCGCCCGAAGCGTCGCTTGCGCCCGAGCCGTACTCGCCGAACTCGGGGTGACACGCGGCTAAGCCGAGCAGGATCAGAATGCGGTGTGCCACGAGAACCGCACCTCCCCGCTTGCAACGCTCACGGTCGGCGCGGCCGCAGCGGCCTCCGGCTCGAGCGCATCGAGCGCGACAAACAGCGCACTCAGGCCAAGGCCCGCAGCCCCAACGCCCACCAGCGTGAAGCCTCCTGCTTCGAACGCGGCGCCTGCGTCGGAGAGCTCTTGCGCACGAAGGGCCGAGCCTGCAGGGCAACTCGGTGGAGCCACGTTGGGCCCGCACTCCGCACGCAGGCTTTGAGCCTTCCCTTCGGCTAGCCCGAGCAACACCGCACCCACGATGGCGAGCCCAGCACCGGCCGAGCCCGTGCCGATCGCCGCGCGCAACCAATCATCGTTGGGCGGCGGCTCGAGCTTGGGTGGCTGCAAGCGCAAGACTAACTCTTGCTGCGAGCCGCCCTTCACGCGAAGCGGCACCGCAAGCGGCAGAAAGCCCGGCGCGCTCGCCTCGAAGACGTACGTCCCTTCGGCCAAACTCAGCGGTGCGCCCGGCTCGGGCAAAGGCCCCTCGACGTCACGCAAGCGAAGCACCGCGCCAACGTTGGCCGGCTCCACCCGTGGAACCACCCGCCCGATGCGCGCGTCGATCTCCGCGGCCAGTTGCTGCGCAGCTGCGTCCATTCGCTCGCGTCGCACAGGGTCTGGCGTGGTCTGGTTGAGCTCGAGCACCCGTCCAACCTCGGCACGCGCCTGCACGATCCGCCCTTCACGCAGGCTGCAACCGGCGACGTTGAAGAGCGCCCCCACCGAGGGCTCCGCCGCGAAGCTCTCGCGAAAAGCGTTGCAGGCCTGCTTCGGCTGGCCCTCATCCTGAAGCCGCAGCGCCTCATCGAACAAGCGCTCGGCGGAGCTGCGCACGATCGGCTCAGGCTCCGCAGGCTCCGGCTCTTGCGCGCGGACCAGCGTGGGCGCCTGCAGCAAGCTCAACAAGGCGCACGGCTGCAGTACTCGAAGGAGCCTTCCCTTGCGCAGCATTTACAAATATGACCGGTATCATATTTGTGCCTGCGACGTGCTAGTTTGCTTTGCGAATGGCTTCACCCGAGGGCCTTGGCGAAGGCTGCGTGTTTGCGGATCGGTACCGCGTGCTGCGGCGAATTGGCGCCGGCGGCATGGGTGCGGTGTACGAGGTACTGCAGCTCGAGACGCAGCGTCATCGCGCATTGAAGGTGCTGCTGCCGGCGTTGGTGAGCGATCCCGACGCGCGCCAACGTTTTGCATTGGAGGCGACCATCACCGCCAATTTGCAAAGCGAGCAGCTGGTGGAGGTCGTGGACGCAGGGATCGATCGCAGCAGCGGCTGCCCGTTCATCGTGATGGAGCTCTTGCGCGGCCAGAGCTTGGGCGAGTTCTTGGCGGCCGGTTCGCGGCTGACCCCGGCGCAAGCGCTGGCCTGCCTGCGCGAGGTGGCGCGTGGCCTCGAACAGACCCACGCAGCCGGCATCGTTCATCGCGATATCAAGCCGGACAACCTGTTTCTTTGTGCGCGTGACGACGGCGCGTTGCGCGTCAAGCTGCTCGACTTCGGCATCGCCAAGCTGGCCGCCTTCGCCAACAACAAGAGCCGCAACACCGTCAACATTGGCACGCCGCTGTACATGGCGCCGGAGCAGTTCGGCGGCGGTGGGCTCAGCGCGCAGACCGATCTCTACTCGCTCGGACATGTCGCCTTCGAGCTGCTCACCGGAGAGAGCTACTGGGAGCCGGAGGTGCGCGAGACGCCGAACACCTTGGCGTTGCTCAAGCGTATGGAGGGCCCGTTGCCCGAGCCGGCCTCGCTGCGCGCACGGCGTTTGGGCGTGAACGTCGGGCGCGCGTTTGACGCTTGGTTCGAGCGCGCGACCGCGCGCAAACCCGAGGCACGCTTCGCTGCGGCGAGCGAGCTTTGCGACCGTTTTGCGCAAGCGATCGGGCTAGCACCCGCGCACAGCGTCGCGATCGCGAAAGAAGCTCCGCGGGCGCTGCTGCTCGGGCTTGGCGTCAGTGCGGCTGTGGTCGTCGCGCTCGGGCTGGTGCTGCTGCTCGGAGAGCCGTCCTCGGCCGAGGAGCGCGAGGGGCTCGCGGCCTCCGCCGAACAGCCCGCCGCCGGCCAGGCGAGCTCCCAGCCAACGAGCGCGCCTTCGGCCACGCAGCCCGCCGCCGTCAGCTCAGCTAGCGTCTCGGCCGTGAGCCTCAAGAGCGCCGCTACTTCAGGCCGACCGAGCGCTGGTGCGGCGAACAAAGCCAACTGCCGCAAGAGCCTCACCCGCTGCAGGTAGCGAACTTGGGCCGATCCCGGAGCTTTCGCTAAGGTGCGCCTGTGCCGCATTCTCCCGCCTCGCGACGCTCCTTCGATCTGGCGCACGAAGTGCCGGGCGCGCCGCCGGGGACGCTGCACATTCATAGCGAGGATGCGCCGACGATCCACATGCTGGATTACGGGCCGGACCGCGAAGAGGTCGAGGAGTTCCAGCTCGCGCGTATCGAAGACTGTGTCGAGCACGTGCACAAGGAGGGCGTTACGTGGGTCGATATCCGCGGTATTGGACACGCCCCGACCTTCAAGAAGCTCGGGGAGATCTTCAAGATTCACCCGCTCGCGCTCGAGGACATGGTCAACGTGCCCCAGCGGCCGAAAACCGAGATCTTCAAGGACCAACAGCTGATCATCACGCGCATGGCGACGCTGCATGACGGCAAGCTCACCACCGAGCAGTTCGCGATCTTGTTTGGTCGCGGTTTCGTGGTGACGGTGCAAGAAGAGCCTCGCTTCGACTGCTTGGACTCGGTGCGGCTGCGGCTTCGTCAGGGGCGCAGCGGCTTCCGCACCCGCGGCTCCGACTACCTCGCTTCGGCCTTGCTCGACGCCGTGATCGACGGCTTCTACCCGGTGCTCGAACACTTCGGCGAGGAGCTCGATGAGCTGGAGGCGGAGGTGCTCGGGCCGCGCACGGTCGAGCCGCAGTCGATCTTCGCGCTCAAACGCGAGTTCCTCACGCTGCGCCGAGCGATCTGGCCGCAGCGCGATCTTCTTTCGCAGCTGATCCGCGACGAGAGCGTGCACATCGACGCGGAGACCCGGCCTTACTTTCGCGACTCGTACGATCACTGCGTGCAGGTGATCGACATGGTCGAGACCTTCCGCGAAATCAGCTCGAGCTTGATGGACCAGCTGATGACGCGCGCCTCCAATCGGCTGAACGAAGTGATGAAGGTGCTAACGGTGCTCTCGACCATCTTTTTGCCGATGACCTTCATCGCCGGCGTCTACGGCATGAACTTCGACACCCAGAAGTCGCGCTGGAACATGCCGGAGTTGGAGTGGACCCTCGGTTACCCGTTTTCGCTCGGCTTGATGGCCGCAAGCTCGATCGGGCTCTTGTTCTACTACCGAAGAATGGGCTGGATCGGCCGCAAGAACGACACCTACTCACGGCTGATGAAGGTGCTCGACCGGCCCAAACGCCGGCTGTCGCGCAACGCTGCAGCAAGCTCGCGTTGACAACCTCGGGCAGCGGATCGAAAAGGCCGCTTCAACCCCAGCAGGAAGTCAGCATGGAAGAGCTAGTTCAGAAGGTTGTCGAGAAGACGGGCATCTCCGAGGAGCAGGCCCGCGGCGCGATTGAGACGGTGGCGGGCTTCCTCAAAGAGAAGCTGCCGGAGTCGGTCGCTGGCTACGTTGATCAGGCGCTTGGTATGGCCAGCGGCGCTGTGGATCACATCGACGTCGGCTCGGTGGCCTCGGCCCTCGGCGGCTTGTTCGGCAAGAAGTAGCTCGCACGAACGGGCGAGGCCGCACCGCAAGCTGCGTAGCTTCGCCCGCTCAACGCTCAGAAGCTGTAGACGCGTCGTAACTCGGCGAGGAGGCCAGCTCCCGCGCGCTCGCATTGATCGAGCACCTCCTCAAAGCCGTCCGCGCCGCCATAATACGGGTCGGGCACCGAGGCTCGGGCTTGGCTCTCCGGATCGTAGCTGCGAAAGAGCTTCACGCGAGCCTTCGAAGCGGGCGGCGCCTGGCCAAGCAATACCGCCTCGTTGTTGACGTCGAGAGCCAGCAGCAGGTCGAAGCGTTCGAAGTCGCTCGGGACGACCTGGCGGGCGCGATGCGTAATGTTGACGCCGCGAGCCGCGGCCGCTCGGCGCGTTCGCGGATCGGCCTCTTCGCCTTGGTGATAGCCGGCCGTTCCGGCGCTATCGAGCCGCACGAAGGCCGAGAGGCCGGCCTTGTCTACCAGCGACTGCACCACCCTCGGCGGTGGGCGATCGGCAGATGTTGCCGAGGCACACGAACAGCACCGAGACGCGCGGACCTTGCTTCGACTCCGTCATGCTTCGACTCAGCGGTCGCTCTCGAGCTTCTGCAAAAGATCCCGTGCGATTTGTCGGATCCGGCGTCGACGTTGGAACGGGTTCTCGCGCGGGAAGGACTTGGCGCGATAGCCGGCCTGCGGAAGCAGCAGCTTGATCCCGAGCGCGGCCACCATCCCAGCCGGTTGGGTCGTCTCGAGATCCTCGAGGATCTCCGCGGCGACCAGGGCACCGGTTTCGGCGCCGCCCTCCATGTAGCCTTGGAAGTCGAGCGAGGTGTGCTCACCGCAGAAATGCAGGTTGCCTTCACGTTGGCCCTCCACCCCGTAAAACGCCCACTGGCCCGGCTTGTAGCAGGCGTAGCTGCCTTTCATCGTCGGCACCGTGGGCCAGTGCATGCGCACCGCCTTCCCGGTCCACGCGGCGTCCATGCCCGGCCAGATTTGCTCGAGGTCGGGCAGCACGCCGGTCGCCCATTCTTCGGCCGTTCCTTCGCCGCTAGCCACGCCCTGCTCACCGCCGAGGAAGTTGGTCATGATGCCGTGCGCGCCGTCCTGCCCGATGGTGGTGTCCCAGGTCTGTTGCACCGGCAAATCGGTGCCCATCCCGCCGGAGGCCTGATAGTCCGCCTTCCACACGCGCGACGTGAAGCCCATCATCACCTTGGCGTTGGTGCCGTAACCGAGCTCGTCGATGATGGTCTTCTTCTCGGCGCTGAGCGAGGCAAGCCCCGATAGATCCACCTCGCGCAGCTTGGTAAACGGCAGCGCGAACACCACCCGCGTCGCCGTCACTTTCACTTCGCCGTCGGGCGTATTGAAGGTCAGTTCGAAGGCTCCACCGTCGGCATCGGCCACCGACACGAGCTCGTGCTCCCGCTTGATTTGCGAGGTCTCGAGGCCCTCGGCCAACTTGATGGTGAACGCCTCATTGCCGGTATGCGCGTGGTAGCGCTCATCGCTGTCGCCGAAGGTTCGGAACGGATCCGGATCATCAGCGCCGATCAAGTAGATCAGGTTGAGCGCCGATTGCTGGTTGTTCTCGAGGCCGTATTCGCCACGGTAGGCGGTGGAGAGAATGGCGTGCAGCTCGGGGTATTGCGCCGTCGGAACGTTCTCATCGAGCCATTGATCGAGCGGCGTTTCATCGAGCGTGGTGTAGGCCTCGTCATCGCTATCCGCGGCCTCGACCTGAGCGGCGATCGCTGGCGCAACGGCGCTGAATTGCTCGACCACCACTTCGTCGGAGATGACCACACCGGCGATGTACCAGGTGTCTTGTTGCAACGGCGCTTGGTCCCCGGCGAGCCGGTCATCGAGCGTGAGGCCAAACTCTTGGGCCAGCGCTTTGAGCGTCTCGTGGCCGGTATCGATCAGCTCACCACCCAGCTCGAGCAGCTGCTCGGGGGCCTCGGCGAATTCGCCGACCGCCGAGTACATGCGGCCGCCGACGCGCTTGGCGGCCTCGTAAACGGTCGCCACAACGCCTGCTTCTTTGAGCCGATAGGCACAGTGCAGACCAGCGATGCCACCGCCCACGATGGCGATCACTTCCTCGGTCGGCGTGGGGTTCGTCTCGTCATCCCCGCAACCAACGAGCGGCAAACCCGCGCTGCCCAAAGCCGCCACCAGCAGCTGACGACGACGCTCCCCGTCCACACTCACAAGCTCCCGACTCACCTGCGAGGCGGAGGTTGCTCGACGAAAGGCCCTGCGAAGCGCGGAGAAAAGAGGTGTGCGTGCCATAGTGGCGGCTAGGTTAGCGGATTCGCTTGGAAGGTGGATCTTTGCTGCAGTCGTGAGCTGCGGCTGGCCGCAACGCGTGCGGCGCTGCATACTGAGCCGAAATGTTGACCAAAGGGCCCAACCAAAAGAGCACCGCGCTGGCCGAACTCAAGTCGGAGGTCCGCGCCACGGCTGTACCGCTGGGTGGCCTCGTCGGCTCGATGTGGTTTCTCGAGATCGTCGACGCGGTGATCTTTCGCGGTGGGCTCGATCGCTTCGGCATCATGCCGCGCACCTTGAGCGGCCTGCGCGGCATCCTGCTCGCGCCGTTTTTGCATGGCGGCTTCTCGCATTTGATGGCCAACACGGTGCCGCTGCTCGTGCTCGGCTTCTTCATCATGCTGCGTCGCAAGCGGGATTTGGCCTACGTATCGGTCGCCAGCGCCCTTGTTGGTGGAGCCGGAATTTGGCTGATCGGCGCGTCGGCGAGCGTGCACATCGGCGCCAGCATCTTGGTCTTCGGCTACCTCGGCTACTTGCTTTCGCGCGGGCTGTTCGAGCGCAAGTTCTGGCCTATCGTTGGCAGCGTCGCGGTGTTCGGCCTTTATGGTAGCGCGCTTTGGGGCGTGCTCCCCGGCCAGGCCGGCATCTCCTGGGAAGGCCATCTGTTCGGCTTCGTCGGCGGCGTCCTCGCGGCGCGCCTTTTGAGCACGCCGACGATCAAAGCCCGCGAGGCGAAGCCTGCGCTTCGCCCCGCACGCTGACCGCCCGCCTTCCGCCGAAACCGCGCGCTCAGCCTTGCTTCAGCGCGCGACGACGGCGCACGAGCCCGACCAGCGCCAGCGCTGCGAGCGCAAAAGACCCTGCATTCGACGAGGTGGTGGCGGCTCGACAATCACAGCCGTCCTCGCCGTCCTCGCCGTCGCCTGCAGGTTGACCGCCCTCCCCTCCAGCGCCACCCGCATCAGCGCCGCCGTTCGCCGAAGCTCCGCCGACGCCGGGCGGCGGTTCGGGCTCGGGGGCGCCGGCGCTGATCTGGAAGGCCAGCGTCGGGCAGCTGCGCGAGACCACCGCGAGGTAGTAGCGCTGCGAAGCATCGAACGGCGGTGAGCTGTTCTGATCGATCACGAAGTCGGCGGCCGAGCCGTTCTCGTCGAACGCATAGTCGAACTCGTCCACCTCGGGGAGGCCTTGGCCGGAGACCTTGAAGGTCACAGGCTCACCAACGCGAATATAGCCGGTGTAGTCGAGATCCCCGGAGCCCTGGGCCGCGCCGGAGAAGCTGAACTGCACCCCGGTGTCTCCTGCGGCGGGCGCGTACGAATAGTGGAAGAGCGAGGACAAGGTAACGCCGAAGCTCTGCACCTGGTCACAGGAGGCACCAAAAGCAGCGCCGATCGTCTCGAGCCCAAAGATGGTGCCGGTCGCCACCTTGCCGCCGTCGAGCGCGATCACCCGTTCGCAGGTGTCGATCCCGCGCGCCGCGATCAGCGCATCAATCGCCGCACGCTGCGGCTCGGTGAGGTTGCCGGCGTCGGCTTGCTCTTGCGCGGCGGCTTTGAGCGCGAGCCCGAAGGCTTGGAAATCTGCACCTGGGTTGAGCGATGAAAGGGCGTCCCACATGATGCGATCGGCCAGGTCGCGCCCGACCTCCTCGCGAATCGACCAGCCCAAGCTGCCGATGATCTCACCGTCCGCATGCACCTCGCCAATAACGTCGTCAGGGCAGACCTTGCTGGTGTCGGTCAAATCGCGGCCGGCACCAAGCGGCGCGAGAGACGCCTCCCCAAGCTGCGAATCGTCGTTGTCGCTGCAAGCGAAGTAGTCGGCGATGCCCTCGTCGATCGAGCCGGAGAACGGCGACTGACCGAACTCGTCGAAGTTGAACTGGCCGAGGTTGTATCCGATGGCGTTGTTCGAAACGTAGTGGCCGAACTCATGCTTGAAGACGTCGGAGTCGTAGGCAAAGTCTCCCACGCTGCCCTGGCCGATCACGATCATGTTGTTGGAGCTGAACTGCGGCTCTGGTGCGCCCGAGAAGAAGGCGTTGTCGAGCGGTTGCCCGTTCTCACGCGCGTTGGCCACCGCGGTGAGACTCCACGACGAGGCAGTCTGGTCGACCCCGAGCGCGCTGAAGGCATTCCGAATATGGGTGAGGTGGTAGTAGAGGTTGACCTGCGCCAGCTCGTCGGTGGTGGAAAGCAGGTTGGTCGGCAGGTCGTAGAGGAAGTCGTTGCCAACGTTGGGGCCGAGGTCCTGCGAAAGCTCATAGCCGTTCTGACTATCTCCGCTCACGTAGTTGGCGACGTTGAAGAGCCCGTCCCAACCGCGCAGCCGACGGGGTTTGGTCACCTCGTCGATCAGCGGCAGTTCGCGATCCACGAGCTCCGGCGTCTCGACAGCGTTCATCTCGTGCACGCGCCCGAGTACGTGCGTTGCGAGGGGCCGCGAGGTCACGAGCGAGCCGGTGTGCGCGTTGATGAAGTAGCGCGTTCCGCCAGCCTGATCATTAAGATCAAAGGCGTAGGCCAAGGTGGCCTGGCCGCTCTGCGAGTGGATGCGCAGGATCAGCAGCTCGCTGCGAAAGGGCTGCTCCACGGTCACAAGCTCGCTTTGCAGGGCCGCGAGCGCCTGCTGCTGGCTGAGCTGCGGCACCGGGTCCACGTTCAGTTTGCGTACGTCCACCGCGGCGCCGCCGAAGGTGCCGTCCTTGCGCACGACGAGCGTAACGCCGCCCTCCGCTACGCGCACTCCACCGACCGACTGCGCAAAGCGCACCACGCTCGAGCCGCGCAAGGAGCGCGTCTCGCGTTGCATGCGTAGCTCCGTCCCCGCGAGACCGAACTCTGCGCTGCGAGCGCTCAGGAAGTCCTGCGCCGCAGCCTCGATCGAACTCCCGGGCTTCACCACGAGCTCTTGAGAGCCTGCGACGCGTTGTTCCGCGAAGGCAGGCGAAGCACAGAGGAGGCAGAGACTGGTGAGCAGCGGGCGCGCGAGTTTCATCGCGCGAAGTGAAGCTCAAAAGCTGACGCGGCGCATGACAAAACGAGGAAGATTTCGAATCACTGTCATGACCGCGCCCCAGGCGCGCGGGGCGTACACCTCGGGTGTCCCGCGATCGATCCCTTTGAGCACGAGTTCTGCGACCTCTTCCGGTTCTCCGGCGAAAGGCGGCGGTTTGAGACCGGCGGTTAGACCTGTTTTGACAAATCCTGGCTTGACCGTGACCACCTTCAGACCCTGTGCCCGATAACGATGATCGAGCCCCTCGAGGTAGTGCGAGAGCCCCGCTTTGGCCGCTCCGTAAAGCACCACCGGCTTGCGTCCGCGCTCACCAGCCACCGACGAGAACACACACAACGTCCCGCCGCCGCGCGCCATCAGCCGCTTGCGCGCCTCTTCACAGAACATCACGGTGCCGGTGAAATCGACGTCGAGCACGCGGCGTAGCAGCGCTGCATCCGACTCGAGCGCGTCCTGCGTATCGAACAAGCCGGCGGTGACGACCACCACGTCCACATGCCCACCAAAGGCCTCGAAGGCGCGGTCCAGCGCCTGCGGGAAGGAGCTCGCGTCGGAGAGATCACAAGCGTAGTGGCCGAGCGGACGCATACCGTCTGCGCCCAGATCCGCGCTGGTCTTATCCAGGTCCTCAGCGTCCCGGCCGAGCAGAAACAGCGCATCTCCGCGCGCCGCCATCAGCCGAGCCAACGCGCGCCCCATGCCTTTGGTCGCACCAAGAAAGACAACGTTCATCATCGCGCTCTACCAGTCCGCTCCGCCGGAGGGAATGACTTGGGCGGCATGGCCTCGTTCATGTGGCTGCGCGGTCGCCGAACAGCCGCTCCGACTGCCGACTTCGAACCTTGCGCTGCGGGTCCCAGCGATCGCGCGCCTCGAGAAAGCGTCCGAGGCGCGCCTTCTCCATTTCGCGGAAGTGCTCCGGCCGGGTGAACTGATCCTTGGCAAGGTAGATGCGGCCGCCGTCGCTCAGTACCTGCTCGTTGAGCGCGTCGATCAAAGCCTGCGTGTCGTCGCGCACGGCGATGTCGAGCGCGATGCTGATGCCTTTCATCGGGAAGGAGAGCAGGCCGCGATTGGCCTCCCCGCAGTCTTTGATCACGCACAGAAAGCTCGCTCCGCCTCGCCGGCTGAGCAGCTCGAGCACGCGGCGAGCCGCGCCGCGCCCAGCCGAATCGGGCAGCACGCACTGATACTGCGTAAAGCCGCGCTTGCCGTACATGCGGTTCCACTCGCGGATCATGTCGAGCGGGTAGAAGAAGGTCTCCCAATGCACCAGGCCGTTCATTTTGCGCGGCAGATGACGCCAATAGTTGAGCGTGTTGAAGGCTTGCACCGTGGGGCGGGAGAGCGCCCAGCTCGGTAGCTCCATCGGAAAGGTGATGCGACGTTTCGGCTCTGGGAAGCGTTGCGGCGCCTCCTCGGCCGAGGCCCACTTGCCGGCGATCAAGGTGCCGCGCCCCAAGTTCTTACCGCCCGAGAGGCAGTCGATCCAGCCGACGGTGAAAGGGAACTCGGCTGCGCGCTGCTTCAGCAGATCGATGTACTGGTCGATGTCGTCGACGCGCTCGGTTTGTTGAGCGATCCAGGGCGAAGGCACAGCCTTCATCTTCACGTCCACCTCGAGGATGTGCCCGAACAAGCCCATGCCGCCGACGTTGGCCCAAAACAGATCGCTGTGTTCGCCGTCGGGTGTGGCCTCCACCAGGCGGCCATCCGGGACGCGCAGCTTGAGCCGCTGCACGTGCGAGCCAAAGCAGCCGTCCACGTGGTGGTTCTTGCCGTGCACGTCGGCCGCGACGGCGCCGCCCATGGTGACGAACTGCGTGCCCGGCGTCACCGGGACGAAGAAGCCTTTGCGCAACAACCTGCGGTTGAGTTGCTCGATCGATACGCCGGCTTCGGCCCGCAACACAGCGCTCTCGGGATCGAACCCGAGGATGCGATCGGCCATGGTCGTGGTCGCGACGGTGGGCGCATCGGCAGGCGGGATGGCGCTGTCTCCGTAGGAGCGGCCGAGCCCGCGGCTGAGCACCGCGCCGACGCTCAGCCGTTCGAGGTCTTCCGAGAGAGTTTCTGTGCCCGGGGCGCCGATTCGGCCCCATCCCGCAATGGTCTGCATTGGTTGCGGAACGTGGGCCACCGCGTCAACCTGGTCAAGGTTTCGCCTCGGCTTCCACGTTATCTCCATGCCAGCTCCCCGATCGGGGTTGCCGGGCAGCCAAAAGGCGAACATGAACCGCCGATGAGCTCCGGCCGCCCCACCAATCGTCTTGCGCAGGCCGCAAGTCCGTACCTGCTTTCGCACGCTAACAACCCGGTGGATTGGTACCCGTGGGGGCCGGAGGCGCTGGAGCGGGCGAAGCGCGAAGACAAGCCGGTGTTCGTGAGCATCGGCTACGCAGCTTGTCATTGGTGCCACGTGATGGAGCGCGAGAGCTTCGAAGACGAAGTAGTCGCGCAGGCGCTCAATCGCGACTTCATCGCCATCAAGGTCGATCGCGAAGAGCGCCCCGACGTCGATCAACTTTACATGACCGCGACCATCGCGATGACCGGCGCCGGCGGCTGGCCGATGAGCGTCTTCATCACGCCCGACGGACGTCCTTTCTTTGCCGGCACCTACTTCCCGAAGGAGTCGAAGTACGGGAGGCCCGGCTTCACCGACCTGCTCTCGCGTATCGCCCAACTTTGGCAGAAGCAACGCAGCGATGTGGAGCGCCAAGCCGATACACTGCTGCAAGCGTTGCAGGATGAAGCGAAGTCCGCGCCGCCCGCGGCGCTGCCACCTTCACTCGAGAAAGATGCGCTCAAGAGCGTGCTTTCGAACTTCGACGAAGTGCACGGCGGCTTTGGACCGGCGCCCAAATTTCCGGCGCCTTTCACGCTCGCGCTGCTACTCCGGCACGCAGTCGAGGAGGCCGATGAAAACGCCCGCCACGCGCTCACCGTGACGCTCGATCGCATGGCGGCTGGCGGTATCTACGATCACGTGGGTGGGGGCTTTGCGCGCTATTCCACCGACAAAGAATGGCATGTGCCGCATTTCGAAAAGATGCTGTACGACAACGCGCAGCTCGTTCGCCTCTACACCGAGGCGTTCCGCGCGTTCGCCGACCCTTCGTACGCCAGCGTGGTGCGCGAGACGCTCGACTACCTATTGCGCGAGATGCAGGACGAAGGCGGCGGGTTCTACAGCGCCACCGACGCCGACAGCGAAGGCGTCGAAGGGAAGTTCTTCGTCTGGAGCAAGGCCGAGTTCGATCGCGTTTGCGGAGACCAAGCCGAGCTGATGGCGCTGGTGTTCGACGTCAGCGAGGCCGGCAATTGGGAGGGCCACAACGTCTTGCGCCGCAAGCGCTCCCTCATCGCTCTATCTCGCGAGGCGAACCTCCCCTTGCCCGAGCTGAACCGGCGCATCGACGAAGCCAAAGAGAAGCTCCGTAGCGTACGCAATGAGCGGATCAAGCCCCTGTGCGACGACAAGATCTTGAGCGCTTGGAACGGCCTCACTATCAGCGCGCTGGCGCTCGCCGGCGCCCTGCTGGATGAGCCTCGTTACCTCGAGGCGGCCCAACGTTGTGCGCGCTTCATCCTCTCCTCGCTGCGCGACGCCGACGGCCGTTTGCTCCGTGCCCATCGCGCTGGCAAAAGCCATATCGGCGGCTTTCTCGAGGACTACGCGTTCTTCGCCGAGGGGCTGATCGAGCTGTACGAGGCGACCGGCCAGGATGAGTGGTTGCGCACGGCGCTGGCGCTCGCCGAGCGCGCCGTCTTGGATTTTCGCAGTGAGCAAGGTCCCTTCTTCAATACCGCCAGCCATCAAGAGCAGCTCGCGGTACGCATGTATGAAGGCTCCGACGGCGCAACGGCCAGCCCCAACGCTGTGTTCGCGCGCGTGCTCGTTCGCTTGGGCGCGCACTTCGGTCGGGACGATTTGCGTGAGCTCGCACAGGAGGCGATCGTCGCCTTTGGCCGCCCGATTACAAGGCTACCGAGGGCCTTCATGACGTCGCTCGATGTGGCGCGCAAGCTCGCCTTCGCGCCGATCGAGGTTGCGCTCGTCGGTTCGCCCGGCGACCCGAACTACGCCGAGCTGAACAAGGCGCTGATCGGTCATGCGCGCGGCTTTACGATCGTCGCGCGCGGAAGCGAGCCGAGCTCGCTACCGCTGCTCGCGGGCAAAGCGCCGCTAGTTGGGCAGAGCCAAGCCTTCGTATGTCGCAACTTCGCCTGTGAAGCGCCGGTGCTCCGCGGCGAAGAGCTGAGGGCGCTGCTCGAAGAAGCGGCTCGCAGCGCGACCGCCTCGCGCGGGGTTGGGCGTCGCTTGCTCCCGGGCGCTGCCAGCCCCGAAGCGACCCGAGCCTTCCTGCCGCAGGGCAGCCTGCTGGGCGAACTCACGGTCTCGCGCGTTGGTGTGATGGTCGGCAGCTTGCTCGAGGACGACGCGACCAACACCGTCGAACAGGCGGTGCGAGCCGGCATCAACCTGATCGCCTTCGATGCGCCGCGCGCACCAGCTGTGGGCGAGGGCGTTCGGCGCGTCGTTGCCGCCGGGACTCCGCGCGAGGCGCTGGTGCTGATCGGGCTGCTCCCGGGTAACGAGGCCGAGGGCGTGCTTACGCTGACTGCGCGCGCCGGCGTCCAGCTCGATCTGGCCTTGCTTCCGAGTGAGCTGGCGTCGCTCGATGCGGCGTGGGAAATGCGGCCGAAGGGAACGGCGGTGCAACTTGGCCTCTACCTCAAGACCGCCCTGCCGCATGAGAGCGCAACCGCACTGGGCAGCTCCACAGCGGCCAAGGAGGCGGCGCTGATCGCGGCGCCCTTCAACCTGATGGCCGGCGACGTGGATGCTCCAGCCGCGCTCGCTGCAGCGGGAGGTCGCTTCGTTGCCTTGCGTCCGCTCGAGTGCAGCTTCCCACCGCACACGCCGAACTTCCTCGAACTAGCGCAGCCCAACGCCGATACTCCGGCGTTTTCAGCCGCGCTCGAACGGCTCGCAGCGCTCGAGGCAGAGTTCGGCGTTTCGATCGCGCCGCGGCTTTCAGCAGCGGGTGGCGGTGGCGACGCGAGCACGCTGTTGCGCTTCTCGGAGGAGCTGGTGCGCGCCGAGCAGGTGCTCGACGACATCGCCGAGATCGAGGCCTTCGTCCATCAATCGCTGGCTCCGGCGATAGCCGCAGCGTGGGGCGCACTCGAGGAGATCGGCGGTGAGCTCGGCGGTCAGATCAAGCATCTGCGCGAGCGCTACTTGGACGCTCTCGATCGCAGCCTGCGCAGCCTGGCCAACGCTGTTTTGGAGCGCCAAGCCAAGCACGCCGAGACGCTCGCCGAGGCGCTCGCGGTACCGGTCCTACAGCTTGCGCCCAACTTGCTCAGCAGCGTCAGCGGGGCGCCCGGTGTTCACGCCACGCTGGTTACGATCCGTAAGCCCGAGGACGTGAGTTTGATCAAGATCGCCAGCCAAGAACCCTGGCGGCGCGAGCCATTTGAGAAGGTTCGCAGCAACTAAACCTTGGTTGCGCACCATGTAGTCCAGCGAAGGGGTGGACCGAAGCCCTGGGACAACATGGATCCACAGCTCCTTCAACTACAGTGTGCGCCCTTTCAGATCTTCGACTGATTTGCTTGGTCCGCGCTGGCACGGCAAGTGCTCTACTTGGGAGTTCATGCGTGCCTCTAACTTATTCCGACTAGGCCTGTTGCTGACGAGCATGGCGGCCGCCGTCGCCTCCTGCTCCAAGGACGAGCCCTTTGTGCTCCAGACCACTGGCGGCGGCGGAGCTGGCGGTAACGGTGGAGAAGGCGGCGCCTTCGTCGACAACGGCAAGTTGTTGTTCGAAGCGCTCGAGCCTGACCTCACTGCCGCATGCGCCTCCTGCCACGAGCCGAACGGGCTCGGTGATGCTCCCTTCCTCGCCTTGCCCGACCGCTACGCCAGCGTGCTCTCGTGGCCCGGCATCGTCACCGCAGACCCGCAACAGAGCCTGTTTCTCACCTACTCCGTCGCGGGGAAAGGTCACACCGGGACCAACATCGATGGCGATCCTTCGTTAATGGCCAAGGTTGAAGAGTGGCTCACCGCGGAGTCGACGGCGATCGTCGCGCCGGTTGAAGAAGGCACCCCCACCCTCCCCGCCTTCACACCGATCCTCGGCCTCAACGTCGTCTATCTCGCGCCGCTCGACAAAGACCTCGAGGGCGTGGCCATCGCGTTCACCGCCTCCAAGTTGACCGAGACGAGCCTCAAGCTCGACGGTCTCGAGGTCTACACCACGGCGACCACCGGCTTGCACGTCGTTCACCCGGTGTTCGCTGTGTACCCCAAGGGTGAGGACCCTACGGCCGATCCCGCGGACAGCTTCTCCGGTCTCGATGCTCGCTTCGACGAGGGCACCGTTGGCCCCTTGGGCGTGGGGACGCTGATCCTCACCAACTGGAAAGCCGAGGCCAAGCTCGGGCTCGGGTTCGAACTCGCTGAGCCGTACGTGTCGAGCGCGGGAATGGGCGGAAACGGTGGCGGCGGTGGCACGGTGGAGGGCGGCTGCGGTGACGTGGCTTCCTTCGACGCGAACGCCAAACCAGCCCTCACCAACTCGTGCGTCAACTGCCACGGCGGCAACAACGGTCAGGCCACGGCAGCCCTCGACCTCTCGGATCTCGACAACAACTCGGGTGCGACCTGCGCTCAAGTGAAGAACCGCGTGAACTTTGACAACCCGCAGGCGAGCCAACTTTTCATCACGACCGACCCAGGCGGCAACGCCAGTCACCCCTTCAAGTTTGGTGGCAATGCTGGCGCCTTCCAAGGCTTCCGCGACAACGTCACCCTGTGGATTGAGAGTGAACCATGATTGAGAAAGGCGAACGAACCATGCCCAGAGTCACTCGCGTAGCCCTCGGGCTGACGGCGGGCCTTTGCCTTGCCGCATGCCAAGATCCCGGCCCCATCCTCAACGTTGGTGACGACGGATCAGAGAACGGCGGCTCCTCCGGCACCGGCCTCGGCGGTGAAGAGAACAACGGCGGCGGAGACGCAGGACCGCAGACAGACCCGGCGCTCGAAGCCCGCGTCGTCGACTACAATGAAGCCCTACGCAAGGCATCGATCAAGCTCGTGCGCCGCCTCCCGACGCTCGATCAGATTCGTCGGGTCGAGCGTGCGGAAGACCGCGCTGCCGCCTACGAGGCCGAACTGGATCTGATGCTGGCCTCGCCCGAGTTCACCAGCCGCAGCTTCAAGTTCTGGCGCGACACCATGCGCATGGGCGGCGACGGTCGCGACTCTGCGCCGGCCTTTGCTGCGAAGCTCATGGCCGAAGGCCGCGACTTCACCGAGCTCTTCACCGCGGCAACGGGCAACTGCCCGACCTTCGACGCTGGTACCGGCACCTTTACCGACGGCGACTGCCAGAGCGGTGCGCCGGTACAATCAGGCATCCTCACCAACCCCGAGGTGATGAAGCAGTTCTACGGCAACATGGCTTTCCGCCGCGCGCGCTGGGTTCAGGAGACGTTCTACTGCACCAAGTTCCCCGCCGAGATCGCCAGCGAAGCAACGCAGATCAACGGCAAAGACTACATCTCGCCGTGGGCCTTCGAGAGCATCGCGACCGCGCCGATCGACTTCCAAGACAGCGAATCGGTACTTTGCGCCAACTGCCACGGCACGCTGAACCACATCGCGCCGCTGTTCGCCCACTTCGACGAAGAGGGCATGTGGACCGACGGCTTCGGGGTGAACACGCCGATCGCCCCCGAGCCGATTCCTTCCGAGCTCGCGCATTGGTTGCAACCCGGAGAGACGCTGCACTGGCGTGAGGGCTCCCAAGAAATCACCACCATGGCCGATCTCGGCGTAGTGCTCGCCGAAGACCCGCTGGTCAGTGAGTGCCTCGTCGCTCGCGCGTGGAACTTCGCCTTGTCGAAGGAGGACATCGTGACCGACTTGGCAACCGTGCCCTTCAAGGTCGCGGAGCCACACATCGAGAAGTTCGATCAATCCCGTGACCTCAAGGCCACCCTGCGCGGCATCTTCCTCAGCGAAGACTTCGTGAGTTTCTAAGGAGCGCCCCATGAAAAACTTCAAGCACGCCCTCCTAACCCTGCCGTTGTTCGCTCTGGTCGCCTGCGCCGAGCAGCCCACCCAGCTCAACCTGATCGACAACCACACCAAGAAGCCGAATGAGCCAATCGGCGACACGCACACCAAGCCGGGCCGCACGCCGGGCGGCGTGGTCGGCGGCGAGAAAGGCACCTTCGATCACCAAGCGGGGCTCGGGGTCGACGGTGTCGATGAAGATCCGTTCGTGATCGCCGAGCGCCGCGAGGCCGAGGGTACACCCGAGACCCGCGCTCGTTTGCACTCGTGCCAGAAGCTGCAAATCACGACGCTGCGCAACCTGCTCACCGACTTCGGCGTCAACCTCGACGCGACCGGCAACCCGCCGACGGCTGGCCAACTTTTGGCTGGCGGCGGAACGGCGCTCGGTCAGTCCAACTACGCGGCTCGCATGGGTGAAGACATCGTGTGGACCGCGGCTGGCGCCGCCAAAACGTTCGACATCTTCGTTCAAGCAGCGCCCGAGATCATCGCGGCCATGCCGAACTTGCCGCAGTGCCAGATCGACGGGGTTGGATCTCCGGTCTTCAACGAAGACGGAACCTGCAACGAAGACGCGGTCAGCTGTCTCATTGGCCGGCCCGCCACGGCGGACCACCTCGCGATTTGCAAGGACCTGATCGACAACGCGAGCGACGTCGAAAAGGGCCGCAACATCGCCGTCGCTGCGCTCCTCAGCGCCGCTCACACTTGCGAGTGATCAAAGGGAGAACGACCATGGCAAACGACCTACTGAAGCATCTCGAAGGTTCCTCCCGTCGGCGGTTTCTGCGCTTTGCGACCGCCTTCGGCGCCGCTGTCGCCGTTGACCGCTCCAACATCCTGAACGTGGTCAACGACACGGCCGGCTCGGCGATGGCTGATGAAGCCGCTTGCGCCGCCACCAACAAGTCCTTCCACATCGTCGCGGGCGACGGTGGTTTCGCGTGGTTCCAGCTGCTCTGGCCGCACAACGAGATCGCCTCCGCCAACAACGACGACTTCGCTTTCCACGCGTTCGGACAGACGATGATGGCAGGCGACACCGACAAGCCGCTAACGCTCGGGCCCGAGGCGCCATGGCGTGAGTACGACAAGTCGAAGCGCATCACCGCCTTCATGGCCGGCAACAACGAGACGCACACGCCCACGCCCACGGCAGCTGCCAGCGTCGGCAACAATCAAAGCATGCTCGCCGTATGCGCCTCGATCCAGCGCACGACGCCCTCGCTCTTGCCGGTGATCGCGATCAACCCGGTCGCCTTCGGCAACGCGCCTGGCGCTCCCGCGGCGACCAACGTGGCCGACGCCGACGGCATGGTGCAGCTCTTCAACAGCGCCGCTTCGCGAGCCATCCTCGAGGTGCCGCAAGATGCAGCGCTTTACGAGGCTTACTACAAGGCGCTGCTCGGTCTCAACAAGGCCGCCGCTCGACCGACGCAGCTGCGCGGCCAGAAGATCGGCAAGCAGGCTGCGAGCTTCCTCGGTCAGAACCTCGCAGCCCAGCTGATGGTCCAGGACGAGGACCTCGTTCGCTACGGCATCAACGGCGGGACCCCAAACAAGCTCTCGTCGCTTGCGCGAGCCTGCATCGTCGCGGTGAAGGCCTTCCGCTTGAACCTCACGCAGTCGGTGATCGTGCCTGCGCTTCGCGATGATCCGCACGGCGCCTTCGGAGATATGGCGAGCCTTCGCGACACCACGCAAACGCTTGGCGGTATCCTGGATGCGTTCATGGGCGACCTGACCGCAGCCGAAGACCCGTCGTGCTCGGCGCGCTCGTTGGGAGACAACGTGGTGATGACGATCCACGGTGATACGCCCAAAGATCCGCGGGTGAAGAGCGGCTGGCCCGACGGCACGCCCAACGACTCCAACTGGATCTACGCGATGGGCAACGGCTTCCTCAAGACCGGCTGGCACGGCGGCGTCCGCGCTAACGGTGCCACCGACGTCTTCGATCCGACCACCGGTGAGACCGTCGCTAATGGCTCGTCGCAGTCGGTTTCGGCAGCGGCCGGGGCTGCGGTGGCCTTCGCTGTGGCGAAGGGCGATATGCGGCGAGTGCAGGACTTCTACAACGGTCCGGCGATCGACGGCATCGTCAACATCAACCCGATCCAATAGCGCGCCTCACTCGGAGGCCAGAGCTAAAGCCTTGGCCTCAACGTTCCGTTGTGGGTTAGGTGGAGCTGCGGCGAGCGTGCACAGATGGCCTGGTCGTCCGTCTCCTCCTGATTCCGATTTCGGTATGTGCCCTGGTGGCGGCCCTGTTTGTGGGCGTAGCGCTTCAGGATGACCTTAATCTCGCGGCTCTAGGGCGCTCGCAGGAGGCCTCGCTGAGTCACACTGTGGCGGAGACCGTTCGGCTCCGTGGTGTGGTCTACGAGAACTTCGCCGCGGATTACTCCCATTGGGGAGAAATGGCCGATTTCGCAGCGCAGCCAAACGCTGAATGGGCCAAAGTTAACCTTGAGGGCTCGCTCAACAACTTCAAGTTTGAAGGCTTGTGGGTATTCGACGCTCAGAGCAAGCAAGCCTATTCGCTTGGAGCGCAGTCTTCGCTCGCCGTGCTTTTGACCCAAGAGAAGGTCCCCGACGTCGCTGGCCTATTTCGTTCGGGGTCCTTCTTTCAAGCCTTCGCGCTCAACGATGAGGGCAGCCTCCTCGAGTTCCGCGGGGCGAAGATTCAGCGCGAGGAGGACGTCAATCGCAGCGCTCCGGCGCGCGGCTTCCTTCTGATCATGAAGGTTTGGTCGCAGGACTACGTTGACCAGTTTGCCCCCGTCGTCGGCGGAAGGCTGCGAGTCGAGAGCGCGGCTGGCTCCTGCGACCACCACGGAGCGGCCAGCGATACCGTCGCAGGCTTCGCCATCAAGTCGACTGACCAGTCCTCGGTTGGCTGGCTGTGCGCCGTGGTCAACAACCCGATCAATGAGCAGTTCAAGCAACACCACGAACGGACGGGGCTCATCTTCGCGTTGTTCGTTGGGTTGTTGCTCGCGACCCTTGGCTTCTCCCTGAGCCGCTTGATCCTGCGACCCCTGGGTACGATCACCGAGGGCATTCGCTGCAACGAACACCCGGACCTGCTCGCGGTAGGCCGTACCCGCACTGAGTTTGGAGCCCTAGCAAGGCTTGTGATCGCTCACGGGCACGCCGAACAAGAGCGCGCCAAGCTGCAGGCGGAGGTCGCACAGGCGGGCAAGCTCGCGTCGCTCGGCGTGATGGGCGCCGTGGTCGCGCATGAACTCAACAACCCGCTCGCGGTCGTCTTGGGCTACGCCGACCTGCTCGCCTCGAAGCCCAGCACCGCTTACGACGCGGAGACGCAGCAGGCGCTGGAGGCCATCCTCTCCCAGGCCGAGCGTATGCGGCGCGTCGTTGACCGCGTGCGCGACTTCTCCTTGGAGCAGCGGCGAGGTCCACAGCGAAAGCCCGAGGACCTCAACCGCATCGTCAATCGCAGCCTCCGGCTGCTCGAGCCCGACCTGCGCAAAGCCGACATTGCGCTGCAGTTGCACCTCGATCTCGATCTCCCGACCGTCGATTGCGATCAGGTCCAGATCGAAACCGTGGTGCAAAACCTGGTCAACAACGCGCGCGAAGCCCTCGAGCGTGCCGAATCTGCTGTTCGAGTCATTGAGCTCAGTACGCGTGCGGTCGAGGCTGAAGTCATCGTTGAAGTGGCCGACTCTGGACCAGGCATGGGCGATGAGCCCGAACAGTTTTTCGCGCCCTTCGTATCGTCAAAACCCGTTGGTTCCGGTAGTGGACTCGGTCTCGCGATCTCGAATGGGATCGCCAAGGAACATCAGGGAAGTCTGCACTACGAGCGCTCGAAGCACGGCGGCGCGCTCTTCCGTTTGAGCCTGCCGCGTTCGGAGGTTTTGTGAGTACAGCTGCACGTAGAATTTTGGTGGTCGACGATGAACCGCTGCTCTTGCGGTTACTCTCAACCGTGCTCAGCGCCGAAGGCTTCGACGTCACTCTCGCGCACAATGGCCAAGAAGCCTTGCAGCTCGTGGAGTCGAATGAGTACGCCCTGGTTGTCACCGATGTGCGGATGCCGACCTTGTCGGGGCCGGAGTTCGCCAAGCGCATGCGCTATACGAACGCGCCCAAACTGCTCTTTATGTCGGGCGCGTCCTCGGAGCCGCTGAACGAATTGCTGCGTACGGGCGCGAGCTTCATCAAGAAGCCCTTTCGTTCGAATGAGCTGCTCAAAGTCGTAACCAAGTTGCTCGGCAGCTAGTAGGCCGCTGCCTTACCGCCGCTGCGCGTGGTGTCGGCGACCGCGCGGAACCCGCGGGTCTTGGGGTCCACCTCGATGCAGTTGGCGTGACCAATGCGACCGCGCGACATCAGCTTGTGCCCGCGGGCCTCCAAGTCGGCCTTCACGTCCGCCGGGACGTCCCCATCGAGCATGATGGCGTCGGGCATCCACTGATGGTGCGCACGGATCGCCGGGACGGCACGATCGAGCGGAATGTCGTAGTCGATCAGCGCTCGGGTCAGCTGCGCGACCGTGGTCGAGATGGTTGAGCCTCCCGGCGAGCCGAGCACCGCCCTCACCTCTCCATCCTTGACGATGATGGTCGGCGTCATGCTCGAAAGCATCCGCTTGCCCGGCTCGATCTTGTTCGCTTCACCCTGCACGAGCCCGAAGGTGTTCGGCTTGCCGGGCGCCGAGGCGAAGTCATCCATCTCGTTGTTGAGCAGCACTCCCGTCCCATCGACGATGTACTTCGCCCCGTAGCCAGTGTTGAGCGTGTAGGTCGTCGACACAGCGTTGCCAGCCTCGTCGATCACCGAGTAGTGCGTGGTCTCGGTCGACTGCGGCTTCAACGACGCGCCGGCACTGACCGCGGAGGACGGAGTGGCCTTCGCTCGATCGATGGTTTTCGCCCGAGCAGCGATGTACTCGGGGCTCAAGATCGTCTCGAGCGGCATCTTGACGAAGTCGGGATCACCAAGGAGCTGATTGCGGTCGGCGTGGGCGCGACGCATCGTCTCGGCGAACAGGTGAATCTCCTCCGCGCCACGCCACGGTGACTGCTTGAGGTCGAGTGCCTCGCTCATCCCGAGCATCTGCTGCAACACGACGCCTCCGGCTGAGGGAGGCGGCATCGTTACGATGGTGTGGTTGCGATAGTTGAACACGACCGGCGCGCGCCACTTGGCCTCGTACGACGACAGGTCTTGCAGCGTCCAAATCCCGCCACCCTTCTTCACTCCCTTCACGAGCTTCTCGGCGACCGGCCCACGATAGAAGCCCGGTGGACCTTCCTTCGCGATGCGTTCGAGCGTGACCGCCAGATCGGGTTGGAGCCAAAGCTCCCCCTCGTTCAACGCACCCTTCGCACTCTCGAGGTGTTTGGCCGTCGACTCGTAGCCCTCCTTGCGCATGCCCTCGGCTGCCTTCTTGAGCGAGTCGGCCTTCAGCTTGTCGAGCAGCACGCCCTCTTTGGCGAGCTTGATCGCCGGCGCGACGAGCTCAGCCCACGGCAGCTTGCCGAACTTCTGATGCGCAAGCCAAAAGCCCGCAACCGTGCCGGGAATGCCCGCCGACTTGGGCCCAACGGTGGCGTCCTTCGACACTTCGCCCTTCTTGTCGAGGTACATGTCGCGCGAGGCAGCCTTCGGAGCGCGTTCGCGAAAATCGGCCGCGTGAACGTCGCCTGCGACGTTGCGGATCAACATAAAGCCGCCGCCGCCGATGTTGCCCGCCGACGGGTGCGTGACGGCCAACGCGAAGCCAACCGCGATCGCTGCGTCCACCGATGAGCCGCCTTTCTTGAGAATCTCGAGCCCCACGTCGGTCGCGAAGTTCTCCTGCGATGCCACCGCGCCCTTGGTACCCAGTGCAACGCGGTTCCCTTCGGCGCTGCCGCCGGGCAACCTTCGCTCACCGCTCTTCGGCGGCGCGTCCGGCAGCGAGGCGAAGATGTCGGGCTCGGGCAACGTCGGCCCGATCGGCAAGCCGGGGAAGGCCTGCGGCGGTGCTCCTGAACCGCAGGCAAGCGCGACGAGTAGCGCCGAGGAGAGGAGGTGACGAAGCGACGAACGCATTTTCATTGGGACTCTCGAGTAGCTCTTCAGGCCAAGGCCGCCGCTTGGTTTGCAGCTCGGCCGCGATCAAGATCGCTGAGCAGGTCCTCAGCCGTTAGCTCGGGCGCTGACTTGCCCAGCATGTACTGGAGCAGACCAGCGCTTTCGTAGCGGCGCAACATCCGCTCGGGCACGAGGCCAAGCTCGCGAAGATTCGGCATCAAGCGGCTGAACATCAGCGAACGAAACTCGTTCATGCCTGGGGAGTTCATCACCACGCGCCGCCACGCCTCACGGGAGAGCCTGCCGCCGGCGAACCACTCGTCAAACACCTCGTAGGCCATGAAGCGGTTCTGCATCAACAGCGCCACCTCGAAGGTCCACTCTTCACGCTCCCGTCGCTCCGCGTCGGTCAGCGCGCTTCGGAAGTGTTCGCGCAGCGCGACCACGCCGTAGTGCACGTGACGCGCCTCATCCATGATCACGCGCTTGAGTAGCTCACGCAGCAGCGGTTCGTTGGTGACGCGGTAGAGCGTACTGAAGGCGCCCAGCGCGAGCCCTTCCACCATGATCTGCATGCCGAGGAACTTCATGTCCCAGCGACCATCCGCCATCAACGCGTCGATGATCACGAACAGGTTGTCGTTCACTTGGTAGAGCCGCTCGAGCTTCTCCTGCAGATAGCGACTGAAGACCTCGACGTGCCTCCCCTCGTCCATCACCTGCGTGGAGCCGTAGAGCTTGCCGTCAAAGAACTGCACGGCCTCGGTCACCTGCGCCGCTGCGTAGAGCGCGCCCTGTTCTCCGTGCAGGAACTGGCTCAGCATCCAGGCGCAAATGCTGTAGTCGAGCTTGCGGTGCTCGAGCTCGCTCAGCCGTGCTCCCGCTTGTTCGAGCGCCGCATGATCGATGAAGTTTGCAGGCAGAAGCCTGCGCTCCGGATCGAGCGGATCCACGCTGGTGCGCCACGGCAGATCGCGATCCGAGTCCCATTGGCCGGCCTTGGCTCGCTGAAAGAGCTCGCGCATTTCGGGCTGATCATTGGGATACGACCAATCGAAGTAGGCGCTGTGGCGCGCCGGCACGGTGGTTGGAACGCCCTGCTTGCCACGATGCAAAAGCAGGCCGCGGACGCCGGAAGGGCCGAGCGAGCGCAGCACCCCGGGGTTCTTGATCTGCGAAAGCACGTCTGCCGCTTCGGCGAGCGCGTCGAAGTGATCGCGGACGCGCGGGGGCAAAGCCTGCATCACCAACTCTTTGAACATGGGACGCCTAACCTTCCGTGGGTTCTTCTTGCGAAGCGATGGGCTCGAGCGCGAACAGGTCGCGCGCCTTTTGCGTGTGGAGTCTGCCAAGAAATTCGGCCAAGATCGGCAAAGCGCGCTGGATGATGGCGGCAACCTCCTCGGCCCGCTCGTTGGCCAAGCGCTCGAGCAGGAGGTCCCGCTCCTTGGCGAAGAGCTCGCTCAGCGCTTGGTCGAACAGCACGAGATCCGCCGGTGAGAAGCCGCGTTCACGGTTGAGTCCGGCCCGCGCAAGTTGCCCCCACGACGAGACGATCCAGGCGTCCTGACGAGACACGGCGCGCTTGGCGCCTTCACCCGTTGCGTGCAAAAGGCCGAGCGATACGAGCTCCTCGACGTCCTTCACGGTGAGGTTGGACTCATTCGCGAGGTCCTTGATGAGCACCTGCTGGGAGCTTCGGTCGGTCAGCGGTTCACTCGCGAGCAAGCGCAACTTGACCTCGCTGATCAGCTTGCGTTGCGCGCTCGAGAAGCCCGTCGGCCGACCGCCGAGAATGGCTTTGATCGCCCGCAACGGCAGAAAACGCTCCTCCTGCAAGCGCCGGATCAGCCGCAGCCGCGAAAGGTGCTCCTCGCCGTAGTAGGCCATGTTGCGACCGGTCTTGCGACCCAGCGGCAACAGCCCTTCGTGGATGTAGAAGTGAATCGTCTGACGTTCGAGACCCGTGAGTTCACACAGGTCCTTCATGCGATAGCCGCGCTCTGTGGCCTTGGCGCGGCGGGGCCTTCCGCTTCGCAGCTCCTCGCTGCGTGGTAGCGGCCGGCCCTCGGCTCGCATCACTCGACCTCGACCTTGCAGGGGCCGAGCGGACGCGAAACGCAGGCCAAGATGTAGCCCTCCTTGCGCTCATCTGGATCGAGGCAGTTGGGCTCACCGAGCGCAACCTTGCCCGCGACCAACTTCACGCGACACGAAGCGCACCCGCCGACGGTGCACGAGAATGGAATTTCAACGCCGGCGTCCTGCGCAGCCTCGAGGATGGTCATGCCCGGTTGAACGGTGACGGTGAACAGATCCCCCTGGACCGAGACCTCAACGTCCTCAGGGCCTTCCGAGCCACCTTGCGAGCTGTCCGAGGGGCTGACGAAGCGCTCTTCTTTGATGCGCGACGCCGATACTCCTCGCGACTCCAGCGCGGCCTTGGCCTCATCCATCATGCCCACCGGGCCACAAAGGAAGAACATCGAGGTGGCCGAAGCGAAGCTCTCCAGCGCGTCGAGCTCGGCCAGCACGGTGGCGCGATCCAAGCGCCCCACGTGTGACGCGATCGGGTCTGCATTCTCGAGCACGTGCCGCACGCGGAAACGGCCAGCGTGCTCCTCCACCAAAGCGCTCAGCTCCTCGCGGAAAATGATGTCCTCCTTGCCGCGGTTACCAAACACAAGATCGAGCTTCAGCTCTGGATCGAGCGCGAGGTGGGTGCGCGCGATGCTCATCAGCGGCGTGATGCCGCTGCCGCCGCCGAGCAACACGGCGTGCTTGCGACCCTTGGGGAGCGTGAATTGCCCGCTTGGTCCAGCGACCTCCAAGGTTTCCCCGGCGCTGAGTTCACGAACTAGCCGGGGCGAGACCAAGCCGCCCTCGATCTGCTTTACCGTGACGCGCACCTCACTCGTGACCGAGGCCGAGCTCGACGCTGAATACGCGCGGCGCACCTCTTTGCCGTCGATCTTGCGTAGCAAGGTGAAAAACTGACCAGCCTCGAACTCGAGCGGCGCTCCGCTCGGATCCGTAAGGACGATCGTGCGAGCGTCCGGGGTCTCGACGATGACCTCTTTGACGAGCAAGGAGCGAGTGGTCTTTTTGGCCTCGCCGCGCTCCCCCTTCTTGCCCGCATAAGGCGCGGGTTTGTCGGAGAAGATGCCGGAGACAAGCGACTTCATGTCGTTCTTGAGGCTCGAGAAAAATCCCATGCGCGCGGGCGTAGGCCCAGCGCGGATCAGCGTCAAGTAGTGCTGTACACTTTGTCTGCTAAGCTCCTCGATCCCTATGCATACGCTGGTGGTCGGAGCAGGCTCAGCTGGGTCGGTGATTGCAGCTCGGCTGAGTGAGAACGGCAGTCAGCAGGTGACCCTGATCGAGGCAGGCCCTGACTACCCGTCGATCCAAGAAGTCCCGGAGGATCTCCGCGATGGGCGCCACAACGCCGATCTCGATCGACACGATTGGGGCTACCGCTTCCGCCCCGCCTCACAGCGCAGCAACACCTTTGCGTTTCCGCGCGGCCGGGTCGTCGGTGGGTCTTCCGCCGTCAACACCTGCATCGCCTTGCGCGGCCATCCCTATGACTACAACGACTGGGCCGATCGTGGGCTCAGCGAGTGGTCTTTCGATAAGGTGCTGCCCTCGTTCAAGCGCCTCGAACACGATCTCGACTTCGACGACGAGTGGCACGGGCAAGGCGGTCCGATCCCGATTCGCCGTCACGCTGAGTCGGAGCTCGTGCCATGGCAAGCGGCGTTCTTCGAGGCTGCGCGGCGCGCGGGCTACGCCGAGACGGTTGACCACAATAACCCGGAGCTGCCCTGCGGCGTCGGCCCCCACGCGATGAACAAAGTCGGTGGTGAGCGCATGAGCGCAGCTCGCTGTTACCTCACCCCGTCGGTGCGGCGCCGTTCCAACCTCAGCATCCTGCCCGATACGCACGTGCTCAAGGTCGAGTTCGAGGGCGGCAAGTTCGCCGGCCTGCTCGTGCGCGACACACACGGCGTCACGCGCACGCTACGGGCCGATCGCATGGTGCTCTCGTCCGGAGCGATCGGCTCGCTGGGCATCCTCTTGCGCTCGGGTATCGGGCCTAAGGCCGAGCTCGATCGCATGAACGTGAACGTCGTGGTCGACTCGCCCACCGTCGGCGCACAACTGCTCGACCACTCCGGCACGGCCGTGCTCTTCGCGCCCCGTACGAGCCTGCGCCCCAACATCGAGGATCCGTTGATTCAGGTGATGGCCCGCGCGACCTCGGTGGGGAGCGATGCTGCCTACGATCTACAGATTCAGGCCGGTTCGTTCGTGCCGTTGTTTGGGCTTTCGATCCCGTTCTTCTCGATCATGGCGCCGATCGGCAGGCCGGATGCGCGCGGAAAGATCCGCTTCGAGAGCAACGCACCGGACGCCAAGCCGATCATCGAGATGGGATTTCTGGATCATCCGCGAGATCGCGCGCGGGTCACCGAGGCGCTCGAACGCATCTATCAGATCGCGCGACAGCCTGAGCTGCGCTCGATCGCCTATCCAGTGATTCCGACCGCCCGGGTGCTCACCCGACGTGAGGATCTGCAGGCCTTTTTGCCGAAGATCACCGGCTCCGGCTACCACCCCTGCGGCACCATCCCGATGGGCGCTTCCTCGATCAACGAAGGAGCGGTCGACGGTTGTGGCAGGCTGCGCGGCGTCGAGGGAGTGCTGGTCGCCGACGCCAGCATTTTCCCGGTCATCCCAACCGCCAACACGAACCTGCCAACCTTGATGGTGGGCGAGCGGATCTCGGAGTTTCTAAGGGCCGGCATGAGCTTCTGATGAGCTTCGCCTTTCTCGCGGTCAGCGCGGTCATTCCGAGCCTGCTCATCATGCGCTATTTCCACGCGCGCGATCGCTATCGCGAGCCGCAGCGCGTGCTGTGGACAACCTTCGGGCTGGGCGTGCTCTCGGTGTTCGGTGTGGCGGCGGTGTTCATCTACTCGCCGCTCGTCGATGGCATCAAGAACCCGCTGCTGCGCGGTCCGATCGATGCTTTCGCTTCAGCCGCGATTCCCGAGGAGTTGCTCAAGCTGCTGGTGCTCGTTGGCTATTGCGCGCGCCACAAGGAGTACGACGAGCCGCTCGATGGGCTCGTGTATGGGGCCACCGCTTCGCTTGGCTTCGCGACCTTGGAGAACGTCCTCTACGTACTCCAGAACGGTCTGGGGCTTGCCGTGATGCGAGCCTTCACCGCTGTTCCGGGCCATGCCTTCTCCGGTGCGATCTTGGGATGGCATGTCTCGCAGTGGAAGTTCCACCGCAAGAAGTACGCGATCCCTTTCGGCTACCTGGTCGTGGTTCTGCTTCACGGCCTCTACGATGCGCCGCTGCTCACGCTCAAAGCGATGGATGAAAGCCACTACGGCGAGGATCACCCTGCGCGGCTTTACGTTGGCTTGGCAGTGCTCCTGGTTTCGCTACCAG
Organism: Polyangiaceae bacterium; assembly: GCA_044376115.1. Lineage (GTDB taxonomy): Bacteria > Myxococcota_A > Polyangia > Polyangiales > Polyangiaceae > Xiheicaenibacterium. Next base: position 293,915 of record JBILLK010000002.1, on the reverse strand, counting down.
CGCTTTTGATCGAGATCGTATGGGCGCGTCGCTTGCTCCTGCGCGCTCGGCTCGAGCAAGACGGGCCGAACACCCGTGCACGCAACGCCTGGGCTGCCGCTCGCGAGGCGCTGAACTCGAACAGCCTTTGGGACTTCGTGCTCCTGGGCGTTGGCGGCGTGTTGGCCTCGCTTGGTGGGCTGCTCGCGTTGGGGCTCGGACTCAGTGCGGTGCTCGGTGCAGAGAGCGATCACAAGCTGCTTGTTGGCGGCCTGATCATGGGCGTTCCTCCGCTTTTCGCTGGAGGCCTGATGTTCTCCCGCGGGCTAGCTCGCCGAGCTGCGCGAGCGCAAGCGGAACACGCCGCTCGCTGGTATCGCCGCTAGCGTCATTCGCGGATCTCGAACTGCGTGCGCCCAACGACCTGCTCGTTCGCCGTGATCACGTCGACCGTGTAGATGCCGAGCTTATCGGCGGGGAGATCCTGCACCGGCACCTTCGACGCTACCCGGACCTGGCCAGCCTGTTGCGCCGGTGCCGCTCCGGCCGCTTGATGCTGCAACACGGTGCCCCCTTTGCGCCAGACATGCCGGAACTGCTCTCGGTCTCCCACCACCGAAACCTCTGCGACCGAGAAGAGCTCGCTCGTCTCGGTGAGCGAGGTCGCGCGAATCACCACGATCTCAGCGTCGAGCTTGCCGTCTGCGCGCAGGCTCGTGCCAACACCGGCCTCCACCAAATGCACCGGCACCGGCGGGACGATCGCGCGGGCGCTGTACAGACCCAAGAGCCCGATGGTCACGAAAGCAGCAAACGCACCGAGCGCGATCGGACGTCGCAACCTGTCGAGCGAGACGTGGAAAAGCACCAACGTTGAGAGCGCCAAACCCCCGGCGATCAGCAACGTCATGATGATCGGCGTGTTCGGCATCAGCGCCGGAATCACCAAGTTGGCACAGCCGAACAAGGTGAGCGCAAAGAAGAAGCTAGCGACCAGCTTGAAGCGTAAGAGCACGCCGTCGAACACGACATCGAGCGTTGAAAGCACCGCGCAGGCTGCGAGCCCAACGAACACTGGGTAGGTGCCGGCAACGTAGCTCGACGACTTCCAATAGAAGGGCAAGAGGAAGAACAACATGCTCTGAAACAGGTTCTTCATCAGATAGCTCATGATGAAGAACCGCCTGCGCGCGCCAGGCCACGCAGTCATGAAGTCCTGCTGCGTGCCGGTCCCAAAGAAGCGGAAAAAGAAGACGACCAACACCCACGCGAGGGTGAGCGAAAGCGCGAGAAGCCGAGCCCGCTCGAAGCCCTTCTGCGCGAAGGTGGCGACGAAGGCGCCAAGCGCGAGCGCGTACGCTGTGTGGCCCCACCACATCAGCTTCTCGTTGCGCTTGATGAAATCCTTCGCTAGCTCGCGCACCTCTTGAAACGTTGAGGGCGGCGGAGGCTTAGCGGCTGGCACGGTTCCCGGCGCCGCTGGCGCGCTGACATAGGCCCCAGGCGAAGGCGCGTTTGCGTTAGGCGTAGGACTTGCGTGCGGTGGATAAGAAGCACTCGCGTAACCGCTTCCCGCGTAGGCGCCGCCGACTGCAGGCGCTGCAGGGCCGGCTCCAGCGTAGGCGCCGCCGACTGCAGGCGCGCCAGCGGCGTAGGAACCGCCGACTGCAGGCGCGCCAGCGGCGTAGGAACCGCCGACTGCAGGCGCTGCAGGGCCGGCTCCAGCGTAGCCACCAACAGCGGGCGTAGTGCCTGCCGCGTAAGCCCCACCAGCAGCAGGCGCAACCGGCGGCACGGCTTGCGCGGGCGCAACCGGTGGCACGGCTTGCGCGGGCGCAACCGGCCCGCCCGGTCCGAAAGGGCCCGCATCGCGTACGGTGTTGTCGTTGTCTGCCATTCAGAGCGTCCAGCGCGCACGCTGCGCCGAAACTAGTTCAGCCGCAACATTCGGCCGATGATCTTGTGCACCCCTTCGGCGCGCGAAACGATGCGCTCGGCGTACGTCTCAATCTCCCCGACCGCCCGCACCGCCATCGCGGCGAGGCCGGAGCGAACGACGACCTCACGCTTGCCGTTGAGCGTGATCGAGTCTGCTTCGAGGTTGATCTCGCGCATCTTGTCGACCCCAGGTGTGGCCTGAAGACGCAAACCAGCGACCACGGTCGCCTCGCCTCCGTTGCGTTCAACCAGCACGGGCTCTCCTCGGTCGAGCGCTGTGCGCAAAACCGAGAGTTCGAGCGTGGGCTCTAACTTGGCCTGAACGAACTCATCGCCGATGCGCACGCTGATCCCGTCTTCGGTGATCGACATGATGCGGGCCAACGCGAGACCACTTGGAGCGGGCGAGCGCGCCGCCGCCGCATCACGCACCGGAGCCATCGCGGCGATCGCCTCGAGCTCGGCAGGCAGCTCCTCCGTCGGCTTCTCCTGCGCTTCCTCAGCAGCCTGCACCGTGGACTCAAGTCGCTTTTCCATGCTGCGCTGATTTTCCGCCGGCGGCGCGAGGTGCGCAAGGCTGTCAGTGGGTTTCTACACGTTTCTTGGCTCGCGCCTCCAGCTCGTCCGCCTCCGCCTTCAATTGGCCTTGAGGAAAGCGCGTGCGATAGGCCTGAAGCCTGGCGAGACAAGCCTTGCTGTCTCCGGCAAGCAGTGCCTTGCGTGCTTGATCGAGCAGCTCGACCTCACCGCCGAGCGCCGTCTCCCCGCGAGCCGAACGCAGCGTCCGAGCTTGCCCGGAGTCACTGGGGAGGGCCCTGTCGCGAGCGACCTCACGCTGTTGCCCCGCGCTGGCTGGCCCAGGCACGAGCAGCGGCTCACCAACAAGCTCGGCCCCACCACCCAAACGATCATTTTTGGCCGAACCTGCGAGCTCGACGCGCGCCTTCTGCTCGGCCTCGTGTGCAGCCATCCAATAGCCGCCGCCCAAGGCCGCACCCGAGAGCGCGACGCCAACGGCAACCTTCACCAGACCGAGCCCAAGGAAACCGCCTTTGACCACGCTCGCCCCACCGAGCGATGCGGCTGGAGCCGCTCCACCAGCGAGCTCCAACGTCGCCGAAGCAGCACCCAACGCGCTCCCACCAGCTGCCGCAACGACAGAGCCGACGCCCAACGCCGCCAAGGTCTTCTCCACCGAGCGCGCCGGAGGCTGCTCTGAAACGGCGGAGGAAAGCAGCATCCGATCCATCTCGGAGCCCTCGTCCAAGAGTCGCTTAAACTCGCTCATTGTCCCTCACCTTCCACCAACCTCAACTCACCGGAGGCTCGTTCCCGCGTTACGGGCGCCGAGATCCGGTCCCCACTCGAGTTCGCCAAACGCGCCTCGATTCGACTGCGATGCTCAGCGAAGATCGCCCGAGCCCGCCGTAGCCGCGAGGCCACCGTTCCCTGGGGAACCCCGGTCATTTCTGCGATCTCCACCATCGTAAGCTGCTCGAGTTCAAACAGCGTGAAGACGGCGCGTAGCTCGATCGGCATCGCCTGCAGAATGCCGTCGAGCAGCCTGCGGGCCTCGACGCGGTCCAGCTGTTCATCCGGACGAAGCCCCGGATCCACGCGCTCCGGGCCGTATTCCGCCTCCCCCACCTCGCGACGCCGATCGCGAGTTCGTCGTGAACGCGACGCGATGCGAATGCACACGCCGTACAGGAAAGAACGCTCGGCATCGGCGCGAATGTCGTCAATGCGCCGGGTGGTCACCATGAAGACCTGCTGCAACGCGTCCTCGGCGTCCGAGCGAGGTACGCCCAGTCGGACCAACGAACGCCACACAAAGCCGTGGTGGGCCACGACCAGCTGCTTGATCCGGGCAGCCTGCTTTGCCGTCAATTCCCCAGGAAGGAGCGAAGATGGCCGATCAAAATCGACGTCTTCCTCCTCCTCGGGCTCGGCAAAGGGTACGTGATTCAACGCCAACGAGGATAACACTGGACGGTCATCTCCCGGCAGACAGCCTTTGATCGCAAAAAAAGCGGGCCGCTCAGAACTCGGTGACCAGGCCCAACTGGGCCTCGAAGGCGGCCGGCCCGCTAGCGACGATCAAGCGCGAATTGTTAGTGAATTCGGCGGACGCAAGCGGCGCCTGAAGACCCAACCCGAGGTCCAACCCGAGCTGCGGGGAAAACAACCAGACGCCGCGGCCGCCTACCCCTAAGCCGGCCCACGCGCCTGCGCCGCTCGTGGTGGCTTCGGACGAAACGTTGAGGAAGGTCGCTTGCAAAGCGCCGGCGCCGAAGCCGACACACGGGAAGAAGCGCAAGCTCTGGACCGGCGACCAGCCCGGCAAACAGAGTTCGACGTCCCCGCGCAAAAGCTCGGTGTCGGCTTCCAAGCCGAGGGTTTGAAGCGGAGCCACCGTGGTCGTGTAGGAAAACCCAAGCGAGAGCGACCAAAGCAGTCCGCGGCTCTCTGCGAGCCCACCCGAAAGATGAACGCCAGCGAGCGGCTCGGAGGTGAGCCCGGCTAACAGATCGGCCTGGAGCGAAAACGCGGCGTGCAATGAGCGCGGCTTCGGCGCAGGCCGAACGACCCACGCCGGAAGGGGCAGCGACCACAGCTCCTCCACCCGACTGCTCGTTTGCGAAAGCACCCGAGAATCTACGGGGCGCGCTGGCCCGATCGGGCCGGAGTCAGGCGTAGGAGGCGGCAATACCGGAGGATTCAAGGGTGGAGGTTGCGGAGCTGGGAGGCTCTCGATCGGCCTGGTTTCAGCGTTCGGATCGATCGCGAGCGCCGTCACCAACGCCAGCGCGCTGACCACTTCCGCGCAGGTATCGCTCTTGAGTTTGCGCTCTTTGAACTTGGTGCCGGTGGTTAGCTCGAGGTGCCCTCGAAAGCCGGTCCCGTCTTGCGCGAGCGTCACGTTGGCCACGACTTCAGGCTGTTGGCCGGGCCCGACCGGAACCGCGATGCGACTGCGGCGCTGGATCTCGGAGACAAACTCCGCTCGATCGGGGCAGTTCTTGGGCCCCGCGAAGCTCACACTGAAGACCGTGGGCACGGTGGCGGCCGGTTGGCTCGGCGCTGTTGCAGGCTGTGCCGCGAGGGGTTCATTGCTCCCGGCGAGCGCCGCAAAAACCAAAACAACGCCGATAGAACGCTGGGAAAAATTGCACGCAGGCAAGCTCAGCGCTAGCCATTGGCTCATGCTCCCGCTGCGCGTTCTAACCATCAACATCTGGAATCGACAAGGACCGTGGGAGGATAGGCTGCGACTCCTCACAAAGGGAATCGCCGAGCTGAACCCGGATATCATCGGTGTTCAGGAAGTCATCCACAAACCGCGTGGACGGCGCGACCAGTGCCAGGCCTGCGTCTTGGCCGACGCTTGGTCAGCAGCCAGGGGACCAGCCGAAACCTTCGTTTCCTTTGGGCCAGCCTTCAGCTACGAAAACGGGGACCAGTTCGGAAACGCCATCATCTCGCGATTTCCGCTGCATCAAGATGAGACCTTCGCGCTGCCGGGGAGCGATGCTCGTTCGGTGCACTTTGCCCGGGTCGAGACGCCCGCGGGCTTGGTTCCCTTCTTCGTCACCCACCTTTCGTGGAAGTTCGATGAGGGGTTCTTGCGTGAAGAGCAAGTGCTCGGGATCGCCGATTTTGTGCCGTCGACCGTTCGAGCCGGGGACCTTCCCTCCGTTCTGGTGGGCGATCTCAACGCCGCCCCGGATACGACCGAGATCCGCTTTTTGCTCGGCAAACACGCGCTCGAACGACGCAGCATTCACTTCACCGACTGCTTTGAGCGGGTGGGCGCGGGCCCGGGGTTCACCTTCCACCCCGAAGAGAATCCGCACGCGGGCCTAACCTTCGAGGCGCCCCGACGCATCGACTATGTGCTGGTTCAGGGGCCTGACTCGGAGGGTCGCGGTCTGCCCGTTGCGGCCAAGGTGTGTCTCAATGAAGTCGTGGGCTCGGGGGATCAACGAGTCGCTCCCTCGGATCACTACGGTGTGCTCGCAGAGCTTCGGATGGGCTAAGGGGATGGGCATGGTGCGTTTGGGTAGGGTCGGCATGGTGACGGCGGTGGGCCTCGTGCTCGCGCTCCCCTTTCTCCAACCGCGGGTGGGAGGCGCTCAGCCTGCTACCTCCGCCAAAGCTTCGAGCAGTGCACCCACTGCGTCCGCTTCGGTCGCGAAGTCGGCGGGCAGCGCAAGCGCGAGCAACGCTGCTCCCTCGGCGAGCGCGCCGGCGAGCTCAGCTGCGCCTTCGGCCTCGAGCTCAGCTGCACCTTCGGCCTCGAGCTCGGCTTCAGCCGCTCCCTCCGCCTCGGCTTCAGCCTCTGCTTCGAGCTCCGCCGACATCCCGCCGGCGCCGGTGGAGAGCAGCGAGCGGCCCAAGCAGCCGCCGCCCCCAACCGAGCCACCGCCTCCCGCCGTGGACGCCAAGGGCGGCCCGCTGGCGAAGGATATCGACGACGCGCGCGGTCGCATGGAGAAGGGGCAGCGCCTGTTTGCCGACGAGAAATTCGCCGAAGCGGCCGCAGAGTTCACCGCCGCGTATGAAAAGCATCGCTTCAGCGCCTTCCTCTTCAATGCAGCGGTCGCGGCGGAACGCGGTGCCGATCGCGAGAAGGCGATCGAGGTTTACACCCGCTTCCTCAAGGCCGAGCCCAACGCGCCGGATCGCGCCGACATCGAGAAGACGATCGAACGGCTAAAGAAAGAGGCCTCTGCACAGACCGCCGAGACCAGCGCGAGCTCGCAGAAGGCTGAAATCAAGTCGCTGATCTTCGTCGAGAGTGATCCGCCCGGCGCCCCCGTGAGCATCTTCGAGAAGGTGGATCCCAAGGCTGGGATGCTCGATCCGAAGAAGCCGGATGCGCCGGGATACAAGCGCATCGTGAGCGGCTTGACGGCGCCGACCAACCTTTCGGTCAGCTCCGGGACCTACTTCGTCGTCGTTGAAGGCTTTCGCGATTACAACCCAACCGGGTCGCAGTTCACCTTCGAGGACGGCCGCGTCTACGTTTACCGTGCAGGCCTCTCCCAAGGCGATTTCGTGGGCCGCATGGAGGTCACGATGCCGATCACCAACGGCCAGATCTTCGTTGATGATCCGCCCCCTCACAAGAACGCGCCGCGCGCCGTTGGGCCCAACTCGATTGAGCTCACGCCGGGCGAGCACAAGCTTTGGATTGAAGCGCCCGGCTTCGTCACGCTCGAGAAGACGGTGAACGTGGTGCAGGGCCAAACGGTGAAGGTGGATGCACCGCTCGAACGCGTCGGTTACGGCTATTTGCTCATCACTGGGGACGCCGACGAGGTCGAGGTCGAGGTCGACGGAAATACCATCGGCACGTACAAGAAGAACGGTGATCCGTTGCGCATTCGGCTTCCTGCGGGCGAGCACGAAGTCGAGATCGATGCCTCCGGCCGCAAGTCGTACGAGAACTTCATTCAGATCCCGCGAGGTCAAGAGATCCCGATCCGCGCCAAGTTGGAGGAAGCACCGGGTAAAGGCGCAGCCGTCATCACCACGCTTTTGGCCGCTGGCTGTCTAGGCGGCGGCATCGTGTTGAACCGCTATGTCGAAGGCACGGTTGACCCCGCAGACGACCTGCACGACCCGCTGCTTTACACCTCGTACGGGATCATGGGCGCGGCAGGCGTCTTCGCCGGGTTATCGATCTTCCTGTTCATCTACGATCCGAACGAGGACTCCACCGCCAAGCTGCTGCCGGCGCGTGAGTTCAGCGGCGAGACCGATCTCACCTTGCCCAAGAAGGAGGCCACTCGCGGCCTGCAGATCGGCCTCGGGCCTAGCCTCGCGCAACCGTTTCCGGTGGCGTCCTCCGCGAGCTTCTCGCCTCCGTGGCTCACGGTAGGCGGCACCCTCGACTGAACCTGGGCCTAATCGCGTCGTGCTTTCGCCCGGCGTGACGCAGGCGTTAACGCATTCGCGACTTACGTCGCTTCATCACGCTGGACGGCGACTTGCGTTGAGCCCAGGTGGAGATCTCGGGCAGCGGCGGTGGTAGCGCCGGCCTTGCGACGAAGTACCCCTGCGCGAACTGCACGCCCGCGTCGCGCGCAGCGAGCAGCTCGTCGCGCGTCTCAATCCCCTTGGCGACGACCTGGGCGCCTAGATCGGTGCATAGACGCGCCATACCGGCCAGCAACTTTTGGCGGCGCGGATCGAGGTGCAGCGCGGTTACCAACCCGCGATCGACCTTGACGAACTGCGGGTGCAGATCGGCGATGTAGCTCAGGTTCGAGTAACCAGCGCCAAGATCGTCCACCACGATGCCAACGCCTTTCCCGCGCAGCTCACTCAAGACCGAATGCACGAGCGCGTGATGGCTCAGCGGCACGCTCTCGGTGATTTCGAGAAACACCCCTGGCTCATGCATGAACAACGGGTCATCCGGCTGAACCAGCCAGTGCTCGGCCAGTTCAACCGGGTGGACGTTGAGAAACAACGCGTGTGCCGGGCAGCTGGCCGTCGCAAGTTCTCGCAAGTGTCGGCCCAAACGCCCAACTTGTTTCTGCGCGACAGCGGCATCGAACAACGCCACCGGGCCGTCGAACTTGCTCGTTCTAGCGAGCGCTTCATAGGCGAAGAGGCGCCCGCTTCGGATGTCCACGATCGGCTGAAACACCACCTCGACGTTCCCCGCGAGCATCGCGCGCGACACCGTTCTGATCGTGGTGCTCTTTGCCATTCGACGGCGAGTTTACGGCGGCTGCATCGCAATTCCTATGCGCTGCTTCGTGCACTCGATTGAGCGGTTGGCTTACTTCGGTTTGCAGTCGATGAAGCTTCCGTCGATGTCGCGCAGCTTGCACGGCGCCGTCGCGGTGGGGGCGGCCGTCGTCACGACGGCTGTCGGGCTTGTGACCGCCGCAGACGGTGCCGTCTGGCTTGCAGCCGCGGTGGCCGTCACGGGTGCGGTGGGCGCGCCCTTCACCGAAGCGACGGCCTGCGCGGAGGGCTTGCTCGAAGAAGTGGAGGTTGCATCAGTCGGTGCGGCGGAGACAGCGCTGACCAAGGGAGCTGAAGCATCGGGACGTGGACCGCTCTCGGCGGCCTGCCGCTCGGCCGAAGCTCCAGCTTCAGCGGCTGCGCCGTCGGTCGCGGCTGGCGACCGCGTCAAGACGTAGGCCGCCAAGGCGGCGGTGGTGAGTACGCCGACCGCGACGCCCACGCCAAGCAGGTTGCGGCTCTTCGGCACAGTCATCACGCTGGTCGGCCCCATCGGGTCGAGCGCGGCTGTGTTCTTGTTTGACAGCCCGAACGTATCGACACCCACCGATGAAGGCGTGGGCAAGGACGGCGCTAGCGGGATCCGCAGGTCGCCATAGGTGCCCGGTGGGTACAGACTGGGAGAGGAGTTTCTGGTGGCGTAGAGCGCCGAGGGCCGCAACGACGGCGCACGTCCTCGCCGCGTCTCCGTCCGAGCGAGGGCCTCGATGCTTTCGCGGGTGCTCGGCGTCGCCCACGGGCTGAGCGCCAAGGCGAACTCACCCATCGACTGATAGCGGTCATCGGCCTTCTTGGCATAGGCCTGCTCTATCACCTCGGCGAGCTCCTGACTCACGTCGGCTCGCAGCGAGGCCAGCGGCGTGGGCGGCTCCATATTCACTTTGATGGCGAGCTCAGCGAAGGACTCAGCGGTGAAAGGCTGCGTGCGGGTGAGCAGCTCAAACATCGTGACGCCCAGCGCGTAGATGTCGGTGCGATGGTCAACCGCCTTGCTCGACTTCATCTGCTCCGGCGACATGTAGAGGCCCGAGCCGAGGATGGCCTGCGTCTTGGTCACCTCGAGGGACGATGCTTCGCTGACCTTGGAGATGCCGAAGTCGAGCACCTTCAGCAGCGGCGCACCGTCTGGCCGCTCCACGACGTAGAGGTTCGCCGGCTTCACGTCGCGGTGAACGATGCCGTTCGCGTGCGCTTCGGTCAGCGCGAGCGCCGCCTGCACCACGAAGTCGATCGCCTGTTCGATGGAGAGTGGACCACCGTGCCTGAGGCGCCGCGAGAGGTCGGCGCCCTCGAGGTACTCCATGACGATGTATGGCCCGTAGTTCTGTGAGAACCCGGTATCGAAGACGCGCACGATGTGCTCGCTGGCGATCTTGGACGCAGCTTGGGCCTCGCGCAGAAAACGTCGCGTCGCATCGGATGACGTCGCGAACTGCGGCAGCAAGAACTTGATGGCGACGGGCGTCCCCAGCGAGGTGTGCATCGCCGCAACCACGAGGCCCATTCCGCCGATGCCCAGCGTGCTGACCACGCTGTACTTCTCCAAAACGATGGTGCCGGCAGCAATGGACGGCGTGGAGTCCGCCATCGAAGATGGCGGACCGTATCCGCTCGCGGGGTGCTCGCCTGAAGTCACGCCGCTACTCTACCTGGGAATTGCCGCGTACTAAAGCCGAGCGCACGAGTCATTGGGTCTACTGCTTCGTGGGACCCGCCACATTCGGCAGGCGCTTGAGTACGCGGGGTTGAGAGAGCGCGCTCAGGGGAAAGGCGTGCAGGTCGTCGCGGAGACGTCGGCGGCGTCCCGCGGCTCGAGCTTGTAGTTGTTGAAGCTGTAGGCAAGCACGCCGGTAATCGAGTTGAAGTTGCTTGCAACGGCGCACGTGTTGTCGATCGCCGGGAACATACCGTCGTTGATGCGCAGTTCGGTGCTGCCAGCGCTGGTCACGCCGAACTCGTCGAAGTCTTGCGGGGTATCAACGTTGAGTGTGGTGAGGCTGCATGCGCCGATCGTTACGAGCATCGACTCGAAGGGTTCGGCGGTGGCAGCAGTCGAGAGCGTGCCCGTTGCGGCCACTGGGATGGGCGCGAAGGGCAAGGTCGTTCCAGCGTCGACGACCACCGTCTGCGGCGAGGTCAGCTCGGAGTAGTTGAAGAACTCGTCGTATACGCCGGTCACCGTGACCTGGTTACCGCGAACGACGCCGGGCGACTGGTTGCCGGTGAAGACGAAGATGCCGCTGAACGGGTCCGTTCCGTCTTGGATCACGAAGCCGCGCGAGCTGCCCATATCGGGCTTCACCGCGGTTACGTAGCCAGTGACGACCACCGAGGTGCCGACCGCCGGGTGACCAGGCGCAGCGGGATTTCGTACCGTGGCGATATCGAGCGCACAGGCCGTCGGGCCGTAGTTCGGGTCATTGGGGCAGGAGTCACAGTCATCACCGTGACCATCGCCGTCGGCGTCGGCTTGGCTGCCAGCGAGCTCCGGGCAGACATCGACCGCGTTCGCGAAGCCGTCGCCGTCGATATCGTCGGCGGAATCAGGGCTACAGCCTTCACCAGACTCGGTCGGGCATTTGTCGCACGCGTCGCCGATGCCGTCACCGTCACCGTCAGCTTGCGAGCCACCATCCATCGGACGGATCGGATCGAAAATGGTGGGACAGATGTCAGCGCCATCATCGATGCCGTCACCGTCGCTGTCGCTGGCAGAGATCCCGTTCGGATACTCGGGACGGGAAGGAACGCACGTCGGCTCGTTTTGCGGGACCATGTCGTTGCAGAAGAACAAGGGGTAGAACGCCTCTCCTGCTTGGCGAATGCCCGCGAGCGTGGCGCCGCCACCGAGGTCCTGGGCCACACAGGCGCGCTTGGCTACGCCGCAAACATCGAGCGGCTCACAACCCGCGGCGCCGAGTTCGGTATCGTCGAGCAGGCTCGTATCTCCGTAGAGAACCTCACCGGCGCGCATCACCAGCACGACGTCCTCGACGCCGGCACCAATCACAGCGCGGAAGTCGCTGCGCACCGAGGCGTCGAACACGGCGATGTCGGCGATGTAGCCCTTCTTCAGCATGCCGATCGCGTCCTGCGTACCCGTCGCGAACGCAGCGTTCTCCGTCACCATGCGCCAAAGCGCTAGGTCGGAGAAGTGCCCGTTGAGGTAGCTGGCGTTGAACTCATCGGCGCAGTGAAGCTCTCGCAGGATGTTCATCGAGCCCGAAGGCATCCAGTCGGTGCCGAGCGCAAGCGGCACACCGAGCGCGTCGATCAAGGAGACGCGAGCCGTATCGCCATAGAGCGAGATGTTGGAGCGCGGCGACCAGATCACCGAAGCACCCTCGGCGCGCATCAGCGCCACGTCCTCGGCGGTTACGCCGACGGCGTGAATGATCGCGCTCTGCGGCTCGATCACGTCATTGGCGTCTTGCACGGCGGTGCTCGAAGTACAGACGAACTCGTTCGCTGCCTCAGGACCGATGCCCTCGGCGATATGCGGCAGGTACCCGCGCAAGCCTTCGATGTCTTGGGCGGTGGTTGGGCCGTTGCCGTAGTTGCAACCGCTCGAATTCATCGTCCCGTCTTGGTCGTTGAGCGGGAAGGTGTCGCTGTCGGCTTGTTGAGCCGGCAGGCCACCGTTGTTGTTGCCGTCGAGGTTGCGCAACAGGCCCGCGCGACCGCCCGCGCTCGCGGCGCTGGTTGCGCCGCTCATGATGAAGCGCAGCTCGGCGAACGAAACCACCTCGGCCGAGGCGCCGCTGTTGGTGTCGATCTCGGGCTGGCCATTGGCGCCGGTGCGCCATTCGTGACGGTGGTCGTAGCGGGTGTTGCCCCAATCGGCGGGGGCGTTGTTGGCGAAGGTGATGTGATCGTGCGGGTTGATCAGACCTGGGCTGATCACGCCGTCCGGACAGTCGACTACATCAGCGTCGGCGCCGGCGCCGGTGTCACAGTCACAACCGACGCATTGGATGATGCCTGCGTCGTCGATCAGCACGCTGCCGGTGCGGTAAATCGCGTCAGCACCGAGGACGGTCCCGCGCAAGAGCGTGCCGCTGCTGCCAGGCGTCGCCACGCCGCAAACACCGCTCGCGGGCTGCGCGAGCGTCTTGTTGCATTCGATTTCGGCGTAGCTGCTACCGCCAGAACCACCAGAACCACCGTTACCGCCGTTGGCCCCAACGCCGCCGGTTCCGCCTGTTGCTCCGCCGTCCCCTCCTGCTCCGCCGGTGGTGGCACCGCCACCTCCAGTCGGGTTGTTGGCGCCAGAGGCGCCCGTTCCGGTGTCATCCCCGCACCCAGCGGTGGACACGATTAGGGCGGCAAGAACGGTCGTGAAGCTCGGTCGCAAACGGCTCGTGCGAAGCATGGGCTCTCTCGGCGCGCGAGGTCGAAGAGCCGTCAACCTGCGCGGCTACGCCCCGAACGCATGACCCTCCTAGCCCAGTCTCAAGCCGGGGAGAAAGGTCATTTCGACTTGGCCTCTTCCCAATAGCGATCAAGCTCCTCGAGCGAGAGCTTTCCCTTCGTTTCGGGGGTCGGGAAGCCACCGTGGACCTCGTGAACACGCTTTTCAACGTGACGGAAGCGTGTCGCGAACTTGTCCATCGTGGAACGCAAGGCCGCCTCCCCGTCGACCCCCACGTGCCGCGCCAGGTTCGAGAGCGCAAACAGCACATCCCCAAACTCGTCCTCGATCTTGGCCTTGTCGCCCGAGGCGATCGCCTCATCCAGCTCGGCTAGCTCCTCGGTCACCTTCGCCCGCGAGCCCGAAGGGTCCTCCCAATCGAAGCCTACGCGCGCCACTTTTTCGCCCATCCGTTGCGCGCGCATCAGCGCCGGAAGCCCGCGCGGCACGCCGTCGAGAATGCCCTTGGTCTTCCCGTCACTCCCCTTCTCCTGCGCCTTGATCAGCTCCCAGTTGGTGAGCACCTCGGAGGCACCGTCCACCTTCACGTCGGCGAATACGTGGGGATGCCTACGCACCAGCTTCTCGCAGATCGCAGCCACCACATCGTCCGGACCGAAGCTCCCCTCCTTGCGCCCGAGCTCGGCTTGAAAAATGACCTGCAGCGCCAGATCTCCAAGCTCGGCGCAGATCTCCTTGCGGTCGCCACGGTCGATTGCGTCCACCACTTCGCAGGCCTCTTCCACCACGTAGCGTCGCAAGCTCAAAAAATCTTGTTCGCGGTCCCAAGGGCAGCCGTCTTCCGCGAGCAGGCGCTGCATCAGCTCGACGAGGCGCACGAAGCTGCGACCATCTTGTTCGGCGAGCGGGGGGGCAATGCAAGGAGCGAAGGGTCGGGTCATGGCGACTCCTTAGACTCGGACGCGCCGCACTGGAAGTCCCGTGCTAGAGGGGCGTATGGCGAACGAACCGGCCACGCTTCACCCTGTCGCGCGACTCCCCGAAGAGTGGACCCGGATTGTCGCGGAGGCCGGCGAGCGGCCCTTCCGAGCAAAGGAGATCTTCAGCTGGATCCACCAGAAAGCTGTCACCAACGCGGAGGAGATGACGAGCCTCCCCACCAAGCTGAAGTCGCATGAGTCGCTGCAAGGCGCGCCGATCGGTGTGGTCGAGCGCGTGCACCGCTCGGCCGACGACACGCGCAAGCTGCTCATTCGCATGAAGGACAATGCGCCGGTGGAGACGGTGTTGCTGCCGCGCGTTTCGGGTCCGGGCTCCGCAGCCGACCTGGAGTCGGAGGACGACGAAGACGACGATGATCTCGCGCGGGAGCCCACGAACGGGCCGATCACCCGGGTAACGCAGTGCATTTCGACGCAGGTCGGCTGCGCGATGGGCTGTGTCTTTTGTGCGAGCGGCGTTGCCGGTCTCACTCGAAATTTGGGACCCGAGGAGATCATCGGGCAGATCCTGTTGGCCAAACGCGAGTTCGAGCCGAACGAACGACTGCGCGGGGTCGTGTACATGGGAATGGGGGAGCCGCTCCACAACTACCCGGCGACCAAACGGAGCCTGGAGCTGTTGACCCACCCCGACGGAATCAACCTCTCCAAGCGACGCATCACCGTTTCAACCTCGGGGCTGATCCCTGAGATCCAGAAGCTGGGAGAGGACTTTGGCGGTCAAATCGGCTTGGCCATCAGTCTCCACGCAGTAACGGATGAACGGCGCAGCGCGCTGATGCCCATCAACAAGCGCTATCCGCTGGCCGAGTTGATGAAGGCGCTGGCCCGCTACCCGTTGCCTCCGCGCCGTCGCATCACCATCGAATACACGCTGATCTCTGGCGAAAACGACTCGCATGAAGACGCCCGTCGCTTGGTGAAGCTGCTGCGCGGGCTGAAGACGAAAGTGAACCTGATCCCGATGAACGGAATCGAGGCCTCCAGCCTAGGGCCCCCGAGCTTCGAGCGGGTCCTTCAGTTCCAGGAGATCGTCGCTGGGGCCGGGATGTCTTGTTTCGTGCGACGCACCCGCGGGGACGAGGTCGCCGCGGCCTGCGGTCAACTAGCCCTGCTTGGCGCCACGCGAAAAATCCGGGCTCACCGCAAACCGCTGTAGCGCTCTGCGACGTTGCGGCTTGGGCCGGCTACGCCCGTGCATGCCACACGTCAGAGCGTTGGGATTCGTGATAGTTACGCCGCATGAGCCGGACTCGTCCTGACCCCCGTGCCGAGCGCGCGACCCGCCCCTCAAGTCAGGCCCAAGACACCATTTCGCCGAGCATCGAGTTCGTGATCGAACGTGAGGCCGGTGCAGCTGCTCAACGGAGCGTCGTGCTCAGCGGAGACGTGCTGCGGATTGGCTCCAATGCCGGCAACGAGTTGGTGCTAGCCGACCCAACGGTCTCCCGGGTGCACTGTAAGATCCGCACCAGCACCCGGGGCTGGCAGATCGTGGATACGGGTTCGCTGAACGGGACGATGCTCGACGGCGTGCGTGTTCGAGACGCCGATCTCGCTCGACCCGAGTGCACCTTGGTACTCGGCGAGTCGCAGCTGCGGATCCGACTCCTGCCGGCGAAGGAAAACGTCGCGCAACAACAGAAGACCACGTTCGCGCTTGGTGCGCTCTATGGGCAGAGCCCGATCATGCGGCGCGTCTTCAGCAAGATCACCAAGATCGCCAAAGCCGATGGCGACGTGTTGATCGAGGGCGAAAGTGGCACGGGCAAGGAACTCGTCGCCGCCGAGATCGTCAGAAGAAGCAGTCGAGCGGACAAGCCGTTCATCATCATCGACTGCGCCGGGCTCTCGCGGACACGGGTCGAACTAGAGCTGTTCGGCGCGATGCCTGGGTCCTACCCCGGCATCAAAGAGGTCACGCTTGGCGCGTTCGAAGCGGCGCGAGGAGGCACCGTCTTGCTCGATGAGGTCGCAGACCTACCCGTCGACATCCAACCGATGCTGCTGCGAGCTCTCTCCGAGCGTGAAGTGCGCAGGGTCGGGAGCAACAGCGTCGTTCGCTTTGATGCGCGCGTGATCGCCACCACCAACCGCCGCATCGAAGACGCCATCAACCACGGGCAGTTCCGCGAAGACCTTTATTTCAGGCTCGGTGCGCTGCGCATGGATATCCCGCCGCTGCGCGAGCGTACCGAGGACCTCCCGCTTTTGGTCGGGGCGATCCTCGACGATCTGGGGCTCACCGAAAAGCTGTCGCTGTTCACCGAGGAGGTCTATCGCGCCATGGCCGAGCAGCCCTGGCTCGGCAATGTTCGCGAGTTGCGTAACTTCGTCGAGCGTCGGGTCATCACCGACGAGCTGGACGCACCGCCGGAACCTGCAGCTCGTCGCGAAGAAGAACCCGGGGCGAGCACCGCCTCGAACCAGGTGGTCGAGGAGACCTTTCGCGCCGGGAAAGATCGCATCGTGACGGAGTTTGAGCTTCGCTACTTGCGCGCCTTGTTCGAGTGGTCCGGCGGGAACGTCAGCCGCGCGGCGCGCAAGGCCGGGCTCGACAGGATGTACCTGCATCGTCTTCTGCAGCGCCACGGCATCAAGCGAGACGCCGCGCTCGACTAGTGGCGTGCGGAGTGGCGTAATCGGTCTTTGCTTTGGCGCGCCAGGTCGCGCGAAGAAAGGCGGCGTTCACTAGCTTCAACGCTGTGAACAACAGCAAGCCCATCTCGTCCCGCCCTCGAAGGTGGCTGTCCTTCGCCGGTATCGCGCTCCTGCTCATGGCTACCTCGGCAGCCGCGGCGGCCAACGTTCGAGCGCGATCGCTTCCGGGCTCAGACGCGAGCCGCGCCCCCAAAGCGCAGCCGAGCGCGCGCCCCTTGTCTCCATTCGCCGCCGTTCCCGAAGCGCCCGCGCCGGAAGAACTCGCGTTCATCGGCGAGCTGCGCGAGACCAAGCGAGCTGGTTCCTACAGCTATCTGCTCGTCGTACCCGGCAGCCCACTGCTCGGGCCGCGCTGGGTCGCGACGGCCAGCCAAGAGACGCCTCCGATCGGCTCTCAGGTGAGCGTGCGCGCCTTCGCCGTGCGCACCGCTTTCGAATCGCCTCGACTCAAACTCTCCTTCGACCGGCTGCTGTTCGGCTTGGTCGCGCTTTACCAAGCTCCGTCTGCAACCACCGCTTCACACTGAAAGGACCTATCGATGATTAACCGTTCGCTCTTCTTGTTTGCTGGTCTGTTGGTCTCGCTCGCCGCATGCTCGGACTCTGACTCGAGCACGAGCTCAGGTGGCACCGGAGGTGCAGGTGGCACCGGAGCTGGCGCGGCGGGAGGCGGTGGCGGCAGCCAGTACGCGGCTCTTTACGACTGCGAAGAGGCGGCCTTTGGTGAAGCCAAGCCGCTGTCTGGCCCAAACTTCGATCTGTCGATGGGAGGCTTTCTCACCGAGCCCACGAGTGACACCTTCGTGGTGCACGCTACCCAGATCTACTTCACGGAGGAGCAATACGATCCCTTCTTTGCAATGGCCGGCAAGGTGATTGGGGAGCTCGCCAACACCGAGGGCTTGATCGCTTGGACCGTCGGCTCGGATGACACATGTGGCGTCGCCCGCACCATGGGTCTTTGGGAGAGCGAGGAGGCGCTCTACAAGTTCATCGCGACCGGCGCTCATGCCGAGGCCATGGCCAAGACAACGGAGTTGAGCATCACCGGGCGCACGACCCACTTCACCGTGACCAAAGAGGAGGCGGAGGCGTTATCGTGGGACGTCGCGCGGCAGAAGTTGGAAGCCATCGAGCCCTCTGCCGTTTACGAGTAGTCATTCGCTGCGAGCAAGCGGCGAGCGCTCCCGTGGCGCTCGCCCGTACCAGCGGCGATGGGCTCGGGCAAACGCGCTCGCCTCGGAGAAGCCCAAGAGGAACGCGACCTCGGTCACACTCAAGCCCTCCTCGGTTAGATACCGCTTTGCGAGTTGGGCGCGAACCTGGTCGAGCTCGGTCTGAAAAGCGGTAGATTCTTGAGCGAGCCGCCGCTGCAACGTGCGCGCGGTCGTCGCTAGCTTCTTCGCGATTTTCTGCACGGTTGGCTCACCTCCGCGAAGTTCACTCACGAGTTCGCGACGAACGCGAGCCGCCATGGAATTGCCCCCGAGCTTCTCGGACAAAAGCTCAGCTGCGTGCGCCTCGAGCGCGTCATGCAAACGACTGTTGGCGCTCGGTTGGCGCATCTGCCACAGGCTGAGCGGTAGGACCATCCCACCGCGCGGTTGCCCGAATTGGATGGGAAAGGCGCCGAGCGCGGTGATGCGCTCGAGCATCGGCTCGGCGCCGGCTGCGTTCGGCCGTTGCAGATCGAGCCTGAGCGGCGTGAAGGTTGCCCCCAACGTGCCTCGGAAGCCGCGAATGGTCGCGCCCAGCGTCCACTCTTCGCTGAACCAAGAGAGGGCGCCGCTCGCGTTGACCAAGCGGACCTCCACCATGTCTGAGGCGACCGTCCAGCCGAAGGTCGTCTCGTTGGTGACGATCGGCAGATACTTTGCCAAGCGCTCGAAGCCTTCCTGAACCGTCGCCGCGCTCGAGGTCAGAAAGTCCACCAACTCGTAGCAGCCATACGGAAGTGACAGGGAACCGGCCAACGCCGCTAGCGGAGGCAACTCTCGCGCGTATTCGTCGTCCCAGTCGTCGCTGGGAGGGCGGCCGTCGAGCGCTACGCCCACCAGCGCGAAGCCACGCCGTATGGTGGTGATCGAGCGGTCCTCCGACGAGGCCTCGTGCGCCGGTTGAGTGCCGCTCATCGCCAGACCATGGTGGCGTTCTTTCGATCGCGAAAACCGAGTCGGGAGTACAGCGCTTTGGCCCGTTCATTGGTCTTAGTAACTTGCAGAAGGAGCGCTACCGGCCTCGGCGCCCACAGGCGCGTTCCGTCATGTAGCTCCGTGAGCAGCTCGCTGGCGAGCCCGAGATTGCGCGCCTCTTGGGCTACATAAAGCTCGTCCACTTCCACCAGCTCACCACCGAGCTCATTCGACCAAAAGGAGACCAGCAGCGCATAGCCGACGACAGCGCCCGACTCGCGTACCAGCGCGAGCGCCCGTCCGCGCACAGGCTGAGCGCGGAACGTCTCAAGCGTGCGTCGCATGTTCTCGATCGGGACCGCTTCGGAGCTTGGGTCCTCGATATAAAGTTGAGCGGACAAAGCCACGAGCGCTTCGTCATCAAGGCTGGTTGCGTGGCGCCACGTAGGGCGCGCAACGGGGGGCATCGCAGTTTCCTCCTAGAGCAGACGGCCTTGTACTTTATCCGATTGCCAGTCGCCCAGCTCTCCATCGTTAGAAGCGTGCTACTGACGCGTAACCATGTCGGACCTCGCTAGCAAGAGCTTCGTTATCACCGGGGCGAACACCGGGATTGGCCGCGCAAATGCGCTCGCGCTTGCGCTCCGTAAACCAAAGGCCATCGTGCTGGCAGCCCGGAGCCTCGAGCGTACGCAGCCGGTGCTCGACGAGCTGAAGTCGCTCCACCCAGAGGGCGACGTGCGCTTTGTGGCTCTCGATTTGGGGAACCTCGCGAGCGTTCGAAAGGCCGCTGACGAGCTGCTCGAGCAAGACCATCCCATTGACGCCCTCATCAACAACGCTGGGCTCGCGGGAGTCCAAGGCGAGACCGCGGATGGATTCGAGCTCGCGTTTGGCACCAATCATCTTGGGCACTACCTGTGGACCGAGAAACTGTTGCCGCTGGTCAAGCGAGCGCCCCAAGGGCGGGTCGTGGTCGTTGCAAGCCGCGGCCACTACCGCGCTCGCGGCATCGACTTCGACGCGGTCCGCAAGCGCTCCGCCACGCTCAGCGCCTTCCCCGAGTATTGCGTCAGCAAGCTCGCCAACGTGCTTCACGCTCGCATGCTCGCCCGCCGGCTCACGGGCACCAAGGTGACGACCTACTCACTGCACCCGGGCGGGGTCGCGAGCGACATTTGGAGTCGAAGGCTGGGGCGGTTCGCTGTCTTGCTGCGACCTTTTCTGATCAGCAACGAGCAAGGAGCAAAGACGCAGGTGTACTGCGCAACAGCGCCCGAGCTGAGCACCGCGACAGGCCTGTATTACGATGAACAAAAGCCCAAAGTCCCATCGGCTCGTGCCCTCGATGACCGCTTGATGGCCGAGCTCGAGGCCCGCAGTAACGAGTGGGTTGCTCCGTTCCTTGAGAGCTGACGATGCCCCAACGTTCCAACCCCGGGGAGAGGGATCTTGCACAACGTCTCGCGAGCAACGTACGCGCCTTGCGTGAAGCGCGCGGGCTCACGCAAGGCCAACTCGCTAAACTTGCCGGCTTACCCAGAGCCACGTGGGCCAACCTGGAGACCGGGTCAGCCAATCCAACGCTCAGTGTGCTGTTTCGCGTCGCAACCACCCTGCAGGTTTCGATCGAGGAGCTCACCAACGCCCCAGCTGCCGCTGCTCGTCACTTCAAGAGGAGCGAGCTCACCGAGCGGGTGCGGGCTGGGGTTGTGGTGCGCTCGCTGCTTCCGCACAAGGTCCCCAACATGGTGCTCGAGCGGATGGAGTTTGCGCCGCGGGGCAGGCTCACCGGAACCCCCCACATGGCCGGCACTCGGGAGTACTTCACCTGCGAGCAGGGCAGCGTGGAACTGATTGCGTCGAGCGAACGGTTCGAGCTCTCCCAGGGGGATGTGGTCGTGTTTCGGGGGGACCAAAAGCACTCCTACGCCAACCTTTCGGAACGCCCGGCCGTGGCCTACTCGGTGGTCGTGTTGCGCCCAACCGACTGACATCCCGACACCGACCGCCAGCGGAATCCGAGCAGCCCTGCCGCAAACTACCGAAGATTGATGCCAGACGGCGGATGTGAGCTAAGCTCGGGGAATAATGAACTTAAGCTTATGGTCGAGTATGGGTGCCTACGCCAGAAGGGGCAAGGCGCAGCGGCTTTGCGTGGGAGTGGCGCTCGCGCTGGCCACGAGCATCAGCGGTTGCGGCACCGAAGCCGTCCCGAACGAGCCGGTGGGTGGTGGCACCAGCGCAACCGAGCTGCATTTTACGCATGTTGGCACGCTCGAGTTGGCGCCAGGGCAAACCGTCGAGGTTGAACTTGACGGCGATCCCGGGACCAGCGTTCGCCTGCTCCTCCTCGGTACAACACTCGACGCCTCGCTGACGCCAGCCGAGGTCGTGCTCGGGGATGACGGCAAGGCCATCGCCACGCTCACCGCTCCAACCACCGCCGCGACCTTCGTTTTGCGAGCGCAGTCGGACGAGGGCTCCGCCGAATTGCCGGTCGCCGTGAGCCAGCAAGGCTTTTTCTCGCTTCGGGTCGTTCCCCAATACGACGGCTCGCGGGAACTGACGGAGAGCTGGTCGGCCGACGTACTCGTCGGAGGAGATTGCTCCGCGCTGCTCGCCACCTACCCCGAAGCGCCGATCGGGAGTCTCTCGGACAGCGCAGCGCTCGACTCGATCCCGTTGATTTCGAGCGTGCCGGTTGGGCCAGTGCTCGCGGTAGGGCTGCGCAACGGCAAGTTGGTCGCGGGCTGCACCGTGATGAGCGCCACGTCCGCTGTCGAGGAGCAAGAGGTCGTCGTCGAACTCAAGGACCGCAGCATAGTGTTACCAGGCGCACGCCTTTCGCTCTCGCTCGAGTTCGGGGTCGAACCAGCCAGCTTCGGGCAGATCGTGCAATCTGGGGGCAAAGTGATCGCCGATACCGCGTTTCCACCGGAGGCGACGACCACCACTATCGTGGCGACCGAGATGTTGACGCAGCTCTCGCCCGACGCGGCGGTCTCGCTGCAGGAGCTGCTCGCCAACCCGGACTTCGTCCTCGCGGTCGAGACGGCGACGGGGCCATTCGACGCGAACGAGTATTGCGCCTCCATGGCAACGAATTCGGCGGCTTTGGCAGAGGCGGCCGTAGCGGATGGAGCGGCCAACGTGGTCGGGACGATTGAGGGCCTGAGCGACGTCCCCGAAGGGGCGTCGTTCAAACTCGAGGCGCTACTTGGGCTTCCTCTCTACGCGTTGCCGCAACGATCACTGCCGTTCGTCTGGGTGGACACCGGGAATGACTCCCTCCTGATCACGGGCTCCGTCCCGCTATCGGCCACTCGCTTGGCGGGCGCGTACATGAGCAACCAGGTCGCTCAGGAGCTCGGTGATGAGTTCAGCCCGGCGGACGCCATTCGCGGTCAACTCAACTGCAACGCCTTCGGCTTGGCGATCAACGACGCTGGTCCGGTCGCCGAATGCGACGCCCCATGTTTGGAGCAGGCCTGCATCCTGGCGGTCGCATCCCGCTGGGAGCTGGGGCTCGCCTCGGATGAGGTCGAGGGTTCAGGCCTTTCCTCCCTCAGCGTCGCCGCAAGCGGGGCGGTAACGGTGAACGACGAGCTCGCGCCCGCCGCGCTTCTCGGTACGTGGAGCGGCCTACTTTCGGCCTTGGGCAAAGAGGCTGACGCGCAGGGTGTTGCCACCGGCTCCCCGGCGCCACCTCGATAACGCGCCCTCGTTCGTTCACCAGGATTCGTCGTTCGACAGCCGCCTGCACGAGCTGCGTGGACGTCGGAGGAGGCTTGATGTTAACTCGCAGCATGTTTCGTCTCCGATCGAGTGGTTTTCGAGGGCTTCTGAATCACAGCCTGTGGATCGTGGCGTCGGCCATGGGGCTCGGCTGCGGAGACGACACGAGCTCCACCACCGGAGATCCGCCGACGCCAACGCCGACCACGCTGCGGCCGGGTGACATCTGCCAGGTGCCCCAGCCTTCAACGATGGCCGCGCGGTTCTCCCCCGACGTCGTGTTCCTACCGCCCTGCCCCGCCGACGATGCTTCCTGCATCTCTCGAAGCGTCAAGCTCGTCGTTGGTCCCGATGTTTGCGAGGACGTGGACGTGTCCTTCGCCAGCAGTGATGAGGCCTCACTCAAGGCGCCAGAGCAGGGCAAGATCGGTCTCTATTCGCCGGCCGTGGAGTTCGAGCTACGCGGGGCGACGAAGGCCGGCGAGTACACCATCACGGCGAGCCTCCCGAAGGCGGACGGCACCACCCTCAGCGCCAGCTTGCGCGTCGTGGTTCAAGAACCCACCGTCGCGACTTGCGCCGGAGCCTCGAACAGCGGCACGGTCAACCCGGGCTCGGAAGTAAAGGCCACCGGGGCGTTGGCTGGAGCCACGATCGGCCTGCCGCAAAACGCCGACAAGCCGAACTCCGGCGCGTTCCTTTGGAGCGTCCCCGCGTTCGAGACGACGATCGCCTGCGGCGAAATGCAGCTCCCCGAAGGGTATGTCGCCCTCGGGCCGGCCGTCACGTTCGGTCCGGAGCCGCAGAGCTTCCCGCGAGAGTTGCCGCTCTCCATCCCCGCAAATCCGGCGATCTTGGGCACCAACGCGCGCTTTCGTCACGTCCGCGTGCTGTACAGCGGGCCGAAGTTCAAAGAGCCGCGCGTGGTGGCCGTGGCGGACCCTCGCTTCGGAGAGATCGACGGCCGTTGGGCGCTCTCGTTCAAGGCCCCTCGTCTCGGCACCTACCAGGCCGTCGTACGTAAAGACGCAGGCGATCGCGTGATTCAGCGCAAGCTCACCCACCGCGCTGTGATCGGCGTCTCGATGGGCGGTATGGGCAGCAGCATGTTTGGCACACGGCACCACGACAAGTTCGACGTGGTCGCACCGCTCGGCGGGCCGGCCTCCTGGTCGTGGCTCATCAACATGATCGAGAAACAGCACCTCGGTGGCTTCCGGCCGATCGCGCCGGGCACAGAGGTGGCCGATATTCCGCTCACCAAAGCGTCGTGCATGACCGACACCGAGTGTGCAGCGGACGAGGTTTGCTTGGGCGTCACGGTGGACCACCCCGGCGGCTGCACCTTGTTGACGACGCCAGAGAACCCGTACGAACACAACCAGACCTTCAACAACTGGTGGGCCGAATACCCGCGAACCGGTACCGGTGGTCGCTTCCCGCGCTCTGAATACGCGCAGATCTTCCGTGATCTAGCGTTGCTGATGGGCAACCCCAACGGAGACAATCTCTCCCCGGGCGGAGAAAACCTACCTCCCGGCGTGCCGCCGAATCATCCCTCCGTGGTTGGGGAACACGAGGGGACTGAATGCTCGGTATGGGTCGACCCGATCGCAGAAGCACCGGATCACGACGAGCAAGTTGAAAAAGCAAACAACTGCCCGATCGAGCGTTGCGCCAATCCCCTCACCTTGGCGAACTACTTCGACGACGAGTTCAATCCCGATGGCCTCTTCCCCGTCATCACCGTGTGCGACGGAACGCCGCCCAGTGAAGACGAAACGCCTTACGCCAACGCTTGGAAGCCCAGCGGGCCCAACAACTACCCGCTCGAGGTCGCCCTCGCCGTGGACTACAACGGCAACGGCGTTCGCGACGAACTGGAGCCGCTGATCCGCAGCGGACATGAGCCCTGGGATGACACCGGTGAGGACGGTCGGTTCAGCGTCGACGAGCCCGGCTACGAGGCCGGCGTCAACGAGGACCCGTCGGGGGACGACTTCCACATGCAGTACAACCCCAACGGCACCGAGCGGGACTACCGCTACCAAGCCGGGGAACCGTACCTCGACTTCGGGATGGACGGCGTGGACGGCACGACGCAGCAACCGGCGACCGGCTACGCCAAGGACGGCGATGGCTACGACGTCGGCGAGGGAGACAACGCCTTCACCGCGTCGCGCGGTCTACGCAGGATGTGGGAGTTCGATCCGACCGCGATCATTCGCAAGAATGCGCCGAGCGCCACCGGGGAGTTGGACGACGCTTCCTTGGATCGCTTGGACGTATGGACCGACGGTGGTCTACGCGACCTTTTCAACTTCCACGTGAGCGCCAACCAGCTGGTCGGCGCCATGCAGGCTCGCGGCCGCGAAACGTCTTACTTCACCGACTTCGCGCAGCTGCCCGGCTTTGACCCCGCGTTCCCAGATCTCTACACGCCGTCGCTGATTCGTTGGGAAGACGTGCCTGGGTCAGTGCTCATGCGCTACGGCAAGGTTGACCCCACCGCGAGCGACATCGAGAAGGGTTCTGGCCAGCACGTCGGCACCGTGACCGAGATCCTCGGCCGCCTGCAGACGGCGCTTTACTACATCGGCTCGCGCTGGCCTGAACAAGACCTGCGCTCGCTGGTGAAGATCGCCAGCGAGGATCCGGCTCCAGGTGCAAGCGACTGCGAGATCGCGGGCGCCTGCAACTTCGAGTTCACCGATTCACGCGGTCGAAAAGGCCCGGTGACGATCAACCTGCCGCCGGGCTACGCCCACCGCGAGCAACAAGATCGCACCTACCCCGTGATCTACATGCTCCACGGTTACGGCCAAACGCCCGAGGATCTGGGCGCCGCCATCATCTTCGTGGCCAACTGGATGAACGGCGCGCAAGACAACGTCACCACGCGTTTGCCCAAGGCGATCCTGGTGTACGTGGACGGGCGCTGCCGCACCGACGACACCGGTAACGCTGAATGCATCCGCGGAAACTTCTTCACCGATAGCGCGCGCGATGACGGCATGAAGGCAGACGCTTGGTGGCTGGAGCTGATGAATCACATCGACACCAACTACCGCACCCGCGGCGAAAGCGTCATCGACTACCGGCCCTAGCGCTTCGTGAATCGCTACCTGGTCGACGCGAACGGTCGCTTGTTGGTTTCACGCGGCCACGCGACGCTGATGGCGTTTGGTGGCCTCGGTGTGGCTTTCATCGTGCTGACCCTTGGCGGCTTCCTGCTGAATCTAAGGGTGGCCGGCGGAGCCTTGTTGCTGGCGCTCGGCGGGGTCGCCTTCGTGGCCTCGCTCATCCTCATGTGGCGTGAGCTACTGCGCGGAACGCGCGAGCTAAAAGGCGCCACGGCTGCTTGGCAGGCGGGCCAGGGCAACGCCGCGATTCCTGCGGCCCACTACGTCTTGCGCAACGTGTTCCGAGCCGACATTCGTGCGCGGGCGCTTCATCTGCTCGGTCTGGTCGCCGAGGCGGAGGGAGACTTTGCTGCCGCGTGCGACTGCTTCGAACGTGCGCTCAGCGCCCTCCCAGCGATGGCTGCTCCGGTGCGAAAGCGGTACGCCGAGATCCTGATCGCGTCGCACCAAGCACTGTGCCTGAGTGCGCTGGGCAACCTACCATTGGCTGCACAGCAGCTCGATCGTGCGGGACAACGGCTCGCCATCGGCGACGCGACCTCCACGTGGGACGCCCTCACCGACGACGCTGGCTGGGGGCTCGGCGACGTGTCGATGAACGAGGTTTTGATGAAGATCGAAGGCGGCAGGCCGGCGGCCGGAGTGTTTGCCCTCGCGCAGGCCTTGTTCGCGTTTCGCAGTGGGGACGCACAGCGTTGTCTGCATGGTCTAGGAGCGAGCTATGGGCAGCTCGTGCATGCCCTCTTGCCCCGGGAGCACGGGCTCGCCGCGTTACTCAACCACCGTGCCCAGCGGATCGTGGGCCACAACCCGAACGGGCCAGAGCCACGTGACCCCTGGGCGCTCAAGTGTGTGGGCGAAGTGCCGCACTGACCGAGACGAAGTCGGCGCGGGCACAAGGTTCGCATTGTGGTTTCCCTCACCTGCCTCTACTTTCGCGGGCGGGACTTGGGGCGAACGGAGAAGGTGAATGGGGATCTCGACAACCGTCATTGAGACGGAGACCGTACCGGGTGAGGCGATCCAAAAGGTGCGCACGGTCAAGCCGTGTGCGCTCGTCATCTTTGGCGCAACGGGGGACTTAGCCAAACGCAAGCTGCTGCCGGCGCTCTACAACATCGCCAAAGAGGGCTGGCTACCCGAGGGGTTCGAGGTGGTTGGCGTCGGACGGAGTGCCGCCGATGAGCAAGCCTTTCGTAAGGTCCACCAGGAGGCGACGGCGAAGTTCTCACGAACCAAGCCGGTCGACGCCCAAGTC
The DNA here is from genome assembly GCA_044376115.1 of Polyangiaceae bacterium. GTDB lineage: Bacteria > Myxococcota_A > Polyangia > Polyangiales > Polyangiaceae > Xiheicaenibacterium. Next base: position 266,928 of record JBILLK010000002.1, on the reverse strand, counting down.
TGGGAGCAGCTGTCAGAGCACATTCACTATGTGCTTGGGGATCACACGACTCCCGAGACCTACAAACGCCTGCTCGAGAAGCTCGAGTCTCTCGACCGCGAGCGCGGCACGCAAGGCAACCGCATCTTCTTCTTCTCAACGCCACCGTCCTCCTTCGAGGGCATCCTGTCCGGCCTCAAAGAGAACGGCCTGCTCAAGAAGTCGAGTGAACGTCGGGCTGCTGGAGAGGCCAATCCGCCGTTTGCGCGCGTGATGATCGAGAAGCCGTTCGGCAGCGATCTTCCCTCGGCGCGCCGCCTCAACAACATGGCGTCGGACTTCGTTGACGAGGACCAGCTCTATCGCATCGACCACTATCTCGGCAAAGAGACGGTGCAGAACATCCTGGTCCTGCGCTTCGCCAACTCGCTGTTCGAGCCGCTGTGGAACCGCAACCACGTGGACCACGTGCAGATCACCGCAGCCGAAGAACTTGGGATGGAAGGCCGAGGGAAGTTCTACGACGAGACGGGCGCGCTGCGTGACGTGATCCAGAACCACCTGCTGGAGATCCTGGCGCTGGCTGCCATGGAGCCACCCGTGTCGTTCAAGGCCGATGAGATCCGTAATCAGAAAGCCCAGCTCCTTCGCTCCGTCCGGCCGATCCACCCGAGCGAGGTAGCGACCGAGGTGGTGCGCGCTCAGTACGAGGGCTTCCACGATGAGCCCAACATCGCGAAGGACTCGAAGACACCGACCTACGTCGCCTGTCGTTTCATGATCGACAACTGGCGATGGCACGGGGTGCCGTTCTATGTGCGGGCCGGAAAGAAGCTCAACAAGCGCGTGACCGAGGTCGCCATCCATTTCCGCCGCGTGCCGCTGTGTCTGTTCGGGCGCGACGAGGTCTGTCAGCGGCTCGAACAGAACGTGCTCACGCTGCGCATCCAGCCCGATGAAGGGATTGAGTTCTCCTTCATGGCCAAGCAGCCTGGGGATGATTTGTTCGTGTCGACCGTGAAGATGGACTTCAGCTACGCCCGCGCCTTCGATCGTCAGCCGCCCGAAGCCTATGAGCGGCTGATCCTTGATTGCATGCGCGGCGACCAAACGCTGTTCGCACGGAGGGATGGGGTCGAAGAGGCGTGGAGTCTGTGCACGCCGATCCTTGACGCCTGGCGCGACGACGATTCAATCCCGCTGCATAGCTACGCCCCCGGGTCGGCCGGTCCAAAGGCAGCCGACGAGCTACTGCACGCAACGCGGCATCATTGGCGCCCACTCGACACCCCCGACAAGTCGGGCAACAGCGTTCCTCCCAACGCGAACGCGCCGAAACCGGGCTGACCTCGTGACGCGCTGGACCGCAACGATCATCGAGCAAAGCGACCCACCGGCGGTGGCTCGGGCGGGCGCCAAAGCCATCGTGGAGGCGCTCGAGCAGGTTCTCGCGCAGCAACAGACCGCCTCCCTATGCTTGGCCGGCGGAACGACGCCGCGTGCGGTCTACGTTGAACTCGCGAAGGCGGCGCTGCCTTGGTCGCGCGTTCACTTCTTCTTCGGCGACGAGCGAGCCGTGGCGCGTAGCTCGCCAGATTCGAACGCGGGCCTCGCCGACGAAACGCTGCTCATCCCTGCTGCGGTCCCAGCGGAGAACATCTTTGTGATCCGCGGCGACGCCGAGGACCTTGCTGCGGAAGCCGCGCGCTACTCCGCTTTGCTGCCTCCGCAGCTTGACTTGCTGCTGCTGGGAATGGGGGAAGACGGGCATACCGCCTCTCTTTTTCCAGGAGCATCCAGTTTGAACGAGCGGTCGACGCGCGCTCTCTCGGTCGTTGGACCGAAGCCCCCTCCCCATCGAATCACGATCACTCCGCGGGTCCTCGCCGAGGCGAAGCAGACCTTCTTGTTCGTAACGGGCGCGGGCAAAGCCGAGGTCCTGGCGAAGGCGCTCAGCAGCGCAGCTGAAGAGCTGCCTATTCAACGAACCACCCGCGTCACTCTCTTTGCGGATACAGCCGCGCTGGCGAAGGTCAGCTCCGAGCGGTAGCGCACCCGATCTTGATCGACACACCTCGCACTAACCAAGGATTCAGATGAGCACTGTTACAGCAGACGTTGGCGTCATTGGGCTCGCCGTCATGGGCAAGAATCTCGCGCTCAACATCGCGGATCACGATTATCGCGTCGCCGTCTACAACCGCAGCGGCGCGGTAACGGAAGCCGTCGTACGTGAGAACCCGAATCACAAGCTCGTGCCCCACACGACGCTCAAAGACTTCGTCGGCGCCATCGCAAAGCCTCGCCGCATCCTTGTGATGGTCAAAGCGGGCGCCCCTGTCGACGCGGTGCTCTCGGAGTTGGTGCCGCTCCTCGATCAAGGGGACGTGGTGATCGATGGCGGCAATACCTACTTCCCCGAGACGCAACGGCGCGAGAAGGAACTCTCGGCCAAAGGCATTCATTTCGTCGGCATGGGCATCTCCGGTGGTGAGGAGGGAGCGCGCTTTGGGCCTTCCTTGATGCCCGGTGGTCACCTCGCCGCCTGGGAGGCGACCCGGCCGGTTTTTGAAGCCATCGCAGCGCGCACAGACTCGGGTCCTTGTGTCACGCACGTAGGCCCTGACGGTGCGGGGCACTTCGTCAAGATGGTGCACAACGGCATCGAGTACGGCGATATGCAGCTGATCGCTGAGGCCTACGACATCCTGTCGCGTGGGCTCGGACTTTCAGCGCCCGCCATCGGCGAGATCTTTGCGCGCTGGAATCAAGGTCCGCTCGCCTCGTTCCTGATCGAAATCACGTCGCAAGTGCTCGCCGTGACCGACCCGATCTCCGGCGGCCCCTTGGTCGACCGTGTGCTCGATAAGGCGGGCCAGAAAGGCACCGGGAAGTGGACGGCGACGGTAGCGCTCGAACTCGCCGTGCCCATCCCGACGATCGCGGCGTCGATCGACGCGCGTGTGCTCTCCAGCATGAAAGAGGAGCGCACGCGAGCCGAGTCGCGTATCCGCAAGAACGTTGAAGCCTCGATCACCGGCGAGGCCGCGGACGTCATCGCCGATCTCGAGTCGGCTCTGCTCGCCGCAAAGATCGGCTCCTACGCTCAAGGGCTCAAGTTGATCGCGGAGGCTAGTCGCGTCCACAATTGGGGCATCAACCTTCGCGAGATGGCTCGAATCTGGAAGGGCGGTTGCATCATTCGCGCGGTCCTGCTCGACACGATCATGCGCGCGTTCGAGAAGGCTCCCGATCTCGAGAGCATCCTTTCGGATCCCGAACTCGAGAACGCCGTCTATCAAGCCCAGCCTGGCTGGCGGCGGACGATCGGGCGCGCTGTATCGCTTGGTATTCCCCTCCCCTCGATGACGGCAAGTCTCGCCTACTTCGATTCGTACCGAACGGCGCGGCTGCCGCAGAACCTCACGCAGGCACAGCGAGACGCCTTCGGTGCTCATACCTACGAACGCACCGACGGTAACCCTGCCGGGGCAATCCACACCGACTGGCTTGGGCCTGCAAAGAAATAGACCATTGCTGAGGCCGCCTTTTCGCAAACAACGCCATGACGAAGCCTAAGTCACGCAGCAGCGCCCGCGAGCTGCCGCCGAACTCACCTTTGCCGGCAGGACTTGGGGCGAGCGAGCTGACCTTCCTGAAGGTCGTCGTGGAGAATGTGGCCCAGCCGATATTCGTCAAAGACCGCGGGCACCAATGGGTTTGGTGCAACTCGGCCTTTGATGCGTTGATCGGCTTTCCGCGCAGCGAGACCCTCGGCAAGACGGACCACGACTTCTTCCCGGCGCATCAGGCCGACTTCTTCCACGAGAAGGACCGCGAGGTGTTCGCGACGGGACGAGTGGTCGTGATCGAGGAGGAGCCGATGTCCGACGCCACAGGCGAAACGCACATCCTCGCAACCACCAAGGCGCCCGTGTTCGATGCAGCGGGCGCTGTTACTCACATCGTCGGGATCATCCACGACATCACGCGCCGTAAGCACGTGGAAGAAGCGCTGCGACTCGCTAATCAAGAGCTCGAGCAACGCGTTTTCGAGCGAACGCGGGATCTGCGCGAGGTGCAGAACGCACTTTTGCGTCGGGAACGGCTGGTGGTTCTCGGACAACTTGCGGGCGGCCTCGCCCATCAAATTCGCCACCCGCTCTCGGTCATTTCCAACGCCGCGGCGATCATTCGTCAGCGAGTGGATGTATCCAAGGATCCCGACCTCAAGCGAGCGCTCTTCTCCATGGCGGAAGAGGTCCGCGAGGCCGATCGCATCATCTCGGATCTGATCGACTTCGCACGGGTTCGCGAAGCGACCTTTATGGAGATCAGCGTGGGTGACCTGCTCGACTCGGTGGTCGCCAACGTCCACATCCCCGAGCCGCTCAAACTCGAGTGGAACGTTGCACGGGAGTGTTTGATTCGCGTGGACCCGCGTCAGACGCGCGATGCACTCGGCAATCTACTGCGCAACGCAGTCGAATCGATCGAGTCGGTGCGCGACCAGGGCAAGCGCAACGTCATTCGCTTTGAAACTGACACGCCGCAGGACCACTTCGTCAGCATTCGCGTGATCGACTCAGGCGCTGGTGTGGCGCCGGGGATGGTTTCACACCTGTTCGAGCCGCTCGTTACAGACAAGACCTTGGGCCTTGGCTTGGGGCTTTGCACCGCACGCACCTTGATCGAAAACCAAGGTGGGTCGCTGCTCTATGAACCCGCGAGCGATGGCGCATGCTTCGTCGCTCGCCTGCCGTGCGCTGATGGCGCGGCAAGCGAGCGCTGAAGCTCACGGTCTACTCGAAGTCTTGGGCAAACACAGTTCGCGGCGGCACTTGGCTCGGCGATGAGCGTCCCAGTGCCGTCTCGAGCGCGGCGCCTGAGTCAGCATCCGTCGCAACCACGGCGACCACCAAATCCTCGAATGGTGTGCGCTTGGCCAAAGCCTGGTTGACCTCATCGAGTTCAAGCTTCGCAAGCCGCTCTAGATAGGTCGAGTGATAGCCCTCGGGCAGGTCGTACAGCGCTTCTTCGAGGCGCTGGTGCACCCGCTTGCGGGCTGTATCAATCTCGAAGGCGTGCGAGCGAGCCAGGTAGTTCTTCGTGAAGGTAAGCTCCTCCGAAGTGAGCCCATCGCGACGGAGCACCTCCAAGAGTTCGAGCTCGAGCTCGAGACAGGCCGGAGCATCAGCGCGCGACGGCGCGCTCCAAATCACGAAAGCATCTCGATGGCGGTCAAAGCCGACCCGAGAGTTGGCGCCATAGGACCAACCGCGTTTTGCGCGGATCTCCTGCATCAGACGGGAGGTGAAGGTGCCACCAAACGTCGTGTTCCCTACGATCCACGCGAAGTGATCCTGATCCGAGGGATGGGTCCCCAACCAGCCCACCACCATCTGTGTTTGCGTGCGATCCGGCTTGTCCACGAGCACCAAACGTCGACCTGGCGAGGGAGCTGGCTCCGGCACCACATCGACCACACGCTTACCCTCCGGCAGCTTCGATAGAGCGCGCTCAGCAATTTCATGGGCCACCTTGTCGGTCACGTCCCCGCTGATCGCTACGACGGCGTTCTGGCGCGTCATGTGCTGTTCGAAGTGAGCGCGCATATCACTCGGACGAAGCACCTCCAACGTCTGCATCGTTCCGGCGACGCGACGAGCGTACGGATGTCCCTCGAACAAAGTCCGGCGGAACGAGCGGCTGGCCAACACGCGATCGTTGTCGCGGCTCTCGACGATCTCGGCTTTGGCCTCACGAAAGAAGCGCGCTGACTCCTCTTCGTCGAAGCTTGGCTTGCCGAGGACGCGTGAGATGAGCTCCACGAACGGGTCGAGATTTCGGCTGATGACCTCGGCGTGAGCGCTGGTCGCGCTGGTAGAGGCATCACACCCAAATTCGCCCCCGAGGGCATCGACCTCCTCTTCAATCTCATCCGCGCTCAGTCCCTCGCAGCCGCGTCGGAGCATGCGGGCGGTGGCGCGGGACAGCCCCTCCTTGCCGACCGGATCGTGGGTAGACCCCGATTGGAACGCAATCGCCATCGATACGATCGGAACCTTGGGGCTCGCTTCGACGAAAACCTTCATGACTCGTCCTCGTCCTCTTCTTCGCCTTCTTCTTCGGGCTCCGATCCATCCGGATGCACCTCGACGATCGTTCGTCCGCTGCTCACGAGAACTGCGCCCGCGACGCGTTGGACGTCGGCGGCAGTCACCTTGCGGTAAGCGTCGAGTCGACCGAATAGCGCCGTTGGATCGCCGAGCAGCGTCTCGTAGAACCCCATCGTCTCCGCTCGACCCGAGACCGTCTCGAGGCTCTGTACCGTCTCAAGCTCCAGCCGAGCCTTCGCTCGCTCGAGCTCCTTCTCCGATACAGGCTCAGCGACAAACTGCTCGAGCACTGCATCGAGCGCTGCCGTGAGCGCCTCCGCAGTCACGTCGTCGCGGCCCGAAATGCTGATTTCGTAAAGCCCCGGATCGCGAAAGAAGCCCGCGTGCCCCTGCACCTCCGTCGCGATCTCCAGTTGCTTCACAAGCTGCTTGTGAACGCGACCCGCACGGCCACCAAACAAGACCTCATTGGCTACGACCAGCACCGAATGATCGGGATGGGCGATCGGCGGGCACTTGTAGCCGATCGCAACTTTGAACGTTTCGGTCGGCTTCTCGAGCACGACCCGCCGCTCTTCTGTTTGTGCAGGCTCGCTGCGATCTTCCTCCGGTGGCAGCTCACTTGCAGCGAGGAGACCGAACGTGTCCGCCACCATGCCCAGCGTGCTCTCGAGCTCAAAGTCCCCCACCAGCACCAGCGTGGCGTTGTTGGGTGCGTAGTAGGTCTTGTAGAAGGCGGTGCAATCCTCCTCGGTGAAACCCTGAATGTCCTCCATGAAGCCAATCGTGGGGATGCCATAGCCGTGGACCTTGAAGGCGGCTTTGAACAGCTCCTCGTTCATCAGCCCGTCGATCGAATCGTCCACTCGCTGGCGTCGTTCGTTGGCGACCACTTCCTTCTCACTTTCGACCTGCGGCTTGCGCAAGACCAGCTTGTCGAGCCGTGATGCTTCAAGCGAAAGGCCCAGGCCGAGCGCGTCCTTCGGCAGGTTCTGGTGGTAGTACGTCCAATCCACGAACGTCGCCGCGTTGTTGTCTGCCCCGGCTTCCTCGAGCAAACGGTCGAAGGCGCCGTGCGGTCGTTCCTCGGTCTCGCCGAACATCAAGTGCTCGAACAGATGGCAGATGCCCGTCTTGCCTGGTTTCTCCAGGCGAGACCCAACACGCATCCAGGTTTGGAGTGACACGACGGGCGCGCTCGCGTCGATCTCACAGAGCAAGGTCAAGCCGTTGGCCAAACCGAAGCGATGAATCTCGGCACCGGGTCCGAATAGCTCTTTCCCGACATAGCGAAAGTGGCGGTTTGGGTCGCGCCCTCGATTGACCGAATCGACCAACGAGGCCATCGGCTCACGTTCCATCTGCGAGTCTTGTGTCAACTGCTCCTCCGAGATTTTCCGCGCGAGGCGGATGATTGAGCACGTAAAGCTAGCCCTGCCAGCGGGGTCAGAATGACCCCTAAAAGCAGCATGAACCACGCGCCGTTGGTCCGCCCGTCGTCAGCCACAGAGCAGCCTCCACCACGCGGTTCAACCGAATCTGCGTTCGCTCCGCCGGGAGCCAACAGGTCGTCGGTCTCGACAAAGATGAAGCTCGTAAGCGTGACGATCACGCTCGACTCCCAAACTTCAACCCGAAGGCGTCGTGCACGCTGCGGGTCCACCTTCACCTCGAACGCGAGCGTCGTCTGGCTCTCGCTAAGCGGCACGAAGGCTTGCGGCACCCCGTCGACGACGAAGCGGGCCTGCATCCCAGCCCCACCTTCGATGTGCGCCTCAACCAGCGCACCAGCCTCCACCAACGTCTTCTCGAACTCGACCATCGGGTCTTGCGGGCCGCGCACCTTCACCACGGTGTTGCCACGTCGCACCCCTTCGAGGATACCGGCCACCGAAAGTTCAGAAGCGCGCACCATGGTGGTTGGAGATCCGAGCGCAGAGTTGAAAGCTGGCTCATCGACGCCGGCGCGGTGATCGTCGCTGCCACCGAGCGCGGCTGGGCGCTGGCCAGAGTCTGCGAGCGCCTCGTAGAAAGCGAGCGACTGGTCGAGAAACAGCGTTGCTGTTGCAGCCGTCGCCAGCTCTACAGCATCGATCTTTCGCTCCCCCGTTTCGTGCGCCCAGGCGCAGCCGATGCACGCGTCCCCCAGTTCGAAGGCGGGGTGGTTGATCGAAACCAGGGCGCCCATCTCATGAAAGGCGTCGAAGGCGCCGCCAATCGTGATCTCGCCCCTGCCCGGAAGCGTCAGGCCGATCTTGTGATCGACGAAGGCCGTTGCCCCGATGCCGTTCGCGTGGCCGGCATAGGTTGTGAATTCAACGCCCGGGAGGAACAACAGGTCTGGCGTACGGCTTTGGATTTCGTTCAGAAAGTCGAGCTGCGAGGTGGTGTTGTGCTCGGACAGTTCGACGAAATCCAAGCCTTTTTCGCGAGCGAAATCTGCAATTTCTGCGATGGTCGGTTGAGCGTCCCCACTCTCGCGAGAATGGACGTGAAAATCACCCGCATACCAAGTTTCTCCCTCGGCCAGAACGCCTGGATCGAGGTAGGGCTCACGTTCGGGTTGAGGTGGAAGCGTGGCAACGTCGCGCAAGGTGACGGTTGCTTCGTAACTTGCCCCGCCACCGACGAGCTTGGCCTTACCGATCACGAGATTCCAGGTCCCCGCCGCGATAGGCCCTGCAAGGTAGCTTCGTGAGGCGGCCTTCTCCGCGACCACGATGGGCTCGGTGTTGCCACCTCCCCAGCCTCTGAACCCGTTCGGATCGTTCAGGCCAAAGTCGAGGATGTCCTCGTCGGAGAGGTCACTGTGTTCGATCAGGATTTCTTGGGTGCCGGCGGGAACTTCAAACGGCACGAGTACGTGGTCGGCACCACCCGTTTGTACCTCACCGGTAAGCACGAGCACCTGATCCGCGTAGGCTAGCGACGCACCGAACCAGCTCAGCGCGGTGATGCCGAGCTTTGCCAGAAGGAAATCGCTGGCCTTCTCCGGCATCTACTCAACCTTGAGAATGGCGAGGAAGGCTTCCTGCGGAATCTCCACACTACCAACCATCTTCATCCGCTTCTTGCCCTCTTTCTGCTTCTCGAGGAGCTTGCGCTTGCGCGAAATGTCGCCGCCGTAGCACTTGGCGGTGACGTCTTTGCGCATGGCGCGAACCGTCGTTCGCGCGATGATCTTCGAGCCGATCGCGGCCTGAATGGCCACTTCGTACTGCTGACGCGGTACCAGCTCCTTCAGCTTCTCGGCGAGGTCGCGCCCTCGGGTGAAGGCCTTCTCGCGGTGGGCGATGGTGCTGAGCGCGTCGAGCGGCTCACCGTTTACCAACATGTCGACGCGCACGAGATCATCCCGACGATAGCCCACGAGCTCGTAGTCCATCGAAGCGTAGCCGCGCGAACAGCTCTTCAACTTGTCGTGGAAGTCGAAGATCACTTCACCGAGCGGGATGTCGTAGGCGATGATCACGCGATCGGCGGACGCGTACGTGATGCTCTTTTGTTCGCCTCGACGCTCTTGGCAGAGCGCGAGGACGGCACCGACATGGCCTGCTGGGACGTGGATGGTCAGCCGATAGATCGGCTCCTCGATGCGCTCGAAGCTACCGAGCGCCGGCAACTTGGCCGGGTTCTCCACGGTGCGCATCTCGCCGTCCTTCATGTACACGTGGTAGACGACGGAGGGCGCGGTGGTGATGAGATCGAGGTTGTACTCACGCTCGAGCCGCTCCTGTATGATCTCCATGTGCAGGAGGCCAAGGAAGCCACAGCGAAAGCCGAAGCCAAGCGCCTCGGAGGTGTCGGGCTCATAGGCGAACGACGCATCGTTCATACGCAGCTTCGACAAGGCGTCGCGCAAGTCTTCGTATTGGGCAGAATCCGTCGGGAAGATACCGGCGAAGACCATCGGCTTTACGTCTTTGAAGCCGGGCAATGCGTTGGTGGTGGGCTTGCCAGCGTCGGTAACGGTGTCACCGATCTTGGTGTCGTGCACCGTCTTGATGTTGCCCGCGATGAAGCCGACCTCCCCGGGACCGATCTCGGTCAGCGGAGTCGGGTGCGGCGAGAAAACGCCCATCTCGGTGATCTCGTAGTCCCGGCCCGTGGCGAGGAAGCGGACCTTCTGGCCCTTGCGCAGCGTGCCGTCCACGACGCGCACCATACAGACGGCACCGCGATAGCTGTCGTACCAGCTGTCGAAGATCAGCGCGCGCACGGGACCGTCGATGCTGCCCTTCGGCGGGGGCACCTTCTTGACGACAGCCTCCAGGATATCGACGATGCCGATGCCCGTCTTCGCGCTCGCCGCGATGGCTTCGCTACAGTCGAGACCAACCACGTCTTCGATCTGTTGCTTGGTGCCGTCGACGTCTGCGCTCGGCAGATCGATCTTGTTGAGGACCGGGATGATCTCGAGGTTGTTGTCGAGCGCCAAAAACACGTTGGCCAGCGTCTGCGCTTCAACCCCTTGGGCAGCGTCCACGACCAGCAACGCGCCCTCACACGCCTGAAGGCTACGTGAGACTTCGTAACCGAAGTCGACGTGACCTGGCGTGTCGATCAGGTGGAGCGTGTAGGTCTCTCCGTCCGACGCTTTGTATCGCAGGCGGACGGTCTGCGCTTTGATCGTGATGCCACGCTCGCGCTCGATGTCCATCTTGTCGAGGAACTGCTCCTGCTTCTCCCGCGCGGAGAGCGCGCCCGTCGCGTCCAGGATGCGATCGGCCAGCGTCGACTTGCCGTGGTCGATGTGAGCAATGATGGAGAAGTTCCGAATCTTGGAAAGGTCGGTCGACATGGGTATTGGCTAGCCTCTGTGTCATGCACTCGCCGTCGCGACGCAAGCAATGCTTGCGCCGGTCGAGCACACGCCATCGAGCCCCGATGGTTCTCAGCCGCGTCGATTGCGCTCGTCGGTCGAGCTCTTCACGTCAGGCGGCGGGGCGACGGAAGCGGGCGGTGGCGTTACTTCCAGCGACATTTGTCCTGGAAGCACGTGGTCATAGTGCCGGAGCACCATGTCGATTCCTTCGCGGATGTACACCGCGATCGGCACCTTGGTGCGGTCGTGCAGGAGCTTCAAGCGGTCCGCTTGCTCCGGGGTGATGTAGATGGTTGTCGAGACTTTCTTCCGCGACATCGCCCAGAGCCCTCTTCACCACAATCGACGAGCACTCCCGAGAAAGGAAGCACTGACAAGGCGTTACCCTAGATGCTGATACGTATGTTGTCAATCGGGGTGATTGCTCGCGTCGACCTTGGCGGCTAGACTGCTCGGAAATGACGGGATTGCGGTGGTTTGTAGGTGCGGCTGCGTTGCTTGGCTGCGGAGCCGGTGCTGAGGAGGCAAAACCAGCCAGTGGGGAGCGCTCTTTGGCCTTGACTCACGAGGCCTGTGACGTCGATTCGGGTTCCGCGAGGCGCACCGACGTCAATGGCGACGGGCTCCCCGACATCGTCAAAGTGATGAGCGGCAGCGTCGAGGTTTGTCGCGCGCTCGATCTCAATTTCGACGGCGTTAAGGATTCGTTTCTCTACTACGACGCCTCGGGTGCGATGCGGCGCCGAGAGTCGGACTTTGACCGGGACGGCATCCCTGACGAGATCGCCACGTACGACAAGGGGCAGCTGGTTTCGAAGGAGCTGGAGACGAACTTCGACACGAAGCTCGACACCTGGGAGTTCTACACGTCCGGCCGCCTCGCTAAGACGGAGCGCGACAGCGACGGCGATGGTGTGGTCGATGAATGGTGGGATTTCAACCGACCGGATCAACCGCAGTGTGCTGTGGTTACGAGCGACCGCAACACCGATGGGCAGCCAGACCCCGATAGTTCGGTCGATATGTGTGGAGAGGGCTACAAGCCCCCTCCCGATCCTCAAGCAGCGGCCGCAACCTCCGCCGCAACTGGCAACGCCGGGACCGGCGCAGTTGCACCCCCGCCGCCTCCTGCTCCCTCGGCGCCGCCGCCTCCTGCTCCCTCGGCGCCGCCGCCTCCTGCTCCCTCGGCGCCGCCGCCTGCCGCAACAGCTCCCGCTTCGGCGGTCCCCACCGTCAGTGCACCCACCCCCGCTCCGAAAGCGCAGCCATGATCCGATTGCGAGTCCTCAGCGCTGTGGCTTTGGCCACGGTCCTTGGCGCCTGTTCCTCCACACCTCAACAAGCGTTCAACAGTCCGGTTCGAGAGATACCGGTGAAGCGGCTTGCCGACGGGTCGATTGACGACCAGTCGAAATGCGAGTGGCGTGGCCGACAGGACCGCGACGTCGTCGAGACGGCGGGCCCAGGCTCGGTGATGCCGAACGTCAGGCGCGTGTTCGCGATCGTAGGCCAAGGCCAGGACCGGCAAAGGATCTTGGTGTGCCGGGAGATCGACAGCAACCTCGACGGCGCCAAGGACGTCGTGAGGAAGTACAACGACAAGGGCGAGGCATTGTTCGAGGAAGCCGACACCAACCACGACGGCCGTATCGACACTTGGCTCGTGTTCACCAAGGGTCGCATCGCCGAAGAAAAGCAGGATCGAAACTACGACGGGAACCCCGACGAGTGGACCTACTTCTCAGCTGGCCGCGTTACCCGGGCCAAACGCGACACCAACGCCGATGGTAAGCCGGACATCTGGGAGATGTACTCGTCCAACGGGTCGCTCGAGCGAATGGGCGTCGACGTTGACGGTGATGAGCGAGTGGACCGCTGGGACTATGACAGCGACGTGCGTCGTACCCGAGAAGACAAGGAACGGCGCGAAGAAGAAGAGGCGGCTCGCAAAGCAAACGAGAAGGCAGAAGCAGAACGCAAAGCGGGCGAATACGCCGCCGCTGATGAGTCCTCCGAAGGGGAGGACAGCACCAAGAAGAAGACCGAACGCAAGCCTGCAGCCAAACGAGCTCAGGAAAAGAAGGCCGCGCAAGAAGACGCTGCGCCGAAAGACTGAGCCATGGAACGTCTGCAGAAAATCATCGCACGCGCTGGGGTTTCCTCCCGGCGCGCTGCAGAGTCACTCATTACCTCGGGCCGAGTGCGAGTAAACGGCCGGGTGGTTACCGAACTCGGGACGAGCGCGGACCCTCGAACCGACCGCGTTGAGGTGGATGGACGGAGGCTCGTGGCCGAAGACTTCGTTTACGTCGTGCTGCACAAGCCGCGCAACGTCGTGTCCACGCTCAGCGATCCTGAGGGGCGACCCACTGTTGCTGACCACCTCCGACCGCTTGGCAGCCGCCTCTTCCCCGTTGGGCGTTTAGACTTTGCCACGAGCGGCGTGCTGCTTGCGACCAACGATGGCGAGTTCTCCAACGCCATGCTCCACCCAAAGGGTGGAGTTCCGAAGACCTACGTAGTGAAGGTTCGCGGCATCATGGACGCCGACGACATTCGCCGCTGGGAGCAAGGAGTGGAGTTAGAGGACGGCAGGACGCTCCCGGCCCAGGTCTCCATCATTCGCCACGAGGAGGACCGAACCTGGTTTGAAATCACCATCCGAGAGGGGCGAAATCAGCAAATCCGCCGCATGGGAGAGGCAACCGGCTTTTTGGTCATGAGGCTTGCTCGGACGAGTTTTGCCGGCGTGACGCACGAGGGACTTCGACCGGGGCAGGCGCGCATGCTGAATTGGCAGGAACTCTCCCTGCTGAAGGAAACGTACGGTGTCCCCAAGAAGGTACCGCGTATGCAGGAGCTCCCTGCACGGCCCCAGCGGCTACCGCGCCCGGTCCGGGTTTCGGATGCGAAGCGACCGCCAAGACCCGTAGCCCAGCCAGACGAGCGAAGTGACACCGCACCGCCCCGCGAGCGCAGCGACCGCACCGCTCCGCCACGCGAGCGCAGCGACCGCACCGTACCGCCGCGCGAGCGCAGCGACCGCACCGCTCCGTCACGCGAGCGCAGCGACCGCACCGCTCCGTCACGCGAGCGCAGCGACCGCACCGCTCCGTCACGCGAGCGCAGCGACCGCACCGCTCCGCCCCGCGAGCGGAGCGACCGCACCGCTCCGCCCCGTGAGCGGAGCGACCGCACCGCTCCGTCACGCGAGCGCAGCGACCGCACCGCTCCGCCCCGCGAGCGCAGCGACCGCACCGCTCCGCCCCGCGAGCGCAGCGACCGCACCGCTCCGTCACGCGAGCGCAGCGACCGCACCGCTCCGCCCCGCGAGCGCAGCGACCGCACCGCTCCGTCACGCGAGCGCAGCGACCGGGCGACGGGTGCAGCAAAGCAGCCGGCACGCCCGCGCCGCGCAGCTACCCGCAAATAAGCTCCGAGCCGCACGGGCCAAAGCAGGCGTCGCATTCGACACAGCCCCGTGCGGCGTTGTAGACGCCGCTTCCCGACGGGTTTTGCGCCTGACATGACTCGAGGCACTCGGCCGCAGTTCCGTCGCACAGAAAGGTGACGCACTGGTCGATCGCAACGCAAGCCGAGTTAGCGGCACATGCGGCTAACTCATCGGCGCAGGGACCGTTAGAGGCACAGACTCGGCAGTCGTCGCACGTTACTTTGGCTTCACACTCGCCTGCTCCGCCCGCGCCCCCAGATCCACCCTGCCCTCCCTCGCCTGCAGATCCGCCGCTGCCCCCCTTTGGCTTAATCGTGCAACCAACCGCAGCGACCATCAACCCGAGGCTCACGATCGCAAAGCGACTCACCCGATGGTCCTTCGTCACTGCAGCTCCTTGGAAGCAAAGAGCGCTCGCGCGGTTTTCCGCGCCTTCGCACCCTGGTTTTCATCGAGGAAAACGTCCCCGCCGTCTCGCTCATAGCTCATTAGGTTGTTCATCACGCTTGAGTGCCCATTTCCGAGGTAGTGCCCGAGTTCGTGAGCGAGCGTGGTCTCCCGTGCCTGGCTTGAAACGATCACATACTTCTGCTTCAGATTGGCAAGGTTGCGCCACATCACGCCCATGCGATGGCGCTGGGGGTCGTCGACGTCTCGAAGACGTCCAACGAAAAACACGTTGCAGCTGCCCTTTGCAAGCTGGCCAGCGAGAGCATTGCGGTCTTGGCGCGTCTCGAGGTCCGTCAGGTTTAGGATTGAGCCGTGATCGACGCGATCCTCAAAGCTGAGCCCGAAACCGCCGAACAGTTGATTGGCTTGACCGAGCTGCTCAGCGATGAACTCTTCGGTGACCACATCCGTGGGAGCATTGTCAGCGATCCGTTGGGCGACCCAGATGCGCAGCGGAATCGGTGGAATGGGTGGCGCGCTGGGTCGAGCAAGCAGCTGGTTCGACGTGCAAAGCACACCGATCCCCAGAGTCCCAACGAAAGTTCGGCGCAACATGGGAGGAGTTTGGCCTCGCAAACGCATCAAGCGCAAGAAGGCGTTGCGCAATTGGGTCAGTCTGCGCTAGAACCCCAATCACTCGCGAGGCTGGCGGAATTGGCAGACGCGCTGGATTCAGGTTCCAGTGGGAGCAATCCCGTGGAGGTTCAAGTCCTCTGCTTCGCACAAGTAGTAAAATCAACGCGCTCGAAGGCAACTGCCGCCTTCGGGCGCGTCGCCTTTTGTTCATTCCTAGCGGCGAGCTTGGAGCAGCGAGCGAACGCGCACGAAGCCGACGAGACAGCCGCACACCGCAGCATGCCCACCCAAGTGACCGCCGGCGTAGTCGGATTCTCCCCGACCCAAGTCCGAATTGGGGACCGTTCGGCGTCGAGCCTCGCAAGCTTAGGCGCCGAACTTGGCTTGGCCCATCAACTGCTGCAGGGTTTCGAGATTGGCGTTCGGCTCGCGTGGGAGCGGCCCATATTCCTCGAAGAAGGCCAGCTCCCACGTTTCGACGACTTCCGGGCGCTTGTGGCGGCTGACTACGTTTTCATTTTCCCCGGCAATTGGATCAACCTCATGCTTGGTCCGAAGCTTGGGTTCGCCGCTTCGCTATGGGACCAACCGTCTGAGGAGACCGCCCTCGGGTTGTACCTAGGTGGGGCAGCCAAGCTGAACGCCTATGTCACGTTTCACACAGGGTTCTTTGCCGAGATCGGCTTTGGGGCTGGCCTTCGGTGGCAGCAAGACGTGATGGTGACGTCGAGCTCACTTGGACGGCTCGTACTCGGATGGAGTGATCGATTTTGATGGGGCAGAATCTTCGATCGATGGGACAAGCCGCCCGACTAGCCGGTCAAACCACACTGGCGGAGCTCCTCGAGCGCCTCGACTCGGCACCTGGCGATGTGGAGGCGTGGAATCAGCTGGGAACCACGTACGCCAAACAGGGTGAGGTTGACCAAGCGGTCTGGGCCTACCGCGAGAGCATCTCCCTCGATCCGACGAGCTACAAGCCGCACGCCAATCTCGCCACTGTGCTCACGACTGCGGGCAGGCTCGAGCACGCCCGCGACAGCCTGGTGATGGCCGTCGAGCTCGCGCCCACGCTCGCGAGACTTCGCCTACGTCTGGGACAAACCGAGCATCGGCTGGGCAATCTCGAGACCGCAAGAGAAGCATTCGAGACCGCGCTGAAGCTTGAGGACAACGAATCCCACCGTTACCACCTCGGTCGGTGCCTCCTTGAACTCAAACACCCCGAGGCGGCTGTCGAGCTTCTGGCCAACGCCGCGGATCGCGACGGCCTTGGAATCCTCCTTACCGCCCTGAATCAGTTGGGTCGAGACAAGACCGTCCTCGATCCGGTGACACAACGCTTTGTGGCAGTGTCAACCGCTGCCCAACCCCTACTCGACCTGCTCGAGCTGCTTGGGCGCAAGCTCTCCGAGCCAGTCGCCGAAGCAACGGCGCGCCGTGGAGTCGAGTTAGCGTCGGAGGATGGCCTCATAGCAAAGCTCTACCTTTACTGGGCTTCGATACTAAATACTCAAAAGCGCTGGCCGGAGGTCGTTACCACACTGGAAACCTTCGGGCTTGAGCGCCTCACTCCTCCGCTTTTGCAAGTCTGGTTGAAGGCCGTCAAGAACCTTCAACCAACCAAAGATCGCAGCCGCGCGCTCGAACGAGCGCTGCTTAGTCGACCCGAGGATCCGGACGTACTTGGTGCATTCGCATGGGACTCCGATTCGGTGGACTCAGGAGCTGCTTCCTCCTTCGCCGAGCGGGCCCTAGCGCGTGATCCCGATAGAGTGGACGCGTTGACCAGGCTAGGGATAGCGGCTGGTAATGGGGGGTTCTTAAAGCACAGCGTGAGCATGGCTCGACGTGTCGTCGAACTCGCCCCTGGGATTTCGTACCACCTTCGCCCGATCATCTGGCGGCTGCTGAACGACGATGAGTCTTCAGCGAACGACATCGCCTGGGAGACACGAGGCTGGGCCGCTGCCCATTTGGTTCAGTCGCCGCTGCGAGACCTGACAGTCGACCGAGCCCGAGACAGAAAGCTGAGACTAGGGTTCGTCTCCGGTGACCTGCGATTTCATGCCGTTGAGAAGTTCGCACGGGGCATGCTGCTCAGTTTTGATCGCGAGCGGTTTGAAGTGATTTGTTACTCCACCTCGGAGGAGCGGGACGGCGTTACTGACGATCTCGCGCGGCACTTGGAGCTAAGGTTCTTGGGGCCGTCCGAGTCACGTACTAGCGCCGAAGCCATTGCCCGGGACAAGATCGATATTCTCATCGACCTCGCAGGCCTCACCGACAACTCTGGACTGCCTTGGATGGGATTTAAGCCCGCCCCAATCCAAGTGACCTTCCTTGGCTACCCTGCGACTACCGGCTGTGCCGCAATCGACGTTCGGCTCTCGGATCGACATGCCGATCCAATGGACCTCACGGACACGCTCCATTCTGAGGAGCTTGTGCGTATCAACGGCTGCGCGTGGAACTTCGCGCAAAAGATGACCGCGCCGATCTACAGTCGAGAGCCCAACCAGCCGCTGATCTTCGGCAGTTTCAATAGAGCAATGAAGCTTACGACGCGTCTGCTCGCTGCTTGGGCTCGCATTCTCGAGGCAGTGCCGAACGCTCGACTGCTGATCAAGACGAACGTTGAGGGCGATGCCACCTATCGCCGAATCCTTGGCGAGCTAGAGCGTGGAGGGGCCGGCCCGGACCAGGTCTTGATACTCGGGTGGACGCCCACGTACGAGGCTCATCAGCTCAACTGGAACGACGTCGACATAGCGCTTGATTCATTCCCTTACGCAGGAACGACGACCACGTGTGAAGCACTGCTGATGGGCGTTCCGGTCGTGAGTTTGGCTGGGGCCGCCCACGTCTCACGAGTTGGCGTCAGCTTGCTCGCGCAGGTTGGGCTCTCGGATCTGGTCGCACAAGATTGGGACGACTATGTTGCAACGGCAGTGCGCCTTGCAGCGGATGCGGACCGACGTAAGCAGTTACGCACGGAGCTTCCCTTGCGAGTGCGCGAGTCGATGTTGGGCGACTCGGGCCGTTACTGCCGTGAACTTGAAGCCATCTTTCGAGCGCTGTTCAATCAGTTCCTGGATTCGCCGCGAGCGGAGCTTTTCGGACAAGCCATCAAGGTGGAAAGCCAGCCGCCGACTTGGCTGCGTGGGAACTTTGGGGAACGCGGCGAAGGCCGTACGCTTGGGCGGCTCGACCTTTACGACCCGGTGGCACTCGCCTTCTCCAACGTGCTGATCCCAGGCGAGCCGGTTCACACTTCGGCCTGGGACTGCTTGGGCGACCTCCAAGTGCTTGCGCGCAATCACCCGCTGACAGTGACGGGTGCAGAGCATCTCGACCGCCTGCGGCTTGGCGAGAGCCTGCCGCCGACGAAATTGGAGTTCAGCGACCTGCCGGCGCCGGGAACGAATGCGTTCTTCGGTGACTGGTCGTTTTTGCGAGGCCAGCTGCTCGAGCCCCATTTGTTTGCCCATCTGATGTCGAATGCAGATGCGACGATTGCTTGGTCCGAGGAAAGCCCAGTTGTCTGCGTGCGACCGGTGCCCGAGCTTGGGCTGTTGGTTCCGACAACGGCACCTCCCACATCCCAAAACCTGCTGGTCCTTGGCCCCGAAAGAGCTGCCTCCTTGCGCGCCTGCGGACGTTTGGTGGACGAGGCGCCGCCTGCTTCGGGCGCCGCGCCAGTGATCCACGGCGAGCACCAAAGTCTGGCCCACCTCGAAGCACTGGGGCTCGCGCAGGCAAAGCTCCCTCCGGCCGTTGCATTCTTTCTCGGCGCCCTCGAGAGCAACACTCCGGACGCCGCCCTTTCGCTGGCCAATCGCGCGTTGAGCGAGGCGGTTTCCGACTTCGCCGACCAAAGGACCTTGGGCTCGGCGTTGACGCTTGCCCGAATCGCGATCTCGCTTGGGGAGGCCAAGCAGGCACTTGAAGCCTTGCAGTGGGTGCTCGGCCCCGGCGCGAGCGACGGTAGCCTTGGGGATGAAGCGTTTCTTCCGTGCCATCCACGCTATGTGGACGCATGTCTGAAGCATCCTCGACCAGCTATCTTGGGCCAGCGGCGCTCGAGCGGGTTTACGGTTTTTGCCCCTGATCCTATCGCGCCGGAAACGTTGGCGGAATGCGCTGCGCGCGAGCAGAGCCACCCGGCACTGAAGGCCGAACCTCTGAAGCGCTGGTGTGTGCAACAAGCAGCGGAATGCTTGCTTCTGCACTGTCTCCCTCTCTGTGATCCACCGTCGCGCGTGTTGCATACGTTTGTTGCGTATGGCGGCCGCTCCTTCAATGTGGCTCGCATCTTTGGGCTGATTCGCTTGACGCAAGCCAACAATCTGCCCTGAAGTTCGCATCAAGGCGACAACTGCGCTGAAGGTCGACTGCGACTGTGGTATGGCCACCGGCATGCAGCCTCGCACTACCGCGCGCCTCTGTTTGGCAGATGGCACCGTGTTCGAAGGGCATAGCTTTGGACCGTTGCCAACAACGGTTGGCGAGGTTGTCTTTACGACGGGTATGACGGGATACCAGGAAGTCCTCACCGATCCGTCCTTTCGCGGACAGATCGTCGTGATGGCCTCGCCTCAAATCGGCAACACCGGTGCAAACACCGAGGACAACGAGGCGATCACCCCGCACGCGGCCGGGCTCGTGGTACGCGAGGGCAGCGACGTCGCCTCGAGCCATCGCGCAAGCGAGTCCCTCGCCGCATACCTCGAGCGTCACAACCTGACGGCAATATCGGGGATCGACACACGCAAGCTGGTTCGGCACCTTCGAACGCACGGTTCGCAGAACGGCGCGATCGGAAGCGGAGATCCGGAGGCGCTAGTGGAGGCCGCGCGCGGAGCTCGCGCTATGGAGGGGCTAGATCTCGTCGGTGAAGTTAGCTGTCGCGTAGCCTCAGAGTTCGCCGAGCACACGCCCAGCGAGTTCCGCACGTTGTTTGCTTCTGATTCAGAGAGACCCCACGTGGTCGCCGTTGATTACGGCGCAAAGCAGAACATCCTGCGCTCGCTGGTGGACATTGGCTGTCGGGTAACGCGGGTCCCGGCGAGCTTTTCAGCAGCGGAGGTTCTCGCGCTCAACCCTGATGGCGTGTTCTTGTCAAACGGCCCTGGCGACCCCGCGGTGCTCTCGTACGCCATCGCTACTACGCGAGAACTCCTAGGTAAGAAGCCCATTTTTGGCATTTGCTTGGGTCATCAGATTCTTGCGCTGGCCGTCGGAGCTCGCACCTACAAGCTGAAGTTCGGCCATCGCGGACTCAACCAACCGGTGCTCAACCTCGAGTCGGGTCGCGTGGAGATCACCTCCCAAAATCACGGATTTGCCGTCGATGTCGCCTCCTTGCCGGCCTCCGCCCACGCCACCTACAAGCACCTGAACGACGGCACGAGTGAAGGTTTGAGCGTGCCCGATGCCAACGCGTTCTCGGTCCAGTTCCATCCAGAGGCCGCCCCTGGGCCCCATGACACTCTTCACCTTTTTTCAGCGTTCAAACAAAGAATGCTTCGAGCCTCATGAGTCGTTCGGTCCATTTCGTAAGTTTGGGTTGTCCAAAGAACCGCGTCGACTCGGAGGTCATGCTTGGTGCGCTCGCACAGGACGGCTTCGTTCACGTCGCGGATCCTGAGGCTGCTGAGGTCATCGTCGTCAACACCTGCGGCTTCATCGAAGACGCCAAGAAGGAGTCGATCGACACCATCTTCGAGATGGCCAAGTGGAAGCAGGAGGGCCAATGCAAGAAGCTCGTGGTGACCGGTTGCTTGGTGCAACGTCATCCCGAGGAGCTGGCCGAGGGCATCCCGGAGATCGACCACCTGCTCGGCTCCAGCGATATGTTGAAGCTGCGAAACACGCTTGCCGCGGATGCCGCCAAGCTGAACGTTGGGCAGCCCGCCGACTGGCTGATCTCGGCAACGAGCCCACGCATACTCACGACGCGAGGTGCAAGCGCCTACTTAAAGATCGCCGAGGGTTGCAATCGCACGTGCTCCTTTTGCGTGATTCCCAGCCTACGCGGGAAACAGCGCTCGCGCTCGATAGACGACGTGGTGCGGGAGGCGGAGCGGCTTGCCGCAGAGGGAGTCTTGGAACTCAACCTCATCTCGCAAGACACAGTCGCGTATGGGCGCGACCTGGAGAGCAAACCGACGCTGGCCGAGCTGGTGCGACGCGTTGCTGACGTGGCGGGAATTCGTTGGGTTCGCTTGTTCTACCTCTACCCCGAAACCATGACCGAGGAGCTCATCGAGCTTCTTGCCAAGCATCCGCGAGTGCTCCCTTATGTAGACATGCCGCTACAGCACTCCGCAGACGCGATGCTGCGGCGCATGCGCCGCGGTCACGGTGGGGCACGGCTTCGACGTTTGGTTGAAAAGCTGCGGGCGTCGGTCCCAGATCTGGTGTTCCGCACAGCGTTCATCGTTGGGCACCCGGGCGAAACCGAGGAAGAGTTCGCCGATCTCGAGGAGTTCATCGGGTGGGCCGAGTTCGATCGAGTAGGCTTCTTCCGCTACTCAGACGAAGAGTCGGCGCGCAGCTTTTTGCTCGAGGGCAAGGTGGACGCCCGTACGGCGGTTAAGCGGCTCAACAAGCTCCAGACCCTTCAGAAGCGAATCCAACGCAAGAAGACTCGCGGCCTTATTGGTCAGACTTTAGAGGTCCTAGTCGAAGGCCCGAGCGAAGAGCACGAACATGTGTTGGTCGGTCGACACAAGGGGCAAGCACCTGAGATTGATGGGAACGTCTTTCTCTCGGGAGGGGACCCGGCCGTGGGGTCGATTTGCCGCGTGGAAATCACGCAAGCAGCCGACTGTGATTTGGTGGGAGAGGTGCTTGAGCAGGAGGCGCCTCCTCAGCCAAAACCTAGAGCCAAAGGGAAAAAGACGCTTCGAGTAGTCGCTGGCTAGTAAGCCAACCTGCAACGGTCAACAGAGGTGACATCGTCAACCTTGTTGGCGCCGCCAGAGCGTCCGTCGGTTAGGCCTCCCGCCTTTTTCGACGCATTTGTCGAATGATTCCGCTTGGCCTAATTTTTGGAAGGCGGTTTTGGGATGCAAACGCGTTGGCTGCACAAGTCTCTGTCTCGGGCGAACGCGTGGATCGCACGAGGGCTAGTCGGGAGCCTCGTCGTACTCGGCGCGAACTGCTTGTCACCGACGCTGCCGCTTCCGCCACCTGAAGAACCGGGGTCCATCTCCAACGCCGGCGGGGAGTGGACGATCATCGGAAGCTGCATCGAAGGCGCTGAAGTCGTGGGTTACAACGAAGCAACCGGGCGGGGCGCGGTGTTCCTGGACCGCGAGGGTACAGGTGTTTACACCCTGTCAATTGAGGCCACTGAGTGCGACACGTTGGTCCTAAAACAGTTGCTCGGAGACGAGGCCAGCGACGAGACCCGGGTGGTGTTCACCGAAACCATGGATGGCATCGCAGAGAATCCCACAGCGTGTTCGCAGTAGGGCGCGTTCGAGGAACGATTCTCGGCGCGTTTCCGCAATCGAAACGTTTTGTGTATCGTGCTGACTGATGACCGCTCGCAGCGAAGCGCGTGTGCTCGTGGTGGACGACGAGCCCAGCCTCCGAGAAATGCTGGCGATCGCTCTCAAGCGGTCAGGGTACAGCGTGGTTACCGAAGCCGGCGTCAGAGCCGCACTCCATCGGATCAGCAACGATGGTGAAGCCTTCCCGGTCGTAATCACCGACCTCGTCATGCCGGACGGCTCTGGGCTTGACGTGCTCTCGGCGGCCAAGCGTAGGGCTCCCTCCACTGAAGTCATCGTGATGACCGCGCACTCAACAGTCGACGCCGCCATCGATGCGATGCGAGCGGGCGCCTACGACTTCGTCATCAAGCCTTTCTCGCCCGCGCACATGATGGCCCAGACAGCCAAGGCTCTTGAGAAAAGGGCGCTGCAAGACGAGAACAGCTCACTACGAGCAAAGCTCGTTCGACTACAACCAGAGCCCTCCGAGTTCGGCAGCAGCCCCCCGATGGTCGCGCTCGCCGACATGGTCAGCCGAATAGCGCCCACAAAGACAACCGTGCTCATCACAGGCGAGAGCGGGACTGGGAAGGAGCGCATTGCCAGGGCGCTGCACTCACACTCGGATCGAAAGGCAGGGCCGTTTCGCGTCGTCAACTGCGGAGCTCTCCCGGAGGCATTGATGGAGAGCGAACTCTTCGGCCATCAGCGCGGGGCGTTCACCGGGGCGGTGCAAGCGCGTGAAGGCATCGTGCGAGAGGCTGACGGTGGCACGTTGCTGCTCGACGAGGTCGGGGAGCTGCCACTCAGCCTACAAGTTAAGCTCCTGCGCGTTTTGCAGGAGAAGCGCGTCCGGCCAGTCGGTGGTACCGAAGAGATTCCCGTCGACATCCGGCTGCTCGCAGCCACCAATCGCGACATCGAAAGCGAGGTGCGGGCAGGTACGTTTCGACAAGACCTCTACTATCGCCTCAACGTCATTCGTCTGCGGCTGCCTCCGCTGCGCGAGCGAGGCAGCGACATCCGCGAGCTTGCGCACCACTTCCTCGCGCAGTTCGCTGAAGACCAGAACAAGGCGGTGCGAACTCTGGCACCAGAAGCTCTACGGGCGCTCGACGCTTACACCTTTCCCGGCAACGTCCGTGAACTGGAGAATATCATCGAACGGGCGGTGGCCCTGGCTCAGTCCAACGCCATTGGCTTGGGCGATCTGCCACCAGAGGTTTCGGGGACCAGCGGGCTCGCGATGCCCCTCGTTACCTCCTTGCCTCCCGAGGGCATTCGACTCGACGAAGTCCTTGGCGAGGTTGAGCGCAGACTGCTACTTGAGGCGTTGGATCGCGCTAAGGGCGTTCGGACCAACGCTGCGAAGCTACTTGGGCTGACGTTTCGCACCATTCGCTACCGTCTGGAAAAGCACGGGATTGATGTGGGCGACGGTGCGGAAGAGGACAACGGACCAGACTCGTCACCGAGTCGAGTTCGGCAGTGACCAAATTGGGCACTGCCAAACTCCAAGACTAGGCGTTCTTCACAAGAAATTGGAGCTGATGAGATGGCACGTTCAATGCTTGGTGTACACCCGATGAAGCGGCGCTGGAGAGCACGGGGTTTCACCCTGGTTGAACTGATGATCGTTGTTGCGATCATCGGAATCCTGGCAGCGCTTGGAATCTACGGTTTCAGGAAGTACTTGAGTTCGGCGCACTCTGGCGAGGCCAAGTCGATGTTGGCATCGATGAAGATCGCTCAAGAGTCCTATCGGTCTGAGAATCTGACGTACGCCGGATGTGACGGAGCGTCAGGCAATCCAATTGCTAACAATGGCGCGACCGAGATAGCTGACGCCTGGCTGTACCCCCGGGCGCTTGCTGGTATCAACGACCGAAAGATCCAGTGGGGCGGAGCCTCGAATGTCGGAACCTGCTTTAACGCCATCGGGTTTCGCTCGACCGGCGCAGTTCGTTTCAGCTACGCAGTGCGAGCGGGCCTTCCGGGCGCTTCGGTCAACCATGGGGGTAACCTTGCTCCCAGCGCTGCGGCCTTTGCTACGAACGTCAATATGAATATTGGCGTCGTAAGTCCTCGCGAGCCCTGGTACATCGCCATTGCGGTCGGCAATCTGGACAACGACGGGGCGTACTCGCTAATGACAACGACGTCACAGGCGAACGAGGTCCAGGTCGGCGACGAGGGCGAGTAGCTGCGCTCGGTCGCTTAAGTTTTCGCTCGCAGTACGCGAGCGGTTTTTGGCCGGGCCACCGTTGTGGCTGGCTAGGGTTTCGCTCGTCACCCGAGCGAGAGTCTTGGGTCTGACAAGCAATTACGGAGGAAATCATGCGAGCTTTCAAGCGTTACTCACGGGCCGGCTTCACTCTTGTGGAACTCATGATCGTCGTTGCGATCATTGGTATTCTCGCTGCGCTAGCCATCTACGGTGTGCGGCGCTACCTCGCCTCCGCGAAGACTAGCGAAGCGAAGAACAACATCGGCGCGATCAGTCGCGGTGGGCAGCAGGCCTATGAACGTGAGAGCAATGCAACCGAGCTCCTCACTGAAGGTACCTTGGGTGCACAGGTCAACCACGACATCTGTGGTGGAGCTACGGCTGTACCCGGTGCTGTTCCTGGTGGAAAGAAGTACCAGCCGCAGACGGGAAGCTCGGTTGACTTCAACGCAGGGGACAATCTAACCGGCTGGAAGTGCCTAAAGTTCTCGATGACCAGCCCGCACTACTTCCGCTACGGGTACCAAGCGAATCCGCTTGGAGCCTCGGCAGGCGGAACCGCCCACGCCAGCATGGTCGGAGCGGCTTCCTTCACGGGATACGCCGCTGCAGAAGGCCAATTCCTAGTTTGGGCCCAGGGTGACTTGGACAACGACGCTGAAATCAGCGGCTTTGCTCAGTCGGCGGAGGTTAACGTCACGACGAAGGCGCTCAAGCTGGCGACCGAACTCCAGATTGTTAACGAGTATGAGTGATCGGACCGTGCACAACTAGCAAATGTGCACTGGCTGAGCGGCTGAGCTAGAAGCGGAGTGTGGGAATGACCCTGCTCCGCTTCTCTGCTATTTTTGGAATAGGTGGCTCGTTGCTGGCCGTGGCTGTTCCGACCTTTCTCAAGAACCTTAGTGCTTCCAAGTCGGTCGAGGCGTTGGACGGTCTTGACCACATCGCGCGACGGGCCATTGTCTCTGCTGCTGAGCGGCCCCAACGAGACTCCTTCCCGCCGTCTGTTGGGCTGACCCCAGCCGAGGTCCCAAGAGGGACTCGTGTGAAGGACCCACCCGAAACGTGGGACCACCTAACTTGGCGAGCACTGAGTTTTCGTCTGGAGAATGAACACGCCTATTGCTTCCAGTTTGACTCGAGTCTCGATCCAGGGTCCGAGGTCGCTCGGTTTTCAGCTCGTGCCTTTGGCGACTTGGACGGGGACGGAACCTTGTCCACCTTCGAGGTTCGTGGGGAGAGGGAACCTGGGAAGGCGCCACGGGCGATGGCCGGGTTGCTGATCAGGCGCGAGGTCGAGTGAAACCGCTTCTGGGTGACGTGCTGCTGGGCGGCGGGGTGCTGGTGGCTGTTGCAGGTGCGGTAGCGACCCAATTGCCGCTTCGTGACGCGCACCAACAGGTCGCCTTTGCCGATGACGCGTATTTGCTTCCACCACCAGAGCAACTCGAGCGTCTCTCCCTTGGCCATCGTGCAGCGCTCGCGGACGTGATGTGGGCTGACCTTTTGGTTTCTCAAGGCCTCCGAATGGGAGAGAAGCGACGGTACGATCTGGTCGTTGAGACCATCGACGCAGTCAATCATCTTGAACCAACGTGGCGCGACCCGTATCGCCTAACGCAAGCCCTCGTGACGTTGCAGGTTACGGAAGCTCCGCGGGAAGAGGTGCTCGCGGTCCGGCGCATCCTCGAGCGAGGCGTCCGAGAACGCCCAACAGACGCCGAGCTGCACCTGATTCTTGGAGCGTATGTCACTTACCTCGCTCCGTCGACGTATCTGGAGGACGAGCCAGAGCTTGCCGCGCAGTGGCGCAAGGAAGGAGCTGAGTACCTGGCGCGCGCTGCGGAACTTGCCCCCAAAGACTCCAATATCGTTTGGCAAGCCATTGCCGGAGACCGGGTGCTGATCGAAAACGACCAGATTGAGCGGGCCGTGGAGGTGTATCAAAGCATACTCGCAACAACGGAGGACCCTGCGCTTCGTGCGCGGGTGGAACAGAAGTTGGCTCACCTTGACGCCACGAAGGAGTTAGGCGCCCGAAAGATTGCCATTACCCAGCGGAAAGCTCGCGGTAAGGAAATGGCGCGCCTAATTATTGGATCCTATCCCGCAGCGACTCTCAACAAGGCGCTTCTGATGCCCTTCCCACGGGAGCCTTCACGCTGTGCAGGCGGAGCACGAGCGGTTGCGGCCGGCACTCTTGAGTGCGCATCCTCTTGGCAGGACTTCGCAGAGATCGACGCGTACGGCGGCGTGACGCCCGACAGCCCGTCGCCCTGAGCGACAAAAGCGAAAACGGCGCTGCTCCTCGCGGAGTTTGCGCCGTTTTCGCTTTTGCGTCGCGTTCAGAACTTGACCGAAGCGCCCTTTTTCTCGCCTGCTTTGACCGTTACCGTGACCGACTTTCGGCCCTTCTCAGGGTGGATGAACATCACGGTGTGACTTCCCGGAGGAACCTGGGCTGATTGCGGGGTGTTACCAAGCGGGCGACCGTTGAGAACCACCTTGGAGATCGGGATCGAGTTCATTGAAAGCGTTGCGTTGCCGGCTGGTGGTGGAGCCGTGGTGGCCGTGGCCGTGTTGGTGGGCGCAGTCCCCGTGTTGGTTGGGGGAACTGTTCCGGAGGGAACGGCCACCGGCTTATCCGCGCTTACGAGTTCGATCGAAATCGAACGTTCGGCCTCACCGTCAGGGAACACGACCGTTTCGGTGAAGTCAGCAAACCCCTTCTTCTTCGCGGTGATCTTGAGCTCGCCCTTGGGGTCGAGGTTCTTGAGCACCAAGGGCTGCTTCTCCCAGTTCTTCTCATTGAAGTCCTTCTGGAAGGTCTTACCGTCTTGCTTTCCGGAGAGCGTTACAACCGCGCCCTCAGTCTTTAGCTCGAGCGACAGCTTGCCCTTGAGGACCTTGGGCTTCTGGGCCCCGAGGTCTGTAATTGAGCCCTGAGTGACCGCGACCGTCTTCTCAACCGACTCGTACAGCTCGCCGCCCTCCAACTTGATCTTGTGATCGCCAGCCGGGAGGTCTTTCAAGGTGAAGGGCTTGCCATCCGACACGCCGCGCTCTTTGCCGTCGACGATCAGCTTTACACCCGTGGGAGCAACGAGAGAAAAGCCAGTCCCACCGGACTCAGCCGGCGGCGGAACCGAGGCAACCGCTGTCTGCGTAGCCACGGCCACCGGCTTCTCTTTAGCTCCGTCGTCGAGGGTGAGGAACACCGAACGCTCTTTGCCTGGCTCGACGTTGGCCACTTCCTGGACAACTGCGTCACCGACGACGACCTTGATTGCGCGCTGGCCGCCATCAACCTTGTTGACACGACATGGCGTGTTCTCGCAAACCTTGACGCCATCGACGTAAACGGCGGCGGTGGGAATCGCGGCGCCGGACTTGGACTTGATGTCGATCAGCAGCTCGCCAGTTCTTGGGACGAAGATGTAAACGCCGAGCGCTACCGCCGCGACCATCGCAAGCCCCGCGAGGACGAGCGCCACCTTCCCGCTCGACCCTTCCCTGCGACGAGACACCGGGGCCTCGTCCCTGCGCGACGGAGCGGCGGCAGCCGCCACAGGTGCGGGCGCCTCGCTCGCGCGGGTGGGCGGAGGCGCGGGCGGAGGAGGCGGCACCACTGAAGCAGGAGGTGCTTTCGGAATGGCGGAGGGCCTTACGGCAGCTGCACCACCCGAGGAGGCGAGCAGCGCCGCAGCAGCGCCCACCTTCGAAACCGGCGGGAGGTCGGTGGAAGGAGGGGGAGCCTTCTTTGAAGGCTTGCCCATACCGTGCTTTTGATTCTCGAAGACGTGAGTCGACTCTTCGTCGTCCTCCCAATCCATGTCGATGTTCTTCGACTTGGCGGTGCCTTTCGGAGGCGTTTTCTCTTCCTTCTCGGCGCTCTTGTCCGAACCCTTTTCTGCAGGGAGGCCCAACGCCGAGCCAATCGACACCGGTGGGGCTGGAGGTGGAGGAACCGCGGCGAGCAAGGTGTTTGGTGCCTTGCTGATAGGGGCCTCCGAGAGCGGCTTCGGCGGGGGCGGCGGAGGCGGCGGAGGCGTAGCCTTGGGAGCATCTGCACCAGCAGGCGACGGGGCGAGCCCCAACGCTGTCGCGCCCGACTTACCCGTCGGACTGCTGGGCTTCATGCTGGGCGGCGGAAGCCCTGGGACAAGCGCTCCCGACGTGGGGGGTGGAACCGGTGCCGGAACTCCGACCAACGTGGTTGCCGCTCGAAGCGACGCAGGCGGCGGAATCGGCGGTGTGGCCGTTGACTTTGGCGACGGCATCGAAGGCGGTGCCGCACCCGGGAGATTGGATGGCCGCCCCGACTTCTTCGCGAGGCCCTCAAAAACATCCAGATCGCTCCCGCCCTTTTCATCAGCCATGATCCGGCTCTCCTCCACTTCCGTACCTTGTTCGAACCGCTTGGGAAACAACTCACCCATCGTGTGAGCGATGGCGGCCGGCCCGATGCTCACACTCAACTTTTCCGCCGCCCCAAGAAGGGCTCTCAGAACTTGTGCGGACGTATCGTACCGCTCCCCGCGCTCGCGCGCGAGCACCTTGCGGAGCACCGCCTGGATTTCGTCGAAATCGACGGGATTTAGCTCTGGATTCCAGACCTGCTCGCCGGCGGCGAGCCGACGCAAAATCTCAATCGGCTTGAACTCGGCGAACAATGGCTTTCCACCAAAGAGCTCAAGAATCACGGCGCCGGCGCTGTAAATATCGGAGCGCGGATCAAGCGATTCTCCCTTCACTTGTTCTGGCGACATGTAGCGGATGGTGCCCTTTATCTCGCCTACTCCCGTGGTCGTGTTGCGACCAGGCACCTTCGCTATCTCAAAATCGGCGAGGCGGACCCTGCCATCCCAGGAGACCAGAATGTTGGAGGGACACACGTCCCGGTGGACGATCGCTGGAGCGGATCCGTTACCAGGCGATGAAGGGAGAGCTTCATGAACGTAAGCCAACGCTTCAAACAGCTGGACAGCGACAGCAAACGCAAATTCGAGCGGTAGTCGCTTGTTGAGCTGTCGCGCCCGCGTGATGATCTTTTCAACGTCTGCACCGTCAACGAGTTCGTAGACAACGTAGGCGACGCCGGAGACCACGCCGTCATCAAGCACCCGCACGACGCCGTCGTGTCGCAAGCTCTTGAGCAGCTCGGCTTCTGCAGCGAGCGTCGCCTGCGTCTGAGGGTCGTGCGCGGCCCCGGCGAGGACACGCTTCAGTGCAACGGCTGGGCCCTCCCCTTGAAAGCCTCGTCGAGGTTGGCGGTGCGCGCGGAATACCTCTGAATGCGCACCAATGCCGATTCGCTCGACAAGAGTGTAGGGACCAAAGGTGAGGGGCGGCACGAGCGCGCGGCTCGTAGCATCAACCCTGAGCCCCGTCATCCGCTCATTGTCACGCAAGCGCCCTGCCTCAGGGCTTGGCGACGACGACGGTTGGGTCGCTCAGGCCTGGGAGTTGCGCCAGGTCGCGAACGACCTCCGATAGCTGAGCTGGAGCAGGCAGCGGGAGTCGACCACGCAACAATGCCGAGAGCCGCTCCATGGGCTCTCGCAGTCTCGCCCGCTGACGCTGAGAAGCGCGCGACATCGCCTCAAGCACGATCTCCTCCGGAAGCGGCCCGGTCAGCTCACGCAGCGCCGCGAGTAGCGTCGCTTCCTTTGGCAGCGTAGCGTCGGCGGGGCCACGAAGCGTAACGAGCACCGAGTCAGCCGCGTGGTCAGACAATAACTCGACTCGCACGCTAGCCCCAGCGCCGTCGAGCGTTGCGAGACTCTTGGTCGCACGCATGCGAACGAGCTCGACAAGAAGATCCGCGAGATACGGCCCACGCGTGGGAACAAGCACTGCGACCTCTGCGGCAGCGCTCGCTGCCCGCACCTCCAAGCGACCCGGCTTAGGCGGGACCGGAGTTGGGCACGCAGCCAATTGAGGCTGGCTGCGGTAGTGCGCGACGGTCTCGGCGGCAGCCTCGAGGCCGTCGTATTGGCCAAGGGCTGCCACCATCAACGGCCCCTCGGCCGTTGCGCGCAGCGCAAGCGACAAGTCCGCCTCATCGAAACGCGCGACGTTGCGAGGAACAGCGAACAACGGAAGCACGCCAGGGTTTGCGTCAAAGGCTTTGGGCAACGCCGAGAGCGCCAGATCGGCCGGCCCAAACCGAAGCGCGAGGTCACCTGCGAGCCGCTCGTAAATGCCAGCGCGCTCAACGGCTGGTCGTGGCAGCGAGAAGAATCCCGCCATCGCGCGCCGAGCCAACGTGCGCGCTGGCAGCGGACTCAGCTCCGCCGGTTCACGAGCGACAAAGCCAACCGCCCCGCGCACCACAAACGGTTGCGTGCGCACACCTTCGACCTCGAGCGTTCCGACGGCGTGCGCCGCCAAAGCCGAAATCCCCCATCGCGAACTCCCCTCCCCGTAACCCGCACAAGGGTTTGCGACCAAGAGCCAGCGCTCGGGTTGACCCCGCTCAGCATGGAGAGTCGCCTTCGGAGTTTGTACGGGCTCAATCTGTTTTGTGAAGACCAGCGCTCGCTTCAGCGCCGCTTCGTTGGTCTTCAAGTCCTCGGCCCGCACTGAAAGCAGACCTGCAACCAACTCAGCTTCTTGCGACGAGGCGCCGCGCGAAAGAGTGAGCCACGCGGCAAGCGCAGCCGCCTCACGAACATCGGGCTCACTCGCTACCTGGGCGCGGACATCGAGACGCAACGGCTCGCTTGCACGCAGCTCGTCGACCAAGCGCGGAAACACTCGGCCCAAGGCTCCGCTATCGACAGCGGCCGTGCTCGCGTCGAGCGTTACGGTCACACAACCGCCCTCCGGATCGACCGTCCCAAGCACCTTCGAAACCGAAAAGCCGGCCCGCTCCGCTTGCACCGAGAACGCAGTTGGCCCTTCGGCGAAGCTCTTTGCCCGCTGCAATGCGGAGGCGCCGTCGCCCGTGCGAAGCGCGAGCGTGAGTCTTGGAGTTGCTGACCCCGCCACAACCTCGAGCGTTGGTCCGTCCCCGTTCGGTGCTGGCGCGTTCGCGGGACCTGTGGAGGTCCAGCCTCCGACTTGCGCCACGCTCTCCGCAACCGCCTTCACGAATGTGGGCGCTCCGACCGCGGAGAACGCCATCCGCTGTGGACTGGCCAGAAAACGTCTGGCCTCTTCGAGTTGGCCGGCATTTCGCGTGTCCCCGTCACCCTCCCCTTGCATGCGGCTGGCGCGGTTCGTACAGCTCGCGAGCCGCCGCTCCGCTTCGCTTGCGACCACCGGCACTCGGGAAGACAGATCGGCCGGTAAAGCGGCGATGTCAGTCGCTTCAACCCCAGTTTGCAGCGCAGTCGCCAGTGCTTGCACGAGTTCCCGAGGCGCCTGATCCACGCCACTGACCGACAGCACCAGGCTCTGGCGATCGCTGCGGAGGTGCACATCGAGGCCCTTCGCTCGCAAGCGATTGGCAACCACCTCCGCAACCGCAAGCACCCGAACCGACGAGACCGCGCCGTAGAGCGCCACCGCAACGACCTGTTCGGGATCTCCCTCACGCGCCAATAGCGCAACGGGGGGCGCGCCTTGCGCTTCGACCACCTGGATCCGCAGCGGCGCTTCGCGAAACCCACCTGATTGGGACTCCCAGCCCGACATGGTCGGCTGGGCAACGCACGAAGCTAGCAGCGCCACCAGCCCAAAGGCGGCCTGCCTTCGCTCCCACCACCAGCTCAAAGCTCGAAGTCGTCGGCCGATCGCGGAGCGAGCTTGAAGCCGTAGAAGTACGTCAGCACGCCGGTCACAGCCTTGAACGTTGTTCCGTCCTCGAGCGTTGGGCCGTCTTGCTGCAGGTCGAATAGTTCATTGGAGATGGCCAGCGAGTCGTCGGCAGACACGGTGCCCATGTCAATGGTTGCGGTGTATCGTCCTTTGGAGCTGTTCGGCATGCCGCGAACCCGCACCCCTTCGAAGCGAACCAACATCCCGAGCCACTTGCGTGCGTTCTCGTAGCCGAGCACAGGCTCCCACCGAACGCTTCCACCGTTTTGCCCGACTATCGTAACCGGCCGTAGCGAGCCACCGTCGAAGCGCAACTTCATCGTTCCGGTGACCTCAGGCAGTGTCTTGCACTCGCCAAACTTGCCAGCCACAGGCCCCAGGAACTCGATCAGGTTGCCGCTCGTATCAACGACGTCCTCCTCGAACAATCGGAGATCCGGAGGAGAGAACGCCGGAAGGAATACAGTGATGCCAGAGTATGGTTGCGGCTCTTCATCCGCGGTGTACAAATCCTCGATGTAGAGGTTGCCGAGCGCGCCCTCGCCGGTCTCGTCGAAGCGGTCGATGGCGACCACGACCTGCCCGGTGAGCTGCACGCTGCGCGGCCCGGGGGACTTGCAGTTGGCACTCTCGGTGTCTTCCGGGGACAGCCATTCGGGCTCTTGAACGACCTCGCGCAAACGCGCACCGTCACCCAAAACGCTCGCGTTTGGCTCGGCCAATGGGTCTCCGACCGACCCGTCCGAAGTAACGTTGCAGCCGAGAAGGACGAACCCAACGGCGAAAGGAGCGGAGCTACGAAAGCTGGCGCGGCTTCGGAACATGCAAAACCACTAGCACAGACCAGCGTCGGCGTGCCGCTTCATACGTTCATCTTGGTCAGGCGGCCGAGGCCAGCAGCGACTCCAGCCGCGATTGGATCTTGTGCTTCTTGGAGTACACCGTCTTGACGCTGATATTCATTCGCTCGGCAATCTGCTCGGGCTCGAGCCCCTCAGCGAAGTAGAGTTCAACGAACTGGCGATCCTTGGCGGAGAACTCTCGTAGGGCCGCGGCCACCATTTCGGCGCGTTGGCGGCGTTCGACCAAGTCGTGCGGCGTCGGGAGCGAGCAGCGGATGTCGTCTGCCTCCGCGAGCGGTGCGCGGTTAGGCTCACGACGCAGGCTTCGCAGATGGTCATACGAAGCGTTGATGGCGAGCAGCCCCAACCAGGAGCTGAAGCGATTGCCGCGCGTGGGATCGAAGCTCCGCAATTTGTGCATATCGTTGGAGAGCAGCTGAAGCAGGAGCGTGGCGTAGATTTCGCCGATATCGTCGTGGCTCAGGACCGAGCCAAAGCGGCCGGTAACCTTTGTGATGCAGCGAAAAATCAGACGATCGTAGCGAGCGTGAAAAGCTCGCCAGCCAGCGTCGCTTCCCGTGAGCAAGCCTTCGATGAAGGCTGCGTCGTCTTGAGCTTCAGCAGGAAGGGTCGTTACGCTCTCGTTCGTCATGTGACCCTCTAGAGCACTGAGCGTGCCACCTGGCTGACCCTGTGATTCCAAAGACTTACGACGGCCTTGGCGTAACACCGTAACACCGCAACAGGCGTAACACCGTAACATCACCGCACCCGGCCGAGCTCACGTCAGCAGTGCTACGCTTGGACATGGCTCCCTTTCGCCGCATCGTTGCAAGCGGCCGTGCGTTGGCCGCTTTGGTGTTGGCGTCGGCGTTGGTGCGCATTCTTCTGCTGCGGGCATTCAAGGCGCGCACGGGGTTGCCGCTGTTCCTTGAGAATTACGCCAAGGACCGACTTCCCGCCGTGTCGCCCGCCGAGCGCCTTGAGATGAATTCGTTCTCAGGCTGCTTTGCGTGTGGACGTTGT
This sequence comes from Polyangiaceae bacterium, assembly GCA_044376115.1. Classification (GTDB taxonomy): domain Bacteria; phylum Myxococcota_A; class Polyangia; order Polyangiales; family Polyangiaceae; genus Xiheicaenibacterium. Next base: position 232,158 of record JBILLK010000002.1, on the reverse strand, counting down.
GACGACGGGGAGTCGCAGCGACAGCGAGGCTCGAAGGGTGAGTACCGCGGGGTGATGCAGTTCGTATTAGCGTCCTCCCGCAACATGCCGGATCACGACGCAGCGGTGCGAGCGCTCGAGTACGTATCGGAAGAAGTGTTGCTCGAGAAGGAGGCAATTTGCCCCGCTCACGTCCCGATCGCGAGCCTCGCCCGTTTTGTCCGCGCGAAGGCCGCAGCCATGCAGTGAGTTACGGGAGTGTGCGACGGGCGACGATAAAGGCCCGATCATCCTCGGAGAACTCGTTGCCGCGATACTCGTTCAGCATCTCAGAAAGTGCCTCGACGCAGCGTGTGACAGGCGCGATGTTCTCGCGAGCGTAGATCTCACCGAAGCTCGAGCGAAGCAGGTCTTCACCGAGCATCTCGTCCTTCGAATTGCGCAGCTCTGTCAGGCCGTCGGTGTAAAGCAGCAGCGCGTCACCGAGGTTGACCTGGCTCCGACTCGCTCGGAAGCTACAGAGGCCAATCCCGAGCGGCGGGTTCTCTGCGGCGTCCAAAGTCCGCGTGGCGCCGTGCCGATTGAAGAGGAAAATCGGCAGGTGGCCCGCGTTGACGTACTCCATCGTGCCTGTGGCTGGATCGATGGCACACACCACCATCGTCACGAACGAGTCATCCGGAAGGTAGCCGCACAAGTGCCGATTGAGCCGCTCAACGATCTCCGTGAGGCTCTGCACGAAATCCACCATTGTGCGGATCATGGTGTGAATGGAGAAGGTCACGAGCGCGGCCTGCAAGCCTTTCCCGCAAACGTCCGCCACAGTGCACAAGATGCGACCATCCGCCAGCTGGACGATGTCCGCGTAGTCCCCGCCGACCCATCGACACGGCTCGAAGCCAACCGCGATCTCGAGCCCCGGCCTAGACGGGAACTTCGGAACGAGTGCCAGTTGAATGATTCGGGCCATCTCCAACTCGCGCTCGATGGCTGCGTGCTCCTGTGCATGCCGGCGTGCGAGCCAGGCGCTCTCCGACTGTTGAAAAAGCTCACCTGCGAGCGACACGAGCGCGAGCCAATCGGAGCGCGCGACGTGAGGAGGGAAATTGCCGTAGAGCACGTCGGTCACGCCTTCGGAGATCGCGATGGGCACGGCGATCGTCGAGATGGGTGCGATCTCAGCGCTCATCGTGAGCTCAAGATCGGTGCCGGTCTGCGGCAGGTTGGAGCCCAGCACCGCTTGTTTGGTATCGACCACACGCTTGAGAACCGAGCGCGAGACGTAGGGCGCCTCCTCTGTCGTTCCCTCGGGACGGCAAGGGCCCGCGAGCACGCGTGTTGGCTCACCCTCGACGACGCGAGCGACGAGCGCCTGCGACCCGTGGAAGTCCGCCGAGACCAGCAACTGACACAAGCACAAGAGGCGCTCGGTAGGGTCCTCGATGCCCAGTAGCCGACGACTGAAACCCATCAGCGTCCCAAGCTGCGTTGCCGAAACCTGCGGCGGCTCGATGTCCCGGAGCGTGCGTAACCAGCTGGGAGCCGCGGTGCCGTCGAGCGTCTCCTCGAGTGAGGGCCCGGCGCGCTTGGTGTCCGTAGGGCCCCCGGTCAAAAAGATGAGCCGGAAGTCACCGCAATCGATGCGGTCCATCGGCCGCAACAAATGCTCGGAGACGCGCTCGCCGTTGACCGACGTACCGTTGGTGCTGGCCAGATCGCGGACCCACCAGCGACCAAACGGGTCTAAAAAGATCTCAGCGTGCTTGCGACTGACGGTGTCGTGATCGAGCTGAACCGCGACCCCAGGCGCTCGCCCGATCACGTTGTGCTGGTTCAGCACCCGCCGAGGATGGGGGATGAGCACCCCGCCCTCGTTCTCGAACGAAACGTCCACAAAGGCGCGCGGGACAGAATTGTCACGCCCAACACTTCGGAACTCTTGGGTCGCACGCCGCATGCTGTTTTGACGCTAGTCGGCCCGGGCGCCTACATCAAGCGTCGCGCCGCTCTTGTGCTCAAGCGGGGGTGGTTCGTACCAGGGTGAGCCGCGCCCCCGCCGAGAAGGCGGCAACGTGCCCACTTTCTTCCGCAACGTAAACGTCACAACGTTCATCGACTCGCAACAGATCCGGCACGAGGTCCACCGGCACCGTACCAAGCAAAGCGCCATCCCGTGGCCGTACGACATGAACCGCACCTTGCGGAACGAACAGCGCCCCGCTCCGGAGCACAGGCTCAAGACGCCGTGGACGGTCCCCTTCAGCACCGGTGGCGAACACGTGCTGGTACCGCAGCTCGCCTGTCTCCGCGTCAATCGCCACGAATTCACCCGACTCGCCGTTGAGCGTGATCGCGTCATCCAAGAGGAGCGGAGCAGCCATGCCGGCACAACCGTCGCGTTCAAATAGCTTTTCGCCCGTTTTGCGATCAAACGCCACCACCTGCGTGCCATGGCGCCCGAGCAACGCAACGACGACCGAGTTCCGCGCAACGAGCGGCGGGCCGATCGGGCGAGCGCCCTCGCGGAACTCCACGCTCCACTTGTGTGCGCCCGACCATGGATTGAGCTGGCACAACCTAGTACCACCGAGCCCAACGAAAGCGCCGTCCCCAGCGATCGCGAAGAGCGAATCGTCGATGACCGAGGCGGCATGCGCAAATCGCAGTTTGTCGCAGTGGCGCCACACGACTTCACCGCTCACAGCATCGATCGCCGTGAGCGCTTGCTCGGCGCTTGAAACGATCACCAAGCGTCCCGCGCGCCGCAAGCGGAAGGCGCCCGCGCGTCGGGATGAATAGCGCCACAACACCTCGCCCGCGTCGAGGTCGACGCACGAGAGATCCCGCTTACCCTCGCTGATCACGAGCATTCGAGGAAGCCCGGGCCCGCTCACGACGGCGCCAGTGACAGGCGCGCCAACGCGAGGAGAAAGCCGCAAACTGCGTTTGGTTTCGCCGGAGTGGAGGTCGAGCAGGGTGAGTTCTCCCTCCCCATCGAAGCGCGCGAGCCCAGCCGGGGTGAGTACGCTCACGCCCTTGGTGACCGGCTTGGTCCAGAGAATTGCGCCAGAGTTGCGATCGATAGCCGACACCTCGCGGAGCGAGCCGACGATCAGCGATTCTCCGTACAAGAAGGTAGAACGCAGGTCGATCGACGGGACAGCCGCCGTCCACTTCGGGGCGAAGCGAATGCGCCCTACCGGCGCCGCGATGCCCTTGTTGGGCTCGCTCTCACGAGCGTAGGCGCGATAGCTTTCCGGTGATTGGTTGATCACGCCGTCGCTCGCGCGCACCTCCCGCGAGGTCTCCGAGAGTTCACGCAGCAGGGAGCGAAACTCGACGAGCCGTAGGTTGTGCGCTTGCGAGCGATCACTGCGGACGAGTGCACGAGCCAAGTTGCGACCGAAGTCCACCACCGCGCGACCGAATGCAAAGGCGTCTAGCGACGGGAACGTCCAATGCTCACCGCGGAGATTGCTGGCAGAACCTAGCGTAAGGGCTAGCTTGGTCTCACTGCCTTTCGCTGCTACGCGCAAGCCCAAGACAGCGCCGCCAACGACCGTCTTCTTGTAGAGCGGGCGGGCCTGTGCGACCGCGCGCGCAGCATCGAGCGATAGCCGTGCGAGCTGCTCAGCAACCAGGAACACGTGAACATCCGCAAGTTCCTTGGTGTGGTCGAACGCGCAGACGCGCAACTTACCTTTGACGAGCAGACTGAGCAGCTCCGCGCGGAGGATGGTTGGTGCCTTACCTTCCGAACCCAAGCTACGACTCGAGGGCGGAGCATCGTTGGGCGAGGCGGCTTGAGCCCTGAGCCAAAGCTCCGCCGAAAAAGCGAACGGCAAATCCTCGGCAGACGCGACCTCGATCGCACTCGGCTCGACCTCACGCACCTCGGCGACCGACCCGTGCAAACGCGCTAGCGCCGCGTCGATCCGCTCGAGCTCGCGAGGTTGGGCGCTATCCGCACGTTCGCGCAGGGCGCTGGCCATCGACTCGGCCACCAACGCGCTCTGACAACGGCGCTCGAACAGATGCACGTAAGGGACGGCGCCGCCTGAGTACAGGCTGACCAGCACGCAGCTGCCGGCGCGCTCGAGACCAATTTCGCAAGCCTCGTCTGCGATGCGGACGCGCACCGTGACTTTGCGGCGCGGCGAGGTATCCAGCGATGCTAACGCTTGCGCCAAATCACATAGGACGTTGGTACTGGGAAACCGAGAATTCCTTCGTGGGCCTTCATGGCCACGCAAGATTTTGGCGTGGTGTTCGGGAAACAGGGCGAAAAGCGCCTCGAGGCTCGAGGCTCCGTCCGTTACCCGCGGGAAGTGAGACCGTGCTCCAATCTCGCCAATCATTTTCGGTCCTGATGTTAGAGAGGCTTGCTCTGGGCACTAAGTTTTCGGATCGATTCGCCGTGGAGTGGACAAGCGAAGCCAACCCCGCTAGCCGCTGGCGACACTTGGGGCCGCTCCTTGCAAGCCTGCTTGCGCTGGGTTTGTGGGCCTGTGTGTATGGCTTCACGGTCGACGATGCGCTCATCTCCGCGCGCTACGCGCATCATCTGGCTACGGGAGCTGGCTACGTTTTCAATCGCGGTGGTGCGAGCAGCGACGGGGTGACGCCGCTTGGCTACGCACACCTACTTTCGCTGTTCGCGGGTGAGAGCACGCTAGCCGCTTTCGCTGCGGCGAAACTGCTTGGCTTGGTTGCTATGGCGACTGCGTTTGGCTTGATCGTGGCGCTGGTCTGGCGACTACCGGGGAGCAGCATGCGTTTTGCTCCGATCTTGGTGTGGCTCGTATCTCCGCAGCCTGCCGCATGGGCGAGCTCGGGCATGGAGACGGGGATCGTGACACTCTTCGTAGCAACGGGGCTCTGGCTGAAGTTCCGCGCTCGAACGGTCGACACGCAACGGGAGCCTCGCTCCCCTGCCCTATTGTTTGGGATGGCTGCAGCGTGGCGGCCCGAGTTGGTTCCGTTCGCGTTGCTGCTGGGAATGCCGCGCGCGCTCGACGACGGGAATGAAGAGCGGGCCGTGGGGCCGCGCGATGACGTCGCCGCACGGCGACTTTTGCACGCGTTTGGCAGAGCGGCGATGGTGCTATTGCCGTTTGCATCGGTCTCGCTCGCTCGCGCCTCCTTCTTTGCGACGGTCACCCCGCTATCGATCATCGCAAAACGCCCTGATCTGAGCCGTGGCCTTGCGTACACCGGAGCAAGTCTGCTGCTGATCGGTGCGGTCCAGCTGCTGTCGTGGTGGACGCTGCGACGCGGTTCACGCCTGGCTCGTTGGCTGACGATGGCGGTGTTAGCGCACGCCGCGGCAATCACGCTGGCGGGTGGTGATTGGATGGCGCTGTCGCGCCTGTTTGTCCCAATTCTTCCAGCACTCGCGGTGGCCTCCGCGCTGATTGCAGCCGAAGCCCCGCGTCCGGGAGTAGCGGTTCGCAGCGCGCTCGCGCTCGCGGGCGCTCTCTTTGCGTGGAACGCGGTGGGCTGGAACGTGGGTCGCGTTGGCGCCGACCGAATGGCGCTGATCGAGGCCGCGGCACCCGTGCTTTCAACGAGCCAAACCATCGCAGCCGTGGACGTCGGCTGGCTGGGCGCAGCCGCGCCTCATGCGACGATCGTCGACCTGGCCGGGGTCACCGATCCGGAGGTCGCGCGCCTTCCGGGAGCGCACACCACCAAGAAGATTCCCGACGGTTTCCTGAGTGCGCGCGGAGTGGACACGGTGGTGTTCAACCTCGAGCCGGGGACCAGCGTGAGCGCGGCGTGGGAGACCAGCCCATTCCTGCATGGCGTCGAGCGATACGTGGCGCTCGAGCCCGGCGTTGCGCAAGCGTTTGAGCCCGTCTTTCACCATCGGGCTCGGCCGGCGTACGTCGTGCTGCGACGCAAGCGGCTGGAGTAGTGCGAGCTTGAACCACGAGGGTTCCTCGGCTCTCATCGCCTGGTGCCTCCCTTATTCGAGAGTTTGTCGCGTATCGCCTCGCGCATGGAGCTCTTCGCCGTTGGTGCAGAGAGCGACCGTCGCAACGCCGAAACGAGCCTGCGTGAAGGCAAACCGCTCGACGCCCGCGAGCACGCCCACAAGCTCCTTGCGCGGGCGCCCAAGTCCCCGCTGGGGCTGGCGCTGCTCGCGGATGCTGCCGAGGCGATGTGGCTCGATGACGAAGCCGAGAACGCGCTGCGTGAGCTAACCCTGTTGCTGCCTTGGCGAGCCGATATTTGGCTGCGGCTCGGTCGGGTACTGGCGGTGACAAAGCCATCCGAAGCAGCCGTAGCGCTCGAACGCGCAGCCAGCTCGGTGGAGGATCCGGACTCGCGGCGAGCGGCCGCCTTCGAGCTTTGCGATCGAGCGTTGGCCGAGGCCGAACCGGCACGTGCGCTCGCGTGGCTGGAGCGCGTGGCCGTGCGCCTCGAGACCAAAGATGAGGCGCTGCTGATCCGCAGAGCTGAATGCTTGTTTGCCTTGGGGCAAGCCGAGACCGCGGCCCAATTGGTGGAGAACCTCGGTACCGAGCTGGGCGTCGATAGCCGGACGGCCGAGCAAGAGTGGGAACGTCTTTGTGGTCGACGGGTCTACCTCTTTGCCAGGCTGCTTTGGGCGCTCTCCGACATGAGCGATCCGCTCAAACGCGCACAAGCGGTGATGCAAGCGAAGCGCGCCTACATTCTCGAGGTCCCGGGAGCGAGCGACTTGCTCGCGACCATCATCGCGTCGTGCAAGGACGCGAGCGAGCTGCGTGCCTTCTCCGAGTTGGTGACGGCCAGCGGCGATCGCGCGCGTTTTGAGGTGTCGATCGCGCTCGCGGAAGGGCGCGCGGGGGATGTGCGTGATGCGCTGGTGACCCGTACACGCGCCGGCGACGCGGACGCGCTCACGGCGTTGCTCGGGCTGGCGATCCAGCTGCGCGACCGCGAGGCACTTTCGGTGTGCGTGGCTGCGGGAGGAGCGGCGGCGCGTCTTCCAGCTGCATCGCTCTTCGCTGCGCTCGATGCGATCGCCAAACAGGAGGTCGAGCAGGCCGTGCGCGTGCTTGCGGAAGTCAGCGCGGATAGCGACCTCGGCGGCTGGGCCGAGGAGCTGTTCACGCAGGCGTTCTCGATTTGGACCCACGCTGACGAGCCGGCCTGGTCGAGCATGGCCACGTGGCTGCTCGAGGAAGCTCGCCAAACGGGCGATCTCGAGGCGCAACGCGCTCTCGACGCGATGCAGCTCGATAACGGCAAACCTCTCTTGGTAGCGGTTTTGGGCGAATTCAACGCCGGCAAGAGCACCTTCATCAATGCCTTCGTTGGAGCCGACGTAGCGCCCACCGGGATTCTACCGACCACAGCGACGATTCACCGGCTGGCCTTTGCTCCCGATCCGTTTGCGCGCATTCTGATCCGCAAAGCGCCCGACCGAACGATCCCTCATGAGCGCCTACGTGAAACCTTGCGCGCGCTCGAACAAGAGCACGCACTGGTGGACGGCGTGCACATCTACGCCCCGATCGAGCGCCTCAAGTGGACCGAGATCCTCGACACGCCCGGCTTCAACAGCTCGAACGAGGAACACGACGCGAGCGCTCGACGAGCGCTGCGTGAGGCGCACGCGGTGATCTGGCTTGCGGATGCAACGAGCCCGTTGAAGGCCACTGAGGCCGCCGTGCTCGATGAGGTGCGCCAGGCAGGGTTGCCGGTGCTCCTGTTGGTGAACAAGATTGATCGTCTCCCGGCAGGGAGCCTGGAGGCGGTGCTGACGCACCTAAAGGAGGCTAGCCGCGTCGGCGGAGCCGAGGGCGCGCGGTTGCAACTATTGTCAGGCCCCCACCCTTTCTCGGCGAAGCAGGCGCTACGAGGACGCCTCGGTAACGCCGAGGAGCTAGCCGCTTCTCGCTGGAGTGAGGTGGAAGAAGCGATCACGCAACATTTGATCGACTCAGGAGACGACCTGCGCGAAGCCGCTCATCGCAGGCGCTTGTCGCGGCTGATCGAGGCGATGGCGGCACGAGCTGAGACCGAGGAAAGCAAGCTGCTCGCCGAGCGCACTAGCACCATTGAGCGCGCACGTCGTTTGCGCAGCATCTCTTCCGAATGTGAGCTCCATCGTCAGACCCTCGCCCAGGAGTTGCGACGCGGGGTGGCAGAAGAATGGCAACTGCTCACCGAGGACTTCAAGCCGCTCGGCGCGTTGTCACGCGAGGCGGCCGATGAGGTCGCTGTTCGCTCGTATCTAGCCGAGCGACTGACGCTCCACCTCGCCGGCCCAGCGATCCGATGGCTCACCCTACGCTTCGAATCGGGCGAGGCGCCGGCGGCGCTGCCGCTCGCTCGGGCGTCGCTCACGGGCGTTGCACTCGCTTCTCCTTCGGCTCCGCTCGGTGTGAGCGAGGCTGACGCGGAACGACTGCTCGCGTGCGTCGTCCGAAGCTTCTCTACAGCGCTCGATCTACTGGGCCAAGAGCTACTGGCAAAAGGGGACCCCTGGCGGAGGTCCCGGCGGCTCCGCGCTTTCGGACTGGCCATTCGTGGTGAGCGCGCCCCCGCAATACAGGTGAAGGCCGACACCAACACCCACGCCGACGCCAGCGCTCAATAACAAGAGCACTAGCCCCAGAATCCCAAAGGATCGCTTGCTCGGAGAGCGCGTCGGCGGGGAGTTGGCAGCGGCAGCTTGTGGATTCGTAGCCGCGGAACCCGCTGGCATCGGCGCCGGCCCTTGCCCAGGGCGCAACGGGAGCGGCTGGGCCGGAGCGACCAGTTCCCCGCTTAGGCTGGCTGAGCCTTGCGCCGGCGTCCCAAACGAAGGGGCAACGTCCCACGGGTTGGACGCAGCACGCTGGCCCGCCGCCGCTGGGGCGTCCAACTCCATCAGGGTGCCCAGCTGACCTCGAGGTGGCGTAGCTGCAATGGGAGCCACCGCACTCGCGACGAATGGTCCTGAGCCGCCGTGTAGAGGTGTCGTCTGGCCTACCCCGCGCACGGGCCCCTGGTTGCTCTTGCCGCGCTCCCACAGTTGCAGAACGTCAATCAGCGCGGCGGCCGATTGGGGGCGGTCTTCTGGCTGTTTCGAGAGCAGCCGCAGGATGATTTGCTCCAACACCTGGTCGATCGACGGAAGGAATTGGCTCGGCGGTTTGGGTGCTTCAAAGGCGTGACGGCCGGCGACCTCGAGCGGGCTTTCGCCGTCGAACGGCAATACGCCCGTCACCATTTGATAGAGCAAGATGCCGCAGGTGTAGAGGTCGCTGCGACCGTCGAGCGCGTGGCCGCGCACCTGCTCGGGGGACATGTATTGGGGCGTTCCAACCACCACGCCAAACTGCGTGATCGCGGGAGCTGGGTCGCTGTCGGTTGGCGAGGCCCGCAGCTTGGGCATCGGAGCGACGAGCTTCGCGATGCCGAAGTCGAGCACCTTCACGAGATCCACGCCGGTTTGTGGATCGTTCTGAATCATCACGTTCTCCGGCTTCAGATCGCGATGAATCACGCCCAGCTCGTGAGCGACTCGCAAGGTAGCCGCCACACACTGCAGAATCTTCACGGCGCGCAGTTCGCTCAGCCTTCGTTCGAGCTTGAGCGTCTCGCGCAGGTCTTTGCCAGGGCAAAGCTCCATGATGATGAAGTGGATACCGTTCTCTTCACCAACGGCTTGAATGGCGACGCTGTTCGGATGCTTCACCATCGAGGCGGCCTGGGCCTCGCGCTTGAACCGAGCGGAGAAGGTTCGGTCGTTGGCCAGGTGCGGATGCATCACCTTGACCGCGATGCGAACTCCCCCCGCCTCGAGGTCTTGGCCCGCAAACACGCTGGCCATCGCGCCTTCGCCAATATGGTCGGTGATTCTGTACCGCCCGGCCAAGACGAGGCCGAGGAGCGGCGGGGAGGGTCCCATCGCCGCTAAGGTTAACGGATCTTTGCGTCGGTGGCCTATTCAACCGCCGCCTTGCGCCACAAGACCCCGATCGCCAGCACCTCGGCATCTCCTTTTTTCGCAAGAACGCGCTCTGCCTCGATCTGGAAGGCGACCCGGTCGACGTCGCGCGTTGCCGCGGCCAGCTCGGTGTCTCGTTCCGCCACGGCGGCGCGCAGCTCGATGTCGGCCTTGACGAAGGCCTCGTGCGCCTTTTGCATCGAACCAGCCGCCTTGTCGCGTCCGCGGCTGACGCGAGCCCCCGCTTGCCGCCCGAGCGCGAGCCCAACCAGCGCTGCCCCGAGATCGCTGGGAGCTGCTTGAAGCGAGGCCTGTGCGTTCTGCGCGGCCAGCTGCGCCGCGAGATAACGGGCCTCGAGCTTGGCGATCTTTGGCGCATGGTCGGCCTGGATCTGACGCTGGGATTCCCCCAACCGACGAAGGCTCTCCTGACGGCAACGTTCGCGGAAGGCCTCCGCCGACTCACCGTCTGCGCGACAGAGCGCGAGTTCCCGATGGACCTCGACGTCGAAGGTGCCTTGCGCGACGGCGTGATCCCGCAGCGACTTCTCGATCCCCTCGCGGCCCTTCTTGGTACCGAGCAGCGACGGTAACTCGCCGAACGAAGCGCCTGGGCCTGGGGAAGGCGCAAATCGCGCGGGGTCGGTGAATTGCGCCCGCCCGAGTTCAGGTCGGCCGCTCAAGTCGAAAGGAGCCAGCAAGGTCGCCTTCCGCTCGCTGGAGAAGCCCAATTTGGCGCTGCGAACGCGCAGCACGATGGTCGCGAACAGCCACGGTTTGAGCTGTGCACGTGCATCCGCCTCAAAGAACGCATGCCAACCCTCAGCAAACGCCGGGGCAACCGTCGCGACCGCGGAAGTAGCCGGGGTCGACGCTCCAGCCGCTGGCACCGCCGCGTTCCCGGCGACGACCGAAGACACCGGCTGCGCCGTCGGCGCGCCCGGGGCAGTCAAGCTTGCGGCGGGCGCCGCCGCCTGCGCAACCTCCACCTCCACTGGCCGGTCGGCGAGCGCCTTCCAAACCGCGGCTAGCTCCCTGCGGGTGACCGGCCCGCGCAACCAGCTCATCGCGCAGCGCGAACGCACGAGCCCGCAAGCAGGCTTGGCGTGAACGTCCCGTACGAAGAAGGTTCGAGGCGGCAAGTTTCGAAGCAGGTTCTCAACTTCACCCGGCTCGAGCCCCGAAAGCCCGCCGTCGGCACCGCGCAGCCCCTCCACCACGCGTTCCCGATCGGCGTCGGTTTGCAGCCGGCCGATGATCCAAGCGCCGGCGTTGGACAGCGCTTTGTAGTCGACGTCCATCGGGTTCTGCGTCGCGACGATGGTCCCCACGCCGAACGCACGCGCCTGTTTGAGCAGCGCCAAGAGCGGCCTTTTCGTCGGTGGGTTATGCGGATGAGGTGGCAAAAAGCCGAAGATCTCGTCGAAGACCAAGAGCGCACGCAGCGAACTACTGCCCGAGAGCCCGCGCACGTAGGACAACATTTGGTCGAGCAGCAGCCCAAGTACGAGCAGCCGTTCTTCATCCTCGAGGTGCGCGACGCTAACGATCACTGCAGGCGTCTTTCCGTCCGCACGCGGTGCGAGCCAGGAGGCCACATCGAGCGGCGCGCCCTTTTGCCAGGAGGCCAGCCTCGGCGAGGCCAACAGGGTGTTGAGCCCTTGCGCGAGCGCCTGACGATCTTTCGGAGGAAAGAAGTCGTCGAACGCCATCGCACCGATCTGCGCGATCGGAGGGTTGAGCAAGTCCGACAACAAAACCGCTAACGGAGCTGGCTCCCCTCGCTCGATCCGCCGCACAGCCAAAGCGGAAAGCACCACATGCTCGCGACCGCGCGGCTCCCCATCGAACCCGGCCAAGCGCAACACCAGCGAAATACCAGCGGCCAACTCATCGTGTGCCGCCTCATCGTCGACTCCCCACAGCGCCGATCGATGTGAGAGCGACGACAGCACGTTGAGCGGCTCGGCGATCGAAGCGCCCGGCGTAACGACTCGAAGGTGCACCGACTCGCGCAGCGCGCGTACATCGTCGGCCGCCAGCTGCGCAGACGCGAGGCCAGCACTCCATTGCGTCGCGAGTTGCGCCGCCATCGCCTCGCGCGTTTGACCTGAGCGACGAGCGGCCTCTTCATCAACCCACGGTTGATAGGAGCTGGCTGCGAGTTCTGGAAAAAGGAACAGCAGGTTCGGCAGGTCGCCTTTGATGTCGATGAGCACCGTGGGCACCTTCGAGCGCAGCGCCTCCTCGACCAAGACCATCAACAAGCCGGTTTTGCCGCTTCCGGTCATGCCCAGAACGACCCCGTGGGTGACCAGGTGGTGCGCTGGCAGCGCAAAACCCTGCGGGTTGGACGCTACCGTCGCCGTTCGCTGGGCAGCTTCCTCCACGCTGACGCGCGTTCCGAGGACGAAGTCTCGAGTTTCCATGCGGTTGCATTTGCCAAGGCAGCCGAAGGAGCGCAACGTTGTCGTCGCAAGCATGGCTGAACCCATTCGATTCACCTTCCATCTCGAAACCCGCGCAGCACCGGACCGAGCCTTTCGCGCGATGAGCGACACCGACTCGTTCAATTCGCTCGCCAAAGCAGGCTTGAACTTCCAAACGGTGAACGGCCCTGAAGGGCCTCGCATCATCGGTTCGGTCGGCAAACTCGGGCTCACCATTCGCTGGGAAGAAAAGCCATTCACCTTTCGTTCGCCGCACTGGTTCCGCATCCAGCGGGATTTCGAGAGTGGCCCGGCTAGCCGAATGACGGCGCGCGCCCAGTTTGAAGCCCTGCCGAACGGAGGCACCGCCATCCGCTATCAGCTCGAGGTACAGCCCAAGAACGGCCTGTTCCGACCAGTGCTCAACTTCGACCTGAAGCGCTCGGTCGAGCCGCACTTGCGCACCGCGCTGGCTGCGATGGTGACCTTTCTCGATGAACAGGCCGCTGATGAGTTCGCCGAGCCGGTCGATGCTCGCTTGCTGAACCCGCCGCCATCATTGAACGCGACGCAGGCACGGGTGCTCGAAAGTAGAGCGCAAAAGCTCGCACCAACCGCGCTACGCGAGCGTTTGCTGGCCTTCATTCGCGCAGCGCCGCTGCGAGACCAATACGCGATGTCGGCGCTGGCGCTAGCGCAGGCATGGGCGGCACCGCTTTCGGATGTAGCGGGGCTATTTGTCGCTGCGGTGCAAGTCGGCCTGCTCGGGGTCCGCGTCGACTTGTTGTGCCCGGCCTGTTTGGTGCCGAAAGCCAGCTTCAGCGATGGTCAGGCTCCGCTGACGACCCATTGCGATACCTGCAACATCAAGCTCGATGCGACCTTCTCCGAGTCGCTCGCAATCCACTTCTTCCCTGCCCCGGACGTTCGCGATTTAAGGCCGAAGATCGAGTGTTTCGGAAGCCCCGCGCGAACGCCGCAGGTGGTCGCACAAGACCTGGTCGAGCCTGGTGGCCAGACCGAGCTCGCGGTACCACTGACGCCGGGTACGTATCAACTGCGCACCATCCCCGCACTCGGCCCGCCCGCGCTGCTCGGCGTACGCGAGCTCGATACCTTGATGAAGACCGAGTTTCGCTTGGGTAACGCGATTCACCCGCAGCTTGCAAAGGTTCATCCGTCGCTCGCCTCGCTGCTCTTTCACAACGACACGAAAGCGCCCGTCACGGCGATCCTCGAGCGGGTGATTCCACCGCGCAAAGTGATGTCGCTGGGGCGCATGATCGTGGATTTCCCGGAGCTGGCTGAGTTGGTTCCCTTCTCAGGGTTTCTGTCGTCGCTCAACGTGTTCGAGGGTGCAGCGCTCTGTCTTCGCTGCAAGAGCGAGCACGACGTTCCTGCCTTGCGCACCAAGCTCGCACAGGCGCGCCTCGTGCATATCTCCGGCTGCCATGTGATCGGCGTGTACGCTACTGCGGAAGCCTGCATGACGGAGCTGGCCGCGGGTAGCCCGCATTGGGCCCTGGCCGGCATGGCTTGGGGCCAGGTGCTCGAGGGTGTGATCGGAAAGCTGCAAGTGCCCGCAGGTCCAGCCGTGGACCAGGCGTTCGCGGCGATGAACAGCTCAGTGCCTGGAGACGCGTCCCTAACGATGGCCAACGCACAAAGGTTCCCCGGTAGCCCCAGCGGCTTCGCGCGCGTTGAAGCAGGGGATCTGGTGCACTTCTCACCGCTCAGCTAACGCGGCCCGCGGAGCTTGAAGCGGCCGATCCGTGCGATGACCGCCGAACAGATTTGAGCGCGCGGGCTTGTTGGCTCGTGTTCAGGCCCCTAAGACGAGGGCATGCTCCAGTGGCTGCCCCAGGATTTTTTTTCGCTGCTGCTGTCGGTGTTCGCAGCCATGGCGTCCCTGACGACAGCAAGCGTTGCCTGTGGTTACCTCGCGGAACGGGCGTTCCCCAACCGCCGGGTATTTTCGTTACCGATCCCGGACGGGCAACTTTCACACGAGTTCAAAGGCAACCTCGTTTTCATCGCGGTGAGTGCGCTCAGCTTTACGCTGGCTTTGCACTTGGGCTTGTTCAACTTTGCCGCACCGAAGACCGTTGCGTCCATCGTCACGTTCTTCACCCTGATGATGGCGTTTCAGGTTTTCTATTACGGGCTGCATCGGGCCATGCACCACCCGAAGCTGATTTGGATGCATCGTTGGCATCACCGTTCCCAGGTGACCACCCCGCTGTCGGGGCAATCGGTGAGCGTGTTTGAAGCTCTTGGGTGGATGCTCGGCTACGTTGGGTTGCCCGCCCTCCTGTCGCTCTACATGCCGATCACCTTCTGGGGCTACTTCGGATACCTCGCGTTCAACATCGTCGGCAACATCGTGGGTCACGCCAACGTCGAACCCAACTCGGCTGCAGCTGGTTCGCGCTTCGCGACGCTGTTCGCGAATCCGTTCGTCTATCATGCGCTGCATCACGCGCGCTGGACCGGCCACTACGCATTCCAGACCGCGGTGATGGATCGCATTTTGGGCACCGAGTTTGCTGACTGGCCGGCGCTGTTCAAGCGCATCATCAGCGGAAAGCCGCTCGCGTCGCTCAAAGAACGTGGAGAAGCCGAGACGCCCGCCACGCCCTGAGCTGCGGAGCTTGGTACTGCGTGCTTCTCGTTCCTGGTCGTGCCGGCTCAGTCGAGATCGCACTCCACTGCGTTCTTCGCCCACGGCTCGTAGTCGGTCAAGGTCACCAGGTTGTGCACCGCGGCCTTGGTTGCCACGCTCGGCACATCACAGTGCCCAACGTCGTTCTTGAAGGCATCGAGATCGTAGTCCTGACAGAAGGTCATTTCGCTGCGCGCCCGTGGCCGATGCCCGTTGTAGCCGAAGCCTAGCGAGACCGCAGACGAGCAATCTCCATCGGTCGTCTCGGTTTGACGGTAAATCCATGCGTGAGCGACGTTGCTCGGAATGTTGGCGCGGGAGAGCTGCGGTTGAAACGGGTCGAGCAGCACCATCGCCGTGACGCCGCGCCTACCGACAGCGACGCGCTTATCGACGCGCAGACGATCAGCGACGTCGGTGATGTTGATACCGCCCCACGAGAAGCCGACCACGTGCACCAGCGCCGGCGAATCGTTGGCATCGACAAGGCCGTCGCCGTTCTCGTCGAGCTCATCGAAAAGCGCGTTGTAAGCGCCCTTCTCATCCAGCGCACCAAAGGCCGGATACTCCCCGTCGCGAATCACCTTGAACCCAAAGGCCTCCGTCGCCTCACACAGCGCGAACAGCCCCTTGTCCCAACCGCTGGTGCGATCGCTGAGCCCTTGCTCACAGAGCAGTAGCTTACGCGGCGCCTTCAGTTGCTCGAGCTCCTCGGACGTCTTCTCATCTGATAGCCAAGCCTCACCCGGCGCGCAGCCAACGAGCTGCGCACTCAGCGCGAGCAGCGAGACCAGCTTCGACACCCGGCACGAAACAAGCTCCGATGCAGTCATGTGTCGCATTATGGAGCGCATGGTCCCACGCTGAAAACTCGGGTTTTGTGCAGACCAGCGATGTGTTGGTCTGGCGGGAATTGCCGCGTTTTCTCGCACTTGAGGGCTCGCAGCCGTCTGATCCTCGGATTCGGTTGTGACGAGTAGCGCGCGAGTAGGCTTGTTGTCAGCGCTGCCTCTCGACCTCGCGGACTTCGAGTTTGAAGCAGGTACCGACCGAAATCAGGTCGTGACGCGCGAGCTGATGATAGGAGGCTGGTGAATCACCCACACCAAGCCAAGTCCCACTGCCGTTATCCTCAACCAGCACGCCGTGTCGGCAGAAGCGGATGAGCGCGCCGTAGCGACTGATCGTGTCGTGAACGAGTCGCACCTCGCAATCCTTGGCTCGGCCGATGCGCACTAGCGACTTGGTCAGCGGAACAACCACCGCCCCCTCGCCTCCCACGCTGCGCACCACCAACTCCGCATTCGTTGGCTTCCCCTCTGGGTCCAGCGCAAACAAGAGAGCGTTGGGGTCGGGGCGCATGTCGCGCAGGCAGCGAAAGAAGTGACCATCGCTGCACAGCGCTGGCTCGAAGTTCGCGCACAACCAGGCGAACAGTTTCCCGCTACGCAGCGCGATTGCGCGCATAAGCAGGCGCTGTGCGTCGAGCTTCACGGCACGGCCGATCACAAGCTGCGCTGCCGCCGCGAGCTGCTGCGCGTAGCTAGAACACGTCCCGGCATCAGCGTCCGAGAGCGCCGCCGGCGACTCGAAGCGAGCGAGCAGCTCCGCCTCGAGTTCGTTCAGCAGCCTGTCGCCGAGTTCACCTTCGCTGATGCCTGTCATCGGTCGCGCCACCCGTCTCGAGGCTACCTGCCTCAAGCGGGCTTCGCACGTCCCACGGCCCTTGTTTCAGCGCGTGATCGCCTCAGCCTAAAGAGTTAGATGCAGCCTCCAGAGTAGATAACTGGGTAGCAGCAGCTGCCCTGTTCGCCGGCAGTGCCCCCACCGCTGCCTCCACCGCCCTCTGCTCCGCCGCCTGCCCCACCAACTCCCTCGAGCGGCTTCGGGCTATCGGGCGTTGGTCCGCACTCGGCAACCTCCCCGCCGAGCACGTCCAATTCATTGATCTGGTCAGCGGTTGGACATTCCCCCGCTTCCAGCTCCACGGTCAGGCAGCGCTCCGTCACCCCTTCGTTGGGCGCGGTGTAGGTTATTTTGCAGCCCTCGAAAGGTTCCTCCTCCCTCTCCTCCGGATCACAATCGCTTCCCGTGGTGCAAGCGGGTGTGAGGGCGGCTGCAAGCCATGCCGCAAAACCGAGGAAGAACTTCGAGCCAAGTTGTAGCTTATTCATGACCACGATGATGCAGCTGTCGGGCCAAGCAACGGTCTGAAGGATTCTGAAATCGCCAGCCTCCTTTCGATGGGCCACGTTGGGCCAAGGACGGAAGCGGCGGTCAGCTCATGGTCGAATAGTCGTTGCCCATGCCCGTTACGGATAGAGGAAGCTGCCCACCGTGAGCGGGATATCGGCCTCACAGGTCTTGCTTACGCTGCCGTCCACGACTCCGGTGGCGTCGAAGTTCACCGTGAAGCCGAAGCCATTGGGATCGAGACAGGCGGGATTGTAGCTGCCGTCGAGCCCGTTGACCGGCTTGGTCATCCCGAGATACCAGGCGTCAGTGAAGCCGCCTGCGTTGCGGCGCAGATAGGTATGAAAGCCCTCATCGAAGGCGCCGTCCTCGGTGATCCACTCGGCGAGAACCTCGATGTCGAACGCCTCTTGTCCGGGGTTCGGAATGCGACACACAGCGAAGCCGCCGTCATAGACGACGCGAACGCGCACCGTGGTATCGGGCAAACTCTCCGGATAGAGCGGGCCGTCGGTCTCGTAAGCAAAAGGCGCCTCGAGATCGCTAACCGGCAGGCCGTCGAGCACGGCTTGCGCAGTGAAGGTCGGGTCGTCACCGCAGGGCGTATCGAGCGACTCGACAAGGATGGCGCCCTCCTCTTTGGTCGTGCATTCGCGGCGCGTGCAGGCCAGCCCGCTCGCTGCACAGACGCACTCGTTGCAAGCGTCGGTCGAGGGGAAACGCTCAGCGTACGCGTGGTCTACACCGGCGTAGTTGCAACCGCCGTCAGAGGAAGCACAGCTGCGGTTCGTGCAACTGCTCGAGCCGTCGGCGTTGCAGTCGCAGAAGTTGCAGTTGTCCCCGAGCGAGTAGCGCTCTCCTGCGACGTGCCCGTCCTCGATGCAGTTGGCTCCACCGCCGGCTCCTCCAGCTCCGCCCGTCGCTGAACTCGCGCCAGTTCCTCCGGCTCCGCCCGTCGCGTTCGCCCCAGCGCCGCCTTGTCCTCCGCCGCCTGCGTTGGGCGCACCGCCCGAGGTCGATGAGACAGCGTCGGTGGGCAAGGTGTCATCGCCGCAACCAGAGTTCGCCGCCGCAAAGCCGATAGCGAGCAACGAAATCCGGAGCATGGAAGGAAACAACAACTTGTAAGGCATGCCCGACCCTAGCGCACTGCGCTTGCGTACGCGAGCTGACCTAGCCCCGCGCCCGCGCCTCGAGGTCCGCTGCCTACTTCGGCCCGCCCGAGACGTAGCCTTCATCACCTGGCCACTTCGGATTGAGCGGCAACTTCCAACTGTGGTTGGCGATGTCCTTCACTTTGTCGAAGCTCCACCCGCGGGCGATCTGCTTGGGCGAGCGAGGGTCGGTGGGCTTGCCGTCGGCCTCGCTGCAACAGCGCCACGAAAGGTAGTAGTAAGCGAAGCTCTCATCGTGCGTGTAGATCTTCGGCCGGCACATATTGCGCGTGCCGTAGTACCAAGGCCCGCCGGTGGTCACGTTGTCGAAGTTCTGCTTCTTGTCGAAGGGGAAATTCGTCTCACTCGCGGCCAGCTCATCGGTGTTACCGGGCAAATCCGCCACGCCGAAAGCCGAGATGCACTCCGGCTGCGAGCCGGAAACACGGCCTTGCCAAAGGCGCTCGAGCTCGCGCGGATCACGATCGATCAGCTTGCTGCGGTCCGGCCGATCCCACGGTTTATCGCCGTTGCATTTGTTGGGGTCGCGCACGTAGCCGTAGGGGAACGGCGTGCGCTCCGGACCTTCACAGGCCAGCGTCCACTCGCTCTCTGTGCACACACGCTTGCCCGCCTTCGCGCATTGCACCTGCGCCTGGTAGAAGTTCTGCATCACCATCGGCCGCTCGCCTTTGCGATTCGGGAACTCGTAGGTGTCCATGCAATAACGCATCGGTCGCTCTTTACCGATACAGCGCGTTGGTTCGGCGACCCGCTTGCACACCCAGAGGTGGTTCTGCGGCGCGTAAAATTTCTCTAAGCAGCGCACCTCCAGCTCTTCACAATACGAGCCGTCAATCAGCTGCATGCCTTCAGCGCAGGCCAGCGACGTGGGGGCCGCCGCGCTGGGAGCGGCGCTGGCAGCCGGCGCCGCTGAGGCGCTTGGTTCAGCGTTCCCAGAGGGCGCCGCGGCAGCGAGGGCGCGTGGCGCTGAATTCGAGCCCGGCGCCAGATCGGCGCTCGAACTCCGTTCACGGTCCGCGCCGCAGGCGGCGAGGCTCTGCAACGCAACGAACATGAGCCCAGCGGTAGCGATATGCGGCGCGCGGATCGGCGCGCACGCATGACTCCGCGCACACCTTCGCTGCCCTCCGCGGCTCACGGTAGCTCAGGCCAGAAATGCAGCAGCGACATCGACATCAGCAGGTTGCCGTTGATCTCCACCGTCAACTCGACTGGTGGGCCGGGCAGCTCCTTGGCGAAGCAAGCGACCGTGCGCTTCTCCCCCTCCTCGATCTTCTCGAGCACCGTGTAGCGTTTGCAATGAAAGCTGCCCGCCGGCGTCTCGGTCGAGATCTCGACGATGGTGGTGGCTTCCTGCGGGTAGCTCGAGTGCATGCGCAGCTCATTCCACGTGGGTGAGCTCTGCTCCGGCTGCCCTACCACCTTGCCGTTGTCGTCGAGCAGCTCGGTCAGCAGCGTGGCTCGCTCGTCGTCCACCGCAAGAAAGCGAAAGCGCTTCTGCATCGGCAGCTTGGGTGGAGCCTCGATCACGTACGTGAGGTTGCGCCCTTCCGGCGTTGCTGCGCGCAGCTGCTCTACCGTGTAGGGCGTGGGGGCGCGGCCTTGCTCAGGATCTGGCGCGGGCGGCGCAACCACCACGGGCTCAGCCTGCGGAGGCTTTACCGGCGGTGGTTCAGCACTGGCGCAGCCGCTAGCGAACGCCAGCAGCGTGAAGAGCGCCCGCGCGCTCGAGCAGGCCGCAGCGCGCATCACTCCTCTTCGGCGCTCGCGCTCGCCTCGTTGGCGTAGATTGCCCCGCCGGCTTCACGGAAAGCGCCTGCGCGCTCATCCAAGCCTTTGGCGATGGCCTCTTCTTCCGAGAGCCCGTGCTCATTGGCGTAGACGGCGAGGTCTTGCGTGATCTTCATCGAGCAAAACTGCGGACCGCACATTGAGCAGAAGTGCGCCCCTTTGGCCCCGGGGGCCGGCAGCGTCTCATCGTGGAATTCACGCGCCTTGTCCGGATCGAGCGAGAGGTTGAATTGGTCTTCCCAGCGGAACTCGAAGCGCGCCTTCGACAGGGCGTTGTCCCGCGCTTGAGCGCCCGGATGCCCTTTGGCCAGGTCCGCCGCGTGCGCCGCGATCTTGTAAGCCACCACGCCGTCCCGAACGTCCTGACGGTTGGGCAAGCCTAGGTGCTCCTTGGGCGTGACGTAGCAGAGCATCGCCGTACCAAACCAGCCGATCATCGCGGCGCCGATCGCGCTCGTGATGTGGTCGTAGCCGGGAGCGATGTCGGTCACCAGCGGCCCTAGGGTGTAGAAGGGCGCCTCTTTGCAGATCTTCATCTGTAGATCGACGTTCTCTTTGATCTTGTGCATCGGCACGTGACCGGGGCCCTCGATCATCACCTGCACGTCGTGCTTCCACGCGATGTCGGTGAGCTCACCGAGGGTCTCGAGTTCGGCGAACTGAGCGCGGTCATTGGCGTCGGCGATCGACCCGGGCCGCAGACCATCCCCGAGGCTGAAGGCCACGTCGTAGCGCTTCATGATCTCGCAGATGCGCTCGAACTCGGTGTAGAGGAAGTTCTCCTTGTGGTGATGCAAACACCACTTGGCCATGATGCTGCCACCGCGTGAAACGATGCCGGTGGTCCGGGTGCGCGTCAGCGGGATGTAGCGAAGTAGCACGCCGGCGTGGATGGTGAAGTAGTCCACCCCTTGCTCGGCCTGCTCGATCAACGTCTCCAAGAACACGTCGATGTTGAGGTCCTCGGCCTTGCCTTTCACCTTCTCCAGCGCCTGGTAAATCGGCACCGTGCCGATCGGCACGGGCGAGTTGCGGATGATCC
Source organism: Polyangiaceae bacterium (assembly GCA_044376115.1). GTDB lineage: Bacteria > Myxococcota_A > Polyangia > Polyangiales > Polyangiaceae > Xiheicaenibacterium. The sequence continues at coordinate 210,956 of JBILLK010000002.1, read as the reverse complement.
ACTCTCGCGTCTCGTGGATGTTCTTCCCGGTGGAAAGATCCATCACCGTGTCGGCGCCCCACTTGAGCGACCAACGGAGCTTGTCCACCTCCTCAGCGATCGAAGAAGTGACCAGCGAATTTCCGATGTTGGCGTTGACCTTCACCAGGAAGTTCTTGCCGATCACCATCGGCTCACTCTCTGGGTGCTTCATGTTGTTCGGCAGGATGGCGCGGCCGCAGGCGATCTCATCGCGGACGAACTCCGGCGACATGTTCTCGCGCAGCGCGACGAAGCGCATTTCCGCCGTGATCTCACCGCGGCGGGCGTAGGCCATCTGCGTGCGGTTCTCGCCGTCGCGAGCGATGCGCGCGTCGACCCACGCTTGCCGCAACTTGGGTAGCCCAGCAGCCAACTCCGCGGCCGATCGACTCTCGAAGTGGGGGCCGGTGGTGTCGTAGACGCGGAACGTCTCTTGGCCGGCGCACACCGAGACTTCACGGAAGGGAACCCGAACGTCGCCGTCCTCGAGGTGGACGCGTTTGGACGCAGCGAATGGCCCCAGCGGCTCGAGCTCAACCGCTTTCGCATCAACCACGTTCAACGACTTCTTCGCATCCTTCTGCATCGTCTCTCCAAACAGTTCGGGTCGCGCTTGCGCGGTCTAGCGAAAGCGCGCGGACCTTATCACTTCGTCGCTGCGCCGGCAGCTTTGTCCAACGCTTCGCGGAAGCCCGGTTGGTCCGCATGACCGCGAAACAGGATCAGGCCGTCGCCGCGTACGACGAAGGTGGTGAACTGATTGAGCCCCAGCGGCCGTATCAAGGCTTGCCCGTCGTCCCAGACCAGATGCTCATCGACGAAGTAGCTCTCCGCCCAGCCTGGATCCGCAGGCTTGAAAGCCGACACATTGACGATCGGGAGGTTTGGCAACTTTCGCGCCTTGGCCAAGGCGCGCCAGGCTTCGAATTTGGGCATGCAATCGGCGCAACGCTCGGCCCAAACGTTGAGCACGAAGGGCTCACCGAGCGGCAGCGTGATGGGCCGCGCTCCTTTCAGCGTTACCCGGGGCAGCTTGCCGTCTGGAGCGAGCCGCACAGTCGGCTCGGCAGGCCCCAGGCCATTGCGAGCGGGCTTGCTCTCGTCGTCCCCGACGACCCAGGCAGCACCGCCCAGACAAAGCAGGACCAACAGCCCAGCGAGTACGTGGACGCGCCGGACTCGAGGTGGTGGCGGTGGTGCCACCTCGATCGGGTTCGTCAACTTGGTCGCTGGCTCGACGTAAACCGGCAAAGGCAACGGCTGGACGATCGGCGCAAAGGGCGCATCCGCCGCCTCGCGCAACGCGATCAAGAACTCCTCGGCAGTTTGGAAGCGATCGACAGCATCCTTGCGCAAAGCCCTCGAAAAGAACGCCTCGAATGGCTGCCCGAGCGAACTCGCCACGCTGGCCAGCGCTCGATGGGGCCTCATCGCGATCGCCACGATCAGCTGTTGATCGTCAGGCTTATCGAACGGCCACGCCGCCGTGAGTAGACGGAACAGCAGCACTGCGACCGTCCAAAGATCGCTGCGGGCATCGGGGGGCGCACCAAGCGCCTGTTCGGGGCTTTGCAAACGCAGCGCGACGGGCGCGTTTGGCTGCGCGACGCAGAAGTCGCTCTTCCGATGCAACTCGCCGAGTTCCGCGAGCAACGGCTCTGCCAGCGCCAGAACCTCGCCTACGGAGAGGGGCCCAGGAAGCGCCTCGGCACGCGCGACGAGCGACTCAAACAGGTCGGAGTTCAGCGTGCCTCCTCAGGGTGAACAGGCCCATTCCTGAGCGTCCATCGCTTCAACGTCTTTACGATTCGAGAACAGGTAAGGCAGCGTCTGGCAGGGGGTGTATTCGATGTTGTAGACCGGCCGGCCGAGCCCCTCATACGCCGCACACTCGTCGTACTCTTGGCACTGCTCGTTTTGGTAAAGATCGACGTAGTCGAAGAACAGATCGATCTTCTCGATCGCGTTCTTCTGCGAGACCAAGAGGCCACGTGTGCGCGCGGCTGAGAAGATGTCGATCACGTAGTCTTCGTGCCCGGCGCGATCGATGTTGTCGATGTCCACACCATCGCAGCCCTTTGCCACGGCGATATCGAGCCGGGCCTCCATCACCGCGAGGTTGGCCGGGTCATTGGGGTCTACCCAGTTCTCCCCTGGCCAGCCGTCGAGCGCACCAGCCAAATTGCCGAACTCTCCCGCGTCATCGCGCCACTCTTCGTATTGCGACGAGAAGTAGCAGACCATCTTTGCGCCCAAGCCCTTGCAGGTTTGAAGGTCAGCCTCGGAGGTGTCCAGCAGATCGAAGATCACGATGTCGCGCTCGGCGCATTTGTCGAAGTCGAAGCTCTGGGTGTAGTTCAGATGGAAGGTCGCATACGCCGGAAGCCCGCCGCCACTGCCGCCGGTATTGTTGCCGCCCGTCCCGGTGGCACCACCATTTTGACTGCCACCACCGTTCGAGTTGCCGCCCGTCGTTTGACCGCCGCCCACCGACCCGGCGCCTTGGCTCGAGGACCCTGCGCCCTCCCCTGAACCGCCCGCGCTTGCTGCTCCGGTTCCGGTGGAAGACTCGCTGCTAGGGCAGCCCACGAGGGAAAGCCCCAATAGAGCAGAGGCGATCCTGAGCTGTTTGCAGCTGTGCATGGCCGCGCATTATGGCCTGATTCATGGCAGAGTGTGGCGCTCAATGTCGGCGCTAAGACGAAAGGTGCGTCCCTTCGCGGGCGCCCTGCAGCTGCTCATCGCGCTCAGTAGTTGCTCGCCGGCTAGCGACCGCGCGAGCCTCGTTCCGAGCTCACGCAGCAGCGAAACCGCCATCCCGAGTTCGGCTAGCGAGGTTGCTCCTGCGGCTTTTTTTCGCGAACAGGCCGTGGACGTCGTGCTGCGCAACGGGTTGCTGATCGACGGCAGCGGTGCAGCGGCGCGCTCAGCCGACGTTGTGCTGGAGGGCGACCGGGTGCTGTTCGTCGGAGCCGTCGCACGCGAGCAGAAGACGCGCCTCGAGGTGAACGCGAGCGGCCTGTGGGTTGCCCCCGGTTTCATCGACCTTCATAGCCACCAAGCTCCTTTCACTGAAGCGCCGCAACTTCACGCGATGGGCGTGACAACGGTGGTGCTCGGGCAGGACGGTGAGAGCCCTGCTGCCGATCTTGGTGGCTTTCTCGACTCGGTCGACCGGCGCGGTAGCGCGGTCAACATCGCTGCCTTGAGCGGCCACAGTTCGTTGCGCGCCGAGCTTGCGCGCGACGAGAAAACCGTCGCCGTGAAGCAGCCCCGCACGCTCGCGCAAAGGGTCGAGCGCGACCTCGAGCAGGGCGCGTTCGGGCTTTCGTTTGGGCTCGAATATGACGGGGCTCGCGGTAGCGACGCGGCAGAACTTCGCGCCGCACTCGAGCCAGTTGGACGGGCCAAGCGTGTTGCGATGGCGCACCTACGAAGCGAGGATGACGACCAGATCGAGGGCGCGCTGGCCGAGTTTTTAGTCGCATGCGAGCAAACTGGGGCGCGCGCACACATCGCGCATTTGAAGGTCGTGCTTGGCCGAGGGGAGGCGCGGGCCGAGGCGCTGTTGCAGCAGCTGGCTCGAGCTCGCGAACGAGGCCTCGAGGTCAGCGCCGATCTCTACCCCTACACCGCGAGCTACACCACGCTGGCGATTCTGTTTCCTCCCAGCGCCCGCCCACCGAATGACTACAAGCGCGCGCTTCGTAAACAACGCGCCGCAATTCGCGATCATTTGCGCGCCCGCGTGCTCGCGCGCAACGGCCCTGAAGCGACCGTATTCGGACCCGGTCGCTACCAAGGCAAGACGCTCGCCGAAGTCGCCGCAGAACAGCGCCGCCCATTCGAAGACATCCTGCTCGGGCTCGGACCGTACGGCGGCGAGGCGGCTTATCGTGTCATGGACGAGGAGCTCGTCTACAGGCTCGCGCGCGACCCGTTCGTCGCCTTCGGCACCGATGCCAGCGGCGAGAGTTCGCACCCGCGTAGTCATGGCACCTTTGCGCGTGCGCTCGGACCGCTCGTGCGCGAGGCCAAGCTCTTTTCGCTCGAAGAGGCGGTGCGCAAGTCCAGCGGCCTGAGCGCGTCGTTGCTTGGCCTCTCCGACCGCGGCCTGCTTCAGGCCGGAAAAGCGGCCGATGTGGTGGTGTTCGACGCGACGAAGATCGCCGATCGCGCCGACTTCATCGAGCCCCATCGCCACGCTGAAGGCGTCCTGCACGTTTGGCTCAATGGGCAGCTGGTGCGTCGAGACGGCCAGCCCGTCGCGCTCGGTAAGGGCCCCGGGCGCGCGTTGCGGCCGGCTCAGAAGCTCTGACTGGCGAAGCGAAACAGCAGGTACGAGGGATTCTCGGAGTCCGGGGCGAGCACGATGGCCCCGTCGGAGTTGTTGTCGTTGCGGTGAATCAAGTGAGCGCTGCTGGCGAACTCGCCTCCTGAGCTAACGGCGAAGACCGAGATCGGTGCACCCAGCTCGATCCCTGCGGAGATCGTCTCGATCATCGCAGGAAGGGCCAGCTGCTGAAACTCCGGGCTGTGAACGTCGAGGTCGGTCGGGTACTCGAGCGTGAGTCCGGTGTGCCACCCTTCCGACCAGGCCGGCCCGAGCAGCGCAGCTGACTTCTGCGCAAACGCGACGTCGGTGATGTTGACGACCATGCGGTAGACCGCGCCGTTCATCGCGACCTGGAGCACCAGGTGATCGTCGTTGACGAGCGGGCACTCCGTATCCTCCGGTGCAACCACAGCCACGACCGTCCCGTCCAGCCGGCCGAAGCTGTCGGACAAAGCATCGCCGAACTGGCTTGCACAGTCCTTCGCCTTGTCCACGGCGGTTGCGCCCCCGCCGCCTTCACTTGCGCCTCCGCCGCCTTCACTTGCACCGCCCTCACTCGCGCCGGCAGCACCGAGACCGCCCGAGCCGCCACCACCGTCTGCAGCGCTCTCGTCGCCACATCCCAACATCAAGAGCGGCAAGAAGGCCAGGAAGCTTTTGAGGTAGCACATCGAACTCAGCTCACGATCCCAGCGACGGTCTCTTTCAGTTTGCGCAAGATCGAGGGCAGGACTTCGAGCGTCAGCGACTGCTTCTGGCCCTGCTCTTGATACTGGAGGGTCAACGTCACCACCGGAAGACGCAAGCCTCGCCCGTGGTTCGACTGGGTGACCATGTTCAGACGCCAGGAGACGTCGGTCAGCACTTTGCCGTGGTCCATCAGCGTCTTGTGCGCGAGTTCGGCTTGGATCCGCTGGCGCGCTAGATCGTAGTTGGAAAGCACCAGCGTAGAGATCACCGGGTCATTGCCGGAAAGTTTTGCTAGGTCGTCAGCCACTGCCTCACGCGGCAAATCCAGCGCAACGGCGAAGCGGTAGACGGCGCGCATCGAGCTCGCGGCTCGAGAGAGCGCGGCCGGTTCGAGGCCCAGTCGCTGCGCGTGCGCTTCGATGATGGCGCCGGCGTCGGCGGGCGGCGGGTCCACGAGCACCGCCTCCACAGCCTTCCATAAGGCTGCCTGCGCGTTCTCCGGAAGCGAGGCAATCGACCTGAGATCGCGCGCGAGCTCGGCGGGGGCTGGGGCACCCTCGAGGCAAGCAAGCAGCAGGGGTTCGCTCATCGGCTCGCTATGCCCCCAAGCAGCGCAAGGTGGCAAGCGCGAGCTGTATGCTGCAGCGCAACATCAGCGCCTGGTCCGCTTCCCTCGTAACTCCCGCCGCAGCTCCTCCAGCTCGGTGCGCAGCGAAGCTACGTCCGCCGCGTCCGCAGGTGTGGGTGGCGCCGACGGAGGCGGCTCGCCCCAAAAGGGAATCGCGCCCATTGCGCGCGCTAGCGCGTTGGTGGCGGTGAAGGGCACGTTCGCAAAGGGTACGTACGGCGAAATCGCCTGGGCCCCCGACTTGGCGGTGAGGTACATCTCCAAAGCAAACGATACGTAACGGCTGAAAAAGTCGCCCAAGGCGTCATCTTGCATGCGAATGAGTCGCGCTAGGAGCGGGACGGGCAGCAGCCGGGCCGCTTGGGTCTCGAGCACAATCTGAACCAGCGTCGCCTGCGTGAGATCCTCGCCAGTCTTGGCATCCACGACGCGAACGTCCTTGCCGCCTTTGACACGCTCGGTCAGCTCATCGAGCGTGATGTAGCAGCTCTCCTCGGTATCGTAGAGCCTCCGATTCGAGTACTTCTTGACGGTGGTGACAGTCATTCGCAGGCTTGTCGTCGCACGCTCGCCAACGCGCCGCAACACACTGTCTCACGCCTCCCGACCGATGCGATCCCCGCAGTTCGGGCCAACTTGACAGCGTCGCGAGGCCGGCGCATACACGCTCGTTCGCCGAATTGCTGCAGCGCAACAAGGCCGGAAAGAAGTACATGAGACAGCAGGCTCGCACGTCGTTCCCATCATCGGCAGGTCCCTTCGCTCATGCCCCGGCTCAGCGTAAAGAGTCGTGGCACAAGCCGCTGCTAGCGCTGCTCAGCCTGGGCGCACTGGCGCTCTCGGCCTGCGCCGCAGGTGAACCCTTCGGGGGCACGTGCGAGGTCGGAGCGGATTGTGAAAGTGGCGCCTGCAACGACGGCATGTGCGTCAACCCCGAGGGCGGTTCCGGCGGCACCTCATCGGACGGCGGTAGCGGAGGGGACGGCGGCAGTGGTACCGCTGGCAGCGGCGGCGAGCAGGCTGGCGGAGCGGGTGGTACCGGCGGCAATGGGCTTTGTAGCCCGAATGAAGACGGCACCATCACGCGTGAAGAGATACCGCTCGCTGCTGGGCTCGACGCCAAGTTCCGCGTCGCCACCGGCGTCACGCTTTCCACGGCCAGCACGCTCGTGGACGGAAAAGAGACGTGGGACTTCTCTGGAGCGCTGCCAGGCGATCACGGCGTCCTGCTGGAGACGCTTCCGCTCGCGGGGACGTGGTACGCCGACATCTTCCCGGGCGCGAGTTACGCCTCTCGCCTCTCCGACACCAGCGAGCTGATCGGTGTGTTCGAGATCACCGACGACGCGCTGCTGCTGCGCGGCGTCGTCTCCCCCGAGGACGGCGTGACCCGCACCGAGCTCGAGTATGACCCTGCGGTCAAAGTGCTCGCCTTCCCGCTCGAGGTGGGGAACACCTGGAGCACCAACGCCAGCGTGAGCGGCTACGCCAGCGGCGTGCTCAGCTTCTACAGCGAAAGCTACGAGTCCACCGTGGATTCACGCGGTGACGTGGTGACGCCGTTCTCCACGTTTGACGCCCTGCGCGTACGCATCGATCTCACGCGGACCATCGGAGCGCTGGTCACTACGCAAAAGACCTTCGCCTTTGTCACCGAGTGTTTCGGCACCATCGCGACGATCGACTCGGAGGCCAACGAGACCGGCGATGAGTTCGTCGACATCGCTGAGATCAAGCGGCTGGCACCTTGATTCGACGTCGCTTCATCAAGTCGTGCGCGGGCCTGGCCGCTACGCTGGCGTCCGCGAGCTGCGTGGAGTTTCATAGCGGGGCTATCCCCGGCGCGCCCAAGGGAGCCACCTTCGCCAAGCTGCGCGGAGCCAACATCCACTTCGTGGACGAAGGCCAAGGCCCCGTCGTCGTGCTGATCCACGGTTTCGCCTCGTCGATGGGTGCATGGGCCGGCATCCGCAAAGCGTTGGCCGGTAAGTTTCGTGTGATCGCGCTGGACCTCAAGGGGTTCGGCTGGAGCGACAGGCCCGAGGGTGACTACAGCCCCAAAGCGCAAGCCGAGATCATCCTCGATCTTTTGGATGAGCGTGGTGTGGACAGCCCCGTCGCGCTCGTGGCCCACTCGTGGGGTTCGTCGATCGCCTTGCAAGTTGCGCTGCTAGCTCCGGACCAGATCGAACGGATCGCGCTTTACGACGCTTGGGTCTACGACGACCAGCTGCCGAACTTCTTTCGTTGGGCCCGCGCAGACGGCCTCGGCGAGGGGCTCGTGGGGGCCTTCTACAACGAACGCTCCGACGAAAAGATGGCCACGGCCTTCTACGACCGGAAGTACATCACCGAGGAGCTGATCGAGACGGTTGAAGATCAGCTCTCACGCCCCGGCACCAAGGCCGCAGCCCTTGCGGCCATTCGTGGTCAGCGCTTCGACGAGGTGGAAGAACGCTACAAGACGATCGACAAGCCCACGCTCTTGCTCTGGGGACGCGAAGACAAGGTGACCACCCTGCCCTTCGGTGAGCGGCTGGTGAACGAGCTGCCGCAGGCCAAGCTTATTGTCTATCCGAGGTGTGGTCATTTCCCGATGATCGAGGCCGTGCGGCCCTCCACGCGCGACCTGCTTGCGTTCCTTGGCGAGATGAAGGCACCAGGCGCTAAACCGGTCGCGGAGAAGCCGCCCACCGAAGCAACGCCGGCCATCGAGCCCAAAGAAACCCCGGAGCCCACCCCGGGCTCGGACACGGAGCCGCGCCAATGAAGCGACGTTACCTCTTCGCGCTGGCGCTCGCTGCGGTGCCGGTCGACGCAGCGCTCGCATCGGGTCTCACCGATCACGGTGAAGATCTCGAGGCCCCCGGTTCTTTCATCCAGGTCTCCGGCTACACCCGCACGCGCGGCTCGCTCTTCCACAACCTCGATCTCGACCGCGGGCCTACGCCTTCCGGGGAGATCCTGTTTCCGGTCTCGCTTTCGGATCCGACCGAGCAGCTGCTCACAGCCTTCGATACGCGCATCCGCACCGACGTGAGTTTGTACGCGCCTTGGGGCGGTATGGCGGTCAAGGTTCGTCTCGATACGCTCGACAACGTCTTGCTCGGCAGCATGCCCGACGGCATTCCGTCCGCGTCCACCAGCCAGCGTTCGGATGAGCCGCTGTTCAAACTGCGGCGGGCCTACGCGGAGCTGCTCACGCCCTTTGGCCTATTGGCGTTTGGTCGCATGGGGCAAGACTGGGGGCTCGGCATGTTGGCCAACGGCGGGGACGCGCTCGACGCCGACAGCGGGGATTCAGCCGACCGCATCGCCTTCGTCACGCCGCTGGTCGACCATCTGTTCGCCATCGCCTACGACTTCACCGCCGCAGGCGCGCCGGTGGAACATCGCACGGGCTTCCGCGCGATCGACGTCGAGCCCAAAGCCATCGCGCACACTTTGACCTTCGCTGTCTCGCGTTGGCGCGGTCCCGAGGCGCGAGCGCGCCGCAGCGCCGCCGGCAAGGTCACGCCCGAATACGGCGCCTTCGCTTCCTACCGCTTCCAAGACTCCGACATCCCGGCGACCTACCTGCCGGTTGCCCAGCCAATTCCGCTCGAGGCGGGACAAGTGATGGCGCGCGGCTACGAGGCACTGGCCTCGGATCTGTGGCTGCGCTTCGAGGGCAAGAACTTCCGCGTCGAGGCAGAGGCCGCTTACCTGCATGCCTCGGTCGAGCAACCGAGCTTGGTGCCAGGCGTGCTCTTTCGCGAGCCGGTCACCTCCAATCAATTCGGTGCAGCCCTCGAGACGGAGTTTGGCGATGATCAGCGCCGTTTTCTCGGTGGCCTCAACGCAGGCTTCGCCAGCGGAGACGCAGCACCCGGCTTCGGTGCGATCCTCAAGGCGGGAGACGTCGCTCCGGTCGCTGGCGATCTCGACGGTCCCCAAGCGAACCCGCCCTTCGATCGCGAGGTCAACAACTTCCGCTTTCACCCCGACTACCGTGTCGACCGCATCCTCTTTCGCGAGATCATCGGCACCGTAACCGACGCCATCTACCTCAAGCCGCACCTCAAGTACGACCTGATCACCGACATCGGTGGCAAGCTCAGCGTCGGGCTCGCGGGCGTGCTCTCCTTCGCAGCCAAGTCGGAATCAACGCCGGGACAGGCGGGCTTCCTCGGCTTCGAGATTGACCCAACGATCTCCTACGTCAGCGACGTTGGCTTTCGTGCCGATCTCGAACAAGCCACCTTGCTCCCTGGCGCAGGCTTGGACAACGTAGAATTAAACCTTGCGTCGAAGCCGGCTCAACTGTGGCGGCTGCGTCTGTCTTACGTCTTCCGAGGACCTTGATCATGAAGCAACGTTGGTTGAGCCTCATTCTTTCGCTTAGTGCAGTCACCGCATGTGGAGACAACCTCACGCTGCCTCCCGACCGCGATCCAGCGAGTGACCCTGACCCGCCGGTGCTCTCCTGCATTCCCAACCTCGACGACAAGATCGAACGCAAAGAGCTCGAGGTCGCCGCTGGGGTCCCCGTCCGCTACGTGATCTCGCCCAGCGGAGAGACGCGCACGGTTGACCTCTCCGGTACCGAGGAAGAGGGCGAGCTGGTGTGGGACTTCTCCACCGACTTCGCCGACGATGAGGCGCTCACCGTCACGGCCAGCACGTTGGAGGGGAAGTGGTACGCGGCCGAGTTTGCCGACGGTGCTTTCGTTACTCCGTTCAACAAGAGCGGCAGCCTCGAGTCGATCGGCCTCGTCAGCGACGGCGGGCTGCTGCTGCTCGGGATCGCCTCCGCCGAGGAACAGCCGGAACAAGGGCAAACCTTGCTTGTATACAACCCGCCGATCACGGTGCTGCAGTTCCCTGTCGAGGTCGGGCAGAGCTTCGTCTCGAGCGGCCAGATCGAGAACGGCATGACGTTGGGCCTGCCTTACGCGGGCAAAGACACGTACGAGGTTTCGGTAGACGCCGTCGGCCGCATCGATTTGTTGCAACTGACCTTCGAGCAGGTCCATCGGGTTCGCACGAAGGTGACCGTGGAACCCGCCGTCGGCGCTGCGGTGGTCCGGCACCAGACCTCCTTCTTCGCCGAGTGTTTTGCTGAGATCGCTCGCGCGACGAGCGCTGACGGTGAGAGTTCGGCCGACTTTACCGAGGCAGCCGAGCTGCGCAGACTGGGCTTCTGATTCTTTCCGCGCGCGGCGCGCGCTGATGGTCGCCTCTGCTGGAGACGCGTATGTGGGACAAGTTCAAAGACGTTTTCAATAAGTGGGAAACGAGCACTGCCAAGCGCGTCGAGGACGCCTTGAAGAACCCGCTGGTGCTCGAGCCAGCCGGGGCCCTGCTAACCACGGTGATGCGCACCAAAGCACGAGCTGACCGCGCGGTCGCCTCGGTTTGGGGCGTCGTGGGGCTACCAACCAAGCGAGATCAGGAGCGCACGCTGCACGCGCTCAATCAAATCCAAAGCCGGCTGCTCGATCTGGAGGAGCAGCTCGCCGCCGCCAACGACCGCACCAAGCCGAACGCCTGAACGAGGACCTTCATGTTGGATCTAACGCGTTACGAGACGATTAAACCCGCCCCCCGCGCAGTCTTCGACCGCCTTGCAGAACGCGCCTCACGCGTGCGCTACATGGTCCCCGACGGCCAGGATTGGCGCGCGGTCACCTGGGCTCGCTACGCACGGATGATCCGGCAGGTGGCGTCGTTTCTCGCCGGCGCTGGTATGGAGCCGGGAGAGCGCGCCGCCATCTTCGCGACCAACTCGGTGGAGTGGATGGCCTCGGCCATGGGTGTGCAATCGGCGCAGGGCGTGATGGTGCCGATCTACCCGGCCAGCACGGCCAGCCAAGCTGGCTACGTGGTCAAACACTGCGACGCCGCCTTCGTGTTCGTCTCGACCAACGAGCTCTTCTCACGCGTGCTCAGCGCCTGGGAGGACTACAGCACCGTGCGTCGCTTCATCTTGATGGATGATCGCACCACGGTGGAAGGCGCGCTCAAGTTGCTGAAGGACCAAAGCAAGCCCGCGCCCTCGCTCGACGATGTCGAGCAGCGCACGCTGTCCTTCGAGTCGGTGCTCACGCGCGGGAAGGCCTTCGATGAGGAGGCACCGGAGGCGTTCGAGCAGCGTCTGCACGGCATCTCTTTGGACCGCCCGGCCTTCATGCTCTACACAAGCGGAACCACCGGCAACCCGAAAGGCGTGCCGCTGACGCACAACAACGTCGGCCACAATGGGCTCGATTGGATGCGCTGCTTCGCGCCGCTGCTCAAAGAAGAAGCGATCGACGTGCTGTGGTTGCCGATGAGCCACATCTTCGGCTTCGGTGAGTCGTGCATTGGGGACTCGCTCGGCTGGACGACGTACATGGGAGACCCGGCCAACGCGCTCACCAAGCTGGTGGAAGTACGTCCCGACGTGTTCTTCAGCGTGCCGGCCTACTGGGAGAAGCTCGCGGTCAACGCCATGTCGCAGCCGGATGAGGCAAAGCAACGCGCCAAGCTCGCCGCCATCACCGGTGGTCGCCTGAGCTTCTGCCTCTCCGGCGGCGCCGGGCTCAAACGCGAAGTGAAGGAGTTCTTCTATAAGAACGGCCTGCTCATCCTCGAGGGCTACGGCCTCTCCGAGTGCTCCCCCACCCTCACCCTCAATCGGCCCGCCGAGTTTCGCTTTGACACCGTGGGCAAGCCCCTGCCCTCGGTTGAACTGCGGCTCGAGGAAGACGGGGAGATCCTCGCTCGCGGTCCCAACGTGTTTGCCGGCTATCACAAAGAAGAGGCGGCAACCAAAGACGCCTTCACCGAAGACGGCTGGTTCAAGACTGGGGACATCGGCCGCTTCACCGAAGACGGCTTCTTGCAGATCGTCGATCGCAAGAAGGAGATCTTGTGCACGGCGGGCGGCAAGAACGTGGCTCCCGCCAACATTGAGCTGCGCTTCGCCGACGAAGCGTTGGTGTCCCACGCCGTCGTTTACGGCGACAACAAGAAGTACATCGTGGCCGGGATTTGGCTCGATGCGGAGGCCGTCGCTGCGCGCCTTGCGAAAGACGGCATCGACAACGGCGGTCGCACCGAGGCGATCGAGAAGCTGGTCTCCGAGGCTGTGGAGCGGGTCAACCAAGAGCTCGCGAAGTACGAGCAGATCAAGCGCTTCTGCGTGATGGAAGTGCCGCTCACGGTCGCCGGCGGTCACCTTACGAGCACGCTCAAAGTGCGGCGCAAAGAGGTCTGGAAGTCGTTCGGCCGGGAGTTCGAGGCGCTGTACGAGGCTGGCTCGTGATCGGCCGGGTTGCAGCGCTCGCCAAGCGCTTCACCAAGCCCATGCCGCAGGTAGGTCAAACGCCTGCCGACGTCGTTTTCAGCGAAAACAAGTGGCGACTCTTGCGTTACCGCGCGCGCCCTGAGGGCCTCGCTTGGAAGACGCCGGTGCTGCTGATCCCGTCGCTGATCAACCGGCATTACGTGCTCGATCTGATGAAGGGCAAGAGCTTCGTCGAGTGGCTCGTTGGTCAGGGCTTCGACGTCTATTGCATCGACTGGGGCACGCCCACCTCGGAAGACCGTTTCCTAACCTTCGAGGACATCGCCGATCGCTACATCGCACGTGCGTTGCGTGTCACCTGCCGCACGGCCGGAGCGGAGAAGGCTCATACGCTGGGCTACTGTTTGGGCGGCACGTTGGCGGCCATTCATGCGGCGGTTCACCCCGAGCGAATCGCGAGCCTCACCCTTCTCGCTACGCCGATCGCCTTTCACGATGAAGGCATGCTCTCGCTTTGGACGCGAACCAAAGCGTTCGACGTGAAGGCCTTGGTGGACGCCACCGGCAACGTACCGTGGCAGATCCTGCAGTCAGCCTTTCAGATGCTGCGCCCAACCGCACCAGCCTCGAAGGCTGTAAGCATGTTGGATCGCGCATGGGACGACGAGTTCTTGGACGGCTTCTTCGCGCTGGAGACCTGGGGCAATGACAACGTGAGCTTCCCCGGTGCGAGCTACCGCAAGTACATCCAGGAGCTTTATCAAGCAGACGGTTTGCTCAAAGGAACCTTCTCGCTGGGCCCCAACCCGGTGCGGCTTGAATCGATCAAGGTACCCACGCACGTGGTGACCTTCGAACACGACGCCATCGTGCCGTGGCAGAGCGCGGCCGTGCTGATGGACCACATCGGTGCAACCGACAAACACCGGCTGCATCTCGCTGGCGGCCACGTCGGCGCAGTGATCTCGAAGAAGGCGGCCAAAGGGCTTTGGCCAGCGATGGCGACCTTCTGGTCGAAGCGAGATGCTGCTGGCCAGCCTGCGGTTCTGGCCGTTCTGCCCGAACCGGCGGCGGCTAGCGGTGCACCCAGCCAGGCCAGCGTTGCCAACGTCGCGAGTTGAGCGTTCGTAGCGGGCTTGTGCCTTGCGCACCACTCGGCCCTGCGCGCCACTCGGCGGTCTCACCTAGCGAGACCGCCCTCGAAAGCGCTGGGCGTGTCAGTCCTAGTGCCCAGCGGCTGCTGGCGCGTACTTGTTGAGCACCAGCTGCTCGTGAATGTCGACGCCCTTGGCGTGGAGCCGCACTGTCTCGATCGTGTGCGGGTCTGCGTCCGCACAGCTGAGCACAACGAAGCCGAGCTCGGAGAGGTAGAACAGATCCGGCTCGAGCGCCTTATCGATGCCTGCGGCCTTCATCTCGCTGCGCAGCGTTTCGAGCGAGACCGGTCGGAAGGCCGACTTCTGCCAGTGGCCGTAGAGGACGGTGAACAGCGTCTTGCGCACCGACCAGTCGAAGCGTTGCGGGGTGGGTCCGTGGAATACCGGCGCTCCCACGCCGAACAAGGGCCGGCCAAGCAACGGGTTGAGCAGCGCACCGAACGCGAGCCAGAGACCGATCAGTCCAAGCCCGAGCGTGCATGCGAGGATCGGCATCTCCATCGCCTTGGTGTGGGTCACGCTGCGAATGATGCGGAACACGAACAGGAGGTCGATATCGACGAGAAAGAAGAACAACATCTTTGCAAAGTGACCAAAGCCCCAGGTCAGCCCGACGAAGATGAGCAGCAAGGCCACCTCCACCGCGAGGCCGACCGCGTGGTCCGGCACGCGACCTTGTGACAGGCTGTAGAAGCTCCAGGCGTTGATGGCCCACAAGAAGGAGAAACAGGTGAACACCGTCCCACCGAAGCTGTTCTTGTTGCCGAACATCATCAGGCCGGCGAGCAACTGGCAGCCGCCGCCAAACAGGAGCGCATACACAGCGGCGCTGCCAAAGGCCGAGGCAGTCAACGCCTGACCCGCGCCGATTGGCACAAGCGCTGCGCAAGCGATGGTCAGGCCGAGCAGGCCAAGCGGCGCTGGGTTTCCGAAACGGTCGCTCGAGGGCCCAAAGAGTTCATAACGTTCCAGCATGGCGCGCTGTGCAGTGCAACACGCTTAAGCCGACGTCAAGGCTCGATAGCCCAAAACTCGGGCTAGAGGATATTGCGCTGCAACATGCTCAACGCTCAGGAGGAACAGTTAAGGCTTAACTTTAACTGTGACGAGCGCCTTGGAGTTGGCTTTGGCGCCTTCCACCGGAAGGTCTTGCAGCGAAGCGAGGAAACACTTCGCCACGCGGGGCTCGAGAAAGAGCGTCTCCTTAGCGATGCCGTAAGCAACCTTTGAGGCATTGTCGAGGTTCAGCTCCACGGTGAGCTCACCCTTCAACTTGTCGTCGCGATTGACGCGAGCACCGAGGCACTTGCGCAGCTTCTCGCTGCTCGCCTTCTCGAGTGGCTTGAGCGCGGGAGCCAGGGCCTTGTCCTCACTGGAGAAAGCGACGTTGCCCTCTGGCTTTTCCTCGGTCAGCTCGAACGGCATCACCCAGTGCTCCGAGGCGACGTCGGCGTTCACGCCACGCTTGTCCCACGTCGCGCTCATCAGCAGCTTCTTGCTGGCGGCATCGACGTCAGCGAGCACCTTGCACGCATCGAGGGCACCCTCGCGACAACGTGCACCGTCCGCCTTCAAGGACTCCAAGTTCGACTTCGCGTAGGAGGGACACTTGAAGGTCTGTGCCGCAACCCGCAGCTCCGGATCGCCGGATTGTCGGCAATAGTTCTCAAACACCTTGGGAACGCGGTCCCAATCATGAACGATGGCGAGGAGCACGGCTGAGCGACAGGTCCAGCGACCAAAGCGAGTGCAGGCTTTATCCAGCGCATCGAGCTTCCACTTCGGGTCTCGCGCTGCGTCTCGCACGCTTTGGCAGCTGGTCTCGTTACCGCCTCCGCAGGTGACCGCGAGCACGTCGAGGTGACCCTCGCTCTTGGGGTCGCTCGTTTGCGCCACGACGTCGCAACACTTGGCGTCGTTGTCTTTGCAGCGCGTGAGGGCGTCCGCAAACGGCAACGTCGAACAAGCTGGAGGGGGCGCGCTGGCGGAGGCCGAGGTCGCGGATTGGTTGTTCTCGCCGCAGCCGAGCATCAGGGCCACAAGGGAGAACAGACAGAGGGTGTGAACGGGGCGTCGAGTACTCACGGGCGCGACGATAGCCGAGGTTGAGCGAGCTGGCCCAGGTTGCGTGGTGCAAGAACTTCGCCGCCGGTGCGCCGCGCCTTGCGGTATCAAGCGATTGCCCGTAGGGTGCGCTAACTCACCTCACGTCTCCCTGCACGGATAGACGCCTCTCGTCTCTCGGGATCGCGACTCGCTTTGCTGAGTTTCGTCTCGTGAATCGAGAGAGAGAACGCAAGATTGTCCGCGCATCCACCGGAGCTACTGACGCCCAAGCAGGTCGCTGAGCGCGCTGGGGTCGACTGGGCGCGCCAACAAATCGCCGCCGTTGTCGCGGAACATCGCATCGTGCGAGGCGGCTGGCCTGGGACGATTCGCGAAGCCCGCGCTCGCGTCGAGTCGTCGTTGCGGCGCGAGCACCCGGCCCTCGTCAGCTTCAAAGAAATCGAGGAGGCGGTACACGTGGCCTACGCTGCGGCCCGCCGAACTTGGCTGTCCAACCAACAACCCGAAGAGGACGATCACGAGCTCGGCGACTGAGCCCTCTCGTTCAAACAAACATGGCTTTTCACCGAAAAACTTCCGCAGTAGCCCTTCGAACCGCCGAACGTAAAGACCGCGAGGCGGCAGCCCCGCGGCTCACGACCGAGGTGCCTAAGTTGGTCACGCTCGACATCCAGTTCGTCGAGCAAGCCTCCGAGGCCGCCCAACCGGTGACGTACATGCGCCGCGTCGTGGTGGCGGCTGCCCCCGCTCTATTCGAGGTGGGTTGCGGGGACTCGTCGTGCAAAGGAGGTGGTCACGATTTGACTCACAGCATCCTGCGCGATCTCAAAGATGGCCGCGAATCCTTCACCGGCGAGGACGCCTGTTACGGCTCCGTGGGTACGGCTCAATGCCGGCGCGTCCTCAAGCACATCGCCACCGCGACCTACCGCTGATCTACGGGGTCACCCCCACCCCGTCGATCGAAGCCCCGCTCGGCAGCAACACCTCACCAGAGCGCACCAGCGCCACCTCACCGTCGCAGGCTACGCCGAGCTCATGGGTTACGCCCTTACCGAAGCTGCGCTCACCACGCAGCACCGCTCTGCCGTGGTGCGATAACGCCCCGGCCAGCAGCTCGGCGCTCGAGGCTGTCTGATCGCTGATCAGGAGCGTGAGCGGCATATCGAAGCAGGCGCCACCTCTCGAGACCAACAGCCTGGTGTCGCCGTCTTGCTCGACCAGCTGCCCAAGGATGAGCCCGTCGGCCAAGAACAGACTCGCGAGGGTAACGGCCCCTTCGAGGCTGCCACCCGGTGACTCGCTCAGATCCAGCACCAGCCGTTCGACGGGCCCGGCGCTGCGAAGCGCAGCCTCCACCTCGTGCGCAGCCGCTTCGCCGATCACGCCGAGTCGCAAGGTAAGCTCGCCTTCGTGCTGCAAAAGCTCGCGAATCGAGCTTCCGAGCTGACCGAGCGCCACGTACTCGGAGTTCGAGATCGCGCGTGTTGCTCGCGGATCCACCGCGCCGCTGCTCGCGAGGGAGTAGGTCACGTTGGGCGCGCTCGGAACGATCACCGCTCCGACCGGGCAGTTCATGTTGTTGTGCGTGGTCAAGCTGCCTAGGTGAATTCCAGGCATTCCCTCGATGAAGACGTTGAAGCTCCCAAGCGTGTAACGCTGAGCCATCTTCACCATCGGATGGGCGCTGCCCGCCTCATCCCCGGAGGTCATCGGGATCGAGCTGATGAGGTTCAACGCGTTCATCATGTTGACCTTCACCGACGTCGAGAAGGGCGATGCTTGCGCGTTCATCGCGATGTTCGGGTAAGGAACGGGGATCGGAGACGGAGCCGCTGGGGTCAAGCAGGTGTCGGGAAAACCGAGCGATTGGCCGGGGCCACGATTGGATGCAGGAAGCATTGCAGAGCCTCTTTCAGCCGAGGAAAATCTCTTTGCCGTTGATCGTGACCTTGCCCTCGGAGAGCGTGCGTGCGTTCTTGGCCACAAGCTGGCTCGTGCCTTCCACCAGCGTGTGCTGCTCGCCCGCCCTCACCGAGAGCAGCTGCCGCACTGTCTTTCGCACTGAATCGAACACTTCGGTCACGCGGCCTGCCACCGTGTGCAGCCTGTCGGCGCGCACCTCGACGCTCGGGGCATCGAGCGAGATGCTCGTCTGCGAAGAGAGCTCGAGCTTGCCGTCCGTCGCAAGGCTCACGTCGCCCTTTAGCGCAAGCCGCGTCTGGCCTTTGCCGCTGAGCACGCCGGTGACGTAGGCGCTGTTTGCATCTCCGAGCAGCAGCAGCTCGTCTCCCAGCGCCGCCTCGTAGCTCAGCGGGAGCGCCATCCGCGCGAACACCTCGCGACCGTCGGGTAGCTGCAAACGGACGCCGTGAGCCTGCACTTCGATCACGCGGCCTGGCGACAGCCAAGTGCCGGGCCCGACGGGCGCGCTCGTAAGCACCGCCTTACCCGCTTCCACGGCGCCAGAGGGTGACTCGTCGTCGTGCGCTTTTCTTAGGACGTTGGCCATCGTGCTTCTTTCTTCGTGATTCGGAGGACGATCGTTTTCGCAGCCGAGCTAGGAGGGTCGCGGGCCCGCAGGCGGTTGCCAGTTATCCGCACGCAGCCGCCCCTCGTCGGTGCCGCGAACGGAGGTCATATTGGTTCCAGCCATCACAGCCCCTCGATCGATGAAGGCGTGAAGGTTGGCTGACGAAAGATCCGCCGAGGACAAATCGGTGGCTGCGAAGTTCGCCTTTGAAAGGTCCGCCCAGTTCAAGCGAGCCGAACGGAAGTTCGCCTTTTCGGCCTGCGCATCGACCCAGATTGACTCGCGCAGATCAGCGCCTGCGAAGTTTGCAACCGTTGCCTGGGACGCGCTGAAGGTTGCATAACGCAGCTTGGCCTTGGCGAACTTTGCGCCCTCCACGTTGGCTTCACCGAAGAAGGCAGCCTTGCCGTCCACGTCGCTGAAGTCAGCTTGCTGGGCCTTGCAGGACTTGAGGTTTGCTTGGCGCAGATCGGCGCGCAGGAACTTCGCTCGGAGCAGGTTGCATTCGGAGAAGTCCGACCCGAAAAGGTTGCTCCCAGTGAAATCGGCTTGCGTCAGGTCCATGCCTTTGAACGAGCATTTCTTGAAGCTCCCGCCGGCGAGCTGGATCCCGCTGAGGTCGGTCTCGCCGAAATCCACGCTATGAAAGGTGGCGCCCTCCAGCTTCAGGTTCGAGAGCCGCGCGCCTTGCAGCTCCACGCCGTGCAACCGTGTGCGGGTTAGGTCCGCGTTCTCCAGCGTCGCGCCGTCCAAGATGCACATCTCGAGGTGCGTCGCCACGAGTTTTGCGTCGGTGAAATCCGCCCCTCCGCAGGCGCACAGCTGGAGGTGCTGGTTCGACAAGTCGACTTTGCGCAACCGGGCCTCACTTAGCACCGTCATCTTGAACTTCGCGCCCTCGAACGAGGCCCCCTCGAGATCGGCTTTCGCTAGCACCGTCATCTCGAGGTTGGCGTTGCGAAAGAGCGCGTTGCGCAGGCTGAGGCCTTCGAAGACTGCGCCCGTCAGATCCGCATCGTCAAAGGAAAGGCTAACCGAAGGTCGCGCTACAAACTCCGGGTCCCAAGCAGGCCGCTCGCTCTCCGGCTCGTCTCGGTCGGAGAGCCGTGCCTGCGCAAACACGCAATAGCGAAGCTTCTGCGGTAGGGAGGCTTCTCGAAGATCGGCGCTGGCGAAGATAACGCTGTCGAGGTCAGCGCCCTCGAACGTAGCGCCCCGTAACTCCGCCTTGGCAAGCACCACCTCGTGGGCGTGAATCTTCTTGAACGTGGCACCGGAAAACTTGCACTCGGCGAACACCCCGCCATCAAGCGTGGCGCCATCGAAGCGAGCTCGTTCGCCCGTGTTCTTCGGCATCCGGACCCGCGTTAGGTCGGCGTTCGCGAGGTCTGCGTCGCTGAGGACTGACTCCACCACGACGGCCTCCGCCCAGATCGTGCTCTTGAGATCGGCGCCGCTCAGATCCGCGCGGATCAGCCGCGCTTTAGCGAGGTTTGCGCCGATGGCCTTGACGCCATTCAGGCTGGTTGCCTGCAGCGTCGCTCCGTTGAGTAAGGCTCCTTTCAACGTTGCCCCACGCAGATCGCAGCCATTGAAGGTCGCTGAACTTAGGTTGGCCTCACTCAGGTCAGCGCCCGAAAAGTCGCACTGAAAGAAAGAAACGCCGACCGCGCTGAGACCGGCCAGCTTTGCGTCGGGAAGGGCCGCACCGATCACCATGCCCGGTTCTAATGGCGTCTTCGTTTCGACCGCTCGCAACAGGTCTTGAGCGTTCATCAGGCGTCCTCGGCGTTTCGGGTCGAGTAGTTGCAGCGCTCCAAGTTGGCGCCAGTGAAGTTGGTGTCCTGACCAAAAGCCTCAATCAGCTTTGCGTCGTACAAGTTCGCCTTCTGAAAACCTGCCCACTCGAGACGTGCTCGTGAGAGGTCGGCACCCAATAGGTTCGCGTGGTCGAATCGTGAGCGCGAAAGGTCCGCCCGGTAAAAGCGGCCCAGACTCAGATCTGCACCCCAGAATTCACAACCGCGCGCCGTAGCGCCGGAGAAGTGCGACTTCGAAACCACAGCCAACGTAAAGTCCGCCCCATCGAGTTCGGCGTTGATCAGGTTCATTCGCTCACCGTGGGCTCGCACGAACTTGGCTCCACCGAAGTTGGCCTCTTGCGCCGAAATTGCGCGCACTTCGGTCTTTGTCAGATCGAGCCCCGTGGCCTTGCAGCGCGAGAACACACAGGCGCGGACAGAGCCGTTCGAGAAGTCCGCGTTCGTGAGGTCGGACTCTTCGAAATCGGTGCGATAAAACTTGAGCCCGCGGCCCTTCACGCGCGCAAGGTTCGCCCGAGCAAACGCCGACCAATCCGCCTGGGTGCCCTCGAAACACGCCTCTTCGAGCTCAGCGTCCTCGAAGAAAGCGAGCTCCAAGGTTGCGCTCGAGAAGTTCGCCGACCGCGCGCGCAACCTTGCACAGTTCGCCCTCGTGAAATCGACCTCCGAGAAATCGGCGCCTTCAGCTTCGGCGCGATAGAGGACCGCGCCGCGCAGACTCGCGCCGCGAAGTTTGGTGCCCACCAACCTCGCACGGGTCAGCACCGCCCCGTCGAGTTTGGCCCCTGAAAGATCCAAGCCCGAGAGATCCTGGCCGGTGAAATCGCGATCGATCAAGTTGGCGTAAGGCCCCGGAGCATCGGTCGATAGCGGCTCGGGAATGGTGTACTCGGGATCGAGTGTCGTCCAGTTTGGGTCGAGCGGAAGGCTGTTGAGCTTCTCGAGCTGCGCGGCCTGCTCCGGCGTCAGCTCTTGGTCTTTGGTGCCCTCGAGACCGCGGCTGAGGTCCGCCATCATTTGGCGCACCACTTTGCGCAAACCGATTGAAGGGATGGCGCCCGGTTTGGGTGCGATCGGCGGCGGAGGTTCATTCTCTTCCGCCTCATCGACGCGCGAAAGCGCCTCAACGAGCTTCTGGTCGGCCTCGGCCTGTTCGGGCTCCGCGCCGCGCGCCTTGCTCGCCTCTGCCATGCCGATCGCTAGGTTCTTCGCCACGCCCTGAAACTCCGCTGGGAGCTTCTTCGCCAGCGCCGCGCTGACAACGTCGAGCTGTTGCGGCGCGTCCCCAGGAAAGGTCGGCGCTGCGGCCGCCATCGACGCAATCATCTCCGAGCGAGCTTCTTCAAAGCCAACCGGATCACGCTCGAACGCCTCGAGCTTTTCTTGGTATGCGCGCTCGCTGCCCACCTCTCCGAGCAGCTCGCAGGCGAGGAGCATCGACTTGATGTCGGCGTAGTCGAGCTCACGAATCGGCAGGTGGCCCCGCCACGTCAGCGCGAGCGTGCCCTTGTCGAGATCCGCCACGACCGTATCCAATTGCAGACCAAACGAGCGAAACTCGCCAGCGACCGTGCGTGCGAAGCCGCGCATTCGCAGGCCCGGAAGCTTCGCCGAGAGGAGCGCGGCTTGTGGATGGAAGTTCTCAAAGATGATCGTCTCGTCGCCTTTGAGAAAGCCGGGGAGCTGCTGATCGGCCGGCGCCGCTTGGTGATAGGTCCAGTCGAAGTCCTCGGCGACAAAGGGAGAGCGCTGTTCCCTCCAAGCTTTGCCGTACCGTGTTCCCACCTTCTTTGCGCGCTCGGGCCAGTTCGGACTAATCGGTCCGAACGATGCAGCAACGTTGTGATTCCCGCGTGACCGCACCGGGGCATCGAAGGCCTCGAGCTGCGGCAACTCCCGCGACGTATGTCCACGTCCGCTGGTGTTGCCCGCGAACCCAGGACCGCCGTATGCCGTCGTCCAATCGACGAGTACCGAGGTCATCGCTAGCGGTTCCGACGCCGCCGAACCCAAGACATCGTCAACCCATACGCGGGGACCAACGACGCGCAGTCGCTTGCTGAGCCCGGCAATCGAGAAGCCCACTTCGGACTCTTTGACGGGCCGGCCACCGGGTGCGTGAAACGAGCCACGCACGAAGACTTCGGCGTTCATCTTGGCATCTGCAAAGTCGGTCGGGGCGAAGCAGGCGCCGGTGCGGTCGTCATCCTCGGGTGCAAATTGATCGCCCGTGGGCATGCACTCTTTGCGCTCGAGCAACTCGAGCGGCGCGTCTGGCTTGAGCGCGTAAACGCCTTTCACCACCACCAGAAGCTCGGGCTTGGGTGGCATACGCGAGGTCAGCTTCGTCGCGTAGGCGAAGCCTTTGGGGGGCAGAACGATCATTGGAAGGGCTCCGGGCTGCGCGCTAGTCGAGGTGCGATCAATCCGGCTCGAGCCCGATGCCAACCGAGGGCGCGGTGTGCTTCAGCTGTAGCGCCAGCTTCTTGAGCTTGATGCCGATCGTGTCTTCTTTTCCTACCACCGACAAAGTCTTTGCCGCCGTCTCCCACTCATCCTTCTTGAGCTTGTACTCAGTGCCTAGGTTGAACGACCACTTGTTGCCGAGGCAGACCTCGATGTAGCGGAGGCCCGCCTCGATCTCGAGAAAGCCGATGCCAGCCTTGACCTCGAGTCGCAAGATCGACACCTCGAGATCGGCCATTACCGCGCCGAGGATGATGCTCGACTTCGCGCCTGATATTTCAACGTCGCTGATCGCACCGACCGTCGTTACGTTGGAGGTTACTCCAATCGTACTGACCGTGGACAGCGCGCCTGCGTGAAGGGTCTCGCTCAACGCGCCGACGTGCGTACTCGAGCTGATCGCCGGTACCGGGGTGCCCACCTTGCCGGTGTTCTCGGTGATGCTGGTGCTTGCGTAGGTATTGCTGGTGATGGTGCCCGCGTGCAACGTCTCGGTGGTCGAGGTGACGTGCGTCTCATCCGTCATCGTGGGGACCGGCTTGTTGCTAGAGCCGGTGTACGAATAGATCGCCGTCGCCCACGTACGCTCGGTGATCGTAGGGTTCTTTTTCTTGGTGGTCGGCCGCAGTACGCCCTGGGTGACGTTCTCATCGGGGTTCTCGGAGCCAGTGATCGACTCGAGCGTGTCGCCGTAGTTCTCTTCTTTGCTGTTGCCGTGGGTGATGCTGTGGACGTCGCCTTTCTCGCATAGCTCGGTCACCTTCCAGGTGCCGTCCCAGGTCTGGACCCACTTGATGTGATGGATGCCGCCCGGGGTAAGCCCTCCGTCTTCGATATGGCCACCTGACACGTCCCACCCAGCAGCGTTCTCAAGCGCGTCCTGGCGACCGAGCACCACCATCTTGTAGTTGCCCCGAACGACGTCGATGCGGTCGCCCACCACGGTGCTGATGCGGTTACCGTCGGTATGTTCGTGCCAGCCGCCCTTCGTCAGGAAACGCTCGGTCTCGGCTTTGCGCTCAGCAACAGAAAGGCTGTGGCCCGGCCCGGCAGTTCCCCCCGCCCCTTCAACCGTCGCATGGGCAGCGGTGTCATTCGGCCCGCGCACGCGATCGTCATCGATGAAGCCCTCCGCGACGATCTCTTCGAGCAGCTCCTTCATCGGCGGCGACGGATCGGGCGACCCAATGCGCAAGAAGGAAGACCCGACGTTTCCCCCCGTCGAGGTCTGATGAGACGGAACGTCAATCAGGAGGTACTTCTTGCCGGGATCGCTCATGGGCCCGGAGAATACGAGCTGATGCGAACCGCTCCAATAGCGAAGCAGAGCAGCCCACGGTTTCCCTAATTGGCGCTACTTAGAGACCGTAGGGCTTAGAGGCCGTAGGGCTCACCGCGGAGCAGCGTCATCGCGCGATAAAGCTGCTCATACAGGAATAGCCGCGCGAGACGATGCGGAAGCGTCATCTGAGAGAGGCTGAGCACGTGAGCCGAGCGGTCCACGGTCACCTTCCCCAGCCCCTCCTTGCCTCCGAGCGCAAAGGCGACGTTGCCTTTGCCCTGTTGCGTGAGTTTGTCGATGAAACGCGAGAACGCGATCGAATCCAGCTCTTTGCCGCGGCTGTCTAGCGAGACCAGGATATCGTCCTTCGCGTGGCGGCTGACCTGTGCGTCAACCACCTCGGCGCTGCCGTCTTCGATCTCGATCTCACGCACCCCGACGTAGTGTCCGAGGCGCGTCTTGTATTCGTCGACCACGTGACGGAGTTTCTGGTCCTTGATCCGACCGACCGCCACGATGCTGAACCTCACGAGAGCTTGGAACCGCCTCGTTCGTCGGCCACGCGCAGACGGCCTGCGTCCACCCAGAGGCCCTCGATGTCGTAAACCTTGCGGGTCTCCTCTTGGAAGACGTGAACCACGACATCGTCGAAGTCCATGAGCACCCAACTCGCCGTGCCCAGCCCTTCGATGCTGAGCGGGGAGGTCTTCAGCTTCTTCAGCGCGGCTTCGATGCCCATCGCAATTGCGTGGACGTGGCGATCACTGGTGCCGGTCATGATCACGAGGAAGTCGGCGTAGTCGACGCGACCCGAGACATCGATCACCTCGACCCCGAGCGCCTTCTTTTCAAGCCCGCCAGCGGCGATCGCCAGAGCGAGCTTTTGACTGCGTTCGGAGGCACCCGCTGGAGGCGGAGGTACCGAACGCCGGCGGCTCGTCGTTTCCTCTCGCTTCGGCGAAGCAGCCCCCAAAGGCTTTTTGGAGGTCTCTTTGCGACCGCTGAGCGCCTGCACGGTGGCGCGCGCTTTGATCTTGCGCTTCTCGAGGTCCCCAACAGGCTTTGCTTTCACTCGCCGCTTGGTGGTCTCTCCCGATGCATCCGGTACTTCGCTATGGGTCGCGCGGATGCGCGGGCGAGCGCTGGTGGTCTTGGCCGTCGGCGTCTTGCGTGCAGCCGTCGTCTTGGCTCCACGAGCCGCCGGCTTTGCCTTCGAGGGTCCATCCTCGTCGCTGCGCTTGCGAGGTGCGCT
Source organism: Polyangiaceae bacterium (assembly GCA_044376115.1). Lineage (GTDB taxonomy): Bacteria > Myxococcota_A > Polyangia > Polyangiales > Polyangiaceae > Xiheicaenibacterium. The sequence goes on along the minus strand of JBILLK010000002.1, from coordinate 185,431 downwards.
GGACTTTGCTGCCTTTTTTGTGATGCTCAAAACCGATCCTCCGAAACGAGAGTGCCAATCCGAACCAAGCGCCAACCGGCGCACGTTTCCGCGACGCACTAGGGCGTGCGAATCTGACCGTTTCCTTCGATGAACCACTTCAGCGTGGTCAAATGAACCAAGCCCATCGGGCCGTAGGCGTGGAGCTTCGATGTCGAGATGCCCATCTCAGCGCCGAGCCCCAATTCTCCGCCGTCGTTGAACCTGGTTGAGGCGTTTACCACGACGCAGCTCGCGTCGACTTCGCGCTTCCAACGTTGGGCTCGCTCGTAGTCGCGGGTGATGATGCACTCGGTGTGGTTCGAGCCGTATTGCGCAATGTGCGCCAAGGCAGCGTCAAAATTGGGGACCACTCGCACGGCGAGCACCTTGTCGAGAAACTCACAGCCCCAATCCGCTTCGGTCGCTGGAACAACCTCGATCAAGCGCTGCACCTGCTCGTCTCCGCGCAGCTCGAGCCCGCGCGCCTTCAAGCCGGCCAACATCGGTAGGAACGCAGGCGCCTCAAGCTCGTCAACCAGCAGGCACTCAAGGGCGTTGCATACGCTGACTCGCGAAAGCTTCGCGTTCTCAACGACCTTCAGGGCGAGCTCCAGATCTGCGCCGCGATCGACGAAGGTGTGACACACGCCTTTGTAGTGTTGAATCACCGGCACCCGCGCATGCTCCGTGACGAAACGAATCAAGCCCTCTCCCCCCCGCGGAATCACGAGATCAATCAGGCCGGTCAACGAAACCAGCTCACGAATCGAGTCGCGATCCGTATTGGTGACCACACTTAGGGCGGCGGTGGGCAGGCCGGCGTCTGCCAAGGCTGCGTGCGCGACCGCGGCGAGTGCGGCGTTGGACCGCACAGCCTCTTTGCCGCCGCGCATGATCACGGCGTTGCCTGACTTCAACGTGAGCGCGAACGCTTCCACCGTCACGTTGGGTCGAGCCTCGTAGATCATCGCGATCACGCCCAGCGGAGCGCGCACTTGGCCGACCAAGAGCCCGTTGGGCCTCATCGTCGCGTGCGTGACTTCTCCCACGGGATCGGCCGCGCGCGAAATCTCGAGTACCGCCTCCGCCATCGCCCGCACCCGGGCCGGATCGAGCTTGAGGCGGTCGAGCATCGGCCCAGAGACGCCGCCAGCTTCCGCCGCCGTGAGGTCCTCGAGATTGGCTTGAAACAGCGCACCCCCGGGCTTTCCCGCTTCATCAAGCAGCCGCGCAGCAAGGTTACGCAGCGCTTGATCCTTGACGATTCGCCCGGCAGCCGCGAGTTCACGCGAGGCGCGCCGCGCGTTTCGCGCAAGTTCCGGCAAGGAGGGGACCACAGTCACTGGAGCGCTTTACTCGTTTGTGTGCTCCGCCACCAGTGGCTGGCTGCACTGTTACTCCGCCTTGAATCCGCTAAGCTCCTGGGCGCAATGAAGCGCCTCCTCGTGAGCTGCGGTCTGGGCCTGAGTCTCGCAGCAACGGCTTGCGGTACCGAATTCAAGGCCGATGACCCGCCCAACCCAGCCGTATCGCTTGCAGCCGCGGCAAAAGAGGCTGTCGGTTACAAGGTGCCTCCAGCGCCATCCGTTCCGCCAAAACAACCGGGGAGCAAACCCGGTGGGCCAGCGCCAGGGAGTGTGAAAGCGCCTCCACCGCCGGTCGCGCCCACGCCAGGTCCTTCACCCGCCGATCCGGCCGTCGTAGACGCGCAGCCCTAGGCTACTCGGCGCTCGGAAGCGCACTCGCCTGCGACGGCGGCTGCACGCCGCCCAAACTTCGGCAGGCCATCAGCTTGCGCTCGCAGTAGCGACCGTCGCCACAATCTTCGTCGGCACTGCACTCGACACAGCGCAGATCCGAGCAGTGCTTCCCGACTTCTTTCGCACAATCGCTGTCCTCCTGGCAGACCGGAAAGCGCGCGTCGCGGCACGATAGCGACGAAAGAACCGAGAGCGAGAGCAGCAGAGCTACAGCGAGGCAGCGCGAGATCATGACCGATCATCCTAGTCTGCTGCGTGCGATTGGAGCCAGCACCTCTCCGTGCTACCGCCCTCCGCGATGCGAGAGCACGTCCTGATCCTCGATTTCGGTTCGCAAACCACCCAGCTCATTGCGCGCCGAATTCGCGAGAGCAACGTCTACTGCGAGATCCACCCTGGCACGCTTTCGCTGGACGCCATCAAGGCCAAAGCGCCCAAGGCCATCGTGCTCTCCGGCGGACCGAGCAGCGTCTATGACGAAGGCGCTCCTTCGATCGACCGCGGCGTCTTTGAGCTTGGCGTACCGGTGCTCGGCATTTGTTACGGCGCGCAGCTAATGGCCCACCTCACAGGCGGCCGCGTCGAGCGTGCTGAACACCGCGAATACGGCCCAGCGACGATGCAGGTGAGCCAGCCAACCGGCGTCCTTTCGTTCGCTCGAGCGGGAGAGTCCATCGACGTTTGGATGAGTCACGGCGACCGCATCGAGGCGTTGCCCGCTGGCTTTGAGACGCTGGCGACCACCCCGAGCACGCCGTTCTGTGTGGTGGGCCATGCAGGCTTGCGGCAGTACGGCATGCAGTTTCATCCCGAGGTCGTGCACACCAAGCGAGGCAAAGCCATCCTCGACGCCTTCCTGTTTGAGGTCGCCGGATTGACACCGTCTTGGACCGCCGCCTCCTTCGTTGATGAGGCCGTTGAGAAGATTCGCAACCAGGTTGGCTCGGAACACGCAATCCTCGGGCTCTCCGGAGGCGTCGATTCATCGGTCGCAGCCGTACTCTGTGCACGTGCTCTCGACGAGCGGCTCACCTGCATCTTTATCGACAATGGCTTGCTGCGTGAGGGCGAGGCACGCGACGTCGTGCGCATGTTCACCGAGGTCTTCCCGCTCAAGAACCTGATCCACATCGACGCCAGCTCGGAATTTCTAACGCAGCTCGAGGGCGTTACCGATCCGGAGAAGAAGCGAAAAATCATCGGCCGCGTCTTCATAGAAGTGTTCGAGCGCGAGGCCCGGGCGATCGAGGGCGCCAAGTTCTTGGTTCAAGGAACGCTCTACCCGGACGTGATTGAAAGCATCTCTCTGCGTGGTCCCTCCGCAGTCATCAAGAGCCACCACAACGTTGGAGGACTTCCCGAGAAAATGAACCTCAAGCTGTGCGAGCCGCTGCGCGAGCTGTTCAAGGATGAGGTTCGTCGCGTCGGTGAGGCGATGAACATGCCGCACGAGTTACTCTATCGGCACCCCTTCCCCGGTCCTGGCCTCGCCGTGCGCTGCCTCGGCGCGCTAACGCCGGAGCGGTTGACGGCGCTGCGCAAAGCGGACGCCATCTTTCTCGATGAGATTCGCAAGGCGGGCCTCTACAACGAAATTTGGCAGGCCTTCGCGGCCCTCTTGCCCGTGCGAAGTGTAGGCGTGATGGGCGATGATCGAACCTACGATGAAGCGGTGGCGCTCCGCGCCGTCACCAGCACCGACGGTATGACGGCCGACTGGTACCGCATGCCGCATGACGTCCTTGCGCGCGCTTCGACTCGCATCATCAACGAGGTCCGCGGCGTCAACCGTGTGGCCTACGACATCTCGTCCAAGCCCCCGGCGACCATCGAGTGGGAGTGAGCCCAATGTTGCGAACGATCCTGACCGTGGCTGCGCTCTTGAGCACCGGATGCAGTGCCCAGCTGCAGACGGTCTCCCTCAAGCTGACCGCCAACGTGGATGACGCCGAAGTAACGATCGACGACGAAGCCGTTGGGAGCGTGGCTCGAGTCGAGAAGCGCGGGGTCGCCTTGCCGCCGGGCAAACACCGCATCTCGATCGAAAAGACCGGCTACTTCCCCTACGACGGCGAGGTACTGGCGAAGCCGGGGGACAAGAGCGTTACGGTCGAAGTCACGCTCGAGAAGGTCCCCGACTGATCACGCCAGCGGCGCTCGCAACCTAGCGACGCTGCCAGCGTCACAAAACGCAGAACGGGCCTGCGCTGCATGCAGACCCGTTCGGCTGAGGTAACTCGCTTGGGCTCGTGAGCTTGCGACGCCCGGTCAGGAACCGGTTGGCGGCGGGGGCGTGCCGAACACGCGCATATACACGTTGCGTAGCGTGTTGCCCGATTCCGGGGTGAAGCCCGACGCAGCATAGGGCCACTGAAAGCCTACGCCCTGCGTGTGATTGCAGGCGAAGGAGATCATCAGCTCCACGTTGGGGCTACCATCCGGAGGCGTAAAGATCACCGCCATGCCCGGGGTGAAACAAGGCTGACGGTTCTGGTTGAAGCTGGCCTCATCTCCGAAGAGGTCCAAAATCTCCGACTTGGTGTCCTCATCACCAGCGCTTTGCTGCAGAATCACGAAGCCGTTGTACTTCGGTTGTGCCGGGGTGGTACCCGCGCCGCCAGTTCCACCGGGGAAAGGAAACGGTACGCCAGGCATCATCTGCTGCCAGGTCTGCTGCCCCTGTTGCAGAAGCTGATCCGGCGTTACGCCGGGGAGCGAGAGCCCGCCCGGGAAGGGGAACGAGCCAGCCCCCGGAATGGGGCTCGCCGCCTGCTGCTCTCCTTGGAGCTTCAGGATCGTCATTTGTGCATCATCGAGGTTGTCGAAAGGAGCTGTGCGAGCAGCGCAGCCCGTTCCAAGGAAGGCGACAACAACGAACCCAGTTAGTGAGGAGGTGCGAGCGTTCATCGTATTTCTCAGACGTAGCACGGCCCAGGTCTGCTGGCGAAAAACAGCACACAGTTGCCGTTGGGAATGTGCTTTCGGGAAACGAGAAGCAACCGCTCAGCCAGTCGTCGCAGCAGCCTTGGAAGCGGCTTTGCGTGCGGCTTTCTCAGACTTGCGCAGCTCAGCGGCGAGCAGACCACAACGAGCCTTCTCGGCGCGCTTGATGCGCTTCTTCTTCAGCGGGGTCTGAAGCCACTCGTGACGAAGCCGGATGTTCCACTTAGCGATGTTGGCCATGATCTCAAATCCTTGGGTGAAAGGGCGCGGACCCTAATCCGCTATGCTTGCAGGCGTCAAGCGCAGACGCGCAACAATCGTTGGCAGCGCCGACTGTTACCTCATTTGTCAAAAGCCCGTTAGAACCGACACAATCGGCCTCCCGAGTGAAGGTCGTGCTATGTTCGAACGTCGCGCCATGCAGGCCGTGACAGCTCGCAATCACGGAGCCTACGAAGCACAATGGGGACGCATCAGTTAGCTCCGGGAACGGTGTTGGGCCGGTACGAGCTGCTCCTGCCAATCGCCTCCGGCGGGATGGCGACCGTATGGGCTGCACGACTCAAGGGCTCTCGCGGCTTCTCGAAGACCGTGGCGATCAAGACCATCCTGCCCTCCCTCTCCGACGATCCGACGTTTGAGCAGATGTTCCTCGACGAAGCGACCATCGCTTCGAAGATCCAGCACCCGAACGTCGCGCAGATCATCGACCTTGGTGAAGAGGACGAGGTGCTCTTTCTCGCGATGGAGTGGGTTGACGGAGAATCTCTATCCACGCTCTCCAAGTTCTCGCGCAAGAACGGCACCGACATCCCGCTCCGAGTGGGGCTGAAGATCGCTTCGCAAGCCGCCGCTGGCTTGCACGCAGCGCACGAGCTGCGCGATGAGGATGAACGCCTGCTCGAGCTCGTTCACCGCGACGTTTCTCCGCAGAACATCCTGGTGTCAGCGTCGGGCGTGGTGAAGATCGTCGACTTTGGTGTGGCCAAAGCGATGGGCCGCGGCGGGGAGACGACAGCTGGGCAGCTGAAGGGCAAGGTGCCGTTCATGTCGCCCGAACAAGCGCGCGGAGCTGACGTCGACCGGCGCACCGACATCTTTGCGCTGGGCATCATTCTTTACCGCCTGACGACTGGCACCCATCCGTTCTTGGATGATTCCGACATCAAGACGATGCGCAACATCATCACGCGGCCGGTGATGCCACCCCGAGTGAAGAACCCGTCCCTCCCCGTCGAGATCGAGCGGGTGGTGCTGCGGGCTTTGAACAAGGATCCGGAGCGCCGTCACCAGAGCGCCAGCGAGCTGGAGAGCGACCTCGAGGCGGCGATCGCTGCGGCGTCCGCCGCGATCGGTGGGCCCGTTACGCTGGATGAAGTGGGCACCTTCGTACGTTCGACGTTGGGTGAACGCGATCGCAAACGGAGAGCGGCTATCCGCGACGCCGCGCTGAAGATTGACGAGGCTGCGCTTGCAACGTCGGCTGGTACCCCGAGCTCCAGTCCGCCGGAGTCGATGACCGGTATGATGTTCACGCGCATGCAAACGCCGCCGCGTGCGGCGACCCGTGCGACGTTGGATTCTGCGGACGTGATGGAGTCGGTCCCGGCGGTGCGCAAGGACGAGGTGACCGAGGCGCGCGCCTACAACGCGAAGACCGTCAAAGCCGACGCTCACGCGATCACGGACACTGAGACGGTCAAGCCCCAGGAGACGAGCGGGTCGTCGGCACTTTCGCAAATCACGCGCGTCGAGCCGCTCGCGCAACGCCCAGCTCTCCCCAGCGAACCACCAGTGGTGAGTTCGCCCACGCTTGCAGCTGTGGAGGCCATGTCCGACGAGCGGCGCCTGCTCGAGGCCCGCCGTAGCAAGCGAGTGTTCGGCGCTGTGGCCTTGAGCCTCGCGGCGGCGGTCGCGGTAGGTGGCGTGACCATTGCGTTGATGAAGAGTGAGACGGGGCCTTCGTCGTCCAAGCCGCCATCGAGCGCAGCCGCGATCTCCCCGAACAACCCTTCCTCTGGAACCAACGCAGAGCCTTCTGGGCAGCCCGGCGGGCAGGTGATCGACCTCGCATCGTTGCCCGATTCCCCTACCCCATCGACCGCCACGGCGGAGGCCGGTCAGCCAGCAACGGCGAAGCCGGTCACCACCACGCCGACGCCCGCGACCCCAACTCCCACCGGCGCAACCGCGGATCCGCAGCCCACCGCAACGGCTGCGCCTATTGCGCCAACGGCGACTGCCACGGTAGCGAGCGGGAAGCCTGAGACCAAGCCAAAGCCGGTCGACACGAGCGTGCCCGTCGTCCAGACTCCTGGCTTCTAAGTGCGTGAAAGAACCCTCGCCGTCCGTGCAAGTGAGCTCGTCGTCGTTGTCGTCGCGTTAGCCGCGTTGCTCGCCTCCCCGGCACGCAGCTCCCATTCGCAAGAACCTACAGCCCAAGCGCAACCAAGCGCCGCCACAGCCGAAGTAGCTCCGCTCCCGGCCACCCGCGCTCCGGTCGCAGCGCGTGTTTCGACTTCACTCGAGGCCTTCAGTTGCAACGTTCCCGACCAAGGACTCGGTGGTCGGACGCTCGAGAAATCCGAGCAAGGGCTCGAGGTGCTTATCTCACCGTCCGCTTTGCTCCCGGACGGTGGCTACGACCTCGTGCTGCATTTTCATGGCAAAGAGCCGGTAAAGCGGATCGCCGCTGCCTCCAATCTGCAGGTGATCGTCGCTGCCCTTGATAAGGGTGATTCCTCGGGGGACTACGCAGGCGTGGTCCGAAGCAAGGCCGAACTCGAGACGCTGATCCACGGGATCGACGCAACCGTCTCGGCGAGTACTGGGCAGCAGGCGCATGTCCGCTCCTTGTTGGTGTCCTCGTTCTCGGCCGGCTTTGAAGCAGTGCGGCAGGTGCTAACAGCTTCCCCAGACCTGCCCGAACTCAGCGGCGTGCTACTGCTCGACTCGCTGTACGGCAGCTATCAGGGCCTTTCCAAGAACGTCGATTTGGAGCGTTTGGCGCCCTTTGAGAGCTTCGCTAGGCGCGCGCTCGAGTCACCTCAGACGAGCTTCATGCTCACGCACAGCCGAGTGCCTACCGAGGGCTACGCCAATACAGCCGAAGTGGCCGATACCCTGATCGAACGGTTGCTGATGCGCGTCGACCGTACGCGCACAGGCGGAACGCGCTCACTCGAGCGGCGCGCCGAGGAGAAGGGCGTCATCCTCCGAGGCTATGCAGGCTCGGATCGTGACGCGCACTGCGCGCATCTCGGCCTCTTTCCCGAGCTGGTCGCGAGCTGGCAAGAACGCGCTCGCGGCGCTTCAACGCGTTAACGCTTGGGCTTGTCGGAGGGGCGTTGCTTGGCGACTGGTAAGGAGGAAGCCGGTGGCAACTTCCGCTTGGCGGAGGGCTTTGCGCTGGCGCTCGGCCACACCGACTTGTCACGCGTCGAGCTCGGGCTAGCAGCGCGCTCTTCCTTTTCCTTTTCTTTGTCCTTCGTCGGGCGCGCCCACGTGCTCGACGGGGCCCGCGGCGGGGGCTGAGTTCTCCGACGCGGAGACTCGCGATCGCTTGGCTTTTCCTCGAGCGACTCGGCCAGCGCCGAGTGCCAAATTTCGATATTGGAGTCGCGCGGCTTCGACTCCACCGTGGGAACCGCTGCGCGCGGAGCAGGCTCGGCAACGGGCGCTGGTTTGACCGCTCGAAACGGCTTTGAACGGCCCGCAATCACGGTGCGCGTCTTGGTCGTTTCAAGGACGACGGGGCCGAGCCCTTGGCGCAGCCGCTCCGCCAATTCAAACCGCCGTTTTGCGTCCTCCGGCCGCTCAGTGAAAGGCAACGTCGTGCGATCGGTGACGTCCAGCTCAGCCCCATCGATCGCTGGCAGACTGATCACGTCCACACGAATGTCCGGTACGCTGCTGCGCGGGTCTCCAGCCGGCAACAGCGAAAGCTCGATCTCGCCCAACGTCCTGCGGCCGATCGTGCTGGTGCTGTAGGTGATTTCTGGAGCATCGCGGTCGATCTCGATCGCCGCGAGCGTCGCCCTACCCATCTTGGTTTGCGCGATGGTGATGGTGGGCATGTCGTCCGAGTCATCCAACTCAAACGGCTCCGGCGCTGGGCTGGCCGCCGCTGGAGCGCTAGCAGCCCGCACCACGGCAGGCGCTGCCTTCGACTCTTCGAGTGCCGGATCACTTCCCCGTCGCCCTGCTTTGGTCCTTGGCCCTTCAGGCTTTTCTTTCTCCTTGCGCCCTGGCCTGCGGCGTTCGCGGCGCTCAGCCTCGGCCAAGAGGAGTTTATCGAGTGCAGCCGTCCCTTCAGCGATGGCATCGCTGACGTACAACTGCTCGGCAAAGGTCGCCATGACCACGCACAGGATCGCTTCTTCACGAGCGGCCACGTAAACGTCGACTGGCGCGGCCCCACCGAACGGCACCAACATTTCACGCGGCACGTCCACGTGCGAGACGCTGCCTCGCTTCTCTCGCAGCTGCTTCTCCGCTACCGCGAGCAGAGCATTGCGCCCCGCCTCGGGCATGTTCTCGGGAGCCTTGCGCGTAGCGAGGCGGCCCCGGCGCGTAAGCACGAACGCGAAATCGGCCCGAGCAGCCTCACAAACCCGATCAACGATGGAGTCGAGGCTAATCACTCAGACCGATGTTCCCACCGCAGGAGAACCGAGGTCAATACGACTTCGCGAAGAGCACCTGTCGATCGCAAGGAACCCCGGTGAAGATGCAGGTCCCGGGCAATAGCGCCGACGGAACATCCTCCGGGATATTGCGCACGGTAACCTTGAAACGCTCCTTGAGGTCATTCTCGACCTTCTCGTCGCAGCTAAAGTGGGCGAACGCGAAACCGCCGCCTTCAGAACCACTGAACAACGCCTCGAATTCCTCGCGGGAGGTGACCGTCTTCGACGCGGCGGCGCGGTAAGCGAGCGCCTTCTGGAGCAGGCCGTTTTGCATGTCGTCCAACATCGCAACGATGCCGTTGACGAAGTCCTCGCGTGACATGGACGTCTTGTCTCGAGGACCGCGGTCGCGGCGGCTCACCATCACCGCGGAAGACTCCACGTCGCGCGGGCCCACCTCGACACGCAGCGGCACGCCCTTTTTGATCCAGTCCCAGTTCTTCTCTCCGCCACGAATATCGCGGGCGTCCACCTCCACCTCGATCGGGCGGTCGTGGTAGCGGACCTTCGCTAGATCGGCCTTCAACTGAGCGACGTAGTCCATCACTGCCGCTTTCGTCTCGTCGCCGCGCAGAACAGGCAGCACCACGACGTGCGCCGGAGCGAGCCGCGGCGGAATGATCATGCCGTCATCATCTGCGTGCGTCATCAGCAGCGCGCCAACCAACCGAGTCGAAACACCCCACGACGTGGTCCAGGCGTACTCCTCGGTCTCAAGCTTTGTTTGAAAGCGAATGCCGCTGGCCTTCGCAAAATTTTGACCCAGGAAATGCGAGGTGCCCGCCTGCAGCGCCTTCTTGTCCTGCATCATCGCTTCGATCGAGTACGTCTCGACGGCGCCGGGGAAACGCTCGCTCTTGGTCTTGGCTCCGTAGTGGACCGGCATAGCCATGTATTCGGTGGCGAACTTGACGTACACCTCGAGCATCTGGCGCGTCTCGGTCTCGGCCTCTTCACGCGTGGCGTGGGCGGTGTGCCCTTCCTGCCAAAGAAACTCAGCCGTACGCAAGAACAGGCGCGTCCGCATCTCCCAGCGCACCACGTTGGCCCATTGGTTGATTAGCAGCGGCAAATCGCGGTAGCTGCGAACCCACTGCGCAAAGCTCGCACCGATGATCGTCTCGCTGGTCGGGCGGACAATCAGCGGCTCCTCGAGCTTGGCTTTGGGATCCGGAATGAGGCCACCTCCTTCACCAGCGATCAAGCGATGATGCGTGACGACAGCACATTCCTTGGCGAAGCCGTCGACGTGCTCCGCTTCTTTCTCCAAGAAGGACTTCGGGATGAACAGCGGGAAGTAGGCGTTCTTGTGGCCCGTGGCCTTGAACATCGCGTCCAGCTCGGCTTGGAAGCGCTCCCACAACGCATAGCCCCAGGGCTTGATCACCATGCAGCCGCGCACCGCGGAGTTCTCCGCCAAGTCCGCCGCGCGAACGACCTGCTGGTACCACTCGGCGTAGTCCTCCGCACGCGTCGGCTTGATCGCCGTCTCAACGGGCTTTGCTGCCTTTTGGTTGCCCTTCTGCGCTTCCTTGCTCACACGTTCCTCCAGGGCCGCTCCCTTAGCACGAGAGCGCCGCGGCTCACGCATCCATCAAAGCAGCGATGGCAGCGCGCGCTCGAGGATGGGAAGCCAGCGCTGAGCCATCGCCTGTTCCATGACGGAAGTCGCCACGAGATCCTGACGTAGCTCGATCAGCACGGCAAGACGCCCTGCCTGCTCGCCGTAGACCGGTACTGCATAGTCACTGACGTCGGAAACGCGATACGGCTCGTTGTCCCCAACCGTCCAGTCCTGCTCCTTGCCCAATTCGTGGAGCAGGACTTCAGCGAGCCGGCGATCCTTCCCGGATAGCACGCCAATGTGCCAAGGGCGCGGCTTGCCGTACAGCTCCGGGGTGAAGCTATGCATCGAAAGCAGCACGCTCGGTTGCTGCCGTGCCGTTCGCTCCGCCAAAACGCGCGCGACCTCGGCGTGATACGGCATGAACACCGCGCGCGCGCGCTCCGCCTCGTCGGCCGGGCTCAGGCCCGCGTTGCCAGGGACCGGGATTTCACAGCTGACCGCCGGGATCGACGACGGCACACCAAGCGGCCGATTCGCGTCGATCACCAGACGCGAATAGCCGCATGCGACGAGCGGCGCGTCGAGCGCTTCGGATAACGCTAGGGCGACCCCGCGGGCGCCGATATCCCACGCGATGTGACTCGAGCGCGCCTGCTCGGACAAGCCCAGGTCCCCTAGCGAGCGCGGGATTCGCCGCGAAGCATGATCACACAAGAGCACCCAAGGCGAACGACCGTGTTCACGAAAGGTCTCAAACGGCGCAGGTTCATCGGGACCAAGCAGGGGCATGACTTCCTCTCTCTCGGATCAGTGTTAGAAGCCTTAGTCGTGACCGACGTACTTGTCATCGGGTCTGGACCCAATGGGCTGGCAGCAGCCATACGGCTCGCGCGCGCGGGACTTTCCGTGGACGTGCTCGAGGGAAATGCTGAGCCCGGAGGTGCCGTTCGCTCGAGCGTGACCACGTTGCCCGGGTTCGTGCACGACTTCGGCGCAGCCTTCTTCCCATTCGGGCAAGTGAGCCCCGCGTGGCAAGCGATCGATCTGGAGGGTGCAGGGCTTCGCTGGGCGCACGGGGAGGTCGATACGGCCCACCCTGCGCGCGATGGCAGCGAGAGCGCGCTCTCTCGCGATATCGACGCGAGTTGCGAGTACCTCGGCGCAGACGGCGAACCATGGCGCCGGATCGCTGAGCTTTGGAGCCGCGTTCAAGACAAGGTGCTACCGGCACTCTTGGCGCCGTTTCCTCCACTGCGCCAAGGCCTGGCGATCCCGCCGCGAGCGGCGCTGCTGCTGGCCGAGGTCGCGCTCTCATCCGGTCGCGGCTTCGCCGAACGCCTATTCCAGACCGAGGCGGCTCGCCGCATCTTCCCGGCGCTTGCGCTTCACACCGACGTCGGCCCCGAGGATGCGATGGGGGCGATCGTTGGCTTCATGTTGGGCGTCACCGCCTCGTATGGCGGATTTGCTGTTCCGGTGGGTGGGACCTCCAACATCACCAAGGCGCTGCTGAAGCGTCTGCACGAAGCGCATGGCCGACTTCACACCGGCAGGCGCGTCCAGCGGCTCGAGGTGGAGCACGGGCGAGTCAGCGCGGCCATCACCGAGGACGGGCAACGCTTCCCGGCAAAGGTCGGCGTAATCGCGGCCACAGCGGCGCCGACGCTGTTCCTCAAGCTGCTTTCGCCGTCGCAGGTACCCTCGCCCATCGTTGCGAAGATGAACAACCCAAGCCGTGGCTTTGGGACGTTCAAAGTCGATTGGGCGCTCTCTGCTGCAGTGCCCTGGAAGACGCCGGCGAGCCGCAAAGCTGCGGTTGTCCACACAGGCGAGAACAACGACGACTTGGCGCGCTTTACCCGCGAGGTCCGCGAGGGTCGAATGCCTCGGGACCCGTATTTGGTCATCGGCCAACAAAGCTTGCTCGACCCATCGCGAGCGCCGGCGGGTCAGCACACGTTATGGGCCTATTCGCGTGTCCCCTCGACGTTGGACGGTCAGCCTTGGTCCGAACCCGCCAAGCGCGAGTTCCTCAATCGCATTGAGACAAGAATCGAAGAGTTGGCGCCGGGGTTCCGGGATACCGTTCTAAAGAGCACGGTTCACTCGCCCCAAGAGCTTGAACGAGCCGATGAGAACCTGCTTGGCGGGGACCTTGGTGGCGGCTCGGCGGGAATTGACAACCAGCTGCTTTTTCGGCCGTTTTTCCCCTACTTTCGCTACAAAACCCACATTGATAGGCTCTACCTCGGCTCCTCCTACGCCCACCCTGGGGCGGGCGTGCACGGGATGTGCGGCTACAACGCCGCTTTCGCGTTGCTGAAGGAGCTCGGCCAATAGTCGGCGTTTCGCACTGTTGCGCCCTTTTGCCCCTGCCCCATCGCGAAGCCATCCTCCCCGTCGAATCGGCATAGATTCTCAGTCTTGATGAAGTCGACCCCGTCATCTGCCAGGTTGCTGAGCAAGAAGATGATGTCGCGGTGCTCCACCGTGCGCGGCTGACCCTCACGATCGACCCCAAGAAACCGGCAACGCCAATGGTCAGTACAGAACGTCTCAGGAAAGCCATTGGGCCAAACTTTGACTCCGCGATTGGTAATGAGCTTTAGCTCAAAGCCAGCTCGCTTTGGTTGATTGGCCAAGGTCTTTAGCTTTCCTGCCAGATAGTCGGCGGAGACGTCCGCCGCGTGCAGAAAGACGTCCACCCCCACCAACTCCTTCTTTGCTCGCGGCTTGCGTTGATAGAGCGGGCCGGCAGTCGATCGGCCCTGCGGCGCGTTGGAATAGGCTACTTTGGGAAAATGCTCTGGCAACTCGCCTAGGCGCGCCACAACCGCTGCGGCAAAAGCCTCCGTATCCAGCACCTGCACGGTCTTCGCACCTTTGAGGTCAGCCGTATGGAGCCCCACCTCGAGAGTCCGCAGCCAGGCATTGTGGATACGCTGCGCGACCTCGGCTTGCCGCAGATGTACCAACATCATGACCGCGCCGAGCAAGAGCCCAGAGGGGTTGGCGATCCCTTTGCCTGCAATATCGGGCGCGCTGCCGTGAATCGCCTCGAACATCGCGACGTGCTCGCCAATGTTGGCGCTCCCGCCAAGCCCAACGCTGCCTGTGATCTCCGCCGCTACATCACTGAGAATATCGCCATAGAGGTTGGGCAACACCAACACGTCAAAGCGTTCGGGGCGAGTCGCCAACCGCGCCGTACCGATGTCCACGATCACGTGGTCGCTCTCGAGCTCGGGGTACTCTGCGCGGATCTCATCAAAGACGCGATGAAACAGCCCATCCGTCATCTTCATGATGTTGTCTTTGGTCATGCAGGTCACCTTCTTGCGACCATGGGACCGCGCGTACTCGAACGCGTAGCGTATGATTTTACGACAACCGGGCTCCGTTATCAGCTTTAGGCACTGGTAGACCTCATCGGTCTGGCGGTGCTCGATGCCAGCATAAAGGTCTTCCTCATTCTCACGAATGATCACGCAATCCATCGTCGGGTGGTTGGTATCGACGAAGGGCGCGTAGCTTACGCAAGGGCGCACATTGGCATAGAGCCCGAGCGTCTTGCGAACCGTAACGTCCAATGACTTGTAGCCGCCGCCCTGGGGGGTGGTGATCGGGGCCTTCAGAAAGACCTTGGTTCGGCGCAAGGACGCCCATGCCTCTGGCGGGATACCGCTCGAGCTGCCACGCGCGTACGCTGCCGCCCCTACATCAATCACCTCTGGAGCGAGCTTCGCCCCTGCTGCCTCCAAAATCGCCAGAGTTGCGCGCATGATTTCCGGACCAACGCCGTCACCGTACGCCACCGTGATCGGGCTCTTATCAGGCATACGTACCCGCTAGCACGAGCAACTCAGCCGATCGTTTCGATCCGTCTCAGCATGCCTTCGGCCAAACCGTAGCGTGATCCCTGCGACCAATCGCTGGTGCGCACCGAGCGACTCGTGCCTCGGGCACGAGTCGTTCGTAGCTTCGACGGCCGCCTCAGTAGGTCATGGCGACGCTGAGGTGATCGACGACCTGGGTACGCCTGGAGCGGCCCAGGCGGCTTGTGCAGCGTCCTCGACCGACTGCCAAGACGAGGCTGTGCCGGTCAGCGTGACCTTGCCACCCGAGGTCGCAACGTGGATCGACTTGGCGTCGGTCGCCGCTTGCCGCTTGAGTGCGGCCTCAACCTGCTCCTGGACCTGACTCGCGGAGACCTTCGGTTGAATGCTGATCGAGTTCTGCACCGAGTTCACACCTGCCAGGTTCCGCACGGCGCGCTCAGCTGCGTCGCGTTGGTAGCCCCAGGTTACGAAGCCCTCGAGCGTGACCATTCCGCTACGGACCTGGGCGGTCACAGCTTTGGGTACAAACACGTCCCACTTGAACGCTGACTGAACTGCGGCGGCGATCTCTGAGTCAGTGCGCTTGTGTTCGCCCAAGACCTTCACGGTCAGGTCCTGCGCTACGGTGCGCACTCCGTTGACGCGCATGGTGGCGTCCTCCGCGGCCCACTTCTCTGCATAGGTATCTACGCTACCGAGCAACGTGACCACGCCCTTATCCACGCTAACCCCCACTTGCGCCTCGTTGACCTTCGGGTCCCAGCGGAGTTCAGCTTCGATGTCGTGCTTGAGTTGGGTATCGGTCATCATCGTCATGCAAAGCGCTTTGCAGAATCTCGGCCAACGCTATTTGGACCAAGCGCTCGGGAACAAGCGGCCTAATTCGGCTAGATCTCTCGCGTGAGCGACGGCAAAAACGCCACACTGTGACAGTGCGCTGCTGCAATCTAGAGGGTGGCAGACGAGCTCGGCAGCGGCGCAGCAGTGCAGAGCCCAAGAAGGCATCGTCCTTGAACGGCTCAGCTGTTGCACCGCCAACAGACCAAGAGGTCTAAATGATTAAGCTAGTACGCGCCCTTGGCGGAGCCGCGATGTCGGCGCTCTGCGTCGCAGGGTGTTTGGTTCGCGGAGACCCATACGATCCATATGATCCATACGAACCAGGCCCGACGGCAGACCTGTACGACGGGTGCTTCGCGAGTGACACATGCTTCGAGTCGGAGTGCTGGAGCATCACGGTGGCCTACGATGATGCGTACGTCACCGACGACATGTGCACCTACGAGTGCGACTCGGACGCCGATTGCGACCTTGGTGGATATTGCCTGGAGATCAGTGGCGGCACGCCGCTCTGCTTCGAGCCTTGTTACGACGATCTCGATTGCTCAGTTGGATTCGCCTGCGTCGCAGACGAGTTTGGTTATGACCCTGTCTGCTTGCCCTGGTGAACCATGAAAAATCTATCGATAATGCTGATTGGCGCCAGCGTCCTTTGTGGTCTTGGCTGCACAGTCCAAGCCGTACCCGCCGCCGGTGTGGTGAACACCGTGGGGTATCAACCTCAATATTATAGCGGCAGCGTGGTCGACTTTGACCTACGGGGAGAGCCCACCTACTACGTTGACGACACAGTCTATTACGTGCCGCGCAGCTACGTTGGCTATAACACCCTCGTCGTGCACTACCGCACGCATGACCGCCGCTATCGCGATTGGCGCACGCAGAACCCGCGCCACTCCGTGCCTAGCCGCGGCCGAGGGCAGCCGCGGCCTGGGCAGCATCCCCAACACCCAGCTCCACCCCGACACCGTTGACGTGGAGCGAGTCCCTCAGGGGACTGCCAAGAATGGAAGGCTCAGTTTAGCGAACGGGCCTTTGGGCTTGGGGTACGTTGCACGCGCTCCGTAGCTCCGCGCACAAGCCGCAACGCCACTGTCGGGCAGGTCGGTCGTGTCGGAGGCGTCAATCACGCGCCCTGCCCCGTCGAGTACCACGTTGAGCGTGATCCGCCCTTGAACGTTGGGATTGTTGCGCAGACCAAGGACGTGACACACACGAATGTAAGGCACCATGCTCGCGGCTGTGGCCTCGAGCGCGCTAGTCATACTTTCGTCGCTGCTGCTCACTGCACCAGCTCGCACGTTGGACTTCACCTTCTTCGCAGCGGTGAAGGCCGCCGTCAGGGGCGCTGCCGAGCTAGCCGGTAGCGAGGCCGCAGGGTCGGCGGCCAAGGCCAAGGCGAAATACCCCTTTTGCAACTCCGCGTCCTTCGCCTCCATGGCGAGCGCACGTTGCAGGTAGAGCTTTGACAAGGTGGTTGCGGCACAATTGCTGTATTGCGGCTTGATTGGCTGGCCCGCCTTGTCTTGCGCTCGCCCCCACGGTTCTGCGTCTAGCGCCAGCGAGGGTCCACAAATAGCTATCGCCGCGTCGGTGCGTGTGGCGAGATCTTGAGCGCTGAGGCCCGCTTCGAAGGGCGCGAGCTTCGCTACCGCAGCCTCGCCGTCTTCAAGCACTACGCCCTCGGGGATTGGCACACCAGCCGAAGAGCTGACGACGGGCTTGGCGCTTCCTTCCGACACATTGGAGCTAGCGCTCGGCACGGTGGCAGCCGAACTGCTGCTTACAGGGCGCTGCGACGCGCTCGCGCTCGCCCTCGATGAGCCTGCGCCAGCAGCGCCTGGCTCGGCCGAACAATTCAGCAACCCCAACCCCAACAGCAGCACGGAAGCTCGCATCGCCCACACCTTAGGCGAGGCGACGGAAGTGCGACAAATTAAGGGACTTGCGCCACAGCTCTGGCCGCCAACCGCAATTGCGCCTCAAGGCTCCGGCAGCGGGCTCAGGCGGTCAAAGCGATAGGCGCCGGCGGTGGCTCCCCAAACCTGCATGTCTGCAGCGTCATAACCGCGATCCCAGGATTCAATGCGGTCCTCGTACAACTTGACCTCGCTGGTCGCATAGGTCGCGCCGTTTAGATCGCTCAGACATTCCTTGCCCGGGGTGCTGCCCTCGAAGTGATCCTCCACCCAGGTAAGCTCCACCTGGCAGCCTTGCCGCTCCACCAAGTCCGCAGCGGTCGCCTGTGCGCCAGTTCCGTCGCAGAAGCCGCTGAAGTCGTCGGGAGAGCTGAACTCCCATACCTGCGAGATGGCCTGGGTTGCCGGGTCGGCGCCTTCGGTAACCACGTACACCCGCTGACGATAAGGCGCGCCGACCACCCCATTGTCGATTACCGCTTGCTCGACGTGCAGCGTGCGCGCGCCGAGCTCTGGTAGCTCGATCGGACAGGTAAGCAGGTCGATCGCGAAATAGGTGGGGTTCTCGACCGATTGAGCCGTCGAATCGAAGTGCCCCGTCAAGAAGCGCAGTAGCTTGTCTGCGGCGGGTTCGGCGGCGCTGCCGCCCGCGCCCCCAGCGCCGCCGCTACCCCCAACGCCGCCTGTTCCACCCACAGCTTCACCGCCACTGCCTCCGCCGCCGGCAGAGTCACTGTCGCCGCACGCACTCAAGAAGAGCGCAACGCTTACGAACCCAAAAACTCTCATTCGCAGTTCCTTGCAGAGGACCGACGCGGTTGTCGGCGCGGTGGGATGTTGATACCAACAGCGCGGCGATGCAAGAGCCCCTGTCCTACGCGGTTGTCACGCTGCTCGTTACCGTCTTCGCCGCTGGCTGCGGGGGACAAGCGCCAGCTCCAACCACCAAACTGGTCCCGTCTGCCACCGCGGCAACGTTGGCCTCTGCAAGCGCTTCAGCGATTGCAGAGGCCACGACCTCAGCCGAGGTCACTCGCGCGAAGCCAGCGATTCCTGCGACTCCGCCCGGGGTGGACGCTGGCAAGTTTGAGCTCCTCGCCAGTCTTTGCGCCGTCGGTAGTTACGATGGCCCAAGCGGCACAGAGGTTGGCTGCCGCTTCACACCTCCTTACGACAAGGCGGAGGAGCTGCCGGACGGCCAACTGCGCGTGGTCACAGATCGGAACCAGCTTTGCGTCCTGGGCGGGATCGAGCTTGGCTCGTTCACTGCGAACAACAAGGAGCAGGCCGTGTTGCGTCTGGAGAGTTGCGGGCCCGAGCGTTGGAATGGCAGCACTCCTGGAGATCTCGTGGTTGCCGAGCGCACGCCCGAAGGCTGGAACCAGGTTGCGTTGAAACGCGGAACCAACCTCGACGGCTGCGACAAACTAAAGCGTGACGGACGTACTGTGTTCGTCTGCGACGACGTTACGGGCGATGGGCGCAACACCTTGCGCTGGAGCTATTCGCTCGATTTCAGCGCTGTGCCCGAGGAGCGCTTGCAGATCATCGCCAAGACCTACAGCGGAGGGAGTCATCATTGCGGTGAATCCTCGGCCTTCTCTGCCGATCCTTCGGAATCACGCGTGACGGCGCTCGAACTCGGCGAGCGCAGCTACAAAGACGTTGACGGTGACGGCGACGATGACCTCGTTCGCACGGTCGAGCGCGGCTCGCTGATCGGCACGAGCGTCCAAAGCAAACGCATCGACACGCTCTGCAAGCGCGCTCGACCCGATCAGCCGCTGTGGCTTGAACCGAGGAACATCGTGGGCGCCATGCGGTCGTTCAAGTTGGTGTTCCTCAACAGCCCGAACGGCTTTCGGCCAGATACAGCCAGCAGCAAGCTCCTACGCGAGTGGGAGGAGGAATCGCCAAGCTTCTGGATGTCCCAAGTCGGCGGGCCTCCCGAGGAACCTTGAGCTAGCGCGCAAACCCGCGTAAGCCCGCTGTCGATGACCACCAATAGCCTTCGTTTGTGGACGCTCGTTGTCACGACCTTGCTTGGGCTATGCGCATGCTCCTTGGAGAGCAGCAGCGGCGCAGGTGGACTGGGCGGCGCAGCAGACGGCGGGGCGGGTGGCAGCGCGGGCAGTCCCTCAGGTGGCGCGGGAGGCGGGGGAGCAGGCGGTGCGGCGTGCGTTTCCGGGTTAGCGCAGCCCAGCGAAGCCTGCACCGCCTGCCAAGACGCGAACTGTTGCATCACCGCCAGCGCGGCCGCCGAGGCTCCGGGCGAGTGGACCAACTCCGGGGCAAAGGTCTGCCGTGAAGCCAACTGCGCCGAGGTTTGTGGCGCCGCCGAGCCCGAATGCGGCGGGATCGTGCCCAGCCCTGCGAGTTGTACCGACGATCTCTACGCGGCCTGCTGCGCTGAAGTCAGCGCCTGCGCAACCAACGACCAATGCGTCGCTATCATCTACTTGTGCATCGACGACCAAGGCTGCCTCCCAGGTCAGCAGCCCTGCTGGGATGAGTGCCTTGCCCTCTACGCCGAGGGAGCGCCGATCTTCGAGACGCTCAACGATTGCTTCGGCACGGTTACCTGCAGCTGACGGGCGCGAGTCGTGCCGTTAGTTCGCGGGAGCGCTGCGCGGCTCTAGCGCTGGGACCTTGCGCCGGGCGATCAGCGAGTGCATCGCCGGCACCAAGAAGAGCGTCAAAACCAACGAAAAGCTGAGCCCGCCGGCCACGGCGATGCCCAAGGACTTTCGACTCCCAGCCGCACCACCGAGCGAGAGCGCGATCGGTAACACGCCCAGGATCGTCGCGAGGCTCGTCATCAGTACCGGCCGGAAGCGATCCACCGCGCCTTCGATGCAGGCCTCCACCAGAGGCAGCCCCTCCTGCCGCTTATGGTTGGCGAACTCCACCACCAAAATTCCGTTCTTGGTCACCAGCCCGACCAACATGATGATGCCGATGCGGCTGAACACGTTCAGGCTCTGCGAGGTCGCGTCGAGCGAGGCGAGCGCGCCAGCCAGTGAAAGCGGTACCGTCATCAGGATGACGAGCGGATCGCGGAAGCTCTCAAACAAAGCGGCCAGCACTAGATAAATAAGTACGATCGCAAAGCCGAAGGCCAATGAGGTAGACGATGAACTCTCTGCGTAGTCGCGCGACTCGCCGGAGAGCGCCGTTGAGAACCCCGGCGGCAACACCTCAGCCGCGGCCGCTTGCATGGCGCTGATGCCCTCCCCCAGCGTTTTGCCATCGGCGAGGCCGGCCGAGACGGTGGCGGCGACGTTGCGATCGAAGCGGAACAAGGACGCAGGGCCCGCCGACTCTCGGCTCTTCACCAACCCGGAGAGCGGCAACATCTCCCCGCTCGGCGAGCGGATGTAGAGCCGCGACAGATCGGTGGGCTCGTCCCGATCCGCTTCGCGCAGCTGCCCTATCACCTCGTACTGTTTACCCTCCATGACGAAGTAGCCGTAGCGAACGCCACCCAAACTGAGCTGCAGCGCCCGACCTACGTCGAGCGCCGAGACGCCAAGCTCACTCGCCCGATCGCGATCCACCTCGAGCGAGAGCTGCGGTCGGTTGAAGCGCAAATCAGCGTCGACGAAGCGCAGCTCCGGACGCGCCCGGGCCTTCTCCAGAACCTTGGGCAAGATCGCTGAAAGCTCACGCACCGAGGGCGCCTGAATCACCAGCTGGACTGGCTGCCCGGCAAAGCGACTTCCGATCGTCGGTGGCTGAGCCGGGAACGCCGAAAGCCCCTGGAACGATCCCATCCCCTTGGCTACTTGGCGGAAGATCTCCTCTTGCGGCCGGCTGCGCTCTTCCCGCTCCGTTAGATAGATATTCTGAACGCCCACGTTGGGACCACCCGTCCCGCCAAAACCGCCGATGATCGAGTAGGTGCGCGACGTCTCCGGCACGTTGTCTTCCACGTAGGCCGCCAGCGAATCGAGTTCCCGCTCGGTATAGGCGTAGGTTGCGCCCTCCGGTCCGCGCACGTTGATGCGTATGTTGCTGCGATCCTCGAGCGGCGCTAGCTCGGAAGGCACGCGCTCATACAAGCGATATGACCAAACGATCACCAGCACCAGTACGGCCGGCGCCACGATGCGCACTTTCATGAAGGCAGTCAAAAGCCAACGATAGCCGCCGATGAGCCCACGAAAAAGCGGCTCGGTGAGGCGATAAAAGAAGCTCTGCCCAGCGCTCTCGCGCAACAAGTAACGACACATCATCGGCGAGAGCGTGAGCGCGACGAAGCCGCTGATCAGCACCGACCCAACGACAACCAAGGCGAACTCGCGGAACAGCTGACCGGTCAGGCCGGAAACGAACACGATCGGCATGAACACCACGGCCAGGGCGACGGTGGTCGAGACGATGGCGAAGAAGATCTCGTTGGCTCCGCTGATCGCAGCTTCCAGCGGTTTCATCCCCTTCTCGATCTTCGAGTAGATCGTCTCGAGCACCACGATCGCGTCATCGCATACGAGGCCGATCGAGAGCACGACGCCCACCAACGTCAATACGTTGATCGAGAAGCCGAACAGCTTCACCAGCGCGAAGGTCGCGATGATGCTCACCGGGATGGCGATCACTGGGATCACCGAGGCGCGGAAATCACGCAGGAACAGGTAGATGACCAGCGCGACCAGGACGAAGGCCACGACCAACGTCTCCTCTACTTCGAGCACGCTCTTGCGGATGTAGCGCGTAAAGTCGTAGCCGACCTCCACTTCGTATTCGGGCGGGATGTCGCGTTTGATGTCCTCGAAGCGGCGGTAAAACTCGTCGGCGATGGCGATGGCGTTGGTGTTGGGCTGAGGAATGACCGCCACGCCGATCACGTCTCGACCGCGACGCTTTACGCCGCCGCGGGTATTGAGCGGTCCGAGTTCAGCCGTGCCCACGTCCTCCAAGCGCACCGGCGCGCCGTCGCCATCACGCAGCGTGATGCGCGAGAACTGGGCCGGCGTCTCCAGCCGCCCGGAGGTCTGCACCGCGACCTCCATCTTTTCGCCTTCGACGCGGCCAGACGGAAGGTCCACGTTCCAGGCGGCCAAACGGTTGCGCACGTCTTCCGGCGTGACCGAGTGCGCGCTCAGCTTGTCCGAGTCGAGCCAGACGCGCATCGAGTAGCGCTTCTCCCCGAAGATGCGCACCGAACTGACGCCCGGGATGGTTTGGATCTTGTCCTTGATCCGCGTGTTCGCGATGTGGGAGACGTCGAGGATCGACTGGGTGTCGCTGCCGACCGTCATGAAGATGATCGGGCTCGAGTCAGCGTCGGCCTTCTCGACGATGGGAGCGTCCGCGTCGATCGGCAAACGTCCGACCGCACCAGCGACCTTGTCCCGAACGTCGTTGGCCGCATCGTCGAGATCGACCGAGAGTTCGAATTCGACCCGGATTGAAGAAGCCGCCTCGCGCGACGTCGAAAAGACGTTCTTTACCCCCGCAATACCGGCCAACGCCTGCTCCAACGGCTCGGTGATCTGTGAGTCCACCACCTCCGGATTCGCGCCCGAGTAGTTGGTGGTGACCGTTACCACCGGCGGGTCCACCGCGGGGTACTCACGAACACCCAGCGAGAAGAACGAGACCACCCCGAACAGCACGATCGCCACTGAGAGGACGATCGAAAGTACCGGCCGGCGAATGCAAACCTCAGCCAGCGTCACGGCGCGTCCTCGCTGATCTTCACTTTGCTACCGGGGCGAACGCGCACCACGTTGCTGACGATCACCTTGTCGGCTGCTTCCAACCCTTTGATGATGCCAACCTCGCTCTCGGTGCGAATGCCTAGTTCCACCGCGCGCACTTTGGCCACGCCGTCCTCCACCACGTACACCGAGTGACCGCCGAGTGAGGGCGTTACGATCGGCGACGGCACCAGCACCACCTCGGTCGTGCTCTTGACCTCGAGCTCGACCGATACGTACTCCCCAGCGTAGACAGCTCCTTGCTTCGGGTCGATCGGCTCGGACAATCCGCGCAAGCGAATGCTTCGCGTTCGCTCGTCGAGCCGTGGTTCGATCGCGATCACGCTGGCGGCGATGGGCACGCCCCCTTCGGTGCGGAAGGAGAACTTAGCGCCCACCGACACGTGGGGCGAGAAACGCTCCGGCACCGTGAAGTCGATCTTCACGCGGGAGTCGTCTTCGAGCGAGACGAGCGGCCGCTCCGGACCAACCATCGCCCCCTCGCTCACGCGCAAGAGACCGAGCTTGCCGTCGAACGGCGCGCGGATCTTGGTGCGCTCCAGATCCGCCGAGACCACCGCGAAGTTCGCCGAGGCGATGTCGAGCTCCGCCTTGGCACGATCATAGTCGGTCTTGGAGGAGAGCCCCTCCTCGCGCAGTTTGCGTTGCCGCTCTTCTACCTCGAGTAGCGCCTTGCGGCGCACGGCGACCTCGGTGGAGCGCGCGGCAAGGTCCACCGCGTCCAGCTCGAACAACAGGTCTCCCTTCTTGACGCGGTCACCGTCCTTGACGTGGATCTTGCGCAAGCGCCGCGTCACCTCGGCCGTAAGGTCCACCGATTCGTTCGAGCGCAGCGTGCCGTTGGAGGCGAGCTTGGTGGAGAGCGGTTGCTTCTTCACCACCAGCACGCGCACGGGCAGCTCCTCCGGCGGTTTGGCCGCCGCGCTCGCGCTCGCGCTGGATTTTGTACCGAACGAGGGCAGCGGACGACCGCTCATCAAGAATGCTGCGAACCCACCTACTACGACGAAGAGACCAATACCGAGAGCGCGAACGTTCATCCCTTTACCGCCCCAGCGGTCATCCCAGATACAAGCTCCCGCTGCACGAAATAGAACAGCAAAACGATGGGAGCCGAGAGCACCAGCGAGCCTGCGGCAAACAGCCCCCAGTTCGGATCGAAGCCGCCGACAGACTGCTGCAGGGTCACCGGCAGCGTGTAACGAGCCACATCATCGAGGAATATCGAGGCCATGATGAACTCGTTGTAGGCGGTCATGAAGCTGAAGAGCGCCGTAATGCCGATGCCTGGTCTCACCAGCGGCAACAGAATGTGCCAAAAGACGACCCAGCTCGAGGCGCCGTCCAAACGCGCGCTCTCGTCGAGGTCGCGAGGGATC
The DNA here is from genome assembly GCA_044376115.1 of Polyangiaceae bacterium. Classification (GTDB taxonomy): domain Bacteria; phylum Myxococcota_A; class Polyangia; order Polyangiales; family Polyangiaceae; genus Xiheicaenibacterium. The sequence goes on along the minus strand of JBILLK010000002.1, from coordinate 160,752 downwards.
GTGTCAAAGTAGCCCTTGAGCATCCAAATGCTGAAGGGCACCGAGCTGGTCGAATAGATCAACACCAGGCCCGCCGTCGTCCCGAACAGGCCCAGCGCATCGAGCAGCAGGAGCAACGGCACGGCCGTCACCACGGCCGGGAACATCTGGCTGGTGAGCATGGCTCGCAGGCCCGTCTCGCGCAGCGGAAAGACAAACCGTGAGAAGGCAAAGGAGGCCGAGAGCGCAAAAGCAACGCCAATGAAGGTGGCCGCAGCGCTGACCAGAAGCGAGTTACCCAACTGAACGAAGAAGATGTAACGACCTTGGAAGTCGCGCGCGAAGATGAACGCGTCGAAGTTCGCCCAGGAGACCTCGGTGGGGATCGGCAGCGCGGAAGAAGCGGCCAAACGACCACCGTCTGTAAGGGCGAGCCGCAGCACCCAAAGCACCGGATAGAGCACCACGCCGGACATCACGAACAGCACGCTGTACACCAGCACGACTTCCCAGATGCGCGGCTTCATGTGGACTTCGACACTCGCTCGGTTAGGCGGCCATAGAGCAGCAAGAAGGCGAAGATCAGCACCGAATAGGCGGCTGCGTAGCCGAAGCGCTGCCCGCGTTCGAAGGCCCAGCGGTAGGCCTCGCTGATCAGGATGTCGGTCTCCGAGGCGGGCTCACCACCGCTCACCAAGTAGACGACGTTGAACATGTTGAAGGTCCAAACGCTGCCGAGGATGATCGACGGGACGAGCGCTGGCCGCAGGTACGGAAAGAGCACCAAGGTAAAGCGCTGGAACTTGGACGCACCGTCGAGTTCGGCGGCCTCCTCCACCTCTTTGGGGATGCTCGTCAGCGCGCCCAAGGTGACGATCATCATGAACGGAAAGCCGAGCCAGGTATTGGTCAGCACGTTGGCCAGGAAGGCCGTGTAGAAGGTGTTGAACCATTGGAAGCCCTCAAACCCGAAGGGCGCCAGCAGTGCGTTGATCGCGCCGACCTGAGCGTGGAACATGCCTTTCCACATCAGCGCAGTGATGTAGTTGGGGATCGCCCAGGGCAGCACCAACAGCACGCGAAAGAAGCCGCGCAGTCTGACCCAGGCTGGTCGCAAACAAAGCGCGACCAGGACGCCCAACGTCAAGTGGCAGAGTACGTTCACCAGGGTCCACAAAATGGTGACCGCCAAGGCGAAGTAGAAAGATCGCGAGGCGAAAGCACGATCCAGCGACGGCAACAGGATGTCGTGGAAGTTCGCCAAGCCGACATAGTCGAACGAGCCCTCGTGATACTCGAAGAAGCTCATGCCGGCGGCCACCAACGCGGGAACGAGCACGAGCAGCGCAGTTGAGACGATGCCGGGCAACAAGAAGGGCACGGCACCCGCGCCGTAGTTACCGAGCAACTTGGAACGCGCTGCATCCGGCGAAGCAACGTCGAGCCGAACCCGACGCACGAGCATCATCGTGGCCAAGCCTAAGAGCGCGGTGAGCGCGACGCCGAAGAACACAGGCTTACCGCCGCTCGGTCGCGGGCGCTGAACCTCGAGCAAGGTGGCTCGTGCAACCGCGACTGGCTCGCTCAGATCTTCCCCTCGCATGCTCGCCTTCAGCACGTCGTCTGCGGGCCGCCACACAGCCGCCATCAGCGTGCTCGCCGGCGTGACTTGGCCGTTGACCAAGCTCTGGGTTTGCACCGCGATCGAAACGTTGTTTTTGACGGCTGGGTCCGCAACAGCAAAGGGCGGAGGGAGCCCCAGCTTGGTTGCGCGCAAGAGCGCCGCATCTTCCCCGGCCAAGAAGCGCACGAGCTCTTCGGCGGCGGCCGGCTGCGTCGTACTCTTGCTAATGAAGGCCGCTTCCACCGTGACGAGCGAGCCCATCGGCTTGCCGTTGCGCACGGGCAACGGCGCAATCGCGAAGCGATCCGTGCGCCCGTCTGCCGCTTTGGGCGAATACCAGGGACCGTTGATCAAGCTGCCGGCCGAGCCCTCCTCGAACAGCCGCACAGCGTCGTTGTAGCTGACGTCGGGCGGCAAAATACCTGCAGCGCGCCAAGCCTTCGGCTCCTCGAAAGAAGCCAGACCGGCTCCTTCGAACGGTGCCAGCTTGCCTTGCTCATCGAAGATCTGACCGCCACTCGCGAGGAAGAACGGCGCATGAAAGAAGAAGCTAGTGGCGTCGTAGACCAGCGGATACTTGCGCTCGCGGTTGCGCAATAGTTCGTCGAGATCCGCCGGTGGGCCGCTTGGGTAAAGCTCTTGGTCGTAGAAGAGCACCAGCGCTTTGAAGGTCAGGGGCACGCCATAAACTGCGCCCTCACTGGAGACTCCGTCGATCAACCCCGGGTGGTACGAGGCGCGCGTTTTGGGGAAGGCGTGGCTCTCCACTGGACGGAGGACCTCATCACGCAAGAACTCCCCGAGCTCGTTGTGGGGCCGCAAGAAGACGTCTGGACCGGCGCCACGCGGCACGGTGCGAAGCACCTTGTCTTTGAAGGAGCTCTCTGGAACGGCGAGCGGCTCAGCGTAGATGCTGCCGCGATGCTGTTCGTTGAAGCGGCGCAATAGGCTCTCGAGCAGCTCCTTCTCGGCTCCGCGTTGCGAGTGCCAAACCACGATGCGCACGCCGCCACCGCCAGCCTCTCCTCCCTGACGAGCGAGCACCAGCAAAGCAATCAGCGCCGCCACGAGTAGCGCCACAACCACGCGTCGCAAACGCAGCACGCTCGCTCGCTGGCTCATGGGCTGGACGTCACCGCTTCCAAACGCGCTCCCGATTGACCGTCGAACAACGAAAGAGCCTCCACCGAGCAGCGCACCCCAACGCGCTCACCAGTGCGCAACGCGAAGGCGCGCGCGCCACCGATGCTGGCGACGATCGAGCCTGAGCCGCGTTTGGTCTCGTCCACTGTGCGCAGACCGTTGATCTCCACGTGCGCGTAGCCGTTTTCACCCACCGGCTCGATGGCCCGGACCACAGCCTCAGTCGAGCCGGACTCACCTGGCTCGACCAAGGCCACGTGCTCCGGCCGCACGCCGAGCACGACCTCGCCATCCTTGAAGCCCGCAGGCAAGCCGAACTGCAGCGCACCTGCGCTGAACAGCCCGCCCTCGATACGACCGCGAATGCAGGTCATCGCCGGTGAGCCAATGAAGCGTGCAACGAACTGGTTTTGTGGACGCTCGTACAGATCCCGCGGCGAGCCCACTTGCTGCACCACGCCTTTGAACAGCACCACGATGCGATCGGCCATCGTCATCGCCTCGGTTTGGTCGTGCGTCACGTACAGCGCGGTCTTACCGAGCTCGCGTTGCAGCGCCTTCAGCTCGACACGGATCTCCGAGCGCAGCGCCGCATCGAGGTTCGAGAGCGGCTCGTCGAAGCAATAGATCTCCGGCTTGCGCACCAGACATCGACCGATCGCCACGCGTTGACGCTGACCGCCCGAGAGCGCCTTCGGCAACCGTTCGAGCAGCGGTCCGAGCGAGAGCATGTCGGCGACGCGCGCAACCTCGCGAGCGACCTCGCTCGGATCCACTTTGCGTACGCGCAGCGGAAAACCGAGGTTCTCCGCCACGGTCATATGCGGGTAGAGCGCATAACTCTGAAACACCATCCCCACTCCACGCTCGTGGGGCGGGACCTGATTGAGCACGCGGTCATTGAAGACGATGCGCCCTTCATCGATCGTCTCGAGCCCCGCGACGAGCCGCATCAAGGTGGACTTGCCGCAGCCGCTGGGCCCTACCAGGACGACCAGCTCACTAGGCTTGGTCTCGAAGTGAACGTCATCGAGCACGCGCGTGGTGCCGTACTTTTTTACGACGTGTTCGAAAGCGAGTCCGGCACTCATCGGTGGCGAAGCATACAATCGCAAACGCCAAGCGGATCGGGAACTCACCCGCCCTTGCAACAAGCTCGCACGAGGAGCCGCGCCCTATGCCTACACCGGACTTTCAAGCTCACAACCTGCCCTTCGACCCACTTCGAACCGAGCTCTATTCGCCCGAGGAGCTGCTTTCGGGCGCCGACGGCACGCTTGAGTCGACCCGGGACTACGCCATCTACCAGCACTTCTCCAACTTCGGGCGGCGCAACCCCAGCCGCGAGGAGGCCTATGTGGAGCGGCTGCACGACTGGTCGATCGATGAGGCTTTGCGCCGTTTCTTGGCCGAGAGTAGCCCCGTGGGTGGCGCTCGAGAAGCGACGCTCGTGGCAGTCATGGGGGGCCACGGCAAATCGCGCAGCAGCAGCGAATACCGCTGCGTCGCGCAGCTCTCACACGAGCTCGCGGCTTGCGGGATCACCGTGGCCAGCGGCGGAGGTCCGGGCATCATGGAGGCCACCAACCTGGGGGCTAGCTTGGCGTCCTACCCACTCGAGGCGGTCGACGAAGCCCTCGCCTTGCTCAGCGTCGAAAATGACTACCGCAAACCGGAATACCTGAGCGCGGCACGCCGGGTGGTCGAGCGCTTTCCGACGCGTACGCCATCGCTAGCCGTACCGACTTGGTTCTACGGGCACGAGCCGACCAACCTCTTCGGCACCGCCATCGCCAAGTACTTCTCGAACGGCCTGCGCGAAGACACGCTGCTCGCCATCGCTAAGGGTGGAGTGGTGTTTGCGCCGGGTAAGGCCGGGACCTGGCAGGAGATCTTCATGGATTTGGCCCAGAACTTCTACAAGACCTTCGACGTCGTCTCGCCGATGGTGTTCCTTGGTAGAGACCACTACGAAGTGGAGACGGGCATCTTGCCAGTGATTCGCAAACTCGTGAGTCTCTCCTCGAACGCCGACGAGCTCGCCAGCAAGCTCCACGTCACCGACGACGCGCGCGAGGCGGTGGCCTTTTTGCGGGAGTGCGCTCGCTCGAGCCCCACTCCTTGAGCACCTCGACCAGGACCTCCGCCCGTGGATCGGCAGGAGCGGCTCGCACGCTGACCAAAGCAAACGGACGGCGCAGACGTGGTCGCAACGGACGAGACACAAGCTCCCCGCGCTCGATCTCCGCGCGGATCGCCCATGGGCCTAGCAGCGAGACGCCCTGCCCCAGCTTGGTGAGCGCCACCATCGCCTCCGTCAAAGGAACCCGTTCCGCGTGACGTAACGCCGAGAAGGAGCGCCCAAGCACCTTGCGCGTCCAGACTAGTTCATCCGGGGGCACCTCGTGCACCAGCACGCGACGGGTGGCGAGCGCGCTCACCGGCACGGTCGCGCGCTTCGCCAGCGGATCATTTGGTAGCATTACCGCCGAGATTTCCTCCTCGAACACCGGCCTAGCCAAGAGCCGCGCGTCGGGCGTGAGCCAGGGCATCAGCGCGAGGTCGACCTCGCCCGAAAGCAACGCCTCAGCCGCGCGTCGCGTCGCGTCTACCACCACCTCGACGCGAGTCCCTGGGACGGCCGCGCTAAGCCTGCGCAACGCCTCGGGCAACCACGGGTAGGCCGTGTAACAACCGCTGGTGAGCCGCAACTTCGAAGGCAGGGTCTGAGGCAAGGAGAGCGCACGCTCCACAGCCAGCACTTCGGGCCAGAGCCGCTCGGCGAGCTCCACCAAGCGGGCGCCGCGAGCGTTGAGCACGAGCCCCCGCCCGACGCGGTCAAAGAAGTTAGCGCCCATGCGCTCTTCCAGCGCCTTGAGATGATGGCTCAGCGCGGACTGCGTCAGGTGTAGCCGCCGTGCTGCGGCGCCTAGCCCACCGCTTTGCGCGATGCTTGCCACGAGGCGCAGATCACGCAGCTCCAGGTTTAGCGTTTGATGCAGCTTGTTCATCGTTCTGGTGAAAACGTTGCGATGGATTCAATAGCTACTTAGCTCCATCTTGGTCCGCGGCCCAACTCTATGTGCCGAGGAGAACAGGTAATGGAACTATATTTTTCGCCGCTCAGCAGCTCACTCGCCTCTCGCATCGTGCTCCATGAGCTCGGCCAGGCAGCCGAGTTCCACGAGGTTGATCCCTTCACCCACCGCTTGATCGAGGGAGGCGAACTCGGAGCGATCTCACAACTGGCCCTGGTGCCTGTGCTGCGCAACGAGGCCGGCGAGCTACTGACCGAGAACGCCGCAATCTTGCAGTACCTGGCTGACCGATTCCCCGAAAAGCGTCTGGCGCCCACGGACCTCATTGGCCGCACGCAACTGCAACAGTGGTTGAGCTTCGTTGGGACCGAGCTGCACAAGTGCGTATTCGCGCCGCTCTTTGACCGCAGCGCGCCGGAAGGAGCCAAGGCCCACGCCCTGTCCAAGGCAAAACCCCGCTTCGACCTGCTCGAGGCTCACCTGCAGAACCGACAGTTCCTGCTCGAAGACTTCTCGGTCGCCGACGCCTACTTGGTGACGGTGCTGAATTGGGTGCAAGCAACGCCGCTCCAGCTTTCGAACTGGCCGGCCGTCAGCAGCTACCACCTAAGGCTTTGTGCGCGCCCAAGCGTTGCGCGTTCGCTCGCCGTGGAGCTCCCCCTTTACCTAGCCGAACAAAAGCGCCACCAAGCGGCCTGAGCGAAAGTCGAACGGGGCTCCGCCGGTCTGCAAAAGGCGTTTCCGAGTCATTCATTTACGCGGCTGGCTCCAGCAGCTAGACCGCAGCCATGAGCGAGGTCCTGCTCGATCCCAAAGCGGTGCATGCGGTGCTCGAGACGCTCGCCGTCGAGATTGCCCAGCGGCAAAGTGAAGCTCCGCCCATCTTGGTGGCGATTCGGCGCGGTGGGGAGCCGTTCGCGAAGCGGCTCGCGCAGCTGGTTGAAAAGCAGCTTGGTTCGCCCGTACCGCTGGGCGTCGTCGACATCACGCTGTACCGCGATGACGCAGCCACCGCCTTGCCCAACCCGCGCATCGGACCAAGTCGCATCCCAACGCCGCTCGAGGGCCGCCGCCTGATCCTGGTGGACGACGTGCTCCACACCGGGCGAACGATTCGCGCGGCCCTCGATGCAGTGTTGGACTACGGCCGCCCACGGGTGATCGAGTTGTGTGTACTGATCGATCGCGGCGGCCGCGAGTTGCCCATCCAGGCGGACTACGTGGGCCTCAAAGTCGAGGTGCCAAGCGGTCAGCGGGTCGAGGTGATGATGAAACGCATTGGCCCGGGTGAAGATGATGAAGAGCCGTGGGCTTTGCGAGTGAAAGGCGGTGCGCAATGAGTGAAGGTGAGGCATTTCTCGAGCCGGGGCCGGCCTCGGAGCGGCAGGCCCTCAACCTCGGTTCGCTGCTTACCACTCGCGGCTTGAGCGGCGACGCAGCCTTGCGCGTGCTCGATATCGCCGAGTCCTTCTTCGACGTCTCACGCAGAGCCGTGCGCAAAGTCCCCGCGCTGCGCGGCAAGACGCTGCTCAACGTCTTCTTTGAGGCCTCCACGCGCACGCGTACGAGCTTTGAACTCGCGGGCAAGCGGCTGAGTATGGACGTCGTCAACCTGTCCGGCTCCTCGTCGAGCTCGACCAAAGGCGAGACGCTGCTCGACACGATTCGGACGCTCGAGGCAATGCGGCCCGACGTGGTGGTGATCCGGCATGCTGCCTCGGGCGCAGCGGCGTATATCGCTGAGCGCAGCGGCGTCACCGTGGTCAACGGCGGAGACGGCACGCATCAGCACCCAACGCAGGCCTTGCTCGACGCCTTCACGATCCGCAAGCACAAGCAGGGCTTCGCGGGCCTGCGCGTCGCCATCTGCGGCGACATCCTGCACAGCCGCGTTGCCCGCTCCAACGCGATCTTGCTCAAGACGCTCGGCGCCGACGTGCACGTTGCAGCGCCGTTGACGTTGCTACCGCCCGAGGTGGAGACGCTCGGCGTAACGATGCACAAGCGCATCGAGCCTGCGCTCGAAGGCGCCGACGTCGTGATGATGTTGCGCATTCAGCGCGAGCGTCTCTCCGGCACTTTCTTGCCGACGCTGCGTGAGTTCAGCCGCACCTTCGGCCTCAACGCCACACGCCTCAAGCTCGCAAAGCCCGACGCCATCGTGATGCACCCTGGGCCGATGAACCGCGGGGTGGAGATTGCGCCGGATGTTGCCGACGGCGCGCAAAGCGTCATCTTGGATCAGGTGGAAGCAGGCGTCGCGGTGCGGATGGCCGTGTTGTGGCTGCTCTCGCAAGAGCGCCGCAGCTAAGCCGGCGACGGCCCAAGAGCCGTCGCCACGCACGTTGTTGGACTACAGTCCGCCGCCCGCGCCGCCGGCGGGAGCGCCGCCGCCCATGCCGCCTGCGCCACCGGCACCGCCAGCGGGAGCGCCGCCCATGCCGCCTGCGCCACCGGCACCGCCCATGCCGCCGGCACCGCCCATGCCACCGGTGTCCGGCGGAGCGACGAAGTTCTTGACCTCGTCGACGTCGCATTCGTTGACAGCGCCGGTAAGCAGCGGGTTGCCCTCACTGTCAAAGGTGCTGTACGGCAGCGTGGCCGAATCGACGGCGCCGTCGACGTTCACGCGAATGGTTACGGAGCTGGTGCCGAGGGCGACGGGAGTACAGACGCCGACCACGTAGTTGGACCGCGCAATTCCTTCTGCGCGCTTTGCAAAGGCGGCAAACGCCGCTTCGAGATCGTCCGGATCCACGTCCGATTGGAACTGGGTGCAGCTCGCCGGCGGATCGGTGTCGTTGCTGCACGTAAGCCCCTCACGACAACCTTTGAGCGGATTGTTGCAAGCGCCTTCGGGGCTGCCTGCGAGCTCCTCAAGCGCGCAGGCATCGTAGTTGCCGCGGATGCCGATGGTCAGCTTGGTCGCAAGCGAGCCGTGTTTGGCGAGCAAGGCTTTCTCACGCAAGAAGGCGGTAGCGCCCGCTTCGTGTGCACCGTCACTGATGAGCACCATCAACTTCTCACTCACCTGCCCTTCGACGCCTTGGTTGTCGAGGTACTGCAGTGAGCTCAAATAGGCTTGATAGAGATCGGTGGTGCCGAGCGACGGCGTGCCGCGTAGCTGCTCCAGCGCACCGTAGAGTTCGTCGATCGACGTGGTGAAGTCTTGGATCAGCTCGATCGCCTCAGGGCGGCCAAAGATGACCAGCGCCACACGGTGCGGGTAGTCGGGATTGCCGTTCTCGATCACCTCCTCGATGTAAGCGCGAGCGCCGTCAATCACGCGATCTTGCAGCCCCGCGTTGACGATCGAGTCGGACATATCGAGCACGAGGATCGAGTTCAGTTCGAGGTCGGCGGGCGGGCCGAGCGCTGACACCGCATCACCTTCGTTCCCAGTACCAAACGGCTCGCCCTTCTCATCGTTGAGAATGACGACGTCCCCTTCCTGGTTCAGCTCGCGAACTGCTGAGCCCGAATCATCCAGCACGCGGAAGCGCACTTGCAGTCCCGCCGGCGGCACCACAGTAAGGGCCTCGCTGTCGATACAAACCCGGCCAGGGTTCGACAGCCCCTCTCCGCCGCCAGCCCCACCGCCCGAGCCGCCACTTCCGCCCGAACTCGAGGAGTCATCGCCGCAAGCAGCGAAAAGGGTGAGCAAGGTGCTCGCGACAGCAGAACTCAAGCCAAGCGGGAAACGCATTGGGGCAGGATAGGTCCGCGCTTTCTGAACGTCAAAAAGCGCGTAGCCGGCCCGCGCTGGCGGAGTGGCAGACCATCGACTTGACGCCGTTTGGTCCGTTCAAAATCAGCGGAAAACCAGACTTCACCGCCGGTTCGTTCTTGGCGCGCGGCTTCGCTGGGCCCTCATCCCCGAGGCTGCGTACGACACCGGCCTCGACGCAGGCTTTTCCGTGCCGCAGCCGCATACGTAGCTCGACCGCCCGTGAATCGGCCTGGACCCCGTCCACGGCGACGGTCTGCGAATCCACCTGCGCCTCGACCAACCAGCCCTCGCGATCTCCGCATGGCTCAAACTCGACGCCGCCGAAGTCCGCACGGCCGAGCTGCTCCACTTCACCGAGCTCCCCCGACTCGGGGTCGATCGGCAGGACGTAGCGCATGCCGCGCCGATCATTGGGCCCCTGCTTTTGCACGAACAAAAAGCCGAGCCCGGAGCCGCGTGCTTTACGCACCAAACGAGGCGGGCTCGCCACCCGCGAAAGCAGCGCGCGCTTGAAGCTCGACACGAGCCTCACCGTGCCGAGATCAGCGCGAAAGAGGCTGAATTCATCCCCGCGTGAATCCCCTAAGAAGAACCAGGTTGCACCCACTCGTACAGCGCCGCCTTGGGGCCGCATCAGCGGAGTATCGTCAGTCATGCGCAGACCAACGACAGGTTGGCCTGCTTCCGTTGCAAAAAGGAGGCACTGCCGATCGCCTCGACAACCCGAGGTGAGCGCAGCGTTGCCGTCGAGCGAAGCCTGCCAACTCATCCCGCCGCCGACCTGGCCCAGCGCCGAGAGCGCGTCCCCCTCACTGCTCCACGGCGAGGCCGTAACCGAACTCGAGCGAACTTCGGCCTGGGAGAAGCGATCGCCGAAGCGCAACTGCATCCGCCCGGTGCGCGACCAATCGGTGTCCTTTTGGCCCCAGGCGTAGAGCCGCACTGGAACGGCGTCGAAGTTGGCTCCAACGTCGATCCCGACCTCACCCTTGTCGAGCGGCGGAGCAGGCTCATTACCGAGACCGGACCAGCCACCGTGGGTCATGCCCAGGATCTTCGCTTCGTTGCGCTTTTCAGGCTTGGGGCTCTCGAGCAGGCTGCACGCGATCGGAGCAGGCGTGGAGGTCAATACCATCGCCGAAAGGCCGCTGGCCTTGGGTGCGCTGGGCGCTTCGAGATCGGCTTCACGGGCGGTGGCCCCCCAACCTACTTTGAAAGCTCCAGGCAACAAGCAGCCGACGGCGCTGCAGCGCACCTCTGCGGGAGGCTGGTCGCTGCGAGGCATGTCCGGCACCACGATATCCGTCCAGGTGCGGCCGGTATCGGTCGTCTCGGCAAAAGCGCCACCGCCACCGAGCTTGAGACCAAATCGGCCGCTCACCAAAACGCCGTCGCGATCATCGACGGCGGGCTCCACCGTGACCTGGCCGTCGAGCTGGATCCGCACGCCGAAGGTTGGCCCACCGCCTTCGACCCAACCGGCGAGCTCGTTCGGGCCAGTCTGATGAAAGCCCTCGAGCCACATACCGGTATCGAGCTCGCGCGGAGCGCTCTCCGGAATGGCCAGCGCCAAGTGTTTGGGCGCGCTGCCCGACAAGATCGTTAGTTGTCCCTGCGAGCCTGGGCGCGGCGGAACCACGATCGCCACCGTCTTGTTGAGCAGCGCCACGACGCGCTCCCCGCCGATGTTTCCGCGCAAACGGATCTCGCGCACCGAGCCGTCAACGAAGCGAACACAGAAGGGCCGGGTGTCTTGATCGGGCGGCTCGTCGCCGCAGGAGCCGTGCACGACGAGCGCCCCTTGGCCGCTCTCAACCACGGTCCGCGCACGCTGAAATCGCATCTCCGAGCGGAGCGTGAGGTCCTTCTGCAGAGAGAAAATGACGCTACCGCTGCTGGCTGTGCTGCACACGAAGCCGACGCCGACTTGATCGGGATCACCAAGCGCAATGCCATGGCACGCGGCTTCTGCCTCGACCAGCTCCGACTCGCGACAACGCAAGAGAGCGCCGTCTTCAAGAGAGACGCGGCATACGTTGCGGTCTTGCACCACCACGGCGGTGGTTTCACTATCGGGGTAGCCGCGCACCAAGGCCGCTCGCAACGGCCTTTTTCCGAGCGGGCCTGGGCGTTCATCCGCGGGCTTGCTCAGCGAGCTGTCCGCCGGCCTGAGCGTCATTCCGGCTTGCCCGCGCACCAGCTGGAGTTCCGGCGCGAGTCGCTCAAGGGCGCCGGCGGCGGTGAGCCGCTGCGCACCGCCATCGGTCATCAGCAGAATGTCCCCGGGATTCTCCGGGTCGCGGTGCTCGGCGGTGATCAGGCGGATGCGCTGCGTCACCGGAAGGCGCGCCCACGTGGTGCCCGCATCGAAGGTGGCGTACGGACCCGTAATGTCGGTATCCACCACCGCGCGATAGGCGTCGACGAACGCCATTTCGCCGTAACCAGCAGCGGGCGGCAAGGGGCCGTAGTTCTTCGCCGCACCCGTCGCCAAGTCGATGGGAAACAGCTCCCCACCCGACCGCAAACGGATGAACAGCCGATCGAAGCCCATCACCAACGGCCGTTCTTGATCCGGCGCCTGCCCGATGGTGGTGAGCGGCGAAAGCCGTCCGAGCCACGTCTCCGAGCGAAAGAGCTGGCTCCCAACGGCGGAGATCACCAGGAAAATGAAACCGCCGCCCAACCGCGGAGGCACCCGCTCGGCGAACACGCGGCCGACCGGAAACACCTCATCGGCGCGCGCAACCCGGCCGCCGGGCTGGAGCTCGACACGCATCCTGCCGACGATCGCAGCTTGTGAAGTCGGCGTGGAATTCGAGCCAAGCGCGCTGAGGTTGACTACGTCGACGTCGGGTAGGACGCGCAGCTTTGGAACGACGCGCGGCGCACCGAAGGCGACCTCTGGGCTGCCTGCAGAGGCAGAGGCGCTCGCGGCCGGGCGCGCAGGCTTGCCAGGCTCTGGTGCAGCGCCGCCGCAGGCCACGACGCCCAACGTGATCAAGGCGCTGAGGCGCGCTCCTCTCAACTCGAAGGCCCTTCAGCACGTTGCTCGACCAGCCGGTCGTAGTGTCGATAACCAAGAGCGTCGAGTGCGTTGCTTGGCGCAAGCCCAATGTCGACGAGCGTCTTTTGCGCGTAGGTGCCGGCTAACGTGGGCGGGCTGTAAGCTCGCAGCGCCTCCTTCGAGCGGAACGGACGCAAAGGCGAAAGCACCGCGCGCGGGTGCAGATGAATGAAGTGGGCCGCCGAGAAGCGCGACCAGCCCGGCGTTTTGGGGGCGGTCACTTCATGCGGAGTGGCCGTTAGTTTGCCTCCGGTGAGGATCTCGAGTTCTTGGCCGACCTGCGCAACCAAGCAACCCGCAGGCGGGTTGGGCCGAATGCGCTGGCCCTTGGGGAACTCAGGCGAGGGCCGGGTTCGAAGATAGAGACCGCTTTGCGAATCGGGTGCTGGCTCGCGGCGACCGTCTGGATCGAAGAACTGCCCGCCGGGGAGGAGCGTCAACAGATTGAAGTCGGTGTGCTCCTCACCCCAAAGCACGCCACCCTCGATCTGCGCCCGCTCGAGCGGCAGGTATTTGAGCAGCCGAAACACGTGGGGAGCGCCCTCGCACAAGGTCGCGAACGTCTCCGCCTCGAGGCCCAAAGCGCGCGCGGCCTGACGAAGCAAAGCCATGCCTGCAAGGTGCAACTCACGCCCCACCCGCAGCGTCCACTCGCGGAACTCGGGAGCGTCCTCCGGCCACACGTTGGCACTGCACACCTCGGGGAACTCATCGCTGCACTCAGGGTCCAACTCGATCGGCGCAGCGAACCAACATTCTTTGAAATCCGGCTGACCTCCGGCGATCACCGCGCGTTCGGTGTTGGGCGGCGTCCAACCACGCTGGTACCAGATATCCGCGCGATTGAACGGTTGTTTGGCCTCGGCTGGGCGTGCGCAAAACGCGGCGAACTGATCGTAGAGCGGCGCTGCTGCGGGAACGTCGTGGCCCTTGACGTAGAGCAACCCGTAGCGTCCGAAGCCCTCGAGGATGGCGCGACTCGCTCGTTCTTGCCGTGCAGGGTCTGTGCTTGAAACATCGGCAAGGTCTAGCGTCGGCAGCTCGGGAGTCTCGTTCATGGCGGAAGGATGCCTCTTCCAGCGCAGAGAAACCAGCCTTGTAGTAGGACGCGCCGCGACTCAGCTCGAATCGTCAAGGCACTCGGCCAAGGCCGACGTCAAACGCTCGGGCGTCAGTGCAGCGAACACTCTGCGCTGCGGCGGCTGTACGCAGCCCAGCAAGACCAACGAAGGTACCGACGAGACCTCGAGCGACTGCAGCAGCGTGTCCAGCTCGGGAGTCGGTTCCGTCACGTCGACCCAGACGCGCTCGAACGAAGCGCTCAGCGCGATCGCCTCGGGGTGCGAAAAGGCACCCGAACGCTCGAACTCGAGCGAGGCGACCGACCACTCAGCGCGCACCCACGCGAGGCGCGGCTTGCTTGGCTTGGCGCTCATGACCGTGCGCCAATCATGCTCGAAATGAAGCGGCGGTGACGGTCGCGCCGACGGGCGGGCGCTGCTTGCGGCCTCGGTTAGCTGGACCGCACGTTCGGTTGGACCGAGCTCGACCACTTCGGGCGGCGCGACGCGCGCGTCGCCAACCGAGGCCTCTCCGACTGCCGCACAGCCGGAGAGCACCAACACGAAGCTCAGCGCTACTTCTTCTTGCCGACCGAGCACTTCAACATGCAGTCGAGGTTGCCGGGCGGGCAGCCGCAGGTACCCTTGCCAGCCGCCGGCTTTGCTGTCGTGGCGGGCGTACCGCCGGCAGAGGTCGTCGTCGGCTTTGCCGTCGTGCCAGCGGTTGGCTTGGCGCCCCCGCTCGTCGGCCGGGGTTTACCGCCAGCGGCCACAGGCTGCGCGGAGGCGGTGGCTGAGCTGTCGCTCGAAGCGACCGCCGAGGGCGTGCCAGTCGGCGTGGTGGATGGGGCTGCGGTGATGGTCGGGGTGGCCGTCGCGGTGGGCGCTGCTGTCTCGGCGGCGGCTGGCTTTGCGCTCGGCTCTGCCGGTTTGTCCCCACCGCGCACAAGCATGAAAACACCGACGATGGCAGCGACCGCGACCACGCCGCCGACGACGATCGGCACCGGACTACGCTTCTTCTCGGCGACCGGAACGGGTGCAGCGTAGTTGGTTTGCGGCTGGGGCGCCGGTGCGATCACAGGCGCACCCAAGGGGAAAAGCCCAACCGCATCGACCACAGACTCCGAAGGCGCCGCCGGCGCAGCGGCAGCCAGTGCCTTCAGGTCGATCAGGCCGGAGTCCTCCTTCGTCGCCGTGGTCTTTGCGACCGAAGGCGCCGAAGAAGCCGTTAGCGCGTTGAGCGAAAAGAGCACCGAGTTCTCGTCACGCTTGCCGACGGGCGCGGCCGAAAGACTGCCGCCGCTCATACCGCCGGAGTAAGAATCCGGTGGCGGTGCGAACAAGTCCTGCGAACGGCGAGCTGTTTCTTTGCGTGCGGCGGGTGCCGGAGCCGAGGGAGCCGGCGTGCTGAAGCTGGCTGCCGCGCCGAAGCCACCGCTCGACATCGCGGCGCTCGACGAACTTGCAGCCTCATTGAGGGCCGCGACGATCTCCTGGTTGTCGGAGAGAGCCTGCCAATCGCTCATGCCCTCCGCCCAGACGTAGGTTTCCGCGGTGATGACCCCCGAGTTGTACGCCTCAACGACCTCGGCCAACGTCATCGTGCGCTGGTCTGCGTCCCCGACGCTTACGAGGAAGCTACCCGCCGGCGGCCCTTCCCCACCTTCCATCGCTTGATCGAGCCCGGCAGCGTGCTCTTGGCCGCCGGCCTCAGCTCCCGCGTCTGCAGCGCTAGCTCCCGCGTCTGCAGCGCTCGAGGCACCCACCACGATGGTTGCACCGCACTTGCGGCACTTCATCTTGACGGTCTTGCCCTGCACCTTGTCATCAGAAACCGTGTATTTCGCGCTGCAGGAGTGGCAGGTGATCTTCATAGGAGGTCAGGGCTCTCTCGGTGATTGTCCAGGGGGGCGGCGCCTCTCAGCGGGCCGTGACAAGCGAATCGGACACCTTCATCGTAGCTTCGAACGCTGGCTGAGTTGCAAAAAGAACACGAACAACATTCAATCGGACGCACGTACGCGCGCTTCGGTCTACGTGACCGACAAGAAAGCCCGGCCCCACTGGGTGCCTTGGATCTCGCGAATCTCGATGGTGTAGCGGCCACGGACCGAAACGACGAACTCCACCGGCGGCTCGCTTTGCGGTAGGCCAGTCGGCAGCTCACGCACGATCCGGTCGAGCATCAGCGCGCCGTTCGGCGCTTTCACCTTCAAAGCGTACGGTGGATTGCCGTCTTGGGCGGCGAAACAGATGGCCACCCGGTCGCCGGCGGCCACAGCGTCGAAGGAGAACGTGCTCCGCCGGCTGGAGGGCGCATCCGACAGGTGGCAGAAGGTCTCGATCGAACCGGAGCTTTCAATAGGGCCGGGCATAGTTATCGGGCCTCATCGTAGCTGGGTGAGTCGCCGCTGGTCCAACTCCCATGGCGACGACTGCGCAAAAGCCCGCCAAGCTCTCGCTCGACGGGCCTCCGGCGACCTCCGAAGTCGCCCGGCTAGCGCAGCTCTTCGAGCTCCGATCGTCGCTGGATCACCCGGCCGACCAAACCATACTCGTGGGCTTCTGCTGAGGTGAGCCAGAAGTCGCGGTCACTATCCTTCGTCACCTGGTCGACAGGCTTGCCTGTCGTCTCGTGCACGATCTGGTTGTAGCGAGTGCGCAGCTTGACGATCTCCCGGGCTGTGATGTCGATATCCGTCGCCTGGCCGCGGGTGGTGGTGGAGGGCTGGTGGAGCAAGAAGCGAGCGTTGGGCAGCGCAACGCGACGCTCTTTTGGCGTGCCGAGGTAGATCAACACGGCCGCGGAGGCGACGACGCCGTTAGCGACGGTGAAGATCGGGCACGGCGAAAAGCGGAACAGATCGTAGATCGCAAAGCCTGAGTCGGCTGAACCGCCGGGCGAATTGACGAAAACGGTGATGGGCGCTTTCGGGTCCTTGCGCTCCAGTAGCGTCAACATGGTCGCCACGTGGCGATACATCGTGTCGCTGACCTCCTCCGCGAGGATCAATGCTCGAGCGTCGATCAGCCGATTCGCCAACCGCTCGCCGTCGGTTCCAGTGGGTTTAGTCTCGTCCGAATCGTTGTCGAAGCGCGCCATGAGTCCTCGTCTTGGATGCAGTTGGGCGGTTCCGCCACTGCGGGCCGAGCCTGAGACCTAGCAGGCCTCTAGGCATGAGCAAATGACTCGTACCACAATCGCATGAAGATTTTCGCTACGACGCCGCGCGGTCCTACGAAAGCCGAGAGCGAATCTCTTGCAACAGCTCCTGGCGGTCGAAAAGTTGCTCCACGTAGTCGACCCGGTCGGTTGGAATCACGATCTTCGGCGAGTCCGAGTAGCGCTCAAACCAGGCTTCGTAAAGCTCGTGCAACGCCGTGAGGTACTTGCGCGGGATCGTCTGCTCGAAGCTGCGCCCCCGTTTGCGAATGCGCTTGGTGAGCACGTTGACTGGACAACGCAAGTAGATCATTAAGTCGGGCGGACGCAGCTCGCCACGCAAGGTCGAGTAGAGGTCCGAGTACATCTTCCAATCCCGCTCGACGATGGCCCCGCTGTTGTGCAGCTGCTCGGCGAAGATCTCGGCGTCCTCGTAGATGGTGCGATCTTGAACGATGTTGCAGCCAGCGCTCTCGGCCCGCGCCTCGATGTCCTTGTGGATGCGGAAGCGATGGATCAGAAAGAAGAGCTGGGAGTGCAGCCCCCAGCGCTGCATATCGCCGTAGAACTCGGCCAGGTACGGATTCTCTGCGTGAGGTTCGAAGAATGGGACCATCCCCAACTGCTGCTCGAGCCACTCCACCAAACTCGACTTCCCAGCGCCGATGTTGCCGGCGACCGCGACGATCTTCGGCCGAGCATTGTTTGCCGTCATAAGAGCAGCCCCAATCCAAGCGATTGCGAGAACCAAATCGGGACAGCCGGCAGCGGGTCGAGCGCGCGGACTTGGCCTGCTCCATCGAGCACTCGCCCGGCTTCACTGCCCGACCCAATGTCCGAAAAGGTTGGAACGACCTTCAGCGAAAACTCCAGCGACAGCCAGTTCGGCACAAGCGTCAACGAGCCGCCCAACCCGAGCGGCACAATGAAGTGGCTGCGATCACGGTCGGGGATCGGGAACGTCCCACTGGCATCCTGCGCGATGAGCACCTGCGTGCTTGAGATCGAGTAGCCCAGCCCGAGCAACGCAAACAGCCGAACCCCGTCAGCGGCCGGCCAAGTCGGCAGCGCGAGCAGCTCGAAGTCGAACGTATCCAGAGGCCCCTCTTCAACCTCGGCGCCAGCTACGAAGTCCCCCTGGGCCAGCTGCAACGAGCTACGCGTCCAGCCCGCGCCGACGCCCGCCATGAACTCCGGCAGCACCAAGACGCGCGCGAGGAGCGAGGCGCCGACCCCGAGGGAAACGTCGGCTCGACTGGCCTCGGGCTCGCGCGAGAAGACGGCGGACCGCAACAGCAACCCGGCCCCCACATCCAAGCGGCGTTGCTTGGGCAGCGACCCTAGCGGGAGCGGCGCGAGCGGCGCCGGCCGCGAAGGTTCCGCTTGTAAAGGCGCGGTTTCGGTGGAAGCCGCAGCTTGCTGCGCGTAACCAACCCGAGCAGAGCCAAAGACGCCTGTCGCAACGAGAAGCGCGAGGAAGCGACCGACCAATGCAGACCTTCTCACGTGGCAGACTCCAACGAGAGCGCTGCACGAACGTCTTCCGATAGCTTTGCCACCGCCACGTCCGCAGCGCGCAACCGCGTGGCGTTCAAATACCCATGGAACAACGAGCCAAAGGTACGTGAAACCACGGGCACACCGCTCGCCCTCAACCGGTCTGCGTAGGCCAGGCCCTCGTCGCGCAACGGGTCAAAGCCAGCGACATGCAGCACGGCCGACGGCGCGCCGCTCAGGTCCTCACGCAAGAGCGGCGAGGCCCGACCATCGAGCCGGCTGGCGCTCGCAAGATAGCGCTCGCGAAACCACTCGATGGTTGACTTCTCGAGGAAGTACCCGCGCTTCAGCGACTCGATCGACGGCGATGCCAGCGTAAAGTCGACCGCGGGGTAAATCAGGATCTGCGCCTTCGGCTTGACTGCGTCCGACCGGGTCTCGAGCGCGACCACCGCGGCAAGATTGCCGCCGGCGCTATCACCGCCAACGCCGATCCGTCGCGCGTCGATGCCGAGCCGCTCCGACTGCGCTGCGACCCAGCGGAAGCCCGTCAGCGCATCCTCGACCGCGGCCGGAAACACATGCTCGGGCGCCAAACGATAATCCACGCTGATCACGATGCTGCCGGTCTCTTCGGCCAGGCGTCGGCACGGAGCATCGTGCGTATCAAAGCCGCCCAGCACAAACCCGCCACCGTGGAAGTAGACGAGCGATGGCAGCGGCCTGGCCGCACGAATCGGCTCGTAGATGCGCACCCAGAGCCCGTCCTCCACCTTCTCCTCGAACACCCTCGCGATCCGAGGTGCTGGCCGCACCATCAGGGTGGCCTGAAGATCGAACAAGCGCCTCGCAGCTGGTAAGGACAACGCCTGCGACTTCGGCTGCTTTAGGCCGCGGCTGAGCGCCAGCAAGAGCTCCACCTGCCGGTCGAGTTCGAAGCCAGCTTGGCGCGTGGGCTCCTTCGGCAGCAAACGATTCTGCAGCTGAGCCGGCAAGGCCATGATCGCCCTGGCGGAAAGAACCTGAAGCTTCTCGAGCGGAGTCATCGCTGCTCTTTCATCGTTGCGGCTGCGCTCCGCAAGTCGGAGTTCGATCCACACCACCGAAAAACTCTTGAGCCAAGCTTTTCATCGCCTCCGCGTTCTCCGGTGCGGCGCACTTGAAGGGAGCCTCGGCCAAGGTCTCACCGCGAAGCATGGTCAGCTGCTCAACGAAGTAGCGCGTTGCCAGTTCAGCTGCGTACTCGTGCGCGATGTCGCCGTTGTCAGGTTGAAAAGCGTAATACGTTCCGCCGCGAACCATGGTTTTGCCCGGAGCAAAAGGCTTTAGGCAGAGCGAGCGCGACTTGCAGCGTTCGGCGATACCGTCCACCAGCTGGCCCAAGACGCGGCGCGACCAGCCATCATGCTCTTGGTCGTTCAAGTGGAAGATCTCGTGGAAGATCGTATCGCGCACGGCCACCTCGCTCGCGTGCAGCGACCCCGCGACGTTGTAGCCGATCTCCCAGCCTCCAGCGTAGGCCGATGGGGTGGTGCGGCCAACGCTTCGGGCGAACTTCCACAACACGCCGCCCTGTCGATAGTTGAGCTTCGACGTGGCGTGCTTGCTGATCCCAGCCTCAAACTCGAGCATCGCCCGCTTGGCGCTTTCGACCCAGCGCAGGTGCTTCAAGTGCGGCCCGACGGGTAGCTCACCGACCAAACGGATGTCCCCGCGAAATCCGCCGTCCATCACGAAAGGAAGCTCGGTGGCAGTGACGTCTCCCGCGCGATCGAAGAGCGAGAGGGCCAACTCCTGCGCCGGCGCGTGTTCGGCGAAGCGGTGGGCGATCAAACAGCGTACGAAGGCGTCTGCCGGCTGATTGGGCGCGCTCGGTTCGGCGCCGCAACCGGCCGCGCTCGGAACTCCATCGGGGAAGAGCATCGCTCTGGCGCGCGCCGCCGCGACGAAAGGTTCCGCGGGCGTTGCAGGAGCCGCGGCCGATGCGCTGGCGGAGACGACGGTCGACGCGGAGGGCGAAGCTGTGGGGCTGGGAACCTCGACCACGCTCGCTTCAGCGCGATTGCGCGGCGCATCTTGGCCGCTAACCGTGCACGCCACAGCACCGAGCCAACCGAACAAAGCCAACGCCCGCGAGGTCGGTCTTCGGTGGGTCCAAATGCGCAGCCTCATTTCCGATTGCAGACTAAGGCAGCCGCGCCGGAACCGCATTGCTTCGTTGGTCGAAGTCTGTGACTTTGCATGCACCGATGGCGCACCCAAGCGAACAAGCCTCCCCTACTCCTGGCTTTCTCCCAGCGATTGGTTCTTGGAAGTACCACCTGCTGCTCGCTGCGGTGGCGATCTTCATCTTGGGCCCGCTCGGCGGCATCACCGCCGCATACATGAACTTCAGCCTCGGGTTCTTCGTCGGCGGCCAAGTGCTCGCGGGGATCTTGGGCAGCGTCGTCACCTACGGCTACGGCCCGGAGGGCAAACACGGCGCCAACTACATGCAGACCATGGCGGCGTCGGTTGCCAGCATGGCGGCGATGGGCGTGCTCACCCAAGCCATGGTTTGGCTTGGCTTGCCGCAACCACCGATGTGGCAGCTGATTCTCTATTTTCTCTGCATCGGCATGTTCGGCGTCGGCATCGGCATGCTCTACACGCCAATGCTCGTGGACCGCATGCAGCTCACCTTCCCCTCGGGGCTCGCGGTGGCCAACATCCTGCGTGCCCTAACCGACAAGCGGCTGCTCAAACGCAGTATCGGCACCCTTGGTGGCGGCGCTGGTATCGGGTTCTCTGGCTCGCTCCTAGCCGAGAAGGTTGCGGCCTTTAGCTTCCTTGGAAAGATCCACTTCAGTGCCTCGACGTTGGGAGCTGGCATGGTGGTGGGGGCCCGCATCGGGGTCCCCGCAATCGTGGTGAGTGGCTTGGGGGAAGCGCTCACGCCGTGGCTCCGAGAATCCGGCTATCTCGGTGCCAATGATCCGTTCCGCAAAGTGGGCTTCTTGGTTGCCCTCGGTACGATCATGGGCGCCGCAGCGGTGGACATCACACTGATCCTCCGGGCTGCCTGGGTGCGCTTTCGCGAGCAACGACGCGCGAAACCTTCGGCCCACCAGCACTCCTATCGCACCAATGAAGAGGGTCAGGCGGAAGAAGAGCCCGAATCGCTGAGCACGGGCCGGCTGCTCGCCTGGGTCAGCTTTTGGGCGCTAGCCGTGGTGCTCGTTGGCTACTTCGTAATGAATGTACCGGTGCACTTCATGCTGTTTGCGGTCGTGCTCTCGTTCCTGTTCGTGCTGGTCAACGGCATCTCGCTGGGTATCAGCGACTCGAACCCCATCTCGAGCGCTTTCGTCGTCAGCGTATTGCTCATGACCGTCGTACCCTCGCTGCTCGGCTTCAACTTTGGACTAAAGGATGCCGGCATAGGGTTGCTTGCGGGCGCAGTACTGTTGATTGCCTGCAGCGTGGGTTGCGATATGCAGCAAGACCGCTCGACAGGCTGGCGCCTTGGGTCGAATCGCATAACGCAGTTTCGCTACCAAGTAATCGGCATCACCATGGGCGCCGTTTGCGCCGTGGCGATCACCAAGGTGTTCATGGACGCGTACCCGGTGCTGGCGGTTAACACCTTTGAGCACCCCGAGCAGCAGGTGGATCAATGGCAGAGCGCGATGACCTACAAGTTCGTCGGTGCGCTGCAGGGCATCACCAAGCCTAACCCCATCGGCACCCGCTTGCTCCTGATCGGACTCGCCATCGGCGTGGTGACCGAGATCCTTCGCAAGCTGCTGCGGGCTAGCGCAAGCTACCGTGTTTGGAAGAGTTCATCGGAGGGCGCCAAAGCGGTCGACTTCGTGATCGACGCGCTCGTGATCCCCAGCCCCTACGCCTCGAGCTTTGGCGGTTTCGTCGACCTCGCGACCTCGCTTTGGTTCGGCGGCGGCGGCATCCTTGGGTCGGCCTACAACGAATACCTCGAGCGTGCGGCCGCCAAGAAGCCCAAGCCAAGCTCGCAAGGCGAAGAGCTTCCAGAAGATATGAGCACGACCTCGCTAGGCGGCGGCGGGTTGATCGCTGGGGAGAGCTTGGCGGCGCTCGCGCTCGGGATCGCTGGCCTCATCGCAACAGCCTTCGGGGGGAATTAAGGATGGAGCCCACGAATGTGCCGACGCTATCGGCGCGCTTCCAAGCGCTCGACGATGCAAACGAGCACTATCCGCTAAGCTCCGTCGTGTATCGGTCTCGATCGGGCGGCTTGTTGGAGGTGGTCCACGATCGCGCGGCGCTCAAAGCTGCACGAAGCCCCGCCGAGTGGAAGGCCCTCTTCGATAGCCGTTCGCCCCGTTCGCCGCACCCCTATTCAAGCGGCGTTTGGAGCAAGCTGGAGCTGGTTCAGCCCCACTTGCGGCCAGAGCACATCGTCTCGCTATTCGAGGGCAACGCGCCTCTCCTCCCGGCCAAGCGTTTTGGCGAGATGATCGGGCTACCGCGTTTGTCGGTAAAACAATGTGGCACTACGCACACCGGCTCCTTCAAAGACCTGGGCATGACCGTACTTGTTTCGACGGTTCATGCGATGGTGCAAAGCGGAGCCAACATCCGTGCGCTCGCTTGCGCCTCGACCGGAGACACCTCCGCCGCACTGGCCGCTTATGGTGCAGCCGCCGGCATCCCGGTGGTGGTGCTGCTACCACGCGGGAAGATCTCAACAGCGCAGCTAGTCCAGCCGATCGCGCACGGCGCGTTGGTCGCCGCGCTCGACACCGACTTCGACGGCTGCATGCGAGCGGTGGCCGAACTTACAAAGGACTCATCGATCTACCTCGCCAACTCGATGAATAGCTTGCGCATCGAAGGGCAAAAGACGCTGTCCTACGAGATTGCTCAAGACCATACGTGGAGTGTGCCCGACTGGGTCTTGGTACCCGGCGGTAACCTCGGCAACGTCTCGGCCATCGCCAAGGGCTTCGTCGAGCTACTCGAGCTCGGCCTGATCGAAAGGCTTCCGCGCATCGCCTGCTGTCAGGCCGAACGAGCGAACCCGCTGTACCGCGCATTCTCGAAGGCCAGCGAGCAGCACCATCCGCTCAGTGAGGCCGACTATGCGCCGATCGAGGCGCAAAAGACGTTGGCCTCCGCCATCCAAATCGGCGCGCCCGTGTCCTTGAGCAAGGCAATAGCGGCGCTAGCGCGTACGGATGGGGTCGTCGAACAAGCGACGGAAGCCGAGCTCGCCAGCGCCGCAGCACGAGCCGACCGCACCGGGCTCTACACCTGCCCGCACACGGCCGTCGCGCTCGCCTGCGCAGAGAAGCTGGCGACACGAGGGGTGATCACTCGTGACCAGAGCGTGGTCGTGATCTCCACCGCACACGGCCTCAAGTTCAGCGAGTTCAAGCAGCGCTATCACGAAGGGACGCTCGAATTCGCCTCCGACTTCGCTAACGTTCCGGTGTCGCTTGGGAGCGACCCAACGCGCGTTTGCGAAGAACTGCATCGCGCATTGGATCGCTTCAAAGGCTGACCGCGCTACTGCACGCAGGCGGAGATGCTGTAGCTGAGCAGCGAGCCGGTGTCGGAGCCGGCATCGTCAACAACCGACAATACCCAAGCGCCGTTGACGGTCGTATTGAGGATGGTAGCCATCGACCCCTCAGGAGCAAACACTCCGCTGAACGGCGACGCTCCGGAGGCGATGCCGGTGACGCCGGACGAGGAGAAGGTCGTCCCGGTGTAGTCAGAGCCGAACCCGTTATCGTCCGAGAGCACGATCGAAGCGGCGCCAGGAGCGTCGAGACTGATGTCGAGATCAGCGGTCAAATCGTGCTGAATCGAGATGGTGACCCCGAGCTTCTTAACGAGCCCCGTGTCGGGCACCGTGATCGTCGAAGTGATCGCTGGCCCCGCATCAGGGATCGCCAACGGCAAGCCAGAGGCCTGATAGAACCTGAGCGTCTCCCCAGCTCCGCAGCTGAAGAGCGTACAGGCGTTGGTGCAGGCGTCACTGTCAACCATGTTGCCGTCGTCACAGGCTTCACCGACCTGTAAAACGCCATCACCACAACCGGGTTGGGAGACGTTCACGTTGAGCGCGTAGAGGCTCTGCGTCTCGTCATTCAGGTACTCCTCCACGCGCAAGAAGTAGGTCCCGACCGCGAGATTCTGTGCGAAGGCGTCCTGCGGCTTGATCAGCGAACAGGCGTCGAAGCCGTCATCGTCGTCGGAGCCGAGTTCCATCCCGCTGCTGTCGAAGAGTCGCAAGAAGCTATCGAAGCCGGCCGGACATGCGCCTCCCGCCAACGTGGTGATCTCGGCGCGCAGGCTCGACCCGGCTTGGCCGACCTCGAAGCTGAAGTAGTCTTGGTCCCCCGCCGGATCGATGACGGCCACTCCGCCAGTGCACCCTGCAAGCGATGTTGCGGTAGCCGTCCCGTCGTTCGCGACGTTGCCTTCGGAGCAGAAGTTGCCCTCGAGCTGACAAGCCGCATCGCAACCGTCGTTGGCGGCAGTGTTGTTGTCGTCACACTCCTCCCCCGACTGAATGGACCCATCGCCACACACCGGCGTGATGGTGCAATCGGCTTCACAACCGTCACCACCAACGAGGTCGCCGTCATCACACTCTTCTCCGAGCTGGACGACGTTGTCGCCACATTCTGCGGCCTCAACCGCGAGATCGAGCACATAGAAGGGCACTGCTGAGTTGGCGGTGACACGGACGAAATAGGTACCTGCTGACGCGAGCGAGCCCAGGTCCAAATCACTTTGGCCGTTGAGCACCGGACATCCGGAGCTTGCCGTAGCGATTTCCAAGTTGCTCGGATCGTAAATGGTGAGCGTGAAATCCGCCCCGTCAGGGCAGCCGGCGTTGCCATCACTCAAGCGAGCTAGCAGCGACGCACCGACCGTGCCTTCGATGCTGTACACGTCAACGTCGGAGGCCGTGTCGAGCCCGCCTTGAAAACCGAGTGTTCCGTCCGCAACAGGGTTGGCCTCAGCGAGAGAGCCGTTGGGTTCACTCTCGAGTGGGTAGTCCGTCAAGCTGACGCCGGTGCCGGATGAACCGCCCGTGGCCCCCTCCCCACCCCCACCGTTCATACCGCCGCTGCCTCCAGAGCTTGGACCCCCGCCGGTAACAGGACTGCCGGCCGCGCCCCCCATGCCGCCCGCGCCTGGTCCATCGCTTCCGGCGCTACCGCCGACCCCAGCAGTTTCTTGGCCTGCACAGCCCAAGAACACGATCAAAGCTGCAACCCTCGATACGCCAAACGCTCGCTTGACCATGGATACCTCACTAGTCCATCCAGCCGCAGTTTTCCTGGATTTTCCGTTATGCTTTAGCGATGGTCCCCTCAGTAGAGCCCCCGCACGCGTCAGCGGAAAGCGAGCTCGAGCTCGCACAAAGGCTGCTCAAACAGGCCGGAACTTCGGCGGACTATGCGCTCAGCATCCTCGAGCAGTTGGAGCTCCCGCGTGAGGCTTGGCCGAGCTGCTGCGGCTCTTCATGCGACCCGTGCGTTGGCACGCTCAATCGCATCGCGTTGCAAGTTAGGGCACACCGGGTGCGGCTAGCTGAGGCCAAGAGCGCCGAGCAGCCGGCTCAGTTGGGCACCGGCACTGGCGGCGCCGAAGTAGTGGAGCCCGCTCCGTAGAACGATGTGCCGGTCTGTTCGATCAGCGTGGTCGTCATCACCCCGCCAGTGAACGTGACCTCGAACAGGTTACCAGCAGCATCAAAGCCGTACACGCTGCCCGCCCAGAAGGCGATGCCGTAGACGGCGGAGTAACCAAGCGGGCCCCAATTGGTGATCATGGCTCCGGTGCTTGGGTTGATCTCGACCAAACAATCCGACGGGCAGTCAATGCCGGTAACGGTCAAATAACTACTACCACCCTTGACCGAAACGACGTCTCCACTCGAAAGGAGGCCGTTTCCACCAAGATAGCCAATCGACTGAATGCTACCGGTCTGCGGATCAATACGCACATATTCGTCGCCGCGATAACCAACTAAAGCCTCCACGTTCGGGTCGAGCGTACCGGCGGGAATGAACGATAGTGAGTTCGGATAGTCGCCGGTTTGGATCAACGTGCAGGCCGCAGTTAACTTGTCCACCTCGTAGACTCCGTCCACCGACGTCGCGACGAGCGTCGAATCCTTGTCGAGCGCGATGTCGATTACCGTATTGCAGCCACTGAAGGTGTTCACCAGCGAGACGGCTTTCGTCTCCGGGTCGAGACGGTACAGCTCGGAGGCCGTGTGACCGAAGACCTCGGCGATCTCCTCCGCAGCGCCGCCTTCACCGCCGCCGCCGGTCGTCAGAAACCCTCCGCCCTGACCGCCTGTTTCACCGCTGCTCCCTCCGCTCGCACTGAATCCGCCCTCAGCAGCGCTGCCAGCGGAGTTGCCGTTGTCCGAGCTACCAGCGGAGCATCCAAGCAAAGTCAACCAGGCAACCGCGAGCGAAGGACGAAAGGCCATGCCCAAGACGACCACGGCGCGGTAGCGGGCGCCAGGGCTGCCGACATCCATTGACGCAACGGCAACTTTTCCCGACCATGTGCGGATGCGCTACCAAGGTACCCTTGCTTCCTGCCCTCACTGCGACACCTTCCTCGTGAAAACGGCTTCGGCCTGCCCCTCGTGCGGCCATAGTCTCGTCAGCGGCGCTACAACCGCGCAACGCACTGCAGCCTCGTTGCTGATGGGCCTCGCCGTCGCCACGGCCTCGCCGTTGGTCAGCGGTTGTGGGGACTCAGGTAGCAGCTCGACGGGGGAGACGGGCGGCGGCGGTGCTGGAGGAGACAACACCTCCTCGGCCTACGGTGCCGGCCCCACCACGAGCGGTGGCGGTGAAGGCGGAGCGGGCGGCAACATGATGGCCTCAGCCTACGGCGCCGGCCCCACTTCGAGTGGCGGTGAACCTGGAGCGGGCGGAGCGGGCGGCGCAGGCGGAGCGCCCTAACGAAGAACTCGCGGGAGCCCCGACTCGCTCGGGGCTCTACGCTCGCGCAGGCTTTCACTCGTAGTTACTCGTTGGGGATCGGCTCTTCGCGGATCTCGAAGCGACCAAAATCAAAGGGCACGCCGGGCGCCTTCTCCACCGGTATCAGGCGTTCGCGAATGCCCTTCTTTCGCAGTTGAATCACGCGGTGGTAGCAAAATGGGTTGTTGCCACGTTTGCCCAGCGTGGAGTGCGCCGTCCAGGAGCAGCCTGCCTGGCACACCTCGCCGTAGTCGCAGGTCTTGCAAAAACCCCAAAGCTCCTCCGTCCCGCGATCGCGCGCGAAGCGCATGATCTCTGAGCCGCGCCAAACGTCCTCGAGCGACATGTCGCGGATGTTTCCAGCGTTGTAGGGCGCGGTTGGCAACGTCGGGCAGGCCTTGAGCGTGCCGTTGCTCTCGATACCGAGCGAGTAGATTCCTGCGACGCAGCCGCGCCAATGCGTCTCCTTGCCGTAGGGCGTCGAGCGCAGCACCTTCTCGTGCGGGCCGAAGTAGCCGATGTTGTTGTTGGCGAAGACGTTGAATGGGATGCCCTTACGCCCTCCCTGTTCATACTCGCGCATTGCCTCCAACTGAATGGCGGCCAACCGATCCATGATCTCCACGATCTGCCACGGGTCGATGATGCGCTCCGGTTGATCGGCCGCTTTGCCGAGCGGACCGGTCAATTGGCATTGCCAAGTCTGAACGCCTTCCCGACGAAAGCGTGCCGCGAGCTCCTCGAGATCGGGGAGGTTCACTTTGTTGATCTGGGTATTGGCGGAGATGATGAGCCCCGCGTCACGCGCCGCCATGAGCGCCTTCCACGCGGCGCTGAAACTGCCAAGGTTGCCCCGCAATTGGTCGTGGGCTTTGGCCAAGCCATCGATTGAGACGCCAAGGCTCTCGAGCCCAGCGGCCTTGAACCGGGCGGCTCGCTCCGCCGTGAAAGCGCGGCCGCCCGTCTGCATGCTGACGCGAATACCGCCTTTGGTGAGCGCCTCGATCAGTTGGGCGCAATCATCACGAAGATACGCCTCTCCGCCGATCAACGTGCACTCACGGGTGCCCATGCGCACGAGCGCTGCAACCACCTCCATCGCCTCGTCGGTCGAAAGCTCCGACTCCCGTACCCGCCCGGAGCGCGAACCGCAGTGCTGGCAGGGCTGATCACACTTCATGGTGATCTCCCAAACGACGTACAGCGGAAACGCCCGCGTGGTGTCCCTGTTCTCGAGGTTGCGGGTGGGCAGAGGAACCTTGACGAATTGCGAGTCGCTCACGACGGAAGGGTCGCTCAAGCTGCAGGGAATCGCAACCGGGACAGATACTTCTCGCATTGACAAGATCGGAGCGGGTCGCTTGATTCTTTGCGCATGCGTTATCAAGGCACCCTCGCCTCTTGCCCCCAGTGTGACACCTTCCTCTCCGCCAACGCCTCCGCCTGCCCCTCTTGCGGGCAAGCTGTCGTGCGCGGAACCAGCAGCACGCAGCGCACGGCTGCGTCCTTGCTGATGGGGCTCGCAGTAGCAGCAGCCTCCCCCACGCTCGGCGCCTGCGGAGATTCGGGCAGTGACGACGGTAGTGCTGGCTCCAACGTGGGCGGTGCGTACGGCTCCGGCCCGACCACGAGCACCGGCGGTGGGGGTCAAGACGGCGGTGGCGGCGCAGGTGGAATTGGCGGTAGCGGCGGCGCCAACGTCGGCGGCGCGTACGGCGCTCCGCCAACCACGGGCGGCTCCGGCGGCCTCGGTGGAGCAGGCGGAGCGGGCGGCCAGTAGCGCGACCGCTAAGCTTGTAGCCGATAGCTGAATCGGCCACAGTTCTCAGGCGTTGGAGGCGTTCTGAGAGAGGACTTTCGTGCGGGCGACAAGCTAGGTCGATACGAGCTGGTTGCGACCATTGGCGGCGGCGGGTTCGCCTCGGTTTGGAAGGCGCGCTCGATCGGCCCCGGCGGCTTCGAGCGCGACGTCGCCATCAAGGTGATTCGCCAAGGACGTGCGAGTCACAAGCGTTTTCAGGACATGCTTCTTGATGAGGCTCGCCTGGTCGCGCGCATCCAGCACCCCAATGTCACACAGATATGGGAGGTTGGAGAGGACCCACGGTCACTCTACTTCGTGATGGAGCTCGTCGAGGGGGATTCACTCGACGAGCTGGCCATGCGCGCCGATACCGTGGGCAAACGTTTGCCAGCGCGGGCGGTGTTTCGCGTAATCGCGGACGCTTGCGCCGGCCTGCACGTGGCGCACGAACTAAGCCAGGACGGCGCGCTCATTGGGCTCGTGCACCGAGATGTCTCCCCACAGAACATCCTCGTCTCGCGACTGGGGATCGCCAAAGTGATCGACTTCGGCATCGCCAAGGCGAAGGAGCGCCTCGCGCCCGATACGACCACCGGCTACATCAAGGGCAAGATCAGCTTCATGGCGCCGGAGCAAGCGCGCAGCGAAGAGGTGGACCGCCGCGCGGACATTTGGGCCTTGGGAGCTGTGATCTACGAGCTGCTCGAGGGCCGCCCTCCGTTTGAGGCTGCCACCGACATCGGCCGCTTGGCTGCGCTGGTTGGTCCAACCCCGGTTGCACCGATGGGACCGCAGACCCCAGAGCCGCTGCGGGCAGTCGTGCACAAGACCCTGCAAAAGCAGGTCTCGGAGCGCTACGCCACGGCCCAGCAACTCAAAGAGGCGATCGAGCTGGCCTTGATCGAAAGCGAGCTCGAGACCTCGAGCGATGACGTTGCGACCTTGTTGGCGCCCTACTTTCACCGGCAGCCGAACCAGCCCATCGCAGTGCTTCGTGCCGTGCCGAACGACCCGAGTCCGGTCTCCGCCCTCGCCGACACAGTGAACCAGCAATCCGGCGCGGTGAAGGTAGCGGAGCTCCTTCCCGAGCTCTCGAGCCGCCACGAGACGATCGAGATCCCCAAGCGCAAAAGTGGTCCTTGGGGAGTGGCGCTGGTTGCCGCGCTGGCGGGGATACCAGCGGCCTGGTGGGCGCTCAGCCCGAGCAACGCCGCAGATGAAGAGCCGAGCGCCACCGGCGCAAGCAGCGTTGAGAGCAAGCCAGCCGTGGAATCATCGCCCCCAGCCGCGACAACCAGCATTGCGAGCGCGGTCTCGCCAGGGGCGCTGAGCGTAACCGTCCGCTCAGCGACAGCCGCGAGTGCTAGCGCCGCATCGGCAAGCCCTCCGCCAAGTGGGACGGTGGCACCCGCCTTGCGTAAGCCGCCCAAACCTCCTCGGATTGACCCGCCTCCTGTTGACCCCAATGGCATCGAATAGACTCTTCGCACTCGGATTTGGGCTTGCTTGCCTAGTTTTCACAACCAGCTCCTTTGGACAAGAAGTGACCGCGAACGACCGCGCTGAGGCAAAGCGCCTCTACACCGAGGCGCGCAAACTGCTCGCGGATGGTAAGCCGAGCGAGTCGGTCGCGCTGTTTCGCAAAGCGCACGAGTTGGCGCCCACCCCCGTAACCCGGCTTGAGTTGGCTCGCGTTCTTGCAACCCAAGGTTCACTTCTGGAAGCTCGTACGCTCGCCAAAAGCGTGAGCGAGTTGCCCGTGACCAAAACAGAAACCAGCAAGTCGAAGGCGGCCCGCAAAGATGCCGTACTCTTCGCCAGCGAGCTCGAGTCAAAGATCCCCAAGGTTAGGCTCACGTTCGTAGGCGAGCAACCAGCTGAGCAAAGAGTGACCGTCGACGGCAAAGCAGTGAGCCAAGAGTTGCTCAGCGCAGCGCTCGAGCTCGACCCAGGGGACCACACGGTGGTGGTCCGACTCGGGACAGACCAAGCCGAAACCAAGTTCAAACTCAACGAAGGCGAAACACGGGAGCTCACAGTTACTGCTGTTCAAGCTCCCCCACCTCCGCTTCCTCCGCCCCCGGTCGAGACTGCGCCTCCGCCCCCGGTCGAGACGCCAATGATTCCTGTGTCCCCACCGCCCGTGCTCCCGCCGCCCGTAATTCAACCGACTCCTCCCGCAGAGCGCCTGACATTGGCGGTACCGGTGCTCTTGTCGATCGGAGGCGCGTCTCTGTTAGGGGGTGGCATCGCCGGAGCCATCGCGATGGGGCAGGCCAGCACGCTCAAAGAGGCCTGCAACGAAGGAGGGATCGTCGGAGCCTGCGCACGAGGCTCCGAGGCAGACCAACTCTCCACTCACGAAACCACAGCTGTTGTTTCAACCGCGTTGTTCGTCGTTGGTGGTTTGCTGGCGACCGCCGGCGGCGTGGTCTGGATCGTGGACGCAACAACCAGCTCAGCCGCGCCCTCCGTCAACGCGAGCACGTTGCAATTGCGCGTTGGTGGCACAACGGTTGCTGTCGAAGGAACCTGGTGATTATGCGCGTTCTTACACTTTTGTTGATCACAGCAGCCTTGGGCACAGGCTGCACTACAGTGCTTGGAACCTCCGACTTCTACGTTGTGTCTGGAGGAGGTGGTTCGGGCGCAGGTTCAGAAGGTGGCTCAGGCGGCGCCGGGGGCAACGGTTGCGATGGCTTGCTTCGAGTCGACCTCACCTGTGACGAGCTTGCCGAGTGTGAGATCAATGGAGCGCCCGCGGAGCTAAGCGGCTGCTACGCCTCTGGAGTCGAGCTGAAGGCAGATTGTTCGAGCGGCGACCCTGTCTTTGAAGGTTGTACCCCACAGAACGGCCAAGATGCGTGTGTGATCACGGGGACGGGGACCGTAACGGTCATCGTAAGCTGCGTTGACGATGGTTGAACGTAGTAGGCTTTGCCGCCATGGCGCGGCGTGCCTCTGAAGAAACCGTTGATCGAGCCTTTGTGCTCGAGGCGGGAGAGCTGGAACTGTGCCTTTCGATCGTTCGGGCGGGTCATGAGGCGATCGTGCTGGAGCTGCCGGTGGGCCGCATTCTCAGCGTGGGCAGAGATCGCGAGGCTTCCATCCGAATCGGCAGTCCCTCGCTTTCGCGGCTTCACCTCGCAGTGGAGCTGACAGGCGCTGGGGCCACGTTGCGCGACCTCGGATCGCGCAACGGTACCCGGCTGAACGGTGAGCTCGTCGGCGCCGACGATGTTCACTTTAGTCCGGCCGATGTGGTGATCGCAGGAGACGTGCAACTCGCGCTGGTACGTCGAAGCACCTTGCCCTCTGCGGCTCGCCCGTTCTCGCTCTTGCCCGAGTTGCAAGCTGCGTTGTTGCGCTCCTCGCGTGAAGCGACGCTGACGTTGATTGAACTTACTGGCGACCAAACGCCCGCGAACCAAGGCGTTTTTGAGCTGCTTCGTGCCCTACCCGAGTCAGCCCGGGTAGGATTTTGCGGTGACGATTGCTACGTCGTTGCAACCGAGGCCTCCGTTGCGCTGTGGCTAAGACAGGGGCTCACGCAGAAGGCGGGAGCGCTAGCGCGGCTTTGGCTTTCTCCCGCCGGACTCAGCGGGCGACAGCTCGTGCTCGCACTCGAGCAGGTGCTAAACGGTCAGGCGAGCGAAGCGACGCCCCAAGAATCAGCCGATATACCCGAGCCTTTCCGCTATCCCTCGCTCGTGCGCCTCCACTCGGAGCTTCGTCGTGTAGCTCCTAGGGCGCTCTCGGTACTCCTGCTTGGGGAGACGGGAACGGGGAAGGAAGTATTCGCGCGTGAATTGCACCGTTTGAGCGGTCGCAGCGGCCCGCTCGTGGCGGTCAACACGGCGACACTCCCGGAAAACCTGATCGAGAGCGAGCTCTTTGGGCATGAGCGCGGTGCCTTCTCCGGGGCCGTCACAGCCAAGGCTGGGCTAATTGAAAGTGCCGACAAGGGGACGCTCTTCCTCGATGAGATCGGTGAACTCCCGCTCCCGTTGCAGGCCAAACTTTTGCGAGTCCTCGAAGAACAAACGGTGCGCCGCGTGGGAGCGAACCAGGAGCGCAAGGTGGATCTTCGCGTGGTAGCGGCGACACACCAAGATCTGACCACGCTCGCGCTCGAAAAGAAGTTCCGACAGGACCTCCTATTTCGGCTCAACGGAGTCTCGCTTCGGCTACCGCCGCTTCGCGAACGCGCAACCGAGGTTGGCGCGCTCGCCCGATTCTTTTTGCGGACGTTGGCTGCCAAGCCACCGCAGCTCACGCCTGCAGCCGACGCACGGCTTGCGAGCTACGCCTGGCCTGGCAACGTGCGGGAGCTCAAGCACGTGATGGAGCGGGCCATCGCTTTCTGCGATGGCACAACGATCGACGTGGAGCATCTGCCAGAAGCCCTTCACACACGCACCGCCGATCCTCCACCGACGAGCGATGCAAACGTCCGCATTCCCGATGTACGGTCATCGGTGAAAGACTTCGAGCGGGAGCGAATTCTTGCGGCGCTACGCGAGACTGGTGGCAACCGAACCAAGGCTGCTGAACTCCTGGGCCTACCGAGGAGGACGCTGGTCTACAAGCTCTCCAAGCTAAATTTGGACGAGAGTTAGTGGCAGCCTCACTTAGATTTCGGCTGCAACACCGCTGGCGCCGACCTCTCGGGAAGCAGCGCTAGCGACTAGTCTTTGACAGAGCGGTCGTGATCACCCGTTCGATCTCGGCCGTGTCGTAAGGTTTTTGCAGAAATGCCGTTGCTTGTTCGCAGCCCAACGAACGGGCGGCGTCGTGCTCGCTGAAGCCACTCGATAGCACGATGGGCAAGGTTGGCGCTTGCGCCCGTAGCAGCCGGAGAGCCTCGGGTCCCGACATCACCGGCATCGTCATGTCCATCAGCACGAGCACGATCTCCGAGGCGTGCTGTTGGTACAGCTCCAGTGCCTGCGCGCCGTTTTCCGCTAACAGGACTTGGTAGCCGAGGTAGCCAAGAAGCACCTTCAAAATTTGCCGAATACTGGCTTCATCATCGACCACCAGGAGGGTCCCCACCCCTGGCTTTCGAGCATCGACCTCAGGCAGCGCTTCCCGAGCGCGCTCATTCGTTGGCGGCAGCAACAGCTGGAACGTGGTGCCGCGTCCAGGCGTGGATCGAACCTCGATGTGGCCTTTGTGCCCGCGCACGATCCCCAACACGGCGGACATGCCCAACCCCCGCCCCGTCGTCTTCGTAGTGAAGAACGGATCGAACAATCGCTCACGGACCTCCTCGGTCATGCCGCAGCCGGAGTCCTCAACCTCGAGCGATACGTAGCGACCAGGCTGCAGCGAGCTCGCACCCCGCGCAGCGAGACTCTCCGCCGTCTGCTCAATGATCTGCGTGCGTAGACGTATCGCCCCGACGTTATCCCCCAACGCTTCGGCAGCGTTGGTGAGCAGATTCATCACCACCTGTTGCAACTGCGCGCGGTCGCCAAGCACTTTGGGGATCGCGCCGAGTTCCAGCTCCAAACTGGCCTTCTTCGGTATCACGACCTCGAGCATCCCGCGCAGCTCCCGAACCACCTCGCCCAGGTCCACCGGTCCGATGACGAAGGTGCCCTTACCCGAATAGGCAAGTAGCTGGCGAGTCAGGTCGGCGGCTCGACGGCTGAGGATCTCGATTTGGTCGAGCGCTTCAGCAAGCCCCTCGGGCGATTGCCCCAGTCGCCGCTTCGCCAGCGAGGCCTGGCCGAGAATTCCCGTTAGGAGGTTATTGAAGTCATGTGCGACCCCACCGGCGAGGACGCCCAGACTCTCGAGCTTCTGCGAATGAAAAAGCCTGCGCTCGAGTTCGCGAGCTTCGTCCTGAGCGATGACGCGCTCCGTGGTGTCAATCACGTACCCTTGATAGTGCGTTACGTTGCCCTCAGGGTCGCGGAGCAGCTGCGTAAAGTCGTAGAGCCAGCGCACAGATCCGTCGCGCGCGCGGATCCGATAGGGCTCGTGCACGAAGGACTTGGCTCCGCTCTCAGACGCAGCGGCGACCTCGCGAGCGACGCGCTCACCATCCATCGGCTCGATCAGCTCGCCGTAGGAGATTTCGCCCGAAAGGAACGCCTGTGCAGAGTAGCCAAACACTTCGACGACGTTGGGCGAGGCGTATTCGACAGGCCAACCGGGCGCGTTTCGCCACTTGAATAGCACCACCGGTCCTTTGACAAAGATGGCGCGCTCATCAACCGTGTCCCCCACCGCGCGAGCCTACAACCACCCCTCGGTAGCTCGCCAAACTATTGGTGTGATCGCGGTACGGGGTTCGGTGCAGCTTCTGACCGTGTACCCCGTGTCATTGCGTGGACTACAGCCACCGTTGCTGGAACTCAGGCCCAAGTTCGAGCGCCAAACGCGCGGCCACCTCACTCGGCGTAAGTCCCTCGAGGAAGGGCAAGCGAACGATCGGCTGACGCGGAAAACTGGCGCGCAGCGTCTTCTCAGCACGTGCCGCCATCAGCGTACGCGACCGCCTCTCCTCTTCCAGCGCGTCGAGCGTGAGCCTCAGAGAACCAGGGAGATCCGCCTGCGATTGCAGCGGTTGCAGATAGGAAGGAGCAGCGACGTCGGCGCGATTCATCACCACGGCGCGCACCGGGCGGCCGAGCGAGCGCAGCCGCTTGTTCAAATAGGCGGCGTCGTCCAACGCGGCGGTCGTGGGCGCGACCACCAGCAAATAGGAGGTTTGGTCGCCCGTCAGCAGCTCTCCTGCCTGCCGAGTACGCTCGACGAATTGACCACGCACCTTGGCGATGTCCCCAAATAGACTCGCCGTATCCGCCAATAGGTTGGGGCCGGTAACGCGCGACAGCAAGCTCTCTACCCGGCTAGCACCCCATGAAAGCACGCCACGCTTTGCAGGCGCCTGTGCGCTTCGTTCTGCGAGGCCCGCGAGCCACGCCACCGTTTTTCCGCCAAGCAGACTCGCGAGACGGGCTGGATAGGAGACAAAGTCGATCGCGTGTCGCGATGGCGCCGTATCAATCACGATAACCTGATAGCGGCCTTGCGCCGCCGCCTGCGCCACGAGATTCATGGCGACGAGCTCGTGCACTCCTGCTGCAGCATCGCTCAAGCCAATAAAAAGCCGATTGCCCATTAGATGCGCCTTCGCCTCGGGCTCATTTGCAAATAGATCGTCGATGAACAGGCCCATCGATCGCCGCGGGTCCGGCATCAGCACGTCGAGAACGCCGGTTAGACCTGCTCGCTGCACCGGCATCAGCGCCTCGCTACGCGGCACGCCCAACGCACTGGCCAGCCGTCGCGCAGGGTCGATCGTCACCACCAAGGTGTGGTTGCCCGCGGTAGCCGAGGCCAACGCCAAAGCGGCTGAGGTCGTGGTCTTGCCGACGCCACCGCCTCCGGCGCAAACGACGACGTGCGGCAGCTTCGCCTTTTGAGGCTTCATACTTCGCCTAGCTCCGCGAGCATCGCGGCCACACGTTGCGCAAGCGGCGCTTCGACCGTCTCGGTGACGCTCAGGAAGCGACAGCCGCTGGCTCGCAGCGGCGCGAGCGCCGTACGTTGCGCTTCGCGGGTCTGCTCGCGCGACCGCAAGATCGTGAGCAGCTCTTGGGCTGCCGCACCGATTGCTCCCCCCTTTTGCGACCATTGAAGTGCATCAGCGAGGGCTGCTTGCGCCACCGGCCCGGCTTGTCGATTGAGCACGAGCGCTTGCACGCTCAACGCGGTCTCGGTCTGCAACGCCAAACACAGCTCGAGCGTCTCCTCGATCACCAGGGCCTCGGGTAGCGTAACCACCACGATCGATGCGCGGCCCTGACTAAGCAAGTTGCGAGCGAGCCCGTCGCACAATTCGAATAACGGACCGGAGCCGAGAAAATCCCGCCCCTGCCGCGGGACGCGAAGCCAAGCGACGCCGTGCCCAGTCGCCGGCATATCGACGACGATACGTCGGCCCGGGCGCTGGGCCGCTACCACCCGCACCGCCTCGAGCATGGCGAGCTCGCGAATCGCCGGGGCAGCTCGCAATAGCGGCTTCATCGCGAAGTTGCCAAGGGCGACCTTGGCCAAGAGCGCCGAGCCAAAGAGCGGCGCGGCCCCTGCTTCGAGCGCTTGCTCTGGCGTGATGACCACGTGCTCGACAATGCGGTCCGAACCCAAGAGCGCGCGTTTACCGGACTCGCCGTCGCCAAACTCGACCAGCGTGGCAGGCGCTTCCGCGCTCGACGCAGCGTAAGCAAGACCCGCCGCAACCGTAGTCTTTCCGACGCCACCTTTGCCCATGACCAAGAGCACAGGCGCTAGAAAGGACAGATCCAGTTCCGAGCTAGTCTCGAACGACTTCACTGATCCGGTCTCTCCACCATGGCCTCCATCACATCGTGCATCATGCACACGTAGCTCGAGCGCACGAAGGCAACGTAGTGAGGAGCCGAAAGATCCGCCTCCCGAACCAGGCTCTCGAGCCCGTCGAGGGTCTGCTGCCAGGCCCGCGCAAGATCACGATATCCCCACGCTCCCTCGGTCACCGGCGTGGGACGGTCCGAGCGAGCGTCGCTCTCGAGGTCGAGCCAATCGTCCATGATTTGGACGAACATCGACACCTGCACCATCCAACTTCGCGCGCCGACACAACCGAAACGAGCCACCGGGAATAGCAGACCGTCAATCGTGCCTTCCACCCCAGCGAGTCGATGGCCGAGTCCGAGGGGGTCAACCTGGCCCTCCATCGCCCTCACCTCCGCGTGGATCCAGCTGCGTACGCCGCTCATCGCAGCGTCGAAGCAGGCCTGATCCGCCGGCCCCAAGCCTCGACCCATCGCAAGGACCAAGGCCCGAACCAGCCGCAGCTCATCCGATTCAGGCGCACGCGTGCCGTCGATCACCGCAATCAGAACCTCAGCACGGAGCGGCCCAGGCTGCTTCATACAGTGGTCAAAGACGTGGTCCACCACGACCACGAAGGCCGCCACCAAGATGATACGCCGATGCTCGTCGCGATAGGCGTAGCGGCCCAATAGCTCCATCGTCAGGCGCCCAAGCAGAGGCAAAGCGAAAGGCGGTAGCCGCACTGCGTTTCCGAGCAACGTCACGGCGCGCACCAAAGCTGGACGCTCGGGTGCGCAGAACATCGCTGTATACGGCGCCGAGGCGTAGAGATCGCACGCCCCAATGCGGAGCTTCGCGTAGAAGGTCGACCCTATCGTTGCGGGCCAATGTTGTTCAACGAGCGGGACGACTTCGGCCTCGAAGTGACGGTGGGCCGTGTTGCGGATACCCAGCGCCATCTGCGCGACGCGACGGTCAGGCGTGCCCATCAACGCGCGCAAGGCGCGAACTCTTTCGTTCCGATTGGGCAGCGACCCTGGCGACAAATGGAGCGTATTCACCGAGGGTGGGTAGGCAGAGCTGTGTGCGCTGACAAGGGCGTAAGCTGCGACTCTCGAGCCGCGCGGTCAATCGCTCTTTCACGGCGGCACCTGATCTGGTCCAATTCCGGGATGTACAAGCTTCGCCTCATTGCCACCGTGCTCACTCTCGTAGTCGCTTGCTCCGACAGCGGCTCGGGAGGCGGCGGCTCTGGAGCGACGGGCGCAACGGGAGGGCTAGGTGGCGCGGGGGGTGATGGCGGCGGCGGGGCGACAGGCAGCGCCGGCGGCGGCTCTGGCGGCGGGGTGGTAGGCTGTGAGCCCGCGTGCGTCGCGCCGCAGTTTTGCAGTGCGGCGGGGCAATGCATCGATGTCGGTAGCTGCTTGGATGACAACGACTGCACTCAGCCAGGGACTGTCTGCGACGTACCCTCGATGACCTGCGTTCCTGGGGGTGGCTGCGAAGACCTGATGGCGACCATCGAGCCTATTGCACCCAATGTACTGCTGGTCCTCGACCGCTCCTGCTCGATGACCCAGGTAGTGCCCGGAGGGGCCACCAAATGGGAAGCGGCCGTCGCGGCGATCAACACCTTCACCACCAACTACGGCGACAAAATTCGCTTTGGCCTTACGCTGTTTCCGGACTTGGTAGCGCCCAACTGCGCGCAGGACGTCATCCCCGTGCCCATTGCGCCGGGCTCCGCGCCCGCGATTCAAACGCTATTGACCAACGCACTAGCGAACAATGACCCCTACTTCCCCGACGGCCCGTGCGTAACCAACATCGACACAGCGATGACGCAGGCGGCGGCGGCACCCGAGCTAGCCGACGCAACGCGAGATAGCTATGTAGCGTTGCTCACCGACGGCAAACAAGCTGGTTGCAATGCAGCCGGCGGAGACAACGGAACGCTGGCCACCATTGCTGAACTTTTAACGGCCAATGTTCCCACCTTCGTATTGGGCTTTGGTGATGGCGTCGATCCGGAGCAGATGGACTTGTTTGCGGAAGCGGGGGGCGTGCCGAACTCCGGACCGAGCTACTACGATGCGGCGGATCAAGCCAGCCTGCTAGCCGCGCTGGAGGTGATTGCCACCAAGGCGATCAGCTGCACCTTCACGCTCGATACGGTGCCGCCCGATTCGAGCCAAATTTACGTCTTTTTCGATCAGGCACCGGTACCTGAGGACGCGACCATGATGGCTGGCTGGAGCTACGACGCGGGCACCAACCAGGTCACCTTCCACGGCACCGCTTGCAGCGAGCTCAAGAGCGGAGAGGTGGAGAAGGTGGACGTGGTGCTCGGCTGCAGCGGTCCGCAGTAGCGGAGAGCCTATGCCGACGATCTTTCAAGACCCTTACCTGATTGTACAGCTCCAGGCGGCTCAGGGTTACGTCCGGCTCAACCGCACCGCCGCGCCGTTTCCCTCCATTTCAGAGATCGAGGAGAGTTTTCTCAAGGTTGAGCGAGCCGTAAAAACCAAAGCAGCGTCGGCTCGCGGACTTCTTTACGATACTCGGCTGGGTCCGCTCTCTACCGATCCGCTGCTGTTGCAAGCGATCGTAATGGCTAGCCAGCGCGTGGCGGCTCGTTTTGAGCGCAACGCGCTGCTGGTCCAGAGCGCCCTCGGCTCGCTACAGGTGGATCGGCTCCAAAGGCTTCATGAGGCCCAGCGACTGATCGCCTTCCACGATGAGGCGGAAGCCGTCGCTTGGGTGACGACGGCCGCCCCCAAAGCTCGCTAGCAGCACCTTCGGGTCGCTGCGGATTGAAGCTTCGGCTGCGGCTTGAGGCGCATCGCGGGGTCGGCTATGCCGGGCCCATGCTTAGCTCCTTGCGCATCACGCCAACGGCAACCTTCGGCTGGGTTTTGGCCGCGCTGCTCGGCGCAGCAGGCTGTGACGTGTACACCGACACGTTGGTGGAGGGCGGCGCACCCAACACCGGAGGAACGAACGCCGGCGGTGGCGGGCAGGGCGGTGAGGGCGGTGCCCCGGCGAGCTGCACCGGCCCCGCAGACTGCCCCGGCGAAGACAACGAGTGCGGCACGCGAACCTGCGAAGCCGGCACCTGCGGCGTGGATGCAACAGAAGCGGGGACCTTGGCGCGCGATCAAATGGCTGGTGACTGCTTGAAGCGCGTTTGTGACGGCGCGGGGATCATCGTCGGGCAGGAGGACAACTCCGATACTCCAAGCGATACCAACGAGTGCACGAGCGAAAGCTGCGTTGCCGGCATGGCGATGATCCTGCCGAAGGCGGTAGGCGCAGACTGCGGAAATAACGAGTTCTGCAACGCCGCTGCCGAGTGCGTCGAGTGCATCGACGACATCGACTGCCCCAGCATGATCTGCACC
Source organism: Polyangiaceae bacterium (assembly GCA_044376115.1). GTDB lineage: Bacteria > Myxococcota_A > Polyangia > Polyangiales > Polyangiaceae > Xiheicaenibacterium. The sequence goes on along the minus strand of JBILLK010000002.1, from coordinate 119,927 downwards.
GACATCTTCACTTGTGCGCCCGCCGGCTGTGGCGACAACACAAAGAACGGCGCCGAGACCGACGTGGATTGCGGCGGACCGGATTGCAGCGGCTGCCTCGAGGGCGAGGACTGCAGCGTCGCGGGGGACTGCGTCACCGGCTCTTGCGTTAGCGGCTCTTGCGCTGCGACCTGCAGTGACGGCGTCAAGAACCAAGATGAGTCCGACGTGGACTGCGGCGGGGTATGCGACGCCTGCGGCTTTGGTGAAGACTGCGACAGCGGGGCCGATTGCGAAACGGGCGCTTGTAACGGCGCCGGGACGTGCTCATGCACGCCGAACGAAGGCGTGCTCATCATCAGCGAGGTTCGAGCGCGCGGTACGGCAGGCGGCAACGATGACTTTGTCGAGCTGTTCAACCCTGGCACCAGCCCAGTCACCATGTCGAGCAGTTGGACCGTACAGGCTCGTTCCGACACAGCGATGTCCTACGGCGTTCGCTTCACCGGTACCGGACAGGTCGTCCCGCCCGGCGGTCACCTGTTGCTCGGTGGAACGGCCTACGCAGGGCCTCCCGTCAAAGACGGCTCCTTGTCGAGCGGCATCGGGGACTACTCAAGCGTGATTGTTCGCAACGGCGCCACCACCGTGGACGCGGTCTGCTTCAGCTGCGGCTTCACCTTCGGAGCTGGCTACGAGTGTGAAGGCACTCCCTTTGACAAGGGCATCGTTGCCAACTGTACCAACAACCTCGCGGTCAGCTTGGAGCGTCTACCCGGCGGCGCGCTGGGCAATTGCGTCGATACGCAGAACAACACGGCGGATTTCGTGAGCGCGCCCTCCACACCGCAAAACCTCAGCTCCCCGGCGACGCCCTGAAGATGAAGTGGTCGCTATTTTTGCTGGCCGCTCTGCAATTGGTCGCCTGCGCCAGCTCGCCGCCGGGCGACGCGAGTGTCAGCGTAGACCTTCCGCCGCCAGGGCCCGCAACAGCGACGACTTCGCCATTGCCCCCGGCACAAAGCCCCCTCGGCCTTTTCCGCAGCGCATCCTGCGGGTCGCGTAACTACGCGCGTGAGCTTGAGTTCCGGGAAGGCGGGACGTTTACCGCAAAAGACCTGATGTCGCCCTGCCCGCTGGGGGCCAACTGTGTGTGGTCCGGCGTCATGGAACGGTCGGGAACGTTCACGGTCGCCGGCACCGTAATCACCCTCACAATCACCAAGGGTGGGGAGCTCGGCGGAGCGAAGCCGCTGCCGCAGACCCTAACGACCAACGCGGGCGCGCTGGTGGAGGCTAACGCTGGTACAACGTGCGCTTACACAAGGCCTACCGAACCATGAATCAGCTTTACATAGCTATCTTCGGATTGGCCATTAGCATCTCGGCCTGCGGGGATGACGGGGCGCAAAGTGGTGGAGCCGGGAGCACCGGCGGAACGGGCGGGCTCGGTGGGGGCGACTCGAGTTCAGGGCCCTCTTCGGGCGGCCAGGGCGCACAAGGCGGCAACGGCGGAATGTCGCAAGGTGGCGCGGGCGGCGCAGAGCCGGCTTGTGACGTGCTTCCCATCACCGAGGTGGTGCTGGAAGAATGCACCGGCCCAACCGACTTCAGCGCAGAGCGTGCGAGCAGCACGATCTGCCCGGAGGACAGCGGTGTGTTCTGGCCGGGGAAGGCCTTCAGGATCGACGGCATTCCCGCGGGAGCCTGCCTGCAACTTCGGGCCGACAACGTTGGCTCGGACTTGGGCGCGGACCTTTTTGCCGCGCTGATTGATCCAAGCGGAGCGAGCCTTCTGTTCGATGAAGAAGTGCCGTGCACGGTCGCTAACCCGCAGGGCTATGCCTGCCCGCAAGGTGGCAGCACCACGCTCGCGGCTGGCTCCGCATACATCGTTGTTGGCGCCTGGGAGGGTGAAGGCTGCACGCCGTTCGAGGAGGTCCCGTTCCAGCTCTCGGTCTCGCTCGACGGCGTCCCGGTCGATCTCACCGGCGCCGACGTTTGCGCCGGTGACCTGCTTGAGATCATTCCCTAACAGCCGCCGAGTCCACGCCCGTAGGTTGGGGCCTGTCGCTCGGGGGGCATCATCGGCGTATCGCTCGAGGCGCCGCTGGCAGGGCTAGTTGCAGTCGGCGGTGGCACCACGGCGCTGTCCTTCAGGAACTGGACGAGTGTCGCACAAACCTCTGCGTGGCTCTGACACTCGAACGCCTCACCTTCAGCGCTGCCCAAACGCTGACTCACCAACTCGCTCGCGGCCGCGGACAGCGGCTCCCACGCCGAGCACTGGTGCGAAGCGGCCGGCATCTGGTGGGGGCTCATTCCGCTGCCTTGAAAGCGGGTTACGTCGTGCAGACGCAGCTCCACCCCGGAGGCAGTTCGGCGGATCTCATAGCTTCGAGAGCCCCAGCGGTGCCCGTTTGAACCGGGAAGTTCGCCCGCCGCCAGCCTGAAGATCGATTCTGCGGAAGCCGGCGGAGCAGTCGCTGTGGGCACGGTAGGATTGCCCTGGTTCGGGCTTTGGGCGGAGGGAGCCGGCGTTGAGGCGCAGGCCGCGCACGCAAGACACAGCACAGAGAACGATAGGTGGGCCAAGAGCTTCATGACCTCTTGGACGCTGAACCCTGGCGATGGATCTACGAAATGCGAATCACGTTCACCTTTCGCAACTCACGCTCTCGGCCGGCGCGAGACCTTGGCCAGCCAGCGCATTCCGCGCAGCGGTTCAGCGGAGACCGCCGCGAGCACGCCTCCCATCGCGGCACCGATCACACCAACAGCTGACACCTCGGAGCCGGCAAAGCTCAGCCCCGGAACCGGCGACACAGGCCGCAGTTCATCGACTCGGAAGCGCTCGGGCGTAGGCTCGAGGCCGTAGATCGATCCGTTCATCGGCCTGACGAAGTGATGTGTGGTTGCTGGCGTCGAGAGCTCCGCGTGAGCGATCTTGTCGCGTAGATCGGGCATGTGACGCAGGAACTGCTCGAGCAGGTGCTGATGCAGCCTTTCCTTTAGACGGCTGTACTCCCCTCCCCGCTTTTGCCATTGCGCGTCCTTGTATGGCTCGAACAGCGACCAAGGAACGAAAGTAACGACCTCCCCGGTGTGAAGCTCTTGCGGACCGGGCTCGTGGTTCGGATCTTTGAGCGACGGGAATGAGCAGTAAAGCACTGGGGCGTCGGGCAGCGGCCCATCCGCGGTAACCTCCCAGGCCTCGGCTTGCGAGCTCCAGGTCTCGTAAAACCAACGGTTGGCCGCCGAAGCTCCAGCGGCTCGAATATCGCCGCGAAAGCCCAGATAGAGGCATACGTGAGCCGGAGCTTTGGGCAATGCGGCGACGCGCTCGGCCCAGGCCGCATGGGCGATCTCATCGGGAAGCAAGCGGCTCACCGTGGCGGCCACGCCCGCCGCGCTGATAACCTTCTTGCAAAGGACCTTGCGACCGTCCTCAAGCTCGACGCCGGATACCTGGCCTTGCTCGAGGGTAATTCGCCGCACACCGGCGTGGATGGCCGTAGCGCCGCCTGCCCGCGCGACCGTGCTCAATAGCGTATGGGCGATCTGCCCTGAGCCGCCTACTGGATAATAACCGCCATGCTCGAAGTGCTTGGTCACGAGCGCCTGCATGCCAAACGAGGCTCGACTCGGCGGCGAACCGTAATAACCCCATTGGGAGGTCAACACCGTCTTGAGCCGCTCGTTGTCGGTCAATTCATCCACGACCTGTTTGACGCGCAAATCCAAGTAGTGCCGAGCGCGCGCCGCAAGCAGCTGATTGGCCGCGCGCGACGGCCAACCGCCGGGCAGCAACTTGCCGAGGTAGTAGCCCTTCATCGAGACGGCGACCTCACGCACTTTGGCGAAGTACTGGTGAATCGCCTGCTCTTCGTCAGGGAACGCAGCGATCAGGTTTTCGCGAAACTTGCGCGGCGTATCGGGGAAGTCGATACGAAAGCCGTCGGGATAGTGGAACTCGTCGTAGACCGGCCCAAGCGAATGCCACTTGAGCGCGTTATCGGTTAGGGCCGCCAAGACCCGACCGGGCAACGAATGGGTAGTCACCTCGCCGACAGCGTGAACGCCGACGTCCCACGACCACTGTTTGCGCTTAAAAGTATGAGTGAAGCCGCCAGGTACATAGTGCTGTTCGAGCACGAGCACCCGCTTGCCCAACTTGGCGAGCAGCGCCGCAGCCACCATGCCGCCAATGCCCGACCCAATAACGATGTAGTCCCAAGCGCCTGGAGGGATATGGCGACTCCAAGGCTTCTCGCTCGGGCTCTTCATCGGCGCAGCATACAGGCGCGCGTGCGCTCAGTAACCGCCCTCGACCCCAAAACTGGGAATGGCGATCGGCCCCAGCGTGGTCTGCTCGCAGCGGCCCTGCTCATCGCACGACTCACCGAGCACCTCGTCCGCCAAGAAGCTGTTGAGCGCCTCCAGCACCATCGTCACGAAGCCGGTTTTACCGATGGTGAAGCGCTTCTCCAGGCGGAAGTCCATGCGATAGAACGGCGGCAACCGCTCTTTGACCCGCGGCGCGCTCCCGCTCACGTCGAGCAGCGGCGTACCGGTGTAAAGCAACTGCCGAATACCGCCCTTGTAACCCGCGCCAAAGTCGAAGGAGAGCGCCGCCGAAGCTACGTGGGTGCGATCGAAGCCGGAGGGAAAACGCTGGCCTCGGGCATCCCTGCGTTCGGAGCGGCCGAGGCTGTAGCTGAGGATCGCCCCAATGGTCTTGCTAAACCTACGTTTGGCCGAGAGCTCGAGCCCTAGGCTCGTGCCGTCGAAGCGAGGGTTGAAGTCCTCGAAGCCGCCGGGGAAACCTTCCCCGGCCAAGGCCGAAGTCCCTAACGCATCGTTGATGTCGAAGAAGGCCGTGCGATAAACCGCCGCCTTGAGCAGCCAATCCTCCGAGGGCTTGGCCTCGACCCCAACGCTCGACGAGAACGCGCGTTGCAAGCCGCCTTCATCCAGCCCGGGGCGAAAGCCGGGTCCAGCCACGATGAAGCTCGGCGGCTGGGAAGCTAGACCGTGCGAAGTGAGCAGCGCGAGCTGCGGCAGCAGGGCGAACCGCGCCGAGAGGTTCGGGTCAAAACCGAACGCGTTCTTGCCCTCGGAGACGTAAAGGTCCGCTCGCAACGAGGGCAACAGCGAGAGCCCACCCGGGAGCTGAAGCGGCATCAACAGAAATGCGCCAGCCGCGAGATCCTCGCGGGAACGAAAGAAGGAAGCGAAGCCGCTCCCCTCCTCCTCCTCGAGGTCGACGAAGTAGTCATCCACCGTCAAGTCGAAGCCGGCGCGGAGTTCGACGTCGTCGTCGACCACGTGTCGCAGCGTGCTGCGCAGAGTGAGCGCGCGATCGACAACCTTCTGATCGGTACCGAGGTGGGTCTGGTCAAAGCCGAGGATCACGTCCTGTTCGACCCGCGTCCGCGGATTGATATCTACGTCGTAGCCCAGGTCGATACGATGGAACATTGTATCGAAAAGCCGCTCATCCGGGCCGTCCTCACGCTTTTCGGCCAAGTAGTCATAGGCGCCAAAGCCGAACAAGCTAACCGTCTGCCCCTTGGCAACCTCGTAGCTGACGCGGCCGGCGTAATCCCAATAGTTCAGCACCGCCGACGAGTTGACGAGGGAGAACAAAAGCGCGGTGTAGGCCACGCGTCCGGCCGCAAAAGCGCTACCGCGGCCTTCATCGAAGGGCACCTCGAGGAAGGCTCCAGTATCGACAAGGCGTAAATTGCCCTCGACGCGAAGGTCTTCCCGCGGAGCCGTCAGCGTTCCTAGGACGGCCCCACCGGCGTAGCGACCAAGCTCGGGATTCGCGCCAGGGGCGAGCTCGACCCGGTCGATCAGCGCTGGGTGCACGACGCTTGGCCCCAGCCCGAGATGAAACAAGAGCGGCACGCGAATACCATCTAAAAAGTAGCCGACATCTCCCGGCGGCGCGCCTCGCACATAGAAGTAAGGCACCCCAGAGGCGAGCGGCACCACGCTGGGCACCGACTCGATGACGCGGAACGGGTCGCCGAACGCGCCAGGGATCGCGCGGACCTCGGCGCGCGTTAGCACCGTGCTCCCCTCCGCTCGTGCGGGCTCGCGCACCGTTACCTCGATCGGCTCTTCATCGAGATAAGGGTCAAGGACGGGCTCGCTGGGAGGAGCTGGCTCCGCTCTCGCCGCAGGCTCTTGCGCAGCCGCGAGCGCCGGAACAGCGCACGTGAGCCCCCAGAGCCCCCAGCCCAAGCGCGAGCGCAACCCGCTCATCCCAGCAACTTGCGCAGTTTGGCGACAGCATCGCTGTTCGCTAAAACCATGATCTTGCCGCCGCCGGTGAGGACCGCGTCCGCAGGTGGGTTATAGCGGTAGCCGTCTGCGCTATCCACCGCTAGCACCAGCGCGTCGGCCGTCTGCCGCAAGCGCGCCTCGGCCAAGGTCTTACCGGCATATTGTGAGGTTGCTGAGATGCTCACCTCCTCGATGTCGAACTCGCGGTCTCGATCCTTTGACACGACGTCCATGAACGCGACCACCTGCGGCCGTACCATCTCGGAGGCCATGCGCCGCCCACCGAGATAGTTGGGAGACACGGTGGCGTTGGCGCCGGCCGTTCGGAGTTTTTGCACGCTCTTGCCCTCGATCGCGCGTGCGACGATGCGTGCGTTGGCGTTGGTCTGGCGTGCGCTGATCACCACGAACAGGTTGTCCTTGTCGTGCGACAACGCAGCAAAAAGACCTTTGGCGCGCTCGAGTCCGGCCCTTGACAGGGTATCGTCCTCGGTCGCGTCTCCCTTGATGAAGGGCACGTCCGGAAAGGCTTCTTGCAGCCGCGAGAGGCGCTCATCGTCCTGCTCGATCACCGCTAGGGCCTGCCCGGTGCGAACCAGCTCCTCGACGATGTGGATCCCCATCGAGCCCACGCCGCACACGATGTAGTGGTCAGAAAGTCGGTTCAGCGTCTTGTTCATCCTGCGGTTCCCTAACGCTCGCGAGAGCTCTCCCTCGAATACCACCGCGGCGACCAACGAAGCCGAGTAGGCCACGACGGAAACGCCAACCACCATCAGCCCGGTGCTGAACATGCGGGCGTGCGGTGTTTCAGCGAACCCGGGTAAGACCTCGCCAAAGCCGACCGTGGTGAGCGTCATCACGGTCATGTAAAGGCAATCGGCGAAGGGCCAGCGTCCGCCGCCGATCACGTAAAAGCCAGAGGCCCCGGCTAGCGTAATCCCGACCAGCCCGGCTATCGCCTTAACGAGTCGGCTGCCGGCGGTCGTGGGGTCACGGCTGAAAGGCGGCCTCATCACGATGGGCTCAGTCGCTGAGCGGCTTTTCGGGCAGCTTCTGCGTGCCGTCCCAGGTGATCAGTACCCGGCGCTTGGTCGAAAACAGCTTGCGAGACGCGTTCAACACGGCGTCACGCGAGATGTCGTCAAGCTGGGAGAGCGTGCGTTCTTGGTCACGTTCGAGCACCCGCCGTTCGGGCTCCGACTTCGCTGCGCTCACGCGGCGAGCCCAATCGGCGCGCAGGTAGTCGCGCGCCGTGTCGACCTCGTCCTCATTGGGCCCGAGGCCGGTGATGCCGACGAGCGCTTCGAGCACGCTGCGCTCGAGCGTCGTCGCGGGCTCATCGCCCTGCGGAGCCGCGCGCACCCAGGCGACGATCGTCCCCGGGCTCTTTTCCAAGCCGCAGCTGAGCGACTTGGCCACCTTGCGGTCGCGTACCACCAGCGACGGCAAGCGCCCGAAGCGGTCATTGCAGGCCAGCGCAAAGGCCAGATCCGCAGCTACATCTTCGCCCGGAGCGAAAGGATGGGCCCCCCAACCGAGCAGCAAGTCTTTGCCGACCGGAGCGAGGCGAACGTGGGCTGCTTCGGGCAAACGCGGCAGGCGCCGTGGCGCCATCGGATCGACGAACACTTCCTCCAAAAGCTCGGCGTGCTTCTCGGCCGAGACGTTGCCTTTGAGGGTGACGGTGGTCTCCACCGCCCAGAAGGGCTCCACCGAGACGATGCGATCGGCCTGGTTGCGGGTGGGGCCAACGAGCAGCGAGCCGTGAAGCGGGTGGCCCAGGCGAAACACTTTGTTGGAGAGCAGCTCGAACGGAAGCAGTTCCGCTGCGTCGTAGCGCTTGCGCCGCGCGGCTTGCACGCTGGCGTAGAGCTTGGGCGCCGACACGCTGCGCGCCTGCGTCACGAGGTCGCGTTGCAACTTCTTCAGCTCGAGCGAGAGCTTCTTGAGCGGGACCGCGCGTTCTTCGATCACGTGGGTCGAGAGCGGCGTTTTTTCGGGTTTGGACCAGTCGCGGAGCGCCACGCTGGCACTCACCTTCACTTGCGAGCCGGGCTCGTTCACGAGCACGACCACCACGCCGCTCGACAACAAGAAGGCACCCGGTCGATTGGCGAGCGCGTGCAGGACCGTAGGCTGGGACTCGCTTTCGCTGGGCGTCGGCTCGGGCTCAGCGTCCGCCTCGGCCTCCTCCTCTGCGTCCTCTTCGTTCGCCGACTTCTTTGCGCCAGCGCCGTAAAGCAGGCTGGGAAGCGCGGCGGCAACACGGGAAAGGCGCTCCGCTGGCACGAGGACGATGGTGTCTCCTTCGCCGTCTCCGGTGGTGTCGGAGAGCAGGTCCGGGTTGTACTCACGCAGGTCGGAGATCGATATATCAGCGGCCAACGCGACCGTAGCCAGCGGCGTCCCGAGCGGTACCGCGACCTCGCCAAAGCTCATCGGCTCAGGCAGGGTCAGGCTGTCGAGTTCGAGCTGCGCGCGGTTGTGCGCGACGATCGCGAAAGCCTGAATCATCGGTACGTAGTCGAGCGTCTCGCGGGGCAGCAGCTTTCGTTCGGCGAGATCATGAAAGAGGATGGGATCCTCGCGCTCGCCGATGATTTGCGCGGCTTTCTCGAGGGCGGCGTCCACGCGACCTTGCCCGCAGTTGTAAGCCGCAAGCGTTAGATCCCAAGCGCCGTAGTGTTCGTACAGGGTCTCGAGGTGCGCGATCGCCGCGCGCGTCGCCTTGGGGATGCTGCGCCGTTCATCCACCGTGTTGCTGAGCAGTAGCCCGTATTGTGCACCCGTCTCCGGCATGAACTGAAACAGCCCCATCGCGCCTTTGGGTGAGGCGGCCTGCGGCCGGAAGCCGCTCTCGATCGCAGCCACCCAAACCAAGTCTTGAGGCATCCCGGCCTCGAGCAGCTCGCGCTCGATGAAGGCGCGGAAACGATTGCCGCGCGAGAAGCGTGAAATGAAGGACTTTCGACCTTTTTCGTCAGCACCGAACTGCGCCACGTAGCGCATCGTGCGTTTGGTCACCGGGATGTTGAGATCCGACAGCGAGGTGACCACACCGTCCACGCCGAGCTCTCGAACCGAGTCCGGATCGAGCAGGCGGTAGTCATCCCCGCCATCACTCAAATAGAGCGCCTCAGTCGAGATATCGTCGTCTTTGCTCGAAGCAGGAAGCTCGCTCGGAGCCGTTTGAGGCGCCAACGCTGGTGCGCTGGGCACCGGCTCCACACGACTGATCCAAAGCGCAGCGGCACCTCCGCCGATGACGGCGACGGCGCTAGCGATCCACGCTGCTCGGCGAATTCCGATTCGAATGGCACGAATCTCGCAAGTTAGTGGGCCCAAAGCAAGCGCTTGTGCATCGGAGCGAGCGTTCTTCCCGATCGCCGTTCGGTGGCTCAAGAGCGGGGCTCGAAGGACCGCATAGCAAACCTGGAGGTTTGCCATGAATATCTCAGCTGCCGTCGGTACTTCAGCGGTCAGCGCCGCTGCACCACAGACCGTTGTGGTCGCGAAAAAGGCGCTCGACCAACAGAAACTCGAGGGGCAAAACGCGATTGCGCTGATCGAGAGCGCGGCTCCGCCGCTGCGACAGGGCCAATCGCTTAGCGTGTACGCCTGATCGGCTTGGCCGAGAGACGTTGACGCGGGAGCTAGCGCCACCGACCCTGGGGTCATCGTCGTGCCCAACGCCAACGTCTTTCGGTTCCTGCTGGTTGCGCTGATGGTGGCGTCGTGCTCGTCCGGGAGCGCGCCTCAAGGTCGCAAACGCTCCGCGGCGCATGACGGCAACTGCAAAGACTCGGCTCGTCCCCAAGCCTTCATGTATCCAGCGACCAACCGGGACTTTGGGCCGGCTGATCCCAAAGCAGACGGCTGCGAGCTGGCAGTGCCTGATCACCTCTTCTGTTGCCCGGCCCCCAAGCCGTAGGCGAAGCGGCGGACGGTGCAGCGGCGCCGGGCTTCCTGATCTATCGTGGCCCATGCGCAGAGCCTTGAGCATCCTCGCGATCGCGGCAGCCGTTGGCTGCGGCGATGACGGAACCACCGGCAGTTCGGCTGGGGGTGGCAGCACGCAAAACAGCACCGGGACCGCCGCGGGCGGACAGGCGGGGCTCGTATGCGACGCCACGGGGATCTCGAAAGGACCGTGGGCCCTTCACGTTGACGAAACCAGCGCCCGAGTTCGCTGGGAGGCGTGCGCTCCTGGTAGCGAAGGCGCAATTCGAATTACGCCGGAAGAGGGTGGCGAGGAGCAGCTGGTGGATTCGGTCGAGAGTGAGTTCGAGCTGACCAAGACGGCCTATCCACTGGGGGACGCGCCTCCCGATTGGGCCGGCATCTATTACATGCACCAGGCTTCGCTCAGCGGGCTGAAACCAGGCACTTGCTACCGCTATTCACTCGTTGCCGACGCCGAGCGGCAGGGGCGCTTTTGCACCGCGCGGCCCAGCGGGGAGCCGTTCACCTTCATGGCCATCGGTGACACCAACCCCGGGCTCGGTGTAACCGACGACATCCTGGCCGCCGCCCTGCCAATGAACCCCGACTTCACGATCCACGGCGGCGACATCCAATACTATTCGTCGCTGCTCGAGACCTGGGCCTCGTGGTTTCCGATCATGCAGCCGATGCTCTCGCAAGGTGCCTTCTTCCCAGCGATCGGCAATCACGAGATCGAAAACGACGAGGAGCTTTCGGCCTATGCGCTGCGCTTCTTCGGTGAAGCCGGCTTCGACGGCGCTGAGACCTATCATCAGGTCCACTCGGGCGGTGTCTGGTTCTTCACCGTCAACACCGAGGAGCCGATCTCCCAGGGGTCGCCGCAAGCCATTTGGCTGCAACAAGGTTTGGAGGCCGCATCGAAGCGGTCAGACTATCGCTTCAGCGTCGTCTACTTTCACCGACCGCTGCTCACTTGCGGCGACGTCAATGACGATCCCGCCGCGTTCGACTTCCTCGGACCGGTGTTCGAGGAGACCAACGTGCTTTTTGTATTGCAGGCCCATATGCACGGTTATGAGCGGTTTGAACTAGGCGCCGGCCCGACCTACCTCACGAGCGGTGGAGGCGGGGGCGTGCTGAGCGACGTGGACCTCGCGATTGACCGCGAATACTGCGATAGCCGCGTCGCTAGCGGCGCTTTTTATCACGCTATTGTTTTCGAGGTGGATAGCGCCGAAGTCCGCGGCACCGTGATCGACCACGAGGGAACCGTGCAAGACACCTTCGCTCGAAGCCTGGCCCCGCTGCCATGACCGCCCCCAGCGCGCTTGAGCCCGCCATCGATACCCGCGCAAGCTGGGACATCGCCACCCGCAACCACAACCGCCACAAGGGGGACCAGGCGGCCTTCTTCAACGCCGGTGGCGACGTGCTGTTCCCCGAAGAACTCGAGCTGCTCGGGGCCCTCGAAGGGCGCTCACTGGTTCATCTGCAGTGCAACGCAGGCCAAGATTCGCTGTGTTTGGCACGCCGTGGAGCAAAGGTCACCGGAGTCGACTTCAGCTCCGAGGCGATCCGGTTCGCGCGCGGGTTGGCCGAGGCGACCAAGCTCGCGGCGACGTTCGTCGAGGCTGAGCTATGCGACTGGATGCTGACGACCGAGGCTCGCTTTGAGCTGGCCTTCTCGAGCTATGGAGCCGTCGGCTGGATGCCCGACCTCGAGCGTTGGGCGAGCGGAGTACGACGCGTGCTCGCGCCGAATGGTCGCTTCGTGTTGGTCGAGTTTCATCCGCTGATTTGGTCCTTCGACGCGGCGGCCGGGTTGACCCGCGACGACTACTTCCAGCGCGGGCCCTTCATTGAGCCGGTGGGCGATTACGTCGCGGATTCAGGGGCCTCGCTCGGGGCCGTTACGCAGGCTCCGCGGGGGGATAATCCGATCCCGGCCGCGAGCTTTCAGTACGGGCTCGCCGAGACGGTGCAAGCGTTGGTGAAGGCCGGGCTACAGCTCGAACGCTTGGTCGAATGGCCGTACGCCAATGGCTGCAAACATCCGGCGCTGGTCGCGGCCGAAGGTCGGCGCTGGGTTTGGCCGCCCGGGGTCGCCCGGGTACCGCTCATGTTTGGACTCGGCGTTCGTGCGCCCGGCTGAGCCGGGAAGCGGGGCTCACGGGCGATGCTTCTTCAAAAGACCCGCGACCTCCGCCGCGCGCGTGAGGCCGACGACGTTATGCGCATTGAACTTCGCCAAAAGGCGCTCGCGATGCGTGTCCACGGTGCGCGGGCTGATACCGAGCTGCGCTGCGATCTCCTTCGTCGTTAGGCCCTCCGCCACCAGCTGAAGGACTTCGAGCTCCCGCGCCGTGACCTGGCTCTGACTCGTGGGTGGCGACTCGGCGAGCGCGGCGGACGCAGTCTCGCAAAGGAACTGCTCGCCCACGGCGGCCTTCGCGATGGCCTCGAGCAAGATCGCAGGCGGCGCGGACTTGCGAACGTACCCGAGTGCACCAGCCCGCAGGGCCTCACGTACGTGGAGCACGTCGGCGTGCGCCGAGAACACTACACAAGGCAATTTCCGCTCCCGGGTGGCGCGAATGAACTCCAACCCCGAGCCGCCTTCCACCTCGATATCCACAACCGCCACGTCGTGGTCGCCCGCGAGCGAGAGGGACTGCTCCAACGACGAGAGCTGTGCGGAGACGTTGTAGCCCGCCTGCTCGAGGACCGCTCGCAGCCCTTGGCTCAAGAGCGGATGGTCTTCCAGAATCAGCACCGAAAGCGGTGAATTTTGCGAAGGATTCTCTGACTGCAACGGATTCAACTACTCGGTCGCTTAGCGCCGAGCAGCCCCCTCGGAGGACGTTAGCGGATTCGACCCATGGGCGCGAGAGCCAGATGGCGCGAGCGCGCTGTGAAACTTCTTCATACGGGACAAGATGCGGCCGACTTGAAGTGGGAACGTCATGTGGCCTCCGGCGATCCACTCGATTGGAGGCTCCCCCCACTCGCGCCACTGCCGCTCGACCAAGCGCGCGGTGATGTATTGGTCCTCACGAGCCGCCACCCACAACTGCCGATCGATCGGCAGTTTGGGCTTGAGCGCGCCGAGCCCAAGCCGTGAGAAGAGCTTCTTTCGTTCGCTGGCGTCAATGCCGAAGCGCTCGAGGTCCTCGCGCATGCGCCAAAGGATGGAGGCCTCCTCGACCGCCTCGGCCAGCTGGAGGTGGGAGATGATCGGGATCACGTAATCCGGCGTTGGCTCCACGCAGGCGAGCAGCATGGTGATCGAGCCGCCGAGCGACAGCCCAGTCACCCCGACCTCCTCGTACCCTTGGGTGCGCAACCAGGCCATCAGCGTACGCACGTCCAAGGCCGATTGGCGTACGGCCTCCAGCGTTCGAACCAGATCGGCGCTCCAAAAGAACTCACCGTGGAACAAGGCGCTTTTGGGATTGCGGCTGCCATGAAACGGCAGCTGGATGTGCAGCACATCGACACCGAGTTCGTTGTGGATGAGCGGCAAGAACGAGGCTTCCTCCACCCACGGCCCCGGCTCTAGCCAGCCGTGAACGTAGATCAGAGCGCGCCGGCGCGGCCCGGAAGCTGGGTGAATCCAGCGCGCAACCACGCGCTGATTCACCAGGTAGTCACTGGCGTGGCGCGCCCGATAATGCGGGCACAGCACCACGTGCTGGCTATGCCACTTGAGCGTGGAGACCGCTCGCGGGCTCAGGTTGAAGCGGGCTCGGGTCACCTTCACGTCGCGCGGTACCGCCGGGGCCGGGTACAGCTCCTCCGGGGGAACGTCCAAGTACGGGCCCAGATCCGCGACGGTGTTGTTGCTCGCACCCCGCAAACCGTGAAGGACCCGACTGAGCGCCCCCACCACTTTGTCTACCGGTCCGCCGAAGCCGTGCATTCTGCCTTCTTGCACCATTCGGCGGCAATGCGCACTTGTTTCGTCAAGACGTTAAGAAACTTGACCAAGCGCCGTTTGCAAAGGTCATGCAGTTTCGCATTCTGGCCCTCGGAGCTCTCGCATGGGCGAGGTCGGCGGAGGCGAGTCCCCGAATCAGCCTTCACGTTGAAGCGGCTGCCGCGCATCCCGCAGAAGCGGAGAAGGCACAGCAGTTCAGCTGGGGTGGAGCTGCGACGGTAACGCCCGAGCTCGCGCTGGGCGACGCGCTCGGACTCGAGTTGTGCCTCGGTGCGGTCGCCCTGGCCGGGCAGCCCGATGCACCGCGCCCCGAGGGAGTCCAGGCCACCGAGGCCGGCTTAGCGGGCTTCTCGACGGTCGGTCCACGACTGCGACCGTTGTCTCCGCTCGCTGGGGACAATCCCGACGAAGCCTTCTCAGCCGACGGTCTTTGGCTTGCCGGCGGCGTTGGAGCCGGACTCACCGGCGAATTCGTGCGCCCCGCCATTCGTGCGGCGATCGGCTTTGATGCGATGTCGCAGGACTTCTCGGCCGGCCCGTTCGTCGGCTACGTGCAAATGATCGAGCCAGACGCTGGGAGTCTCCGCCCCGACGACGCACGCATCGCGGTCTTTGGCTTACACGGGGCGCTCTTTCCTGCCACTCGCTCAGGTCAGCCCGAGGATCCCGACGCCGATCGCGATGGGGTGCTGCTACCGAAAGACGGCTGCCCGACCGTGGCCGAAGATCGGGATGGCTTCGAGGACGCAGACGGCTGCCCCGAAGTCGACAACGATGGGGACACCATTTACGACATCGACGACGCCTGCGATCAAGCCGCCGAGGATCTGGACGGCTTCGAGGACTTCGACGGCTGCCCGGAGAACGACAACGATCGCGACGGGCTGCTCGATCAGAGCGACTTGTGCCCGAACGAGGCGGAAGATCTCGACGGCACGAGCGATGAGGACGGCTGCCCAGACGCTGATGAAGATCAGGACGGCGTGCCTGACGCGGTCGACCGTTGCCCAGGCGAAGACGAGACCGCGAACGGCGTGCTCGACGGCGATGGCTGCCCCGACGAGGCCGGGCTGCGCGCCACGCAGACCCACATCATCACCGACGAACATCTTCAGTTCGGCAGCGATAGTCGCGTGGTTACGCCGGCCAGTCGCGAGCTCTTGCAGAAGGTCGCAAGCTTCATCTTGGGCCACCCCGAGTACGCCGTGATCCAAATCCAGGGGCACGCTGACGACCTCGGCTCGGAGGACTACAATCTGCGGCTCTCGACCGCACGCGCGCTCCACGTGAAGAGCCAACTCATGGAGCTCGGCGTAGAGGAGCGCCGCTTGTTCGTCAGCGCCTTCGGTGAGCACGATCCGGCCGTGCGCGCAGCCACCGACCAGGGTCGTGCGCAAAACCGCCGCGTCGAGTTCCAGATTAAAGAGCGAGCGCCGCGCGCCCCGCGCAACGGTGCCCGAGGGTCGGCGCCTTGAGAACGTCCCACGCTCTCGCGGCAGCAGCACTCGGTGCCTTGTCCTGCGGCTTTGAGCTCGTGGGCGGACGCTGCGAGGTCGGCTACCTCGAGCGCGACGGGCAATGCGTGGCCGATGAGGCCAACGGCGGTAGCGGTGGTAGCGGCGCCACCACCACGAACGGCGCGGGCGGTAGCGGCGGCAGCGGCGGGCTCGCCGGAGCGGGCGGCGCGGGAGCGAGCAGCGGCGGCGGGCCACAGGGTGGCGGCGGACAACAGCAGGGCGGTGGCGGTTTTGGCGCAGGTGGCATGGGCGGCGAAGCCAGCGGCGGCGCTGGCGGCGGGCTCGTTTGCGAGCCGCTCAGCGATTGCGGTGGGGTTTGCATCGATGTGAGCAGCGACCCTCTGCACTGCGGATATTGCGGTCATCCTTGCCAAACCGGCTTGTGCAGCGACGGCCAATGTCAGGGCGCCTTCGCTGGGCACGCTGTTGTGCTGGGCCTGGATTACTCGAACGTCGCGGTCGGTTCGTCGGGCGCCAAACTGCTCGGCAACTCCGCGTTCTTGCACCCCGACGAACCGCTGCGCACGGTGGTCTTCAACGCCTTCGGCAATGACCCTGCAGCTACAACCGCGACGCAAATTTTGGACAACGAAGCCAACATCCGCGGCCGCTCGGTGATGCTCTCTTCGGCCGCCGTTGCAGAGGATCTGGCGTTTCTTGCGACCAACCTGCAAGCGAGTGTGATCGTGTTGCCGGCGATGCCGCTGGCCTCGCCCGCCGATCTTGCGCACGCAGCCGACATCCTCTCCGGTCCGCTGTTCGACTTCGTTACGCAAGGCGGCGTGGTGCTCGGCCTCGCGCGCGATCAGAACTGCGCCGAGCTTTTGCGCGAGCTGCATCTGTTTGGTGAGCTGTATTCGGAGCCGGCCGCGCCGGGGCCGCTCCTCGTGAGCGCTTGGATCGACGCGATCTCCTCCGGCGTGCTCTCGCCGTTCGTGCCTCCGAGCTCGGTGTTGGCGTTCTCCACGCCCGACCTCGGTAGCCCCGATCTGATCAGCGTGGTCAAGTCGGCGGGCGGCGAGCCGGTGGTGCTGCACCGAGTGTACAGCCCGTAAGCGGTTGCGCTCTGGCCACAATCTTCTGATTCAGGCCGATTTCAAGCGCTTTTTTTGATCGTGTGCTTCCGTGCGCGCGCTCGGCACGGCAGCATGGGCCATGCTCAAGCGGTTCGGTTGGCTGCTGTGTTCGGCGACGCTTCTCGCGGGTTGCAACCTACTGACCGGCGCTGCGGACTTCGAGTTGGCTGGCGACGCGAATAACGGCGGTGGAACCAACGCGAGCAGCGGAAGCGCGGGCAGCAGCTCGAGCGGCGAGGCAGGCAGCGGCAACGCCGCACAGTGTGGCGACGCCGTCTGCAACCCCGGCGAGAACTGTGAGAACTGCCAGCAGGATTGTGGGCCGTGCAGTGAGAGCTGCGGGGACGGTAGCTGCAGCGCCGATGAAACGTGCACCAACTGCCCGAGCGATTGTGGCCCATGCCAGCCGGTGTGCGGAGACGCAACCTGCGAGGCGAGCGAGAGCTGCGAGTCGTGCGCTGCCGATTGTGGTCCTTGCGTGAGCTGTGGTGACGGGAGCTGCAACGGCGGCGAGACCTGCGCATCGTGCGCTGCCGATTGTGGTCCTTGCGGCCCCGAGTGTGGCGATGGCACCTGTGACCCGGGCGAGACGCAGGAGAACTGCGCCAGCGATTGTGGCTCGCCCTCCGGCTGCGCAGGCGCCGGCGATGCGACCACGACGCTGGACGCCGAAGAGCAGGCTTTCGTTGGTCTGCTCAATCAATATCGCGCACAAAACAACCTCGGGCCTGTCACCGCCTGCACGTCGCTCAACCGCGCCGCGCAAGGGCACAGCGAAGACATGCGCGATCAAAACTACTTCGACCACACCGGCCTCAACGGCTCTTCGCCCTGGGGTCGGTCGTGTGACGCGTGTTATGAGCTCGGTTGCGGGCCGAGCACGGCGATGGCAGAGAACATCGCGGCGGGTAACAGCGGCGCACAAGCGACCTTCAACCAATGGAAGAACAGCCCGGGTCACAACGCGAACATGCTCGGTGGCAGCTTCACCGTCGTGGGCATTGGGCGCGCGACGGGTGGCGGACAATACGGCGTTTATTGGACCAACGTCTTCGGCGGGGACGAAGAAGGCAGCTGCAACTGAGGTCGCGCGGCTGGGCAACGCTCGCGTGGCTGCTATTGGCTTCGTGCAAGCAAGCTCAGCGCGCCGAGAAGGAGTCCCGCTCGACGCCGGGCGAAGAGAGCAACAGCGGTTGCCCAAGTGAGATGGTGCTGAACGGCGGCTCGTGCATCGACCGCTACGAGGCCCACGTGGAAGAGCTCTCGGCGGAAGGCGCAGTCGTGCGCGTACACCCGCCCAACAAGCCGCCCGGCAAAGCCAAGCTGCGCGCGGTCAGCGCGCGCGGCGTACTGCCGCAGGCGCACTTCTCCCAACGAGACGCGAGCGCGGCCTGCGAGGCCGCCGGCAAGCGACTATGCAGCAAGGACGAATGGCTGAGCGCCTGCATGGGCCACGAAAAGACGGCCTTCCCCTACGGCACGCGCCGACGAACCGGCGCCTGCAACGACGCTGCGGTCGAGCCTTTGGCCGTGGTCTTTGCGCGACCTGCGTCCAGTGAGACGTGGGGCTTCGACACAATGAACGATCCACGTTTGCAGTTGGTCCCAGGCGGAGTTGCACGCACCGGGCGTTTTCATCGCTGCAGCAGCGAGAACGGTGCGCAGGACATGGTGGGCAACCTTCACGAATGGACGGCCGAAGCCGGCGGAACCATGCGCGGCGGTTTCTACTTGGACACGAGCTCACTCGGCGAAGGCTGCCGCTACGAAACCACCGGCCACGATGAACACTATCGCGACTACACCACCGGCTTTCGCTGCTGCAGTGACAGATAGGTGACAACCACGATGCCCCATGGTTGAGCCCGGGCAAACAGTGTAAGAGCCACCCATGGTTCTGCAGGACGTGATCCGGATCATCCTCCCCAAGGAAGATCGCTTTTACGACTACCTTGAACAGCAGGCAGCGCTTGCGCACAAAGCGGCCGTCGCCCTCCATCGCTTGGTGGACGGCGACATCAAGGAGGTGAGGAACGAGGTCCACGCTCGTGAAAAGGAGGCGGACAAGGTGGCTCACGAGCTCGAGGATGCGCTAGCACAGACCTTCGTCACGCCGCTCGACCGCGAGGACATTCACCGCCTCTCCACCTTGCTCGACGACATCGCAGATCGCGCCCATGCGACGGCCAGCGCCTTCGACATGTTTTCGATCGATACGCCCAGCGAACCGGCGGCCAAGCTGATGGGCCTCTTGGTTCGCACCTCGGCCAAGGTCGCCGACGTATTGCCGCTGTTGCGCAAAGCGGATTGGGACGGCATTCGCCAAGGTCGCCGCGAGCTGAAGGTGCTCGAGAAGGAAGGCGATGAAATCTACCGTGAAACGATGCGAGCCCTGTTTGCCGACGCCTCGCTCGATGCGCGATCGCTGATCCGCGAGAAGGAAGTCGTTGAGATCTTGGAGGACGCAATCGACACCTGCGAGGACGTCGCCGAGTTCCTCGCGAACCTCGCGGTGAAACATGGCTGATGGGCTGGTACTGCTGATCCTGGTCTTGGTTGCAGCGCTGATCTTCGACTACATCAACGGCTTTCACGACGCAGCCAACGCGATCGCCACCGTCGTCTCGACGGGCGTTTTGCCCATCCGCACGGCGGTTCTGATCGCCGGTATCCTCAACTTCGTCGGCGCCGTCACCGGAACCGCGGTGGCAAAGACCATCGCGAGCGGCTTCGCAGCGCCGGGAGACGTGACCCAATCGGTGGTGCTCGCCGCGCTGATCGGCGCCTCGGCCTGGAACTTGATCACCTGGTGGTACGGTCTGCCATCGAGTTCGTCCCACGCTTTGATCGGCGGGCTCACTGGGGCCGTCGTCGTCCACGCCGGGGTAGACCGCTTCAACTGGAAGACGCTGTTTCAGAAGATCGTCGTGCCGCTGGTGGTGAGCCCGCTATTCGGCTTCGTGCTCGCCTTCGTGGTGATGGCGGTCACGCTGTGGGCCGTCTCGCTGGGCAAGGTTCGTCCGCGCAATGTGCACCGCGGCTCGCGCTTTTTGCAGTTGTGTTCAGCGAGCGCCATGGCCTACGCGCACGGCTCGAACGACGCGCAGAAGAGCATGGGCATCATGACGTTGGCGCTCGTGTCCTTCATTGGTGCGGGCGGCAAAGGCGTATTGCCGGTCTGGCTCGAGCCCGCTGGCGGGACCGAGATCCCGCGTGCGGTCATCCTCTCCTGCGCAGCGGCCATCGCACTCGGCACCATGGCCGGCGGTCAGCGCATCATCAAGACGATGGGGACGAAGATCATCAAGATCTCACCGCTGCAAGGCTTCGCCGCCGAGACCAGCGGCGCCGCCACCATTTTGCTCGCCTCGAGCTTCGGCATTCCGCTCTCGACCACCCACTGCATCAACGCTTGCATCATGGGCGTGGGCGCGGTGAAGCGGCTCTCGGCGGTGCGTTGGGGTGTAGCCGGGAACATCGTCGGTGCGTGGGTGATGACCATCCCGGCGGCGGCGATGATCTCCGGTATTTCGGTGTTCTTGTTAGAGCTTGCCTTCGGCTCGAAGTGAGCGTCAGCGCACGATCCACGGCGCTTTGAACCACTGTGATTGGCACGTCAGCGTGGCCTCCTCGAGCAGGCTGCGCTGAACCTTTTCACGGAGGCATGGGAAGCAATCATCGCGGCCCTTCGGCCCGCAGCCGGTGATGCGGCCGAACCGCACCATCGAGGCCATCGAGCGTGAATCACCGATCTTCTGCACCCGTGGCAATAGTGCGAGGGCTTGCCCGCAGCTGCGCACCCGCTCGAGTTCGAGCGCCAGGCGCAAAGGCGGCGAATGAACGGCGACCAGCTCCGGCAAGTCGCGCAGGTCGCGCGCGAGCAAGACCAGGCGAGCGCCTGGGTCCCCTCGCCTCGCGAGGTCATCGAGGAAGTCGGCAATGGTGGGGCTGGGAAACTCGGCCAGGCCGGCCAGGATGATCGGCGAGACGTCGGGATCGAGCGCGAGCTTGTAAGCGTAGGCCAGCGTGCTCGCGTCCTCGCGCAGGCTCGGGTTGGCGCGCAGATCGGCGATCAGCGCGCGTGCGTCCTCTTCGGCGCGCAGCCTGTGACCCTGCGCCAAACCCAGCGCATCGTCGATGCTGCGCACGTTCTGCTCCAGCCGTTTGAGCGACGCGAGCGAAGAGGCCGCTGCGCTGGCGCTGGGTACCGCGCTGCCGCTGGGCACCGCATTGGCGCTGGGCGCCGCAACCGACGCCGCAGGGGGGCTGCCGGACGGGAGCTCCGCCACGCTCACAAACGCGCTCGCTGGGATCGGCGGCGGCGGTTCGTTCACCGCTGAGCCACCCGCGCGACCGAGGCCGTAGCCTGCCGCGAACACAGCTAGCGCGAGAACCGCGGCGAGCCCGGCTTCACGAGCAGAGAGCCTCATTTCTTCCTACCGGCCGCCGAGTGCACGGGGTTACCGTTCGGCATGGCCCAAGAACGAAGCAGCGCCCTCTTCGAGCGCGCACAACGAAGCATCCCTGGGGGCGTCAACAGCCCGGTTCGCGCGTTTCGAGCAGTGGGTGGCACTCCGGTGTTCATCGAGCGAGCAGAAGGTGCGCGGCTTTTTAGCGCGGATGGCAAGGAGTACATCGATTTCATCGGCTCTTGGGGTCCGATGATCCTCGGGCACGCCCAACCCGACGTGATCGCCGCGGTGCGCGAGGCGGCGTTGCGCGGCCTTTCCTACGGTGCACCCACCGAGCTCGAGGTCCGCTTCGCCGAAAAAATCCGGGAGCTTTATCCGTCGATGGAGATGCTGCGCTGCGTTTCGAGCGGCACCGAGGCGACGATGAGCGCGCTGCGCGTGGCGCGCGGCTTCACCAAGCGCGACTTCATCGTGAAGTTCGAGGGCTGTTACCACGGTCACGCGGATCATCTTTTGGTCAAGGCCGGCAGCGGGCTGGCCTCCTTCGGGACGCCGGATTCGGGCGGCGTGCCCGAGGCGATCGCTAAGACCACGCTGACGTTGCCCTTCAACGACAAGGACGCGCTGGCTGCGCTGTTCGAGCGGCGCGGCAGCGAGATCGCCGCGGTGATCGTGGAGCCGGTGGTCGGCAACATGGGCTGCGTTGCTCCTCGAGATGGCTTCCTCGAAGCCATCTTGGAGCAATGCAAAGCCCACGGGGCGATCTCGATCTTCGATGAAGTGATGACCGGCTGCAGGCTCTCGGCGGGAGGAGCGCAACAGCGGTTCGGCTTGAAGCCGGACATGACCACGCTGGGCAAGATCGTCGGCGGCGGTATGCCGCTGGCCGTGTACGGCGGTCGCGCCGACATCATGCAGTGCATCGCGCCGCTCGGCCCGGTGTACCAAGCCGGCACGCTGAGCGGCAATCCGATCGCCGTATCAGCTGGGCTCGCGACCTTGGCGCGGCTCGACGCGGCGCTGTACGAGCGCTTGGAGTCGCTCGGTGCGCGGCTGGAGCAAGGCCTGAACGAGGCGGTCAAAGCCTCCGGTGTCACCGCCTGCGTGCAGCGCGTCGGCTCGATGATCACGCTCTTCTTCCACAAGGGGCCGGTCAACTCCTGGGCCGACGCCGACGGCTGCAATCGAAAGCAGTTCGGCGTGTTCTTCCAAGGCATGCTCGAGCGCGGCGTGTATTGGCCGCCGGCGCAGTTCGAAGCGGCGTTCATTTCGGGCGCTCACACCGAGGCCGACATCGACCGCGCCATCGAGGCCGCCAAGGCCTCACTCGAGCTCGTGTTGCAGATGAAGACCTGACGATGAGCAACCTGCTGTCGCCTTGGACGAGGCTGCCTCTCTACACCCGAATCCTGATCGGCCTCGTTCTCGGCTTGCTCGTGGGGGTGCTGTTTGGCCCTTCGGTGGGCTCGTTCGAGGTGCCGGCCAAGTTGGTGTTGCGGGTGCTCGCAGCGCTGGCACCACCGATCGTGCTGATCGCGATTGTGCGAGCGCTGCTCACCGCCGACGTACGCGGCGGGGCCGCCGGCAAGATGGGCGTGCTCTTGGTGCTCAATACGTTAGTGGCGATCGGCGTCGGGCTGCTGGTGGCCAACGTGCTCAAGCCGGGCGTGAGCAGCAATTTGGACAAGCCCAGCGCACCGCCGAACCTGCCGAAGGTGGACGTGATTACGCAGCTGTTCGAGAACATCCCGGACAGCCTGCTGCGGCCGATCGTCGAGAACAAAGTGATCGGCGTGGTGATGATCGCCGTGGCCGTTGGCATCGCCGGCCGCTCGCTCTTGCACGAGCGGCGAGCGGCGCTGCTCCTGGGCGTTGAAACGGCCTTCGACGTGGTGCTCAAGATCCTGCATTGGGTGATCGCGCTGGTGCCGTTCGCGGTCTTCGGCAAAGTGGCGGCGATCATCGGGAAAGGCGGCTTTTCGGCCTTCAAACCGCTGCTCGCCTTCGTGATCGCGGTGTTGTGCGCGCTCTTGCTGCAGGGCGTCTACTACCTCGTGCGCATCCGCTTCGGCAGCTGGTTGCGCCCCATC
Organism: Polyangiaceae bacterium; assembly: GCA_044376115.1. Lineage (GTDB taxonomy): Bacteria > Myxococcota_A > Polyangia > Polyangiales > Polyangiaceae > Xiheicaenibacterium. The sequence goes on along the minus strand of JBILLK010000002.1, from coordinate 96,674 downwards.
CCGCTGCTGCGCGGCATGTGGGACGCCTTCGTGATGGCCTTCTCCACCGCGAGCTCCACAGCGACCATGCCGGTCACTTACGATCGGCTGCGCAAGCTCGGGCTGCGGGATCGCTCGGCCAGCCTCGGCGCGTTGGTCGGCTCCAACTTCAACAATGACGGCACCGCGCTGTATGAGGCGATGAGCGCACTGTTCATAGCGCAGATGCTCGGTCACCAGCTGAGCATGGCCGATCAGGTGTTGATCGTGCTCACCAGCGTGGTGGCCTCGGTGGGAGCGGCGGGCATCCCGGAGGCTGGGCTCGTGACGATGACGTTGGTGTTCACCGCCGTGCGTTTGCCCACTGAGTACATCGCGCTCTTGCTGACGGTGGATTGGTTTCTCGATCGCTGCCGCACCACCATCAACGTGATGGGCGACGTGAATGTGGCCTGCCTGCTGGACGGAAAGACCCGCGAGGTGATTCGCAGCGACGCCGACGTGGAGGCCCCAGCGTGACCTCGTTGTCGCGGTGGGTCCGGAAGCAAGCTGCCTCGAAGGCAGGCCCGCGCAGCCGCTGGTCTGCACAAAAGCAGCACAAATAGCGAATTCAGCGTGCAGTCGAAAGCGGACGAGGCGAGCCGGCATGAGCGTTGCTAAGCTTCGCCGCAATGACGCGCCGCCGCCTCAACGTCGCCGATCGCGGCTTCTTCCCGGCCTACGTGGTTTGGGAGCTGACCCTCAAGTGCGACCACGCGTGTTTGCATTGTGGTTCACGCGCGAGCGCGGCCCGGCCCGATGAGCTGAGCACCGAAGAGGCGCTCAAGCTCGCTGCCCAGTTGATCGCGATGGGCACCACCGACGTGGTGCTGATCGGCGGGGAGGCCTATTTGCACGATGGCTTTCTTTCGATCATCGAGGCGCTCGCCAAGGCCGGCGTGCGGGTGGGCCTGACCACCGGCGGGCGCGGGGTGGATGAAGCGCTGGCGCAACAGATGAAGGACCACGGGTTGCACCAGGTCAGCGTGAGCGTGGACGGGCTCGAGCAGGCCCACGACCGCATGCGCAACCAACGCGGTAGCTTTGCAGGCACGCAACGCGCGCTCGCAGCGGTGAAGAAGGTCGGGCTCGTGGCTATGGCCAACACCAACTTCAACCGCTCGAACATGATGGATCTCGAGCCGCTGTTCGAGATCTTGGCGCCGCAGATCACCACCTGGCAGATCCAAATTACGACGCCGCTCGGGCGAGCCGCCGACCGCACCGACATGTTGCTGCAGCCTTGGGATTTGCTGGATCTCGTACCGCGCGTCGCTGCGGTCAAAGAGCTCGGCCGCACGCGTGGCGTCACCATCATGCCGGGCAACAACCTCGGCTACTTCGGGCCGGAAGAGGCGCTGCTGCGCTCACAACGCAAAGGGGACCGTGATCATTGGAGCGGCTGCCAGGCCGGCCGCTATGTGATGGGCATCGAGTCGGACGGCGCCGTGAAGGGCTGCCCTTCGCTGCAGACCTCGCACTACGTTGGCGGCAACGCCAAGGAAGCCAGCGTGAAGTCGATCTGGGAGCAGACGCCGGAGCTCGCCTTCACCCGCGCGCGCACGCGTGAAGACCTGTGGGGCTACTGTAAGACGTGCGTGTTTGGCGACGTCTGTTTGGGTGGTTGCAGCTTCACCGCGCACTCGGTGTTGGGCCGACCGGGCAACAATCCGTATTGCCATTTCCGAGCGCGCGAACACCAGAAGCAAGGCTTGCGCGAACGCCTGGTGCCGAAAGACGCAGCGCCGGGCTTGCCCTTCGACAACGGCCTTTTCGAGGTCGTGGTGGAGCCGTTCGAGACGGCCGATCCGGGCGCGGACAAGCCACTCGAGTCGCTGGTTCAGATCTCGCGACGCCCCACGCGCACAGCTCCAAGCTCTTCGGTTTGACGCTTATCTTCCCTTCCCTACGGAGTTTCCCATGCTTTCAACCTGCAGCTCGTGTCCCGGTTTTCTCGTTGATGAAGCGGCTCGCTGCCCGCATTGCGGCGCCGAGCAGAAGGCGCCCAGCGGGCTGTTGGGCAAGGCGATCAAGCTCGCCACCTCCGGCATGATGATGGTGACGCTGATGGCCTGCTACGGCGGCGGCTACGACGATTTTTACACCGATTGCGTGACGGATGCGGATTGCGGTAACGGGACCTGCGATAGCGGCTACTGCACGCCGTTCGAGACCTGCGGCAACGGCGTCGACGACGACTTTGACGGGCTTACCGACCTGAGCGACCCGGACTGCCAAGACACCACCGAGGTGAACTGTCTGGACGGTGTCGATGGCGACGGGGACGGCCTTATCGACTGCGCGGACCTCGATTGTTCCGCACAACCCGAGTGCAGCGAGGATTGCGCCGACACGATCGACAACGACCTCGACGGTGACGTGGATTGCGCCGACAGCGATTGCCCGCCGTGCGCGGCGATCGAGGTCGACTGCGGCAACGAGCTCGATGACGATCAAGACGGCATGATCGATTGCGCCGATCCCGACTGTATCGGTACATGCAGCGCGATCGTTTGCGGGGATGGCATCCTCGCGCCGACCGAACAGTGCGACGACGGCAATAGGGAGGTGGGCGATGGTTGCGAGGCCTGCCTCGTGGTCTTTCCGGCCTTCTGCGACACCATTCCTGTGTTGGTCCTAGGTGAGCAGAACGGCGTTACCGGCGACGGTAGCAACGTGCTTTTGCCGAGCTGCAGCGGGCCGGGAACACCGGAGGACTTCTACTCCTTCACCAGCCCCGGCGAGGGCGTGCTCTATCTGACAGTGGACTCGGCGGTGGACGTGGCGGTGGTGGTGACCACCGCGTGCAGCGAGAGCATCGTGGAGCTCGGCTGTGTCAACGAAACTGCGGCTGGCATCACCGAATCTGGGCAAATTGTGCTGACCACTGGGGAACAGGTGCTGATCGCGGTGGACTCACCCAGCAGCGCGCCGGCCAGCCCTTACCTGCTCTCGGCCTCCTTCGTCCAGTAGCCGCCGGGCTGTTGGCCCGGTGTACGAAACGCCGCATGGATGTTACGACCGCGCCATGACGAAACCGCCCGTTCTCCCGGGTTCGGGGCTTCCGGAAGAAACCACCGCAGACCGAGCCGTGCAGCTCGCGCTCGCCGGAGAGCGCGATGCGGCGCTGCGTTGGTCCGCGGCGATCTTGCGCGATGATCCAGCGATGCCCACGGCGCTCTGTTTGACTGGGCGTTTGCTCGGTGAGGGCGGGCGTGAGGAAGTGGCGCGTGAGGCCTGTACGCTCGCCGCACGCCGGGCGATCGACGTGGAGAATCTGCCGCTGGCGGTGGCTTCGGCGCGCGAGGCCACGCGCTTTGGTGCGCAGCTCGGGCCGCTGCTCGACGAGATCGCTGCAGCGTTCTGCAAAGACAGCCCGCGCTTCGGCCAAGGCGCCGTACCTCCAGTGGTGCTACCGCCGGCCTCGGCCTTTTCGCCGCTGCCCAGCGTGCTCACCGGTGTGGCCCTCAACAACAAGGCCTGTGAGTTCATCCACGCGGCGAAAAAAGCGTTTGATGACTCGGTGCGCGCACCGATCGGCGCGGTGCCGTTGTTCTCTACGTTGGATCAAGCGGGCCTGCGAGATTTGATCGAGACGATGGCGCCCGAGTGGATCCCGGCGGGCCAAACTTTGATCGAACAGGGCGCTCCTGGGCGAGAGGCCTATTGGGTTGCACGCGGTGAGCTCGAGGCGCGCCGCACGACCAAGAACGGCAACGTACTTTCACTCGCGCGGCTGCGAAGTGGCGCGCTGTTTGGCGAGATGGCCCTGCTCTCACGAGCTCCGCGCGCAGGCTCGGTGGTCTCGCTGCGGCCGACCGTCGTCGTGCGCATTCAGAAGGCCGCGCTCGATGCGGTGGCGCAAGCTCATCCCAACATCGGCACCCTGCTGGGCGAACATTGTCGCGACCGAATGGTGCAGAACCTGCTGCGCATGAGCGAGGTCCTGCGTGTGGTGCCGGAGCAAGATTTGCCGGCGTTGGTCGAGCGTTTTCGCATCGTCACCTTCGAGCAGCACGACAAGGTGGTCGAGCAAGACGCAGCTCCGACCGGCCTGTTCCTGATCGCCTCGGGCGAAGTGGCGATCGTGCGGCGCGAGGGCGACGGTGATCCGTTGGTGTTGCGCACGCTCGGCGTCGGAGACGTGGTGGGCGAAGTCGCGACGTTGTTCCGTCGCAAGACCAGCGCCGAGGTGGTCGCGATCAACCCCACGGTCACGCTGTTTCTCCCGACCAGCGAGCTGCTCTCGCTGGTGAAGGCCCACCCGGTGATCCTGGCCGAGCTCTACTTGCTAGCGGTCCATCGCGATGAAGAGACGCGGGCGATCCTCGATGACGAGGCGAGCGTGGCCGAGGACTTTGACTTGGTTTAGCGTCCATACCCCAAGGTTTGAGCTATGCCGAAAACGAAGACCGCACTCACAACCCTCTCCTTCTACGACGCGTACTTTCTCTCGGTGCCCGCCGATACCCCGCGTGAGCAGGTCATCACTGCATCCAAAGCACTATTCAAGCGGATGAGCGCGAAGGCTCGCCCCGAGGTCGCGGTGCTGGGGTTGTTGGCGGAGCAGTCGGTAAAGACCGGCTCTGGTTCCACTTCTGGATGTCGGAGGACACGACATGGGTGACGGAACTGGTGTCCAAGGGACTTTGCAAGGTCTTCCCCGATCTCTGGGAGGTCGCCTTGGTGGAGGCGCTGTCGTGGCAGGAGTTCACGCACTACAAAGACGGGAAGGTGTCGCTCTCATTGGGGGTTTGGCCGGATCAGGCTTGGTACACCCGCGACAAGAAGGATGTGCGCACGTACGACGGGAGAGAACCTTGGGTTGGGACCTTGGTTCCCGAATCGCAGAGGCATCGCTCCATCGCCGACATTGGGCTTGACGCGGTCCATTGCAAAGAGCCGAAACACAGCCGCAAGCTGATGGATAAGCAAAAGGCCGAGCTGCTTTATCTGGTTCGTGACGGCAAAGTGCTCAAAGAACCAGAGCCGGTCCCGCCGGATGCGGATCTCGACGAGATGGGGCTTGTGCACGTGCCGAACGACTGACATGGCCACCGTCACCGCGGCTGCATTGTTCGGGCTCGACGGCCGGTGGCGTGCTCGGAGTGGCGGCCGGGCAAGGAGCCGCGCGAGATCGGCGCATTGAAAAGCCGCTCTTGGGAGAAACGTCATGCAAACCTCACGCGCCGTTACGGTTTCGGAACTGCAGGGCCTGCAAAAGGTTCGAGCCGATCTGTTCCGACGTATTGAGGCGAGGCCACACGGAGATCGGAGAGATCTCTTGGTGCTTCAAGACGCGCTCCGCGGCGGCAAGGTCTCCTTGAGCGTATCGTGGAAGGCCGCTTCATTGACCTCGATGGGCTATTCCAAGTCCTCGCCGAAGTCATGAGGCCGTCGTTCGTCGCAGGCCAGGCGGAGGACTGGCGTCAGTGGAGTTTGAGTCTCGCGCAATCCCTTGTTCCGGGAGACGACGAGGCTCTCATCAGGGGCTGGATCGAGGGTCTGATGATGATCATGGAGCGCTTGGTCGAGGTTTGCGGCGGTCAAGCGTTCCTGGTCGATCGGGATGGACAGATCGTAGCCGCCGCTTCCGACCCACCCATCGATTGGTCGGCGGGTGGACACGCTGCTGGCCAGCCCAACTTGAGCGGCCTGTGTTGCCGGACGCGGACCTCGAGAAGATGGGGCTTGTGAACGTGCCGAACGACGGCTGAACGCACTAGGCTCGCTTCGGCGCCGAGCTACGCACGGCGAGCAGGATCGGCGGCAACCCGGCGGTGAGGCTGAGCAGGTTGAAGAGCGCGTTTTGCCACGAGCCGTGGAGCAACGATGCGGTGGTGTCGACGATGAACCAGGCGAGGACGGCGTCACGGAGGGCACGAGCGATAGCGCTGGGACCGCGTTCGGCACCGCGTGCGACGCGGGCGAGCATGACGCCGAAGCCGACGACCACAGCGCCCATCACCGCCGCGTAGAGGCGAACGGCGGGGCTGGGAGGCGACGAATCGGGGACGAGCAGCCGGTTCAGCAAGCCGAGCGTCGGATCATGGAAGGAGGCGGCGACGAAGATCGCACCAACCGTGCTGTAGAGCGCGCCGGCCGCAGAGGTGAGACGCCAATGGGAGGAGGTCAACATCACACGACGCTAACGCTGGGCGCGCGGACGAGCCATGACGTGGGAGGTCATGTTCAGGCGACGAGTCGCGCTCAGTCGGCCTTCTTGAAGTAGCGCACGCGGTGTTGTTGCAGGGGGTACCACTCGTCGCGGGGGACGATGGGGGTGTCCTCGAAGAAGCGTGCGCCGCCGGGGCCTGGCCTGCGGGTGAGGCGAACGACGTCGCCGCGGAGTGGGTGGATGGCGGTGCCGTCGAGGGCGGTGCCGTCGCCCAGGCGCAAGGACCAACGAGCGGGCAGGTAGAGGAAGTCGGTGCAACCGAGGCCTGCGAATACATCGCGGATGGCCGCGAGCTCAACCGGCGCGTCCGCCGCTGTACCGACGAGCTCGGCGTAGTAAAGCATGCCCGACTCGGGGTGCACGCTGACGACGGCAAGCCCTTTGGCTTCGCTACCGCCTGCGGCGAGGAGGGCGGCCTGCTTCGACGGGGGTTCAGCGGCGAGCTGAAAGCCGGTGGCGTCCAAAAACAGACCGCCGGTGCCTTGGGCTTTGGCGACCTCGAGCACGAGCGGCGGCTCGGCAGCGCCCGCGGCGCCCGCGGCCGAAGCAGCTCCCACTCCCACTGTGCGCGGATCGATCGCGAGCACGCGGAAGGTGCGCTCTTCATGCGCTTTATCGGCGCGCAGATCGGTAACGGCGAGGGCGTAAGGGAAGCCGTGTTGCGGCAGGCCCTTCACCCGCCAAACCCCCTCGCCTTCCTTCGCCGAGGCGAGCACCGGCGCGAGGTTCTCGCCGGGCAAAATGTGGCGCAGGGTCAGGTAGAAGAAGTCACGCGCCTCGCGCTTGATGTAGCGCGGGAAGTTCATCAGCCCCATGCCTTTGACGACCTTCTTGGCGCGGAAGCGATAGCCGTCCATCCCCGGCACGTCGCCCTCGGCCTCCCAGCTCGTATCGATCGGCCGGCCGAGATCCGGCATCGCCGCAGCCGGTGCGACCTTGTAGAACTCGAGCCCGGAGTGACCGGCGTTCATGTCGAGCGCAATGCCGTAACTGCAGCGCGTTTGGATCATCGCTTGGGCCAGCGCGTCGGGGCTCAAATCAGCGCCGTAGAAGTACGCGACGAACTTCTCGCGGGTGAGGCAAATGCCGGTGCGTACGGTGTGCGTCTTGTCTTCGGCGCCGGGTACCGTACCGCCCCACCAAGTGCGTTGGTACGGGTTGAACTTTTCGTCCTGCACCATCACCGTCATGTTCTGACGGTAGGAGACGACCTGGTCGGGCACGGTAGCGTCGTTGGGCCAATTGCCGAAGGCCGTGGTGCCATCGCGCAGCTTCATCACCGTGGCGCCGTAGGGTTTGGGCGGCAGATACACGATGCCGTCGGCCATCATCCCGTATTCACCGTGCAGCGCTTGAAAGCCTGCGTTGGTTGCTGCCACCACGCGCTTCATCACGTCGGGCGTACGCGGGATCATCCCGGGGCCGGCCTTGCCGGTGGCACTCTTGGGCTCCACGGTGCCGGCCATCATGTGAAGCTCCACCTGGCGCGGATCCCAGATGGTGACGTACACGCGCGTGGTTTTTCGCCCGCGGTCGGAGCGAATGAAGGTGGTGAGGAAGGTCGGCGGGAGGTTGGGCTGGTTGCGGAAGAAGCCGACGTCTTCCTTGGCGTTCCACTGCCCTTCCCCAGCGATCTCGGGCGCCGTGACCCAGGGCTCGAGCGGAGGCGGAGGCCAGCCGACATCCGGATCCACCGGGATCTCGCGCTTGGCCGCGCCCAACTCTTCACCGAGATCTTCAGCGATATCTTCTTCACCGGTGGCACCGGAGATCTCCTCGGCGTTGCGATCCCAAACGTCCTTCGCCTCGAAGAACGCCTGTTTGATGGCCTGCATGTTCTCATCGCCGATCTCGGTACGCACGCGATCCACCGCCCAGGTGGTGAGGTTGCCGGGCTTGGCGATCTCCACCGGCTCGCTGCGGATCCACGCGGGGAGCGCGCTCTCCGTCTCCGGGCTGAGGGCGAAGGAATCTTTGCCCGCAACGACCATGAAGGTGCCGCCTTGCACGCGGACCTCCACCTCGGTTTGTTTGCAGCCCTCTTCCGCCTGATTCGGTTGATTGGGTGTGCCGGCCTGCTCTGCCGCCTCTCCGCCGACCTCGTACTTGCGCCGGCCAAAGCCCGCGACCTGGCCGGTGGTTTGGAAGTTGGTGACCGCGTTCTTCATGCGGTCGGAGAAGCTCCAATCCAGCGCCGATTGGCCTGCGAGATCCAGCACGGTCACTACGCTGGGAGCGCCGCAAGTGCGGCTCTGCGATGCGAAGGCCGCGTACTTCCCCATCAGCACCGGCCGCGTTTCTTCGGCGCCGGTGGTCTCGCTGACGTTGCGACCCTCATTCAGATCGAGCAGGGCGCCCGCAGGCGAGAGCTCTGCGTGAAAGACGTACACATCCGAAAGCCACTCTTCCTTTGGCAGATCCGGAATCGGCTGGGTGGCCCGCACGAGCACGCGGGATGAGCGCGTAGCCGCGCGAACGACGCCGCCGGGAGCGTCCACCAGAACAACGTCCTCCGGCTCGACGATGAAGCCGCGCTTGCTCAGGATCTCCACCACAGCGCCGCGCCGATCCCCCGAGGCCGTGTGCGGCTTGCGCGCAACCACGAGCCCTGCGGCGAGGCCGCCTAGAGCCACCAGGATGGCTCGCCCCATGAGCCCTCTTCGGAAGGAGGACCGCTCGGGCTTTGCGCTGGGTTCAACGGGAGACATCGGTATTCATCGGCACGCAGCGGGGCGGAGCTTTGAACGAGGCTTCAGAGGACGGAGAACGCTGAACCGGAGCGGCTGATTCCAAGCTCACGTCGCTCGGTCGAACGAGCCCGACTTATCATTGTTGGGCCGTCGCGCGGGGACTTTTCCGGCGGGCGAAAGAGGCGCTGAAGCCGCCTTTCGAGCGAGTGCACTCCCTCGGCCGCGCGTACCGCGCCCACGACGGCAACCTGCTAGGCTCGCGGCGATGAAGAGTTCGGGGGCACGTCTCGGAGCGATGGCAACGGCGCTGTGGGTGGGGCTGCTCGTCGCCTGTTCCTCGAGCCCGCCGCCCGAGCCGCTCCCGCCGATGCCACCTCCGCGGCCCGCGTGCAACGGCGTGCTGCAGATGTCCTGCTTCCCCGCCCTCCCCTTTGGAGCTTGTATGCCGGCCGCTCAAATCGGCGGGGCCTGCAGCGGGCTCACGGCCTTGAGCGAAGGCCAGCTGACCCCGCAAGGCTGTTGTTACAGCGTTTGCGCTGGGATCCCAGGGCAGTGCTGAAGGGCTAGGTCGGCTAGGCGGTCGCGTTGGGAGCGCGCTGCGCTGATGGCAGCCCGCACCGAGCGTCGGAGCCGGCGGCGCCTCGGGGATCGGTGGTCTAAGTGAGCGTTTTGTTGAGTTCGAGGACCCATCGGTTGGGGATGGGCGCGTGAACTCAACAAAACGTCCAATTGGAGGTCCCATCCTCGCGCTGGGATCCTCGCGCTGGAATCACACGCCGTGCTGCCGACGAGCTCAGGCTCTCTTGAACCAGGCTTCGCGCTCGATTGCGTAGACCACGTTGGGGTTCGACTTCTCGCCGAAGTACGCCACGTTCTTTTCGCCGATTAGCACGCCGCCGAGGCGCTCCATCGCGATGCGGGAGCGTTTGTTTTGGGCGCCCACGTGGAAGAGCGCGCGCTCGACGGATTGGAAGGCGTGGCCGAGCATCAGCGCCTTGACTGCTTGGTTGTGGCCTTTGCCCCAACAGCGTCGGGCGACGAAGGTGTAGCCGATGGTCACCTGCTTTTGGGCTTCATCGAGGTCATAGAAACGTGAGCTCCCGATGGCGCTACCGTCCTCAGCGTCACGAATCAGGAAGGCGCCTTTCGATTGCAGCGCGCCCTCGAAGTAGGTGGCGAAGACCTCGCGTTGATAGCGGGTGGGCGATGGATGTTGCTCCCACAAGAGTGGGTCATTCGCTACTGCGTAGAGCGGTTCGAAGTCCTCTTCGCGGAGGGGCTGCAAGCGGACGCGTGTATCGCTGAGGGTGGGCTGAAGGTCGAACATGCGAGGGGCCGCTAGTTGATACAGGCAAAGCCCGGACCGCACATACTGCTGCCGGGACAGTCACCGGCGGTTTGACAACCGCATCGAATACCGAGAATCGAGAGGCAGCGCTCCCCATCCGGGTTGCCGCTGCAGTGGGCGTTCGTAACGCAGGCCGCACAGAAGGAGCCCTCGGTGTTGCAATACGGATCTCCTTCATCGGGGCAATCAGCGTCCCCAGTGCAACCACATTCCCCGGCGATGCACACGCTACCTTGCTGGGCCGTCGCGCAATCAGCATTGGTCATGCACTGCACGCACTCCTTGGTGGGCAAGCAAAAGCCGCCGCCCGGGCAATCGGAGTCGACGCCACACTCGGCGCATTCGCCGGCGACGCAGGTTGGCGTGGCCTCGGGGCATTGCTCGTTCGTGACGCACTCCACGCAGCCACCCGACCCGTTGCAAAACCCGCCGGGACAAGGGCTGTTGATGGTTGCGTTGAGTTGGGCTGGAACGCCCTCCACGCAAGCTGCGTACTGACAAGGATTGCCGTTGGGCGCAGGCAGATCGAGCGGATTGACGCTGACCGCAGCCACCAACGCTACGCCGTCGCAAACGCGACCAACGCAATTGCCCGCGACACCGTCATCCGCAACCACGGTACCAGCGGCCTCGTAGCTGACCACGCACAGGCCGCCCACACAATCGGCGTTGGCGCACTCGGTCTCGTAGTCGGTGCAGTCCGCGGATACGTTGCACGAGCACGTGCCGTCGAAGCACTCAAAGGCGCCGTCGGTCCCGCAGGTGCCGTCGACGTTGATCTGCGTGGGCGTGCCGTCGTCGAGACAGGCGCTCTCGCTGCACGGATTGGCCGTATCGGGCGGGACGTCCGCGAGATCGACCTCGCTGCTCAGCGTGCTGCCATCGCATACGGCCGTGCGACAGTCGCCCGCGAGCTGCGGTGGCGGCAGCGTGCTCGAGCTATGACCGCAGCTGCTCTCGCTGGCGCAGAAGTCGTCGGTGCAAACGTTTTCATCGTCGCAGTCGAGCTCGCAGGAGGCTCCGCCTTGCCCCGCGCCTCCGGCTCCGCCGGCTCCTCCCGTGGGCGATTCATACTGCACCGCCAAACAGGCCGAACTCAGCGCCACCGTCAGCAACAGGAAAGCGAAGCGGGCCATACGGTCAGCCTACGCCGCCTGCGTCAACCTTGGAAGCCGCGCGCGACGCTGAGCTTCGCTTCGCGGAGCTCAGCGATCGCGATCAGGCCGCCGGCCGGATTGAGCAGCGCGACGAACTCGGCCGGGCCGAGTTCGGCCGGCGCGTCGATGGCTCGGCCGAAGCCGATCTCCCGAGCTCCGGCCTCATCGAGCTGCAGCGTGGGCAGGCCGCCGAGCTGCACCGCTTGCACCAAGCCGAGCATCCGCTCGCTCAGCGCCTCCTGCTCGAGCAGCGCTGCGTCCTTTACGTCGAAGGCGCCGGAGCGCGTACGGCGCAGCGCGCTGAGATGGCCGGGCACCTCGAGCAAGGCCGCCAGATCCCGCGCAAAGGAGCGCACATAGTAGCCCTTGCTCACCGTCATGCTGAGCGTGAGCGTGGTCGCGCTGGCCGCTTCGATCGCCACTTCGAGCAGCTTCACCTCGCGCGGCGGTAGCTCCACCGCTTGGCCTTTGCGCGCCAGATCGTAGCTGCGCTGGCCGTCTACGTGGATAGCCGAATGAGCCGGCGGGATCTGTTGCTCGCGGGAGCGCAGGGCCGCCAGGGCCTGCGCGATCAGCGGAGTCTCGGCCGGGCCTTGCGCGCGAGCTGCAAGCTCGGCGGCGAGGGCCGGTGACAGCGGTGCTTCGGCGGTGACTCTGCCTTCGGCGTCGAGCGTGTCGGTGGAGCTGCCGAACTGCACGGTGGCCAGGTAGCTCTTGTCGGCGCGCGCGAGGTACGGCTCGAGCTTGGTGCCCTCGCCGATCAGCGCCACGATCAGACCGGTGGCCATCGGGTCGAGCGTGCCGGCATGCCCGATCTTCTTTTCGCCCAAGCGCTTGCGCAGCCGTCCGACCACGTCGTGGCTGGTCAGCCCTTGAGGCTTATCGACCAACAAAATGCCGGAGAACTTCGGGCTCATGCTTTCACCAACGGCAAGCGGACCACCGGGTAGGCTGGGTCTCCGCCGACGACTTCAAAGCCTTGGGCGGTCAGCACCGAGGCGGGCAACGTAAACATCTCCTCATCGGTCACGCGGCATGCGACCACACGCGGGAAGGCCTCCAGCTGGGTGAAGCCGAGCTCGGCTGCGTGGAGCACAGCTCCACGCACGAGCTCGGCGAGCAGGCCGCGGTTGCGAAAGGACGGATGAATCAGCGCGCAGGAAAGATGCGCGGTGCGCTCGGCGTCTCCCTCCGCGAGGCAGGCCAATGAGCGGTAATAACGCTGGCCGTAGAGTTTGGGGGCGCACGATTTTTGAGCCAGCTTCAACCAGCCGACGACCTGCCCATCGTTGGTCCGCGCAATCAAACCCCTCGTCTCCGCAGAACCGGATGCCAGCCCGCTGGCGAGCCAGTTGCGTTGATCGTCGGGGGCGAAGGCGAGCGCCGCGAGCCAATCGTTCTTGTCGCCTTCGAAGTGGAAGTAGCGACAAAAACAGGAGGAGCCCACCGCGTCGAAGAGCGCCTCGAGCGCCGCGCGATCGGCGGCGGTCACCAAGCGAACCTCGAGCCCGAGCGCGGCCGTTGAATCAGCCACGTTGAGCCTCGAGGAAGGCGTGCGCCACATCGTACAAACGCGCTTCCTCGAAGGAGCGACCAATCAGCTGCAGACCGACCGGAAGCGGCGCGCCTCCCTCGGCCGGGGCCGCCGGCGCGCAAGGCAGCGAGAGCGCCGGCAAGCCGGCCAAGCTCGCCGGCAAGGTGCAAATGTCGGCGAGGTACATCGCGAGCGGATCGTGCGTGCGCGCCCCCAAGGGGAAGGCCACCGTGGGGCTCGTGGGCGTGGCGAGCACGTCCACTTGATCGAAGACGCGCTGGAAGTCTGCGCTGATCAGCGCGCGCACCTTCTCGGCCTGCTTGTAGTAGGCGTCGTAGTAGCCCGACGAGAGCACGAAGGTGCCGAGGATGATGCGCCGTTTGACCTCGCTACCGAAGCCGCGACCGCGCGTGCCTTTGTACAGCTCCTTCAACGATTGACCTGACTTTTCGACGCGCAAACCGAAGCGCACGCCGTCGTAGCGGCTGAGGTTGGAGGACGCCTCGGCCGTCGCGAGCACGTAATACGCGGCCACGGCGAAGCGCGTATTCGGCAAGGAGACCGGGACGGTGGTAGCGCCGAGTGCACGCAGTTGCTCGATGGCTTGCTCTACCGAAGCGCGCACACCAGCGTGAATGCCCTCACCGAAGTATTCGCTGGGGACGCCCACGCGCAGCCCGCTCAGCGAGCTCGCAGCAGCGGGCGACCAGGCCGGATTTTCGATCTCACGCGAGGTGGCGTCGCGCGCATCGAAGCCGCCGATCACCTGCATGGCCAGCGCTGCATCGCGCACGTCATGAGCGAAGACGCCGATCTGATCGAGGCTCGAGGCGAAGGCGAAAAGACCGAAGCGGGAGACCCGGCCGTAGCTGGGCTTGACGCCGACCACGCCGCACATCGCCGCGGGCTGGCGAATCGAGCCGCCGGTGTCCGAGCCGATCGCGATCGGGGTGAGCTTGGCGGCGACGGCCACCGCGCTGCCACCGCTCGAACCGCCGGGGATGCGGCTGGGATCGTGAGGATTGCGCGCGGGGAAGAAGGCGCTGTTCTCGTTAGAGGAGCCCATGGCGAACTCGTCCATGTTGGTTTTGCCGACGATGATCGCTCCGGCGGCGCGCAGCTTCTCGACCACGGTGGCGTCGTAGGGCGGGCGAAAACCCGAATCGGCGCTCTGGCCTTTGCACAAGATGCGCGAGGCCGAGGTGGTTGGGGCGAAGGAGGTGGCGAGCGCGTCTTTGACGGCGATGGGCACGCCGGCGAGCGGTCCGAGGGCGGCGCCGCTTTGCACCTGCGCGTCGAGGTTGCGCGCGGTTTCTTCGGCGTGGGCGCGACAGCTGGTGAGGAAGGCGCCAAGGTTCGTGGCGGCCTCCATGCGAGCGAAGGTTTGCTCGACCACCGAGGCGGCGGAGAGTTTGCCGCTGACGACGGCCTCACGAATCGCGAGCGCTGTGTTCGGTAGCTCCATGGCTCAACCCTCGTCCACGAAGGCGGGAACCGAGAAGCCGCCGCTCTGCTTTCGAGGAGCCTCGGCCAACGCCAACTCGGGGGCGAGCGACGCGTGAGGTTCGTCAGCGCGCAAGGCCGAGATCGCTTCGGTTGGAGCGGTGAGCGAGCTTGTATCCGCCTCCGAGAGTACGTTCACATACTCGACGATCCGCTGCAGATCCGCCGTCAGCGAGAGCACCTCTTCGGACTCGAGCTCAAGAGCCGCAAGTTCGGCCAACCTGGCAACCAGCGTCGCATCGATCATGCGCAGCTCTTTACAGCGGTGGGAGGAGGTTTCAACCGAAGGTTGAGGGCGCGGGGCGAATGCGCACTCGCGCCCCGAAAAAAGCGGTTGGGACCCTACGCCAACGCCTCGTCGTTACGGGGAATCGGTGCCGCAATCCAATGGTCCGAGCGCGTCGTGGCTCAGAGGGGTCTGACTTACGGGCGTAACTCTCGTTGCAGCTCTCGCAGGAGTCGGTGATCGTGGGATCACCGAGCGTGCAGCTTTGTGGCGTGACGCAGGACAAGAAACAGTACCGGGCAGGCCCAGACTGTGGAGGCGTGACGCCGTAGTAGGCGCACGTATCAGCCAGGGTTTCGACGGCGAGCGCCGCGCCCTGCGTGAGCCGCTGCGCCTCATCCACGTCCTCGCCCAGCGGCGGGTTCGCGACGCAAACACCGCGCAGCGCCGACGTTGTCACCTCCGAACACAGCCGTTCCTCGGACGGATCATCACACTCCTCGGGGCGAGCACAGGGTGGAAGATCGATGCACGGGTCGAGGTTCTGGAATTCTGCGCGGGCCCCGTCGTCTGCTGGACACTCAAGTCCGACGAGCCCCCCGACCGACTTCTCGGTTGAAGGAGGTTGCAGAAGAAGCCGCCTTCTCGGGAGCCGATCCCTTTCACACGATCGGCGTCGATCGCTTCGTGTTCGGGCCGGTCACACGGCCGATCGTAAACCTGCTCTCCCTCAGCGCGCGCCGGGTCGAAGCAGAACGGCTCGGTCGAGCAGAGCGCACACATGCAGAGCCCTCTGCGTGGGAAGAAGGGGGACGGAAGACCTGACACCCTGGTTGAGGCGTTAGAAGAGCTGCCATTGCCGCTACGATCAGCGTGGTTGCTGCAGCGGAACGCGATAGTTTCTTGATGTGCGGACGACGCGCAGGTCGCAGGGGGAGCGGAATCCGCATCTTGGACGAAGAGCTATTGACCTGAGCGATGAGCGTCAAGGCACACGCGAGCAAGGCTTCACCATGGGCCGCTCCCCCCACGAACGCCGAGTGCTTCGCACGAGCCGCCGCGAATCAGCGGCACAACTTGGCTCGCGGTTGAGCCAACTGCCGCAAATGCCGCGCAAAAGGCTTGGCACGTCCGCTGCTTGCCGGCCGGCATGACCTCCGCGACGACTTTCAATCACGCCTTTCGCTCACGACTTCGGGCCACGCTGCTGCTGACGGTCCTGGGCACGGCCTGCGACTCGACGATCGAGGTCGAGGACGGCGGAGCCGGTGGCGGCGAGGCGGGGGGCAACGCAGGAGGCGGGAACGAAGGCGGTTTCAACGCAGGCGGGGGGAACAACAACGGCGGCTTCGTTGCAGACGGTGGTGGCAATACAGGCGGCGCGCCGACCCAATCGGCTTGCCTCGAGGTGATGCCGCCGCCGATGAGCGAGCTCGACTGCCTCGGCCCGGACGCAGCGTTGCCATTTTTGCCCACCAATTTTTGCGGCATTCCGCCGGCCAATGTGAGCCTGCCTTGGGTGCAAGACGGGCTTTGTTGCTACAGCTTCGTGGCGGGCTCGGAGGACGAGTGTGGGGTGGGTCGGCCGTTCGTCGTGGCCGGAAAAAAGGCTGTCGCGACGGTGGGCGCGGCGCTGAGCGGTTGGAGTGAGGCGGCTGCTCCGAGCCTGGCCGGGCTGAGCGCGGAAGACCGACGCGAGCTGGCGCAAGCGTGGCTTAGCGACGCTCTGCTCGAGCACGCTTCGGTGGCGTCTTTCGGGCGTTTCGCGCTGGAGCTGCTCGCGGTGGGAGCGCCGGCGGACTTGATCGCCGATGCGCATCGCGCGGCGCTCGACGAGGTGCAGCACGCAAAGCTCTGTTTCGCACTCGCGTCGACCTACGCGAGTACGGCCTTACGGCCGGCCAAGTTCCCGATGGGCGGCTCACTCGAAGTGCGTGAGGATCTGGCGGAGATCGCGCGCGCGGTGGTACGCGAGGGCTGCATCGGGGAGACGTTGGCCGCGGCGCAGGCCGCCTTCCAACTCGAGACTGCGACGGATCCTGCGGTACGCGCCGCGTTGCAGACGATCGTGCGCGATGAGTCGCGGCACGCTGAGCTCGCGTGGCGCGCCCTCGCCTGGCTGCTGCGTGAAGGCGGCGATGCGGTGCGCGAGGCTGCGCGCGAGGCCTTTGCACAGCCGCTCGCAAGCGCCGCCGACTCCGGGTGGGCGTGTGCGGCGCACGGCCGGCCGCCGGCCGCGGAGATTGAGAAGGCGCTCGCGGAGGCGCACCGTCTGGTGGTGAGGCCGATCGCCGAGGAGCTGCTCGCGTAGGGTCTGTTCGCCGGTTCGCACCCTAGCGACGCCGCACCGCCGAGCCCAGCCGTTTGCCGCTCGTGACGTCGAACAATTGGGCGAACTCCTGGCTCGATTCATGGCCACGGAGCAGCAGGCCGCGTTCGGTGAGCTCGAGCTCCACTTGGTTTGCGTACTTGCTGTGTTCGATCGGCAGGCTGTCCACATCGGCCGTCCACGCTGGTTTGCCGGTCGTCACGTCAAGGGCGAAGAGCGTCGTTCCGGTGGCGATCGGGCTGTAGTTCGCGACGATCAACAGTGAACCGACCTGCACGACGCGCGCGGCCTCCCGCCACGAAGCCGCCTGCTCCCATTGCACCGCGCCCTTCGCATCGAGCCGTCGCAGTTTCGGCTCGACGGTGAGCAAGCTCACGGCGTTGCCTTGCGAGAAAGCCGCGGCACAAGCGGAGTTGGCCCGCGCGAGCCGTGCGCCAGTGGAGGTTGAAAGCACCTCGCAGGCGGCGGGCTCATCTCGCCAGGAGGACACCACCAGCAGATTTTCATTGGCCTGACGCAGGGTGCCTTGCGGGACCTGAAGCTCCGAGCGAAACACGAGCTTGGGCGTGGCATCCACGCACATCAGCGTCGTGGTTTTGTTGTTGGGAGAGACGCCGCAAGCGAGCGTTCCGGCGCGCACCAGCGGCGAACGCAAGAGGCCGTTCACCGGCTGCTCGGGGAGTTCGAGCCCACCGAGCCGCGCGCCAGTGGCTGCGCTCAGCACCTGCACCGACTGTGATTTGCTCAGCGCCATGACGCGCTCACCGAGGCCGATCAAACTCGCCACCGCCATCGGCGCTCCCACAGTGCGTGAGGAACCCTGGTTGCGCGAAAAATGCACCACGCCGAGGTCGGTCCCGCAGAAGACGCCGCTTGCGGTTGCAACCGGCTGCAAGCATTGACTCACTGGGCTCGACCAGCGACGCGCACCGTCGGCGGTGGAGAAAGCTCGCAGCTCGAGCTGCGTACCAGCGCGCACCATGAGGTACGCCGTCCCGTCGGCGAGCGCGCCGGTCACGACGGGATCCGTCGTCAGCGTGTGTTGCAAGGCGAGCGACGCGCTATCCACGAGATCGCCAGCGACCAACAGCAATGAAGCGGGTTCCCCTGGCGGCAACGTCGAAGCGACGCTGGGCGGAGTGACGCTTGCGGCCGATGGTATCGCCGCAGAGACCACAGCGGAGCCGTTGGCTACGGCCGAAAGAGCGACGCCTCGTGAAGAGCCCAATGAAGGGTCTTCGCGAGGCGTCATTGCAGGCGACTCACGACAAGCCGCGCCGACGAGAACTAGCGCCGCGAGCGCCGCGAGCGCTTTACTCTGCGGAGGCGGTGCAAACATCGCCCTGGTCGAGCGCATCTTGGCAGGCGTCATCAGCGCCCAGCGCATCCGCCAGCTCTGCGCCCAAGATGCAGTTGCTTCGCTCCACTTCATCGGTGCACTCCTCGCAGGCCGCTACAAGGTCACCACAGGGATCTCCGCAGCCGACGGCGAAGAGACTAACAACTGCGAAGGCACCGGTCAGAAGCGACGAAATTTTCACGAGCGACCTCAAGAGGGTGAAAGGGGTGCCGCTGGTACGAGCGGCATCCCTGGTTCCTCCCTCGGGCGTTCAATCGAGTGCGACGAGCAACGCTCCCACTGCAATATTCGCGGTACGCTAGAAAACAACGATGGCCAGCACCAAGCCCCCGCCCAAGAAGAGCGTTCGCCCCGTCCCACCGCAAGCTCCGCCGCCGCCCGCTGCACCGCCGGTACCGAAGCGCTCGCCGCTGGCGCCGCGTTTGGGCCCGCCGCCCGCTGCGCCGCCGGTACCGAAGCGCTCGCCGCTGGCGCCGCGTTTGGGCCCGCCGCCCGTACGCAAGCAGACCATGGAGGTGGACGTCTCCTGGCTCGAACCCGAGACCAAGCCGGCCAAGACAGCAACCAAGCCGACGGCCAAGCGCACCAGTCGTCCGCCCATGGAGCGCAAAGAGACGATGGAGGTTCGGCTCGAGTGGCTCGAGCCCCCGGCCGAGCCGGAACCGGCCAAGCGCACCCGCTCGAGCCGGCCGCCTCAACGCAAAGCCTCGACCGCCAACGCCCCCGCGGCCGCAAAACGCAAACCGGGCCCCCCTACGCTTCCGCCCACAAAAGCCGTGAAACCGAAGCGGGTAGCACCCCCGCCGCTGCCGCGCGAGGAACCGGAAGATTAAAAAGCGGTTGACAGCAGCGCGAACACAAAGTGTAAGGCCGCCGTCATCCTAAGGAGGATTCATGTTCAAGCAATCGGTTGGCGTCGCGTTCCTGCTGGTCTCTCTACTCGGTTGTGGTGATGGTGGAGCCGGCGCAGGTTCGGCTAGCGCGTCCGCCAAGCCCGCCGCCTCCGGTTCGGCCAAGCCCGCCGCCTCGGCGAGCGCCAAGCCCTCGGCAGCCCCCGCCCCGGCCTCGGCTTCCGCCGCTGCCCCCGCTGGCGACGTCACGCTCGACGAGTACGTCAAGGCTTCGAGCGCCGTGCTCAAGGCCGTCGCAGACAACGCAGCTGACTGCAAGAAGATGGCTGAGGCGATCAAGGCTGTCCTCCCGGACGACGCCAAGATCAAGGCCATGGACGAGTGGGAAGCCAAGCAGAAGGCTGATCCGGAGCTCAAGAAGGCTCTCGACGCTGCCATGGAGAAGGCCATGGAGCCCCTCGGCAAGGAGTTCATCGCCGGCGTTGCCAAGTGCGAGAAGGACCCGGACGTCAAGGCTCTCATGGACAAGATGAAGAGCGACGACGACAAGAAAGACGGCGACAAGAAAGACGACGACAAGAAGGAAGACGACAAGAAGGAAGAGCCGAAGAAGTAAGCTTCTTCGCTTCCGTCACGTTCACGTAAAGGCCCGCAGCTCGAACCAAGGTTCGAGCTCGGGCCTTTCGCCTTTTGTCTCGCTACTCGAACATGGAGCTCTGATGCGTACCAGCGGGCTGCAACCGCACACCGAGCGCCTCGAGTGCTTGGCGCACGCGTAGAGCGACGTCGGCCTCGCCTTCGTTGCGAGTGAAGTGATCGAGCAGCCGCGACAAGAACTCCGCCGTGTTTTGAGCGGTCACCGTCAGCCCGTCGTCCTCGTGGGAGTAGAACGCCCACGGCAGCGGCTCCGCAGACGTCCCGTCATTCCAAAGGCCGAAGGCGTTGCCGGATCCGTCCATCGCCACGATGGTCAAGCGCTCGTGGTCGCAATCGATGTCGGCTGCCCGTAGCGGCGCCACTTCGAAGGACATCCGCTCGAGGTCGGTGAGCAAGCCTGCGTCCTCGTCGACCGCGCGCAAAAGCGCCAGCAACGCAGGCTCGGCCGCCACGCCCAGCGCTTCCCATTGGGCGAGCATCGAGCTTGGAGGCGGCGTCACGGCAGCGACCACGGCGGGCGCGCGCTCTTCCACCGCCCTCGCCTTCAGCACCCCACGAAAGCCCGGCTCGGTCCCAAGCACCTTCACGCGCAGCCCAACCTGCGGAACCGCGAAGCGACAAACCGAATAGCCAAAGCGGACACGCTCACCGTCGTCGAGCGCGATCGTGCCCACGCCTCCACCGCTATCGAACTCGACGATGGTGCCTTCACGCGGGATCAGCATGAGACCACGGTACGAACGGATGCGGGCACCTTCAACTACATCCGCGCCGGTTCGACTCACTGGATCAACGCGACCTCAGCGAACCCACGTGAACGCGGTTTCCGCCTTGATTGAAGGCACTTTTGGCTGGCACGCGGGGTGCTCAGTAGCGAACGATGCTCGCCAAGCTCTCTCGCTCGCTCTTCGCCCCGCTGACGCTCGCCTTCGCGCTGGGTTGCGCACCCGGTGGCCAGCCCTTCGACTCTGCGGAGACGGTGACTGAGGACGACGTCACCCTGAGCAACCAAGACCCGTCCAAGATCCTCATCTACACGAGCAACATCGAGAATTTGTCGAAGGCAGCAGCCGGTGAACCCGAGTCCTGCGAGGGCGACTGGCAAGACCTCCTCTACTTTCTCGCGAGCGGCGACAGCGTGCCCGACATCGTGCTCTTCCAGCAGGTGAGCGACAACGCACAGCTCGACGACGTGCTGGTCGCGCGCATGGAGGAGCTCTTTGGCGAGGAGTACGGAACGATCATAGCCGAGCGCGACCCGGCCCCCTGGGATGAGGCGGATTGCGCAGCCAAGCGCTATCAGACCAACGCCATCGTCTACCGCAAGTCGCGTTTCAGCTACGTCGACGGTACCAAGAAGACCTGGCGCTCACGCGTAGGCGAAGGCTGCGGCGAGGCGAAGGCTGCCCGCTACGTGAACGTGTCGGCGAAGCTCGCTGACCGGCTGCGACCGCACGGCAACGGCTTTGCCGAGATCGCGGTGGGCTCGGTGCACTGGCCCGTCGTCGATGGCTGCGGCGTGACCAACGCACGCGCCGCCGACGAGATCATGGCGAGCTACACCGGCGCCCAACTTCGCGTCTTCGGCGGCGACGCCAACCTCCCCGAGCTGACCACCCCCAAGCAGCCTGGTTCAGGCTTCCGCCCTTGGTACCGCCGCACCAACGTCGGCCTCGGCGACGCCGGCAACCTCGGCTACGTCGATCCGGTGTTTGCCGACTGCGCAGCAGACGCTGCCTCCGAGTTCGAGCGCGACGCCTGCCTCGTCGATAACGCCACCATGCGTTTCGGCAGCCGCTACGACTTCCTCTTCGCCAAGTACAAGCCGGAGTACAACGCCAAGCCGGTGGTCACCTCGGGCGCTATCACCGTGGACTTCGACGAAGCCGGCGCGGCCGACGCCGCCCTCACCGGCAAGGACAAACCCAGCTCGTACTCGATGCACAAAGCGGTCGGTGCGTACGTTCACTGGTGACCAGCGCTCGGTGACTACGCGGTGACAATCCCGCGGCATTTCGAGCAGCAAAACACGGCTAGTTGGGTCTGCGGATGCTCAGTCGAATAACCGATGATCCACCCAGCGGGCTCACGTCTACCGCCAAGGTGGGCTAGCCGAGGGTTGCGGCGAATGGCCCGCGCTTTGCCTTAGTGGCGAGCGCAACCATGAGCAATTTCAAGGGATTTGTCGCAGGATTGTCACTGTTCCTGAGCGCCGGATGTGCTGAGGAATCGATCCCGGGCGCCCCGGGAGACCCGCCCGGCTCGAAGCCATGGACCAGCGATGACGTGGCTTGCAGCGACGACGATGCGTGTGGCCCGGGCGAGACCTGCCTCAACGGCGTGTGCCAGATGCAGCGCTGCGCGGAGGACTTCGAGTCGCGCGCCCCGCTCGGCAAGCACCGCTATCTGCAGCTCGATTCGGAGCTCGCGGTGGTCGGGGATCAGTCCTACGTGGACGGCTTCGAAGGCGCCGATTACCTGGGCTCGTGGGACCTTTCGGGGTTGCTGTTACGCGATCTGGCCGGCGGCAATCTCACCGGCACCCGCCCGCACACCATCGCCGCGGCGATCGACGGACTGCAAGGTGTGCGGCTTCAAAGCGGCGATGGAGATAGCAACCTGGAGCTCAGCTTCGAGCCGACCGCGCTGGCCTCGGGCGACGTGGACGCGGACGGCGTGGACGAGCTCTTCGCCGTCGGCGAGAGCTTCATCGCGCAATGCGATGTGCGCACCGGCAGCTGCTCGGAGGCGACGTTGGAAGGCGCACAGCTGAGCGACGTAAGCGCGGCCGACGTGGACGGCGACGGCTACGCCGAGGTGCTCATGCTCGAATCGATGGGCGACCAAGCGACGCTGTACGTGTGGAACGTCGATGCCAGCAAGACCGGTCAAGAGGAGCTCTTGGCCTGGACGCTCAACAAGGCCGTGCTCTCGCTCGCTGCAGGCGACCTCGACGGCAACGGCGCCGCCGAGGTGCTGCTGCTCGAGGACGGCGGTTACTGGGGTTGGGCCAGCGACAAACTGCACGTCTTCTCTCCGCAGAGCGAGAACGTCCTCTCGTCGACCAACGTCGACTCCGGCAGTGTGGACGTCACCACGCGCGACGACGAGTCCGACGGCATCGACGAGGTGCACCTGCTACGCGATGACCGCACCGTGGAGAGCCTGAGCTTCAACGGCTCCGCACTCGTGAGCTACGACCAGATCGAACTCAGCATCGGCACCACCGCGCAGCGCATCGCCTCCTTCGATTGGGACGGGGATTCACCGGCCGGACGCTTGCTGGAAGGTCCCGAGCTGATCTCCGGCGAGACGGTGCCGGTGGCCTTGCTGGTGGTCCCACCGACCGAACTCGATGTATCCGACGGCTTCGGGCGCGTGACGCTCGGCAACGTGGAGAGCCAATCGGTGGCGCAATCGGAGATGCTTGCGCTTACGGCGGGCCTCGTCGTTAGCTACGGCGCGGATCTCGGCTCGATCGCCAAAGCCAAAGTGCAAGCGCAGTTCGAGCGCGAGACGGTGCTGACCCGCTCGCTCGCCAGCGGCTTCGCGATTGGCCAAAGCTACGCACTGCAAGGCGACAAGAACATGCTCGGCGGCGCCCAGGCCGGCGTGGTCCTCTCCTGCGGCTGCTTTCATCACTACAGCTACGTGACCGAGGATCCGGCCGGCAAGCTCGGTCCGAACAACAAGCCCTTCGAGGTGTTGGTGCCGGTCGGCGGCCAGGTCGGGTTGTGGTCACTCAGCCGCTACAACC
Organism: Polyangiaceae bacterium; assembly: GCA_044376115.1. Classification (GTDB taxonomy): domain Bacteria; phylum Myxococcota_A; class Polyangia; order Polyangiales; family Polyangiaceae; genus Xiheicaenibacterium. Next base: position 73,066 of record JBILLK010000002.1, on the reverse strand, counting down.
GCATGGCGGAGAAGCTCGGCACGCTACCGGTGATTCCGCTGGCGAGCCGCGTGGGCGACGTAGATAGCTATGCAACCGAGCCGCTCAGCCTCGATGGTCAATCCATCCCGACCGAAGATATGCTCTTTCCCGAGCTACCGCCGGTGATCGTCAGTGACGTCGGTCGCGTGGGTTGGTCGGCCAGCATCCGCGAGTCGGAGACCAACACCGAGGCGCAAAACACGAAGATCGGCGTCGGCGGCTCGCTCGGGGCCTTCGGCGTCGAGCTGCAAGGCACCGTCTCGACCAAGTTCGGTACGGCCTATTCGCTGACGGTGGGACAAGACACCAACTTCGGCGGCGAGGTACCCCCCATCGTCGATAACTCCAAGACGCCGGAAGACGAGTTCGAGACCTCGCGCTACTCCTTCACGCCCTTCGTCTATCGGCAGCACTACCAGAACGCCGCTGGCGAAGACGCTGCGTTTTACGTCATCGATTATGCGGTAAACCAGTGAGAGCCGGCGCACTCGCCGCGAGCCTCGGCTTTATCGCCTTGGGGCTGGGCCTACTTACGAGCTGTGAGCCTGAGCTTTCGCCCGGCAGCTTCGATACCCCTCGCTACTTCGCCAACGTCCGGGGCGAGCTTCCTCTCGCCTTCGTACCGCCGATCAGCGACCGCTCCGGCAATATCTATGTACTGTTTGGCGATCCCGACGAAGGCACCACCAACGTTTGGGTTGGGCAGGCCAGCGGGGGCTTTACGGCCAGCTGCCAAGTGACCGACGGGACTGGCGTAAAGCGCTGGGTTGGCCGCGCGCAGGACGCGGCTTATTACCAATCGGGCGGCGCGCTGGTGCGCGTCTCCGGCCGCCACGGCGGCTGCAAACGGCTGCTCGAGCGCGACCCAAGCACCGGCGCCGATCTCTCCTTCATCGCCGTTCTCCCGCTGGTGATCGACAGCCCCAGCCGCGTGAGCACCGTCGCCTGGATTCAGAGCCCAACCGACCCGAGGCCCTTCCAGGTGTTGGTCGATCTCAGCGCCGGGATCTACACATTGCTCGGCGAAAGCGCCGACTCCGGCAGCGACTTCGAGGTCTTGGGCGTGGGCGGCGACCCAGCGACGCAACAAGGCGTAATCGTGTATCGCAAGCAAACCAAGGACGGCCCACGTGAACAGGCGGTCTTGCTCGATCGCGATGGCACCACGCTGGACGAAGTCGGGGTAAACGGGGCCGAGGAGCTAGCGCCTGCAGGCCTCTTGGGCGATCTCCTGCCGGTGTCGCCGGGGCGCTATGTGGGCCTGGCCGAGGATGGGCGGCTGTTCATCGTGGACGGCGAAGGTGGGCGCTTTCGCTCGGTCGAAGGCATGGAGCCGAGCGGCGTGCAGCGCTGGGGCGAGCAGATCTACTTGGTTGGCGCGGGAGACAACGGCGCCCTCGTGAGCGCGATCGACGCGAGCGGAAAGCAGCTCGGCGCACAGGCTTGGCAGGCCAGCCGCGATCTGCGCAAGGCGCTCAATACCAACGTGCTCGTGCGCGACGATCGTTCCCTCCCCGCTCGCGAGGCGGAGTGGAAGAAGCCGGTCTCGGCTTTGGGCGCCGCACCTTTTTTAAGCCCCTATTCGCTCGATTACTATGCCGACGGGACCACCTTATGGCTCGTGGCAGGGCCCGACTTTGAATCGGGCGGGGAGACCTTTACGGCGGTGGCGGTGATGGCCGCCGGGGTGAACTACCCATGAGGTTCTGGCTCGCGCTCGGGATCTTGGCGCTGCTTCAACCCACCAGCGTCCTTGCACAGAAGGCGAAGTCTGCGCCGCCAGCGGAGGAGAAGGCGGAGCGCGAGAAGGCGCCCGCCGAAGACGAAGACGAGGCAAAAGCCGCACAAGACCAGGCAAAGCCCACCGAAACCGAAACCGAACCCACCGAACCGGCCGCCCCGGTCGTGCCCCCTCCCCCGGCCTCCGCACCGCCGCCCGCGGAAAAGACCCCGGACGTCGAGCTTTCGCTAAGGGGCTATGTCCAGGCGGGACTCGGCTTTCGTTATCGTGCAGACGCGCTGCCGCGGGACGAATGGGAGTTAGCGTTTACTGGTCAATCGGGGCTGATCGTTGAAGCGACGGTCCTCAAAGACTTTCGCGCTCTGGTGCACGCCATCCTCAGCTCGCGGACGCTAGAGGCGCTGACCGGGGTGGAGGGCGTGGACTTCGAAGGCAACGGCTCGCTCGACGCCATCGTCGCCAGGTCCAAGCGCTTTCCTGCGGCGCTGCTGGAGGAAGCGTCGATGGGATACCTGCCGGTTCCGGAGTTCGGCCTCAAGGCGGGCGTGATGCTGATCCCGTTCACCACCCAGCTACAGAGCCCGAGCTTTGCCTTGATGTTTCCGAATCGCGCCTCTCCCAACGAGGTCTTCGTCAGCGGCTCGGACGTGGGCGCGCTGCTGCAAACCAAGCTCACCGGCGGGGTCTTCACCGGCTCGGTCGGTGCATTTCTGGGCGAGAGTTTGGGCCTCACGCTCGAGGGCCTCACGCCGCGTGGCGTGGTGCTCAGCGCGCGCGCCGACGCGCAGCCCTTCGGGCCGTTTCAGGTTGGCGAGGGCGATCCCTTCGAGGGGCCGTTTCGGCTGGGGCTTGGCGCCGGCGCCTTGGTGCGGCCGGCCGAGCTCTTCGACCGCACCGGCTACGGCTCGTCGTCGATGTTGGACCTGCGTTTCTCCGGCTCGCTGCGCATGAGCTACCGCGGGCTTTACCTCGGCGTCGAGTATCTGCATCGCCGGCAGACGAACGAGCTTTCGGTGCGACCGCTCGTCGCACAAGGCGCTTACACGCAGGCCTCCTGGTTCCTGCGTCTAAGCGAACAGCTCGCGCTCGAGCCGATCGCACGAGTCGGTTTGGTCGAGCTCGACGAGAGCTTCGACCCGCGGCTCACAGGCTTTCTGGAAGGCGGCCTGAGCTTCTATCCCGCCGCCCACGGCAGCCGCGCCGACCGCGTCCGCGTAACAGCGCAATACCTCGGCGAACGACGCTTCTCCGAACAAGAGGACGGCCACGGCGGGGTGCTCAGCGGTCGCATCGTCTTTTAGCGCTCCGCTCGCCGGAACGAGCTCCTAGAAGAGCGCAAGGTGGCAGAGAAGCGTGGTTAGGGCTTATCCGGCCGGTTGTTTTTCCAAGTGACCGCGCGCTCGAGCTCACCACGTTCGTTCCAGCTTTGCCAAAGGCCGTGTCTCTTACCATCGCGGTAGAAGCCTTCCGTTCGCTTCTGACCAGCGGCGTACGTGGTTGCGCGCCCGTGCTTCTTGTCCCGCGCGTAAACTTGCTCGACCACCAACTCGCCGTCAGGACTCCACTCGCGAAACACTCCCTCGGCCATGCCGTCAACATAGCTACCGACGCTTTGGGCTACTCCAGAGGGGAAGTAACTTTTGTCGTCACCGTTTCGTTTTCCGGCCTTCCACGCCGTCTCGTGCAAGATCGTTCCGGCCTCGGCCCAGCGGCGTTCGATTCCATCGGGCAGCCCCAAGCTAAGCTGAAGCTCGCGCGCAGGCTCGCCGCTATCGAACCAGCCGCGTTCAACTCCACTCCCACGTTGCATCGAATACTGACCGAGCAGCCGGCCATCACTCGCCCAACATTGCCAGTCGCCATGCTTGAGCATCCGATCGCCCAAATCGAAGTAGCACCCTGCTTCGGCGAGTTGACCGTTTCGATGCCAACGCCTGCTGCTGCGCAGAGGCCCTAGCTCAGCGTCGACTGGCCCAATAGCGAGGCCCCGCTCACACTCGCGAAGCCCAGGAGCTTGCGCATACCAACTGCGATGAAGCGGACTTCTCTCAACCTCACCCAACTGCCGGCGCAAGTCGACAGGGACCAACCGCCATAGGCCTGGAGTGCGCAGCGTTTCTACGAGCCAAGGTGTCTCGCCTCCGGCGAGGTTCGCCGCAAGCAAGGCCGCCAAGAGAGGCACCACCTTGCCCGTGCTCGCGAAGTGGGTGCCTTGATGCTCGATCTCATCGGTCAACCGTAGGTGCGCTTGGGCGCGCAATAGCTCATCATCGCTACTGAGGCCGCGAAACAAGAGCGGGATGACCCTACCGTCGTAGCAACTCTGCAGGTCACTTGGTAGCTGGTCCACGTCGCGCAGCGCGTCTGCAAGCGGGACTCCGCGGCACCGCTGCCAGAACGCTTCATCGTCCCAGTGGCGTAGGGTCCGCGGCGTCACCCAAGAAGGGTGCACGCTTCGCCGTTTTGCGGCAATCACTGAAGGAGCTAGCCGTTCGCGGGACGGCGCCAAAGCGGGCCTTCAGCGCGGGTTCAAACCAGACTTCGTTTTGATCAAGTCGCCGAGCAGCGAACGCAGTTCGTCGTGAGACAGAGTGATCGTTCAGGCGAATCACTCGGAGGTGGCGCTGCAAACGCTCGGCGCCGGTACGCTGCAGTTGGGGCTGAACGGCGTCTTGGCGGCACGGGCTTGGAGGAAGGCCAGAATCTCTGGGAGGGACCAGGCCGTGGCCTTGGTGTGGGAAGCCCCGGCGCATTCGAGGTACTGCATGGGCAGGCCGGCGTTGCACAAGGTGCTGAAGGCAGCGCGCTCGGTGGGGGTATCCACCAGCTGATCCTGCTCCCCAGTAATGAACAGGATGCCGTAGGAAGCGGGGTCCTCCTGGATGCGCGTAATGCTCGTGCTGGTCAGACCGTTCTCGAGCACCATACAGCCCCACGGACCGAGCGAAGCGAGATCACCCGAGGCCGCGGCGCTGAGCACCTGCGGTTGAAACACTGCCTCCAAGGTCTCGAGGCCGTCCACTGCATCGCTTGGGTCGCAGCTGGCCGCGAGGGTGGGCTGAAGCTGCGTCGCGATGGCCGGGACGAACACCTCCTCCAGCTGGGAGCCAAGTCCATACCAACTGGAGCTGGCCCCCCAAAAGGCGACCATATTGCCGGTGGATTGACGCACTTCGGTCAGACCGAGCAGCGCCTGCGTTTCCAAATCGGAGGGCGGCACGGTGGCCGCGATGCCCAAAAGCTGTAGCTCTCGCGCGTAGTACGGCGCCAGGCGGTCCACCCAGAGCGCCGCGTGACCGCCCTGCGAACCGCCTAGCACCACGACCTCCGGCGACGGTATGAGCCCCTTGGCGACCGCTGGATCGGCCTCGAGGTGACGGAGCGTCCGCACGGCATCCAAGCTAGCGATAGCGGTGGCTTGGCCCGCGAGGTACGGATGCGGAAAGCCCGTGGCCGGCTCGCCGGCGGTCTTGAGACCAAGGTAGTCGGGTACCACCACCACGTAGCCCGCGGAGGCAATCGCCGCGTACAGCGCATGCTCCTCGCTGTTGCTGGTAGGACCGCAGCCGTCGGTGAAGCCGCTGGTACCATGCAACAACAAGAGCGTTGGCAGGGTGGTCCCGGCAGGAACGTTATTGGGCCACATCACCAGCGTGGTTGCCTCCACCTCGGCGCCACGGTCTTGCGTTGTATAACTAATTAAATGAAGGTCTACGTTGTATTGCAGCGTGACGCCAATATCGACGCCGGTGGCCTCGATTAGCGCTGTCAAAAGATTCGAAGTGAAGCTTGCAGGCGACGTTCGCTTGGTGACCTGCCCGAGCTGTTCGCCCGTGAGCCAACTGTAGGCCTCTTGCCCGCAACGGGCCGGAGCACTGGCCAGGGCGTCGGCCTCGGCGGTACCGCCGACCTGCGGCGTGGGGAACGTTCCGCTCGGGCTAGCAGCGCCCTCCCCTCCTCCTCCACCGGCACCACCACTGTTTGCCGCCCCAGAACCGCCAGCGCCTCCTGCCCCGCCGGAGCCCGAATCTTCGCACGCGAAAGTCAGAGAAAGGGTGGCCACAAGCAAACCAAGACCGCGTCGCATGGCCGCAATTTAGCTAGACGACTGGGCTATTCAAGTCGCCTAGCAGCGAATACGTGAATGCTCCTCGGACTCGCGGAGCTTCATAAATGCTCGTAGCGGCGCTCTGCACGCGCGAGGGCGGCCCTATGCGGCTGGCTGGAGGGCGGTGCGGCCGCTCGGTGTAGACTCGCGGTTCATTGGCAGCTCCTAAGGTTTCGCACAACGCCCAGACTCGCGCAGGCCTGCGAGGATTCGTGAGGCCCGTCTTTTCGGCTTTGGGCGGTCTGGCGCTGGCCTGCACCCCAATTCCAATCGAGCCAGCTCCGCAGACGGGGCTCGCTCCGACTGTGCCGGAGCCGCTGCTAGTGAGCGAGATCGAGTTGGCGTTGCCGACGCATGCGGCCAGCGATTTGTGCACTGGCGTGGCGAGCATGGACAAGGACGTGGGGACGACCACCTTCAGCTTCCCGCCCCTCACCGTGCCTGCAACAACGTGGGGGCCGCGCTTCAGCGATAGCCCTGGGGAAGACCTTGCGCGCAGTGAAACCGACGTGAGCCGCTGGCTGCAAGCGCGCGTACCGGCGTTGCAACGCTGCTACACAAACGCGCTGGTCGCGCAGCCGGAGCTCGAGGGCGAGCTGCCTTTGGCGCTGCTCTTGAGCCCGAACGGTTCGATCTCCAAGCTCGGCCCAGAGCCCGCCGGTCGCTTTGCAGAGTGGAGCCTCTGCGCGACCAAGGAGCTTTCTTCGGCGGCGAACTTCGCAGCAACCGGGCGCGAGCTCGCGATCGACGTCGGCTTGCAGTTCGAGCGAGGCCCCAAGCCTGCGCCACCGTCCAATCCGCCGAGGACCAAATTGGAGCGACGCCAGGTCACCCACGTCGAATGTTTGCGCGCGCCAAGGCCCGTGCCGCGCGATACCTTCCGGCTCGCCGAGCCGCTGCGCATCGTGGCGCCGCAAGTGCCCGAGCCCACGGTGGAGCCGCCCTGCAAAGCGCCGTGTCGCAAAACGTCGCGGCCGGCGATGCGCGTGGCGAGAGCGGTGGTGCGGCCGATGATCGAGTCGAGCCTGGTGAACCGCGTGTTGCGCTACAACCTGGGCGCCTACAGCCGCTGTTTTTGGGACGCCGGGCCGCAGGCGGTTGGCCTCGAGCTCGACTTTGCGATCGAGCTGCCGGCGCATGGGCGACCGAGTTCGGTGGTGCTCACCCGCAGCTCGGCCCCAGCGCCCGAGCTCGCCGCGTGTCTGCAAACGGCGCTCAGCGAGCTGCGCTTTCCAGCGATCCCAGCGAGCGCTTCGCGCATCGAGTTGCCGCTGGTTGGTGGGCCGCGCGAGCCCGCGTTGCCAGCGTTACCGCCGAAGGACACGGCGACCAATATCCGCGCCAGCGCCGAGGCTGCGCTGCGCGCGCTCGACGGGGAGACGGCCGCACGTCGTTTCAACGCGCTCGAACAGCAGGCGCCCTCGTGTGAGAGCGCGCTGGGCCTCTTGCGAGCGCTGATGATCGCGCGGCCGTGGTTCGATGAACCGGTGGACGCGGCGGCGCGCACGGTGATCGCACGAGCGCACGGCTATTGCCTCGAACAGGCGGTGCCGTTCTTGAGCGACCTCGCGCACACCCCGCGCCCCGAGGGGCGGGCGCTGCATTCGGTGGAGCGCCTCGAGTTGGCAGCGAAGCGTTATCGCGCCCTCTTGCAGGTGGACGACGCCAAGCTGCGCGAGCAGGCCGCGAAGGAGCTCGCCGAGCTCGAGATGTCGCTCAAGTACCCCGACTGAGCTCGCAGCTCGCCTTTAGGCTCACGGCTGGGAGTTCAGCGCGTCAATCTCGAACACCCAGCCAGAGACCGGCACGAGCGAGCCATCCGCTTGCAACTCGAGTTCGACCTGCGCCGTATCGATCCTCGGGTACGGCACCAGTTCACCGTCGTAATCGACCGAATCATCCCAGCGTTCGTAGCTGCGGTAGAACGTCGCGTGGACCGAAGAGATCGCCATCGGCTCGCCCTCCGGAGAGGTCATCGGCAAGAGCAAGTCGGCGAGGCGCAAACCCTCAATCTGCTCGCTGAGCTGACAGGTCTCCTCGGCCTCCGGCGTCGCCAAGCAGGCCCTTACGACGAAGTCGTCGATCGCTTCGCCGAGCTCAATCGTGCCCGGCAAGAAGCAGGCATCGCAGCTCGCTGCCGGGGCTACTTGATAGACGGGGATGCTGGTCCCACCGCTGTTGCCCTCAGCATCGACGTAGGACCAGCCGATCGAAAGATCGAAGCCATTGAACGCTCCGGGCGCGTCGATCGCAAAGGAGCCTGCGCTCTGTGAGAGGCTCACGGCTTCGGTGTCATCGCCCGGCGCCAAACCACGTTCGGCTTGCGCATCGCTCTCTCCCGGCTCGCAACCCACGCTCGAGAACGCCATCGCCAGACACACAAAACCACTCAGTGCTTGTCGCATGTTTTCCGCATCGGCCGCTGCCCAGAGCGCGCGCGCTCAACCGTGAGCGCATCGTTCGGGGAGCGTGCCGTCTCCTCAGAGAAGGATTGTCGCGGGGCCCGGTCTTCCATTTGGGAATCGGGGCTTTCACGCTCCTCGACTGCATGGCGGAAGGCATGAGGCTTAGCGGCTGTCGTGCAGCTTGCGCTATGGTGCGCGCATGGCCGCCCAACCCGCCCTGCGGGCCCACACCGTCGTCACGCTGTTTGTTCCCACGGCTCGCACGAGCGTGGAGGACCTCGCGCAGAAGCTCAGCAAGGAGTTCCGCGTCGCGCCCGATGGCAGCGCGCTCGAAGCGGAGTCGCTGGGCCTGCGCGTCGGGCTTCACTTCGAACCCAATCCAGAAGACGGCTCCTTCGCCGAGGCGTTCTCCTTCGGCACCTGCACGGACGAGGACCTCGCGCTGATCGACTCCGCGCCCGGCGCGCTGGTGCTCGAGCTTCCCGCAGAGCTGCACAGCTCCCGAGCCCCGATCGCCAAGCTCGCGCACGCGCTGCATCAAGCCGGCGCGATCGCTTTCCGCATCGAACAATCGAAGGCCGGCTACGACGCGGCGACCTGGCTCAAGCTGATCGACGACGGCGGCCCGCATGCGCTCTACCGGCTCGCGGTGATCGGCCTCGGTGGCCAGAGTGAGGCGCGCACGATCGGTATGCACGCCTTCTCCTGCCCCGACGTCGAGATCGAGGCGACCGGCGCAGAGGCCCAGCTGTGGCTCGACGCTTTCGCGCTCTATCAGATCGCCGAGGACCCGCTGTTCGCCTCGGGGCAAACCTTTTCGCCCGACGCCGAGACGCAGCGACGGATCATCGAGTGGTGGCCCGACACGATGTATCCGGAGGGCCACGCGTGCCACAACCCGTTCGGCGTGCTCCATCTCGGACCGCCGGTAAGCCAAGGCCGGCCGCAAGCCAAGCTGCGCATGAACTTCATGCCGCCGCTGCGCGTGCTGCTCGAGGCGGCGCGCAGCAAGAAGGGCGTAGCGCTCAGCGACGAGGAGATCCTGAGCCTGCGCGACCAAGGCGTATGCATCGCGATGGAGCCTCGCGACGCGCGCGAACTCGAGCGCAGCCGCGGCTACGCCGACATCGACGCCGAGCGGGTGCTCGAATGTTGGCGCGCCATCGAAGAGAGCTTGGAGCCACCCGACGACGACGAGGCCGACGAAGCAGCCGAAGCAGCCGACGAAGCCGACGAGCCGTGAGCCTCAGGTGAGCATGGCGAAGGTCTGCTGATTGAGCGCTACGACTTCATTGCCCGACCACAGCTCGCGGAACTCGACGAAGTAGTTGTCTCCACCGCCAACGGCGTGGGCGCGGTAGTAGAGCGGCGCCTTCGGATCGAGCGAGCTCGGCCGCTTGAGGAGCTGCATGGTGAAGCCCACCGTTACCGCGATGCGCGGCCCCGTGGCCACGGTGAGCGAGGTCGGCCACCAAGCGTCCATCAAGCCGACGATGGCGGCCTCATCGAGCGCCGCTGGCGCCTCTCGCTCACGCACATAGCCGCAAGCGCACGGCCTCTTTTCGCCTGAAAACGGATACGGCCCCGACGAGCGATACTCGTAGTTCACGGCGAACACCGGGCCAGCGGGCGGCTCCACCGGCAGCACCGGCGCATCCTGCCAGGGCGGCTGCGGCTCGAGCGCCGGCGCCGGCACGGCCTGCATCACAGCGCTGGGAGCGACCTCGCGCGACGAGGCCAAGGTCGCAGCGCCGCGAGCCATCGGCGCGCCGTTTTGAAGCAGCTTCGCCTCGAGGAAGGAGACGTTGCTCCCCCGCCGCAAGTGCGTGACCTCCACGGTGAATGGCCCGGGCTGCGTTGAGGCGAGGAGATCGGCGTTGACCGAACGCAGCGTGCGCGAACGGTCTTCTTCGCAGCGGACCAAGGCGCGCGTGAGCACCCCGATCACCAAGCCGCCGAAGGCGCCTTTGCCCTGCACCCATGCCTCGGGCAGGTTGCCCTCGAAGCGAGACCGCCCGCCTTCGCTCTCCACCAACTGCAGCGCACTTGCCGATTCGAACGCACTCATCGCGCCTCCCTACCACGCGCGCCCGAGCGCACCCAGCCCTCAGGGATCCGGCGTCACCCACTCGAAAAGCTTCTTCCCCTCGACCGAAAAGACGCTGACGAAGTGCGGCGCGAGACGCACACAATGCGGGCCCACCCACAACACGCCGCCGTGCCCCTGCGGACGCTCCGGCTTGCTGTAAAACGGCGGTAGCGCGGGCGAGATCGGCGCGGCCACGGCTGGGAACGAGCGAATCACCTTGGCGGTGTCGCTCGCGACGAGCCGCAGTTCCTGGTCCGCGAACAAGAGCGCGAGCGTGCGGCCGTCCGGCGACCAAGCGATGCTCTCCGCTTCATCCACCGTATTCGAGGCCACGAGCCGCTGCCCACCGAGCTTCAGGCTCACGCGCTGCGCACCGCGAAAGACATCCAGATGCTGTGCGGCCGCTTCGCCGCGTTTGCGAGCGCCAGTCGAGCTCACCGCCAGCCGGCCGTCCGGCCCCCAAACCATCGCATCGATGCGCGCGCCGCTCGGTTGCAACGTATGCAGGAGCGAACCGTCTTTGGTGTCGAACACGAGCACCTCGTGCGGTACGTCGCGGGTGCGGTCGGAGCCGAAGGCGATCCGGCGCCCATCCGCCGATGTGTTCGGACTGAACAGCTTGTCGCGCCCCTCCAGCGCGCGTTCGTACACGAGCTTCTGCTTCAGCGGATCGTAGGCGGCTAGGCCCTTTTCGGTGGGCCCGACCACCGCTTGCAACTCGGCGTTCCACTCGAGATCGAACCAGCGCGGCGCCGTTTGAGACGACGTGAACTCGAACCGCTCACCGGGCTGGATTGCAAACAGGTCCCCGGTATCGGTGAACACCCGATCGCCGATCCACACGTACTCAACCCCGCTATCGCGGCCTTGGTCGGGATACGCCGCCCCCACGAAGGTCGCCCGATCGAAGAGCCCGATGCCGTTGGTGCGGAAGTTGCTCGTGAGCACTTTGCCGTTCGCATGCCAACGCAACAGCGCTCGGTTCTCATTCCAACCGGCGCCTTCGTCGACGGGCGTTGAACTCAGCAACGTCCCGCGCTCGAGATCGAAGACCAACACCGCTCCGTTGAGTGGCTTTGGGTTGGTGCAGGCCAGCGCGAGCCACGGCTTCTTCGGATGCACGCCCAGGTTCTCGAGCAAGCAGCTCGCCGGCCAGCGCGCGTCCTTCTGCTCGGGCCACTCCGCAAGCTCGTTCGCAGCCGAGCCCGCGGCCGCTGCCGAACTCGAGGGTGCAGCGACGACGGGCGCATTCAGCGTCACCTCGGCTGGGCTGCCTTGCGGCGCAGCGAGCGAACCGCGTTCGCCGCCGGCGGAGCACGCCGTCGCAAAGACCACAGATAGCGCCGCTCCGAGCCGCCCTCGCTGCAACATGGCCGCACCCTAGCAGTTGCTTCGCGGCCTGGCAGCTTGCACCACCAGCCTGGGCTTTCCGGCATGAACTCGCGCACGAGACCGTGAGTAGGTATGCTTCCATCCGTGTCCGATTCGCCCACACTTCCCGCAGGCTTCGTGCTGGACGACAAGTGGCGCATCGACGCGGTACTTGGGGTCGGCGGGATGGGCGCTGTGTACGCCGCCGAGCACACGCGCAACGGGGGCCGAGTCGCGGTCAAAGTGCTGCATGCGGACGTGGCGCGAGACAGTACGGCGCGGGATCGATTTCGCCTCGAGGGCTATGCCGCCAACCGCGTCGCCCACCCCGGCGTGGTGCGCATCCTCGACGATGGGACGACCGCCGACGGCTTGCCCTTTTTAGTGATGGAGCGGCTCGAGGGCATGTCGCTCGAGGCCGTCGCCGAGCGAACTGGCGGGACGATGTCGGTGGACGACGTGGTGCGCTACGGCTGCGCTGCGCTCGAGATCGTCGCTGCCGCTCACGCGAAGGGCATCGTGCATCGCGATCTCAAGCCAGAAAACTTGTTCGTTTGCAAAGACGGCGCGGTGAAGGTGCTCGACTTCGGTATCGCGCGGGTCAAAGAGGTGGTGAGTCAGACGCGGCTGACCACGACCGGCGTGCCGATGGGCACGCCAGCGTACATGCCGGCCGAACAAGCGCTCGCGCGCTGGGACGAGGTGGACGCGCGCAGCGACGTGTGGTCGCTTGGAGCCTCCTTCTTCAGCCTGTTGACCGGTGAAATCGTGCACATCGGGACCACGGTGCCCGAGCTGATCGTGGCGGTCTCCACCACCGACGCGCGCCCCGTGCGCTCGCTCGCGCCGCACGTCCCGCCGGCGATCGGTGCCGTGATCGATCGCGCGCTGCGCCGCCATCGCGTTGAACGCTTCGCCGATGCCAGCGAGATGCTGAGCGCGCTGCGTGCGGCGATGAACGGTCAGGCGCCGAGCGAGTGGGTGGCCGAGGCGTACACCAACCCGAACATCAAGCAGACCTTCGGTACGGCCGCAGTGGACGCGCTGCAAAACACCATGATGGTGCGCCCGAGTGATTCGCCGGTCAGCACCGACGCGGGACGCCGAGCGGCGCGCAAGCGCTCGCCTTGGATTGCCGTGCTCGCGCTCAGCGGCGTCACCGTAGTCGGAGTCGGGGTTGGCGTGCTCGCGTGGAAGCGCCTTACGCCGCCCGCGGTAGCCGCCACCAACGGTGAGCCCGAGGCTGCACCGCTGCCGAGCGCAGCGCCGACCACAGAGCTTCCCACCGTCCCGCAGCAAACGCTGGTGACGCCTGCCACCACCGGCTCCGCGCAAGCGTCGGCTACCGCAGCTCCCGAACCGACGGCACAAGCGAGCGCGCAACCGAGCGCAAAGCCGCTCGTTGCCAAACCACTACCGCCCCCAACGTCGAAGCCGGTGCCCACCGCTGCGCCCGCCCCGACGGCGAAGCCGTGCGTCTTCGACTCGTTTACCCGCAAGTGCAAGTGACCGGCTAGAACGCGAGCTGGAACGAGGCCGAGCTCGGCCCGATGCGCAACGCAGCGCGCGGCGCCGGCTCTTCGGAGGGGCCGCTCGCAAGATCGATGATGAAGAGCGTGGCCCCGACCGCGGCTAGCGCACCGCCGGCGATAAACAGGGCGCCATTCGCGACCAGCAGGGTATCGCCTTCCTCCTTGAGCACCTCTTCGCAAAGGGCGGGCGCGTCGGCGTCGCGACACTGCTCGAACTCGCTCTGCTTCGAGAGCACCATGCCGCCGGTAATGGCGGCTCCAATCAAGCCGGCGACGCCGACCGACCCGATCACCAGCCCGGCGATCCCGAGGCCGGTGAGGCCTTCCTCCGCAGGCGTGACGCTCACCGGCGGAGCCTCACGCAACGCGGCCTCCGAAGGGACCTCGAGCTTCTTCGCTTCGCCGTCTCCGAGCGTGAGCGCCGAGCGCTCGACCGGCTTGCCTTCGGTCTCGACCACGAGCTCATGCGCCCCCGGATCGACCTCGACGGTTGAAGGCAGCGTCACCGGCTTTGCGTCCAGCGTCACGCGCACCGCCACGGTGACTCCCGGGCGCAGCGCGATCTCGATCCGCGCGATGCGAGCTTCAACCTGGCCCAATTCGGTTTTGAGCGCCGAAAGATCCGGATCCTCCGGCGGGAGGCGGCCGGTGAGTTCGCGCAGCTTGTCACGCCCTTCCACCAGCCGGCCTTCGCGCACGTCGCATTCCTTCACCTTGGTCAGCGGGCCGAGCTCGCGCGTGAACTCGAGCGACTTGCGGAAGCTTTTGCACGCCTCGAGCGGCTGCGTTGCTTCGAGCGCTAGCCCCTGCTCGAAGGCCTTGCGCGCCTCTTCTTCGGCGCTGCCCGCCCAGGCCATGGTTGAAGCGGAAAGCGTCAAACAAGCGAAGGCCAGCGCGAGCCCTCGCCTCATCGACGTGGACCTTACCGGCAGTACGAGCAGATCCTTCATAGCGGCTTGGCCAACTTCAACAAGGTGCCCCCAAAGGCGCCGTAGTTCGTCCAGTAGATGAACTTCTCGTCCACCGCGATCATCGTGGCCTCCTGGGCTGGGGCCAGGAGCGACGACGCAAACGAGCCATTGTCGATCGGATTGACCGATACGCGGCGCACGGTATCGATTTCAGCGACGTAAACGTAGTCCGCATCCACGGCCAGGCCGCGCGGGCGATTGAGGCCGTTGGCCATCTCCTCCGCCTGCCAGGTTGTTTTGCTAATGCGGTGAAGTTTGCCGTTGCTCGCGTCCGCACCTTGGTCGCTGTAATAGTAATAGCTCGCGTCCTGGGTCACGCCCCAGGTATTGTAATCGCTTGAGGTGAGCGGCTGCGAATTAGCGCTCGGCGAATAGCGTCTCACGCCCTGCGCCGAATTAGGCACCGTGAACACGATGTTGTCGTCGCTGAATGGGTCGAGCGCGAACAGGGCGAAATTTTCGTCATTCTGCGGTTCGTAAATCAAGGTCACCGGCGGGGGCGAGGCATCCGCAATCGAGAACACGGCAAGTCCTTGGTTGTACAGACTGAAGACCACTTGGTTTCCCCGACTTTGAATGCCAAAGGCGGCGAAGCCCCCACTCCACTCGGTGCGCACGCCCTCCGAATGGTCCAGGGGCGCACTGCGAACCTCCCCCTCATCCCAGGTGGTCCAATACACCCGCTCGCCGACCACGATGACGTGTTGAGCCGCCGCTTCCTGATCGCTAAAGATCGTCAGCGCGCCCCCTTCCTTCGGCACCGCAGCCACAACGTCATTGGGACCATCAAGGAACGATGAGGTCGTGAAGTAGGCACGCGTCTCATCGAGCGTGAGGCCGTGAATATTGTATTGGCCGCTGACCAGCTCAAAAGGCTGGCATACGCTCTCTTCGCAGGCCCCGCCGCCACAATCGTGATCACAAGCCCCGCAGTGGTTGTCGTTGGTGGTGGTATCCACGCAGTCGTTACCGCAGGGCACCTCATTGCCAAAACAGCCGCCGCTTCCGCCGACGCTGGCGCTTACGCTTCCGCCGCCTCCGGTCGCTCCACCGCTTCCGCCGCCGCCCGAACGATTGCCGCCCTCACCGCCGCTACTCGGTGTACCGCCGTCACCGCGCCCGTCACCGCGGAGCTCATCGGTGTTGAACAAAAGGCCGCAGCCGCCGTTCACGAGGGAGGTCAGAACTAGAAGCACGATGGGCGCGCGTTTCATAGCGAGTTCTCGTTCATAGCGGCTTGGCCAGCTTTGAGAGCGTGCCCCCTAACTGGCCGTAATTCGTCCAGTAGATGAACTTCTCGTCCACCGCGATCATCGTGGCCTCTTGGGCTGGCGCTATGAGCGACGACGCAAAAGAGTCGTTCACCTCAACGAGCGACACGCGCCTCACGGCGCCGAACTCGGCTACGTACGCGAAGTCCGCATCCACGGCGAGGCCGCGAGGGCGACTGAGGCCGGTGGCCATCACCTGCACGCTGCCGCTGGATTTGCTGATGCGTGAAAGTTTGCCGCTGTTCGCGCCCGAACCTTGGTCGCTGTAATAGTAATAGCTCGCGTCCTGGGCCATGCCCCAGGTGTTGAAGTCCGCTGTGGTCAATATGGATACTTGTGGATTCGGGCTCGGCGAATAACGCCTTACCCCATTCCCAAAATTGGCCACGGTGAACACGACGTCCTCGTTTGCCGAGTCGAGGTCGAATAGGGCGACCGCTTCGCCAGGCAGCAGCTCCAACAGGGAGGTCACCGGCGGAGGCGAGGCGGCCGCACTGGAAAACAAGGAGAGTCCGTCGTCGTAACGGCCAAAGACCACCTGTTCCCCGCGAGCGCGAATCCCAAACGCAGCTCCACCAGTCCACTCAGTGCGTGCTCCATCCGACTGGTCCAAAGGCGCACTACGAACTGCGCCGACGTCCCAGGTGGTCCAGTAGACCCGCTCGCCCACCACGATCACGTGCTGGGCGGCTTGCTCCATATCACTGAAGATCGTCAGAGCGCCGCCTGCTTTGGAGACACTTGCGACGACGTCGTTCGGCCCGTCATTAAAGCTCGAAGTCGTGAAGTACGCGTTCATCTCGTCGAGCGTTAGCCCGTGAATGTTCGCCTGGCCTCTGACCAGAATAAAAGGCTGACACTCGCTCTCTTCGCAAGCTCCACCGCCACAATCGTGGTCACACGCACCGCAATGCGCGTCGTTCATGGTGGTATCCACGCAGTCGTTACCGCAGGGAGCGCACCCGCCCTGCCCGCCGCCTACCGTTACAACGCTGCTGCTCCCCCCGGCCTCTCCGCCGATGCCGCCCAGTCCACCAAGCCCGCCTTGCCCGCCTTGCCCACCGGCACCACCCGGCCCGCCCGCTCCAGCGCCGGCGGCTCCAGCGCCGAGCTCGAAGTCAACGAAGGTGAAGCAAGCCGTGCAAAGACAAAGAGAGGCCAAGAAGGAGGCGCGCATGGGTCCCTGTTCCGTTCCCCAAGTGATGGACAGAACGCTATCAGGTGTAGAAGCACGCCAGCAAGCGCTGGCCAACCAGCGCGGGGATGGGCAGGCACCGAGCTCTGCGCTTCCGCACCGCACGTGTAGCGGAACGCTGCGACCCGAAGCGCGGGCTAGGTCGCAAGCGAGTTCGACCTCCCGTGCGCCCATTGTGGCCAAGATGGTCTATCCCAACCGCAAAGGGCGCGGTCCGCATCGAGCCACCGCGCTTCGGCTCGCGGGCACCCCCGTTTCTACGCCGTTAATGCCGCGTGCGGCCCGGCGCTGTGCGGCCGTACCAAGCTTGTAGCCCGCACTGGCCGCCCATTCGCCCAGATATGGCCCATCTGACCCCCAATCGGCAGGTACGCCGCTTGAAGGTACGCGGTCGAGCATCGACTCGAGCGAGTCGGACCTGCAGCGCCGGAAGCGGTGTCTGAAGTGTTCCGCAATAGCTTGGTTGTTCGGGCGGCAGCACGCTCGTGGTAGAAATGGCGCATGACGACCGCTCAGGCCTGGGATGATCACGTCGCTCTCTACGATTCGCTGTTTGCAACGCTGACCGGCTACGTCGCCCGCTCGATGTTCCGTATGGTGGAGGCACGCCTGGCCGCCGGCGCGGAGATCCTCGATATCGCCTGCGGCTCCGGCGCACTGACGCTCCCCGCAGTCGAGCGTGAACAACGTCAGCGGGCGAGCGGCGCCAAGCCCGGCCGGGTTTACGCCACCGACTTCTCCCCGGGCATGGTGGAGTTTACGCGCAAAGCCACGGCCCAGCTCGGCGCCGGAGAAGACGTGGTTCGTGTATCGGTGGAGAACGGCCAGTCGCTCAGCTTCGGAGACGCCAGCTTCGACGCGGTGTTCTCCTGCTTCGGCATCTTCATGTTTGAGGACCGCCCAGCTGGCTGGCGTGAAGCTGCGCGCGTCTTGCGCCCGGGGGGAACCTTTGCGACCGCGGTTTGGCAAGGGCCGGAGCACAACGCGATGATGCGCGCCCAGTTTCTGCCGGTGGTGCAAGCGCTACCACCCGAGCTCGTGCCGCAGACCTCGGGCAATTGGCTCGACATCAGCGAGGCACCGGCGCTGATCGCCGAAGTGAACGCAACCAACGCTTTCGAGGCGATTGCCTGCAAAGAGTTTCACGCCTCGGCGGTGCTCCCCACGTGGAGGCACGCTTGGGAAGGAATGAGGAATAACCCGGTGATGGCCCTCCTGTTGCGTCGCTGCAACGCCGAGCAATTGCAGGTCGTGGAGGCCAACGTGCGCAAGCACTTGACCGCGCTCTCCGGCGGAGAAGACCAGCCGTTAGTGCTTCAGTCGGTGTGCAACCTGCTCACCGCCACGAAACGACTCGTGCCAAGTTGACGGCCCACTCGGGCCTTCGGCCGTTTTACTCCAGAAGGCACGAGTCGTGTTGTTCACTGGGTCCACCTTCGGTGGAACGACGCTAGAGCTTCAGCCGCTCGCGCCGCCTACGCTGGGAGACTCGCGGAAGCGGAAGGCATGTGCGCTCTCTTGGGCGTTCTTTTGACGGAACTCCCGGGGCGCCATCCCGACCGAGCGCTTGAATACCTTGGAAAAGCTGAAGGCATCGCTGTAGCCGATCGCCCCCGCCACCTGCTCCAACGATTGTTCGGTCTCGCACAAGAGCCGCATCGCCGCTTGGACACGCAACGAGCGCAGATAGTTTAGCGGGGTATCTCCCATCGCCGCGCGAAAGCGCTCGGCCAGGCCGGTGCGTGAAAGCCCGGTTTGCTTTGCGAGCTCCACCAGCGTCCACGGACGGGCGCAGTCCTCATGCATAAGCTCCAGCGCCCGGCGCACTTGTGCATCGCGCACCGCCTGCCCGAAGCCCTGCTTGTTCGCGCTGCTCTCGGCGACGATACGCCGCAGGATGAAGGAGAAGATCACGTCGAGCAGGCTGTTCACCACGGTTTGACTACCTAGATCGGGCCGCTTGGTCTCCTCCGCCAAAAGCTCGATCGCGAGCGACAAAGGCGACAGTTTACCCTCGGCCTCACCGCGCAACACGTACCAGTCTGGGAGTTCCTGAAACAGCGGATGCACCGGCGTATGCCACAGCTGATAGGCGCCGCTCACGACCGAGGCGGCACCCGCCTCGAGCGCGCGCGGTAGCACACTCCACTCGTGAAGTTCGATCACGCGTTTGGAAAGCTTCTCCACCGTGCTGAGCTTGTGGTCCTGACCGCGCGCCATCAGCGCTACGTCCCCCGCACGCAGCGCGATCACCTCGACGCCGGTGTGCACGAAGCTGCGCCCGGAGACGACCACGTGAAAGCCGATGCTCTTGTCGCACGGGAAGTGGAGCGTGGTGGCATCGGGCAGCTCATGCAAGCCGATCAATCGGCGCCGCAAACCCGCCTGAACCAGGATGTCGGTCAAGAGGTCCATCGCCCGTAAGCCTAGCGAACAGTGTTCCACGCGTCGACATCTCCGTACGCCTGGACATGCCAAGTGAACTAACAGCCATTAATCGTACGTCTTATTGCTATTAGATTGCACCCTCACTGGTCGAAACAAAGGAGCAGTCATGAACAAGATTCTTGTTGTTGGTGCAAGCGGAACAGTTGGAACGTCGCTGGTTGAGGCTCTACGAGCAAAGGGTCATGAGGTGGTGCGCGCTACGAGTCAGAAGCCTGGCGCAGACCAGCGCCTGTTCAACCTCGTCACCGGTGAAGGGCTCTCCACCGCATTCACCGACATTGAGCGGGCCTTCCTGCTCTCTCCCCCGGGGCACACCAACCAAGATGAGTTGCTCGGGCCGGTCATCGCCGAAGCCAAAGCCAAGGGTCTGAAGAAGGTCGTGCTGATGACGGCCATGGGCGCCAACGCCGATGATTCACTGCCGCTGCGCAAGGCCGAGATCGCCTTGGAGAAGTCGGGGCTGGCCTACAACATTATCCGACCCAACTGGTTCATGCAGAACTTTAACTCCTATTGGCTACATAACATTCTTACGCATGGGGAGATTCAGCTGCCGGTCGCCGACGCCAAAGGCAGCTTCATCGACACGCGCGACATCGCCGCCGTTGCAGCGGAGCTGCTCACTCGCCACGACTTCGACAACCGTGACTTCGATCTCACAGGAGATGAGTCACTCGATCACCACCAAGTCGCCGAGCTGCTCTCGCGCGTAACCGAGAAGCCCATCCGCTTCCGCGACATCACCCCTGAGGAGCTGCGCTCACAACTGCTCGCGGCACAATTGCCTGGGCCCTACGTCGAGATGCTGCTCACCATCCTCGGCTACTTCAAGCTCGGCTATTCGGCCCGCATCACCGACGCGGTAAGCACCATCACCGGCCGCGCGCCCATCCGCTTTGCTCAATACGCGAAGGACTACCGCTCGGCCTGGGTTCGCTAGCCGCAATATCGACAGCCGCCCCCGAAGCCGCGTAGCTTCGCCGCATGAAGCTTCCCCTTCTCGGTGCGTTGTTGCTCGGCTCGCTGATGGCATGTTCGGATGACGGGAGCGGCGGCAGCGCCGGCTCCTCGGGCACAGCCGGCGGCGGAGCCTCGGCCGGCGGTGGCGGCAGCAGCGCCGACGGCGGTGGCGGCGCAGCGTCCGGAGGGGGCGGCAACGGCGAAGGTGGCGCTGCCCCGATGACGCTCACCAGCCCCGCATACGATGAAGGCGGCATGATTCCGGTGGCGAACTCCTGCGACGGCGAGAACGTGTCGCCGGCGCTTGAGTGGACGGCCGGTCCTAGCGGTACGCTCAGTTACGCGATCATTTTCCGCGATCTCAGCAATAACCTCGGGCATGCGGCGATCTGGGATATTCCCGCGTCGACGCTCAGCTTGCCAGCGGACGTGGACCGCGACTACCAGCCCGCCGACGTGCCCGGCGCCGTGCAATGCGACGCCTACGACGGCCAGCCTGGTTACGCCGGCCCCTGCCCGCCCAACGCCCACACCTACGAATTCAGGCTGTACGCCGTCCCAAGCGCGAGCCTCAACTTGGACGAGCTATCGATCGACGTCGACGGTGTCGAGAGCGCCGCCAATCAGGTCGCTCTCGCGAGCACAACCTTGTCTGCGACCTACACGCCGTAGCGCGCCCCGGGCCTTGGCCTCGGAGCGCTAAAGCGATTGGTCAGGCCAAGAAGTCAACCAGCGGCCCGGTGACGTACTCTTGATCGCCAAAGGTATCGAAGTTGGGCAAGCCCATGGCCTTGCCCAAGGTGATGAAGAGGTCATTGTGCGCGCGGTTATTGCCGTAGTTGTAGTGGCTTCCTCCCCGCAGCGCCCCACCGAGATCACCGAGAACGACGTACGGCATGTCGGTGAACCGATGCGTGGGGCCCTCGGAGATTTCCGACACCCAAACGATCGCCGTGTTGTCGAGCACCGTCGATCCATCGGGCTCGGTATAGCCATCGAGCAACATCGCGAACTGAGCAATCTGTTCGGAGACCCAACGGTTGATGTTGGAGAGCGCTTGGCGTGCGATCGTCTGGGTTGGGTCGGCCATCTGATCGAAGCCGACCGACAGATGCGAGAGCCCGTGATGGTAGTCGTCCGCGAGCGCGTTCCAATCGGCGTCCACGAAGTCGTTGAACACGGTCCCTGATTGCGCGCCCGAAAGCTGGAGCGTCGCGACGCGAGTGATGTCGCACGCCAACGACGCCGCGATTGTTTCCATCTGGGCGCGCGCGATCAGCGGGAAGTTGCCGTCGCTGCCGAGTTCTTGCGGCGTGAAGGTCGGCGACATCGGCTTCTCACACACCTCGCCAACTTTGATCCGCCCTTGCAACGACCGAATCAGCTCCAGGTGCTTGTCGAGCCGTACCTGATCCTCACTCGACACCCGGCCGTTGACGCTCTTGAAGTCATCCGCCACGAGATCGAGCACGCTCTTGCGTTGGTCGACGACTTTTTGCAGCTCGGCTTTGGCGCCCTCGCTGTCGGGCACGCTACCAAAGAGCCGTGAGAAGACGTTGGCGGGATCGTCATCGGCGGCGATCGCGTTGGCTGCGCCGCCCCCTTCGCCGTAGGACATATACGCGTAGAAGTTTTGATACTGCTTCTTGGATTGAACGCCGGCCTCGACGCTTTGAAGCTGCCCCTCGGCTGCCACTTCCCGAGCAATGGCTTGGTCGATGCTGATGCCAGCGCCCCAGCCGACGTCACCAAACTCGGTCTTGACGACCTCGGTGAATTTGCGCCCGGTCAACATGCTGGTCATACCTGCGGCGTGCCCATTGCCGCCTACGTCCATCGCACTCTGCATCTTGATGCCCGAAAGTACGCTGAGCTTCGGACGGAGGATGGGCGTATCGAAAGGCGAGAGGATGTACGGGACCTCGAAGTTCGCACCGGTTGCGCTAGGCAGCCAATCGCCGATCACCGTGCCGTTGGACGAGTAAACGAACACCAAGCGCTTGGGCGGCGTGGCAGCGCGGGCTTCACGCGGAGCGAGCGAGCCGATGAAGGGCAACGCTAGCGTCAAGCCGCCAGCGCCGCGCAGAAACTGACGCCGCGAGGGCAGCCGTAGTGGTTTGCGAATCAAGATTTGCCTCCGCGGAAAAGGAAACTTTTGGTCTGTGTGAGACCCAAGAGCAGCTGACGGAGGTCACCGTCGCTCGCGAGGAACGCCTCATTTAGGTCGTCGTAGCTGCATTGATCAGCTGGGGTCTTGTCCCGACCGTGCGCGTAGCGGAACCAATGCGTGACCATGCACGACTTCACCTCTTCACTCTGGCTGATCAGCTCCACGAGCTGATCGTGCGAGGTAAAGCTGCCATCCACGTCGGTGAGCGTGAGATCGCCCGACGCATCGATCGGTAGCCCATGATCGTCGTCGCGCCAGCGACCGAGCTGGTCGAAGTGATCGAAAGCGAAGCCAGGCGGATTGAGGAAGCTGTGACAGGCGACGCAGGGCTCTACGCCGGTCTTCTGTTCGAGCTGCTCACGCGTGGTCGCGTTTGGATCGATCTCCGGCAGCGCGGTGTCCGCGTTGCACGGTGGTGGAGGTGGAGGATCGCAGAAGAGCTGCTCGCGAATGAACTTGCCGCGCAGCACAGGCGAGGTTTGGTCGGGATGGGCAAGGATGGCCATCAGTGCGCCTCGCGTAAGGATGCCGCCGTGGCGAGCTGGATCCAGCTCCACCTCACGGAACTCCTCGCCGCTCACGTTTGGCAACCCGTAGAACGCAGCGAGTTCCTCGTTCAAGAAGCTCTTGTTCGAGGTGAGCACGGACTGCCAGGTTCCCTCACCCGAGAAGGCCGACTCAACGAACAGCTCGAGTTCTTTGGCCATCAGCTCGCGAGTTGCCTGCGGGAAAGCGGCCTCGTCCCGCTCAATCAACGGCAGGCTTCGAAGGTTGCCCCACTGAGAGAAGAAGTTCTGCACGGCTCGGGCGCCCTTCTCATCCTTCAACATGCGTTCGGCTTCACGTCGCACGTCTTCGGGTGTCTCGAGCCGCCCCTCTTCAGCTGCGGCAAGCAGCGCGTCATCGGGCATCGTGCCCCAAAGAAAGTACGAAAGCCGGCTGGCCATTTCAAAGGCTGTAACCGGCGTCACTTGGTCGGGATTCTCGCTCTCGAGCTCCAGCCGATACAGGAAGTGCGGCGACTGAAGAAAGCCGCTCACTACAAGCTCCACGGCTTTCGTGGTGCCGTAAAGATCACGCTGGCTCGCGAAGAAGAGCTGATATCGACTCTCTTCGTCGGAGGAAAGCGGCCTACGAAAGGCTCGTTTGCCGAAGCCCTGGATGAAGCTCGCAACGCAGCTCGCCTCCGCCGCGCCACTCGGGTCACACCCCATTAGCGCCGGGAGATTGGTGACTGCGTTGGCCGCTAGGTCGCGGGCAGCTCGCTCGTATTGTTCGACCACGACGTCACTCAGGGTCGCGCCCGACGCCGAGTTATCGAAGCCGAATTGGCCAGCTTCCGGAACGAAGCTCGACGCGGGCGCCGTGACGTCGCCCACGAGATCGCGCACGGTGTTGTTGTATTCCCAGCGCGTCAGTCGCCGCATCGGCCCGGGCCCAGGCCCGCACAAAGGTTGAGGCGCGGGCTTGGTTTGCTCAGCAGCGCTCTCATCCCCGATGGTTCCGATACAGCCTGTCGCAAGGGAGAGCAGGAGCACTGAAAGCACGAACCGCATGCTTCAAGCAGAGCCGGCTCGGTCGGCAGATGCAATAGCTCGCACGACGATCCGCTGATGTTCTTATCGACCGGTCGAGGTGCGAGTCGGACTTACCGTTGCGGGACCAGCCTTGTACCTTGCCTCTCGATGGCGAAGACCTCCGGCACCGGCTGGTTGTGGATGGGCAGCATGCTGCTCGGGTCGGGCACCTTTATCGCGGCTGGCGTTGGCTTTTTGATCGCCGAGGCGAACACGAAGCCGGGCGAGCTCACCGATGACGGCGCGCCGCTCGACTCGTTCTACCACTGGATGGGCCTCTGCTTTGGTGGCGGCGGGCTACTCTGGCTCGTGATCGCTGTAGCCGCCTTCTTCTTCATGCGCGGCAGCGACCTCAAGCTCGAACAACGTCGCGCGCACCTGAGCGCCCACGGCCTACGCGTCGATGCGCTCGTCCTCTCCGTCGAGACCGAGGGCTATATGAACTTCAATAACGAGATATGGGTGGACCTGGTGCTCGATGTGCCGGTGGCCGGCCAAGTGCACCGCAAGAGCTTCCGCGCGGCGCTGCCGCAAGACGCGCTCGACCGGGCGCGCGCCGAGAAACGGTTGTTGCTGCTGGTGAACGCCGCCAATCCGTACGACTTCGTCTTGGCCCGCGGCTCAACCTGACGGCGTTCAGCTGGGAGACAGCGTTGCTGGCGACGCGGCCTCGCGCAGCGCCGTGAGCAACGCCCGCGCATCGGCGTAACGACCATCCGGCGAAAAGGCCAAGCAGCGCTCGGCGATGGCGGCCAGCTTAGGCAACGTCGTTGCCACCACCGCGCGCGCCGCCTCAGCCCGACGAAACGCTGGGGTCGCCGCATCCAGGCCGACGCCGTTGGCGAGGTCCACCAGCAAGAGCCCGAAGGCGTAGACGTCCACCCGCGCATCCACTTCCCCTCCCGCGGCTTGTTCGGGCGCCATGTAGCGCGGCGTCCCGAGCACCCAGCCGGACTTTGTGTGCGCGGCCGAAACCGTGGAACGCTGCTCGGCTGTGGAGGCCCCACGCGCCAGACCAAAGTCCACCAACTTGGGCGTGCCATCGGCGGCGATCATCACGTTCTCAGGCTTCAAATCGCGGTGAATCACGCCTCGCTCGTGCGCTGCCGCGAGACCGCTGGCAATCGCGAGCGCGAGCCGCTCGGCCTCCGCGGCGCCGACGAAGCCGCGCTCGATGCGCGCGCGCATCGACTCGCCCAGCACCAGCTCGAGCGCGATGAACGGCGGGTTGGTCTCCCCGAGTTCGAACACCGTCGCGACGTTGGGATGCATCACTGTCGCAGCCATACGGGCCTCGCGGAAGAAGCGCGCACGCCGCGTAGGATCAGCCGCCAAATGAGCCGGCAACAACTTGAGCGCGACCTCGCGCCCGAGCCGCTGATCCAACGCGCGGTAGACCACGCCCATACCGCCCTCACCGAGCTTCTCGCCCAAGAGGAAGTTCCCCAGCTGGGCGCCGCGCGGTGGCGCTACGAGCTGCTGCGGCAGCGCGTTCAATGCTGGCGCAGGTGCGTGCGCCACGGCCCGCAATAGCTCGTTGGTGTCGCTGCCCATCGCTTGGAAGGAAGGGCCAGCCGGCATCGGCGAGCCATACGGCGAGAGCATCACCGGCCAAGCTGGAGGCGGCGCTGGTTCGCTCTGAAACATCGCGGCGAAGGAAAGCACGCCGATGGCAAAGCTCGCGCCCAAGCCGGAAAACACGTTGGCCATCGGTGAACGGCCATCGAGGAAGACGAGCAACAGGCCCGCCGCGCCGAACAGCCCAAGGAGGCCGCCAACGATGCGCAGGCCCGCTCGCAGTTCTCGCTTGGAGACCTCCTCACCTCGCGTTGGTACGAGCAACAAACTCACCGCCACTGCGCCCAACAAGATGCCGGGCGCGAGGTACCAGAGATGGGTCTCGGCCGTCGGTGAAAAGGTGTGCGTCTGGCCGGCGTAGGTATGTGTGAACGGCCGTGCAAAGGGCTTGGCGGAAAGCGCTGCCGCGCTGGGCAGAGACAACAGCGCTCCGATCCACGCCGAGCCGCGGGCAGCGGCGAACAGGAGCGCAGCTCCGGCGGTGAGTCCGCTGACGATGCCTGCAAGCAACGAGACGTCGCGCGTGTCGTTGGCGAACAGGATGAACAGGCTCCAAGCGCAGGCGGTGAGAGCGCTGCTCCCCGCCGCCGCCCAAAGAATGACCGAGGCTCGAGTCATTTTGTGCGCTGGTTCGAGATCACGCATCGCCCCGATCGCCGCGTTTACGCAGTAGCCCCTCGCGTTCGGCGCGCTCGCGGATCTCGAGCTTGAGCCGCTCAAAGCGCTTGCGCAGCGCGGCGGCGCGCTTGCTTACCTCGGCCTCCGTTGCAGCTTCACCGCTCATTACGCGAGCGATCTCGGCGTAGCCCATCTGACGGTCGATGCGCAGAACCAAGAGCTCGCGATCTTCTTCAGCCAGCTCCTCCCGAATGCGCGCAACTCCGTCGCGCACCTGGGTGGAGAGGAAGGTCGCGGTGGTGGAGCGAAGTTGTTCGGCCAGCGCCGAGATCGGCCCGAGGTCCGAGAGCGCAGCGCGGCGGCGCGCATACGGATCACGCCGCACGCGCTCGGCCGCGTGGCGCGCGAGCGTATAGGCCCAGGTTCGAAAGCTCGACTGCGCGCGAAAGCCCGGCAAGCCACGCCAGAGGTCCTCGCAAAATTGCGAGAAGGCGTCCTCGGCATTGCCCGGCCCAACCGCCACCAAGAAGCCGAGGATCTCCGGCCCGTAGCCGCGCAAGCCAAGCGAGGCCGCTTCAGCGAAATGACCGCATCGAATCGCCTCCGAGACGCCGCGTTCAACCGCTTCTTGCACGCGCGCAGTCTAGTCATAGCGCTACGGAAGCTCACGCAGCTTTTCACAGGCGGTCTTCTGTCCCAGCGTACAAGCCTTCTGCAGCAAGGTCTTGGCCTTGGCCACGTCTTTGCGCTTGCCTTGATCGCCGTGCAGATAGGCCGCTGCGATACCGATGCAACCGAGGCCATCATCCAGCTCGCAGGCCTTCTCGAGCAGCGTGATTCGCTTGGGATCGCGGACCGGGAGGTTGAGCCCGAGCGAGCGGCAACCGCCGCCGGCCTTCATGTCGCAGGCCTTGGTGAACGCTGAGTTCGCCGCGGGAACGTCTTTCGGCACGCCGCGTCCATCGTCGAGCGCCCGCCCATAGATCTCACAACCGAAGGCCGAACCGAGCTCGCAGGCCTTCTTTAGCAACGCCGCCCCCCTCGCCTCGTCTTTGCTGCGTCCTTCCCGACCGAGGAAGATGCGGCTGCCTGTGTTGGCACAGGCCTCGGCGTTGCCGGCCTCACAAGCCTGCTCATCGCGGTCGGCCGCCGATTGCGTAGGCACGCCGGACTCGGGCAACAGGCCGCGACTGCTCTTATCCGTGCCGTCGCTGGAAGAGCGCTTGGAGCCGTCGCCCATGGCGATCTCGCAGATGTTCGAGCAGGACTCGAAGCTCATTTCGATGCTGGCCAAGCAGCTGGCGTTGCCGGCGCAGGCCGCTTGGTCCTCCGCTTTGATTTTTTCGCAGGCGTTCATGCACTTCTCGAGTTTGCTCTTGCAGCCCGAAGCGGCGAGCAGGGAGAGAAGGGCGGCGAATACGGTGGTTTGAATCTTGATCATGGCTCTCCTCAGAGCGCCCTTTGCTTGGGCGTACGGGGTAGAGCCGGCTCAAACCGGTTGTGACAAAGATTGTTAGGCTATCGCGACTTCGCGTCTGTGGCGCGCTCGCGATGGTGCGGACCGAGCTTCAGGGGCAGCTCGTCCCGCAGGCGAAGCCGTTCCCTCCGCAAGAGCTCAGCTGGCCAACGTTGCATTCGACGTCGCATCCGCCTCCCGCGCACTGAACCACGCACGGGCCGTCGCACTGGATGACGCAACCACCGCCGCCGCAACCGATCACACAAAACTCCGAGTTGCAGCTCTGGTTGCAGCCACCACCGGGACAGCGCAATTCGCAGTACGCCTCGGCCTGACAAGCCTGTTCACAGCCGCCGCCCCCGCAGGCGGAGAAGCAGGTTTCGCCCTCGCAGGTCTGCACGCAACCACCACCTTGGCAGGCCTGGCTGCAGGCGACGGCGTCCTCGCAAGACTGCTCGCAGCCGCCACCTTGGCAGCCTTGTTGGCAGGAGTCGCCCGGGTTGCAGCTCTGCGCGCAACCGCCGCCTTGGCACGTCTCGACGGAGCCACCGCCTGCTGCGCCGGCACCGCTGGTGGTTCCACCCGACGGATCTCCGCCGAAGCCGGTGCCACTCGACTGTACGCTCGACGTCGACGGATCCCCTCCGAAGCCCGGTCCAGTGGACTGTGTGCTCGACGCCGATGGATCGCCGCCGAAGCCCGAGGTCGTCGAGGTCGTTCCGTTGGAGGTCGTGCCATTGGAGCTCGTCCCGCTGGAACTGCTGCCCCCGGAGGCAGAATCTCCACCCGTCGCGTCGTCCACCACCACCTTTGCGCTGCAAGCAGCGAGGAGCAGCGCAGCGGTGGAGAGGCGCACAGAGCCGAGGAAGGTCGAGGGGGCCAACATGCAGCAGAGGATCGCAGAAGCGCCAGAGCGGGACAAGAGATCGCCCTACTCGAAAGGCTCAGTCGAGCGCACGAAGCTCGTCGTCGAGCCGGGCGTCCAACGGATCCAGCGACGGCGGAGCTCCATTCGTGGCGGCTGGCTGCGCGCGCGCCGCATTGCGAGCGGAGGTCCGAAGCCAACCCCGCACCTTCAAGCCAATGCCCAAACCAACCACCAAGGTCAGCGCAATCAGCACCAAACTCGCGGCTCCAAGCGCCGCCGAACTCGACTGCGCTCGAACCCGCTCGCCGTAGCGCGCGACCATATCCGCCTCGATCGCGCTAGGGCTCTCCCCTCGTTTTAGCCGCTCACGGATCTCGGCGCGCAACGCGTCGGGAGCTGCGCCCCCGTGGATATCTAGCGTCTGATTCCAACAACAGGGCGCCACCAGCCGACCAAGCAGCTCCTTTTCGCCTGGTGCCGCCTGTAGCGAATCAACATGGATGGTCGCATGGTCCTCGGCCGACGCGGAACGAGGAACGCCCACAGCGAGTGAGAGCCCGAGAGCAATCCATAGCCAGCGTTTCATAACTGGACGCAGCTTGGACCCCAACCAGGTCCCGCGCTACCCCTGCGACCACATGCCGCAGCGAAGGTCTGCGCAGGTCACTGGTAGTTCTGATTCGACCAATTATCAGTAAAGCCGCAGGCCACCCGCGAGTAGGCGCCGGTCATAGCCAAGTAGTGGCCCATACCCTGTTCCCCGGTAAACTTCTCGCTATACATCATTGCTTGGCAATATCCGATTTGGTCTGGGTTGAAGCCAAGGCACTCATTCTGCGTCGATTCACCGCACATACCGAAGGACGAGTGCGAGCCATTCACTTCGTCGATGGCGACCGCTTCGTCGGCGCAGGCCTCTCCGTCGGTCCAACGTACGAGCGGCGACTTGCCCTCCCAAGCGCGGTAGGCGTTGATGTAGTGCACGCACTTGTCTTGCGGGCTCGCGTCTGCGGCTGGCGGTGCGATCGGCCCGCGGCCCACGGTGCAGACGTTGAGACAGGTCGCGTAAGCGGTGCACTCTGGGTCGGCCGCGCAAGCACCAAAGTTACCGCCCCCGAAGCTATTGCTGTATCCAGGGGAATTGAAGTCAAACGCGGCCATCTCCATGCAGGACGCGTCCATCACGCCGGTCGCGCAAAAGTCTCCGCAACTAAACTGGCAGATCCCAAAGCCGCAGGCGCATTGATTGAGGGTCTCCGCGTACTTGGCCACCCCGGACGGATGAAGCGCCTCACAACAAGGGCTGCAGCTATCGTAGGAACCGCCCGCACACTCAGGCTCGCCTGGCCCGGTGGAACTACTGCCGCCGCTCGGCTCCACGCCGGAGGAACTCGTTCCGCCTGCGTTCGAGAGGCCGGTTCCACTCGAGCCTGCCCCGCCGCCGCCGTCGCTATCGCTATCACCAGCGCTGTCACCATCACAGCCGAGGCCAAGCAACGAACCCGCCAAGGTAGCGACAACGATCGATAGCGAACACGCCTTCATAGGCCGATCAAAGCGCATATTGCGCAGAACCACTATTGGACAGGATCGCGTCCAGGCGTCAGTCGATCCACGCCAATGGCCCGCTACTCCGCCTCACTGGGTCGACACGCCCGCCCCAGTGAGGCGCTTTGGCCGTCAATCGAAGGGCGCAGCGAGCAGCTTGCCGCTCGCCTCGAGGAGCTGCTCGATGCGCCCCTTGGTGGTCTCCCAATCCAACTCGGACGAGGTGCGCAGCTTGTCGCTCTCGGTCTGCAGCTCCAAGCGGCGCGCCTCGAGATCGAGCAGCGCGGTCTCCATCGTTTTGCGCGCTTCGCCCTTGCGGCTCTGGACCTTGACGTTGAGCAATTTGATGCGGTTCTCGAGGTCGCCGATGGCCTCGTTGAGCAACGCCTGATAGCTACCTTCCTGCTCGTTCTGCAGCGCCTCGGCCTCCCGCTCGGCTGGCGTCCTCCCGCGCATCCGCCGTGTTCTTCTCGGCTGTTCGCTCGGCTGCGCGCACGTCGAGGGCGGCTTGCTGCTTGGCCTTCTCGACGTCAATCGCGCCGTTGAAGATGGTCGCGCTCACCTCTCGCTTGGTGGCCTCCGCTTCTTTGCGTTGCGCGTACGCGTCGTCACAGCCGGTCGCCAGCAGTAGCGCGCTGGCACAGGCGATTCGTGCGACTTTCCCATAGGTCTTGTCGATGATCATGCTGGCAACGGAGCAAGTCCGATGCCGCGGCGATCTACTTTGGGACGAGCGTAACCTCATCACTGGCCGTGACACGAATCGTGCGGGCCTCACCGAGTTCCAAGCTCTCAAACTGCTCGAGGGTTTCGGCGGCGTACTCGTACCGGCTCCCGTCCTCCTCCTTGAACACGACGCGATAGCTGGCCTTTCTCTCGGCGCGCTCTTTCTCCTGCGGAGCGCAGGTCTTCTCGAGCGCAATCGCACTATCGGTAGGCCAACGCGGGCTGTCTTCGACTCCCGATTCGATCACGTCTCGCTCGTGCGCCCAGCGCCATGCCTTCCAGCTGTAGTAGTCGCGATACACCGGGACATCTTTGTAGCGCGGCACGTCTCGGTAGCGGGTCTCGGAGCAGTACTTGGTGCTGCACTTTTGGTCGCCGCCCGTGCAGGTCTTGAAGCCGTTGTTGTTGGTCGTGCAGCGGGTGGGTGTGGTGGTGCACTCTTGTCCGCACGCCACGCGTTCGGTGTAGGCCTCGCGCGTGGTGCCGTCTTGCACCTTGTCGTTGTGGTGAAAGCGTTGCCCCTGGTTCACCACGTCGAAGGCATCGCTTGGTCGCTCAAAGCCTTCGCTCGGGACGACCTTGTAGCGTTCCACCACCACCTTGTGTTCCCAGCTTCGCGCTACGACCTCTGCTTGTACTTCGCGCGTCCGTAGCACCCACGAGAAGAACAGGATGAGGGTGAAGAGGGAGGAAAGGACCCCCATGGCGATAGCCCAACCCCTGCCCGGCCAATCCTTCTTAGCGGCTGGCTGCGGAAGCGCTCGCTCGCCATCGTACTTTGCCGGGCGCGCCGCGCCGTCTTGGTCGGCTCCACAATTGCCGCACAAGCCGCTGTCACGCCGCTGATGAGAACCGCAGAACTTGCAGGACCAATCCGCGCCGGCCGTGGCCTGGCGGATGAGACCTTCATCTTGAACGGCTTGCGCGAGCGTTGGCGACGCAGCTTCGGGCGCATCGTAGAACGGCTCTCCGTCCTTCGGCTTGCGGCACATCTGGCAGTCTTTGAAGCGACCCAGATTCTCCTGCTGACAGGCAGAGCAGCGCCAACGCATCTCCACGTGAAAGACCGGCATGCGCGCATGGTACGCCCCGCGCTTCGGAACAAGAAATGCTCTCGCAGCGGAATCCCTACTTGGCCCGCTTGTACGTATCTCCTTCGCCGTTCTTTACGTTGCGGATGTCGAGTTCATCGCCCTTGAGCGTCAACCGCTGTTGGTCACCGGGAAACGACTTGCCGTCCCCGAGATCAAGCTTCGGATCAATCACGAGCACGTCGCCCTCGAGTGAGACGACCTTGTAAGGCCCCTCGACGGGCTTGCCGCCGGCGGCGGCGGCAACGTCATAGACGCGCTTGTAACGGTCCGCGCTGATCTCGAAGGAGCCACCTTCCTTCGTCCAGCGACCAAAGAAGCGAGAGAGATCCTGCGAAGGAGCCGTCGCAGACGAGCTGCTCGACGTCGCTGAACTCTTCGATGTCTCTGTACTAGAGGAACTGCAGCCCAAGGCAACAAGAGCCACTACGAGGAGGGGTCGTTTCAAGCGCTCCTGTTACGCGGAGTGGGCACAAACCTCCCTCTCGCGGCTCTAACCGTTTTTGGCTGCCAACTTCACGCGGCGCCGCTCAACCTGGGCTTGCGACGCGGCGTTCCCGCGCACGGCGAGCGACTGCGCGTGCGTCTCCATTTCCGCGAGCAGGTCCTTGGCGCGCGCGGCCTCACCCCGAGCAAAGGCCACGTCGAATTCGTCTTGCGCTGCGGCAAACAGCGCAGCTGAGCTCCCTAGCTGCGTAGCTGCAGCGCGCACCTCCTTAGCGGCGGCGCTAGCCTCCGGCAGCCTTTGCAGCGCTAGAAACACCTCAACCGCGAGGCCCGCTGCGGCAATCCGCTGGTTTGCCCCCATCCCTTCACTGAGCGCGAGCGCACGCACGGCGGCAGGTTCAGCCAGCTCGAGATCACCGAGCTGCAGCGCCAGATGCCCGAGTTCGCACTCGACCCCGAGCTGCTCGAGGACGCTGTAAACCTCGGTTTGGCGCAGACTCAAGAGCAGCTGCTTGGCCTCCTCCGCCTGCCCTACGTGTTGCAGGCGTCGAGCAAGGCTGCGTTGCATCGCACCGAGCGAATGGCTCGGCGCCGAGGGGCATTGAACCTTTAGCTCGATCGCCAATCGCCCCTCCTCCACAGCCTCCTGCCAGCGCCCCATGCGCTCGTAGATCCCGGCGCGCTCGGAACAAACGCCAGCTTTCCACTCGAGCCGATTCACCTGCTCGAGGAAGCGGTCGGCCTCGGCGAGGACGCCGAGCGTCTCCTGAAAGCTCATACGCAGCTCGTCTTTGGCGGCGTTGGCAAACAAGAGAAAGCTCATCGCCACGGTACGCGCAGCCTTCTCCTGAGCAAAGACCTCGCGGTGCTCTGGCGCGCTCGCGCGAACCATCACCCAATCGACGCGCAAGAGCGCCTGCTCGGCATCGCCGGTCAAGGTGAGCAGGCGGCTCTCACGCAAGCTGAGTTCACTCGCCCACAACACGTCTGCGGAGGCACGCGCGCTCTCGGCTAGCGCGGCAATCTGTGCGAGAGACCCCGCGAAATCGCCGCTTCGCTCGAGCCGAGTGGCCTCTTCCAAGACAGGATGGCCAAGCGCAGGTGCTCCCGCCGACTTCTCCGTGCTCATGACCCGTACTTGACGCTGCAACCGTAGGGCTTCGTCGAGGGGACGCTGACCGGCTTGCCCTCGGCGATCTCGGCGAGCGCCTGTTCGACGTAGTTCACGAGCTTTGCGCCTTCCGGTTGCGGGCTCTCCCCTTCACCGTCGGGCGAGTTGTCCACCGCACCCTTGTAGACCACGACGCCCTTGGCATCGATGATCACGATCTGCGGCGTGTTGGTTGCACCATAGGCTTTGCCTACGGTACCGCTCTCATCCATCAGGATCGGGTTGGTCACGCCGAAGGTCTTCGCCCCTTCACGATTGGCCTCAACGCCGTGACCCTGTTTGCCCGGCGCGCCCGAGTTGATCCCGAGCCACACCACGCCGCCTTTCATGACCTTCTCCGAGAAGCCTTTGAGCGAGCCTTTACCGTGGCTCGACTTGACGAAGGGACAGCCCGGGTTGAACCACTCGAGGACCACCGTCTTGCCTTTGAACGACGCGAGCGAGACGTCTTTGCCGTCCAGGTCCTTGAGCGTGAATTCAGGCGCTGCAACGCCCACGGCGGCGACGCCGGCACTTGCCGGAGCTGACTTGCCCGAGGAGCCAGCTCCGCTCGGAGCGGCGGTTGCGGCGGGTTCCGCCGAGGCCGGACGTGTATTCGAGGTCTCGGTACAGGCGGAACTCAGGAGAGCAAGGCCACAGATCAGCGAAAGGAGCTTCATGGCCCCTTTACTGCCATTCGACCTCAGGCAACGCAAGCTGCGCGTGACACGGCGAGGCCGCCCACCACGCGCGTCATTCACGGTCGGTTCGTAGCGAACCAGCCATCCACCGCCGCGAGCTGCGCGGAGTCGCAATGGATCGTTAACAGTTCGCGCGGATCGTTCGGTTGGGTCACCAACACCGACGCGCCCGCCAATTCCCCAACGTAGAGCGTGGCTGGCGCCGGGTACGCGAGCTCGATTCGGCGCAGGCTCGTTGGCAGTGGGAGCTGCCGCGCACGACGTGCAGGCGATGCGTGGCAAGCAAAGCCGACCACCTGGCTCGGGTCGACCTGCTCGAGAAAGGAGACGAGCTGCGCCACATTAGGCACACGCAGCTCGAAGGAAGCCGGCTCACGCGGAGGCGCGAGCGCGAGAAGCCACACATCGTCAGCGCGCAACGAGCCGGGTACCAACGTCGGTAACACCTCGGTACAAGTTAGCCGGCGTGCCGTGAGCGACCCTTTCACCGCGGTCTCGAATTGGACGCTCTCGAGCAGCAAGTCGGTAACCGTCGCCAGATAGTTCTGGGGCAGTCGTTCCAAGCTCGGCTCCTCAGCATCGGTGCTGGGCCCGTAAAGCACCGCAACCGGCGGATCGAGCTCTCCGCCGCTGAGGTCGGCCAACGTGACCGCCTCATCCCCGAGCGCAACGACGCTGAAGCTCTCGGGAAGTAGGTCGAGCACACCATCGTAGCTTCCGTCTCCGCGCATATCCTCGGCGCGCCATCGCTCGAGCAACGCCAACAAGTCGCTTTGCGGCGAAGCGTCGTCTGGGCGGGCCAGCGCGCCTTCGAAGCCGTCAAACCAGCCAACATGCTGCCAAAACTGCGCAATCAGCGCGGAGCTCGCGGCGAGCGAGATCGCTTGCCGCTCTCGCGCATAGCGCGGCACGGTCGTGCTCAAGAGTCGTCGCAAGTCGCTGCATTCGAGCTCCAGCTGGCTGAGATCGATCATCGTCGCGCCAAGCCTAGCGCCTGTGGACGCAATGGGTGATCGGGGTTGCCGACGCAAAAAGTGAGAACCCTTTCGCCTCCACGCGGCTCACACAGTAAAGGAGCACGTCATGGCAACAGTTGAGGTTACCGAGCAGAACTTCGAGGCGACGGTCAAAGAGGGCGTGGTGCTGCTGGATCTATGGGCCAGCTGGTGTGGCCCCTGTCGCACGTTTGCGCCCATCTTCGAGGCCGCCTCCAACCGTCATCCCAACGTGCACTTCGGCAAGATCGACACCGACGCGCAACCGGGCTTAGCGGCAGCCTTCAAAGTGCGCGCCATCCCAACCTTGGTGGTCATGCGCGACGGCGTGCTGCTCGCGGCCCAACCGGGCGTGGTTCCGGCCGCCCAACTCGACGAGATCATCAAGCAGGTCGAGGCGCTCGATATGGCAGAGGTCAAGAAGCTCGCCAAGCCCGCCTCGGCCGGTGGCCCGCAGTCAGCGCGAGAGGGCTGAGCGCACGGCAGCGCCCCCGCGCACCGTGAACGCCATTCTGTTCATGGCGGAAGGCCCACGCGAGCGCCTAAGCTCGCTCAATGCGGTCTTTACCATTCATCCTTGTCGTCGGTCTAAACGCAGCCGCGTGCGGCGATAGCAGCGACAGCGGCGGCAGTGGCGCAACCGGTGCGACCGGCGCAGCCGCACCTTCGGGCCCGGGGGCTGGCGGTGGCGGTAGCACCGGCTCCTTCGGGACCAGCAGCGGTGGCTTCGGCGGTGGCGGTCAGTGCACCAAGTGTTCGAGCGATCTGCACTCGATCCTCGATTGCGACGGCAACGTGCTCGAGACCTGCCCGGACGATCAAGGCTGCGGGGCGAGTGGCTGTGTTCCGGCTTGCCAGTCCGCCCTCGAGAACAAGAGCTCGATTGGCTGCGACTATTACAGCGTCGCGCCAGACATCATCTCGGTTGGTGCCGGCGCTTGTTTTGCCGCCTTCATCGCCAATACCTGGGGTTCTCCGCTAAGCATCAATGTCGAGCGAGCCGGTCAGACCTTCGATATATCGCAGTTCGCCCGCATCCCGTCGGGCAACGGACAAGCGATTAGCTATGCGCCGTTACCCAACAATCAGCTTCCTCCCGGCGAGGTCGCCATCCTGTTTCTTGCGCGTTTTGGCGGCAACCTAACGAGCTGCCCAGCAGGCGTTACTCCAGCGTTCACCTCTGCCGACGCAGCGGTACACGGCACTGGCTTGGGCGACGCCTTCCATATCACCACCGACGCGCCCGGCGTCGCCTACGACATCTTCCCCTACGGCGGAGGTCAGAGCGCAGCGACCAGCGCAACCTTGCTACTTCCAACGTCGGTCTGGGAGACCAACTACGTCGCAGTGGACGCCTTCCGCAAGAGTCAGGTCGTTCCGGAGGCCCAACCCTCCATCGCGCTGGTCGCCGCTGAGGACGCCACCTCAATCACCATTAGCCCTTCGGCCGCGATCGTCGGCGGCCCTGGGGTAGCCGCTACGGGCCAGGGCGTACCGATGACGTACACCCTCAATCGCGGACAGATTCTGCAATTTACGCAAGACGCACAACTAATTGGTAGCCCCATTCAATCCGATAAACCGATTGGTGTATGGGGCGGCGCTACCTGCCTGAGCGTGGACGTCAATCAAGTAGCCTGCGACTCGGCGCATCAGCAGATCCCGCCCGTCAAGGCGCTGGGACACGAGTACCTCGGTGTGCGCTACAGAAACCGCTATGACGGTGTGGAGGAGAATCCGCCCTGGCGTTTGGTCGGTGCGGTTGACGGTACGGTGCTGTCCTGGGACCCAGCGCCGCCCGCGGGAGCACCAACCACTCTCTCGGTGGGCCAGATCGCTGAGTTCCGCGCCCCGGGGCCATTCCTGGTGAAGGCTCAGGACCCAGACCACCCCTTCTACGTTTCGGCGCACATGACCGGCTGTGGTGAGGTTAGCGGCGCAAACTTCCTCGACTGCCGCGGCGATCCGGAGTTCGTCAACGTCATCCCTTCGGCGCAGTTCTTGGACAAGTACACCTTCTTCACCGATCCAACCTACTCGGAGACGAACTTGGTCCTGACGCGCAGGAAGGTTGACGGCGTGTTCCAAGACGTAAACCTCGATTGCGCTGGCGTCGTTGGAGGTTGGCAGCCGATCGATGCTGCGGGAGAGTACGAGTACACCCGCTTCGATTTGGTGCGCGGCAACTTTGAGCCGCAAGGCAACTGCAACAACGGCCGTCACGAGATCTCGAGCGCAGCCCCCTTCGGGTTGACCGTTTGGGGCTGGGGCAGCGGTGCCACGGCGGCCTTCTCCACCACAGCAGTGAGCTACGCCTACCCAGCGGGAGCCAGCGTCCAACCCATCAATACCGTGGTGGTGCCACCAGTGCCGCAATGACCCTCACGGCCGAGCCGGCGCGACCAGCTTGTTCGCGCCGCTCGGCCAGCTTGTCGAGCAGCGCAATGTGCTCCGCTTCAGTCAGGCAAAGGCGCACCTACGATTCAATCCGCTGGGAACCCACCGATACAAATCGCTAGTTCCTCGCGCTCATCTTCGCACTCGGTCCACCAGCCACATTCCTCGTTGTCGAGGCAGTCCAGATAGTCCTCGAGCTCCGACTCGCAGCCGTTGTCATAGGCTGACTCGTAAACGAGGTTGCCCTCCTCGAGGCATTCCTCGAGCACAGCCGTATCGGTTGTGCCGCAGCTGGCGATCCGCTCGCAAGTTTGCTCGATTGTTGGGGTCTCCTCGCAGCCAAACATCACGACGGCAAGTAGACAGAACGCACGTTTGCTGGTCCTCATGGTGCACCACCCGCTCCGCCGGCTCCAGCCTTGCCGGCCGAACCGCCGGCTTCTCCACCGGCTCCAGCCGTGCCTCCTGCCCCACCTACAGCGCCGCCTGCTCCGGCGGTACCGCCTGCCTCTCCGCCGGCTCCAGCCGTACCGCCTGCTTCGCCGCCACCCCCATCACTGACAAAGCCACCATCGCAATCGAGGCGATCGGCCTCGAACGGATGGTCTGGCCGAGTTGGTCTACACTCTTCTCCGCACGAAAAGTCGGGCGAAAAACAGGCGGAGGCAAACAGTAAGGCGAGCAACAAGCGCTTGGGCATAGATCGGCCAGGAGGAAGATATGGCTTTCGCCGAAGTTAACCCACAGCAACGATCATACCCAGAAGGTCAGCCAACAAAATTGGCCAGGATGGGCTCAACTACCACGAGCCGCATGACAATGGTGTCGCGCAGCCAACCGCGGCCCAGCGCTATGTGCGTCGTAAGCCGAGCCTCACTCAGCCAGCGCCGAATCAATCGCGGCTCGCAGCTCTGCGCTCTCAGGCGTCACCGAGCTGGGGAAGGCCTTCACAACCTTGCCCTGCTTGTTGACGAGGTACTTATGAAAGTTCCACTTTGGCTCGCCAGCCGTCGCAGCCAGGAACTTAAAGACGGGCGCAGCCTGCGGACCTTTGCTGACGACCTTCTCGAACATCGGAAAGGATACGCCGTAGTTACGCTGACAGAACGTGGCAATCTCCTGACTGCTGCCCGGCTCTTGACCGCCGAAGTCATTGCTTGGAAAGCCCAGCACCACCACCCCCTTGGTCTGGTACTCCTGCCACAACGCCTCCAGCCCTTCGTATTGCGGTGTGTAGCCGCACTCACTGGCCGTATTGACGAGTAGAACGACCTTCCCTTCGTAGGTCTTGAGCGCCTCCGGCTTGCCGTTGAGACGGTTGACGGTCAGCCCATAGAGGCTCTGCGGTAACGCGCTATCCGTACTAGGACGGGCCGCCGAAGCAGCTGTTGGCGCAGACGGCTCCGCGCAGGCGACGAGCAATGGGAAGAACAACCAGACAATGGAGGTACGCACGGGCAGACTCTAGCAGCGGCCCGCGACGGCGCTGCCTCCGTCCGCTTGGCTAGCGATTGCCTTCTAGGCTACGACCCTGACTTGACCCTATGCTCGGCCGCGTGCGACGTCACGCAAGCACGCTTCAGCGCCTCGCCGCTCTCACCGTTACCGGCCTGAGCTTGAGCGGCGCCTGCTCGGTGTTCGAAGACACGTTCGTGCCGCCGCCTGCCGTCCTTCCACAATGCTCCGAGCCGGACTTGGATCCGGGGTGCGGAACCGAGCGACCACTTCCCTGCGACGCAGCCTGTGAAGGTGGAGTTCCCGATGGAACGTGTTCGGCCTCGGTCGCCGGCGAAGAAACCTGCCTATGCCCGGATTGCAATAACGCCCCCGTGTGTGTGAACCGTTGCTTCGACAATGGTGCCTGCGGGGTCGAAGACACCTGCCTCTGCAACGATTGTGACCGCACCGGGTACTGCTACTCGCTCGTCCTCCAGTGCTGCCTCGACGACGGCATTTGCGACCCCATCGAGGGGTGCCAATGCAGTGATTGCGCGCAGAACAAGCACTGTGAGCCCTTAGTCAGCGCGTGTGAGGGAGGAGCGCTCGACAAGAGCTGCGGTGCGACCGAGAGCTGTGATTGCCCCGAGTGCGCTGCCGAGCTGCGCTGTGCCTTGGAGCTGTGCGACGGCCTCTGCCTCGACCGTACGCCGTGCATTTGTCCCGCATGTTTCAATCAGTGCTCGTCCTGCGCTGTGGACGGCACCTGTGATCCGCTCAACGAGGGCTGTGATTGCGCGGACTGCAAAGACCTTCCCGAGTGCAATCAGGGCGCCGGAGGCGCCGGGCCTGGCGGTCCCGGCGGAACCGGCGGCGCGGGAGGGGCTGGGGGTATCTGACTACGAGTTCGGCGGGAAGGGCGGTTGGCCCGGGTAACCCTGCGGGCCCTGCTGTGGCTCGCCCTGTTGGCCCTGCTGCGGATAGCCCTGC
The DNA here is from genome assembly GCA_044376115.1 of Polyangiaceae bacterium. Taxonomy (GTDB): domain Bacteria; phylum Myxococcota_A; class Polyangia; order Polyangiales; family Polyangiaceae; genus Xiheicaenibacterium. Next base: position 33,202 of record JBILLK010000002.1, on the reverse strand, counting down.
TGCGGATACCCCTGTTGACCCTGCTGCGGATAGCCCTGCTGCGGATACCCCTGTTGACCCTGCTGCGGATACCCCTGTTGACCCTGCTGCGGATAACCCTGCTGCGGATAACCCTGCTGACCCTGCTGCGGATAACCCTGCTGACCCTGCTGCGGATAACCCTGCTGACCCTGCTGCGGATAACCCTGCAACAATTCGCCCTTGGGTTTGCGGACCGCGAAGACAATCAGCGCAATCAAGGGGAAAACGGCGTTGCCCAGCGTGATGATTCCGAGATCAGCGCCCTTGCCCCAACTCCGTGAAGCGACGTAAGGCGGCGGGTAGCTCGGGTAACTCGAGTAGCTGGGATAGCTCGAATAGCGAGAAGCGCTGTTCTCCTCGCTGCGCTTGTCCACGCAGACCTGCCAAACATACGTCCCAACGGCTAGACAGAAGACCAAACCAATACCACTCAGCATCATGCCGCTGCTGCGACGATACGTCGACACTTGCAGTGGTCCCGCCGCCTTGACCTTGGCCGGAACGAAAACCAGGGACAGTGCGGCCCACAATGGGACGAAGAACAGCCCCGCCAAGACCGCCGGGGTGGCTTCACTCCAAGACATCGCCGAGTTGTGGATCGGGATGATCAGGCCGCCAGCCAGCGTCATCAGGCTGAGCCAATAAAAGATACGCGCAACCATCGACATTGGAGCTTCCTTGCTTCGAGAGACCGGACGTCCTTAACGGATCGGCGTCTGAATGACCACCCTCGCGGTATTCAGGCGCGGATCGTCAACTACTCATGGGCGACAAAGATCAACGGTGTTGACCGCGAACACCGGCTTCTTCCCGCGGTCGACGCGATGCACCGTCGTGCTATCCCATTTGGCGTCGGGCTTTTTCGCATCGAATAGCACCTTACCGTTGACCAAGCCCACGAAGCTGACGGTGTCCCCAGTCTTGATGCCCGAAGCCGGGACGTCCTCGAAGCGCGCGGAGAATTTGTAAGAGACGACGGGCGCGGCGTCGACGTAGTCACAGTCGGTCCACTCGACGCCGTTGAAGCGATAGTTCCCGGAGTGCTGGCAGGTATAGGGCACAGTGATGTGAGCGAGCGAGGCCACGATCGCGTTGCCGTCCTTCTTTACGCCAGTCACCTTGCCGTAGTCCCCTTGCACTGCGTAGCTCTTGCCGTCATCCCCAGGAGCCGAGGCCAGCTCGTCCACCGCGGTAAGTGCGTCTTGATAGCTATTAAGGACGGCGTCCTGCTTGGTGCGAAAGCGTTCGAACTCCGCGGCCTCCAACCAATGCGCCGCCCCGGAAGGCTGACCAGACAAGGGCGCAAATCGCTCTCCGTTCGACAAGGTGAGCCCCTTCTTCTGGACCGCTACACAAAAGGAGTTGCGATCGAACTCATCATTGCCGGTAAAGGGCACTTCGTCTGCGATGAAGTTGCGATAGTTCGACGAGAGGAGCCACGTCTTGTACTTGCGCTCGACGCTGCGACGGGCCAACTCGAGTACGACCTCGAGACGTACGCCAGCGTCGTTGTGCCACTTGAGCCCGCCACTATTGACCTTGGCTCCCTCCAGGCAAAGCTTCTCCGATTGCACCGAGAGCCTGCTGGCGGCCTCGTAGTACGGAAGAGACTTTGTCTCGGCGATGAGCGCTCTGGATTCCTTCAGCAGCGGCGCCCAATCGTTCATTTGGCGCCCATAGTGCGCCGAGCAGTTCTGGAACCATTCGAGCGAGGCCGCCGAAGGCGTGTACGGTTGCTCCGCAGCAGCACTCTCGGCACCAGCGCTGGGTGTGGAGGAAGAACCACCGCTGAAGGAGATCAGGTTGCAGGCGCTGAGGGCGAGCAGCGGAACATATCGATGGGCGGAACGAAGCAGCATGGGTGCGCGTGGCGCTATACGAAACCGCCCGGCCCTTCTTCCTTGGACCAGCACAGTTCGATCTTCTATGAGCCGCCCTTCGAATTAAGCAGACCGCTCAGTTTCCTCCCCGCTTGCGTTGCCCTACCCCGCGCTGTAGCTCGTCGAACACCACGGCGCTCAGCCCGCTCAGCGCACGAGGCCGCTCATGTCCAAGCGGCCCTCAAACGAGACGCCCATCGCCTGCGCAATGAGGCTGTAAACGTGCCCCTCGCGCATCACCGTATCGGGTTTGGCCTCCCCCGTCGCACCGTCGAAGCCGTAGGTGATCACCGTCTTCGGATCGACACCGCCGTACACCTTGTTGCCTTTGAGCAGCGGAGAGACGAGCAGATTGCCGTTCGAGAGGTCATGCCCCGAGCCAAACTTGAGCGAGCCGCTGGGACGGGTTTTGGAACGGCCAAATTCGGTAGCTACATAGAGCAGGCTGCGGTCCCACATCTTCCCCTCACCACCGTCACCCAAGTAGTCCTCCTCCTTGAGCAGGGTCACCAAGCCATCAACCACCTTCATCATGCGACGCCAATTGACGTTTTGCGCGGTCACGTGATCGGTATGCGAATAGTCGAATACCAAGGGCGTATCCACGATGGTGCCGTCGCCAAGAAAGCTGGGCACGAAGCTTGGTCCAATGGTCACGGCAGCGGACGCGCCGTAGTGCGCCAGCAGGAAGCCGACGGCGGTCTGCGCCTCGAGCGCATCCCCTTTGGCCAAGTTGGGGAACACCTCGGTCATGCGGGCGAGCAAGGGCGAGCTCTCTAGATCGTAGTCGCTGAGTTGATAGTCCGCTGTGGGCAGCAGCATCAGCTTACTAAGTAGATCGGCCTTCTCGAGCGCCTCCGCGGCGTTGCGACGCTCAGCAAAGAGCTCGAGCATTCTCGCCTTCGCATAGCGCTGAAGGAAGGGAGACTTGCCCTCCAAGGTTTCACGCACGGCCCGCGCACGAAGCAAGAGCTCGCGCTCCGGAGCGCCGGTGACCCCGCGCGAACCATGCGTCGCTAGCGGGAAGAACAGCGGATCAGCGACGACCTCGCCGCGAGCGAAGGCCGGCAACGTTGCGTCGTCCCCCGGCTCGACGTAGGCGCCCGTGGCAAAGTTGCAATTGGCCAGCGGCAGGCCAGCGCCGTGTAGTTCTGCCACCGCCTCCATGATGGTGCGGCCGCGGTTGATGTTAGCGCCGGTGATAGCGCGCTTCTGCGCTACGACATGATTGACGCTGGTGGTCTCCTGCGTGACCACCAACATGTCCTGCGCATGCCGCGAGACGAAGGTACCGAGGTTGTAGTCGCTCGAAAAAAGGCCGAGCGAATCGCTCCCCGCCACCGAATCCACATAACGGATCCCGCCGCCCGAGGCTGTCTTGACCAGCAGATCGGGATAGGCAACTAAAACGTCGCCGCTAGCGCCCGCCTCCGATTGCGCGACAGGCAGAAAGCTATCCACGATGCTGGCTCCGCCGGCTGCCGCGACCACGAACAGCAGCTTACGGTCGGTCTTGGGGGCCGCTTGTAGACCTGGGCCTCTGCCCACGAGCGCGCCAGCGAGGCTCGAGCCCAAGAGTGCATGAAAGAGCGAGCGTCGCTTGAGCCGGCTATGTTTTGCGTCGACTGAGTTATTCATGGGGCCCCTCACAAGAACAAGAACTCACGCGATGTCCCGACCGTGAAACAGGCGAGCACGGCTGCGTCGGCGGCTTTGATCGGCTCGCCCGCATCATTGCGCGTCAGCTCCGCCAAGGTGGCCAGCTCCTCGGCGGAGAGCACACGACCGAGCAAGCGCTTACCAAGGGCCGAAACATCTCGCGCAAAGGCGCTATTCGGCCCGCTGTCTACTACGCTATCCGCCTCGAGGTCGAGCGAGGTAAAGAGCTTCGGCTGGGCGCTGCGATCTTGCGCGACCCGCGCCACACAGGCGGCCAGGACAACGCGCTCGCTGGCCAGTGGTGTCGTCGCTAACGGCTCGGCAAAGGGAGCATAGAGCGCCTTGTCGAAAGGGTCACTCGAGCCCAGCGCGACGCGGTGAACCTCCGCGCAAGCCTGAGTACCGAGCTCGAGACAGACCTCCGCGGGCTCGAGTTCGAGGCCTCTGCTGAGGTCGCTGACGAGCACGTGCGTGCGCTTCCAAGTGACCGTGGGAACGGGCGCTTCATCCGCACACGATGGAGCCGGCGGAGCCGTGTCTGTCTCCTCGCCACAACCCAACAGGACAACCAGCGGCAACAAAGCCAAGCAACGTTTCATAGCAGGCCTCCAAACGCCGGCAGATCCACGAGTCGATGCAGCAGCCGGTTGGCCGAGTAGCCATCCTCAGGCATGGCCTGGAAGGCGGCCACGAGGCCCGGCTCATCGAGCAAACCGGGCTCACGGCCAATGGCGTGACGGAAAAAGATCTCAGCCAGATTGCGACGGAAGGCCTCCGATTCCGCGGCCTTTTTGGCCCAGGCAACCAGGTCCGCGACCGGCTCCCCGAACAGGAAGGTCTGGTTGTCATCCCAACCGTCGATGCGTTGCTTGGGACGCTTCTCGTTGTAGGTGCCCGTCTTTGGTCCGGCGATACCTTCGTAAAAGGCGAAGGCGTACGATAGCGGATCGAGCGTGCTGTGGCATTGGCTACAAGCGGCCTCCGTGACGCCTTTGCCGTCAACATCCAGCGGCTCGCCTGCAACTGGCCAGATCCCCTCTTGCAAAGACAGATCCATACCGAGATAACCGCGATAGGCCTGGGCCGCAGTGGTGCGCGGCAAGTCACTAAACATGGTATTGATCAACAAGAACCATTCACTGGTGATCATCCCCGCGCGCCGTGAAACAGCCAGGTTCTGTGTGCCGTTCTCGGTTCCGCCCTGCCCCGCCGTCGTCTGCGAAATTTGGCCCTCGATCGGCTTGAAGTCCTCGCCTACGTGGTAATCGGCCGTTAGTAGCTCGCGCGCGTCCCTGTCCCCGGTAAGCACATAAGCGAAAAGGCGGTAGTCGTACTTGTAGTCGCCAAGAACGATGCCGATGGTCGACTCCTGACCGACAGGAGCCACGGGCCGAATCAGCGGGTCGGCGATGCGCTGCAAGCCCTCATCACGCCAGTAGTCGCTGGCCAGACACTGATCGAGCGCCGCGTGCAGGCGCTGCTTGAGCGTGGCCTCATCCGGGGACCCTTCGAAGAGTCCTTCGACCTGCTCGTACGTAGGGCTGCGACCGCAATACAGAGCCCCAACTCGGCGCAGGGCGCGCTCATAGTCAAAGCCTGAATAGCTAGTAGTTGGTTGAAAGCTCGCGACCTGCTGTTCGCAGAACGCCGACTCGGCGTCGCCCGGGTTCGAGCCGCGTTCGAGCTCATCGGCGTTGCTCAAACCATCGAGGTCCGAGTCTGTTGCGGCCAGAGCTTTGAGCGCTAAGGCCAGCTCCTGCTCGAAGTCGCCGAGAATCTGCGTATTGAGCGCCCGGCCGTAGGCGTTCCACGTCGTGGGGTCGGTCGAGGTGTGGCAGAGGTCACAGCCCGGCAGACGGCCCAGGCACGATGCGGCTTCGGGATAGGTCTCACAGAGGATTGGCGGAGCCGTGGGCCGAGCCACCGCCAGCGAGCTCGGGAGCCCTGCAAGGGCAAGCGCGAGGAGGCCAAGCTGAATGCGGAACATGCTGAGCGTTGAGCAACCCGCGTGCCGCCGAGCGACACGGGGCAACGTCCTCGAAGGCGCCGAAGGATTGCGCAAGTTCTGGGCGATTCCGCCCGAGGCCAGTGGGTTGGCTGAGCCCGTTCGTGGCGTCTACGCCTCGCCTTGCGCGGCGCAGACGCCCCTTCTCACCTGGCGGGCTTCAGCCTGTGGCGCCCAGGACCTCTACGAGCGTCCCAACAAGGTCCTCGCGCGACCACGGCTTGCGGAGCACCCGCACCTCTTGCCGCGAGACCTCCGAGTCCGGGATTAGGTCGCCCGTCGCCCCGGTGACCAGGACAACCGGAAAGGGGCCCAGCTTCTCGCGCAGCCGCGTCGCCAAGTCGGGGCCAGAAAGCTCCGGCATGTTGACGTCGAGCAGCGCCACATCGAAAGCCAGCTGACGCTCCACCACTTCTTCGAGCGCTACCGCTGGATTGCCGTAAGGAAAGACCGTAGCGCCCGCTGCCTCGAGCGAGCGTTTGGTGGACAAGCGCACTTGATCGTCGTCATCGACGAGCAGCACTCGAACGAGGAGCGGACGGCTCGCCGGGCTCGATTGCCGAAGATCCCGCGGTAGGCTCTGCGTCGTCGGTAGCAGCACGCTAAAGGTCGTGCCCCTACGAGGAACGCTCTCGTACCGAATGTTACCGCCAAATGCGTGCACTACTTGTTGCACAATGGTCAGACCAAGGCCCGATCCACCCTGCGCCGCCTTGGTGGTGAACAGCGGCTCGAAGATCAGGCGTTGTTGCGCATCTTCTATTCCAACGCCGTCATCCTGCACCTCGACCAATGCCTGCCCATCCTGCGACGTACAGCGCAGCGTGAGCGTTCCCGCCGTCATTGCCTCGAGGCCGTTCGTTCCGAGGTTGAGGAGGGCCTGAAGCAGAGCGTCCTCCTCCCCGAGCACTCCGAGCGGCTCGTCGCCAACCTCGCAAACCACCTCAATGCCGGCCCGGCTGTGTTTGAGCATACCAGCCACCCGCTTGACCAACGCACCAAGCTCAAAGACGCGGGCGGAGCCTCCGGTTCCCCGCGAGAGCCCCAACAAGCCGCGCATGAGCCGGGCGCCGCGCCACGCAGCGTCGGTGAGCGCGTCGAGGTCCGCGCGCGCCGCCGGCGCCTGTGCCTTGGCGAACTCCCCGAGCGAGATCACCGACACGAGGATGTTGTTGACGTCATGGGCGATGTTGGCGGCAACCCGACCGATGGCCTCGAGCTTGTCCGATTGCCTGATCCGCTCGTCGAGCGCGAGCTTGGCCTGCTCGGCGGCGCGATGCTCGGTCACGTCCAGCAGGTAGGACAGCAGCGTCACCGGGACGGTGTTCATGGTCGTCGTGCGCATGTTCACTAGGCGCAGCTCCGAGCCGATTCGCACCGTAAGCTCGGCCGTTTGTGGGACGGAGGATTCAACCACTGCGCTTACGTGCTTGAAATACCGCTCCGCTTGCCCTTCCGCGAGGAACACCACGAAGGGCTTGCTCGTGAGTCTTTGCGGCGGACGCAACAGCTGGACCGCCGCTCGATTTCCCTCCAGCACCACGCCAGTAAGCGTGGTGATAATGACACCGAGCGGCGCCTCGTCAAACAAGCGTTGAAACTTGTCGCGCGAGCGCGCGAGCTCAAGCTGGGTCTCGCGCAGATCCTGGTTTTGTATCTCGAGCTCCGCATGGTGAACGTCGAGTTCATGCAGGGCCCGTGCAAGCGCATCGCCGTCTGCCTTGCTCTCCCGACCTTTTCCGCCTTCCGCACGATCGCGGAGCTCGGCCAGGGCCTTGTCGAAGCCATCCTTGGTGCTCATGCCGGAGGAGCTCCGAGCCCAAGTTCCAGCAGCTTGCGCGACGTGATGTTGATATGCACCACCACGACCCCTGCCTCGGATCCTCGCACTTGTGTTGCCTGCATTAGAAACCAGCGCTGCTCCGTCGGCGTATGGCAGGGATACTCCAGCTCGAAGAACTGTATGCGTCGGGCCAGAAGTTCCCTCAGCTTATCCCTCCGGCGCTGGCTTCCGAACGCCGCCGCTGGTGCATGCTGCGAGGTAGTTGCTGCCAACTCCGCAGTCGTTGCTGCTTCCGCCGTTGCTCTGGGAGAATTCGGTCCACGCGTGGTTGACCAAACGGATGATGCCCTCCGAGTCAAGCAAGGCGAGCTGATGCGGCAATGCGTCGAGCACCTGCGCAAGTCGACGCTCCGAACGCTTGAGCTGCGAGACGTCGAGCACCGTGACCACGAGACCACTATTGCCTCCGTTATCGGTAATGTACGGTGCAACCCGCAATACGAAGTCCTGGCCGTCCGTGAGTGAGAACTGACGCTCAATTTCGATCTGCGTACGCAACACCTCTCCCAGTGACTCGAAGAAGATGTCAGCTGGGAACTTCAGCGATAGGTGCGATATCGGTCGGCCGACGTCGCGCTCCAGCAGGTTCATCACCTGCGAGATCGCTGGCGTGAAGCGGGTGATGTTCAGGTCTGCGTCGAGGAAGACGCTGCCCAATCGAGTGCTCATCAAGAGGTTGTTGATGTCCTCATTGAGGTGCACGAGCTCACCGATCTTCGACTGATATTCAGCGTTGAGCGTGTGCAGCTCCTCATTCACCGACTGCAGCTCCTTATTCTTGCTCTGCAGCTCCTCGTTAGAGGCGATCAGCTCTTCGTTCGTCGCTTGGAGTTCCTCATTCGAGGTTTCTAGCTCCTCGATCGTCGCTTGCAGGTTTTCGCGGGAGAACTGCAGCTCCTGCTGCAGATCGATGATCTGGCGCCCCGCATCGTCGGCGACCACGCGAGCCCCCGCGGCAGTTGCGACCTGGACCGCGGGAGTATCCGCCTCAACCTCGAAGCTAGCGACAAATAGGCTGGCGGCTCCGCGGCGCGGAAGCGGCCGTACCGTGACGGTGACAAGCCCGTGCTCGGTTGGCACTGAACGATAGCGAGCCTCAGCATCGTCGCGAACGGCGCGATGAGTAGCCAGGCTCAATACCGACGCCACCGACTGAGGCAGGAGCTGCAGGAGGTTGAGCGTGGCTGTACCCGCCGAAAAGCGTAACAAGGGGTTGGATGCGCCGAACAGATGCAACACCTCGTGCTGCTCGGTCATCAAGGCGGAGGGCGGGGCATAGCTCTCGAGCAGCAGTTGAGTGGCCGCCGTCACGTTGGGATTGGTGCTTGGAGTCGAAGCCGAGCGCTCCGCCGCGCCCGTCAGCAGCCCGTCACGCAGCTCGGGCAGCCGGCTCTTTGCCTCGGTGCGACGAAAAATCTTCGACCCGGCGTTGGCCACTTGCAGCTCGCTGCCCAGCTCCCCAGGCGTCTCACTGCTGCCGAGGAAGAGAAAGCCGCCGGGACGGAGCGCAAAGCGAAAGCCCGAAATGACCTGCTGCTGCAGGGCGGGATTAAAGTAGATAAGCAGGTTGCGGCAGCTGATCAGCGATACACGACTAAAAGGTGGGTCTCAGCTCAAGTCGTGGTTGGCAAAGACCACCCGTTGACGGACGAAGCGCGCTACGTGATAGGCGTCCCCGTGGCGAACGAAGAAGCGTTGCAACCGTTCGGGCGACACGTCAGCCGCGATGCTCTCCGGGTAGATGCCGGCCCCAGCGAACTCCAGCGCATCCTTATCGATGTCGGTGGCGAAGATCTTTACCTCGCGTGGCCTGCCGCCGCTCTCGAAGTACTCTTCGAACAACATCGCCAACGAGTAAGCCTCCTCCCCGGTGGCGCAACCCGCGACCCAAAGGCGCAGCCCCTCGCCCGGGCGCGTCTTCTCGACCAAGGCCGGAATCACCTCTTGGCGGAGGTACTCGAAGGCGTCGGCATCACGAAAGAAGCGCGTTACGCTGATCAGCAGCTCTTTGAAGAGCATGTTGACTTCACGTGATGAGGCCTGTGCTGCCGCCGCGTAGTCTTCCAGCGTGCTCTTCTGATTGACCGCCATTCGCCGCTGAATCCGGCGGTGTAAGGTGGTTGGCCGATAGTTCGAGAAGTCCACACCGGTTTGACGCCGCAATAGGCCGGTGAGCTGATCGAAGGCGTCATCATCCGAGGCTGCGCCCGCCGCAGCGGGCAAACGCTGATGCTCAGCGTAGAGCCGGAGCTTTTCGGGCATTTCGTGCACTTGCAGGATGTAGTCGACGATGCCGGCGGAGATCGCCGAGCGCGGCATGCCATCGAACTTGGCGCTCGCGGGCTCCTGCACCATCACCAGACCACCGCTTTCCTTCAGGGCCCGCACGCCACGCATGCCATCACTGCCGGTGCCCGAGAGAATCACCCCCGCTGCAAGCTCGCCAAACTCCTCTGCCAAGGAGCGAAACAGCACATCGACTGGCAGCGTCAGGCCCGCACCACGCTCCTCGAGACGCAAGACCTGGCCCTGCACCGAAAGCACTTTGCGCGGCGGAATTAGGTAGACCGTGTCAGCGAGAATGTGGGCGCCGTCCTTAGCGGCGAGCACCTTCATGTTGGTGTGCTTCGCCAGCAGTTCCACCATGTGGCTCTTGTGGTCCGGTGACAGGTGCTGAACGATCACGAAGGCCATGCCGCTGCTTTGCGGCACGGCGCGAATGAACGCCTCAAGCGCTTCTAGGCCTCCGGCCGAGGCGCCGATCCCAACGATCAGACGTGGTGTCACCACGCTCTCACCCGCCATTGTTCAAGCTAACTCGGTCGGCCACTGGTTTGGAACACGCAATCCGACCGCACGACGAATTGGTATTCTCGAATGGTTACGCGAACGTCAGCGCAGCCGGATGCGACCCACGTTCGCGTCCAATCCGCCTGCCGCCGTTGTGGTCCCGTAAAGGAAGTACATCCAGGTCACGCCGTCCACGGTGGCCAGCGAAGGTTCGCCAATCGACACGACGTTGCCCTCGCCGCCGAACAGAGAAAGCTCGCTTTGTTCGGGCCCCCAGGTTGCGTCTGAGGTTGGATCCCCGCCGTTGATGCGCTCCGAGGAGAAGATCTGGCTGAATTCGCTCACGTAGAAGAGCTGCCCGTCGAACTCGAACGGCTGGTATTCGGCGCGACCGGCTTGGCTCACCGGAACGACAGCTTGCGCCGCGAGCGGCGCGTCAATCGAGCCGGGGTAGAACAAGATATCGAACTCGCGCGGGTTATTGTCGTGTTGATCGAAGTAGACGCCGCTTTCCACCACTGCCGGATTGGACTGCAGATCGCTGAAGTCGGGCTGCTGGAGCTTGTCCGCCGGCGGCGTAACCTGCAGCGCCGGGAAGGTCCCACTCACCACGCCCAGCGTATTCGGCTGGCCGAGGGTGAGCTGGGCGCGAATCAGATCTCCGTCGGTATCGAAGGAACTCGGGTCAAACCAGGCGAAGATCACGTCAGCGCTGTTGCCCTCGGGAGGGCTTACGAAGTTAAAGCCGAAGGGCCCTCCGGTATATCCGCCGGCGTCGTAGGCGATCACGAACGGCTCGGCGAAGCTGTCGTCGGCTTGGCGGCGAAAACCGTAAGCCGCCACCGGCGGAAGCGGTGCGCCCTGGAGCGCCTCAGCCGTGTAGCCGAGGCTCGGGATGGTGTGATCGATCTCGGTGGGCGAGAGGATGCGCTCTTTGCCCGGGAGATCCGGCCGTTCGGGGGCGTCAATCGGGCCGAGTACGGTGTTGCAGGCTGGGATGCTATTGCCGGCGGGAGGCACCTCGAGCTGCGGAATGATGCAGGACAGCAGATCCACCGGGGAATACGAGCTGACGATCAGCCACTGCCCATCCGGGCTAATCTCCGGCGAATCTTCGTAGGCCGGCGAATTGACGAGGCCGGGCACGGCCTCGGCCTGCGCCCAACGATCATTGACCTCGAACAGCACGAGCGCGACCCGATCGAGCGTGATTTCTCCTAGCTGAACCCGAATCGGCAACTCGATGCGCTCGGCGGTGGGCGTCACTTGCGCGCGATACACGCCGGGCTCGATCTCTGCCACGTCGAGCGGAGTACCGTCCGCGGAGATCTCCACCGGCTGATCCGTTAGCGCCTCGCCGTCGTCGCGCACGACAAATGCGTTGATGATCACCGTATCCGGACCGTCAGCAGCCTCGCGGTCGAGCAGAACGCGCAGCTGGGTGTCGGCTGCGGCGCCTCCCTGCCCTCCGCTCGCGCTAGCACCCCCACCCCCACTTCCTCCAACTGCGGCACCGCCGCCCCCAGCGCCGCCGGTGGCTGGGCTTTCATCATCGCCGCAAGCGGGGAGCACCGCAGCAGCCAGCAGCGTTCCGAGGACTGAGCAAAGGATGGGCCGGCAAAGCATGGGTGAATTGCAGCACAAGCCCAGCGCCACGGCCACGTTCGAAGCGCCTGTACTACAAAAGCCAGCGCAGCCGCAGGTCGAGCCCAGCCGAAACGCCGTCGAAGGAGAGCGGCGCGTCGCGGACGATCAACGCCGAAGGCGTCCCTTCGAGCACGCCCACGCGACCGAGCAGCTCGATGCGCACTGGCTCGATTCGCGCAGCTACGCCGAGGCCCAGCGTGCCTTCGAAGCCTGGCCCCAAAACCGAACCACCAGTGTAACCAGGCGAAAGCTCATCGCTCGCGACGTTGAGGATGCCAACGCCTGCGGTGAGTTCAGCAAAGCCCGACCACGGACCGGCTCGTAGCGGCTCCACCCCTGCCCCACCGTGGGCCTTCACTAATAGGGTATCGAGCGAACCAGCGCTGCGCGTTACCGAGGTAAACTCAACGCCGGTGCCCAAAGCGATCCAGAACCACTCGGCTATCGGCGCCCAGGCCACCGCGATCTCCACATTGCCGAGCAGCGTGGGCTCGCTCAGCTCGCGCGCGCGAAAGCCACCGAGCGCAGCGATCGAAACGTAGTGGGGCTCATCACGAGGCTCAGTGCGCTCGGCCACCACACGCTGCGCGCTCTCCACCGCGAGCGGCGTGCGCATCGGCGGGAGTGCCGGTGGTAACGGTGGCGGATCAGCTTTTTCCGCAGCCAGCTCCAGCCACGACGCGCGATAGAGCTGCGCGACGGTGAGCGCCAAGAGGCGCTCCGGCTCGAGTTCATCGGCGCGCGGCGCCATCACGCCGCGCTCGAGCGTTTTACTGGTCAATGGGTCGAATAGTGCAATACGCGCACGGTCGGCGTTGCAGGTGATCCAAACCAAGTAACGACTCGCATCGCTGCTGGCCTCGAGCACGCTCGCGAGTTCGATCCGCACCAGGCGGGATAGCAGCGCGTTATCTACGTTGCAGCCCTCGACCGCGAGACCGGACGCTGCCGGCAGCTCATCCGCGTAAGCCGATGAGCTGCTGCAAAGGATCAAGGCTGCAAGCCAGCAGCCGCGTGCGGTCAAGGCGCGAGCCTCGTCATCTCCTTGGCCCGTGCGCCCCCCGGAAAGAGCTGCAGGTAGCGCGCTGCGAGGTTGCTTGCCGCGCCCGATTGACCGGCGCGCGAGCGTGCTAGCGCTGCCTCGGCCAGCGCCTCACCGCCGAGCGCTTGGCCGCACGACTCAAAGGCAACAGCAGCCTTCTCGGCGTTGCCGCGCTGAAGCTCGAGCCGGCCAATGGTGAAGGTCGCGAGCGTGACGCGGCTATCTTTGGGGTGCTTGGCGATCAGCTCCTGCAACAGGCGAATGCCCTCACCGAGATTGCCGGCAGCGCGCGCATCATCGGCTTGGCGGAAGAGTTCGGCGGCGCTGCTCTCGGGCGCTGGTTCGACGACGCTTGCTGCGCTGGAAGCTGGAGTTGGCGCACTCGGCGCGGTGGGTTGTGCGCTCTTTTGCGGCTCGGGTGCGGGGGGCACCGAGGGGCCCGCGGGCGCCGATGAGGCTGAGCTCGCGGCGGGAACGCGGCCGGCATCGCTCGGTTGGTTGGGCACCGGCTCGGTGGCGGGCGGCTCTTCACGCCAAGTGAGCTCTTCTCCGGCCACGAGCACGACCGAACGGTCCGCGCGCGTCACCTGCACTTTGCCGCGCAACACCGAGACATGCAGTCCGTCCTCGTACTTGTCCACGCGGAAGGAGGTGCCGAGCACGTCGATGCGCACGTCCTCCACCAGCACGCTGAACTTGCGCGAGCGCCCGGGGACCACGTCATAGGTTGCCGCTCCCTGCAGCTGACGCAGCTCGACGCGATTGTCCACCACCGTCTCCGGCACCACGCGTGCCCCCTCATCCAAGCGCGCCACCGAACCATCCGCGAGATCGATCCGCGAGGCGGAGATGCGTGCGTCGTTCACCGAGGCGGTGCGCAAGACGAAGAAGAGTACGACCGCCGCAACAGCGCTTAGCGCCCCGACGATCCACGCAGCGCGCGGGAGATGCCATGCGCGCGGCAGCCCAGCCGGCTCTTCATTGCGCAGCGACTCGAGCACCCGCTTCTGCACGCGGGCTGCACGCAGCTCATCCCACGGCGGCTCCACCTTCTCGCGTACGAGCTTCGCGGCCTCACTGTGCTTCATGTTCAGCCTCCACTTCAACATCCACATCGGCGATCCAGCGTTTGACGGTGGCTAGCGAAGAGCCAACCTGCTCGGCCGCCTCAGGCAGGGTGTAGCCCTCCACGCGGTGCAGCACCCAAACCATGCGCTTCTTAGGCGCTACCTTGGCCAACTTGTCATACAGCGCCTGCACCTCGGAGCGAGCCTCCGGGTCCGAAACGCTGGGAGCGTTGCCAAACAAGTTCGCCACGATCGACTTCATCCGATAGCGAAACGATAGGCGCCCGTGAATGCGGCGGACCGCGATGGTCACCAGGAAGGAGCGCAGCTTCTTCGGGTCCTCGAGGTTGTGCAGCTGCCGCAAGCCGTCCACGAAGGTCTCCTGCACGATGTCGTCCAAATCGGCGTCGGAGCCGAGCATGCGGTAGACCACCCCGGCGATGTAGGCCGAATGCGCGCGGTAAAGCGCGGTAAAGGCCTGCTCCTCCCCGGCGATCGCCGCGGCGATCACGGCGAGTTCATCAGGCGCTTTGCGCGCGACCTTGGAAAGAGCGGCCATACAGGACGTCAGTGCGGAGTTTCGGGTCGGATCGGCTCACGCACCAGAAAAAAGGTTCGATTGAAGCAAAAAGCGCTGGAATTTGAACCCTAGGCCGCTCCCGGCGCCGGTACCCGAGGCAGCGGATTAGTTGCGAAGTCCGAACGCAATCAGAACCAACACAACCCCTGCAAACCAGCCCGGCGCAGCGCCCAGCGACGGCCCGTTCGCGCGCAACACGTACCGTCTCCAGCCCTCATCCTCACCCCAGACTTTACGCACTACCAGGTCGACCATGACGATCAGGGCCCCGCCCACGATCGCCCCGACCATGCGAGCATCTCGTGCGTGCTGCGGAAGCACGGTCACTATCGTTGTGGCGATGCCGTGCGCGACAAAAAGGCCCACCACGAACAAGCCGATGCCGAGCATGCCCGAATAGCGCGCCACCCGCCTAATCTTCCTTCATCGCCTCGCGGGCTGTCTAGCGTCAGGTTCCGCAAGCTTCGTAGCAGAGCCAGGCGTCCGTCGTGCGATCCGTACCGCCAGCAAAGGAGGCTTTGATGTCCTCACAGCTAGCCTCTTCGATGCAGGCCGCGCGACACTCCGCGGTGGCCTCCCCGCAACCGACAAGGTCGTCCTCGATTTCGAGACCGCTTACTCCACACGAATCAGCCTTGTCTTCAGCGCTCGCGCAGAAGTCCTCACAACCCGCGAGAAAAGCCAGAAGGGTGATAGCCAATAGTTTCTTAAACATGATGCGTGTGATGCACGAGCGCCGAACGCGGTTCAAGAGCCCAAGTCGCGCAGCAGGATTTCCGCGTTCTGCTCGTGATGTCAGCCCTTCGCAGCGAAATCGTGTGAGACTTCGGCTGGGATGAAAAAGCGTTGCGTGTGCGGGCGCTCGAAGGTGTTTCCACTTTGCGACGGCACACACCAGACCGCGCTCGCCGGCTCAGATGGCTGGCGATGCGGAGAAACCGCGGCGGCTCTCGTGGACCGATGCTTCGTCGCGGGCCCTTCGCTCGAGAACCTCGCTGAGCGACTGGCCGCCGACGGCGCGAGCATGGCGTACCACCGCGCGCCTGGCCCCACCTCGGCGCGCGAGCTCGTCGTACTCACCGATGGGACGGACCTCGATGGCCTCCGCGCGCACGTGGCGACCGTCCATGCGTCGCGCAAGCTCGTGCTCGGCGTGGGCATCGCGGCCGGGCTGCTCGAGGCGGTCTTCGAGGGGTTCGTGGTCCGCTCGGTCGCGTCAGAGGATCTGCACTTGTACCGCGCGGTGAAGAGCGCGCTGTCTTCGGGAGATGAGGCAGAGCCCGCCCGCGGTCTCGAGCGCGCGTTCCTCTCGCACGCCGTCGTCGACGAGCCGACGATCTCGCCCGCTCTTGCGTACTTACGCAGGCAGTTTCGCGCGGACCTATTCATGTGCGCGGACTCGATCATCGGAGGAGAGGATTGGCGTCGCGCGATTGTGAAGGAGCTCGAGGATCGTCCGCTCTTCATTGCGCTCGTGTCGCGGGCCTTCCGCGCGAGCACCTTTTGCGCGTTCGAGGTGGGCTATGCGGTCGCGAAGGACAAGCGAGTACTCGCGGTCTCCCTCGACGGCGAAGTGCCGCCTGCGTACATGCAACACCTCCATATGATCGACCTCGTACGACGACGTGCGACCCGCCCCTGGCTCGACGACGCGTCGTTGCTTGTCGACGCACTGCTCGAGGCCTTGGCTGGCGAGGGACGCGCATGAGTCCTTATCGGCATGAATCGTTCCCCCCGCGGCCAACGAGCTTCCGTGGTCGAGGGCGCGAGCTGGCCACGTTGAGCAAGCTTGTCCGCGGCGATCATCCGACGACGCTCGCGTTGATCGGCGGGGGAGGCAGCGGGAAAAGCACGCTCGCCGCGGCGCTCGGACATCGCTTGATGCGACACTTCGCCGGGCACGTTGCGTGGGTGCGGATCGGAAACTGGGACCCTCAAACGGTGTTGGAAATGATGGCGTTCGGACTCGGGCACGCCCCGGGCACAAACCCCGAGCGCAGCGTGCGCAAGGCGATCGGCGCAGAGCCCGCGCTAGTTGTGTTGGACAACCACGAGAGCGATGCAACGACGGCGGCGGTACTCGCAAAGCTGCGGGGTCTCCCGGTCACCTGGGTGCTGACTGCGCGACGCTGCTTGCTCGGAGGGATCTCGATCTTTCCGGTGGTACCTCCACTGATTGAACGGCGTGAAGTTCTTTTTCCCCGGGTCGCGAGTCTGACGCGCACGTTGCGATGGAATGCGGTGGCCCTCGACGTAGCCGACGGTCTCGTGGCCACCAAGAGAGCCACGCTAGCGGAGCTCGAGGTCGCGCTCACAAAGGCCGGCGTTGATCGCGTGGTGCCGATGGCGCACGAGGACGACATTCCCGAGGTGCGTGCGATGGTCATGATCGCGCTCAGGCGCTTGGGTCCTCCCGAGAAGAGACTCCTTGCAGTGCTCGCGTCCTCGCGGGGCGACGCCATCGGCGACGAGGCGCTGCGCGTCCTCGCGCGGCTCACCCCCGCAGACAGCGGAGCGATTCGCAGCCTTTGTTCGCTCCGCTTGATCCAGGAGCCGCGGGCCTCGCATTTCACACTGCACGCGACAGTGCGAGCCGCGCTCGAGCGAGTGTTGACGCTCAATCCTGAGCGCGTCGCGCGCTTCTACCTGGAGTACTTCGAAGCAGCGCCGCAGCGCCTGGCCGACAATCCCACGCAGCTCTTCGCGCTCATGGATTGGGCGCAGGAGAGTGACAATCTAACCAACGTTCTGCGTGTGCATACGTTGGCCGAGGCGTTGGCCCACCTCAGAGCAAAACGGGGTGGGGCCAGCGATCACGCCGGCCCCGGGGGCTTGCACGGTGGGGGAATCAGCTCACGGGAACTGCAGCGCAACTCCATTGCCTAGTGCGTCGGCAACCGAACGCGCTTGCGCGCGCAACGTGTCGTGGGCACTGACGTCAGCCTCCCAATCATCCGAGAGTCTTGCGGATGCCTCCGCGAGCGCGTCGTCCACGCAGGCGTGGAGCATCGTCTTCAGCGCATCGACGGGCCAATTCGGATTCGCAGACGCGAGAAACTCTGCCGTCTCGTCCGCGTGACCGTACCAGCTGTTCTTGGCCGCCTCGAAGGCCACCGCGTCATCATTCATAGCGGCTGTGACGGCGGCGGCCGCGTCTCCTAATCCAGCGTCCAACAAGTCACTCAACTGCGCCGCCGCGGGCTCTCCATAGAAGGGCGCAATGGCCTGACCGATATCTTGGTTGTTCTGCATCAAGCGCGCGACCGTTTGCGGTTGGGACGAAAGACCTTCGATCGTATCGGTCAGGAAGAACCTGACGAAGGCGGAGCGGTCAAAAAATAGCGACCGCATAGCGACACGAAGCTCTTGCTGCTTATCGGTGGTGCCTTTGGGCCCAACCTTATCGGGGAACTGCGCCGCGAGCCCGCCTGCGAGAGCATCCGCCACAGCAAACGAAGTCACCTTGTGAGCATCAAAGGCCGCGATCTCAGCCTCATGGTCGCCTTGCATACGCCCCATCGCCTCAGCCACTGCGTCATCAATGCATGAACGAAGCATCATGGAGACGTCCGCTTCGATCCAAACGGGGTTCGCTGAGGCAAGCAGCGCAGCCACGTCATCGGCAGATCCGTACCAATCTTCACGAGCCGCAGCGAATCCGGCTTGGTCGCCCGCGATAGCAGCATCCACAGCCGTTGCAGCGTGACCAACAGCCGCGTTCATCAGGCTCGCCAGCTGATCGCCCGCATCAGCACCGTAAAACGGTGCCACTGCCGCGCCGAAGTCCTCGCCGTTCTGTAGCAGGCGCGCCGCAGAGAGCTCCCGGCCTGGCAGGTCATCGATCGAGTCCACGAGATAGGCGCGTGTCCAAACCACGCGGTCCTCAAACAGCCCGCGCAACGCAAGCCGCACCTCCACCTCGTCGCTCTCGGGCGAGGCCTCGTTTCCGCCGGTACCACCCTGACCGCCTTCGGGAGCGCCGCCAGTACCTCCTCCTGCTCCGCCCCCACCTGGGGTCTCGGCTCCGCTGCCGCCCCCGCCACTGGACTCATCATCAGAGCAACCTGGGCCAGCAACGGTGAGCGCAAGGGCGGCGGCAAAGGCAAAGACACTACGGCTGTTCAATCGCATGACATCTCCTCGAAGGCTGACACTGTTGCCTTCCGCTTGGAGAGAGCTGGTTCGGCCGCAAAGGATTCGAGCCATCGCCTAGGACGCCGAAAACAGTTCGTTGCTCCAAATTGAACGCTCGAGCCATTGGGGCGCGCACGAAAGCTAGAGACGCTTCGAAACGGTTCGCGTGACTGCGACCATTTCGTGTGAAGCTTTGCCCGGTGACCAATCTCGTACGAGCAACGGAGGGATCGTACCAGGGGCGAGTCTGTACGCCGGTTCGCGGAGTGTCCTTTGACTTCGGCGATACGATCGTAGCGCTCGACGAGCGGCTGCTGCTGCAGAAGCTCGAGCGTGAAGGGTTGAGCGCAGAGCTCGCTCGACTCGAGGCGGCCCTCCCCAGCGCACGCAGCGCCTACAACGCAGCCATCGCCAGCGGAGCGGCCAACCATCCTTGGAAGCCCTTCATGCGCGCGCTGCTGGAGCATGCTGGCGCAGAGCCCGCCAGCGAGCTCGAGCGCGTGGTCGAGGCCTTGTGGCTCGATCAGCCGCGACACAACCTGTGGCGCAAACTGCTGCCCGGGATGCCGGAGCTTTGTCGGGAGCTCAAGGCGGCCGGCGTACCGATCGGGATTCTGACCAACTCGGAGGGGCGGGCCCAGCTGCTGGCTGAGGAGCTGGGGCTCGCCACGCTGTTCGAGCCGTTGATCGACTCGGGCGTGTTTGGCGTTGCCAAGCCAGATCCGCGGATTTTCGACGCCTTTGCCACGGCGATGCGCCTGCCCGCGGCTGAGATCGTTCACGTTGGTGATTCGCTCCGCGCCGACGTGCTGGGTGCGCTCGGCGCCGGAATGCAGGCCATCTGGTTCGCCGGCCGGGAGGAGCAGGCGCCGCCCGGGGTCGCCGTTTGTGAAGACGCAAACGCCTTGCGCGCCGAGTTCGTTCGGCGGGGCTTACTGCGCTGAAGTCGCCGCCCGGCCTGGTCTCGACGAGCGCTTCAAGTCGTGCGAAGAAGCGCCGTAGATGGGGGCTTTCTTCACCAACGTGCTCGTTCGCGCCACGAGCGGGGAACTCGACGCGCTAGAAGTCGTTGCGGTAGCCGTCGATCGAGCCCTCCAGGCGGATGGCTGGAACAGGCTTTCCGCTGCAACGGAGGGCCCGAGGCGTCGCGTTCTACTTGTCCCAGTCGATGGGTGGATCGCGGTTTACGACGAGGGGACCGAAGCGCAGGATCAGGAGGTGCTCGCGCGCCTTGCTTCCGACATATCGAGCTTCACCGGCGCGACCGTGGTGTCCACGTTGGTCCACGACAGCGACTATCTCCTGATGCAGCTTTTCGGCGGAGGTGAAGCGCTTGGCTTCGTAGAACGTGACGTTGAGGGAGCGCACGTAAGCGAGGGAGGGTTCCGCCCTTGGCGACAAGCCTTTCCTGATCTCAAGCGAACTGTCGCGGCTGATGCGCTCGAGCGAAAGCACTCCTTCGTCGAGGACAACTTGCGAGAGCTGGCAATCGCGCTTGGCTTGCCGGTGGACGCGGTTACGACTGGGTTCAACTACTGCCAGGACGAATCCACCACCCGGCCGGGCGCGCGTACGCTGAGCTATGCGCCTTCGGGGATCGAGCAACCGACGGAGCCGAATGTGGCGCTCGTGAATGCTGAAGACCTCGCAGCCGAACAAGCCGCCGTAGTTGAGTGGAATGCCACGTTCCGGAACCACGGAAGTGCATTTCGCGGACTCAGCATCACCGTTCACCAGCCCGAAGGGCTCCTGTCTCTGGAGCGGGTTCGAGTCACCGTCGGTGGACCGTTTGGCCCCGCAGAGCCAAGCGTGGTGGAAAGGGCATTTGATGCCCCACGTTCCCTGGTCGAAGCGCTAACACTCGATTTCGCCGATGTTGCGCTTCCAGCCGGTGCCTCACTCGCTCATCTGAGGAAACTCAAGGTTCTCGGATTCGAGGAATGGGCTCGCGTTGCCATGCCGACGTTGATAACCGTCGAGCTGCGTTTCGCGCCGGCAGCGGGCGGCCAGGGCAGGTTGCTGCTCGCAGCGGCTCCACTCGCGCAGGTCGCGCCGGAGCGGCATGATGTTGCGTGCGTCGTGGCCTGAGAGTGCGCCCCGAATCGTGCGCGCGATGTTGGAATTCTGGGAGGATGGTGACACTCACCAGGCATGACCTCACCATCGACGTTCGCTGAAGATCGAGGGCGCTACGGCGCCTCGTCGAACGGGTTCGCGTACGCGGGGTTCTCGACGAAGCTCTGGTCGGTCAGGGACTCGAGGAAGGCCAGAACATCGGCGAACTCCTGCTCGGAGAGGGTGAAGCCGCGCACCAGGCCGGATTTTAGCGGGCTTACGCGGCCGTCCCCAGCGAAGGGCCCTTCTTCGATCAAGCGGCCGCCCGCTGCGTAATGCTCAATCACCTCGCGCAAGGTGGCGATGCTGCCGTCATGCATGTAGGGCGCCGTCAGCGCGATATTGCGCAGTCCCTGCGGGCGAAATAGGCCCTTGTGTTCGGGATTGAAGGTTAGGTCGAACAGGCCTTGATCCTGCGCGGGGTACGCACCTTCACCGTCGACGTTGTATAGGCCGTTGTTGAAGAAGGGATAGGAGACGCTGCCGGGCAAGGTGTCCATATCGCGATAGGCCACGGTCAAGTTCGCCCCACGGTGACAATGGAAGCACTCCAGCCGTTCGCCGTTGAAGAGCGCCAGCCCGCGTCGTGCGCTCTCCGAGAGCGCCGCCGTATCCCCTGCGAGGTAGCGGTCATACGGGCTGCCGGCGCTGATCAGCGAGCGACAAAAGCTCGCCAAGGCGAAGACCACCTTGTTGAACGTCACCGCGTCGTCTTCGGCCTCCGGGAAGGCGAGCTTGAAGCGCTCGCGGTAGTCAGCATCGTTCTCGAAGCGCAGCAGCACCTCTTCGAGCACGCCGTCGGAGACACCGAGCTCGGTCGGGTTGTCGTTGCGGATCGGGATGGGGATTTGCGTCTCGAGCGTGAGCAGGCCGTTATTGGCCCAGGTGAAGGTGGAGTAATAAGCGACGTTCGCCAAACCCTGGCTGTTGCGTACCAACTGATCGCCGGTGGAGCCGACGGGCGCGACCTCGCCATCGGCGAAGGCCAGCGACTGCAGATGACACGAAGCGCACGACTGCGTCTCGTTCGCCGACAGCCGCTGATCGTAAAAGAGGCGTCGACCGAGCTCGATCTTTTCGCGCGTCAGCGGATTGCTGGCCGGCACCGCGGGCACGCCGAGATGCCCCGGAATGCCCAAGAGCTCGCGTAAGCGCGCCTCTTCATCGACCGCCGGCGGAGGCTCATCGCTCGACTCCTCCGGACAGCCTGCGACGAGCGCGCTGAGCGCAACGAGCGCAAAAGCCGGCCACTCCGTCTTGCGCCTCATCGGACCGAGAACAGCTGATTCTTCGATGCGTCGGCTGCGCCCGAATCCATCGCCAAGCCGAATACCTCGAACACGCTGGCGCAGTCCTCCTGCATCGGGGAGGAGTGACATTCGGCTCCAACGCCCTCGCCGATCACCTCGAAGGTCATCGGATCGTAGATCGGCGCCACCAGATCGACCGAGGCGACGAGCGCCGTCAGATCGAGCTGGACCTTATCGGTCGCGAGGTTGAAGTCCGCAGCAAACTGCGGGGTATTGACGAACTCGCAGTTCTCGCGATCAGCCAGCGCCAAGCCGTCATCCGGCCCACAGTTGCGGCTTCCGATATGCAGGTAGCCACCGCCCGATTCGGCGGCTTCATCGGTCACGGCGAAGTTGAAGACGAAATGGCGGTACCCGCTGGCCCACGACCAGTACATCTCATTGAGCGGCGTGGGAGCGCCCTCCAGCGTGTTGTTCGCGATCACTTCCTTCATCAGCGGCTGCGGTACACCGATATCGAAGGCGATGCTGGTGACCTGGCTGGGGAAGGTCTTACCGGTGATGACGGCGTTGGTCCGCGCAGTGCCTTCAGCAAAGGCGATAGCGCTGGCCTCACAGCTTCCGCCGCTATTACCAGTGAGGTCGATCAGCGCCACCGAGCCTGCGGCGCTGTTGAGCTGGAACTCATTGTCGTCGAGCGTGACCTCGACCTCCTCGCCGTTGGCATCGAGGAAGCGCAAGTTGGAGACGTAGAAGCGCAGATCGCTGACGCCGACCGAATGGGTTCCGTCGGGTCCGACGCCGGGGATATCGGCGCCGCAGGCCACGTCGGAGCCGGCGAGCACCGCGGAGAAGGCCAGGGAGAAGCTCTCCGGCTCGGCCGTTGGTTGGGATTCAGTGCTGTCGCCGTCACAGCCAGCGAAGGCCGCGGCAGCGGCGATTGAGCACAAAAGGGCGAGCAGGTGACGCGAAGAAGCGAATTGCATGAGCGCAGCCTGCCACGCCCGCGCCAGAGCGAAATGCGACACGATGTCGCAAGCCGCAGGCTCGCGCGCACCTCCGTGCGAAGTTCGGGCTCGGATCGGCTCACCCAAAATGAAAAAAGTTATCCGCCAAACAATCGAACACAGTGCTCAAATACTTTGAGCCGATCGAAGGGCGCGCGGCGCACTCCCCAGTATGCGAACACAATCTGCCTCCATTCTGCTGTCCCTTGGGCTTGTGGTTTCTGGCTGCGTCGAGTCGAAGACGGTGATCGGTGACGGTCCCGAAGACGGCGGCGGCGGCAATGGTGGTAACGGCGGTAACGGCGGCAATGGCGGTGGCGTGGTCACCGCCGATGAGCGCTTGGATCTGCTGCTGGTGGTGGACAACTCGATCGGCATGGGGCCCTCGCAAGCTCGCTTCGCGCAGGAGCTCGAGCAAACGTTGCGCTGGCTGACCAGCCCGCCGTGCCTCGCCGCAAACGGCGCTGTGGTGGAGAGCGCTGGGGAGTGTCCAGCCGGCTCGGCGCGCCCGTTCGCGCCGGTGCGCGACATTCACTTGGGCGTGATCTCCTCCAGCCTCGGGGATTTGACCTCCGGCGCCTGCAGCGCCTCAAGCGTACTCCATGCTGATGACAAAGGCCGCCTGCTCAGCCGTGGGCTCACCGGCTCGACGTACCAAGATTTGGGCTTCTTGGCCTATGACGCCGACGGCGTCATGAGCCCGCCAGGCGAGGCTTCGATCGAGGCCTTCATCGCCAGCGCAAAGCAGATCGTCCTGGGAACCGACGAAGTCGGCTGCGGCTATGAAATGCCACTCGAGGCGATGACCCGCTTCCTCGTGGACCCCGAACCCTACGCTTCACTTAGCGTCGTTCAAAGCCAGCTAGCCAAGAGCGGTGTGGATTCGGTGGTGCTCGAGCAACGAGCCGCCTTCTTGCGGCCCACCTCCAACCTCGCCGTGGTGATGCTCTCCAACGAAAACGATTGCTCGACCATGGTCGAGAGTCAGGGCTTTTTGGCTCTCAACTCTCAGCCCTTCTTCCGCTCCACCAGCATCTGCGAGACAGCGCCAGACAGCGCCTGCTGCACCAGCTGCGGTCTACCAACACCGGAGGGTTGTGAGCCCGACGCAGCCTGTGCGACACCCAAGTATGAACTCGGTGAAGACCACCCCAACCTCAAGTGCTTCGATCAAAAAGGCCGCTACGGCGTGGACTTCTTGTACCCCACGGAGCGCTACGTCAACGCGCTCAGCTCGTCGCAGATTGACCCGAGCTCGCTCTCACTGGTGGGCGTCAATCTGCAACAAAACCCGCTCTTCGCGGGCGGCAGGCAGGCCAGCCAGGTGACACTGCAGACGATCGTTGGCGTACCCTGGCAGGACATCGTCGAGGACCCGACCAATGCAGCTAGCCCCACTGTGACCACCACCACCCTCGCACAGACAGGAGCGTGGGAGTGGGTCACCGGCGCAGTGCAAGATCCGTTTGCCCGCGAGTCGGTCAAGCCGCGCACCGGCCAGAGCCCGGCCACCGGCGCCGCCGTTGCGACGGACAACACCATCAACGGCGGGGAGCGCTCCATCAGCGAAAACGACTCGTTGCAATACGCCTGCATCTTCGGCCTGGAGGAAGAGATCCCCACTGCAAACCTATGCGCAGAGTGCATCGACCAGAGCTGTGACGACCCGATCTGCGCTGGCACGACCCAAATCCGCTCCTTCGCGATGCCCGGCACGCGGCAGCTCGAGGTTACGCGCGGTCTCGCTGAGCGCGGCGTGGTTGGTTCGGTCTGTCGCGATCCGGAGGTCAACGGCTCGGCTCAAGCGTTGATTGCGCGGCTCGCGAATTTGTTGCCCTGAGCGCTCTCGGCCCCCACGAAGGAGCGTGCGCACCTACACTCGCTTCCGCGATGAAAGGCCGCACGCTCGTTGTTTCCGCCACCAACCTCCTGGCTCGTGGCTTTCTGGTGATACCGGCAGACCGCAAGACGCGTGGGGGCCAGCCGGCCAATGCGCTGTTCGCCGTAGCCCGCGCGATCGTCCGGGTTTTGCCGTGGAAGACGCCCAATCGTGCAGTCGCAGTGGTCGACAGTAGCGCTGCGAGCTTGGCCTGGCCGGAGCCGCTCAAGCAGCAGCTCGCTCCCCTGCCCGACCTCCTGCGCACGATGGGCCTCACGGTGGTCGAGGCGCCCGAGGAGGTGCAGCTGGTCGCGAGCTACGCGCACGCGGCGCTAAACGACGGGGATGACGTGGTGATCGTTGGCGTGGACAAGCGTTATGCGCAGCTCGTAAGCGAGCGATTGTGGTGGTACGACGCCAACAAAGACGCGCGCTATACGCCGGAGATCGTCAAGAAGCGCTTCAACGTTCCGCCGGCGCAAGTAGCCGAGTGGTTGGCGCTGGTGGGCGACCTGGCCGAGCTACCCGGCGTAAGCGGCATCGGCGCGAAAGGCGCAACCACCCTGCTTGAGACCTACGGCACCGTCGCGCAAGCGATCGAAAAGATCGATTCGCTCGAGGGCCGGCTCGGCAAAGTGGTGCGTGCCGCGCTCTCGGAGATCCCGGGCGAGCTCGCCCGCGCCAAGCTCGATACAGCGCGGCCGCTGCCCGTCCCTCTCGAGCAACTGCAGTATGCGCCCAAGCCGACGAGCGAACGCAATGCCCACTACGACGCGCTCGGCTTTGTCGAGTTGCTGCAGGCTGACAAAGCTGAAGAAGATAATGTGCAGACCAACGTGCTTGCTGGGCCCGCAGAGTTAGAGGCCTTTCTCACGCGCAATCAAGGTCAGGTGATAACCCTCTGCGCTGCACCGGATACGGCACTGAGCGGCTTCGCGCTGGCTGGCCCGAGCGAGACGGTGAGCCTCCGGGCGCAAGCAGCGCCTGCCGGCGAGCCCAGCAGCTGGGGCGGACTTTGGGGCGTGCTTGCGCGCTGGATCGAGGACCCGAACCAGCCGAAGTCGGGTCACGACCTCGTCGGTACCAGCGTCGCATTGCGCGCGATCGGGCTGACGTTGCGCGGCGTGGTGTTCGATACAGCCTGTGCATCGCATTTGAGCGAGCCGAGCAATTGGGCGCCGCATGATCTTTCGACCACGGCCAAACACGTGCTCGGCCGCGCGCTACCCGAAGACGACGCGGTGCTCGGCGTGGGGCGCGCGCGCAAAACTTGGGAGACGTTGCCGGAGGAGCGCAGCGCGGCGGTGCTCGGGCAGCGTGCGGAGGCCTCGGCCGCGCTGCGTGAGCGGCTGCAAACGTCGGTCGAGCCGGCGCTGATGGCCGAGTATCTCGAGCTGAGCGAGACGCTGGTGCGTATGGAGCTGACTGGGCTCGCGGTCGATCAAAGTGAACTCGGTCGAGCCGAAGAGGCCTTCGCCACGATCGAAGCCGCGCTCGAGGCCGAGATCGAGAAGTTGGCCGGGCACCGCTTCAACATCAACTCGTCCAAACAGCTGGGCACGGTGCTGTTCGAACAGCTCAAGCTGCCGATCGCGAGTCACACGAAAACAGGCTGGAGCACCTCGCAAGAGGCGCTGGATCGCATCGAGGGCGCCCACCCGATCGTTCCTTTGGTTAGCCGCTGGCGCGGGCTGCGGCGGCTACGCGACAGTTGGTTGATTGCGCTGCGCAAGTTCATCGCCAGCGATGGGCGCATCCATTCGCGCTTTCATTTGGCGCGGTCTTTCTCGGGGCAGCTGATCAATTCGAATCCGGATCTGGGGCGGGTGCCGGGGCGCACGCCGGAGATGGCGCGCATTCGACGGGCGTTCGTCGCGAGCCCCGGCAAGCTGCTGATGTCGGTGGACTTCAGCCAACTGGGGCTGTTCGTGTTGGCGCACCTAACGAAGGATCCAGCGTTGTGCGAGCCGCTGCGCGAACGCGCCGATCTGCATCGTTTGACTGCAAGCGCGGTGCTGGAGCTGCCGGCCGAATCGCTCAGCTACGAGCAGCGGCAGATCGGCAAGGTGGTCAATTTTGCGACCTTCGCCGGGCAAGGAGCGAGCGCGCTCTCGCTGCAGCTCGGCCTCACGCCCGAACAAGCGCGCGAGTACATCGCCCGCTTCTATCGCCGTTACGCCAAGGTACGCGAGTTCCAAGAAGAGCAACTGCGCCTGGTGCGCGAACGCGGTTACGTGATCACGTTGGCGGGCCGCCGCTGGCCGATCGGTGGGCTGGAATCGCAAGACCCGATGTTGCGTTCGTACGCCGAACGGCTGGCCAAACGTGCGACCCACGAGGGCTCGGTGAACGACGTTTCGCGGCGCGCGCTGCTCGAGGTGGACCGCGCACTGCGGCGGGCCGGGCTGGAAACCAAGCCGCTGCTCCAGATCCTCGATGAGGTGCTGTTCGAAGTGCCGGAGCAGGAGCTCGAGCAGGCCGCGCGGCTTTGTGCGACGACGATGCGCGATGCGTTTGTGCTGGAGGTACCGCTGCGAGTGGGCGTCGAGGTCGGCCCCAATTGGGCGGATATCAGCCCGTATCCGCTGAACTGAGCAAGGCGAAAGATCCTTTTGCGGACGGGTTCGTCAAAGAGCGCACCCCTCACGCACGAAAGGTTCTCCTGCCTAATGTTTCGTCGTTCGTTTCTTCAATGGGTCGCTCCGCTCACGCTTGGTCTCTCGGGTTGCGCCGAGCTCGATTCACCGGCCACTTCGCCTAAGAGTCCGGCGCCTGGAGGAGGCTCGCCCGGAGAAGGCTCGCTCGCCACCAGCCCGCAACCGCAGCATGCTCCGCTCGCCGAGGACACCGCTAAGCAGCTAGCCGCCAGCAACAATGCGCTGGGCATCGATCTCTACCGCAAGATCGCCGGCAAGCCCGGCAACCTCGCGCTCTCCCCGGCCAGCATCAGCTTCGCCTTGACCATGACCTACGCCGGCGCGGCCCGTGAGACCGCCGCGGAGATGAAGCGCGCCCTGCATTTGACGGGCTCGATGGAGGAGACCGTCGACAGCGCGGCCAAGCTCAGCTCGGCGCTGCAAGACCCGAAGAACCCGGGCAAACTGCGCATCGCCAACCGCCTGTTCGGCCAGAAGGACTACACCTTCCGCGCGGACTTTCTCGAGCGCAACCGAGCAAGCTTTGGTGCGCCGCTGGCGTCGCTCGGCTTCAGACAAGAGCCCGAAGCGGCCCGACGCACGATCAACGAATGGGTCGAGCAGCAGACCGAGAAGCACATCAAGGACCTGCTGCCGGCGGGCGTCATCACCGGCGATACGCGGCTCGTACTCGTGAACGCCATCTACTTCTTGGCCGACTGGGCGATGCCCTTCGACAAGGGCTACACGCGCTCAGCCAACTTCGCCGCGCCGGCCGGGGCGCGTTCGGTGCCGACGATGAACAACGAGCTCAGCGCGCCCTACGCCAACGTGGACGGGCACCAAGTGTTGCAGCTGGGGTACCAAGGCGACCGCATTGCGATGACGCTGGTGCTGCCGAAGGCCGGCAGCTCGCTCGCCGACCTCGAGGCGACGTTGAGTCAGCAGCAGCTCGGTCGCTGGACGAGCGCGCTCAAGCCCCAGTATCTCCGCGTCGCCCTGCCGAAGTTCAAGCTCTCACCGCAAGAGCCGGTCTCGCTCAAAAGCGCGCTCGCCGAGCTGGGCATGGCCTCCGCGTTCGACCAGGAACAAGCCGACTTCAGCGGCATAAGCGAGCGCAACGCCGAGCCGCTCTACATCCACGACGTCGTGCACAAGGCGATGGTGGCCGTCGATGAGAAGGGCACCGAGGCGGCCGCGGCTTCGGCTGTGATCATGGGCGACGAGGGCGCGCCGGCCGAGCCGGAAGTGACGTTCATCGCCGACAGGCCGTTCTTGTTTTTGATCCGCGACCTTCGCTCAGGGGCGGTGTTGTTCATGGGCCGAGTGGAAGACCCAACGGCGTGACGAAGCGTCTCACCTGGTGCGGTAACCCCACTTCGGGTCGAGCTCGGACTTCGGCAGCGCAAGTCCAAGCTTCGCGCATTCGGCTTTCGTATGTAGGTAGCCAATGCACGCGCTTAGTAGCGAGCCGGACTGCGCGGGGGCTAGGCTGATCCACACAGCGGGTTGTTCTGAGCCTGTACAACCGCTGTACTCCGAAGCCGCCAGCTCCCAAACCGGGGAAGGCGCTGGGAGCTTGACCGCACGCCATTGAGCGCGGTGGTACTTGTTCTCGACCCCGCTGCAGGCCCACTCTTGGGCGGCGCGAAAGAGGGTGGTCTCGAGTTGGCCAGCGATCTTCGAAGGAGGGTCGCGCAGGGCGAACAGCGCCAGATGCACCGACTGGCTAATGCGATCGAAGTCAACGACGGCCTTGAGGCCGGCCGCCGGTAACACCGAACGCAAGACGCCTTGCCCGAACGCTTCACGGTCGGGGGGCACCTTGCGATAGACCTCGAGCTGGGCGTGCTGCAGCTGGACCTCGGCCTCGGCGTAGAGCGCGAACTTGACGCCCATCAGCTCGAGGCCTGAGGGCGTTCGGGTCGCGCTAACCTCGGCCGGAACAAACAGCGAGGGCCGTGCGCGGTACTCGGCGCGCCGTTGCTCCTGATCATCGTAGAAGTTGGAGAGGTGTTCGCACGGTTCGAAGCCCTCCACCTCGGGCGTGCTGGCCGGATCGGGGACGTCGGCGGTCATTTTCAACACCGCGATCTTCGGGCTCGAAGCAGCCGCGGAGCTGGGAGCTGGTGGCGCGACCTCCGAACAACCCGCGAGCGCGAGTGCACCAAGGACGGAGCAGCGGGACATTGACCACCACGCTACCATTCGGGGCGCTTCGTGGGCCGGGTACAAGAGCCACGGTGCAAGGTTGCCACTCAGACGACGAGCCTAACGCAGATCGAGCTCGGATTTCGGCACGCTGAGTCCAAAGTCCGCACAGGCGCGTTTGTACTCAAGGGAGCTAACGCAGGCGGTCACCACTGAGCCCTCCTGCGCAGGAACCAAGCTGACCCACACTGCGGGTCGCTCACCAAACACGGGTTCGTCGGAGGCCAGCTCCCATAGCGGCGGGTCGACGCGGAGCTTAGCGGCTCGCCAATGGGCACGTCGACGCGGATTCACGGGCCCGCTACAGGCCCAGTCCTCAGCGGCGCGAAATAGCGTCGCCTCGAGCGGACCGGCGATCGTAGCGGGTGGATCGCGCAGCGCGAACACCACCAGACCTGGACCACTGTATTTCCTCACCGAATTGAGCGCTTTGATGCCGGCAGCAGGAAACACCGAACGCAAGACACTGTGCCCAAAGCCCAGTTCTTCCAGCGGGGATTGGCGATGGGCTTCTAGCTGCGCGGGCTCCAGCTGAATATCGGACGGTCGCTGCACCGTAAGCGTTACACCCATCAGCTCGAGCCCCGAGGGAACCTTCACAGCTCGTGCCTCGGCCGGCACGAAGAACCAAGGCCGCGCTCCGTACTCGGCGCGACGCTGCTGCTGATCTTCATAGAAGTTGGCTAGGTAGTCGCACGGCTCGAAAGCCGCGATTGATTGCTCCGGCATCGTCGAAGGGAGCGGCTCTGCGACCTCCGAACTCCAAGGGTCAGCGCTGGAGGCGGTCGGTCTTGAGTCCGAACAAGCCGATAGTGCGGCAAACGCCGCGATAGCACGAAGCGGTGAAGTCATCACTCGGTGGTGGGCTTGGGCGAGATGCTGACGGCTGAGCCCTCAATCTTGATCTTGCCGTCGGCGCTGAGGGTGATGTCGCCTTCGGCCTCGATCTTGATGTTGGCGCCGTCGATTTCGATCGAGGCTTTCTCGGTCTCGAGCTTGATGTTCTGGTGTTTGACGGTGACCGAGGTGGACGGGACGATCTCGTCGAGGATCTTGCCGACGAGCTCTTTGAGCAGCTCGATGGCTTTGGACATGGCCAGCGGGAGCAGCGACTGCGGCGCGTTGCCGCCTGCTTGGAGCGACCCGAGCGAACAGCCAATCAGGGGCACGAGATGCATTCGCGCGTAGCGTCGCACGAGGGGTGACGTCACGTCACCGGTGGTTGAGCGCTTGTTTCGCTAGATCTTCGCGTATCATTTTGCACCATGGCACTCATTACCTGCTCCCAATGTTCTTGCCCCTTCAAGTCTCACGAGTCGGTTTGCCCACACTGCGGCTCGGCTCGCAACGTCCACAGCCTGGTCCCGCAAGCCGCGGCCATCCTGCTTGGTGCGGCCGTGCTCGCCGGTTGCGGTGACAGCGGCAGCAGCAGCAGCGGTGAAGGGGGACTCTCCGCCGCGTACGGTGTGCCGGCCACTGGCGCTAGTGCGCCCGAAGGCGGTGGCGGCGCCGACGGTGGTGCAGGCGGTGCAGGCGGAGCCGACGGTGGTGGCGGCAGCGGCACGGGGGCGGCGGCGCCGGCCTACGGCGTGCCCGGCACGGGCGGCGCCGGTGGCGCCGGCGGCGCGCCCTGAGCTAGCGTCGGTTGGACGGGGGGCAGCGGAAGTTGTGAGCCCACGCGTGGGCCACAGGTTCCGCTGCAACGTCACGAGAAGGCTGCGATCAGGTTCCGCCGCGCGTAGCATGCGCCACCATGAACCGTTCCATCTCGCTGAGCCTTGCAGCTTCGTTGGTCTGCGCATGTTCTTCTACCCCGAGCAGCGAGCTGAAAACCGGAGCGCCAGCGACGGCTGGCCCGAGCGCGCTCACAAGCGCTGAAGCGGCAACCACGGTGCAACCGGTCGCTGCCAACGAGAAGACGCCGGCAGCCAAACCAGCGCTGTTTCAAGCCGTGATCGCGCTGCCGGCCAAGGCTAAGTTCTTCCCGGTGCAAGGCGCGACCTTGGTGCTCGCCGAGGGCTACCCGGAGCCCAAAGAGGGCGAGTACCACATCCCGTTAGGCGTAATCGAAGGGGACCAACTCACCTTCCCCGAACGCTTGCGTGTACCCGCCTACATGAGCTTGGTGCACAGCGTTCACGGCAGCTGGCCGGACAAGATCGACATGTTGGCAACCGGCACCAACGGTCGCACCGGCAGCGCCGAACATTGGGTGCTCGGCAAAAAACAGTGGGAGTTGAAGAAGGCGTCGGAGAACAGCCTGTTTGGTGGGCTCGCAAGCGTGGGCAGCTCGCTGATCGCGCTGCGCATGCCGGCCTTGGCGTTCCCCGGGACGCGCTCGGATATCGTCGCGCTGCGTGGCAACCTCGAGGGTCGCAAGCTGACAGCGATCAACCCCGATTGCAAAAAGGGCCTGGATGCCGAGCAGGCCGCGTACCTCCGGTCGACCGATCTAGAGCCGCAGGCCTTCGGTGCAACCGGAGCGGGCAGCGTGTTTGCGTTGGGTGCGCGTTGCAACGAGAAGTACGCCGTCGAGCTGTGGCCGGCGGGCAGCAAAACCTCGAGCGTGGTCGAGGTGGAGAGCGCTGGCTTCGAAGGCGTGGACATCGCCACCGCGCCGGGGACGAACGAGGCGTGGGTCTTGTCGAGCCCGGCGCTTCACTTCGATGGCAGCGCGTGGAAGGCGGTCACGACGCATAGCTTTACCGCGGGCGCGCTCGCCGCCGACGGCACGCTGTGGGCGATCGACGACAAGGCCAAGCTGTACGCCGGTAAGGTCGGAGCGTTCGAAGAAATTGCGGTGGGTGCGCCGGTGGACGATGTGGCGGTGGCGAGCGATGGGACGGTTTGGATCAGCGCTGGTGGTGCGCTTCACCGCACCAAGCGAGCGAACGACGGAGCTACCGCGGTCAAGGTCGCGAGCAGCGCTCCAGCCTCGAGCGGTAAGCCCAAGAAGGCGCCGCCGAAGGCCGGTGGACCGAAGTGCAAGACCAACGTGGTCGTGCTTTACGGCTTCACCAAGGTAACCCCCGACGACTACGACTTCCCGCTCTCACGCAAAGCCCTCAAAGGCCACACCGAGTTCAAAGACGTACGCTTCGTGGTCACCAAAGATTACGGCCAGAAATTCTTCAGCGGCCTCGCACCGTCCTTCAACGACGCCAAGAAACTCGCGGCGCTGATCGAGAAGGAAGTGAAAGGCTCCAAGCCCCAGGTGGTGTGCGCCGAGCCGGAGATCCTGCGGGAATTGAAGCTGGATTTGAAGACGGGGGAAGTACAAAAGTAGGCGAGAAGAGAGAAGAGGGAGAGCGGGCACGGACTCCCTACCGTTCGTCAAGCCGCGATCGCGAGGTTTTGCACAGGTCGTTTGGCGCGGTCGTAGGGCTGGGCCGAGCCGAGTACCGCGACGAGGACCTTGAGGAGACGGTCGACGACC
>JBILLK010000027.1:0-141565 GCA_044376115.1 Polyangiaceae bacterium | reverse complement strand
ACGAAATGTCCCGCAAATTACAGACGAGTATCTTGACGCTATCGTAGTACGAGTCCCCGCGACAAATGGGCATGCCAGCGCCATTGCGAAACTCGCTGAGGCTCTGGAACATACTCTCCATGGTGAAACGGCCAGCGATCAACCCGTTGGTCAGTGCAGTCTCCCCGGCTTGTTCCACAATCGTACCCATGATGAACCCACCGGTAATATCGAATGGGAGGTACGAGAAACCCGTATTGAAGATCAGCGGCAGGCTGGGCAACGGCGCTACCAGAATACCGTTGCGGACGTAGCCGGTTAGCGAGACAAACTTCGGTTCCTCGGTCGATCCGCTAGCACCTACCGAGGTTGAAGCAATCGGCCACTCATCGGTTCCGTCCCACAGAGGCACCTCATCCGTTGGGAAACCAGGCGTCGTGAATACGGCGACTTCTACCTGATCGTCGTCTGCAGCCCCGTTGTAACCACGCACCCGTAGGAGCACACTCCATCGCCCGTCGAGCGCCCCCTGCGAGTAAGCGGAGCTTGAGATTGTGCCGGACGAGAAGGCCGCTAGCAGCGTCATCAACCGCGAAAAATTCGCGTCAACGCCGCCATCGAAGTCGCACTCGTTATCACCAGCGTTGGGAGGTGCGACACAGGAAGGTCCTTCACCCAGGCAGGTGCATTGACGGTCCAGATCAACGCCTACGCGAGTCTCCAACGTCTCGCCCAGACCGATCGAGTTCATCGCGACAACGAACTCTTGTTCCCCACCGAGGTCGCGATCCTTTGGCGGCTCCGGGTACGACGTGTGCTCGCACACGTCTCCACCACTTCCGCCTCCCCCCGTAGTCGCCATTCCGCCGGCAGCCATCCCGCCGGCGCTCGTTCCACCAACCGCGCCTGCGCCGCCGCTCCCGAGCGGCGCAACACCGTACGCTTGGTCTAGCCCCGTGAGAACCTCACAGCCGAGCACGGCATGCAAGAGGCCCAAACCAAGAAGCGTCCGACAGCGCACGGGTCAACCGTATCATGAGTCTCTCGAGAACAGCTTCAGACTCAGGCCCAAAGCACAGCCGTTGAACCGTTGTCAGCAGCCGCTCGTCGCTTGCTACTTCGCGAAGTTGATGCTGTCTCCGTCGCCTACCCGCACCGAGGGCCGCCCTGTACCGACCTCTCCCGACGGGCACGAGACGGTGGCGCCGACGTACGCAATGGGCTGGCCATTGGCGAGCACACTTTGATAGCCACGGCGCACGACAGCGCCGTGGGGCGGGTGCTCTGGGCAGCTGTGTGGCTGCAACTCATCACGCTCACGCGCTACCTCGAATCCTTCTGCCAGAACATTCGCGCTGAACGTGCTGAAGGCACGCGGGGCACATGCGTCATGGCCACAGCACAGGTCCACTTTGGTAGAAAGATCCGGCATACTGTCTGCATAGCACGTCCCATGCCCACCAATTCTTCGATGCGGACGGAGACGGCTGTTGGCTGAGCGCAACAACCCGCCGCAGTCCCTGTTGGCCAGCGACAACATCCAAGCTGAGCCGGGCCCGCCCCAAGATCGCCTCGAGCTGCTGGTCCTCTCGGGCCTTGATGCGGGCCGTCACACGCAGCTGGTCCACGGGACAGCCGTGACGGTTGGCAGTGAAAAAGGTGTTGGCCTACGCCTAGAGGCCGAAGACATCCTGCCCCGACATGCGGAGTTTACGCTGACCGATGGTGGACTACGCGTTCGTGCGTTGTCACCGAACGCGGTGGTGCAAACCGGAGCCATACGACTCTTTGATGCTCTACTGCCCTTTTCGTCCCGGCTCAAACTCGGCTCGCTGACGATTGGCTTTCAGCACCGAGCGCCTGGAAACTTGATTGAGATTCTTGCGCGCGAGGGCTTTGTATTCCGCAGTAGCAGAATGCTGTCGATCGCTGAGTCCGCCGCACGTGCAGCAAAGACGGACGCCTCCATTCTCATCACTGGCGAGACTGGGACCGGCAAGGAGGTTATGGCGCGCGCTATTCACCAATTGAGCATGCGGCGCAATGGGCCCTTCATGGTGCTCGATTGCGCTGCGCTAACGCCAACCATGGTGGAGGCGGAGCTCTTCGGCCATGAGCGTGGTTCATTTACCGGGGCCGAGCGGCGCCGCGCTGGGGCCTTCGAGCGTGCGCACGGCGGCACCCTGTTCCTCGATGAGATTGGTGAACTACCGATCGTGCATCAAGCTTCGCTCCTTGGCGTTTTGCAGCGCCGTCGACTGCGACGGATTGGCTCTGACGCCGAAGTCGACGTCGATGTGCGCGTTGTTTGCGCGACGAACCGTCGGCTCGAAGAGGAGATTCAAGCGGGCCGCTTTCGAGCGGATCTTTTTTACCGGCTTGGAACGGTGCCCCTTCACTTACCGCCGTTGCGAGAGCGAGCCGAAGACCTGGAAGACCTGATTGCTCAGTTCTGGCTCGACTTCTCTGGCTGTAAGCCCGAACCGTTGAGTCCGTCGCAGTTGATGGCCCTGAGCTCATACCCTTTTCCAGGAAACGTCCGCGAGCTGCGTGGACTGGTTGAACGCGCCCTGATCGACGGACATTGGCCGGCACTGCCGGGTCGCGAAGTAAAGCCGCCCGCTGAACCGAGCACCACAGGTTCGGAGCTACCTGGCCAGAGCTTCCGGGACGCAAAGGAAGAGGCGCTGCAAGCGTTCGAGAGAAGGTTCTTCGCTAGCCTAATCAAGCTTACCGACGGCAACGCCTCGGAAGCGGCCCGGAAGGCTTCGATCGATCGCCCCCACTTGCTCCGCATGTTGCGCAAGTACGGGCTACGCGATTAGCTCGTTGACCGCGGCGCCGGGAGTCTCTCCTAGATTGACGTTTGAGTGACGTCCATCTTGATGATGGAGTCTGGAGGAATCAGGTACTCGGTGGTTGCTCGGGTGAATATGCCTGTATGCATCTGCCGCAGCTGGTGGTTCAAGAAGTAGTAGAGCTGCAGGTAGAGCGTGCTTCCGCCCACGTCGGTTCGAACTCGTAGGATGAGGTCCTTGGGATACACCAACCCCTTGGAGGTATCACCCGTTGGCAACGGCAGAACGATGATGCCGGACTCCCACCATCGCTGGCCCGACTCATTGAAGTAGGGCCCTTGGCCTATCACATCGGTATAGTGGTCAGCCACCCAACCCAAGTCGGTGAACAGCCCAAAACCGTCACGCTTCTTCATCGACTCCGCAAACGTGGACCGCTCGCGCTCCTTCGCGCTCGCGCTGCCGTGATAGATGGGCGCACCCAGGCCGAAGGCCCGCCGTGACATCTGTACGAACTTCTTGTCGCTGGCGAAGGGCTTCGCGATAGCGAGCATGTTCGCGAACAGGACCGCGAGCGATCCTCCCTTGGATAAACTTGCGGGGATTCGATCCGTGGTTGCTGGGCCATCGAGCGCGACACCAAGCGCAGCATTGAGACGCTGCTGCTCTTTCATCGGCTCTGTTATGGGGCCAAAGAGCACAATATCAAACAGATCAGCTCGATCTTTAGTGATGGCGAACGTCATCGTGCGTCGACCACCTAGGTCCCACGGCTTACCTGCCCAAGCTCCGGAACTCGCCAGTGTTTGCTTATAACCGTACTTTGCAATGTTCTTAAACGCCATAACTTCCTCAGTACACGTAGTGACGCCGGCGAACGTCTGCCCTCAAGGTCCTTACGTCGGGCGGGAGAGCAGTGATTGGATAGTGGTGATAGTCAGCCCAGTTGTGGAAGGGATGCCCGTAGTAAGGAAGCCTCAGCTCCGGCGGCAGGCGACTTGTTTCATACCGATTGCGTTGATACAGGTACATCTCTGCTTGTTGGTTGTCGGTGCGCCGCAAATCCAGCCAGTCCTTCCACCGCGCTTTACCAGTTAGCCAGTCTGCGTAGTTGAGCGTGTAGACGTGTTGCCACATCCACGCTTTGGCCCACACCCAGCTGTAGCGGTCATTCATGTCGGAGCCCTCACTGAACCACCCCTCCCGCTCCGTGTAGATGCGAATATGCCCTACGAACTCCGCGG
This sequence comes from Polyangiaceae bacterium, assembly GCA_044376115.1. Classification (GTDB taxonomy): domain Bacteria; phylum Myxococcota_A; class Polyangia; order Polyangiales; family Polyangiaceae; genus Xiheicaenibacterium. The sequence goes on along the minus strand of JBILLK010000027.1, from coordinate 137,544 downwards.
GGACGGGGCAATTCTTGATGCCCCCCACAGAGCCGTTCACACCGCTTGCGAGGTACTTCAGTGTACCTACCACGCCAGACTTGACGGCATCGACTACGTCGGAGGCAGCCTGAATAGCTTCAGATATCACGTTGGTTCCAGCGGCCCCCTGGACCCTCGCTTCCGTGATGGCAGAGTGAAACTGGCGCCTGCCTTCCTTTGTATCTGCCTGAATGAAGCCGCCAGACGCATTGCCAACCAACGATGCGACTTGAATCGGAACATTGATGGACACGTCGAACACGTCCGGAATTAGCTCGAAGGCTGAACTCGTTGGCGGACCTGCAACCTGCACCTCTCGCCCCGAGGAGTTGGGAGCATAGTACTTTACGTCTTCACCGGTGTAGGAGATCTTGGCGCGGAACTTACCGCCAGGATTGCATAGCTGGTACTTGTCTTCGGACGGATACCAGCCAATCTCGCGACGCAAGGTAAAGCCTTCCCGCATGATGCGCTGGACTTCAGCAATGCTGCGTTGTTGCTGCTGGATCCGGCGCCTGCCGTCCTCAACTGTCGATGAAAAGTGTTGGCCCATGTCGTCCTCCTCTCAGGTCGTTTCTTGCGAAGGCTCGTTGGTTGCGGACTCAGGCTGGCTCTCTCCTGCCGCTTGACAGGAGAGCGCATAGCGAACGGAACCCCAGGAAGCTTGGAGCAAACTGGAAGGAGCGGACATACCACCAGGCCCGCCAGCCACATCCGGTTGGCGCAGTACGATGCGCGGTTTTCCAGCGGCGGCCCAGACGTGCTCAAAGGCGTGGGCGGGCGAGCGATGGAAAGTCGCGACGGCCGCCAGAACCGGAAAGAAGCCACCAAGATTGCCACTTAACGCTGCCCGAATCACCATCTCCAGTTCAAGCTCCTCGCCCGAGGGCACCCAGAAGCCGCGCTGCAGAACGACGCCGCGATCCTCGACCTCAGTAACCACGACCTCGGCCCCTGAGCTGGCGCCTTCACGAAAGCCGCATACTCCCAGTAGCGACTCCACTGCCCGCGAAGCTCCTCCGGTGGAGCATTCGAAGATCCGACAGCCGTCTTGGGTCTTCATGAAAATGAAATCGTGCATGGTCCTCAAATCGGAGCCGTCCGACGCGTGCCATATCCAAACGCCGGGATCGGCCTCGTTGCTGCTCGACTGGCTAGTCATGACTGTTCCTCCATTTCTTCCATGTCATTTGGGCAGAACCACCCCTCAGGTCCAAGCAGCAGCGCTCCTGAACACACTCCACAGCGCATGGCATCTGCCACCGGATCGCCCTCGAGGCCGTCGGCCGCTTCCAGCTCCGTCGAGCTTTCATAGGGGTTTAGGTGAAGGTCCTTCTTGGCCTGCAGAATGAGGTCATCCGTGGCCGAGACAAGCGCCACCTTCTCGCGACCAGCCAACGCAAGCTCACGCTCCGCGAGCACCACAGTGTCACCCATGCTGTGAAAGCTGATTGCGCCTTGTGCTGTAATGGTGACGTTCGGCCCGTCGAGGACGATGGAAGCCTCACCCGTCGTAAATGTGATCTTCCTATCGACTACTTCGATTGACGTGGGGGCTGGGCCAGGGTCTGTGTCGAAGCCCGATTGTAGGTTAAGCACCCCGGTCAAGGTGTCGAACGCTTTGCGCCCAAAACCCGCCAGCGCTGCATCTGCCGCTTTGGCCAACGGGTCGGAGCCGATGGCCCCCAAGGTTGAGGTGGCCGCAGCACGCATGACCCCGCCCAAGCTATTGGCCAGTCGGTCGAGTTCTTTGACCATGCGAGTGGTCATGCCGCGGGCGACCGTCACGCTCCAGCGGGTACCGACCTGCGTACTCTCTTCTGCGCCGACGGAACGGGTATGGTTGAGACCGACGAACTGCACTCGATTGAGCCCCGTCGCCTCGAGCTCGTTCATGTTGACGAACTTGGTTCGGTCATGTCCAACCGCCACGCCGTCGTCGTTCTGTACGAAGCGCGACCTGTCGCCGCCGACGGACTCTTTGGAGTTGTTCTTAACAAGCTGATCCATGTCCTTCTGCGCTTGGACGTAGACATGCTCACGACCGCGCGCATCGTCGAAGCGCAACTCGTTGAAGCCTCCGCCACCCGGCGAGCTGGCCGTTTTCCAGGTGCTTACCGTCTTGTTCTCGGGCAGCGGAAACGGCACGGCCTGCGCTTCATTGTGTACGCTTCCGACAATCACAGGGCAGTCGGGATCACCGTTTAGATATGCAATCAGAACCTCGTGGCCTACCCGCGGAACCGTGAACATTCCGTAACCCGACCCAGCCCAGCCATGACTGACTCGCATCCAGATCGAAGCCTCGCTTCCAAATTCACTCTCGCGGTCCCAAGGAAACTGGACTCGCACACGGCCATGTTCGTCTACGTAGATGTCATTGTCGGTCAAAGACTGAGCAACATCTTGCGTCGAGAGCGGGGTATTGGATAGGTCGCCGACGCCACCTGGTAGCACCTTTCGGCCAGTTGGATTGGAGGAGGCTCCAACTACTACTGCATTCAAGAGCCCGTAGATCCGGGGCTTCGCTGTGGCTCTCCTGGGTCGAAAGTTGTGGCTTGTCGTTACGGCGGCAACAGTAAACCGCCAGGTTTCGGCCTTCGTAACGTCGCCCTCTAGCAACAGCTTTATGGCTAACAAACTACGGTCCACCCCAAGGTCTTGTCGCGGGTGATTGAGTATTCGGAACACGGTCCCTGGCGCTACGTCGACAATGTTTGTCTCGAAGGTTATGAGCCTACGCTCAGCGTGAACGGCTTCAACTTGCAGCCGTGCTTCCGCTGTAAGGCGCACCTCGCGAAAGCGGGCGACTCCCAGATCGTCCGCAACCGGAGTGGCTCGATGGCGTTCGAGACCGGCATCCAACTCACTCAGCGAAGCGCCTGGACTAAAAGCATATTGCTCATGCGCCAACTCCTCCGTTCGCTCTGAATCGGCTTGAGCCGTCAGCACGTGACGCGGGCGGCGAAAGTCATAGTCACGCAGCGTTACTCGCCCAGGCAGTGACTCCTCCCGAAGTCGAAGGCGAGTTATGAACGGGGTACGGCTCGCGTGAGCCGAGGCAGCTTCATCAACGAACGGAATGGGGGTGCCTGGACGCTCCTGATTGGATTGTGGCGCGTCGCCCAAAATGAGGATTTGGTCCGGCGCGGTCCAATAAGATATCCCCGACTCTTCGAGTAGACGGGATACAAAAGCGAAGTCCGACTCATCAAACTGAGTGCGCAGTTCCAGGCTGGGATAGGAATCCGGAGCGACCTGCCATTGATGCTCAATGCCCCACTCGCGCAGGATGCGAGTGACGATCTCGGGGATCGTCGCGTGTTGAAAGAGCCGGTTGCCTCGCCGCTGCGTCAAGCGCCAAAGGGTTGGCCTCAGGATGAGGTCATAGGTTGCTAGCCCCTCCCGCGTCTCGGAGGCTCGCACGAACTCAGCTGACGTGCAGACACCTTGCCATCGGCGGGCTTCATTGACGACCAGCGTGAGTTCAGCGGAGTGACCAACCAGCGCCGAAAGATCCAACGACTCGAACGTGGTGACCGCTCGAACGCACACCGTGAACAGGCCGTTGATCTCTTCTTCGATCTTGAAGGTCCGAACCGATAGCTCCTGCGCGTCGAGCATGTCCGGAAAGTGAAGGCGGGCGTTCTCCATGACGAACGCACTGCACGACCTGCGCCACCGCTATTCGACGACCTATCCCGCGTCTTGAGCGCCTCGGAGTAGGCTTTCTTGCAACGTTACAAGCTCCAATCGCATGGCCCCTCAGCAAGCTGATGTGGCCAGCCAACAGGAAGGCGACAACCTGTTGCGAGCAGACAACAGCTCGTCGGAGCTGAGAGCGCTAGCCGGCCAGCACCGTTCCCACCGCGACCACGCTCCCAACAGGCGCATCCGCTGGGTCATTGCAGGTCTCCGCCGTATCACCGTGCCGCGCAATCGCTTGGTTGTTCACCAGCACCGTCGCCGAGCCCACGACCACCAGCCCTTTATTCGACGGCGGCTTGGCAAACGTCTTCGGACTCACCACGTGACCCGGCGATTGCTTCGCCAAGCTACCCACCGTTGCTACCGCAAAGTTCTCTGAAAGCACGTCCACCGAGAGCCGTTCAACCAATACCCCATTAAACGGTAGCGACATGGGCTCCGGCTTGCCACCGCCCTCGGCGATCACCAGATGAACGTCCACGGCTACAATGCAATCGCCTTGTTTGGCTACGGGCTTCATTGAGAGGGCTCCTTCTCAACAGGCGCGGCCGCCTTCCCTCCAACATCAACTAAGGCTTGCCGACACACGGGCTGGGCTCCTTCGTTCGGGGCGAATAAGCGGTAGTCGGGCCGAATGGTCTCGCGACGAACGACCTGACCGTCGCGGAGCAAGGTGAACTCGAGCGAGTCAGGAACCTCGGTGAGCATGAACGTTGGTGCATCTTCAAAGGCTACGACGCCACCTTGACGGTGAGGCTCAGTCAGCTTCCGAGAGGCCAGCTGAACTTTGAGGTCGCCCGTGCAGGAAAAAGGCGGGAAGTCTACTTTCCCCTTGGTGCAATACTCAGCGCAATAGTCAGGGCACTTGGGCTTCCAGGTGGGGTACTCGCGAACGAAGCACTCTTGCCGAATACGCCGGCCCTGATACGGCAGCATGAACTCGCACCTTGCTTCACGGCCACTGGCTGCCAGCCGAAACTCGTAGAGATCGGGGGGCAGCTCGTCGTGCACGAACGTAAGGTGCAGAAACTCGACGCAGCCGAACTCGAGTGAACGGTCCACAGAACTGTTGGCACGCGGCTCGCCCAAGTCGACCACAATGCCCTGCTGATCCGCGTCGGGCTTGCAGCCCAACGCTGTGGAAAGAGCCAGGGCAAGCAGTGTACGAAGCTGCGTACTCATAGGTTCATCAACTTCTTCAGCGGCACCATCTGCAACAGCCGTTCACTCGCAATCAGCCCTCGAGGATCCGTGCTCATCTGCGTGGGCTTGAGCGGAGCAACCTCGAAGAAGTACTGCATCTTTACATAGAAGGCTGTCCACGAGTTCGACGCGTCGATCCGTTCCGTTGGGTTGGCCGGGTCAACGAAGTAGACAGGGGAAGAGCGGGCAACCTGCTCACGGACTGCCGCCGCCCCCAGGGTCCACGCACTAACCGCGAACGCCGCTCCAAAGCTGTAGAAGATCTCGAACGTATCTGCCGGAATAGGCTTTGCCGCTGCCGTCTGCGCTTCTTCGACCAGCACGAACTGATTGTTGCCCTCGACAAGGAGCTGCAGCTTGTGGTGCTGTGGGATCATCGTGGCACCGGGCCTGCAAAACGGAGCCGTCTCGGACCAGCCCATCTGCCCCTCCTGCACGCTGGAATCCGTCCAGCGCCAATGCAGGTGAAAGCAGTCATGCGCGCAAAACGGTGCCATTACCACGTCGAGGAGATCCACCGAGTGGCCGGACTTTACCTCAACGTCTTCGAGCGCCACGTCTGGATGGGCCTGGGGTGGAAGCCCGGGCAGCCACTGTCGTACGCGCGTCCCGGGCGGGAACTTCATCCGTGGAGCGCAATGGATGTTGTCGAAGCTAGCCTGCCTTCGCAGCTTGGTAATCTCGCTCGACTTGCCGTTTCGTTCCACCGCATCTTGCAACGCGCGAACCTTCGTAAGGGCGGGGTTCACGACCGTGAGCAGGGATCCCAGGAACTGCGTAGGCTCCCGCGTGCGGTAGTTAAATATAAAGCTCCAGTTGGGCGTAGTCGTCTGCCCCATACTGGCCCCCGCGCCAACGACCCCTCCGACCACCACCGCAAGCGGCTCCGGTAGCGGGGTAATCTCGTTGCGGTCGGCGTACAGGCTCATGAAGATCTCGTCCTTCATCTCGTCGCAGCCGCACGGCTTGCCGTCCTCAATGGTGGTGCGCTTGGGCCGCGTGAACCGTATGGCCGTATCCACGTGCTCGAGCGGGATTGTCGCCTTCACCACGATCTGGGGGAAAAACCGCGCCATACCGGTCAGCGACGCGATTCCACCGGGTGCAGGAGTGTAGTCATCCTTCTCGCGACACGGTGTTAACGAGACGAGCACCAAAACTCGCGCGGGTAGCAGCGCGACGCCGGCTGGGGGACCATTGGTTTGCGCCCATACTTCCTCCGGAATCGGGTGCCACTCGTCGTCGAATAGGAGGGTATTGCCCACCGGATCGGAGCCCCCCTTAGCGACTTCCCTTTCGCGTCTCGGCAAGACAGCAAGTCGCGTGGCTGTGTCGAGGTTGGAGGTCAGCACATCGTTCGCCGTTGAGTCGGTCACCGCTAACGGACTGGTTACTTGGATGAAGGAACTTCCCACCTTGTGTGGTGGGACGCTTGGACCGACGGCGGGCACCGGCAGCTCCGGCCATTCCGGTGCGTCCGGGTTCTCAACGGTATCCACCTCGAGCGGTAGGTCGTAGACAAAGGCATGAACCGTCCCGCAGTCGTAGGTGGCCTCGAGCGGATAGAAGTTCACTGGCTTGGTGCCCGGACTCAACTGGAGCGCCCGCTTGGCCTCGTTCTTCAATCCAGATGCGGTACGAAAGGTACGGAGTAGAAACTCCGGAGATAGTGGAAGTTCATACGTCTTTCCGAGCACCGTAACGGTCACGCTGTCTTTGAAGGTTGCTGGCGGGAGAACCCGGCCGAAGCGGATCTCGTCGCAGACGGAGTACTTGCGGAAACCATCGCTGATCACTCGGCAGGTGAGCGACTCGAACTGGTTGGGCATGCCTCCCTGTCGATAGCTCCACAGCTCAATGTTTGGATTGTTTCCGTCGCGCGCGCCTTCGACATTCGGAATCAGGGCGTCCACCGGCGTACCCTTGAAATCTTTCTCAGGGAGCGGCCAGCAGTAATCGAGTAGCCGCGACAGCTGGGCGCCTTGAAACGTCGTGACGGGGATGTTGTTTACCTTATGGCCGTCTTCCGCAGCCTGCGCCGCAGCCTTGAGCGGCATCGCGGCGAAGATTTGTTCGATTAAACTGGCCATTTCAACCTTGCCTCAGCTTCGCGACTTCGACCAATTGGCTGAAGGTTGGGAGCAGTTGCGGTTGGGCTTGAAACACCTCGAAGAAGGCTTGTTGCAAGCTGCGCTTGCTGTTTACGTCGAGACCGAACGAAGCCAGCGTTGGTCCGTGCTCCTCCCCATTTTGGCTGAGCGCGGCACGCAGGCGGGCGTAGCGCGGCAAGCTGAAGCCCTGAATCAAGAGCGGTAGTTCTCCGAGCGCCACCGTCTCGCCCGACTGGTCCCCCGACGCTAGCGGAGTTGGGGGAAGCGACGCCTGACCCACTCGAGCAATGAACGGCAAAGCCGGCCCAAGAAACGGCGTTGGCGGGAAGGTCCTATCGAGATCGACTGAAGCCTGCGCACCGAGGCTCGGCGGCGCGGGTCGCGGTGAAGGATGCGACAGCACCTCTGGCCCTCCTGCCGGTGGCGCAGCGCCCAAGGTTTTGTCCTCCCCTTGCGGCTTGGGTCTCGACGTCGCCTCGTACCAGTCCCACAGTGTCTTTGTAAGCGCAGCGTTGGCGGCGCGCGCGTGTTCACTTTGGGAGGTCAGCGCCTCGCCGTGCGCCAAGACCCAAGCGCCACCGGTCTCGTCGCCCGCGAGTTTCACGTTGGGAGCATTGTGGGCGAACCAACGACGTCCCTCAGCGTCGAGATAGAGCAAGCTAGCAGCGAGTCTATCGTGGTATCGAGTAGGCCCGACCGTCGCCAATCGGGCGCCAGAAAGGTGAACAAGTTTTCTCAGGATTTTTCGCGCAGTATCGAGAGTGCAGTCAGGAATCACGCCGCCTGCATAGAGCCTTCGTCGCGCTTGCCCGTTCACCACTCCTGCCACCGGAAGGGCGCTGAGCGCATAGAGCCCGGCCCCAGGTCCCGGCTCTGGTTGCATGAACAGATTGAGTAGTTCGTCAGTCTCCCGCGCGGACGTTTCCCACCCGGCGCGGAGAGAGCCGAACCACTCCATCAACTCAGCCGCGCGCGCAGGCCGAAAGACTTCGCGTTTGCTGGTGCCGGTCTCTTCTGCCCAAACGACCTCCCAGCCAAACGCCTGGAGCGCCTCGACGAAGTACTTGAGTAGCTCCGCTGGGGTCGGGCTCTCGCCTTTGGGCGCCCACTCAACTTGCAGTTTCATGTCCATGATCATCGCTCGGTCTCCTTCTCTCTGGCCGTCAGCTCTTCGACTTTCGGAACGGTATGAGGCGCTGGCCCAGCCGCACTTGGTCAAGGACGAAGCGCTGACCAGGCTTGCCTTGCAGGCGCACCTGCCCTCCGGGCATCAGGTCCCGGCTCAACACCTCGCCGTTCGGGTCGAGAATGCGGAAGGTGTACGGTCCGCTGCCCGTGGGTACGGAGCTCGGATCGAGCTCGAACACGGCCTCGCCAGAGTCGTTGACCGTGCCCTGTGCTGCGCCGCCGGCGGAGCTCGCGCCGCAGTTGAGCTTGACCAGCGCGCCATCGAGTTTGGCCTCAGCGTCGAGCACGAGGCTGGCTCCTTTGCTCGCGAGCTTGATCACGTCGGTGCTTACGGTGAAGGCGCCGTCGGAGGCCCATACTTGCCTTCGCTCGTCACCGTGGAACATGTGTGCGCTCTCCGTTGCGTGGGTCTCAATCCGATCGGCCTCGAGAAAGATCCCATCGGGCGTCATGCGAATCGTCGAACGCCCGCAGCGGAGATTCACGCTATCAACGGCGCTGAGGTCAATCGATCGACCAGCGCTGAGCTGGATATCCGACATCGATGCGACGACCTCCGAACCACCCGCCTGCCCCACGCCAACAAACGTGTGACGGCTGCCGGCGATGCGGGTCGTTGCACTGACGCCAAGGACCTCCAGCGTTGAGCAACCCGCTACGCTCGTCGATGAGTCTCCGCCCACCACCAAGCGGTCATGCGCTCCTACGCGCGCGGACCGATCCGCTCCTGTGTGCTCCACCCGAGCGTTGCCAACAAGCGAGCTTGCCGAACCAGCAATCGTCGTCGACGAGGATCCCCCGATGGTCTCGGTGTGCATCCCGTTCAGCTCGATCAGCGTATCTCCCAGCGCCTGCACAGAGAGATCGCGCTGACTACGCAGCCCGACGCGCTCGCGCCCTGCACGATCGTCGAACACGAGCTCGTGGTAGCCAACTCCGCCTGGAGTCGAGCGCGTGCGGATCCCGCTCCTGTCAGCCTCTGCACCGTGGCCAAAGGCAGGCGGCGATAGAGCATTGTGCAGCGCACCGAGGATGATCGGCCGGTCCGGATCGCCACCCACATACCCAACGAGCACCTCCGTCCCCACGCGAGGCAAGAAGTTCGCGCCGAACCCAGCGCCGCTCCAGCTTTGCGCTACGCGGACCCAAGCGCTCGGCGCCTCGCGCTCGAGGTCCCAATGGAATTGCACCTGGACTCGACCGTGCCCGTCGGTATGCAGCTCCGCACCGTTTGGTCCCACCACGGTCGCAGTCTCGAGCGGCGCCGCTCGGCGCTGAGGCATGCGTCTTCGGTGCACGACTGCGGAGTCGGTCGAAAGCGAGTCATTGCGATAGAACTCGTCTTTGCGCTCAGCATCGGCGTCATGGCGAACCTCCAAGACGACGAGCTCGGTCGGCGTATCATCGAGGAGCGCCTCGGCGAGCGCGTAGCGTCGCCCCGGCATAAGGTGCGGATTGGTCGAACGTGCGCGCAAGGTCCTCGCTCGAGCCTGTTCGCCTTCGAGTCGATCCCGCGCTCTTGAAGGCGAAACGGGTGCGTCGTCAGCCTCGAATAGATGCTCGATCGCGATGCTGCGCTGGCTGTCTCGTGGGAAGGGCGGCGGCTCCGCTAACACGCTTGGATCCAGGGTTGAGTCGCTGAAAATCCTCTTGGTTGGCGTCGAGAACGTCCGCCCCACAGACAGCACGCGTTCAACACGCGAGGAGCGCTGATCCACGAGCCCCACGAGCGCCTGATCGTCACGAACAGCTCCTGTTTGGGCAGCGCGCTGATGCAACGGACTCCCGGTTAGCACGGAGTACGCTGAAGCCGAATCCGCAAGCACGACGATCTCGCCCTCTCCCAGGTTCGTGGTGTCGAGGTCTCGACCCGTCTGTTGGGTGTGATCAAAGAAATAGAAGATGCCGGCCTCGGCTAACAAGCGCTCGACGAACTCAAGATCTGATTCCCCGCGTTGAATGAGATGAGGCGCCTTCGGATAACTTCGTGTGATGCGTAGTCGCAGCGGGATCCTGTGCTCCTCGAGCAGCCGCTTTACCACCTCCAGGTGCGAGCAATCGTGGAAGATACGATGCGTCTTCCGTCCGCGTAAGCGAGCAAGCCGAGCCTCGACCCGCACCTCAGTTTGTGTTTGACCGCGGCCCACACGTGTAACGATGCCGTGAAAGAAGCGAGCGCCGAGCGGGCTGCCGTCAATCGCGGCCGTAGCTTGCATACCCAGCCTCAGATCAGCGGCTGCATCCGAATCCAGCGTCAAATCGACTCGGGTCGGCTGGTTGAGCCGCTCGCGCGCCTTCAGCCGAAGCACCGGCAAAGCAGCTGTCGCTAGGAGAAGTTGGAAGGGTGACCGGGTCATGACGGGCTCGTGAATGGCGAGTGCATACTGGTACATCACCGCCGGCCCTCCGCAGTGCTCACCTATTTGCAGACGCGCTCGCTTTTTTTTCGGCTGCTGCGTCTAGCTAGCCAAAGTGGGCACGCCGATGGGAGCTACTCTAGCGAAGCGCGTGAGCGCCATCTTCTAGCCTCTCCGGAGCAAACCATCTGCTCCAAACAAACTTCTCAGCGTCCAGCAGCAAACCATCTGCTTCAGAACAAACTTCCCGCCGCCAGGGAGCAAACCATCTGCTTCACAACGAACTTTTCGGCGTCCGGGAGCAAACCATCCGCTCCAGAGCAAACTTCTCGCTGCCCGGGAGCAAACCATCTGCCTCGCAACGAACTTTTCGGCGACCGGGAGCAAACCATCTGCTCTGGCGGCCCAGATATTCGCTCCGCGTGAAGAACGCGCACCAAGCCTAAAAGAAAGAAGGAGCGGCTTGGTCAGCTGAGCTCGATATCTAGAAAGGGACCTGCTCAGCGCAGACGAGCAGGCGTTCTTCACCGTCTTGTTGGAGACCGACTTGCTCTTTGATGCTCGCTACGCCGACCTGATGAAGGCGCTCGTGCTCGACGAGCAGCAGCGCGATGCGAGTGAAACGCTACCGCGTGACCCTGCGGTGAAGGCGTGGACGTCGGATTCGTTATTCCTCACGCAATGTCGGCTTACCGCGAAGCCTAAACCTGGCCGCGAACGATCACGCAAAAATAGTTGAGCGCTGAGAAGCCCCAAAAGCGACATCCATAACGAGAGACGGCGCGCCAGGCGTTGGTGGCGTCGGAGCTTCCCTGCGCATGCAGGGCGTTGAGAAAACCAGCGGGTCTCAAGGCGGCAATAGACCGTGGGGCTCGCCTTTGTCGAAAGGGACGACTGGCATGGAACCGAATCAAACAAGCACGCAGAACGCTCAACTGATCTCATCGTCAAAAAGCGCGGTCGCGTATGAGAAATGCAAAGCCGAGTTCGTAGCGGCCTCGCGCGGGACATTGACCCCTCTGAATATCGACCCTGGCTTGGCGGTACGGACCATGCTTACCGCTGTACTGAACGCAGCGCCGTATCGAGAGTCGATCGAGAAGTTACCGTTCTGCGACCACGACATGATCAACAAGCTCGAGCCTTACGCACTTGGGCTCGGCTACGCCAATGCTCTGCTCGCGTGGCAACTCGAGGGCCCCAAGCCAACGGACGCATTGGTGGAGGAGCTACGCCGTACGCGCAAAGTGCTGGTGACCGAGCTCGAGCTTGTGCAGCTCCGCGGCATACTGGCCGAGGGCTCAATCAAGCTCGAGGGCACGTCCAGTTACAACGCGATGGTGCAAGACGTTCGAGCCATCGCCACCGTTTTTCTGGCCAATTGGGGCGTGGTTGGGCCACAGATCGGCGGACAGAGCCAACATGTGGAAGATGCGCTCGCAGCGGCGGATCAACTTGTTGCAGCCCTTGCCGAGTCAAACCAGGTCGAGGCAAAAACCGAGTCGAGCCAGCTCATTCGGCTGGCGGCATGGAATGTGGCCTATCGCGCCTACCGCGAACTCGAGCGTGTGATTGACTATCTGCGCTTTCACGATGGCGATGCGCAGTTGATTGTCCCCTCCCTCTTCATTCGCGGCAAAGGCAAGCGTGGAGATCGCCCCGCTGAAGAACCAAGCGTTGCACAGGGGGAGCCAGCTCCAGCCACGCCAGAGACGCCCAACCTTCCCATCGCGCCCGTTGCACCGTCCAAACCGTTCTGAGCATTGGGAGTAGATCATGACAGCCCTGTTTCTTGGTGCCGATCGCGCGGGCGCATTTGAACTCCAGGCCCATCACCTGGTAACTCATGGAGTGATCCTTGGTATGACCGGTAGCGGGAAAACGGGTCTTTTGACCGTCATGGTCGAGGAGGCGCTCCGCAATGAGATTCCTGTGCTCATGGTGGACGTTAAGGGGGACCTCCCCAACCTGCTTTTGACCTTGCCGCAATTCACGGCGGAGGAGCTCGCTCCGTGGTTGGAGATGCCACGTGGAGCGAGCCGCGAAGAGCAGCGGCAGCTCGCTGAGGCTCGGCTGGAAGCTCGGCGGAGTTCACTCGCCCAATGGGGCATAACTCCGTCGGGCATCCAAAACTACGATGCAGCGATCGACGTTCGCGTCATTACCCCGGGGACCTCAGCCGGGGAGCTGCTTCATGTTTTGTCGTCCTTGGAGCGCCGCTCTCCGCGTTGGGACGACGATGTGGAAAGCGCTCGCGCGACGTTGAGCGCCGCAATCTCACTCGTGCTCCGCTTGGTCGGGCGCGAGGGGGACCCGGCCAAGAGTCGTGAACATGTGCTCTTGGCCGTGCTCGCAGAGCGTCGTCTCATCAACAAACAAACAGCAGACATTGAGGCGCTGCTGGGTGATCTGGAGCATGCGCCGATCGAGAAGATCGGTGCGTTACCGCTCGACCGATTCATCTCGAAGAAGGCCCGACGTGAACTCGCCGCTGCGCTGAATACGCTGTTAGCGTCACCAACGTTTGCGAGCTGGCGGGAGGGCGCGACCTTGGACCTCGCAGCGTGGATGTCGCGACGAGACGGCCGTACGCCAGCGACCATCGTGAGTGTGGCGCACCTTGACGACGAGGAGCGTGAACTCGTGCTCGGGGTTTTGTTGGAAGAGGTCTTGTCGTGGGTGCGCGGCTTACCCGGGTCCCAATCACTGCAGGCGCTCGTGGTCTTCGACGAGGTGTATGGATTTCTACCGCCTTACCCTGCTTCACCGGCTACGAAGAAGCCGCTCGTGTCGCTGATGAAGCAGGCACGAGCGTTTGGTGTGGGCGTCGTTCTGGCGACGCAAAACCCGATGGACTTGGACTATCGGGCGCTGAGCAACGCTGGGCTCTGGTGCATCGGCCGGCTGCAAACGGATGCGGACCGCGCTCGCGTCGTCGAGGGTATGCAACTCGCCCAAGGCTCCGACGAGCAGGACTACAACGCGTTGCTACGACAACTTCAACCGCGGACGTTTGTCGTACGCAACGCCCACTCCCCCGGCCCACCCACCATCATCCAACCGCGCTTTGCTCTCTCGCTGTTGCGCGGGCCGATGACCCGCCAAGAACTACGGAGAGCGAGGGAAAGCCGAGCTACGCGTTAAGCCGTAGGCGGCGCGGACCGCGGGCGCCACCAGCTGGGCGCCCGCTACCGCATTGACCTTACTTCGCTGCGGGGGCTGCGCTGGCAGCGGGAGCAGCGCTCGCCGAGGGGGCTGCGCTGGCGGCGCCGGCGGCCTCCGGGATCCACACGCCCGACTTCAGCTCGCAGCTCTTCTTGGCGCTATCGGCGTCAGAGCCTGCGGCCTTGTAATAGTGGTGGAACTCACCGGCGTCCCCGAGCTTAACCTCGCAGGTGCCGAGCGCGTTCTCGTGCGTGCAGGGCTCGGAGCCCTTCTTGAAGACGCCCTTCTTCTCGAGGCCCAAGCAGGTCTCCTCAGCGGTGACGCCAAGCGAGAGCACGTACTCCTTGCAGATCGCCGCTTCTTTATCATTGCAGGTCGCGAGCACCTCGGGCTTGCCGGCCGGGGTGCCGGTCGGCGCAGCGGAGGCGGCCGGGGCAGCGGAGGGCTTGGCGGAGGCGCTGGGAGCAGCGCTCTTCTTCGCCGAGGCCGCTGCACTGCCGGAGGCAGCCGCGCCGCCGCCATCTCCGCAGCCGAGAGCCAAAACGAAGCTGAGTCCAACGAATAGATTGCGCATGAATTGATTCCTCTTTTGCCGGCACGGGTCGCCCGCCCCGGTGACGGCGGAGTTAGTCAATTCATTCCGCTACGTAAAGGGGCCCGAGGCACCGCCACAACAACGTCACACAATACCACTTAAACGGTACACGTCCTTGACTAGCAACTCTGCCTCGAGACACTGGATTCGGACTCGACCGCTCGCGAGCGCCACCTGACTCTTCCAAGAGCCGTCCGCGCCTCTTTGATAGACGGTTAACCGACGTTCACGGTGGGAGACAATCACATAGTCCTGTAGAGTAGAAATTGATTGATAGGCAGCCAACTTGGTGGTCGTGTCGTACTCCTCCGAGGAATCGCTTGTAACTTCGAGCAGCAAGACCGGGTTGAGGGCAGTTGCTTTGGGGCTCTCTGGATGTTGTTCGAGCGGCCCGCAGATCACTGAGCCATCGGGAAACGTAGCTAGGCCTACTTCCTCGACGTAAACGCGCAGGTCAGAGGTATGAACCCGACAAGGCCGTTCACCGACCCCATTTCCAAGCAGCCGCAACACTTCGGCGGCGAGCGCCGAATGTTCTTCAGAGCCGCCGGCCATCGCATAAATCTCACCTTGAAAGAACTCGTGCTTCGTCGAGCTTTCAAGCTCGAGCGCCACATAGTCGCGATAGGTGTATCGGTGCATACGCGCGGCGAACTGGATCTCGCATATCTAACACAGCGGTGTTGAAAGGGCCTTCGGATCGCCTCGCTTGGCGCGCTATCGTTTGGTGATGGCTGAGCCCAGTTGGTACGTCCTCGAGCTTGAGTTCGGTGCGCCCAATGACGCACTTTCGAAGCAGCTCCGTGCGACCTCGCTGGAGGACGTGCAGGCTCACCTCGCCGAGCTCGATCCGGAGGAGCTGCTCTGCGATCTGGGGCTGTGGGTGGTGCGCGAGAGGCGGGTGGTTGAGCTGCTCGATCTGCGGCCCTTCGTAGCGCTGGGGGACGGAGAGGGCGCGCTTCGTTGGTCGGACAGCGAAGCCTGCGTTGACTATGTTGAACGCGCGAGCCAACGTGGTGAGCCCGTCGCGCCGCGGTTCGAGTGGGCCGAGTTTATGCAACAGGTCCCAACGCTCGAACCTCCGCTGCTTGCAGCTGACGAGGAGGACACGGTTCTCAATCCGAAGGCGATGGCACGGCTCTCGGCGCAACGGGGGTTAGGCAGCAGTTGGAAGCCCAGCCGCGGCTGACACAAGCTGTGCCGCACCGCGACCGTAAGGTCGCACTCCGGGCCGAGCCGCGCGCAGAACAGCGCAAGAAGCGTCGAGCTGCGAGCCGCTCGCGGACGCGCGGAGCTCGGGCACGCTTCGTGATAAGGGAGGCCGCATGAAGTCGCTGCTCGCTGGGTTGATGGTGCTTGGTCTTGCCGTTGGTTGTGAGAGCAAGGTGGAAGACGGCTCTGGCGGGGACGGCGGGAGTGGAGCAACCGGCGCGAGCGGCGGGCAAGGTGGCGCCGGCGGCGGAACCGCTGGCAACGGCGGCACCGGCGGAAACACCGATTGCAGCGCGTATCAGCAACTTGATAATCCCCCGCAGCAAGTCGTGACCGTGGTGCTGCAGAATGACAGCGCGCAGCCGATCTACATTGGCGGGCTCGAACAAAGCTGCTCGAGCATCGTTGGTTACCGCGCTGAAACACCGAGTGGCGACCCGGTCAAAACCGAGCTGCAATCCTGTGAGCTTTCATGCGTCAACCTGGCTCTGGGTAGCTGCGGTTGTGCTGCTGATTGCGCGCAGCCGGTGGTCACCATGATTTACCCGGGAGGCTCCTACGCAACCAGTTGGGTCAAACAAATCTACGCGCCGGAGGAGATGCCGGCCGAGTGTTACAACGACCCAGGCTGCGTACAACCGAGCTGCATGATGGGGGACGTTCCCAACAGCCCGCTCGTGTTCCTCGCTGACGGTTATCCCGATCTCGGAGATTGCAGTGAGGCGATCTGCGACTGTGATGGAGGGCTCGTCGGCTCGTGCATCGTGAGTGGCGCCACGATCGTAAGCGGGACGCCGGCCGTCGCCCAAACCGAGTGGGACCCTGCGGCAGATACGATCACGCTGCGCTTCGAGTAACGCAGGCTCGAGGCTCGCTGCCTCACGGTTCAGTTGGATGACGCGTGTAAGGAGCGGGCCGGGCGCGCGTTCTTTGCACCATGCTGAGCAAGCGTGGGCTGGCGAGTGTGATGGGTCTGATGGTAGGTGCAGCGCTATTACCGCAAGCAGCGCGCGCCGATGATAGCGGGTTAGTGGTTGCGGGCCCCGCACCGACTGCGACGCCCAGTGCACCTGCAACGGTCTCGCTCAACTCGACCGTCGCCGTCGACAAGCCCGAGGAACCTGCCAAGCCCTTCCCAATCGAGACTGGCGGAGGCCTCGGGATGGGCGTGTTTGCTCGCTCGATCAACGTCCCCACGTTGACCTTCAGCGAAGTAGACGGCGAGTCGATTGAGCTCGAGACCGACTTGGTCGCCATCGGCGCGGGCTTCCGTGCGCTGTTTGCAACGGGCGCTTGGCGAGCCTTCTTCTTTCAAGTCAGTGGCGGGCAAACCATCGTAGCGTCGGGCAACTTTCGCCCCGGCCCGACCTCATCCTTGCCGCGTGAATTGGAGAGCCCCACCTTCGTCACCATCGCGGCCGGCACCGGAGGCACCTTTCCAATAGGGCCTATCGATTTGGTGGTGGAACAAGAGACCGCGTTGGACCTCTTGTGGATCGACGTGCGCTCGGAGGAAGACAATACGGTAACCAACACACTAAGCAGCACGGCTATTGGCGTAGGTGGTCGCGTCGGAGTGCGTTACAGCCCATCCGGCTGTCTGTTCTTCGAGTCGACCTACGGCGCTGCGCTCGAGGTGGCCACCAACGGAAGCGTCGGCTACGCGCACGGGGCAAACTTCAACTTCGGTTGCGACGCCAGCTTGGAACATCGGCAACCACCGAGGTCCCACTACTGAGCGTCAAGAGGAGGGCCGGACAGTGCGCTATTGCTCGCACTCAACGGTGAGGCCACCCATGAGCGAGATTGGGAGTCCGGTCGAACAGTCGTTATCGGGAAGTCCATTCGGCTCGAGGGAGTAGCGGACTTTAAGGTCGGTGTCCGCGCAGGCGATCTCAACATCCTTCTTGCGGAGAAACAGGTCATCGAGGTCGCCCAAGAAGTTGGTATTCAGAACGATTGAGTGGCCGATCTCGATCGGAGCGTCCGTCGGCACGACGATGTCGGAGTTACCGCAATCAACACCAGGAATGAGAGGGTGCCCCTCGACGGTCAACACGAGATCCGGATTTCCATTCTTTTTGTAGAACGCCTTGATACGCGTCCATTCGTTCGTCATCAGCGGCATCGTGTCCACGACCTCACAATCCATCGGGAGCCCGCGGACCGTCGCGCGGACATGCATGCCGCCGTCCTTCTCAAATAGGTCGAGCACGTAACCCTGGTTCGCCGCGTTCATACGCCGCAAGATCACACTGGAGTCTCCATCCGGAGCAGTAGTGAACTTGAGGTCCGCGTCGGCTCGCACACGGGCCCCCCAGGCGAAATCGTTGACCATGCCCATGTTGAGGATCGCATTGGGAGCCACAGTCGCAGTGACCGCGGCTACGTCGAAGTCCAAGAAATGGTTGTTGCAACCACCTGCGCCACCCGCTCCACCTGCGCCGCCCATTCCACCTGCGCCGCCCATTCCGCCTGCGCCGCCCATTCCACCTGCGCCGCCCATTCCACCTGCGCCGCCTACTGCACCACCATCGCCGCCCATCCCGCCGGTTGCGCCGCCGCCAGCGCTCGGGCCGCCGCCAACCACGGGACTACCGCCGGCGCTCGAGCCGCCGCCGCCGTTCGACGTGGTAGTCGGCGCACCACCCGACTCAACCGGGCCGTTCACGTCGACGAAGCAACCGAGTACGCAAACAAGTCCTAGGGGAAGACAGCGCGCAAGCGACGGCATCATCCCTCCAGGGTAGCGCGATCGGCTCGCTCCTTGGGAGGCTGGTTTTTCAGCCGCGCAACCTCTTCAATCGTTTGGCGCAAAGCCTTAAGATCCACGGGCTTGCTGAGCACTGGGTTCTTGACCGAGGCGAGGAACTGCTCGCCAGCGGGCGTGAACGCACCTCCGGTTACAAATATGAGCTTGTGCGCCTGGCCCAGCAAAACAGCTCGCGCATGAACGCCAGGCCCGTCGAGCCCCGGCATCATCAGATCGCAAAGCACACAATCGAAGGAGCGTTGACGCATGCGCTCGAGCCCACGTTCGCCTGAATCAGCGATCTCGACCGAATGCTCGCGCAAGCGTCGCGCGAGACTGCGTGCGACCAGCGCGTCATCATCGATGATCAAGACGTCGCGCCCGATCGGCGGTGCTTCAGGCGCGTCGGTTCGAGGAGCAGGCGCGTCGGTAACGCTCGAACGGCTCATTGGCAGGCGAACAGTGAAGGTCGTCCCGCGATCGGGTGCGCTCACCACCGAGAGCGTGCCGCCGAGATTCTGCACTACGCTATGCGCGTAAAAGAGCCCCAGGCCGGTCCCCTCGCCGACCGACTTGGTGCTGAAGAACGGCTCGAACAAGCGCTTTTGCACCGCGGCGCTCATGCCTGCGCCGTTGTCCGCCACCGTAACCTGCGCCTGGCCCTCCAGCTCCTCGATGCTCAACGAAAGCTGCGCGCCCACGCGCCCGCGTAGCGCGTGGGCTGCGTTGCTGAGCAGCTTGACGAACAGTTGTTCGATGATGGGTGGGTCGGCGTTGACGCATAGCTCCGACTCGAAGCGACGCTTGATTTCGAGCTGCGCTAGCCCGGTGAGTTCCTGGCTCACTGCGGTGAGCGCTGCCTCCATACAGAGCGTGAGCGAGCTGCTGTGCGAGGTCGCGCGCTCGGAGCGCGCAAAGGCAGTAAGGCTGGTAACGATCGCTCGAACGCGCTGCGCCCCTTGTGTCGCGTCGTCCACCAAACGGCGCGAATCATCGCTCAAACCTTTGCGCTCGAGCTCGTTCAGATTGCCGATTACGTAGCTTAACGGGTTATTGATTTCGTGCGCTGCGCTGGCCGCCAAGCGCCCGAGCGATAGCAGCTTGTCCGCCTGGGCGAGCCGCGCCTCGGTGGCCGAATGACGCACGGTTACGTCGCGCACCGAGAGCAAGATGGCGGGCTGCTGCTCCCACTCGAGCTCGGTGGACCCCACTTCCAACATCACCGCCGCACCATCCCGACGTCGGCTGCGAAGCTCGCGCGGGGGCATGGGCTTACTCAGTTCCGCTGGCTCGTCGAGCTGCATCAGCATAGCCAGCTGAGTACCAATCAAGCCCTCCGCCGGACCGAGCAAGAACAAATCGGCAAAGCTGCGATTGGCGAATAGCACCCGCCCTTGGCGATGCACCACCATGCCTTCCGGCGTCTGCCCAACCACCTCCACCAAGCTCTTTTGCAGGCGTTGCACAGCCAGCAGCGCTTCCTCAGCCGCTGTCCGCCGTCGCTCAGCCTCGCGGCGCAGTTTGTCGGTGTGGAGGATGGCGCGCATGCGCGCGAGATAAAGGACGTAGCCGAGCCCGGTGGAGGTCGCGATCGTCAGACCGTCGCGCAGCGCATTGGCGTGAGGAACCGCAATGAGCGTCGCCCCGAGCCAACTGCCATAGGCGAGTAGCAACAGGCCCAGTAAGGCGGCTCGGTGGTAGAGCACCCCGCCCACCCCCAAGCAGTAGAAGATGAACATCGCCGCCACGCTCGGGTCGCGCGCCGTAAAGTAGTGGAGCGCGACATTGCCCAGTACCAGCGCGGCGAAGCCAGCGTGCAAGCCATTGGCCGTTGCAACACTAAGCTCGCGACGGCGTACGAACGTCAACGCCCCGAGCAGCAACAGCAAGGTCGCGAGCGAGCTGAGAAAGCCAGGCAACGCACCGGAGCGGCGCAAATCCAGCCCGTGGATGACGAGCATCACCGCGTAGGTGGCCGCTAGCGCTCCCCCGACGACGCGCAAGGACCTGATCGACGGTGCTCGCCACGTATCCACTCGGTCAGCGTAATCAGATCCAAGCTAGGTGGCTGAGATTGTTTCAAACTGAGTCACCTGCCGCAGTCGATTCGATGGGCGCGTGACACCTGTGCAGTCAACAAGGTCGCTAACGACGCAGCGGCGGAGCATCAGGAGCATTGAGGCGGATGCGCTCGCCGTCGACGCGCACGTCGTCGTTGGCGTCGAGGTGGATGTCGCCGTGGGTAGACTCGAGGTGATGATCGTAACCACGCAAATGAACGGCGCCCTCGGCGGCTAGGGTCATGGCGCCACCGGCGTGTACATTGAAGTCACCGCTCGCGGCGATCGAGACGTCTTTGGCCGTGAGCTGCAACGCGCCTCTGGCTGCTACCGAAAGGTTGGCCGCCTCGATCTCGACGTCGGGTCCGCCCTCGCGCAAGTGGATGCGCACACATACACGCCCATCGGGCGCCTTGAGCTCGAGCGACTCTACGGCCCCCGGCCGAACCGCCAAGGAGAACCCCGAAGCAAGCGTCAAGGCGCTGGGAAGGACCTCCGGCTTTTCGTCGTCGCTCATACCGCCACTATACGCGCCGAGGAGCCACGATAGCGTCTTCGTCGCGCCGAACTCTCGGTCGATAACGCTGGGATTGCGGGGGGACCACCAGGTGGAACTTGGCTTGCCCACCACCCGGAGCACCTGCGACCACTGAAATATGCGCCGCCCGATGATCGCCCGATGTTGCAGGGGCGTTGCACCCTAGCATCGGGGCACCGCCATGGAACAGTTCGTCCTGACGAGCAAAGCGTTACCGCTCGGAGCTCGGGTTCTCGGCTTCGTTGGTGAAGAAGCGCTCTCGCAGCTCTACAGCTTCGAGGTCACCTTCGTGGTCGATCAAGCCGGCTTCGAGCCGGAGGCGCTCGAGGGACAGCGCGGCTCGCTCTTGATCGAAGCGGATCTATTGCAACCATTCTTCGTGCACGGCCTGTTCTCCGAAGTGGAATCGCTCGACGACGGCGCAGCCCACTCGCTCGTGCGCGCGCGGCTCACACCAGCCATGCATCGGCTCACGCAGAGCGTTCACAGTCGCGTCTTCACTCAGCGCAACCTGCCGGCGATCATCGCCGAGGTGCTGCAAAGCTCGGGCTTTGGCGCCAGCGACTTCGAGCTTCGGCTGTCGCAGAACTACGCCAAGGAAGAGCACGTCGCCCAATACAAAGAGAGCGATTTTGCCTTCCTCAGCCGCTGGTTCGAGCGTGAGGGCCTGCATTTCTATTTCGAGCAAGAGGCCAGCTCGGAGAAGCTCGTGATCGTCGATGACGACGCCGCTCACACGCCCATCCCCGGCGGCATCGTGCGCTATCACGCAGCCGAGGGCGGGGCCGTTCGCGGTCGCGCACTGACCGCGGTCAGCCTCTCGCGAGCGCTGCAACCCGGCTCGGTGATGATGGCCGACTACGACTACGCGCGTCCGGCCCTCGAGATGCGCAGCCGCTCCGACGTCTCCGGCGCGTCACTCGCCGCGGTCGTTCGGCATGGGGCGCGCTTCTTCGACAAGGCCCAAGGCGAGCGGCTCGCCCGCATCGCCGCCCAAGCGCTCAGCGCCGAGGCCGTGGCGCTCAAAGGCCGCGGCAACGCCCGTCACCTGCGCGCTGGCTTCACCTTCGAGTTGAGCGAGCACCCGCGCGCCGAGCTCGATGCACGCTACCTGCTGCGGCGGGTGCGACACGAAGGCCGGGACGGAGAGCTGCTCGGTCGCTTCGCTGGGCGCCGCGAGCTATTGCAAACCATCAACGCTGGTCGTCGCGCACAGGCCGGACAAGGCGTCAGCTACGAGGTCGAGATCGACGCGCAGCCGGCAGACCTCCCCTATCGCGCGCCGCAGCGAACGCCCTGGCCGCGCGTGTTCGGCTTCGAGAACGGCACCGTGGATGGGCCGGCGCAAAGCGAATACGCCCAGATCGACGAGCAAGGTCGCTACGCGATCAAGCTGCACTTCGACGAGGCGGACTCGGGCGACGGCCAGGCATCGACCTGGGTGCGCATGGCGCAACCGCACGGCGGCTCGGTGGAGGGCTTTCATTTTCCGCTGCGCAAGTCGACCGAGGTGCTGATCGAATTTCTGGACGGCGATCCGGATCGACCGGTGATCGCTGGCGTGATGCCCAACGCGCTCACCCCGAGCCCAGTCACGCAGAAGAACGCGACCAAGAACGTGCTGCAAACCGGCGGCTCCACGCGGCTCGAGATCGAAGACGCGAGCGGCGGCCAGTACATGCACTCGACGGTGCCGGTGCAAGCCAGCTCGATGTACCTGGGCGCCGACGGCACCGCGCCCGGCGCACACAACGCCGAGTTCTCGTCGAACGGCAGCGCAGCCTTCTCCTACGGGACCTACTTCGATCGCTTCGTCGGCGGCGATAAGTCGGACAAGGTCGAGGGCCACGTCAAGCGCGGCTACGACGCGAGCTACAGCACGACGTTACTTGGCGATCTCGCACAAACGCTACAGGCCAATCACACTCGGGCGATCACCGACAACGTCACGCTCACCGTCACCGGCGCCAGCACCGAGTCGGTCACCAAGGCGGTCAAAAAGACGCTCACTGGCACGCTGACCCAAGCGGTGACAGCCAACGTGACCGAGAACTTCCAAGCGCTACACGAGCTGAAGGTGGTGGGCGAGCAGACGCTGTTGGTGGGCGGCCTGGGCGAGCAAACGTTGGAGGCGGGCCTACTGCTAACCGTCAATACGGCGACCAGCGTTCACACCGCCAATGCTGGTTATAAGCTCGACGTAACGCCCAGCGCTAGTATGCATTCAGACGTTGCAACGTCGATTCGTGGTGGCGCCGAGGCCAAGCTCGGCTCGCCGGAGACCACCGTGCGCGGCGATGAAACGGTGGACATCTCCGGCGGCTCTACGGTCGAAATGAAGGCCCCGTCGATCTCGGCGAGCGGCTCGGATTTGGTGCGTGCTCGCGGCCCGATCATCGAGATCAAGGGTGGGGACGTCCGCCTCTCCGGTATCGCCATCAACTTCAACGCCAGCAAGACGCTGAGCCTCAAGTCGGACGGCGTGCTGATCTCGAAGGGCACCACGCAGCGCATCGACGGCGGTTCCATCGTGGATGTGCACGCGCAGTTGATTCAGCTCAACCTCGGAGAGGCGCCCCCGACGAGCGGGCTCGGCCCGGAATACGACGCACTCTTGGCTGCCGATCCGGTGCTCGCCGCACGAATCCGGCTGCTGCTCGCCGCAGGCTGGACGATCCAATGGGGCAGCACGCCGGGGTTGGATCTAGCGCAAAAGATCATCGTGCTCGACCGCGCGCTGTACCAAGATCCAGCGGCAGCACTCGCGCAGTTTGATCAGCTGACCGCTGCCCCCGACGGCACCACCAGCTTGCTCGGGATGAACCCGGAGCTGCTTGCGACCTTCTCCGACAATCAGAACGATCCTTCGCGACGGCATGAAAACGCCTGCGGCGCCTACTCGGCGACTTCGCTGTTCATGCTCTATCAAGGCACCCACGGTGGGCTCGCCAGCGGCAACTTCCAAGACAACCTCGGTAACGTGATGCCGGCCATCGCCAACAATGATCCCGGCCAATGGGCGATCAGCCACGGCCTTCCGCTCTTCACCGGCTCGGAGATGGGCAGCAACGGCGCGTGGTTCCCCGGCTCTGTCGCTGGTGGCCTCAACTCGAGTGGCGTCCCCGCGACGAGCGGCTCGGGCCTCAGCGTGGATGAGCTCAAGGCCAACATCGATAACAACGTCGCCACCATGGTCGCCTACAACCCCGGGAAAGAGGTCCCGCTGCCGTGGAACTCCACCGCCGGGCACTGGGGCACCGCCGTCGGCTACACCGATGAGAACGTGCTGATCATGAACAACGGCGGCGGGATCAGCGAGATCCCCTGGTCCGAATGGCCAGCGCGCCAAGAGCTCGGCGACGCCGCGAGCCTGCTCATTCCCGATGGCTCCAACGTCTCGGTTCCGCTACTGCCATGAGCGTCCTCAACGCCATCGACCAGCTGCTCCGTCAGCGTCCGCTCAGCCGTCGTGCTGTGGAGACGTTGCTCGGCCTTCCGCTGCGCGAAGACACGAAGAACACCAACCCGACGCTGCG
Organism: Polyangiaceae bacterium; assembly: GCA_044376115.1. Taxonomy (GTDB): domain Bacteria; phylum Myxococcota_A; class Polyangia; order Polyangiales; family Polyangiaceae; genus Xiheicaenibacterium. The sequence continues at coordinate 113,098 of JBILLK010000027.1, read as the reverse complement.
CGTGTATCGCTCCTTTCGCGGAGAACCGCCCTGGCAGCGTGTGGAGCTGCGTGTGCCGGAGCCGCGTAAGAACGGCGCCTGGGGCAGCTCACGCAGCGATTCACTCTTGGTGCTCGATCTCGAGCCCGGCGCCGGCCAGGTGGAAGCTAGCGAGGTCGAAGCGCTGCTCGGCCCACTGCGACCGTTTCCTTCTCGCCCTGAAGGGCCGGCCTATCGCGAGGCCGCTACCCGTCGCGGCCCCGTGAGACTCGGCTTCGATCCGGCGCAACAAGGCCGCCTGCAAACGATCGTGATCGACGCCATCTGACCCCGGTTTGTGAACCATGCAGAGGAACCGAATATGAGCGACTCCTTCGTCATCCACGGTAGCGCCCTTCCCGAGAGCGCCCGCGTCATGGGCTTCCGCGGTCACGAGGCGATCTCGCGGCCGTTCTCCTTCGAGATCTACCTGTCACTGCATCGCGGCGCTGCCGACGCGCTCGATCTAGAAGATGCGCTGGGGTCGCGTGCCACGCTCGAGGTCGTGCAACGGCCCGCTGATTTGCTGGCCGCTGCGCTCAGCAAGCCGTTCGTCTTTCACGGCGTGGTGCGCTCGATCGAGCTGGTGGATGACGCCGGGGAACGCTCGGTCTTCCGCGTGACCTTGGCGCCCGAGCTGTGGACGCTCAGTCAATCCCTGCACAGTCGGGTCTTCACCAAACAGAGCGTGCCGCAGATCCTCGCGGCGGTGTTGAGCGAGGCTGGCGTCGACGACTTCGAGCTGCGGCTCTCCGGGGATTACCCTGCGGAAGAGCACGTCTGCCAATACAAAGAGAGCGATCTCGATTTCATCACCCGCTGGATCGAACGCGAGGGCATCTACTACTTCTTCGAGCATGAAGAAGGCCGCGAGAAGGTCGTCTTCGCCGATGACCGCGCCGTGCACGCCTCGCTCGCACGCGGGCCCATCCACTATCACCCCGCAGCAGAAGACGAGTCCGGCCGGGCAGCGCTGCATACCTTCTCGGTCAAACGCAGCACAGCTCCCGCCTCGGTGCGGCTCAAAGACTACGACTACAAGAACCCAGCCTTGCCAATCGCTGGCAGCGCCCCCATCCCGGGCGGCGGCAGCTCGGAGGTGGTGCTTTATGGAGATCGCTTCTTTAGTCCTGGAGCAGGCCAGCGCTTGGCCAACCTCCGTGCCGAGAGCATCGTCGCCGAACGAGAGGTCGCCAGCGCGAGCGGCTCGGTGCATCACTTGCGCAGCGGCTTCACCTTCGAACTCGAGGCCCACCCGCGCGCCACGCTCAATCAAGCTTGGCTGGTCACCGAGCTCACCCACATCGGGCGGGGCATCGCCGGCGCCAAAGAGCTGGACGCCCTGATCGAAGACGGCAGCCGCGAGGTCTATCGCGTAAAACTAAAGGCCATTCCCGCCGCGACGCAATATCGCTCTACGCGCAGCACCGCTTGGCCGCGCATCCACGCCTTCGAGAACGCCGTGGTGGATGGCCCGGAGAATAGCCAGTACGCCCAGATCGACGATCAGGGCCGATATGCCATTAAGTTCCACTTCGACGAGAGCGCCCTCAACGGCGGTAAGGCCTCCACCTACGTACGTATGGCGCAGCCACACGGCGGATCGGTGGAGGGCTTCCACTTCCCGTTGCGCAAAGGCACCGAGGTGCTGGTCACCTTCCTCGGCGGAGATCCGGACCGCCCGGTGATCGCTGGCGTATTGCCCAACGCCGCGACGCCCAGTCCAATAGCGCAGGCCAACGCCACCAAGAACATCCTGCAAACCGGTGGCTCCTCGCGGCTCGAGATCGAGGACCAAGCGGGCGGTCAATACATGAAGCAGTTCACCCCGGTAGCCAACACCATGTTGTGGATGGGTACCGACGCCACCAGCCCGCAAGGGCACAACGTGGAGCTCTCCACCGACGGCAGCGGCTTCCAATCGTTCGGCACCTACCTCGATCAGTTCGTCGGCGGCGACAAATCCGAGCACGTGGTCGGCAACGTCTCCCGCGCCTACGATAAGACGTACTCCACCATCGTAGTCGGCGACGTCACCGAGACCTACCTCTCGAACCAGACCACCACCGTCACCGGCGACGTGACCCGCAGCATCGAAGGCAAGCTGACCGAGACCATCGGCGGGGCGGTCAATCAGACCTACTCCTCCACCTTGGGCGTCGACGTCACCAAGGCCGTCAAACAACAGTACGGCGCTAATCACGGCCTCAGCGTGGGCGGCGAGCAGAAGCTCTCGGTGACCGGCGCGACCACCCACCAGTTCGACACCGGTCTATCGGTAACGGTCAATGCCGCGGTCTCGACGCACACCGCCAACGCTGGCTACGAGCTGAAGGTCAAACCCAGCGCGACGATGAACGCGGCTGAGAAGTTCGACATCCGCGCCGAGAGCACCGCCACGCTGAGCTCCAAGGCCACCACCGTGTTCGGCGATCAGTCGGTGGTGGTCAACGCTGGCGCGACCATCACCATCGGGCCGAAGAACATCCTTATCAACGGCACCGAGATCATCACCTTCAGCGGGCCGTCGTTGATTGAGATCCTTGGCGGGGACATCACCGTCTCCGGCGGTAACTTGGCGATCGCGGCCGGCGCGAGCTTGCAACAATCGGCGGCCGGCGCCCTGACCATCGCGGGTGCAGGCGCCCAGATTGACGGCGGCCCGGTGGTGGACGTCCACGGCGCTGTGATCAAGCTCAACTCCTGATTATGCGCTTCGTCAACGACACCAGCATGCGCGCGGGGTTGCTGCGCTCCGAGCGGCCGGACGGGGTGATGGCGGCAGCGCTGATCGCTCGGCGTTGCTTCCTCGTGGACGGAGCGCGTCTTGTTGAACAGCCGGCCGACCCGAAGGACGCAGGCCCGCGCACCGAGCCGGCCTTGCTCGAAGACTTCGGTGAGCTGCCGGCGGACGAGCTGCCGCCGCGCCTCGGCACCGACGTGATTGTGCTGGGAGACGCCATCAGTCCGAAACCCACCATTGCTACCCGGGTATCGGTGGCGGTGGGGCCGTACAAGCTCGACCTCGACGTGTTTGGCGATCGCGTGTGGGAAGGGCCTCCCGGCGGGCTGATGCCCAGCAGCCCACAACCGTTTACGCGTATGCCCATTAGTTGGGCGCGCGCCTACGGCGGAGAGGCGAAGACCGAATACGGCTTATTGCCCTATCACAAGAACCCCCGCGGCCGCGGCTACTACCTGAGCGCCAGCGAGGCGCGCGGCTCGGCGTTACCCAACATCGAGCGCGCCGGTGCACATATCAAACGCTGGGAAGACAAGCCGGATCCGGTCGGATTTGGGCCCTATCCGGTGACCTGGGGTCTGCGCGCCGAAAAGATCACGCGCTTCGATGGCGAGAGCGAGAAGCTGGCCATCGACTTCGAGGGTGGCATGTTCGATCGCGCCCACCCAGAGCTGTCCGGCCAACGCGTTACCGAGGGGCCGCTCGTGGTGAAGGGAATGACGGCCTCTGGGTCGCTGACGCTGGAGTTACCACCGTTTCTGTTCGTGGCGGAGATCGCCCTAGGTCCAAGCCGCTTTCTACGCAAGCTGGAGCTGGAGGAGATCCTGCTCGACTTGCGCGGAGAGCAACCGCGGCTCGAGCTTTCGTATCGCAATATGTTTCGATACCCGTTCGTCAAGCATCAGGCGCGCTGCACGCGCCTTGTACCTCAGGACCGCGCGCAGCTTGTCGGGGCGGCGTCTTAACCGGAGAGCGTCATGGCAGATACCTGGCCGAAGAAACCGCACCACCTGATCATCACGCTCGACCGTCATGCTGGCCTCTTTTTGGTTGGCATCATCCCCACCCCTGGCGTCGCCTGGCATATCGGCTTTGCCCAAGAGGGTTGGTCGGAGTCTTTCGGCGAAGACAAATGGAACAAGGACGTGCTTGCCGATGGCTCGCCCATCTGTTCGCGCGGCAACAAGCCAGAGCATTGCTTGGTCCCGCACTGGAACCTGTTTCCCTTTCCGCCGGCTGCCCCCAACCTGCTGATCCCGCTGTTGCTCTGGTCGTCTTCCAGCAACAACGTGCTCGCGGTTGGCTCGGTGGTGGCAAAGCAGGGCCCCATTGCCGTTGGTCTGCCCTTCATCAAATGCATCGGCGTTAACCTCGCTTGCAATGATCCGGTCCCGCTACCGACCGATATCGTGATCATGCCGAGTTCCACCGTGGTGCTCGGCTTCACACTCGGGGACTTGATCGCGGCGCTGGTGCAGTGGGCCTTCGAGGCGCTGATGGCCTGGGTGATGGACAAGCTGACCAAGGTGCTCGGCCGGGTGTTCAAGAGCTTGGCCGGTAAGGCCGGTAAATATCTAACCGGCCGCTTCCAAAAGGGACTCGGCAATTGGTTTGGCAAGCGCATGTTGGGCCTGGGCGGCAAGTTGCCCCCTGGCCCGCTCAAACGCAAAGCCCTCGATTGGATGGGCCGCGTCGGCATGCCTAAGACCTTCCAAGCCGACGCGCCCGACTTCGCCGATAAATACATAAACAAAGGCCTCAATCGTCTGCTCGGCGAGCGCATGCCCAGCCGCCCGTTTCAAAGCGTCTTTGACACCGTGGCCGGCGGCGCCAAGGACGTAGCCCTCGGCGCCGTGGAAGAGGTGACAGGCATCCCCACCAGCGCCGACTCAGTGTTCAGCGATCTCAAAGAGCAGGTCTTTCCACCGGGGCCTTATTCGCCCACCGTGGCCGATCAGCTCGGCTCCTACATTGATGGGCGCTCCGACTTGCTGGTGCCCGACTTCCAAGCGAGCCCCTGAACGTGGCCGACCCGAACAGCCTCGAGAGCATCGTCGCCGAGGGTGAAGCACCGGACGGTCGCCCGATCGTCAGCGTGCTCTTCGGCATGACCTTCAGCATCGACGCGAAGGGCAAATGCCACGCGCGCGCGGGCTTCCAGCTGCAACCGGAATACGTGACGGTGAAGGCTTCGGTGCCGACGCGGCATACGAAGCCTTCGATGTTGGTGCGCGACATCGATTTATACGCCTGGCGCAACCTCACCGATCTGGTGATTCAAGGAGTAGCGCGCGTGGAGAAGCCTGCGCCCTCGTTCGAGGTGGCGCTCTCGGTCACCGGGGACATCAAGCCGATCCAACGTACGCTGATATGCACCGGAGACCGCTTCGTCGATCGGCGTGGGGACAGCCTGATTGCCTCCAGCCCCGAGCCGCTGAGCGAGCTGCAACTCGGCTGGGAGAACGCCTACGGCGGCACCGATGAAGAGGCCGAGGACGTGCTCGTGGACAAGGCGCTGCTCGACCACATGACGAAGAGCCTATCGCCGGAGGAAAACGAGGAGCTCGGCGTATTCTCCTATCCACGTAACCCCGCCGGCAAAGGCTACTTGGTGCACGAGCAGGGCGCCATCGGTACGCCGCTCCCTAACGTTGAGTTCGCCGATGACCGACTAGCGATGAGCGAGCTGATCTTGCCGCAAGAGCACTGGGGCGAACGGCCGATGCCCGCCTCGCTCGATTGGCTGCACCCGGCGTGGTTTCCGCGTTGTGCCTTCTTCGGCGATTTCCCGCCAACCTTCGACGACAACCTGCCGGAGAAGGAGCGCGCGCTTCAGATGTTCGACGCAGACTTCGCCAATAAGCCCATTATCGATCGGCCGCGCCACGGCTTTGCCAACGGTGGGCACCCCTACCTCTCGCGCCGGCGCTTCGAGGGCAACGAGCGCATTCAGCTGGGGAAGACCTCGCTCGACGGCCGCGACTTCCTCGTCGACCTGCCGCGGCTGCGGCCGAGCGCCACGTTATCCCTCTTGGGCGAAGGCAAAGTCAAACTGCCCGCCGCGCTCGATCTCGTGTTCCTCGAGACCGAGCTCGAACAGGTGACCCTGGTCTGGCGCGCCACCCACTTCCGCAGCAAGCTGCACCTGCCGGTGGATTGGGCCGAGCGCACCGACCATAAGATTGATTGGGGCTGAGGCCCAATAGCTACTTAGCCGGAGCCTTGGCGGGCTCCTTGGTGGCCAGCTCCTTACCGTCCTTGGCAGCCTCTTTAGCGGGCTCCTTGCTCGCGTCTTTGCCAGCCTCCGTAGGCTTTACCTCGGCATTCGCCGGGGTGTTGGCGGCCTCCTTGCTACCCTCTTTGGGGGTCTCCTTAGCAGCCTCCTTGGCGTCATCTTTCTTGGCGTCATCCTTCTTGGCCGCTGCGGAGCCTTCTGCCTTTACTGCACTGGCAGAAGCGGCGGGTGCCTCGGGTGAGTTGCAAGCCAGAAGACCCAAACATCCAAGCAAAGCAAAGGGAACGATGGACTTGAACGAGCTCATGGCTATCTCCTCTGCGTCGCCGCTCGAAGGGAGCGTCGTACGCAAAGAACAAACTGCTATCGGCCAGAAGATTCGCCAGTAATTCGTTGTAGAGCTTCGTCACGCTGGTCTACACGGCGTGAGAGTTGTAACGCAAACGCGACAAGCTCTTCAGTTCACGCTTTCCTGGCTCGCGCGTGGCAACAGCATAAGCGTCCACCCGGCCAAACAGCCGCTCATAGCGGCGATCGTAGCTGAACCAATCCGGCGATAGCGCCTGGCCCAGGAGAACGTCATGCGGGCCCATGGCGAGCGCGCCAGGGTCCAAGCGACGCAGGGTGACATGCCGCCAAAGCCCAGCCACCTCACGTAGCTCACTGACGGCATCCAGCCGCAACTGCCGACCAAAGGCGCGGCTCGGGAGACTTGCCAGTGGGGCATTCTTCAATAGACCAGTCCGCGGGCAGACCCATAGCTGGGTACCGTGATATCGCTGCACCAAGGGCGTTAGCCGGCCACGGCTCACCTCATACGGTACCCTGTCAATCAGTGTCACTTCGGTCGTTACATATTGATAGAGGTGCTCGTAGATATGCGCCTGTACCGCATTGGTGCGCCTCACATGAGCAGCGATCTCCGAGCGCACCTTGTCCCAAGGCCGCCCCACCTGCGCTAGGAGAAACCGCCGCAAGGGCGCCAGGTTCTCATTCAACCACTTAAAACGGTGACCTGCGCCCATACCGAGCTTGGAGGGCGCGTCCTCCAAGCTCGACTCAAACAGATTCTTGAGCTGGCTGCGCGGATAGGGCGAACCGCAGCCCTGGGGCGCCCGCCGCAGCCTTGGCCTCTCCACCAGCACCTTCGCCATATCGCTTCGCATCGCCGGAGCGACGTGGACCTGGAGACAAGCTGACGCCGGCAACTCGCATTCGTGCAACCAATTCGGGCGTATCCGAGCCCGCCCAGGCTACATAGCCAGTCGGTCAGATTACGCGCAGGAGTCGAGCTCGTTCCTCGGCATCGAGCGTAGCCTCAGCGACGGCCGCGACCTCGCGTTGATACTCGGGGCCATGAGGCTTGAGGAGCTCGGCGATGCGCACGCGTTCCGCTGAATCGAGGCTGGGGATCCGCAACATCGCTAAGAGCTCCGCCGGGTCCTTCGACTCATGGCGATAGTCGGCAGCACCAAGCGCCCGCAGCTGCGCGTCCGAAGGTCGCGGGATCTGCGGCCACTGTGCGACCATTTGCTTGATCAGCGCGTTCGCCGCAGGGCCCGCGCCAACGGGATGCAGACCGTTGGCCGTCTCGAGGTACCATTCGCGCGGCTCCGTCTCGGAACCTACGTAGCGAAAGCGCTCGAGCTCAGCCTGCCGAATCGCGTAGCTGCCAACGAGGGAGCGCGCGACGATGCGGTCGACCCCGAGCGTTACCCTCGAGAAGCCGCTGGCATAGTGCAGCGCCTTCATCGCCGCCCCAAAGCAGAGGGCTAACAAGATCCAGTCCTCGAACTGCTGGGTCATGAACGCGTCCGGCAGGACGATCGGACCAGCGACGATTATAAGGAGCCACGTCGAGAGCTCGATAAACCGGCGCCTGCGCGCCCATGCGCTCAACCTCGACATGCCAACGAGGCGCACGGTGGTGGTTCGCCCTGCCATCAACTACGAGTCTTATCCTTCCAATGAGAGTTGCAATGCACTTTCTTGGTCGAACGCGGCGCCGTGAACCCGGGCGCGAGCGCCGTGAGCCCGCCACCCGGCGGCCCCGTGACCACTCAGCCGCGGCTACAAATCTATTTTGCAAGAGCGCGTAACTACAATCAAAACTCCGAAGGGGCTGCCTTATGCGCAAATCCTCGCGATTTAGGCTGCGGCCACTGCTAGCGTGGCCGCATGCTGGGGGGTGCTGCTTCCGATTCTCAGGAGGCCATGAGCAAGGCGGATTGGGCCAAGGCGGACGTGCGTCGCCTGCACGACCTGCTCAGTGACGCTGTGCTCTTGGTTGAGGCGCCAGACACGATCGTTCAAGTGAATCACGCGACTGAGAGCCTCACCGGCTACGCAGTAGCGGCGCTCACCACGATGAAGCTGCCTCAGCTGGATTCGGCTTGGGAACGCGAGAACGTATGGGTGAAGGGAGACTCGGCGCACACCTACGCTGCTCATTGGCGGCGCGCGAGCGGGGGCACCGTTCCGGTCGCTGTCACCGTAGAGCGGTTGGCTGGGAGCTTGGTGGCCTTGGTGGCGCGCCCGCGCAGCGACGCCCATGTCCCGTTGCTCGAACATGACGCGTGGCTTCACGACCTGCCGAACGACATCCCTGACTACATTACTGTGGTCGATAAGCAGTTAAACGTCCTATTCACCAATCGTAATGCAACGGCGGGCGTTGCGGCCGAGGCCGTCATTGGGTCGCCGGTGCTCACCTTCGTCAGGCCCGAATATCGGGAGATTGTAGAGACCCGTTTACTTGGGGTGCTCAATTCAGGGCGCGGGGACGTGTTTGAGGGGCTGGTCAATACGCCGGACGGCGGTACGCGGACCAACTTGAGTCGTTTCACGCCCGTATTCAAAGATGGCTACATCGTCGGTGTAACCGTCGCCTCGACCGATCTGGATGCGCGCCGTGTCACGGTGCATGAACGTGAGCAGCGTCTCAAGCGGCTCCGTGAGCAGCAGAAGCTCGAGCTGCTTGGAAGAATGGTCAGTGGCATAGCTCACGAGATCAATAACCCACTCACCTATCTGCTGAGCAACCTAGCGCTAGCGCGGGAGCAAGGAGCCAAGCACCAGCCGGCTTTCTACGATGAGCTCTTGGCGGAGGCCCAGGAAGGTGCTGAGAGGATTCGCGGGGTAATTAGCTCCGTCTCGGTCTTGAGCCGTGGTCAAGAGGAGCCCAATCACCCAATCGAGCTCAAGTCAGCGGTCACACAAGCCGTCGCAATTGCGAAGCATCAGCAAGGTTTTAGCGCGCGGCTGACGGTGGACATCGAGGACGGCCTCATCGCCAACGGACACCCACGCAAGCTGGGCCAGGTCCTGCTCAACCTATTGGTCAATGCGCTACACGCGATCCCGGAGGAGGAGCCTAATCCCCAGGTTCGGGTCAGTGCGGTCCGCAGCGAAGGGCGCGTGTACGTGCGCGTGTCCGACAACGGGATCGGCATTCCTCCGGAACTGCGTGAACGCGTGTTCGAGCCGTACTTCACCACCAAAGAGGTAGGCAAAGGCACAGGGCTTGGCCTCTTCATCTCCGAGACGCTGATACGACAAATGGGCGGGCTTATCCGGCTGGTGCCACAAGCTTCGCCCGGAACCACCGTAGAGCTCAGTCTTCCGGTTGGCTCCGCTGCAGAGCTCGCTGGGAAGGCCCGCGCCGAAGCACCTTTGCCCAGCCTCGATGTCCTGGTCGTAGATGACCAGCGCGAGATTCTGCGCAGCGTAACGCGCATGCTGCGCGGACATCGGGTGACCACCGCAGAGTCTGGCGCTGCAGCGCTCGAGGCGCTGCAAGAGCAACACTTCGACATCCTGCTGTGCGACCTCATGATGCCTGACCTGGACGGCCCAGCCGTCTACCGCGCCGCGGTGAAGGCGGATTCGCGTTATGCCCAGCGCTTCATCGCAATGACAGGCGGCATCTTTAGCGGCCCGATTGAAGCGTTCCTGCGCGCCACTCCGGTGCAAAAGCTCGACAAGCCCTTCAACCGTGACGAGCTACATAGCGCGTTGCGCCGGCTCACAGCGAACCAACCACCGGACTAGCTACTCGAAGCGTGTGCGGATCTCCTCGCCAACCTTCTCGAGCAGCTCATTGAGCTTGGCCCGCGGGAACTCGGCCTCCACCATCACGCTCGTAGCGCGCGGCTTGATGCGCCCAGCGAGTGCCACATCACGCAGACCGCCGAGCTCGGGTAACAGCGAGGCGAGCTTGGCCTCGGCTTGTAGCGTCTCCAGCTCTTTGGTCAATTGCTCCGGGGTGCTGGTGGACACTGGGGTTATATCGAGTAAAAATTCGGGCTCTTTGAGCGACAGATAGCCCGTTAGTTTATTGGTTTGGCGGGCTGCGCTCGTGTTGCTCGGCAGCAGAGCGAAGGGCGTATCTTTTAACGCGGAGTTGGTACCAGCGAGGTTCTCGAAGGCTGGCCGGTCCACGACGAAGCTCACCGCGCCCGAGCCTGCGAGACCGAGGTCTTGATAGGCCTCCCCGGGCTCCAAGCAGCGCTCCAGCGTCTCTCCGGAGCTCGAGATCACGATCGTGCTGTCTTCGGCCTGCGCGACGAACACCGGCCCAGCGAGCACGCCATCCGCTCGCACGTTGAAGCCGCCGACGCCTTCTTCGTCCAGGAACTTCGACAGACCGATGGTGAAGTTGGTTTTGGCGCGGGTGGTGAAGTTACCGCCGATCAGAGCGACCCACGACTCGCCGTTGGAGGTGGCCAGGATTACCTCACGCACGTCTTTGCGCAAGTCCACCCCAGTATGGGACTTAAAGCGATCGGCCCGGCCGTTCTTGCCAGCGGCCTCGTCGAAGGCGCCGAGCACGTGCGTTCGGAATGGCTCATACGTATAGAGCTGCCGCCCGTCGAAGCGCACGGCCACGCTAGTACCCTGCGGTATATGCATGAGGGCCGTCGGCCGATAACGCCACACGAAGAAGTAGAAGACGAGCGGCCCGGTGACCGACATAAACAACAGGCCGATGATGAGGAAGTAGGGCCAGCTGCTTTTGGGCCGGTTGGGCGCGTCGTCCTCGCCCGGGTCGCCCGGGTCGCCATCCTCGGGCTCGTGCGTGGGCGGCTCTGCCTCAGCGTCTTGTCCGGCAACATCGGGCAACGTCGTCCGCGCGCCGGTCGCTGCGTCGACATCGGGAAGGGTGGTTCGCGGAGCGAGGGCCGGATCCGGCAAGGTGGCGCGCGGGGCGTCGCCTGGGTTCGAGCTCTCAGGAGCTGCGTCGGATACGGGGGTATTCGGCATCGCCGCTTCGATGTAGCACAGCCGTCCTCACTCGCGCAGCGGAGCCACCGGATCGATGGTCTTGCGAGCCGTCCAGAGCGCTACCAGTAGCTCCGGCGGAAGGCGCACGCGCAGGTGCAGCACGGTGCCCACCTTGTTGCGCTGGATTGAGCCCAGCATGCGCCCGAGTGGGGTGTTCGGAGCGTTCTCGGCGATGGCGTCGAAGAACTGCGCAAGGTTTCCAGCCGCCACGTCGTTCTCGGCGAAGAAGTTGCAGTCGAGCTCGAGCGCCTCCTCGGAGACGGCGAGCTTGGCCTTCAAGCGCTGCACACTGCCGAGCAGCTTCGCAAAGCTCTTGTAGCGCTTCTCGTACAGCGGCGGCATGCGTCCTGGCCGTACATCGGCGCTCACGAGCCCCTCGGCAGCAGGCCGCCCTCGCCATTCATCGGGGGCGGTGCTCAGCACGCGCAACACGGCGTCCACCTCGCTCGGACTGACGAATACAGTCGCACGGTCACTCAAGAGCACGATCATCTGCGTGCCATCACGCGGAGCATCGCCTTGGCGATGGAAGATGCGTACGTGCGGGTTCTGCGAGGGCCCTTCGGCGAAGCCCGACCCTTCGGGGGGAGGCGGGTTTTCCCGACTCTCCACCACCAGCACGCGGTCTCCTTCGGCCAGGTGCCGGAAGCGCAAACCGACCGTAAGCACCTCGGCCTGCTCCAGCGCTGCGGCGATCAACGGCTCCTGCGACAACGTCTCGCGCGCCTCGGTGGCGCGCTCGGCCAAGGCTTTGCGCGCCTGCCCGACGTCCACGCGAAACACACAATCGAGGTCCGCTGGGATCACCTCATCGGCGTAGAAAGGGCGCATCGCCGTCGGCGATTCGGGCGATAGCGGCTGGGGCGTTGCGCCCTCGCAAGCGAGCAACGCGAGCGGAACAGCCGAGAACAACAGCTCACGTCGCCCCAAGGCGTGGGTCATACGTTGCGACCGCGTCGCAGCTCCTCATTCTTCGCCAACACGATGCGCACCATGCCGTCCACGACCTGCTCGATCGGCATGCCCGTCGAGTCCACCAGATGCGCGTCTTCCGCTTGTCGCAGCGGCGCGATCGGCCGCTCAGTGTCCGCGCGGTCACGCTTGTTCACGTCGGCTAGCGTCTCCTCGAGCGAGACGGCGGAGCCCTTCGCCAAGAGCTCATCCATACGACGTTGTGCGCGCTCGGTACTAGCTGCTGTGAGGTAGAACTTCACCTCGGCATCGGGGAAGACCACCGTGCCGATATCCCGCCCTTCCAGCACTACGCCGCCGTTCTCTCCGGCCTGACGCTGCATCGCCAAGAGCGCATCGCGCACGCGCGGGTTGGCCGAAACGCGACTCGCGCCCAAGCTCATCTCCGGGGTGCGAATGAAGCTCGACACGTCCTCGGCGTCGATCAGCACGCGCACGCCGCGAGAATCCCCCTGGCTCTCGGCCTCCATACGAATGCGCCGGTCGGCCGCGAGACTCTCGGCGAGCTCGCCGACGGCGTCATCATCAGCGAAGGAGAGGCCTGCGCGTTGCGCAGCGAGCGCCACCGTTCGATACAGTGCGCCGGTGTCCACCAGCAGGAAGTCCAGCCGTGAAGCAAGCAGCTTGGCGACAGTGCTTTTCCCAGCTCCAGCAGGCCCATCAATCGCAACGAGCACTCGCGCACGCATGCGAACGCCTTAGCACGAAGGAGACGGCTCTTCTACGCCGTCCCACGCCGCTCACAGCGCGAAGCTCAGCTCTCGACCACGCTCATCTCCGCCCCGAGCGCGCGCATGGTGCCGGCAAATCGCGGAAAGCTAGTGGCGATGTTGTCGACGTTCTTGATGCGCGTCGGACCGTCGGCAACCAGGGCGAGCACAGCTGCCGACATGGCGATGCGATGATCGCCAAACGAATCGACCTCGCAGCCACGTAGCGGGCGATCAGTGACGCCCTCCACCTCACAGCCGTCGGCGGTCTCGGCGCAGGGAACACCGAAGGCGTTGAGCACGAGCGCCATCGCGTGAAGCCGGTCCGACTCTTTGACGCGCAGCTCCTGAGCGTCGGCGACCACCGTCTTGCCGCGTGCACGCGCCGCTAGCGCCAGCGCGATCGGCACCTCATCGATGCCGCGCGGGATCACCTCGCCCGCCAAGGTTGTTCCTTGCAGGCCGCCGGAGGTTGCGCGCACGGCGCCGATGGTCTCACCCAAAACCAGACCTTCCGCCGCCGAAAAAAGGCTCGCTTGAAACAGCCGGGCCATATCGAGAAAGCCGGTGCGCGTCGGATTGAGGCCCACGCGGCGAACGCCTACATCGCTATCGGGCACGAGCATTCCAGCCGCGAGAATGAAGGCCGCCGCCGAGAGATCCCCCGGCACCTCGAGTTCGAAGGCCGGTAGCTTGCCCGAAAAATTCGGCCCATCGAGCACCACCACCGTTCCACTGCGAAGGATCGGCACGCCCAAGCCATCCAGCATGCGCTCGGTGTGATCGCGAGAGATCGTCGGCTCTTGGAAGGTGGTCTTGCCGTCCGAATAAAGGCCTGAGAGCAACAGCGCGCTCTTCACTTGGGCCGAGGCGATCGGACTCGAAAAGTACGTCTCCGAGAGCACGTTGGGCGGCGGGAACGGGCCGATCTCGAGCGGCGCGGTCACCTGCCCCGGCTTCTTACCGATCCGCCCTTCAATCCGTGCGCCGCGCGCTCGCAACGGATCGACGATGCGCGCCATCGGCCGGCCGGAGAGCGACTCATCGCCTACCAGCACCGAGCGGAAGGTCTGCCCGACGAGCAGCCCTGCGAAAAGACGCATGCTCGTGCCCGAGTTACCGCAGTCAACCGGCGTTTTGGGCTCAGATAATCCGTGCAGACCAACGCCGTGGACGATCAACGTGTCTGTGGCCGGCTCCTCGACAAAAACGCCGAGCACGCGGAGCGCCGATGCCGTCGATCGGTTGTCCGCGCCCATTCGGAAGCTGCGCACTTCACTCTTTCCCTCCGCGAGCGCTGCAAGCATCAGCGCACGGTGGGTAATGCTCTTATCCCCGGGAACCGGCACGACTCCAGAGAGAGGTTTCGATGCCGGCTTTACGAGGAGGTCGCTCACGCAAGCTTAGCTAGTCGCAACCCGTTCGGAGCGAAAGCCCCGGAAGCCTGTCGCTTGCGCGCGGGGTCGCGGCGAACCGGCGCGTGCAGCCGTGCGCCCTCGAGGATCGCCTCGCATAGCGAGGTAAAATCGTAGCCGGCGGAGGCGGCGATCTTGGGCAGCAGGCTGGTCTCGGTCATGCCCGGGAGCGTATTGACCTCGAGCACGTATTCGTTCTCCCCGTGGGTGACCAAGAGGTCCACGCGGCAGGGGCCGCTGCAACCGAGCGCGCGCGCCGCACGGTCGGCGAGGTTGAGCACGCCGCGGTAACGCGTTGAACCGATGCGAGCGGGCATGAAGTACTCGGTCATGCCGGGCGTGTACTTGGCGGCGTAATCGTAGAGACCGCCCTTCGGCACGATCTCGATCGCGCCCAGCGGGCGGCCGTCCAAAATGCCGACGTTCACCTCGATGCCGGCGACGAAGCGCTCCACCAAAGCGACCTCGTCGAGTTCGAGCGCTGCCTCGATCGCGCGCACCAACTCGACGATGTTGTCGACCTTGCGCACGCCGATGCTGGAGCCTTCACCGCGCGGCTTGACGATCACCGGGAAACCGAAGGAGCCGTGCATGGTCTCGATGTCGGCCAGATCGTCGTCGGCGGTCACGGTGTAGTACGGGGGCGTAGGCACGTTGTGCAGGCGGAACAGCTCCTTCGACTTGAGCTTGTCCATCGCCAGCGCGCTGGTGAGTACGCCCGAGCCGGTGTACGGGATGCGCAGCAGCTCGCAAAGACCCTGCACGCAGCCGTCTTCACCCAAGCGGCCGTGGAGCGCGAGGAAGGCCACGTCGATGTGAGCCTCGGAGATGGTGGACGCGGCAAACTCGGGATCAGCGGGTAGCTCGACGCGCACAGCGTCGTAGCCGCGGGCGCGCAAAGCCGCAAAAACGGCCTCGCCGGAACGCAGCGAGACGTCTCGCTCAGCCGAACAGCCGCCCATGATCACTCCAACACGCCCTGCCAATTGGCTCATTTGCCTCTCCTTCACAAACAACGCTGCCCGAGCCGGAACCATTCGGTGTGTTCCGCTGCGATTGAGGGCGCTATCAGACGGTGTTCGAAGCGGCCAAGTTTTGAGGATGCAAAGCGTCAAAACGGGCCGGGGACCGAGGGTTAGCCCGCCGTGCCTTTGGAGCGCTCTTCTTGTTCGAGCTCGGCCATGAGCTCGGCGAGTTCGGCCTCTTCTTCGGCTTCGGTGGCCTTTTGCAAAGCAAAACGCAGCTTGCTCGAGGCGGTGGCCGCTGCAGCGATGCGCACGCCCTCGATGTCCTCGGCTTGGCCACGCGCGGTGAGCGCCACGGCCGCGCCGACGCGCGCAGTGGGACGCGCGCTGGGATCGGCGACGATACGCGTGAGCTCTTCGGTGGGAACGGCGCTAGTGCGCGCATCCACGTTGGCCATCGCACCCACGCGTTTGAGCGACACCAACCAATCGGCGGTGGTGCGGTTGCCTCGCGCCAAGGCGTCTGCGCTGAGCCCGACGATGCCCGAGCGATAGGCCTCGAGCGCCTCGCGAACGCGCTCGCCGACGGCCTGAAACTCTTCTTCGGCCCAGCCCTTTTGACCGATCGGTAGGAAGGTCACGCGGCCGTGATTGTCGGTTAGCTCGAAACCCAAGTAGCTCTTGTTGAGGACGCTGCGCTCCACCGAAGCGACGTTCTTGAGCTCGGAGAAAGGGAAGTTCACTGGGCGTCCGAGCCACGAGCTGAAGATGCCGTCCACCCCGACGAGGATCTTGCTGGGCACCAGCATCGAGCCGAGCACGCCGACCACCCCGAGCACCAACACGACCGCACCGAGCGCGACCGCGAGAGTCGAAGCGAACGGAAACAAGGCCGCTCCAGTCAGCCCGCCACCCAACATCGGCAGCAGCGGAAGCAGCACCTGCTGCCAAGCCGGCAGCGCGAAATAGGGTGAGCGCCCACGGAACTCGGCAGCACGCTGCTTTACGCCAAACCCCAACGCCTCGAGCAGTGCCTGGCCCTCGTCGGCGCTCGGTACCTCGAGCAGCTGAGCGAGCAACTTACCGCGGCGTTTAAGCCGAACGAACCAATGCCCCTCGCGCTCGAACAGCGTCGCGTCTTGAAGCTCCTGCCGCGTACAGAGCAGCGCGTCGTTCCAAAACAGCGCCTCATCGTCGAGCCGGAAGGCGCCTGATTCGAAGCTCGGGTTCTTATTCCGTTGCAGCGCGTAGATCACCGCGATGGCACCGAGCGCAAGGAAGTGCCCCGCCGGCGCGAGCACCTCGGCGACTCCCGTCGCGGCAGCCGTGAGCAACTGCAACAGCACGAGCAGCCACGGCACAGCGGCGAGCGCGAGCCAACGCCGATTGCGCCGGACTCGCCGTAACCCCTCCCACTTCAACGCAGTCACTGGGCTCGCTTTGTCACGTGCCGCGCGACGTGCGCGCTACTTCTTTTCGACCGACTTGGTCGGCGGCAGACGGTCCCATCGCAGGCCGTCACCGGTCAGCGTTGAGACGCGCTTCGGCCGTCCGCCGTCGAGCCGCATCACGTACAGGCCCGGCCCTTCCCCGGTGGTGCGCGTCGAAAAGAACGCCACCAAGCGACCGTCGGGGCTGCACGCCGGGGAGCTGTTGGAGCCCATGTTCTGCGTGATTCGAACCAAGGAGCCGCCGGTCTCCGGCGCGACCACGAGATCGGTCGCCTTGCCCACGCCCACGGCGAAGACCGCGCGGTTGCCGTCGGGATGACGACAGAACGTCGGCGCCGAAGCCATCAAACCATCGGGCGAAATCGCTTTGCCGTCCACATACACACGCTGGCCAAATTTGCCTTCCCCGACGAAGCCGAGCTTGCCCGCGTAGGTGAAGCTAGGCCGGAACGCCAACCCGATGGGCGAGGCCTCTTTCAGATCCGTGAAGGAGCTGCCGGAGAAAATTTTCACCGTCTCCGACGTTCCAATCGAGAGCGCGACCTGCGAATAGTCGCGCGAGAAACCGAGCCCATAGATGCTGCCGCGGATGTTCGTTGAGATCGGCGTGGTGGGCTCACTCGCGCGGTAGATCTTGAACTCGCTCTTCTGAACGCTGCCCGCCCAATACAGCTCTCCGTCTTTACCGTACGCCGGGGCGAGCGCGACCTGGTCGGGCGGCGATACGGGACGTGCATCAAAGCCGTCGGAGTCCACGCGATAGATCCGACGCAAGGTGCCGGTGCCGGAGACGAACGCCATGTGACTGAAGAAGCCACCTTGCGTCCCGGTCAGAGCGCCGATGATTTGGTCCGAAACGTAGTGCGATTCGGCACGCACGCGATCGAGCGGGACCTCGAGACGCTTCTCGAAAACAGGGTCTGCGCCGCTCGAGAGCACGTAGGCCTTGGCCACGAGCTCGACCTTCGAATCGGCGAGCTTGCGACCGATCACGCGCACCACGACCTCGGCACCTTTGGCCTGCCAATCCTTCGGCACGATCGGCCGGTCGGTCTCGTAGGCGCCTTCCGGAGCCGCGCTGCTCGGCAACACCTCGAACTCACCGGACAGCTCGAGATCCCGACGCACGACCGTTTGCAGCGTGACGTCCTCCATGTCGGGCGCCAGCGAAGGCGCGATGGCAACCTTGGGCAGCGGACGCTCGGAGGCCTCGGCCGGCACGACGAAATTACCGATCGGGTCTTCTGCCGCGGGCGGCGCGGGTTGCGCCTGAGGCTCTTTGCTCGGAAGCACGAGCGCACCGGCCACCAACGCTAACGCGGCAAAAACCTTGGAAAACCGCGTTCCAAGGCCCCTTTGAACTTTGACGTTGGCACGAGTCATTGTCATTCCGTCCTCAATTGCACGATTTGCTGCAGACCATTGAAAAGCCGAGGCTGGTGCGCGAAAGCTCCGGTCGATCTTCGGGCGGGTTGGGCACTTGCTGCCCGACCTTGCCTTGCAACGAAGCCCGCGCCGCCGAATCGAAGGTGGCGTTGCCGCTCGAACTCATGGTGAAACTCTGGACCACACCGTCTCCACTCAGGGAAACGCTCACGCTGACCGCAAGCTTCGCGATATCTTCAGCTGGTAGGCCGAGACCGCTCACGGTGAAGCCGCGTTTGAAGAAGCTGATCAAACGCGCCTGATATTGAGCGGCTTGGATATCCGCGTTTTTGCCGTCTTTGGTGCAGCCCTCGCCTAGACAGCCCTCTTCTCCGTTGCCGTTGGCTTTACCGCCATCCGAGTCCAACGTGGCCGGCCCGGCGTCAGCGTCCGAATCGGGTTGCCCGGCATCCGCGCCCTCGGTCGAGGCGTCTGTCTCGGTACCGGCGTCTTCCACCGTCTCCGTCTTCTTCGTCTTGTCCGGCGCAGCCGAGGCCTCGAGCCCGGCTTTGGGGGAAGGCGCTGCGACGTCGGGCGGCGGAGCTGGCTTCTCTTGAATGGCCTTTTTTACCGAGGTGGGCGCGCGTTGCCACATGTCCGGCAACACGGCCTTCTTGCCGCCGGCCTTGGCCGCAGCGAACGCCTCTTCATCGAGCACCGGCATCACGCGCACCGGCTGCTCGCGATTCTTATCCACCTCGTTGAGATCAGCCGGCGGCTGCGCACGGGCGAGATAAAGCCCAACGCCACTCCCGAGCTGAACGGCCACGGCGATGATCACCGCCGCACCGAACTCCCAGGGAGCGAAATCGCTGCTGAAGGTCGAGCTCATGCGCCCCCAGCAAAGGCCGAGCGCGCCATTACTTCTTTTTCCCTTTGGGCGGAGGAGTAACGGGCGCGGCAGTAGCTGGAGCTGCGCCTGTACCTGCCGGGCTGTCTTCCCCCTCGATCTCCGGTTGCACCAGCAGATTGAGGCCCTCTACGCCTGCGCGCCGTGCTGCCGCGACGACGCGCGCCACGACGCCGTAACGGGCGTTCTTGTCCGCGCGAATGTAAAGTTCCTTCTCGACCTGGATCCGCGGATTGCGGATCAGCTCTTCTTCCACATTGGCCGTTACATCCCGCTCGCCAAACAGGATTTTCTCCTCTTTGGTGACGGTGATTACGAGCTTGGTGTCTTTGAGCGGAGACTCGGTGGCTTGCACCTCCGGTAGCTCTACTCGCAGGCCCGTGGCAAGCAGGGGCGCCGTGATCATGAACACGACCAGCAACACCAACATGACGTCGACGAGCGGCGTCACGTTGATGTCCGCAAAGCCTGCCCCTCGCCTGCGGCCCCCGCCGATGCTCGCGCCCACGCGTCAGCCCCCGCCGTACGGCATGGGAGGTTGAGACATGCCGCGAACCGTGCGGTCGGCTGGCACGCTCAAGCGCTGGTCGCTCTCCGCAACGATGGTCACCCACGCTTCACTCGCTGTCTCCAACTCGGAGACGAAGTCGTCGGCGTATCGATTCAACAGGTTGTAGAAGATGAGCGCCGGGATGGCGGCGATCAGACCCACCAAGGTGGCCACGAGCGCCGCGCCGATCGCCGGGGCAACCACCGGCAGACTTGCGCTTTTTTGCACGCCGATCTGCTGGAAGGCCTCCATGATGCCGTAGACCGTGCCGAGCAAACCGACGAACGGCGCCGAGGCCGCGATCGATGCGAGCACCGTCATCAAACGGTTGGCACGCTGCTGCTCGACCACCAGCGCGCGCTTGGCGATCGACTCGAGGATCTTCTCACTGCCGCCGCGACGTGAGAGCGCGAGCACGATGCGCGCTCCCGGCGACCCAGCGTTACGCTGAGCCACCACGAACAGATCCTTGGCCTCGACGAAGTTGAAGACCTCCTTCTCGAAGGCATGCAGCGCACCGCGCATGCGGCCGATCTGCAGGACCTTCAGGATGGCGATGGCCCAGGCGGCCACCGCCATCAGCACCAAGACCCAAAACAGCGCGAACTCGACGCCGGAGGCGTGGAGCATCGAGTCGATCGCGTTCAGCGATTTGACCTCAGGCTCCGGAGCGCGCGCGAGCAACCAGCCTTGCAAGAGGTTCTTCACAATCACTCGGCCAGCAAAATCTCGACCTTGCGGTCAGCCGCCCAGCCCGTCTCGTCGGTGCCGGTTGCCTCGAGCTCGCCGAGCGAGGTGGCAGTGATGCGCTTCTCCTCGAGGCCCTTCTTCGCAAGGAAGTTACCGATCGAACCGGCGCGGCGTTGGCCGAGCCCGATGTTGTATTCCGCAGGGCCGTTCGGATCGGCGTGGCCAACAAGACGAATCCCCTTGCCCTTCAAGGGCCCGGAGATGAAGCAACGAGCCAAAGCGTCGAGCACGTTGGTGGCCTCGGGAGAGACCTCCGCCGAATCGAAGGCGAAGCGCGCCGTCGGCAGGTCGCCGCAGGCCTTGGTGATCTTGTCGTCGATTTTCACGCCGCTCTGGGTGTCGGGGCTGGACGCCGCGCCATCCGTCTTCTTTACGGAGCTGGCAGGCGTCGACGACGTAACGTCATCCGCTGTTTGCGGCTTGGGTTCATCTCCGCACGCTGCGAGCGTGAAAAGAAGAACGGCTGAAGACGCGATCGAAGCGGTTTTCATACAGGGAATGCCTCCGGCTGGACTGAGTAGCGGATCTCCCCTAGCACGGATGGCCTCGCTCGCAAAACCGCAGCGGTAGCCCTTCGGCGGCTGCCTTTGCGTCGTTTTCACAGCAGCAAACGACGCTTGAACTGTGCTACGAGCCCCTTATGGGACTGTCCGACGCTCTCTCCGACGAAGCCAAGAAATCCGCCATCATCGACGAAGCAGTGAAACTCGTAGACGACGAGGTCGCCTCGAAAAGTGGCATCTCCGGCTTCGCGGTAAAAAACGGCTACAACGCCGTCAAGAGCATCAAGCCGGGCTTCATCAAAGAGGCCGTTGGTCACCTGCTGCCGGACATGGCGAAGAAGCTCGAGCCGGTCTGGGAAGACGGCGTCAAGGCAGGCAACCCGCGCAACCACTTCGAGAAGAACCGCGGCATCGTCGCCGACGCGCTGCTCTCCGTTTCCGACGCCAAGGTCGAGCGATCGAAGAGCGGTATGGTCAAGAGCACCTACAAAATGCTGCGTGGCTCCGCCAAGAAGCACGTGGAAGAAGCGGTGCCGCGCCTCGCTGGCCTGCTCGAGAAACACGCCGGTTGATTCGAGCGTAGGCTCCGCGCATGCGGCTCGATTACGAAGACCACCGGAAGGACCCTGCGGCCTGGGCGCGTTCGCTCGAAGTGTCGAAAGAGGCGGTCGATCTTTACCTCGCGAGCGAGGTGATCGACCTGCACATCGACTCGTTCATTTGGACGCGCGTGTGGGGCTACGATCTGACCGAGCGACATGACCACGGCCTCCTGCGAGCCAACTTCTACTCGCAGGTGGACTTCCCGCGGATCTTGGAGGCCCAGGTCACCGGCGCAACGTGGGTCATCACCACCAACCCGTTCAAGGTCCAAAGCGAGCGAACCACGGCCTTCCGCAACAACCTCGCGCAGCTGGAGAGCATCTTCCAGAGCGTCAGCGAGCAGTTCAGCGTCGTGCGCACAGCAGCCCAATATCGAGCGGCGCGTGCGCAAGGAAAACACGGCGCGTTTCTTGGGATTCAGGGTGGTAACGCGCTCGAGGAAAGCAAAGCCGCGCTCGAGACCTATCTCGATGACCGCATCCTGCGCGTGACCCTGGTGCACTTGACCGAATCGGGCCTCGGTCAAACCAGTAGCCCGCTCGGCAGTCGCACGGATACGGGCCTGACCGCGCGCGGTCGCGAGGTGATTGAGCAACTCAACGCCAAGAAGATCTTCGTGGATTTGGCTCACATCTCGAAGCGGGGCTTTTGGGACGCCGTTGAATGCTCCGATAAAACCCAGCCGCTGCTGGTCACCCATACTGGGGTATCGGGCGTGTTCGAGCATTGGCGCAACCTCGATGACGACCAGCTCAAAGCAGTGGCTAAAAGCGGCGGGACCATCGGCGTCATGTACGAACCAACCTTCCTGGGCGACGGGAAGTTCTCGGGCAAGCTGGACAGCGTCGCCGCCCACTTGGAGCACATCATCAAGGTGGTTGGCCCTGACCACGCGTCCTTGGGCAGCGATTGGGACGGGGCCATCTCCACCCCCCGCGACATGCCAACCTGCTTGGAGCTCCCTCGGCTTTGTGAGGCGCTACTCAAACGTGGGCTCTCCCACGATACGGTGCAGAAGGTCCTCGGCGAGAACTTCCTGCGCGTCGTCGCCTCGCTCCGCGGTTAGTCGGAGCGCGCACGGTGGCCAAGCTCGAGCTGTGCGTTTCGCCGCTAGCGCCAGTGCGCCAAGAGGCCATCACTCGGTTTTTGGATGGGCTGCAGCGCGAGAGCGAAGTACTCGTTTGCGCGCGCCGACGCACTCCGCTCGACGAGCTCGTGTTTCGCCGCACCCAGGCCAAGGGCCATACCTTCGGGCTGCGCCGTTGCACGTTGCGCGGCTTGGCCACCGAGCTGGCGCTGCCGCAACTGCTCGCAGACAAGACCATCCCACCAACCCGGCTTGCACGAGAGGCGCTGGTCGCAGCTGCGCTGGAGACGGTGGCTCGCCAGGCGCCGCGACCGCTGCCACAAGCCGTTCATACGCCGGGGTTCGCGCGGGCCTTGGCCGCCACCCTCCACGAGCTCGAAAGCACCCTCGAGCCGCGTGAACTCGTGCTGCAAACCGACCTGCTGCGCACCGCAGACGGCCTCGCGTTGCTCCCGTTCTACGACGCGTATCTCGCAATCGTCCAAGAGCTGAAGATCGCTGCCGAGCGCGACCTCTATCTGACCGCGGCGCTCGCCCTAAAGCACAACACGGCCCCCGGCCTACCAGTGGTGCTAGCAGACCTCATCAATCTTACGCCGGTCGAGGCCTTGTTCGTGCAGGCGCTGTGTGAGGCCAGCCCAGCGGCGCTCGCCACGTTGCCCGCCGCGGACGTACCGACGCAACAGCGGCTCGGCGCAATTGCAAAAACCAACGGCGCACCGACTTGGACCAACGCGAATGGAGTGCCCGGCTTCATCGAGACCCTGCACGGCAATCCGCATCAAGCGTCGTTCGAGCACGAGGTCACGCTATTCGCTGGCGCCGGTGAGTACCTTGAATCGATCGAGATCGCCCGGGCGATTCATGGAGAGGCCGCTCGCGGCGTGCGGTTCGACGAGATGGCTATCGTCATTAGTCAGCCGCAGACGGCCAGTGAGAGTCTGAGCCTAGCGCTCGCGCGAGCCGGTATCCCAGCCCACTTCGAAGAGGGCGTACGAGCGCCCGACGCCTCGGGCCGGGCGCTCCTAGCGTTGCTCCACTGCCGGCTCGAGCGTGGCTCGCCTGCGCGACTTTTTGAATATCTATCCATCGCCCATGTCGGCCCTGGCCCGCAGGCTGAGGTCAGCGCCTTCCCGGAGGAAGCGGAGATCGCGCAGTCACCCAAAATCGAGGAGACGGAGGGCGTCCCGAGTTCGGCGCTTAAAGCCGCAGTCCCTCATCCTCGTCGTTGGGCCGCGTTCCTGGCTGAACTCGGCGTGTTTGCCGCACCGCTGGAGGCGGAAGGCGGTAGGCACTCGATTGCTGCAGGGGTCGCCGCTCGCGTCGCTTTCGCGCAGGCTCGGATAAACGAGCGACTTCTGGTTACACCTGAATCGCCCGCCCGCTCGCACCTCCAGCACGAGCTCGCGACGGCGCAGGAGCTGCAAGTTCTCCTGATTCCGATCTTGGAGGACTTGGATCGCCTCCCCGAGCGAGGGCCGTATCGTGAGCTATTGCCCGCCCTGGAGCAGCTCGCCGCTCGGGCGATCTACCGTCCGGAGCTTTTGCTTGCGACGCTGACCGAACTTCACCCGCTGCTCTCGCGTGACAACGAGGTCGAGCTATTGCACGTGGTTGGGCTACTTGGCTCGAGGCTCTCCTGGCTCGAGTCGCGACCGAGCGGCTCGCCGTTCGGCAAGGTGCTCATCACCACGCCAGAGGGCATGGCGGCGCGCGCACGGCGCGTGGTCTTCATCACCGGGCTGGCCGACGGGACGTTCCCGGCGAGCCCGCGCGAGGACCCACTGCTGCCCGACACGCTGAGGCAGGAGGTCCAGCTGCTCGCGACCAATTCGGCTCGTTACGAGCGGGAACGCCTACGCTTTTTGATGGCTATTGGCTCGGCCACCGAGCGGCTCTTCTGCTCCTACTCACGCGTGGATCTCTCGGCGGGTCGCGGGCGCGTGCCGAGCGCCTTCTTCGTTGAAGCGAGCCGCGCGCTGACTCGCAGCATCGATTCGTTGGAGCAGCTCGAGTCACGCGCCAAAGCACGCGCCCAAACGTCATTGCTTTGGCCTGGCCCGCATTCGGCCGACACCGCGATTGACCGAACTGAATATGCATTAGCGCACCTGCGTGGCTTGCGTGCGGCCGGCGCTGCCGCTCCCCGCGGCTCCGCGCGATTTCTATTTGGGTCATCGCCACATTTGTTTGGCGCCCTGGCTTCCCGCTTCAAACGCAACAACAAGACGCTATTCACCGATTGCGACGGCTTCCTCACCAACCCGAAGAGCCAGCTGCTGACCGGCCGGTCGCTGCGAGAGCGCGCTTATGCACCTTCCACGTTGGAGCTCTTTGCGGCCTGTCCGTATCGCTTCTTCTTGCGAGCCGTGGTCGGGCTAAGGCCACAAATCGTACCGGCGAGTGATCGCGACCGCCTCGAACCGCGCGTCTTTGGAGAGCTTTACCACCGTTGCCAAGCCCTGCTCACGCGCGAGCTCCGCGGCAAGCCCGAGCTCGACCCGCAGCAGATAACCAGCCTATGCCGCACGATCGCCACGCAAGAGGCCGATCGACTCCGTGCCGAGGCGGCTCCGCGGATTGCCCGGGTCTTTGAACGCGAAGTCGAGCGGCTCGTGGCGGAGCTATCGGGCTACTTCGTTGAGCTCGCGGGCGAGGGCTTCCGGCCGCTCTACGGGGACTTGAGCTTCGGGCTCCCGGTGCGCGAGCACCTCGACGAAACAAGCTCCGAGGACGCGGTTTGCCTCCCCAATGGCGCATTGCTGCTAGGAGCGCTGGACGCAGTCGAACAAGCTCCGTCAGGGGAGCTGCGCATCACCGACTTCAAGACCGGTAAGGCCCCCCGCGCGAGCTTCAAGCAGCCCGTGATCGGCGGGGGTGAGATGCTGCAACCCTTGCTCTACGCCTTGGCGCTGGAGGCGCTGCTCGTGCGCGCTGGCAGCCCGCGAGATATCGTTGAGTCGCGCCTCTACTATTCTAACGAAAAAGGCGCCGGCCGCCCTGTCGCCGTCCCGGTCCAGCGAGCAACACAGCGAGATGCCTTGGCCGTGCTCGATCTGGTGGAAGAGGCGGTGCAAGCAGGAACCCTCGTCGCTTATCCACGCAAAGACGCTTGCAAGACCTGCCCCTATATCGTCGTTTGTGGTCCGAACGAGGAGGGCCGCGTCGAGCGCAAACGAAAGCCGCCGCTACCCGAGCTACTGCAGCAGCTCGATAAACTCCGGGCGCGGCCATGACGGCTTCAACCAGCCCCTCTGCCGCCGAGCGCATCAAGCGCGAGCTCGGGCGCAACTTCCTCGTCGAGGCCTCGGCCGGCACCGGCAAGACCACCAGCCTCGTTAGTCGAGTTGCAGCGGTCGTCGGGACCGGCGCCGACATTCGCCGCATGGTCGCGGTCACCTTCACCGATCGAGCCGCCTCCGAGCTGAAGCTGCGTATTCGCACCGAGCTCGAGCGCTGCCGCGAACGCGGTGGGCCCGACAAAGAGCGCTTCAAGCTCGCGGCCGAACATTTGGAGGAGGCGCACATCGCGACGATTCATCGCTTCTCCTCGGACCTCTTGCGCCGCTATCCGATCCAAGCGGGGCTCGATCCGCAGTTTCGCGTGGCCACACCCGAGGAGACGCGGCGGCTGCGCGAGGAGGCCTTCGAACGGGTGTTCGATAGCTTGCTCGCGAGCGATGAACCCACCTTGCAGCGCCTGTTTGCACGGCCCGAGACGACGCTCGCCAAGCTGCGCCGCGCTGCGGGTCAAATCCTCGACTACCGCGCCTTTCGCGGCCACTACAGCGAGCAACCGCTGGATCATGAGCTGCGCCCTGCGGCCATTGCCGCGCGCATACGCGCCTTTTGCAGCGAGGCCCGCACCCGGCCCGAACGCGAGCAAACCGCGCTTTTGGCACCCAGCTTCTACGACCTCGACCATCGGCTCTCCGCTGGCACGCTCGACGAGCACGACCTGGAGGCGCACCTCGTGGCGCTGGAGAAGGACCTACGCAAAGTGAAGGTCTTCGCCAATCGAGCACCGGCGGAGCTCGAAGCCGCGCGCGATGTTTTGCTGGCGCTGCTACCGCGCTTTGCGCAAGCGGCGTCAGCTGATTTAGCTGCCAAGCTCCGCAAGGTTCTCGACCCGGTGATTGATCATTACCAACAGATCAAACAGGTCCGCGGGCTCGTGGATTTTGACGATCTCCTGCTATTCGCACGCGACCTCGTCAGCAGCAACGCCGCGGTGCGAGCTGAGCTACGCGCACGTTATACCCATCTATTCGTCGACGAGTTCCAAGACACCGACCGCGTGCAAGCGGAGCTACTCTTGCTGCTCGCGGCGGAGCTCGACGCCGATCCCAAAGCGCCCTTCAAGGCGCCACTCGTGCCGGGCAAGCTATTCATCGTCGGCGACCCCAAGCAATCCATCTATCGCTTTCGAAACGCCGACCCGGCGACGTACGATCTCGTGAAGGCAGCGCTGCTCGCGCACGGCGGAGATTTGGTGCTGTTGTCCACCTCCTACCGAAGTACGAGCGGAATCACCGACTTCGTCAATGAGGTATTCGAGCCGAATATGGTGCTCGACGACGAGACGCATCAACCTGCCTATCAACCGCTCGCCGCAGTGCGCGCGGCGCCCCGTGAGCAGCCCTCGATCTTGGCGCTCCCGGTGCCTGCGCCGTACGGGGCAGCGCGCCTGAGCAAGGATGCGGTGTCCAAGTCGCTACCGAGCGCGGTCGCCGACTGCGTAGCTTGGCTGCTGCACAGCGACTTGCGCGTGGAAGACGCAGCGACCGGTTTGCCACGGTCCGTTAGCCCGAAGGACATCGCGATCTTGTTCCGCCAGATCGAGAACTACGGGGAGAGCCGAACCACTGCATTTTCTGAGGCACTCTCGGCGCGTGGGCTCGCCCACATTACCCTCGGAGGCGCACCACTGGCAGAACGCGGAGAGGCCCACGCCCTGATGGTGGCCATCCAAGCCATCGAAGATCCGCGGGACCAGCTCCAGGTTTATGCGTCGCTGCGTGGCCTCTTGTTCGGCCTGACCGACGAGCTCTTGCTCACTTGGCAATTGCGCTATGGCGCGCTCAACCCGCTACGCCCGCCCATCACCGCCTTACCCGAGGCCATGCAAAGCGTAGCAGCGGCCCTCTCACTCTTGGCCGAGCTGCATGCACGGCGCAATCGCCGCTCCCCCTCCCAGACGTTGCAAGCGCTGCTCGACGCGACCCAACTGCTGGTCGCCATCGCACTAACGGCGACACCAGCGCAGGGCTTCCTGCAGATCCAATCCATCTTCCAACGTGCCTTCGAACATGATCGCAGCGGCGGCATCTCCTTCCGCGCCTTCGCTGCCGACCTCGCAGATAGGAACCTCGGTCGACAAGGTGCAGCCGATGACCTGGATCAAGACGACCTGAGCGGCGTGCGACTGCTCACCGTGCATCGCGCAAAAGGGCTCGAGTTCCCCGTCGTCATCCTGGCCGATCCAGAGACCAACCAAGACCGCGATCCGGAGCGCGTAATCGACCTCGAGCGAGGCGTCGCCGCGATGGAACTCGCGTCGCTCAAACCCTGGGATCTGCTGCGCGGAGCCGACCAAGAGCGCGCTCGCGGGCGCGCCGAGAGCCTACGTTGCGCCTACGTCGCGGCGACGCGCGCCCGGGACCTATTGGTGGTTCCCATCGTCGGCGACGAGCTGCCCTTTCCCAAGACTGGCTGGCTGTCGCTATTGGCCGAAGCCACGCTCTTGGGCCCGCGCAGCAAGCTGTCCGACTTCGGGTTTAGTGGGAAGGATGTCGTGCTCAAGCGCCCGCCTTCCGTTGAGCGAGCCTGGACGCTCGAACCTGGCCTCTACCAAACGCGCTCGGGCCGGCAGACCTTGGTGCTCGATCCGGCCGAGCTGGCCAAGTCGGTAGCGGCGAGTCAGGGGCTCTCTGCGATCGACCTAATCGCAAAAGACGCCGACCCTGCCAAGGTCGCTGAGGACAGTGCTCGACTAACGCTCTTTGAGCAACAGCGTGGAGCGGCCGCCGCTGCTGCGGCAACGCCAAGCTTGATCGCAGAGACGGTCACCGCGCGTTCCGCATCCGAAGCAGCCTCGAGCTCCCGTGAGGTCGCCATCCTGTCGAGCAACCCAGCAGCGCGCAGCTGCGGTGGTAAGCGATTTGGGACGCTGGTCCACGCGGTGCTGGCGGCAGTCCCGCTTTCAGCGGACGAAGCGACGGTGGAGACGATGACGACTACCTTGGGTCGTCTAGGCAACGTGCCCGCAGCCGAGGTTCGGGAGGCCGCACGAGCGGTTACACGAGCGCTGGCGTGTCCAGTCTTCGACCGCGCGCGAGCGGCTACACGCGTGTTTCGTGAGCTGCCGTTAACCCATATTGAATCCGATGGGCACGTAATCGACGGCGTGGTCGATCTCGCTTTCGAGGAGCTCGGAAGGCTGACCGTGATCGACTTCAAGACAGACCGTCCCGAGCGTATGTTGCCCGAGAATCTTGCGCGCTACCGGCTTCAGGTATCGATCTACGCGGACGCGCTGTCGCGCTCCCTTGGGCTACCCACCGAGTGCGCTTTGCTCTTCGTCTGAAGCGTCTTGCGGCTTGCTCCGCTTCGCGCCAACGTAGCGACAGAAATGCGAGTGCTCGACCATCCAGCCTTTCAAATACTGCTGCTATCAGCAGTCCTGCTGTTGATGGCCTCCCCCACCTTGTGGCCGCAGCCGCGTGATGACTTTCCGTTCTCGGCTTACGCCATGTTCTCCACCCGGCAAGACGAAAGGACCGCGGTCACGCACGCAGTCGCCGTATTCGATGGCGGTCGGGAAGTCCCGCTCGAGCCGCGCTTCTTCGGCACAGACGAGGTACTGCAAGCCAAAGTCACGCTGATCAATACACAGAAGCGGGGCAAGCGCGCGCAGATGGAGCTGTGTTGGGACTTGGCCAAGCAGGTCAACGCGGACCCTGAATTTGCCGGTGCCAAGGCTGTCGAGATGCGCACCGTCACCTACGACACCTTGAAGTACTTCGAGGACCCCAGCGCAGCCATTCAAAAGAAGACGGTGCACGCCCACTGCAAGGTCGACCGATGAAAGCGCTCAATGACTTCTTTCGGCCGGTTTTTCCGGCTGAACGGTTAGCGGCCATTCGCGTGGGGGTGGGCTTCTTCGCCCTGGTCTATCTGGTGCTGCGTTCGCCGGGCATCATTCAAGCGACCCGCCAAGCAGCTGAACTATTTCAGCCGGTAGGTCCGGTCAAACTACTGACGAGCCCAGCCGCGCCGGCGGTTACGATCGCAGTTCACGCACTCTCCATCGTACTCGCGCTGCTATTTTTAGTTGGATACCGCTTTCGGCTCGTAGCGCCGCTATTCGCGGCCAGCATTCTTTGGACGCTGAGCTACCGCAACTCCTTTGGCATGGTGTTCCACACCGAGAACCTGATGGTGCTTCAGGTCTGCCTGCTTTCCTTCACCGACGCCGCTGCCGCCTACAGCCTCGACGCGCGCAGGCAGCCGACCGCAGCTCCAGCACGGCGTTTTGGTTTTGGCGTTCGGGCGCTGGCCATTGCGACGGTATTTGCGTATGTCCTCGCCGGGGTCGCCAAACTGCGGGTCACCGGCATCTCATGGGCCGGCGGAGAAATACTGCGCAATCACGTCGCGCACGACAACCTGCGCAAGCTGCTCCTGGGTGACTCCTATTCTCCTATTGGCATTTGGCTGGCTCACCATAGTTGGCTATTTCCGCCGCTCGCGGTCTTCGCGTTGGTACTCGAGTTGGGGGCGCCGCTAGCGCTGCTCTCTGAGCGGCTTGGTCGCTACTGGGCCGTAGCGATGTGGAGCTTCCATTTTGGCGTGCTGCTCGTGATGTGGATCTTCTTTCCGTTTCCTCTGTTCGGTTTCGCCTTCGCCCCGTTCTTTCCGGTGGAGCGGCTCGCGCAACGCTGGACGACTAGGGGCAAGCAAAGCGGCCTTGAGCAATCGGAAGAGAACCTCCTGCCCAAGGAAGAGAGCACACCTTGAAGCGCCTACTGTTAGTCCACACCGGGGGCACCTTGATGATGGGCCAAAGCACCGAGTCGGGAGCGCTTTCGCCTGATGCTTACAAGCGTGACCTGCTCGCCGAGCTTCCAGTGCTCAAGCAATTGGCCGAGATCGAAACCACGTTTCTGTTCAAGCTCGATTCCGCAGACATGCAGCCCGAGCACTGGATTGAGCTTGGCCGCAAAGTACATGACAACCTGAGTCGCTATGATGGGTTCGTCATCGTGCATGGGACGGACACCATGGGCTACACAGCGAGCGCGCTGGCTTATCTGCTTTCAGGGCTGGATCGCAGCGTGGTGCTCACCGGCGCTCAGAAACCGCTCAATGCCATCCGCACCGACGCCAGAACCAATCTCGTGGACGCTTGCCATGTAGCAACCCTCGGCATTCCGGAGGTCGGCGTCGTGTTCAATTCGCGGTTCTTTCGCGGGTGTCGCGTGACCAAGCTCGACGCTTGGAGCATGAACGCGTTCGGTAGTCCGAGTTGCCCACCGCTTGCGGAGCTGGGGTTGGGCGTTCAGGTGGAGAAGCATGTCCTGGCGGCGCGAGCGCACGCCCCCTACGACGATCGGCTCGAGCCGCGGGTGTTAGCGGTGCGCACCTTCCCAGGGCTTGATCCCAAGTTGCTCATCGGAGCTCTCGGCTCGGGGGTACGTGGCGTCGTGCTCGAGGGCTTCGGCGCAGGCAACGTACCGCGCCTGCAACGCTCGCTAATCCCGGTGATTGAACATGCGCGCGGGCTCGATGTTCCGGTCGTGATTGTCAGTCAGTGTCCACGGGGCGCGGTCGATCTATCGGCCTATGAAGGTGGAGTTGCGGCACACGGCGCTGGCGCAATTAGCGCCTATGACATGACCACCGAGGCGGCGCTGACGAAGTTGATGATCGCGCTGGGGCGCGCTCCGGAGGGGCGCATTCAAGCTGCACGCGACGCGTTCTCGCAGGCTTGGGCTGGTGAGGTGAGCCTACCCTCGGGAGCGGGGTGAGCCGCGACGAGGTGACGTCCACGCCGGCTCAAAGCAGTGCGCGGAGCGTAGGACTGGTATTGGCGGCTAGCCTCGCCTTCGCGACGAGCGCACCGCTCTCCAAGCTGGTCGCGCCGATGGATCCCATCTTCATCGCCTTGGTCCGAGTGATCGTCGCGGCGAGCTTGCTTTCCCTCTGGGATGCGCGCGGGCTCGTTCGAGCCGTACGCCAACTGGGCTGGTCGACGGCGATGCGGATCATTGCTGGCGGCGCACTGCTGGGAGCCCATTTTGGGCTCTTTCAATGGGGGCTCAGCAAAACCTCCTTGCCCGCCGCGGTGTCCTTGGTGGCGCTCGAGCCGCTATCGGTCGTGCTCGCGGCGTGGATGCTGTTTCGTTTGCGGCCCAGTCGCCTTGAGGGGCTGGGACTCGGGGTGGCAACGGCTGGAGCCCTGACCATTGGTACGCAAGCCAGCGGCGCTGGAGAGCACACCCTCGCTGGGGACGGCATCGTCCTCGCCGCTGTGATGCTCTTCGGTTTCTACGTTTGCGCGTCACGGTCTTTGGTAAACCAACTATCCGCTATTCACTCAGCGCCGCTCGTCTATGCCGTATCGGCGATCGTATTGGCTACTTGGCTGGGCATCTCGTCGCAGTTCAGTGCTCCGAGCTTTGCCAGTTTAAGCTCTAATCAGTTGTTTGGGCTGCTAGCCCTGGCGCTCGTACCAACGGTCATCGGCCATACGTTGGTTCAGCTAGGAGCACGCTTTCTACGGCCCAGTCTGGTGGCGCTGGTGTGCCCCGGGGAGACGCTGGGTAGCGCCGCGCTCGGGGCGCTCGCCCTGAGCATCGTACCAACCGCCACCGAAGCGATAGGTGGGCTCATCATCCTGGCTGGGGCTGGAATCGCCATCGCGGCCCAGTCAAAGTGAGGGTCTTCCGATGACCTCCACCAACCCACGCGAAGAAACGACCTTCTCCGGTGTGGTACGAACGTATTCCTCAGTGGGAGCCTTCGAGGCCGTGCTCGCCTTGGTAGGCGCCTTCTTCGTGCTCCGGATACCCGAGCGGCCTAACTCACAGCGATTTCCGCTAGGCGTAGTAGCTGCGCTGGCCTTCGGGTTTAGCTTCCTCAAGCTCGCGTCGCGTGGCCGTACCCTACAGGGAGACTTCGTGATTCGAGAGGGTGCGCTTTGGCAGCAAAGTGGCCGCTTCATTTGTGGGCTCCCGCGCGGGCTATTCGCCTATAGCGAGCCCAGCACCGAATCAGCCAAACG
This sequence comes from Polyangiaceae bacterium, assembly GCA_044376115.1. Taxonomy (GTDB): domain Bacteria; phylum Myxococcota_A; class Polyangia; order Polyangiales; family Polyangiaceae; genus Xiheicaenibacterium. Next base: position 80,253 of record JBILLK010000027.1, on the reverse strand, counting down.
CACCGTCGTGATCGACGACGGTCAGTTGCTGCTCGAGCTTGAAGTGCGCACGGAGGAGCAGCACCGCAACTTGAATTCCGCGCTTGGACTCGCCACGGAGCCCGTGCTCACGGGCAAGAGCGCCGCACGACACCTGCAGCTTGGCGGACTGATCGGCTCCACGGTCGTGGCACTGGCAGGCTTTGTTTGGGCGCTCGAAGCAGGAGAGCCCTTCATTGCCTTTGCGTTGATGGCTTTGGGGCTGCTTGGGCTCGGCGGTTCTCACCATACCCACGGCCGAATAGGAGTGGACGGTATATGGGTTAGCGGGCCTTCAGAGCAGCGCTTCGTAGGGTTCGCCGAGCTGCGCGGGGTGAGCGCTTGGGGGCCTTGGCTTAGGCTTCATACACTCTCGAAGGACATCTTCATCTCTGCCCCGCTGCTGCCGTTCGGCCGCCGTGGGCGCGCCGCGCGCGCGGCGCTCGTCGACTTCGTCCGTAAGCGGCTATGCGCCTGGCAAGAGAACGAAGCACCGCTTGCTTCCGCACGGCTGACACTCGCTGAAGGCACCTTCCGCAACCGCGAGCTAACAGCAGGTGACCTCGCTCGACTCGCGGAGAATCCGCGGGCGGAGCTCCTGACCCGAGCGCGGGCTGCACGCGAGCTACGTCAGCATCACGAGTGGGCTCGATTTGCGTCGGGCTTGCGCATCGCAGCAGCCGCCTCAGCCTCGCCGGCGTTACAGCAGGCGCTATCCGCGGCGGCGACCAGCGACGCCGAGTCCGAGGTGGATGCGGCTATCCGTGAACTCGAACGAGAGGCGCGCTCGGGTTAGCGCGCCCGCGCTACTGCGCTATTGAACGGCGTCCACTAGGAAGCCGTAGCCGCCCACGAGCACCTCCTCGGGCGAGGCGCCTCCCTGGGTCGCAGCGCCGGTTGCCCAACCGTTCGAGCCAGCGCCGAGCACGAACCCGTGGTCACCAAAGATGTAGACCAAGGTTCGCGGCGGCTGCGTCTCCATGAACTTCACCAACACCTCGGCGATCTCATCGGCCAAGGCGTCGAGTCGTTCGTCGTAGGCAGCGCCCTGAGCGCGAAGCCGCGCCTCGACCAAGTCGAGCTTGAGCAGCTCGCGCGAGCCGACCTTCTCGCGTCGCAGCGTAGAGACGGCACGTCCGCGCGTTACATCGGGCTCGCTCGGCGGCCCGGAGACAGGGTCTTTGAGCCCCTCGGGGCCTTTGGCCAAGAGGTGCATCTGCGCGAAGGTACGCGTCGGGAGAGCCGACCAAAGCGTCGTGGTCTCGACCAGCACGGCGCGCTTGTCGAGCGCCCGACCAACGCGCGCTTGCACGCGATCACCGAGGTCGTAGCTCATTGAATCAACCATGATTAGCTTGATCGAGCGTGCGCTCGAGAGACGGGCCACGCGCGTTGCGACGTCAGGCGCGTCCATCACCATCGTGGGGCGCTTGCCGGTAGCTCGCATACCCGCATAAGCGTTCTCGTAGCTCTCAGCGAAGCTCGCGCGCCATTCTTCGGCCACCGCGAGCGCAGCTCCGTCGAGCTCCCCGCGATGGGCCGCGGCGAGCAATGGTACATAGCGCTGGGCAAACAAGCGCTCCACGATGGCCACCGGCTTCGGCCCTTTGGCTGCATCGAGGTCCATTGCATATCCGCGGAAGGTCGCGGTCTGTTGAACCCGCGAGATCATCACCTCGTCGGCAGGCTCGTCCGCGAGAACGCGCTTCATCGCCTTACGGAAGTCTGGCGTGGAAGGCGCAGCGGCCGGAACCGCTTTGACAGCGTGAACCACCGGGGCGCTGGCCTCTACCTCTGGCTCCGAGGCTGTATCGGGCTCACTTTCCTCCAAAGCGACGGGCGCCGATGACGCATAGGCCGTAGCCGCCTCAATCGATGAAGGGCCCTCTTCCTCTGCGTCGTCCTCGCTACCACTGAGCGCTTGGGCGAGCGCTTCACCCAGATCCAGGTCGGGCAAGGAAGGCGGCCTCAGCGTATCGCCCGAGCGCGCGGACAGCACCACCGGCAATACCACCTCCACTTCGACGACCGCGGCCTCCGGCTCGACGACCACGGCAACACGGGCGACCTCGTTCGCCTCAGCGAGCGCTTCACTGACCGCGACGGCGCTAACGACAGCAGGCGCCACGGGCTCGCTCGGCGGCTCAACCGCCGCAACCTCGCGCTCCTCCACAGCCGGAGCGCGCGGAGTATCGGCGAAGGAATTGTGGGAGGTCACGGTCTCATGCTCGAGACGATTGGGAGCGAGATGGTCCTCCAGCCGTCGCGGCACCAAAAGCGTGGTGTCGCGATCGATCTCGGAGAGCAGCACCACGACGCGCAAGCGCCGTTGAACCTTGGCCGCTTCGACCCAAACCGAGAGGGTGCGTAGATCGTCCTCGTTCAACGAATCATTCGCTTCGCAAAGGTCCGCCAAAACAGGCATCGAGATACAGACCCCGCGCACTGGAAGCATGGCCGCCCGTGCGAGTTGGTCCTCGACCACGGCGCGGTACGGGGCGTCGCTGCGCACGGCGCAGGGCATCGCGCCCCGAGAAGCCAACACCGACTCGAAATCGGCGTCGATCGCACCTTTGAGTTGCCCTGGCCCGGAACAACGCGGTAGCAGCACGATCGCTCGCGCCCGTTCTGCGTCGGCGATGGTCCTCGCGCGATGGGCGTCATCGGCGAACCGTACGGCTGGCGGCAATCGCATGGCTCCGCGCGACCGTGGCCCAGAGACTTGCTGTCGCGAAACAACGCCGTTCTCGCCAGATTCGGCAGACGGGTGGCTCCGCGGGAGGGTGAGATCCGGCATGGCGTGAGACATGATCGCAGCGACGGATGCCAGAAAGCGCTGGGCTAGACCAGTTTTCGGCTTTGTTTTTGGCCGCTGCTCGGGGTTTGTCCCGGCATTGTCGAGGCAGACGGTCCGGATTCGCCCGCTGAGATGCTAGCCGCGCTTGAAGGGACTCAGCAGATGCTGCCAATAGCTGCGAGGCGGGTTATTCGGTACACCCAACTCATAGGCTTCTTTGGCCACCACGTAGGTACCAAACAGGCAGTCGAGCCAGGGCGCCAAGTTAGCGTAATTGCCCGTCTTACGATCGAGCGCATGATGATAGTGGTGAAGCTCCGGTGCGCCGAGGAGGACGCGCAACGGCCCGAGCGGCAATCGGATATTGGAGTGGATGAAGACCGCCCAAACCCCGCGAAAGGCCACTAATCCTGCCAAATATCGGACAGGTAGCCCAGATAGCAGCAGGGGCAGGTTCTGTATCAGCTGGGTGAATAAGCCATCGAGCGGGTGTTCGCGATGGGCGGCCAAAAAGTCCAACGTCTTCGCGGTGTGATGAACCCGATGAAAGCGCCAAAGGAAGTCGAACCGATGACAAGCGCGGTGAAACCAATAGATAAGTAAATCGCCGAGTACGGTGGTAAAAAAAAGGGCCACGAGCAGCGGCAGCGAACGAACTGCGGTCCGCAATGCGCTGAGCCAAGGGCCTACGATCCCCCCATAGCTGAGCCGCGAGAGAACGCTGAGCAGGGCCGAGGAGGCCAGGGTAAACACCAGGTATTGGCCTGTGAGGAAGGCCAAGTCGGTCTTCCATTCGCCGCGTAGTAGCGGCTGCCTTGGGCGCGCTGGAAAACGTCTCTCGAGCGGGGCGAAGGCAATCAGCAGTATCGCCAGGCTACCAACGTAGGCAAGCAAGACGTCTTGCACGTAACCGAGCATGCTTACTTACTAGACGGAGCGTTTTTAGTGGACGGGCGTGGGCGTGGAGTCAGCATTCGACCTGACTTCGACATCCCGCCCCATTCTTCTACGTTGAGATGCTCGACGCTCAGAGCGGCACTGGCGGATGGTAGAGCGGCGCTGGCGGATGGTAGAGCGGCGCTGGCGGATGGTAGAGCGGCGCTAGGCTCAACAACCGCGTTGCTAGAGTTCGGCGGGAGGACGGTAGGTTCACCAATGGCTCCGGCGTCTCCCCCGCAGCCGTAGGCGACCGCGCGACCGACGAGCAGCGCGATGCAGCCAAACGAAATAACCGGAGCGCCGTAGTGAAACAGGGGATTGGCCACGTTGGCAGCCTAGCAGCCTGGGCATCCGCCTGCAGCGCGTAGCGCTCACCAGAGCTGCCGCGCTGGGACCAAGTTGGGTAGCATGGAGCAATGAGGGGAAGTCGGGCCAAGTCGATGGAAGCGGTGGGCCTCAACATTCGTGGCTTGGCCGTGCTGTGCCTCACGAGCTGCGTGGGAATCGAGTTCGTCGACGGAAGCGGGGCGACGGGTAATTCGGGGGGAAGCGGCGGGCAAACGACGGGCGGCGCAACCTCTGGCGGTGGCACAGAAGCGGGTGGGTCAGGGCTTGGAGGTACGAGCGCCGGTGGAGCCAATACCGGTGGTGGCGGCGGAAGCGGCGGCGGCCTTCAGGGTCCCCTCATCTTCGACCAAGGCGCATCCGCGCTCGAGATCGGGCGTGAGGGTTGTTTCGACTTTCGATTCAATCAAGCCACCAACTGGCAGATCGATCGCTTTCGTGATCTCTCGCCGGCTGGTTCAGCCGATCCATTGACCGACCTCTCGAGCGTCCCGACAGGAGACCCCCAACCAAACGAGCTATTGTTCGATGCCTTCGTTTTGCGAAGAACGGCTGGCGGAGCGCGCAGCGGAGCTGAATCGGGCACCGACCCTTCGCTCAAGGTGACAGATCAATCGCCAGTTCGCGTGTTGATCGAAACCGACTACCAAACCTCGCAAAACAACGTGGGGATAGTCAATTATACCTTCTGGGCGAGCGGCCGCATCGCCGTACAGTCGCTGCTTTCAAAGGGCAACGGGCCCAACCTTAACCTGTTCGAGCTGCGTATGAACCATACTGCAGTAAATTCTCAACTCGACTACATTCAAGGGCTGGGGTCCAACAAGGCCTGTGCGTTTCAGCGCTCCAGTGAGCAACCAGGCTCGAGTCAACTACTGGCGGTCAACTTGACGGGGGAGCCGCGAGCTTCGATTGTTCCGGCTTCTGATTGTTATTGGAACGATGGTGAGGTTGTCGGCGACGACCTGATTTCTACATTCGCAGTCCTTGAGAGCTATTGTCATGACCCGCTGATGACCGAGCTGGGCGAGCGTGCCGACGCGGCAACCCGCAATTCCACCGGTCAATACGATACAGCAGCTGGGATGAGCCAGGGCCTCAACCGCTCGCCGATCAACGCGGAGAACCTGATTGCGGTGGAGCAAGGGAACCAGCAGGCCCTCCCCATCACTGTGCAGCTCAAGCCGGATGCGCACTTTGAACCGGGCTTTCGCGTGACGAACTTCCCGAGCTCGACCTTCGAGGTGACCCTCAACGGCCAGGTCATTACGCAGAGCAGCTCACCGACAACGTCGCGTGGGGTGGGTCGCCTCATCCAAGAGAACGGTACGACCTCGCTGCTGTTTCAGTACCTGTCGCAGATCCCGAACGACGCCCCCACCAGCGAGCGTACGTTCGTGATTGAAGCTGAGGACTGAGTCGCAGCTACAGCGTATAGCGCGCGCGCAAGAAGGATATAGAGCCACCGGCGGCCGGGTCACCAAACTTGGTGTAGCTCTTGCCGAGGTTGAACAGGGCGCCAACTCCGAGCTCGAGGCCGTTACCGAAGTTGTAGTTAACCTCGGGGAAGATCGACATTGAGAAGCCTTCAGGCGTGTAGAACGGCAAGGCTTCCACGACTCGCTTACCGTCGACGACCGTCGACTTCTCGTAACCAGACATTTCGAGCAGGGTAAACAAGCGCGCGAGCAGCTGATCGTCGAGGAACTTCACGTCGAAGCCGAGGATCAGGAAGTCACCAAGACGCGGACGCAAGATCTCGTTGGCGCACTCACTACCGTCCTGCGCGAGGGCGCATAAGACGACTGCACCATTGTCATCGACGGTACCGGATTCACGAACGGCCTTCGTCCCGTACATGAAGTCACCAGCACCATACTCATCGGCTAGGCCGTGAGCCCACATCGCATTGACGTAAAGGACCTTGCCAAAGGTGTAGTCGAGGCCAACCGTCCATTTGAAGAACGGGTCGCTCGATTGAACGAGCGGCTGCTTGCCGCCGGGTCTGCCGTCGGCATCGTAGTCGTATTCGCCGGCGGGCAGAGTGAAGCCAGCGATGTTGATCTCATCGGCGGTGACCTTCATCCGCGCTTCCTGGGGCACGGTGAAGGCCGCCTCGATGCGGTAGCCAATCCCTGCGATATCCGAATCGATCGCCTTGAACGGATTGAGTTCTCCGGTGAGGTTCAAACCGTAAACGTGCATCTTCGGGTAGTGCAGCACGACATCGGTGAGCAGCGCCCCATCCGAGCACTCACCGGTCTCCGGGTGGCACACCGGCGTAGTCGATTGACGGGTATGGTTCGAGAGCGGCTGCGGGAAGTCGGTTCGGCCGTTGTAATAGGAGAGCGACCAATCCTGCTCGGCTAGGGTGCCGGCCATGCGGAAGCCGGCCTGCATATTGTCGAAGCCGGGCGACGGCTGGTCGATGACGATCTTGTCGACCAAGGTGGGGCTGTTGGCCAGCCGGAGCGCAGCCGCACGTTCGGTGCCGACGCGGTAGCGGAGCTTCTCGTCAATGAAGGGCAGCCGATCGATGGCCGACACACCGAGCGCGCCGCTGGTCGGTATACGAGCCGGCTTGAACAACGGAACGAGCACGCCCTGGAGGCTAAAATTGCTGGTGACCCAGAAGTCACCGCGCACCATGAAGTTGCCCTGTTGCTTGCCAAAGAGCAGCGGGTCCACCAGGTCGTCGGGGTTCAGATTGTTCGTCGGGTTGAACTGATCGGCGACGCCCCATTGCACGATCTGCTGGCCAACGCGAAAGTCGAACCCCTTCACCAACAGGTCCTTCATCTGCACGTACAGCTCGTTGATGTCGATGCGGTACGGCTGAAGCTCCTCTGCCTCACTCAGCGCCTCAATCGAAGAGATCTGACTCTGGTAGCCGAACAGCACGAGATCGATCTGCGATACAGCGCGAAAGCTGTCCCAAGCCACGCTCAACTTGGTCGAGAGGATGTTCTGGTTTCGCTCGGCCCCGGCGACCAACGTTTGATCGACGAACTTGTTGTCGAAGCCGATGTCACCGAGCCGCAGGCGAAAGTCGCTCTCGATGCGGATCACCTTCTCCCAGACCGGCCCTGAGCTGGAGGTGTCCTCCGAGAAGATGCTCTCTCCTTCGGCGATGACTGGCTCCGGAATCGGCTCGGTTACCGGGCTCGCTGCGGGCGCTACCGTCGGTTCCGCGGCTGGGGCGGCTGGAGACGCCGGAGCTGGAGTCGCCGGCGAGTCGGCGGGGCTGTCGTAAGGCTCATCCGCCCACGCCGTGCTAGCCGAACCAAAGACACAAAAAGCGATAAGCCAGGTGCACGTGCGCCGCATTGGAGCGGGACGGTAGCAACTGGCTTACGCAGACCGAAATTTCTAGCTGTACGGCGAGCTCAGGTGCCTTCTTCGAGGGCTCGCTTGGAGAAGCGTGAATCCGGAATATCGAGATTCACCTTCCACTTCTTACGCGTCAGCGTGGTCGAGGCACCGCTCTTCGTGTGATCGACCATCGTGAGGGTCACCGGCGCGCAGAACTCCTTCTCACAGGTGTAGTTCGAGCGCGTCTCAGTTTTTACGTGAGTGCCGGATTCTGAGTAGTACTTGAGCTCGGTCGGGAGGTTGCGAGCCTTCTCCACCGTCATCTCCACTTTGGCGTAGGGCGCGCCGGTGTCGGCTTTTTGGGTCATCGTGATCTTGCGCGTCTTGTCGTCCTCGGAGGTGACCTCGCCGGTGTACATCTTGGCGTAGCCAGTGATCGACATCTCGTCCTGGGCGAAGTTCATGCCCATGAAGCCTTGATCCGTCACGTGACTGGCGATGCGACGGACTTTTTTGAAGGCCGGCAGATAAACGTACATTTGGGTCGGGCTGAGGATCAGCACCTTGGTTCCCTTTACGTCGCTGGGAGCGAGGAACTCAGTGAAGCGCTTGTCGTCCTTCATGTAGACGCCGAGGCTGAGCTTCTTGTCCTCTTTCTCGGGCACCTTGATGGTGGCTTCGTACTCGAGGAACTGTGTCTTCGCCTTGTAGACGGCGCCGTCAACCGCAGCGATTGCCTTGTCACCCTTCTCGTCCGCGTTGGCGACCGGTGAAACCATTGAGGCACCAAGGGCGAGACCCAAAGTCACAACTGCCTTCAACAATGAACGAGACCAGAAAGACCGCTTCATAAGCCCTCTTGGGGTGGAAGAAGGTCCGCCGTGTGCGGACGAGTTGTTGCTGACTCCGTCAAACATAGTGGGGATTGAACGGCTCAACACGCCACGATACCGACTGCACCGCTGCTCTAACAAGTAGCTGTCGATCCAAAGCCCCGGCCAAGCGGGGTTTGCGTTTGGACGGCCGCAGGCGCGAGTCGATGCAAAGGAACTTTGATGGCGCTAGCGCGTAACGCATTACACAGCCAACGGAGAGCCCTGCTCATAGGGCAATCGATCGGGGCCCATGACCAGGCGCAGCGAAGGTTGCACCGGCGCGCGCTCGCGGAGCGCTGGACCCCAGAGAGCGTAGCCAGGCAAAAATCGACGAACGTAGTCCTCTGCTTCGGCGTCGCTGAGCCCAGGCGCTCCGCTTTCTCGACGACGACGCTCGGCCTCAACGCGCCAACTCACGACGAAGTGCGGTTCCGCTGCGTCGAGATGCAAGAACGCTCCGAGCCGCTCGTGCCAAACCTCGTATCGACGCAGAAACTCGTTGGCCTGCGCGAGTGCTGGGTCGGACGGTTCCGCAGCGGGGGTGAAGCCAAGCATCCAGCCCTCAAACACCACGAGATCGAGGGGACACGCGATCTCCGGCCATTCGACGTGCGGTTTACGATCTCCGCGCCCACCAAAGGCGCTCTTGTCGTAGCTGGGCACGCGGACGAATTGACCGGGCTCGACCGTCGACAGACCGTCGAGTACGCGACATCCGAGTTCGACGTCGTGCGTTCCCGGGAAGCCGCGATCGGCGAAGATCGCCGCGCCGGGAAAGCGCTCGGCGAGCGCCACTTGCTCGTCGCGACGGAGATAGACGTCATCCACAGAGAAGCACGTCGCTCGCAAACCCAACCAGCCGAAGCCAGCCACGAGGTCGGCAGCGAGCGTCGACTTGCCGCAGCCTTGCGGACCCGAGAGCCCCAAGACCAGCGGGCCTTCGACCGATCTCCCGGCGAAGGCACGGAACGTAAAGTCGAGCGCCGGTAGCACCAGGGACTGCAGGCGCGCCACCGACGCTAGCGGTGAGCGAGCACCGCCAACCGCGCGATGCTCCTCGTACAAGCTCCGCAAGCGGAGTTTCTGGTCTACCGATAAAGCGCTCACGAGCGCGCACTCTACCGACTTTTGGCGCGCGACGCGGCGCGACTAGGACTCGCTCATGAGGTGGCCCGACTTGCTGGCCTTGGTCGACAGGTACTTGTGATTGTGCGGGTTCGACCCGATCACGTGAGGAATGCGGCTGCTGACCTGAATGCCCGACGAGCTCAGCTTGTTTACCTTGTCCGGGTTGTTGGTCATCAGCGCGATGCTGCGCACACCAAGGGTCCGCAACATGGCGGCGGCCACCGTGTAGTCCCGCTCGTCATCTTTGAAGCCAAGCGCGAGGTTGGCCTCCACCGTATCCATGCCGCGTTCCTGCAAGCCGTAAGCGCGGATCTTGTTGGTTAGGCCGATGCCGCGACCCTCTTGGCGCATGTACAAGACGATGCCGCGCGGCATCTGTCCAACCTTTGTCAAAGCTCGTTCAAGCTGCGGACGACAATCACATCGGAGCGAACCGAGCACGTCACCGGTAAGGCACTCGGAATGGACGCGGGTTACCAGGTCATGGGCCCCGAAGACCTCCCCGTGCACCATCGCCAGATGCTCTTTTGAGTCGCGATTGTTCGAGAAAACATAGACACGAAAGTTGCCAAACTCGGAAGGCAGCTCGGCCACGCTGGCGATCTCCACACGCACGTCGGAGTGGTCTGGGAAGGTTGGCTGAAGTGGCATGGCGGTCGACATAGTCAGCTCCGGGCTAGTGCACAGGGTTTGTAATACCTTGTACAGATAGTGGACAAGCTGCCCTTCGTCAACCGCGCGGACCTTAAGAAGTGTGCGCTACGAGTCGGAGTGCGTTGGGGCGTAGTAGCGACGTCGTGCCAAAAGCGGCGTGATCAGGAAGGTTGCCACCGCGGCCGCCAACATGGCGGCTGCTGTAAGCCCGCCAACGTTCTGGAGCGGACGGGCGTCTCCCAAGGTGAGGACGAAGAAGCCAATCGCCACCATCAGCGCGTTGGTCCAGATGCCAGCGCCGTTTTCAATCGCCGCTACTCGGGCTGCATCATCGAGGGAACCGCCCTTCGGAGCGAACCACGACCACAAGAACTGCACAGCGTAGTCATCCCCGGCGCCGATGATCAGGCTCGCGAGCATGGATGTGCCGATGTCCAGACGCACGCCGAGCACGCCCATTCCCCCGTACACCACGGTGAGCGTTACCAGCGTCGGGATGCTCGAGAGCAGGCCCGTCGTCAGCGATCGAAACAGCAGGGCCTTCAACCCGACCACCAGCACCAACGCAAACCAAAGGCTGTTCCACTGGTTGTTGAAGACGCTGTCGGAGAGGCCGCGGTAGAGCACCGGCAAGCCGGTAACGACCAGGCTCATGGGCTTGCCTTCCCCGGGGACGGCGGAAAAGCCGAGGTCCAAATCGAGCAGCGCATGACCGATGAAGGTGCGAAGCCGTTCGCCGCGTGGGCCTTCGGGGATCACCAGGCCGGCGGCCGAGACGACGAGCTTGGAGTCGGCCCGTGCACGTTCACGGACCCAGATCTCACCAACGTTTTGCTCGAGCGATAGCGCGGTATCGTCGACCATCGGGTCGCTCGCGTCCTTGTTGAGCGCCGCCGCCACGACGCCCGGCACTTTGGCCCGCCACACTTTGCGTGCGCTGTCCTCGAAGGGCGGAGCGCCCAACGCTGCAACCCCTTTAGCGATGGCTGCGGCCAGTGCGACGTCCCCTTTGGGGATCGGCGAATCGAAGGCCTCGGTCTTCATGAACGCGACGATCTCCGCTTCAACGGCGGCGGCCTGCGCCTGACCGCGGTCGGAGAGCAGCGCGCGATGAAGTTGCTCCGGAGACTCCACCGGTGCACCCAGTTGGCGGGCCAGCGCGACGATACGCGCCGCGACGATCTCGGCGCGATGCGCCTGCGCAGCCTCTTGATTCGGGCCTTGCGAACCATCGATCGCCACGCGCGTGATCGACGCGGGGACCTGCTTGGTGAGCGCTACGATGTCGGCCAGCACTCGTTCGACCTCCTCGGCCCGACTCTTCGCGACCTTGATGGTGATCAGTGCCACGTCACGATCGTCGGTGACCGTCTGCGAAACCGCGCGCTTACCCGCCAAGAATGAGAAGAGCGTGCGAACTTTGTCCTCGGCGTCCGGGATCCTCCGAACGTCGTCCATCGCCTCGTTGATGGTGGCGACGATAGCGCCGATATGGGTAACCGAGCTGACGTCGGGAATCAGCGCGATGCGGTCGGAGAGGAGTTGAACCTCCCGCAGCACCGCGGGGTCATTCATGTCCCCACGCACCTCGATCTGGATGAATTGCGAGCCTCCGAAGTGTCGCTGCATGAAGGCGTCGGCCTGGGCAGGAGGGCTGTCCTCGTCGAAGAAGGCGGTGGTGTCGAGCGTCGAGCTCACGCGCGATGCGTACACAGCCGACAGCGCGACCAGCGCCAAGGTGACGGCAAAGCCAAGCGGCTTGTGATGGCGCGCCCCGACCGAAACGGTGGCCATCATGCGACCGAGCCAAGGGAAAGGCGCCGACGACTTCCCTGTGAGCGGGAGCACCACGAGCACGGCTGGGATGAAGACGATCGCCAAGATCAGCGAGAGCGTCAGCCCGATCGCGGTGAAGATGCCGAAGGTCCGCATCGGCGGGATGTCCATCATCACGAAGGAGAGCAAGCCGACCGAGGTGGTGAGGCCGCTACCAATGATGCTTGGCCCCACGTCGACCAGGGCCTCAACCAACGCCTCGTGACGCGGCCGCTCCGCTGCCAGGGCGTAGAAGCGAGTGAGCAGATGCACGCCGTAGGCGCTACCCAAGCCGAACAAGATCACCGGCATTGAGCCGAGCACGATGTTCGAGTGGATACCGAAGAAGCCCATGATCCCGAGCGGCAGGACAATACCGAGCACCGTCGATAGCAGCGCCAACAGCGTGCCCACGAGATCGCGGAACGAGAGCAGGACGACCAGCGAGATCGCCGCGCAGGCCCAGGGAGCAAGCCTGCGCAAGTCCTCCTGAGTGAGCTCGTAGATGTAGGTCGAGACGAAGGGAGCGCCGTGCCAGTATTTGGTCTCGCTCGGAAAGTGTTTTTCTACGGCGGCTCGCACGCGATGCGCGGTGGTTCGCGGCTCGGTTCCTTGGGCGGCGAAGACGTAGATCATCACCGCTCTACCGTCGCTCGATACCAGGTTGCCCACGATATGGTCGCGCGAGAGCACCTTCTCACGTAAGGCCGCAGCTTGTTCGGGCGACGATGGGATCTCCCGCACCAAGTAGTCGGCGGTGATGCCACCGCGTTCACGATCGGCCACGAAGTCTTCGACGCTGGTGAGTGAAAGAGCGTTCTCGACGCCCTCGGTCTCATTGAGCTGCTTGGTGAGCGCCTTCAGCCGACCCAAGAACTCTGGCGACAGAGCGTCCTCCGCCTCGATGCCAACGAGCGCCACGTCCAAGCTGCCGAAGCGGCCGGCAACGTCATAGAAGCTAGCGACGTCCCGGTTCGTCTTGGGCAGGAAGGCGAGGATGTCGTCGTCCTCCTGCACCCGATTGGCGTTGATGGCACCGAACAGCGACAGGGCCAGCACACAAAGAATGACCGCAAACGCGACGCTCTTTCGCGTAATGAACTCAGCAAACGTACGCATGGGGTGCTTTACGAGATGGTCAGGGTCGCCGAACCGCGCTGCTTGCCACGAAGCTCTTTCACTTCGACTTGGTAGTTGCCTTTGGTCGATGGAATGAACTCTACCGGCGGTGCGCTTTGCGGCTTACCGGTGGGCAACTCACGCAGCACCTTCTCAATGATCCTTTGGCCGTTCGGCGAATGAATGATCACGGAGACCGGCGGGTCCGGATCGTCAATCGCGCGAAATACGAGACCGATTCGATCACCCGCGGACAGCTTTTGACCGTCGCCGAAAATGATCGTTTCGATCTCACCGTGGCTCTCGATTCGCCCGGGCATAATGAGTCGTAGGGTTCTACAATCCGCGGACGATTGCGAGCCCTCTTTTCACCTTTTCCCGCCGCCAGTTCATGGTAACGAGCTGCCTCGTATGGGCGATTCGAGGGACGACGTCGTCGTAACCGGCGTTGGGGTCTGTTGCAACATGGGCGACGACCTGCGGGTCATCGAGCAGCATCTCAAAGCTGGGACCAACCTCCCCTTCGAACGCTGGCCGTTGGCGTTGTCGCTCGCCGCGCGTTGCCAGGTCATCGGGCAGTATCGCGGAGATGTCTCCGACGCGGCCCTCGGCATCAACAAGAAGCTCGCTCGCTTCATGGGTCGTGGCTCGAGGGTGTTGCTGAAGGCCGCCCAAAACGCGCTGAGCGAGAGCGCCCTGTTCGACTCGTCGCTGCCTCACCTGGCTCGACGAGAAGTCGCGGTCGTGGTGGGTTCGGGAACCGGTGACGTGGAAACTCACATCGAAGTGCGACGCAAACTCGATGAAACGAGCGACGCCAAGAAAGTCAGCCCCACGGTGATCCCCAAGCTGATGGCCTCCACCGTGTCGGCCAATTTGGTGAACGTGCTGCGCACTACCGGGCCGTCCTTCACGGCTACCGCGGCCTGCGCGGGCGGCGCTTACAACGTCCTGCTCGCCAGCAGCTTGATCAAGTCGGGGCATGTGCGTGCGGCCCTGGCCGGCGGAGTGGAGGTCTGCGACTCACATTTCTTCGCCGGGTTTGACGCGATGGGCGCTTACAACGGCCGGGACAATGACAGCCCGGAGCGCGCTTCAAGGCCCTATGCAGCGGACCGCGCTGGCTTCATCTTTTCGGAGGGGTCAGGGGCGGTCGTGCTCGAACGGCGCGACGACGCTGAACAGCGCGGAGCGCCCATCCTGGGCGTGATCCGCGGATTTGGCATGTCGAGCGACGGCCAAGGCGAGATGGTCGCCCCGGCTGCAACTGGGGCGCTGCAGTCGATGAAGAGCGCGCTGACTCACGCAGGCCTCGGGCCTAGCGACATCGGCTACGTAAACACGCACGGCACCTCGACGCCGCTCGGAGATGTGAGTGAGGTGCGCGCGATGCGCGAGCTCTTCGGCGCACGCTACGTTCCGTACTCTTCAACCAAGGGTTACACTGGTCACACCATCTCGGCCGCTGGCGTGGTCGAGGCGATCTTCACGATGATGATGTTGCGCGGCAAGTGGCTCGCGCCCAGCGTGAATGCAACGCCGCTCGACCCCGAGCTCACGGATTATCCGCCGCTCACCGCGCCCAGCAGCGCAGACGTCCGCTACGCGATGTCCAACTCGTTTGGCTTCGGCGGCACCAACGCAACGCTCGTACTTTCCGCGGACTGAGCCGCCAACTCGCGGCAAGCGCGAGAAAAAGTAGCAAGCGAAAGTTGGCCACTTTTTGCGACTGTGGCCTTCTATTGACGTGCGCCCCAGCCGAATTCTTCGTTGGTCCCTTGGTGGACTCCTTTCCCTTCTGCCGCTTGCTGTGCCCCTCCCTGCCCTCGCGGAGGAGCCTGAACAGGTTCCGATCCTCGTGGATGCCGATGAGGAAGGGCTTCAGGCCGTAGCCAAGGAGGCTCTCGACAGCGAGGAGGCCGAGCAGGTTGCGCCGAAGAAGCACAAGAAGAGCAAGACCAAGGCGAAGCTCAAGAAGTCGACCAAAGCCAAGGCCAAGGGCGCTCCCAAGGCAAAGAGCAAGAGCAAGGTCGCGAAAGCCGACAAGCACGCCTCGCGGCCGCACAAAGTTGCCTCGAGCAAGGGCAAGAAGTCGAAGGACAAGCCCAAGCTCAAGAGCAAGGAGAAGGACCTGCGCGATCGTGAGGAGAGCGTTGCATCATCGGAACCCAAGCCGAAGAAGCAGGTCAGCTTGTCGAAGCCAGTGAACCGCGAGCCAGAGCCGGAGGTGACGAAGGATGACTCCCCGCCGCCCGCGAAGCGCAAACCGCGGCGACCGCTGAAGCGCCGGCAGAAGCGCTCCACCGACTCCTGATTCCCTCTCGCAGAAAATCAAAGGCTCACCGTCCACGAGGAAGGTGAGCCTTTTCTTCTTGTTCTTCTTGCTGTTCGGCCGTCCGCTACTTGGTAAAGACGAAGAAGTCTTTCTTGGGCGGCGGCACCAAGCCAAAGCGCCCTGTGACTTCCCGGCTGTAGTTGAAGTACGCCGAGTCCATCATGATGCTGTAGGGCACCCAATCCGGCGAGCCCGGCTCCGCGTCGAAGCGGGCGTCCGAGGGTTGGCTGATGGTGCGAGGAGCTTTGTACAGCGAGCGCCCCGTGTTCGAGAACAGCTCAAACTCCCAATCCACCTCGAAGTTGAACAGCAGGCCGGCCACGCGCTTGTTTTCACCCGTGGTGTAGACGAAGTAGTCGGGCACACGGCGAATGCTCGAGGACACCTCAATGACGATCTTCTTCTTGCGCCCTTCCGCTGCGGAGAGCGGCGCGAGTGTCAGCAGGTCTGCCTCGAAGACCCGACCGAAGGACTCCGTCATCGCCTGAAGAAACGTGGTTTGGCGGCGCGAGTCGAACTTCGGCGCAAAGGCTTCACCCGTCGGGATCTCGGGAGCTTTGCCGTTGGGGAAGGCGGCTCGCACTTGTGCATCTTCCTGGATCTCTTGGTAGGCCCGCTTCTGCAGCGGCGGCTCCGCGAGATTGGCGCTGTTCTTGAACAGCACATAGACGTTCGGATCTTTTGAGCGAGCCAGCTCATCGATCACCACCGCGAAGCCCTCGCGCAGAGCGTTGTCGATTGGAAACTCGGTGCTGCCCGTTTTGGCCGCGAACATCTTCTCCTTGCCGGCGTCGTAGAAGGTCTTCAGCGCGGCAATCGACTCTTCTTTGGCGGGCTCGAGCAGGTCCTTGTGGTCCCCAGCCTCCTCACATTCGTTGGCGATGGTGCGGAGATCAGGAACGCGGCGAGCCGACTTGGCCTCGCGGATGCGGGCTCGCATCCACTCCAAACGCCACTCTTTGCGTTGGAACTGCTCGGGGACCTTCGACTCGTACTTGTACTTCCAGTCGCTGGCGTTGGTCGACTTGGAGCATTCCTCATACAGCCGCTTCTCGCTCGAGACTTTGCTCGAGGTGCTCACCGAAGGGCCGATCGCAGTGAACAGCAGGAAGCTTCCGCCGACGGCCGCGCCGTAGGCCCAAAGCGGCGGCTTCTTCTCCATGGCGCGGGCGACGCCCCACAACACCAAGGCCGCGCTACCGGCGAGGAAAAAGGCGCTACCGGCGGCCGACCCGAAGCCTGAGTAGGCTGTATCAAACCAAACCGCGATCGCGATCAGCGCGATGAATAGGCCACCACACGCCAACGCGATGCCGCCGGCGACCGGAGAACTCTTGGGCGGCGGACCTGGTCTATATCCGTACGCGGCCGAACCGAACGGCGCGCCAGCCGAACCGAACGGCGCTCCTCCACCGTAGGGCGCGCCTCCCCAGCCGGGCGGCCCTGGCGGTGGTCCCCAGCCAGGCGGGCCTGGCGGTGCCCCGTATCCCGGTGGTGCTCCCCCGTAGCCAGGCGGCGGGCCGTAACCAGGCGGTGGCCCCCCCGGTGGACCGTATGCGGGAGGAGGAGGACCACCGGGTGGACCGTAGCCAGGCGGTGGGCCACTGGGTGGACCGTATGCGGGAGGAGGACCGTATCCACCTTGAGGTGGAGGACCGTAACCCGGCGGTGGGCCGTAACCACCCGTTGCACCCGGAGGCGGCCCGTAGCCTTGAGGACCTCCGCCTTGCGCAGGCCCCGGCCCGTACGGCCCGTTCGGCCCACCATTTCCACCGTCGCCTTGATTCACAGAATCCTCCGGCCAAAGACGCTACCAAGCTTTTGCGCAGCGCAGAGAGGGAAGGCGACCGACTCAGACTTTTGGTTTGGTCTCAGGTCCAGTAGGCTCCGACCCTTGTTGATGGAACAGCCGCCGGGAAAGCTGCCGCCGAAGAAGGACGTCCTCGACAGCTTCCTGAAAAATGGGAGCGCGAGGCTCTTCATCGATCCGAGACGCGAAGGCGCTGTTGTGCCGGCGTGGTTCGCCAAACAGCCCGAGCTCGTTTTACGTGTTGGCTATTCGCTCAGCCCGCCCATCCCCGACCTGCTCGTGACGGCCGAGGCCGTCAGCTGCACCCTCAGTTTCAATCGCTCACCGTTTTGGTGCAAAATGCCGTGGTCGGTGATCTTTGCGGTCGTCAGCGACGTCAACGGTAGAGGCGTGGTTTGGCCCGAGGACGTACCGCTCGAGAGCCAGCTGCTGAAGCCGCAGCGCACGAAACCGCAGCTCGCTCGCACGCTCGATCGGCCGGCGGGCAAGGGCGTCCAACAAGAGTTGCCGCTCGATCCGCCGCAATCGGAGGAGGGCTCCGAACGACGTGGTTCACGGGCCAGCAAAGGAAAAATCGACGCGCGAAGGCAAGAGGCTGTGACCAAGCCAAACGCCGCCGACCAGGCCGATGAAACGAGAACAGGCTCCGAAAGCAACGAGCCTCAGGAGGCCGGCAAAGCACGCCGCAAGCTTCCTCCCTATTTGCGTGTGGTGAAGTGATGCCGTCCACAGCCAAACGTCTGGTCACGGTCGTGTTGATGCTCGCGATCGCCGTGGCCTCCGAGTTTCTTTTGGACAAGGTCATCGCCGACACGGCCTTTCGGCAGCTGTTCACCCTGGCGCTCGTGAACGTGGTGGTGGCGTTGTCGCTGAACGTCATCAACGGCATGGCTGGGCAATTTTCGATTGGCCACGCGGGGTTCGTGGGCGTGGGCGCGTACACGTCGGCCATCGTTGCCAGCAACATTCACGCATCGCTCGGCGCTACCGAGGTCACCTTCGGCAACTCGTTCCTGGTGATGCCGCCGGCCATTCTTGCGGCTGCCATCGTATCGGCGTTCTTCGGCTTGTTGGTCGGGCTGCCGAGCCTCCGCTTGAAGGGGGACTACCTTGCCATCGTCACGCTCGGATTTGCCGAGATCTTCAGGCTGCTTATCTCCACCTCTTCACCCGGCACCGGCGCGACCGGGCTGCGCAGCTGGCTTTCGAACCTCGGTGGGCCGCAAGGCTATGCCGGACCAAAGGACTTCGGGATCGCGCAATACGCCGGGCCTTTTTGGATCGTCGGTGGAGTGATGTTGGCCACGGTGCTCGCCTGGCGGCTCAAGTTCTCGGGATGGGGCCGGGCTTTGCGCGCGCTGCGAGAGGATGAGATCGCAGCCGCGGCGGTGGGCGTAGACCCGACGCGCTACAAGGTCGTCTCCTTCGTGATTTCGTCGATGGGCGCTGGTATCGCAGGGGCGCTTCTTGCCGGCATGCGCGACGGCAATCCAACCGTGCAGCCAGAGCAGTTCAACTTTGCCTACTCCTTCGATGCCATCACCATGGTCATCCTCGGCGGCTCAGGCAGCGTCAGCGGCGCAGTGCTCGGAGGAATCTTCGTCACTGTCACGGTGAAGATGATCGAGCAGCTCCAACGCCTCGACGCGATCGAGACTTGGAAGGTCGCTCACCCCGAGTTCGACCTCAACGCGCTGCGCATGGTCGTGTACGCGGTGGTGCTGGTGGTGCTGATGATCGTGCGGCCTTCTGGCGCCTTCGGCGAAAATGAGATCGTCAAGCCGCAAGGCCCGACCCGATCGAAGCCTCCGGGCGCGCGACGTGAAGCGGAACCAGCCGAGGCCGCGAGCACATGAGCGCGGGCAAGGGCACACTTCGCTTGGCCGGCGTGTCGAAGCGGTTCGGCGGACTCAAAGCCGTCAGTAACGTCTCGTTCGAGGTGCCGGCGCAGAGCATCTTCGGCCTGATCGGACCCAACGGAGCGGGCAAGACAACAGTCTTCAATCTGGTCACCGGCGTCTACGACTTCGAGGGCTCGATCGTGTTTGACGGTGTGAACTTGGCCAAGCGCAAGCCCGCTGAGATCGCGCGCATCGGCATCGCTCGGACGTTCCAAAACATTCGGCTGTTTCAGAGCATGACGGTGCTCGAGAACGTGCTCGTCGCCTGCGAGAACACGCGGAAGGCGCACCTTGGGGCGGCCATCTTGCGCACGCCGAGCTTCTTCAGCGACGAGGTCACGATGGAGGAGGAAGCGCTCAAGCTCCTCGCCATCTTCAAGCTCGACGGGCTGGCCCATGAGCAATCCACCTCGCTCTCCTACGGCAACCAACGTCGCTTGGAGATCGCTCGAGCGATGATGCTCAAGCCCAAGCTGCTCCTGCTCGATGAGCCTGCCGCCGGTATGAACTACGGGGAAGCCGAGGGCCTCAAAGAGCAGATCCGCTGGTTGCGCGACGAGTTCAAGCTGACGGTGATCTTGGTCGAGCACAACATGCAGGTGGTGATGGGCGTGTGCGAAGACATTCACGTGCTCGATCACGGTGAGACGATCGCGCACGGAGTTCCCTCCGAGATCAAAAAGCACCCCAAGGTGTTGGCGGCGTACTTGGGTGAAGAGCCCGACGAATCGAACGCCGGTGAGGCAGCAGCAGGATGAAGACGGTCCATCCGACGAGGCCCGAGCCCAGGTGCAAGACAGGCGAGGTGCTGCTTTCGATCCAGGGGCTCGCGGTGTCGTACGGCGGCATCAAGGCGCTCAAAGGCATCGACCTCGAGGTAAAGCGCGGGGAGATCGTGGCGATGATCGGCGCCAACGGCGCTGGCAAGTCCACCACGCTCAAGACGGTCGTGCGGCTGCTCCCAGCCGCGGCCGGTAGCGTTCGCTACGACGGTGAGGACCTCGCGCAGAAGAGCGTCGAGGAAACCGTGGAGGCCGGCATCTCGCTCGTGCCTGAAGGTCGCGCGATCTTTGGCGGGCTCACAGTGAAGGAGAACCTCGAGCTCGGTGCCTTCAACCACAAGAACAAAGCCTTCATGGCCGAGACCATCGAGGACGTGGTTGGCCTGTTTCCGCGCTTGGGCGAGCGCATGAAGCAGGAGGCCGGCACGCTCTCCGGCGGCGAGCAACAGATGTTGGCGATCGGTCGAGCGTTGATGGCCCGCCCGGCGATGCTCCTGCTCGATGAGCCTTCGCTCGGGATCGCGCCCAAGCTGGTGCAACAAATCTTCGAGGCGGTGGCGCGCGTTGCCGCTTCCGGGACCACCATCCTGCTGGTCGAGCAGAACACCCGGCTGGCGCTGCGCTATGCCAAACGCGCCTACGTGTTGCGCACCGGCGAGATCGCCATGTCGGGGCCTTCCGCCGAGCTCGCGGCCAACGAGGAAATCCAGCGCGCTTACTTGGGCGGCTGAACGCCCCTCAGGCGGGCTCGTCGTAGAACCCGCCCACCAGTTCGTCGATGAAGGCCTCTACGGCCGGCGTCTCGAGTAGCAGCAACACGAGCGGCCAGGCGACCTCGACGATGGCGTCGAAGTCGGGCTCGAGCTTCGCGCCGTAGACGGCCAACGCAACCTCGAGCGGCTGCTTCTCGTGCGCGCGAAGCAACAGATCGATCTGCGCGCGCCGTCGTCGTTTTGCGCCTTCATCGCTCGTGTTGTGCTGCGCAACGGCATGCCCGAATTTCTCCAAGAGCTCGGTGACGGCCGGCGCTTGGGTAGCAACGAGCTCACTCACCGGCTGTTCGAGCAGCCAAGCAAACAACTCGGTGCGCACGGCGATGAACTGCGGCTCGTCACTTCGCTTCACGACGTTCTCAGCGACCGTATCGAGCGCGCGTCGTGCGAAGGCTTGCAAGAACCGCTTTCGCTCGGGTTCGACTCGCTTTTGCAGCTCGTCACGCATCGAGTCGATGCCTTTGGCCATGGCCGAGAGACCGAGCGAGAAGGTGCCACCGCGCTTCATCAAGCTGGGCAGACCCCACTCGGCGCGAAACGGATCCACCTTCTCGGAGAACTCGCGCAACGCGTCGTCGAGCACGTCGCGCGCGATCTGTTCGAAGGCCGTATGGCCGAGCAGCTTGTTGACGAACTTCTCGGGCAACAGGCCAGGCCGCGCGAGCAGCTCGTTCATCAGCGCGACCGCCTCGGGCGAAACATACGCAGCGAGCTTGTTCGGGTCCTCGCGCAGCCGCGCCATCTCGAGCAGGATGGCGGTGCGCAAGATCGGCCGCGTCGACTGGGACAGCCAAGGGTCAGCTGTGAAGCTATCCACCAGCCGATCGAGCGCTGCGGCATCAAACAGCTTCCCAACGTTCTCTCGCAGCAGCGATCGAAAGCCGGCCTCGAGCTGCTTGCGCAGTGTGCTCCGCCCCCACTCGGAGCCCAAGCGTCGTTTCACCCAGGCTACGTGCGCGCGACGTTGAGCTTCTCGTTCTTCATTCATGGGTTGATGTATCCGCAGGCCTCGCCACCGGTCTCGAGACAGTGATGGGTCGCTGGGTGCGACAGGTAATAGACGTCCGTACCGTCTGTCTGGAAGAAACGACCGACGAGGTTGGTCAAATACGTTCCGTGATCGAACGCCTGGCAAGGGTTGCCGTTGACGAAGGTATGCACGCCTTCCGGGACGACGTACGCGTCGAGCAGCCCAGTCACCCGCTTGCCAGCGGCGGGCTGCCACGCATCGTCTTGCCCGCCCGGCGCGCCGTTGATCCGCGGTTGCCACACCTCATCCACCGAACTCTCGCGGGCTGAAGCTGTGTAGCGCACCAAACGATGAGGCACCGGGGCGGCCTGCTCGAAATAAAGATGGGCGCCCTCGTCGAGATCGTCGGCATCGAAGAGCGCCTCGTCACAACGTCGTTTCCCGAGTGGGTTCGGCAGACAACGATCGGCCGTTGGATCGCAGAAGGACCCGCCGTAACAGACGTCGGGATCAGCGACGCAACCCGCGGGGTAACACGAGAGCTCGTTGCCCTCGTAGTCGGTGAAGGTTCCATCGACGTCGGCGTTGGCGCTGGTTTCACAAGCTGGTGAAGCAGGATGTCGCGCGAGCGCTGTGATGCCTTCAATCACGTGATTGTCGATCAAATCTTGGTTCGGCGTCTTGCCGCCCAGCGCTTGAAAGAGCGCCGTGGGGGTCGCGTAGTCGGCGTACTCCGGATAGAGCACCGCTTGTTCCGGCCGAAGGAACGGAAGTGCGCCCGACGCTCGCGCAAACGCGATCCCTGAGTTGAGCGGCACGTTCATATCTCCAATGGTGTTGATCGTGAGCACAGCGTGCGACTCGATCGGCTCACCAAACGGATCGGTCATCTCCTTGATCGCGTAGTAGGGCGCAAAGCTCACAGGATCCCCGGGATCGAGCGCCATCTGGGCGAGTTGCAGGAAGCGGCGGAGCGACGGGGTTTGCCGGATCTGACCGTACCCCTCGGCGGGAGCCGTGAGTTCGGCGCCTTCGTTGAAGAAGGTCCCCTGGAAGTAGTTGCAGGAGGTGCCTGCGCACGTGCTTGCTTGGGTCGGGTCCGGCGTGGTCGTTGGGAAGCGGCCCTTGCCCCACTTGTCGACGACCAAGCGCGGCTCGTCTTGCCCGTTGAAGGTCGGACGACAAGAGGCGTAGTCCTCGACTTGATGCGCGCCGTCGTAGAAGCTCAACGTTACCCGATCCCCTACGCTTGAAGGCAAGCCGACACGCAGCCGCAGATCGTCCTCCACGCTCGCGCAGCGCAGCTCATCGTTCTCGCTGTTGTAGATGAGCACCGTGGTGTCGCGGATGGACTCCGGTTCGAGGCATTGGATCTCGACCTCGCCCGTGTCGTTCAGGGCCGGCATCACCCAGCGCAGCGAAATCTCGCCGGCCTTGCAGGTGGTGCAGTCGGCCGGGTCGGAGAAGCTGCCGGTGCAAGCGGCGCGCTCTTCGGAGGGGACGGTCACAATCAGTGGCCCCCACATCCGCAGCAGCACCGCCTCGACCACGCCGCCTTGGAAGCTGCGCACGCCAATGTCGGTGAGGCCGCCGCCGCCCGAACCAGGCGAGGCCGAAGTGACGTACGCGTCCACGGCGCCGTGAATGCCGCTCAAGATGCCGCCCAACGACTCGCCCCAGGTGCCGTACTTCGCCTCGCGACCGCCGATGTCGGCGACGCCGTTGCCGTCGAAATCACCAAAGACCTCAGCCTCCCCGTCGCCGTTGACGTCGCACTGGTCGGTCGGCTTGTTGGCCCAGCCGGAGTCTGCGGTGCGGCAGAACGCACGGCCGTCATCGGTGCCGAACGCTCGCAAAATTCGTACGAGCTGGATGTGGTCGAGCACCGATTGGCGCACGCCGTCACGGGTGTGAAAGAGGTAGCTCGACCAGAAGTCGCCGCCGGAATCGATGCGGCCGTTGCCATCGAGATCCCGGCCTCGCGTCGACAAAAGCGAGTCGTAGAGAGGCCCCGCGCAGCCCCCAGAAAATAGCCCCTTCGCCAAAAGCTCGGTGGTCTCGTCACCGAGGTCCAGACCGTGGCCCATGGCGTTGATGCCAACAGTTGCGAGGCCATGTTGGGCGAGGTTGCCGGCGTACAAAATCGGCTCGAGGAAGTTCCCGGTGTAGCCGTGACCGTAGAGATTCACGTTGAAGGGCTGCTTGAACTGCGCGGTCTCCTTGGGTACGGCCATGAAGAACTGCACCACGTCGTCACGCACCTCCCCGCCGCCAGTCGTGAAATCGAGATCGAAGGCGGCCTTGGGATCGATGCTGTCAGGACCGCCCTGAAGCAGATAGGGCGTGCGATACGTACCGATGGCGAGGTAGTCGATGGCGTCGAAGGAGCGCAACAGCGCCTGGGTATCCGGCCCGTTGCCCGAACCGAATAGCTCTGAAACGGCCAGCTCCAAGGTGTCCCGGATCTCGTCCACGCGCACGATGTAGAGGTTGTCCACCTTGTCGAGACACTGCGGGTCCTGCTCCCAGGCGGCTGGATCGGTGGCGCCTTCCTCCAGATCAGCGGTCTTGCCAACGGCCCGACGCAACTCGAGCTGCGCAGGGTATTTGTCCTCGAAATCGGCGAACGGCCCCGAGCCGAACAGACCGTCTCGCAAGAGCTTCATGTCCGACACGGTGGGTTGCGTGGTGAAGGACCAGGTAAAGGCCACGTGCTCGAGCCCGGTGCCTGCGATGTCGCCGAAGTAAGCAAGGTGTGTGGCGTCATCGAGCGCTCGCATCACACGCTCCGCCTGCGGCCGCTGCGACGCGTGGAAGACCGCATTGAACGGGGAGCGCACGGCGTTTCCGTTCGCGTCGACGAGGCGGTCGGTGAGCACTACCGCGTACTTGGTCATTTCATCGAGCGGGACCAGCGGCCGCACGATCAACGTGTCGGTTTCACGCTCGTAGAACGTGACCAAGTGATCGGTGATGCAGCGATCGCGGTCCCGACGCAGCTCCAAGCAGGTGTCGCTCTCGTAGTCGGCGTTGCGAGGATCATCACAGACCGGGTCGGGCTCACCGCAGGCGAAGGGCTCGTCGAGATTGGGGATGTCGAGGTTACCGTCGAAGTCGGTATCGAGTTCGGGCAGGAAGGCGTCGCGAGAAATGACCCCGCGCGAGGACTCGTCGCGCGTGTCGAAGACGAGGTTGCGCTCGCTGGCGCGCGTATCGTTGGGCCAGTAGCGGTCGAGCCGCTTGAGCGTGAACTCGAAATTGCCGTTGCCGACGTCGAGCGGAACCGGGACCCCGGTCGCTAGGTTGATCACATAAATGGCGTCGTTCGCGAAGTCGTAGTCGTCGCGGTGGTGACGAGCCTTGATGTTGGCCAGATCGATGGCGGCCTGCGCAGCCTCTCGCGGCTCCCCGCCAACCTGCGCGAGATCGAAGGAGACGGTGATGGGCGCGAAGGTGCCCCAGCCCTCCAAACGGTCGAACCGCTCGCGCGCGTCTCGTTCGATCGCCGTTGGTGCAATTAGGCTGGCGTTCAGCCGGAGGCCGGTTCGACTCGTGGGATCGGGCCAGGTAGCGGTATCGCTCGGCAACGGAATATCGGGCAGCGGGGTGTGGCCCAAGTCAAACCGGACCGTGGCCCCGTCGCCCGCCGGGGTCCGACCGAACTCCACGGGCGCCTTTCCGTCGCAGGAAGCCGCGCTCAGGCCCAAACCAAGCGGCAGGAGTGCCGCTAAACCGTGAAGCGAATAACCAAGGATTTGGCGCTGTCGGGAAGCCATGCGGCGCGAAGTCTAGTCCTTGGAACCAGCCGCATGAAGCACCATCGCCGGGCTCGGAACCGGGCCGGCCCGACAGAGTCATACAAAGAATTACAACTTCGTGACAATGCCGGGTCAGGTGGATGTTAAGTCGACGGCAGCCAGTGGTTCTCGTCCTTTGCGTCCTTTATTTCGGCGTCGTGGCGGTCCTTTCTGCCTACGGCGTTCACCGCATGTATCTAGTGCTGCTTTGCCATGGGCATCGCAAGAAGCTGGATGCGCACAAAAGTACGCCCATCGTACCGGAGGAAGAACTACCGGTCGTGACGGTGCAGCTGCCGCTGTTCAATGAATCGACGGTAACAAACCGTCTCTTGGACGCTGTCGCTCACTTGGACTACCCGGCCAGCCGCCTTGAGATTCAGGTCCTGGATGACTCGACCGACGAGACCCAGTCGATCGCCCACGCGCACGTTGAGCGCCTGCGCGCACACGGGCTCGATGCTTCGTATATCCACCGCGTCAACCGCGTGGGCTACAAAGCCGGCGCGCTCGACAATGGACTGCAAACGGCCAAGGGCTCGCTGATCGCCATCTTCGACGCTGACTTCATCCCGCAAGCCTCCTTCCTGCGATCGATCGTTGGGCACTTCAACGATCCGAAGGTAGCGATGGTGCAAACCCGCTGGGGTCACATCAACCGTGAGGTCTCCTTGCTGACGCGTTCGCAAGGCCTGCAGCTCGACGGTCACCACCTCGTCGAGAACCGCGCTCGCTTCGCTGGCGGTTACTTCTTCAACTTCTCCGGGACCGGCGGCATGTGGCGGCGCGAGGCGATCGCCGACGCTGGTGGTTGGCAACACGACACGCTGACCGAAGACCTCGATCTTTCGTACCGAGCCCAGCTTCGCGGCTGGAAGTTCGTTTACCGCGAAGACGTCGTAACGCCGTCGGAACTCCCGGAAGAGGTCTCGGCGGTGCGGGCGCAACAGTACCGCTGGGCCAAGGGCACCGTTCAAACGGCACGTAAGCTGATGCGCCGGGTGATGTCCTCCGACCTACCGCTGCTGCACAAGATCGAAGCGTTCTTTCATCTCACGCCCCACTTCGCTTACCCGCTGATCGTACTGTTGAGCTTGTTGCTCCTACCCTCGCTGATCTTCCTCCCCGCTGGTGACGGCTCAGCGATCAACCTTTTCCTGGTGGACCTGCCGCTCCTGCTCGCAACCACCGGCTCGCTCGCAGCGTTCTACGTCGAGGCGATGCGCGCTCAGGGCCGCGCCCGAACCGACGCGCTGCTCCACTTGCCGTTGATGATCGCGATGGGCACCGGCCTCGCCCCGCACATGAGCCGCGCTGTCTTCGACGGCGTGCGCAACATGGCTGGTGAGTTCGTTCGGACGCCGAAGCAAGGCAGCAACCGTCACCGTTACCGCATCGCATCCGACCTGCCGTTCACTGAAGGGCTTTTCTTCCTGGTTTCGCTCGCGAGCGTCGCTGTGTCAGTGCTCGAGGGGCACTGGTTCGCAACGCCCTTCGCCGCACTGTTTGCGTTCGGTTACGGCTACGTCGCGCTGCTTGTCACGCGCGAACAGCTGAGCGGTCGCCGACGATTCGCTGTAGGAGCTGTCGTCGCGGACGCTGAAGCAACGCCAACGCCCATCCCCGGTCGCGCCACCGAACAGCGCACCGAGGGAGTCGTGATTAGTTAGTTGCGGCCTACGCGCCTCTAGGCTTGAGGTCGAATGACCGTCGTCCTATGCTCCCGCTGAAACTGGGGTGGGAGCATGACAAAGGCGGACATCGTTCAAGCCATCTACGAGAAGCTTGGTGGCTTCTCGAAGAAGGAAGCAGCGGATCTCGTGGAGCTGGTCTTCGACTCGATGAAGGAGACGCTTGGGCGAGGAGAGCGGATCAAGGTTTCCGGATTCGGCAACTTCGTACTTCGCGATAAGCGCCCGCGGCAGGGTCGCAATCCAAAGACTGGAGAGCCGATGATCATCACCGGCCGCCGAGTTTTGAGCTTCAAACCGAGCAATATTCTGAAGCACGGGCTCAACCCGGACCGGGGAAAGTCGGGGCCCGAGTCGAGTGACCACTCGGTGAAAGCTGACGCAGCTTCCTGAGACGCCTGTTGACGAAGTCGGCGTCGTGCGGTCATGCTGCCGGCTGCCGCGACGATGAGTGCACAAGACCGCCAGGACAAGCTGCAGAAGCTCTATTTTCGCATCGGCGAGGTTTCGAGCATCGTTGGCGTTGAACCGCACGTGCTCCGCTATTGGGAGAGCGAGTTCAAGTCGGTCAGGCCGCAGAAGTCTGCACGCGGTCAGCGCATCTACTCGCGACGAGACGTTGACACACTGCTCAAAGTCAAAGAGCTTTTGTACTCCCATCGCTTCACCATCGCTGGAGCCAAGCGCAAGCTCAAAGACGGAACCGCAGTGGAGCCGGCGGTCGAAGCAGCGGTAGCGCAGGTTGAACCGCCGGTGCCGCAGGTGGGAGCGTCAGCGATGGTGGCTGTCCGTGAACGGCTGATGAACGTTCGTGACCAACTTCGCAGCTTGCTCGGAGAGCTCGATGGCTGGGGCGAAAACTGATCGCCCAATCCGGCTATTTGATGCCAAGACCCACAGCCTTGAACTGCTGCTCCCCGAGCCCGTTTCGGTTCATGACGTCCCCATCGATGTGAGTCGCCTGCCAGGAGCGACGGTGACCTCGGCGCAGCGCTTCGAAGGGTTGACGACACGCTGGTTTGCCGGATGCGTAACTGGCGCCTCCTCACGTTTTGTGGACGGTGTGCAGAGCGTGCTGTTCGAGAAGGCCACCTGGCTCGCGCTCTCCAACTTCGAGCAGAAGCCAGCGCGGCTGACCACTCTCACACGTGACGGAAGCCTCGCACAATACGAGCAGCTGCTCGAGGGATTGGGAAGCGAGGGCACGCCGTTTCGCGTGCACCACGTGCTCACATTTCATGGCGACCGTCACGACCTTCTGCTGTGCAGCATGGCCTGCCGCGGCGCCGAATGCCGCCAAAGCGAGCTGCAGCTCAGCGGCACCCCTCCACCCCAGCCCGAACCCGGGCTGCTCGCGCGAACGCTGCTTGCGAGCATCGAGCATGCAGAGGTCTCGGTTGCGGGCCTGGGCACGCTGTTGGCGGTAGCGAGCCTGCTCGTGATTTTGCGCCGCCCCTACCCACGGCCGTAGCGGCCTCCTCGATACGACTCCAACCTTCAAGAACCACAAAACGAAAAGGGCCCGACCTTTCGGCCGAGCCCTCTCTTCACACGAACGGTTCGATCACTCGCCGGAGCAGGTGATGAACAACGTGGCTCCCGCGCGGGCTTCACCCTTGCCGACGAAGCGCATCAGGCGACGCTCATTGGCGGGGCAGGTAGCCACCAACTCCGGGTCCCCGACGGGGGGAACCGAGGCGCCGTCGATGTAGCACCAACCATCGCCCTGGGCCGCAGCGTTGGCGTCGGCGTTGGTGAGACAAGCGTCGCGCTCGTCACCAGCAGCGATCTGATTGATTTCGCAGAAGCAGTTCCAGTCGTCCGCGAACTCGTCACTCTGGGCGGCCTTCACTGCGTTGTAGGTCGGGTTCTCCGAACCGTCGTCGAGCTTCTCGGGGATGGGCGTACGGCCGATGCTGTCGCTGCAATCGCAGGCGCCGTCGACCTTCGAGGCTTCGATAACGAGGCAGGGAACGTTGCCTTCGGCGTCGGGGCTCAACTTGCGGGGCAGACACTGACCGCCGAGCTCTTCCTTCAGACGGTCGATGATGGTGTTGACGGCGGGGTTGTAGCCGTAATCGTCCGCCGTCGGGTCGCCGACGGCAACTGCCGGGCAGATCGAGGCGAAGATGGCTTGCGAACCGAGGCCGCGGAGAAGAGCCAACTCGCGAAGACCGGGATAGGCCTTTGCAGACTCTTGAATCGTGTTGTTGCAGAGCGGGTTGTCACACGAAGCGTCGGTGCAATCACCGCAATCCAGGCTTGCCGGTACCGGCGTCTTCAGCGGGAAGATACAGGCGTACTGGAGGTTGTCCGGCTCGGTGGTGGGGATGGTGTAGTCGTTGCCGTTGATCGGGTTGGTCCCGGGCAGCGAGGCGTTCAGGATGGTGCTGGTGCCTGAGCGCTTGTTGAAGTCCTCGATCATGAACGGATCGGTCGGCGGCTTGGCTGTGTCGGGATCACCAACCAGGGCGTCGAGATCGTCTTGAAGCTCGCTGAAGGTCTTGAAGCCGAGCTTCAGGTCCGGATTGCCTGCGTCATCCCGGCGAGAGATGGCTTGCCACGGCACACCAACGATACCGGCGACGAACACGAGATCAGGGCTTCGGATGGTGCCGCCGGTGCCAGCGAGGTCGGAATAGAGCGGGTTGGCCACCGACTTGGACGGATCCTCGTTGCCGTCGTAGTCGCGACGGGCGGGGTTGATCTTCGTCTGGGTGAGCGCGTTGATGTAGCGCTGAACCGGGTAGAGGAAGTTCACGCCGTACCGCTGCTTCTGGTTGAAGCACTTGAGGTTCGGGTGGTCTTGCGCGGCTGAGTACTTGGGCGTGCCGCAGCTGTTGCCAGCGTCACAGCCTGACTCCACCGGGAGACCACAGCTCGAGCAGCAGGGATCGTTCGGGTCGGTCGCGCACTCGCTGGTGGCCTTGAAGAACGGCCCCTTGAGGGCAAGGAAGCCTTGCTGACTCACGTCCACCGAGCAGTCGTTCTCGTCGGAGAGGATGAGCACGGCGACGAGCGAGTCGGGCCGCAGGAAGTCTTTGCGTTGGTCGAGCAGAACTTGGTCAACGCCGACCTTCTTCAACTTGGAGCTCTCCACCTGGAGGCTCTCATACGGCTCGGGGTCAACGAGGAAGCGCAAGATCGACTCGAGCTGCATCTCGTAACCGCAACCGACCTGGTCCACGCCGACGACCATCTCACCGAGAGTGCCGATGATGGCGTCCGGGTCGGTGGCGCCTCCACGCTTGTTGTCCGGATCCCAGGCGAGGAAGCCAAGCCCCTTGTAGGTCTCAGCGGCGGTGACACCGCGAGACAGGAGGTGCGCCTTGTCATCGGGGTGTAGAACGGTGGCGCCAGTGCAGGCGCCGCTCGTGAGATCACCGAGCGAGGAGCTGATCAAGCCGACGTTGATATCGCGGATCGGCGGGAATTCAGGCTTGGTACCGTCCGCGCAATCACCCGTTGCATCGACGTTGACGCCCGTGGGGTCGCCCGCCTCATCGACGCAGCGAGGCTCGACGAGACGCTTCACCAACACGGGGACGGCGTCTGCAAGGATCTCTTGCTTGTCACCCATCGAGATCGAGTTGTCGATCGCGAGCAGTAGGTCGATCTTATCGACGCCGTTCTGCTGAAGACGCTCGATCACGGTGGAGGTCGTTCGCGGGTCGACGCGATCGAGGGGCCGATTGAGGCACCCCGCCGCAACGGTTCCCAGCCCAAGAGAAAACAGACCGGCGACGGCGACGGACTGAATGAGCTTCTTGCTTCGCATCATGGTTTCCTCAGCTGCATATTCTGGGTTCCTCTTTTGGCCGGGCGACGAGCGCTCGGACGAGCGAGAGGTATCGAGTCACCTAAAGCATTCCGCGTGCCCATCGGTGGCGGGCAACGCGTCCGCCCATTATGCACGCGGAACCCCAGAGATTCGAAGCCTTATTCCATTGTCGCTTGAGACGCCGGCGGGAAAGAGCAAACAAAGTTGCCTTTCCCGCGCGGCTCGATCGCCAACCTACTTGGCGGCCAGGAGCCCTGCTATTCGCCTGCGCAGGTGATGAAGACGTCCGCACCGAAGCGCGGGTCTCCGTCCCCAACGAAGCGCATCAAGCGCTGCTCGGTATCGGGGCAATCTTTCACCAGTTCGGCGTTTCCAACTTGCGGCGTGGAAGCGGCGTCGATGTAGCACCAGCCGTCGCCCTGGCTTGAAGAGTCAGGATCCAAGTCATTGAGACACGCCTTTCGTTCGTCGCCAGCCGCAACCTCCACGATCTCACAGAAGCAGTTCCAGTCGATCGCGTAGCGGTCTGCCTTGGCTTGGCGCACGGCCTGGTAGGAAGGGTTCGGCTCGCCATCGATGAACTCGGGGATCTGAGCGCGGCCGGGCACGTTGCAACATTGCGCCGGGTCCTCCACTTGCATGGCCTCGAGCACCAAACAACTTACGTTGCCGGTCTGCGGGTCCACCTCGAGTTGCCGCGCAAAACACTGGCCTTGAAGCTTCTCTTTGACCCGCTCGATGATGCTTTCGACAGCGGGGTTGTAGCCATAATCCACAGCGTTTGTGTCGGCGCCGCTAGAATTGGCCGGGCAAATCGAAGCGAAGATGCCTTGCTCCTTCATCCCGCTGAGCACCGAGAGCTCACGCAGGCTTGGGTAGGCCTTGGCGGCGATCTGCGTGGTCCCGTCGCATAGGGGCAGATCGCAGCTTTCATTCACGCAAGCTTTGCAATCACCGCCCTCAACCGGCTCGGCCAGAGGGAAGATGCAGGTGTGCTGCAAGTAGTTCGGCGCGACGGGGTTGACCGTGTACTCGCCACCGTTGATCGGGTTCGGCCCGGGCAACGACGCTCCTGCGAGCTCGCTAAAGCCTGAGCGGGCTGTGATCGACTCGATCATGAACGGATCTGTCGGCTCGAGGTAGCGATCGGGGTCGCCGACCAACGCAGGCAGCTTTTCCTCGAGCTCCTCGAAGTTCTGGAAGCCGCGCTTGAGGTCGGGCTGCCCAGCCTCATTGCGACGGGCGATGGCTTGCCACGGAACGCCGACAATGCCCGCAACGAACACGAGGTCGGAGGCACGCGGCTTTGCACCTTGCTCGGCCACGAACAACGGATTGTCGATGGCTTTGGCCGCATCCACGACGGCGAGATCACTTCGACTCGGATCGATGCGAGCCTTGGTAAACGCGTTCACGTAGCGTTCGACGGGGTACAGAAAGTCGATCCCGTAGCGCTCCTTCTGCTTGAAGCACTTGAGATTCGCATCGTCCTGCTCCTCGGTGTACTTCTTCTCCTTGCAGGCTTCTTGCGCGTCGCAACCCGCGGGAATTGGCAACGCGCACGACTGACAACATTCACTATTGGCGTCCTCGGCGCACTCGCTGGTCGCACGATAGAACGGGCCAGGAAGGGCCTTGTAGCCTTGCGAGGTCACATCGATCGAACAGTCGTTCTCATCCGAGAGGATGACCACCGCCACCAGCGAGTCGGGCCGTAAGAAAGCCTTCCGTTCCTCGAGCAGCGCCTCATCCACACCGACGCGCCGAAGCTTCTGTTTGGCGCCTTCTCCCTCGCGCTCGAGCGACGCGTAGGGCGCAGGGTCCACGAGGAAGCGAACGATCGACTCGAGCTGCATCTCGAATCCGCAGCCGGTTTGCTCGACTCCGCGCACCATCTTTTCGAGTTGGCCGGTCAAGTGCACCGGATCTGAGTCTCCACCGCGGACGCTATCGGGATCCCAAGCGAGGAAGCCCTGCCCTTGGAACGTCTCCTCGACCGCGACGCCGCGGTGAAGCAAGCGCCCATTGTCTTGACTATGGGCCTGGGACGCGCACGCGCCCGTCGTCAGGTCCCCGAGGGACGAGCTGATCACCCCCACGTTGATGTCGCGAATGGGCGGGAATTCGGCCTTAGACCCCTCTGCGCAAAGGCCTTTTGCGTCGACGCTCACGCCTGTTGGCACGCCGCTCAGAAAGTCCACGCAGCGCGGCTGAATCAACCGCTCCACCAGCTCCGGTACGGCCGCCGCGAGGATCGCCTGCTTGTCTTTCATCGAAGCTGAGTTGTCGACGGCCAGCAGGATGTCGATCTTCGACACGGCGTTCTGTTCGAGCCGCCCCGTCAGCGTGGACGTGGTGTTTGGCGCAGCCGTCGCCAAGGGCCGGTCAAGACACGCCGGTGTCGCTACCACCAGCGTGAGGCCGAGCATTCCACAAACGGTGGCGGCCGCAGGCAGACGGCTACGCGCGGTTCCACCGAGGACCTTCTTGGTTCGCATCAACATCTTTTGCTCCTTGCAACGGGGGTCGGTCAGAAATCGAAGCGAGGCCGCGCGACAAGAATTGGCGAGCGTCAAGAAAGAACGGGGCCCCTATGACCCTTAAACAAGGAATCCATATTCCGCTGCAATGGAAATATTCCAACAACACCACCTCAGTTACTCAATCAGCTGAATTCATAAGACAATTTAATTGTCGTTTTCGAACACATAGCGACCACTCAGTTTACGATGTTGCTTCGATTGCCACAATGAGGGCCCTCATCGGAGCTGGCCCAACGTCTTCGTGCGCTGGCCTCCGAGAGTCGCCGAGAGATTCTGTTCAAGGACGTGGCCAAGCGACGTCATTCGCTGTAACGGGCAGCCATGCTCCGCGTTGCCGTCGCTATTGCGCCTGAGGTGAGGCAGCTCCTGGAGGAGGGCGCGCTCGAACAGCTAAGCGAGCTCTTCGACGAGATCCACGAGGAGGACATCGCCGACCTGATCGAGCTGCTGGGCCAGGAGGAGGGAGCCAAGCTGCTCTCTGCGGTGCCTGCTGAGCTCGCGGCGCGAGTGTTCGAACGCATGGAGCAACATCGGCAAGAGTCGATGGTGCAGACCATGGGCGTCGACAACGTCGCTGGCATCGTCAGCGAAATGTCGGCCGACGATCGCACCGATTTGATCGAGGGTCTGCCGGAGGAGATGGGCGAGACCCTGCTCGAACGGATCGAGCAGGTCGATCCCGACGCCGCTGCCGAGGTCGAAGAGCTGGCGCGTTGGGCGGAGGACAGCGCCGGTGGTCTGATGACCACCGACTACGTTTCGATCGCGCCCGGGTCCCGCGTGAGCGAGGTGATCGAGAAGATCCGTAACGAGGGAACCGACGCAGAGACCGTCTACTACGTTTACGTCGTCACCAAATCGGAGCAGCTGCTCGGCGTCGCCTCGTTGCGCGACATCCTGCTGGCCAGCCCCAACGACAAGATCGACGACATCATGATCGAGCGCGTGCACGCGGTGAGTCCGACCACCGACCAGGAGGAGGTCGCGCGCACGATGGCCAAGTACGACTTCTCGGCGCTGCCCGTCGTCGGCATGGGGCACAAGCTCTTGGGGGTGATCACGGTCGACGATGTGATCGACGTTCTCACCGATGAAGCGCGTGAGGACGTCCAGCGTATCGGCGCCATCGAGCCCACCGAGGAGACCTACTTCCGCACCGACTTCTGGACCTTCATTCGCAAGCGGGTGGTTTGGCTTTCGATCTTGTTCTTTGGCGGGTTCTTCACCGAAATCGCGCTGCGTCGCTTCAACGATGTGCTCGTGAGCGTGGCTGCGTTGCAGTTCTATTTGCCGCTCATCATCTCGACCGGCGGTAACTCGGGGTCGCAATCCGCGTCCTTGATGATCCGCGCCCTGGCCACCGGGGAAGTCAGCCACTCCGATTGGGTGAAGATCCTCACGCGCGAGATTGGGCAAGGCGTTGTCATGGGCATCGCCTTGGGCCTGCTCGGCGCCGTTCGTGCGTTCATTTCGGGAGAGGGCCCACGCTTCGCCTTCACCATCTTCGGAGCCGTCGTAGGCATCGTGATCGGCGGTTGCGTCGTTGGGTCGATGTTCCCGTTGCTCCTCCGGCGCCTCGGCCTCGACCCTGCGACGAGCTCGACTCCGTTCATCGCCACCGTCGTCGACGTGCTGGGCATCGTGGTTTACCTAAGCATTGCGCGCTTGGTGTTCGGCGCGCTCGTCCCTGGTTGACGCTGCGACTCGACCGTTGGAAGAGCGGGCATGGCTGAAGGGCTCAATCGCGTCATGCTGCTCGGCAACCTCGGTGCGGATCCGGAGCTCCGGTACACCCAAGGCGGGCAGTCGGTTCTCAACTTGCGGCTTGCTACCACCGAGTCCTATCTCGACAAGGACAAGGTTCGCCGTGATCGCACGGACTGGCACAACGTCGTCATTTGGGGCAAGCGCGGTGAGGCGCTGGCCAAGATCCTCGGCAAGGGTTCAACCTTGTTCATCGAGGGCTCGATTCGTTCGTCGAGCTACGAGGACAAAGACGGCAACAAGCGCTACAAGACCGAGATCGTCGCCAACAACGTGATCTTGACCGGTGGTCGTGGGGGCGGACGAGCCGTCGTGGATGAAGGCGGCGGCTTCGAGGCGCCTGCTCCGCGAGGCGGCGGCGGTGGCGGCGGTGGCGGCGGTGGTGGTGGACGCGGCCCTGCTCCGGGGCGCGGTCCGGCGCGAGATGACGCTCCTCCGCCGGCGGATGACTTCGGCTACGGCAACGACGACGATATCCCGTTCTGATCCTGCCGTAAGAGGCCCTGCTCGCGGAGGGGCGAGCGGGGCTGTGCGGTGTTACGGCGCGAGTTTGTAGCCGTAGCCGTAGACGGTGAGAATGCGCTCCGGCTTGTCCGGTAGACGCTCTACTTTTTTGCGCAACTTCACGATGAAGTTGTCGACCGTTCGGTTTGACGGTGCTGCGTCGAGCCCCCAGATTTTTTGCAGGATTTCATCGCGGGAGACGGGCTGCCCGACGCGCTCGAACAGCAGTCGAAGCAGCTCCACCTCGTAGAAGGAGATCTGGTGGGTTTGCTCGGCACGCGTGATGGTGTGAGCGGTGAGATTGATCTCCGCGTCACCGATGCGAAAGGTCTCCGGGTGATTACCGCTCGGGCGTTGGGCGCGGCGTAGCAAGGCTCGCATGCGCGCGGTGAGTTCACCCACGCTGAAGGGCTTGGTCATGTAGTCATCAGCACCCGCATCGAGCCCGCGGATCTTGTCGACCTCTTGGGAGCGAGCCGTAAGCATGATGATGGGAACGAACGCGTCCCAACGCCGAAGCTCTTCACAAACCTTGAAGCCGTTGGTGTCGGGCAGCATCAGATCGAGCAGGATCGCGTCAGGCTTTTCTTGACGGGCCAGGTTGACTCCGTCTCGCCCGCGATTGGCCGAAATCACCGCGAAGCCCTCGAACTCAAGGGCGTCGGTGAGCCCGAGCACAATGTGCGGCTCATCTTCGACGATGAGGATCTTGCGCCTTGGCTGCGACACGAGCTGAGGAATAACTCGCTCAGGGCTTTCGCGCGAGCACGTTTCGCAGATCGGTCGCAGCCGCGACCGCGGGCTCGGCCAAGGCGCGAGGCTCTGCAGTGGAAAGCACCGCGCCCTCGCGCACGAGGCGTGCCTCCAGAAAGAGGCTGACGACGCCTGGTTGACCGCTGTCTCCCGCAAAACCCAAAACCTCCCCTTGCGGAAGCTTGCTGTCGACCTTCAGCCCCGGTGCGACCGCGTCCAAATGGCCGTGAAACAGCAAGATGACGCGAGGTCGTTCGGCTTGGATGGTGTGGCGCGTCACCACCGTGGTTCCGACCCAACGACCAACGCCAGCCACCTCGGTTGGCCCAACTTGACCATCGAGGGTGAGCGCGCGCACGGCAGCACCGCGCGCCACGCCAAGCTCCACCGCGAGCGGGTGCTCACCGGCGTCCGCTGCATCGTCAAAACCAGAGAGCACGAGCAGCTCGCCCTCGATGGGGAGCAGGAACTGCGCCGGGTCGCGCGGGCGATCCGGCTTGCGTGGGATCACGTTGCCCGTCGATGGTCGCCCGCGCAGCGCGTTTTCATCCTCGGTCTCGTCGCTATCCGGCTGCAGCGATGGCAGCGGCACGCAGCTATTGCCCTCCGGCAGCTCGCGCGGGCCGCACGGCATGGCGGTCAGAATGACTGGAACCCCTGCAGAAGCGGTGAGCACCGCGGCAGGTGCCCGCGGCACCGGGCTTTTGGTTCCCACCGCCAGCGAGATGATCGAAAGCACCGCCACAGCTGCTGCTCCGCGAACCAAGGGGTGCACTCGTTCCTGTTAGCGCCGCAACCAGCCACGCGCAATCAGCTGACGTCACCACAGGCTTCCCCTATGAAGAGCCGTGGTCCAACGCGAGCGCTGCCTTCGCATGCTGGCTGTGGCGAGCCTCGCCGGCCTCGCGCTCGGCTGTCGCACCAACGCCGATTCGCCTGAGCGTGGTGTTCCAAGCCAAGCCGAAGCGCAGACGTCCACTAGCTCGAGCGCTGCAACGTCAGCGAGTGCCGCGACCAGCGTTGGGCCTGTGGAAGCAGCCAGCGCGGAAAATCCGATCGGTCGCGAGAAGCTGCTCGCTGATGCGACGTTTCTCGCCTCCGCCTCGTTCAACGGTCGCGGCTCGGCAACGGAGGACGAAGCGCGGGCAGCCGAATGGATCGCGCAGGAATTGGATCGCGAGCAGCTCGGTCGCTTGGGCGACCGCATTCAACCGTTCGCCTTTGGTAAGCGGCAAAGCCGAAACGTCGTCGCGGTGATCGAGCCAAGCACGCAGGCGAGCGAGCGCTCCTACGTGGTGCTGGGCGCTCACTACGACCACCTCGGAACAGTGGATGGGCAGACTTTCTTGGGCGCGGAAGACAACGCCTCCGGGACGGCTGTGGCGCTCGGAGTCGCCAAAGTGCTGCAGCGCCAGCGCGAGCGCCTGCGCCGACCGGTGCTAGTGGTCTTCTTCGGCGCAGAGGAGCTTGGGCTGCGCGGTAGCAGCCACTTCGTTCGAAGCTGGCCCAAGAGCCAGGGGGCGTTCACGGCGATGGTGAACCTCGACATGATCGGCAGGCCGCTCGTCGATGACCGCGCGCTATGGTTCGCCGCGCGCCTGCTCGGCGTGCTGCGCGACGTCGACCCGGCGCAGGCGGTGGGCGTGCTGCTCTCGCGAAACGCGCCGACTTCCTTTCGTGAGCTGGTCAAGACCAAGGCCGAGATCGCGCAACTCCGCGCGGTCTTCCCGGAGGACCTGCCGGAGAGTTTACGCAGCATGGTGACCTCGCTGGCCGAGGGCCGGAGCGATCACGCCCCCTTCGAGCAGACGGGGGTGCCCACCATTTTTTTCTCCTCGGGCGAATCCCCCGACTACCACCGCACGACCGACCGATCGGAGAAGCTGGACGCAGACTTGATGGCCAAACGAGCAGCGCTGATTGTGGACGTGGTGATGGGACTCTCGCGCCGAGAAGATTGAGGAAGTGACGCCAGCCTTGCCACACGGGCAGGAGGTTGGTACCTGGGCGCCATGGCGAAACTGGACGAAGTCGAACAGAACCTGAACGCCCTCTTCGATGCGGAGCGGCGCGTGCGAACCCTTCACGGGCAGATCGCCGACAAAGATCCCAATGTCGTAATGAACGCGGCAGAAAAGGCGATGAAGAGCGCGCTGGAGGAGTCCGACGAGGACGAGGCCACCTTGCGACTCGAACGGCTTGCGGTGTTGATTGGCGAGTTCGACGGGCCCCGCGCGGTGGACCTGTTGATCGACATCCTCTCGAGCGAGTTTCCCGGGGCACGTGAGGCCGCTGGCGAGCAACTCGAGGGGCTCAGCTTCGACCGCTTCAAGGAGGTCGCCAAAGGCATCGAGCGCGCGCTCAAGCGGCTGCCCGTCGGCTCCCCCGCGCTACCCGAGCTCCCGTATTTGCTGGCCGAGGTACCGGAGCCTGGCGTCGCCAAACTGCTCGAGAGCTTCCTCGGTCATGAAGATCCCGACGCCGTCGCAGCAGCGATCGAGGTCGCCGTGACGATTGGTGACCCTTCGATCATTCGTCACTTGAAGAAGCTCGAAAATGACAAGCGCACCGTGCAGATGAGCAACGAAGAAGACGAGGAAGGCGAGGTCTCGCTGGGAGAACTCGCCCTCGACGCCATCGATTTGCTCGAGGGCATGGAAGAGGACGACGAAGACGACGCCCCCGCCAAGAACGACCGGCCCAACTGAGGTTGAGTTCGCGGTCGTGACCAAGCCCGACGCCCCCGCTCCTCCCCTGGGGCCGATCTTCAGCAAGGCCGACGCCGAGCTGCTAAGCAGTGAGGTGTTCCCTGCGTATCTGTCGGGCTTTGGCTGGATGGCAGTGGATCGCCTCGATGCAACAGAGCAGGCCAGCCGGGTGCTGGCCGCTGGGCCGCTCGTTACTCTGCTGATAGACCGGGTGTTCGAGCGGATGCCCAACGCGGCCATGCGCGTGTTCGAGCCTTCGTCGCATTCGGCGGGTTTGCGCGCAGCGGACGCGCGGGTAAAGAGTTCGGAGCTGTTGTCTCTGCCGATCCCGGAAAAGGACGAGAGCTTCAGCCATGCGCTCTTGTGTCACCCGCTTAGCGGTGCGCGCGAACGTCTGCTGCTGATGGCGGAGGCGCAGCGCGTGCTGCAACGCGGTGGGCAGTTCGTGTTTGCGAGCCCGTTGCGAGGGAGCTTCCCCGAGATCGCCGACATGCTGCGCGAATGCGCCCTCAAACATGACCGGCCCAAACTCAACGAGGACGTCGAACTCTCGGGGCAAGGTAGGCCTACGCCGGAAACGCTCGTGCAAGAACTCGAGCGGCTGGGATTCGTCGAGGTGGAGGTCGACGTGCAGCTGCTCAGCGTTCCGTTCTCGGATGGGCGACGCTTCGCCGAGAGTGCGCTGTTCCAAGCCTTCGTCGCTCGCCAATTTTCGACCTTGAGCGACAGCAGCCCCGAGGCCGCCGAGTCGCTCGAGTACGTGCGTGGAGCCGTATCCAAGTATTGGTCAGATGGTCAGTTCGATCTGACGGTGAACCTTGGCTGCGCCACGGCTCGGAAGAAGTCCTAGTCAAGCGGCTTGCTCTGCGCGAAAGGCGCGTGTAGGAAAGTTTCATGCCGCAGAAACCGATGGTCCGAGCGAAACAGAAACGACGACGCGCCAAGAAGCTGGCCCTCTGGGTTCAAGCGCAGGAGCAACTCCAGGCCGCAGCACCGGCAGCCGACAAGAAGGCAGCCAAGTAACTTGCAGAAAACGCTCGTTTGCCGATGTGAAGACGTCACGCTGCATGAGCTCCAGGTAGCCATCGAGCGAGGGCATCGCGACATCGAGTCGGCGAAGCGTTACACCGGTTTTGCCACCGGGTTCTGCCAGGGAAAATATTGTTTGGGACTATGTGCGCGGGTGATCGAGTCGCACGGCGGTATCGCCGACAAGCCGATCACCCCGCGTCCCCCGTTTCACCCGGTTGAACTGGCCACGCTGGCGGGCATTCCGCACGAATGAGCCCACCTCAAGTCGGATCGCGAAGCGATCCCAGAGGTTGTACGCGCTTGAGTTGTCTGCACGGCGATCCGCTGCAGTTCGAATAGGGACATGGTCGGCAGCACGTTCTCGCAGCAGGTGCGAGCCCGACTCGGGCCGCCCACCCTCGTCAAAGAGGAGGCTCGAGGCGTCTTGTCTGCCTGGGTGTTCGCCGAAGAGGCCGTTGTCCTTCAGCAGGTGAAAGGCCACGTCAGTACGACCTTGGTCGAGCAAAGCGTACAGCTGTGTGACCGTGCGGTGAGTGAGGCAAGGGCGCCGCTCTTGCTGATGGACGACTTAGCCAACGTCACCTCGTATGACTCCGCGGCGAGGGTCAGGTCGATCGAGTGGAGCAAGCTCAATCAGGACAAGCTCGCGAGTGTCCACGTGCTCTTCCATTCGAAACTGATCGCCATGGCGGTCTCGGTTGCCAACCTCGCCCTTCGTGATCCGATGCATTCCTACTCGGCGCGTGAGCCGTTCGAACAGCAGATATTGGAGGCCTTGGGTCCGCGTCGACGCGTGTAGCGGATAAGTCGCTAGCGTCCGACTGCAAGGCGAACGAGGCGCGAACGAAGTTACCAAGGGTGCAGGGAGCGCAGTGTGGAAGTGGGTCACACCAGGCCCGCAAACGGAGCGCGGTGGAGTTCAGCTTGGACTTCTGGCCCGTGGTGGTGATGACACTTCATGGCACGCTGAACGCCGAAGCGGCCGACCAAATGGCCGCAGCCTTTGATGAAGCGCTCAGCCGCCGCAGCACGATGGTCCACATCGTTGACGCACGCGGCGTTAGCGAACGCCCAGATGCTCTCGTGCGGCGCAAGCTAGCCGACTACATCACGCGCTCGCGCGACCCGGCGAAACAGTTCTCCCTGGGAACGGTGATCGTCGTCAACAACGCCCTGCTCCGTAGCGCGATCACAGCGATTCATTGGGTCGCTCCCTCACCCGTCCCGACCGTTGCGACGGAGACAATGGAAGAGGCTGTGGAGCAGTGTGCAACTTGGTTGC
The DNA here is from genome assembly GCA_044376115.1 of Polyangiaceae bacterium. GTDB lineage: Bacteria > Myxococcota_A > Polyangia > Polyangiales > Polyangiaceae > Xiheicaenibacterium. Next base: position 38,825 of record JBILLK010000027.1, on the reverse strand, counting down.
GAAGCAACAGAGTAAGCGTCAGCGCGGAGTTGTTGATGCGCCTGAAGCAGCACGTGCGCTGAACCTCTCGGGCGCACGACTTTGTAGCCAAGTTGACAGCAGACCTCGAAACCTTAACCGACACTTGAGGGTCGCTATCAGCCGTGATGCTCTCGTACCAATGTTGAACCTCAACTTCGACTACGCGGGGTGCGTCAAAGTATCTGAGCGGGTGAGCTGGAAACTGGATGAAGTGATGCCAGCGGAGACACGGCTCGACTTCACGCGGCCTTTCTTACCCGAGCAGTTGGCAGGTACGCGCGGCCTTTGCGAGCTGCAGGTAGCGCGTTCCTGAACGAGGCCGAGCGACTCGCACTCAACCATCTTTCAGGCAACGCGTACCTCAACCTGTTCAGCTTCGTTGAGGAGTACATCCTCGCGACCATGCTGAAGCACGCGCACGCCGAAGTCTTTGGGGACCCGAACGCACTGCGCGCGCTCACTCGCTTCGTTGACGAGGAGCTGAAGCATCAGGCGCTGTTTGATCGTTATCGACGCGCATTTCAGCGCGACTTCGGCCACCCGTGCGGAGTACTCGAAACGGCGCAAGAGGTCGCCGCAGTGATCATGAGTCACAGCCCGATGGCAGTCCTCTTGATTACGCTCCACATCGAGCTGATGACGCAGCATCACTACACAGAGTGCGTAAAGGACGCTGATGTCGATCCGTTGTTCAAGGGCCTCCTAAAGAACCATTGGTTGGAAGAGGCACAACACGCAAAGATCGACGCCCTCGAGCTCGACAAGATCGCCACCTCGGCGACGCCCGCCGCACTTGAGTTGGCAGCTCGGGATTCTCGACGCGTTTGACGGTCTTCTGGCGCAACAGTCCGCAATGGACGTGGAGACGCTCGCGGCGGCGACGGGCCGGACGTTCAACGCCGAACAGGTGGCGGCAGTTCAGGCGACCCAGCTCGCGAACTACCGCAAGACCTTCATTTGGTACGGCATGACGAACCCGACGTTCATTGCTCATCTTTCTGCGATGACCGAGCGCAAAGCGCAAGCCGTGGCACAAGCTGCGCGAAGGTTCGACCGTGTCGAGTAGCGCTGCGCTCGCAAAGTTGGAGCGCGTATTCGGGGCAGCCAAAGCGCGGGAGATCGCAGCTGAAGCGATGCGTGTTTGCGCAATTTCCTCGCTCGACGATCCCAACCACCGGCTGATCTTTGCGCGGGAGCTGATTCAGCGAGGTGGGGTGCTCGAAGCGATCGGCAATTCGATTGCAGTCCAGGCGATCCTGGAAGGGGCTAGCTCCGGCACGGCGCGCTCTTCAACGGGCAAATAGCGTCCGACAGACCTGCTCCGCTGGTTTGGTGAAACCTTGGTAGAGACCTTTCTTGAGAAATCGGGCACCGTCATCCTGGGCCTGCGCGCGAACCTCGAGAGGAAGAAACTTCCCCATCGAAGCGTGGCTGGTCCAAGCTTGTGGCGTGAGGACTACGCGTCTGCTTCTGATAGGCCTTTTCGCCGCGTGCTCGAGCGAATCCGAGACGGTCTGCACACCCGCCCCTGAGCCGGCCTTGTTTGGGCGACCAAACGAGATGACCGGGCTGACCACAGCGCAGTGCCGGCCAACTTGCGGAGACTGCGACGACAGCTGGCAGGAAGCCGAATGGACGCCGGAGCGCGTTGCGCAATTGCGTGAGTGGACGATCGCGGAGCCGCTGCCGGAACTGACCGCCGATCCATACCTCGAGCCTGCGAACCCCGGCGCCGATGGTGCGGTGTGCGGCGTGCTCGTCACCGACGCGGCGCAAAAGATCTACAGCTTGGATACCTATTCAAGCGCCGCAACAGCGGAAGCCGCGGGAGCCGTGGTGACCCATGGTGACGCCTGTGGGCTCTGCTCCACACTCGAGGACCTCGCGGTTTACGCAGAGCAACTCGACCTGACCGGGCCAGTGCGTAGCTGCGGGATCGCGAACCTCAGCGATCACGAAGGGCTCGTGAGCTGCATCGCAGAGCTCGGTTTCTCTCTGCCGTGCGCACAGGTCTGGGCATTCAATACCGAGCACACCCGCGACGCTTGCCTGGACGTTTGCTTGGACCTGCTCGGAGCGCCGTATCACGAGGAAAACGGCGAGCTCAATGCGTGTCTTCGTTGCGACGAAGAGCAGAGCGGTGCCGTGTTCAAGGCCGTTGCCGGGCGCACGCGGCGCAACACCGGGATCGCTTCTACGCTCTGCCGACCCTGCGCAGAAGTATACCGCTTGGAGCACGCGTACTGAGGCGTAGTGCGAAGTTGTACCGCGACCCTTTTCGTCGCCTCAAAGGTGCCGCTCAGTCAAGGGGGGCCTCTTGCCGAACGAACGGTTGCAACGGTTGTTGGAGAAGGTTGGGGAGGTCTGCCCCGTTCCGGAGGCGGCGACGCGCGTGATGTCGGTGGCAGGCGACCAACGAGCCAATGTTCGCCAGGTTGCTGAGGCGATCGCGGTCGACCCAGGGTTGGCTGCACAATTGATGCGCATCGCGAACAGCTCTGCGTTTGGTATGTCGGGGCGGATTCGCGACTTGGAGCACGCCGTTGCGGTGGTTGGCCTTGGGGAGATCCGCGACATGGCAGCCGCGATGGCGATGCTTGCAGCCTTTCGCTCGCATAACGAGCTCGCACCCCAACTCCACGCAGTGTGCGTGCTTACTGGAGCGCTTGCTCGACGGCTGGCCAAAGAGCTTCAGGGCGTCTCGCGCAGCGAAGCGTTCCTTTGTGGGCTGCTTTCGGAGGTCGGCGCGATGGCGTGCCTTTCGGTGGATGACAACGGCTACCTGCAGCTGTGGCACCAGGCGGGCGGCAATCTGTTCCTTCGCACGGAGCTCGAACGGCATCGCTACGGCGGCTGCTCCTATGAGATCGGCGCGCGCCTACTCGCGCGCAACAACTTACCCGCAGACGTTTGCGAAGCCGTTGGAACGTCGAGCGATCGACACCCGTCGACCTGGTCTGTGCTGGGGCGACTCACAGTCTTTGCACGAGTGACGGCACCCCAACTCGTTCATGCGATTCGTGCGGGGGCCGTGAACGAGCTGCCTTTGACGCTCGTGCAGACCGCCGCAGCCTGCGGCTTACCAGGCAGCCCTGATCACCTTCTGCAAATCGCGCTGGAGGCCGGCACCAACGCAGAACAGGCGCTGCGCCAAAGCGCCTAGCGCCAACGTTCGACGCCGCATTTGCAAAAACCTAGCGCTCGACTCGAGCAGCCTGCGCCGGCTTGAACCAGCCGAGGGCCGTAGCCTATGTTGCTCTCATCGTGACCTCGCTCCTGCCCATCGGCTCCGTCTTCGCTGGCGACTACCGTGTCGAACGTCCGCTCAGCCAGGGTGGAATGGGCTCCGTGTATGTCGTGGAGCAACTGAGCACCGGTATGCGGCGGGCGCTCAAGCTCATGCGACCGGAGCTGGTGAGCGATTTGGTGCTGCGCGAACGCTTTGCGCGCGAGGCGCGCGTTGGCGCATCGATCGCCAGCGACCACGTGGTCTCGGTGCTGGCCGCAGGCGTGGACACTGAAACCGGGATGCCGTGGCTCGTGATGGAGCTGCTCGAGGGCCGGGATCTCGCGACCTTGCTGGAACAGGAGGGCGCGCTTTCTCCGCAGCGCACACGGGAGATCTTCGAGCAGCTCTGTCACGCGATCGGCGCGGCTCACGTCGCTGGGGTAGTGCACCGCGATCTCAAACCCGAGAACGTATTTGTAGCGGAGGCGCGGCGAGCCGGGGCCTCGACCACGGTCAAAGTGCTCGACTTCGGTATCGCGAAGATCATCGCCGAAGCGAAGACCTCGTCGACCGATGCGATGGGCACGCCGCTGTGGATGGCACCGGAGCAGACCGAACGAGCGGGCCGCATCGGCCCAGCGACGGATGTTTGGGCGCTCGGCTTGATCGCCTTCGCGATGCTGACGGGACGGTCCTATTGGCTCGCAGCCAGCGACCGGCAGTCAGGCGTGAGCGCGCTGCTGCGGGAGATCGTCCTCGATCCGATGGCGCCAGCCTCTCAACGCGCGTTGCAGCTCGGGTGGAGCCGCCCGTTACCGGTAGGCTTCGACGCATGGTTCGCGCGCTGTACGGCGCGGGAGCCACGAGAGCGATACACCGACGCAGCGATCGCGATGCAAGCGCTAGCGCCTGTCCTCGCTGCGGGGGCCAACCTCCCAGCCACACCGCTCGAGCTCGCCGCAACCAGCGCAGTGGCCTCGGCGCCAAGAACGACGGGCATCGTGTATCGACCGGTTGGGGAAGCCCCAAGGGCTGCTCCCGCGGCGCCCTCTCGCTGGAAGCTTCAGGTTGCGGCTGCCATCGCGAGCACCGTTGCGCTCGGCGCAGTGGGTTTGGGGGTGCGTTATCTCAAGCGCCCCGAGGTCGTCTGCAAGCACGAGGTCAACGACTGCCTCGCCCGCTGCGACGACGGCGGCGGTGCCAGCTGTGCGCTGCTCGGCGCAATGTATGAGCACGGTCAAGGCGGCGCGCCCAAAGACGCGGAACAGGCTCGGCGCGCCTATGAGAAGGGCTGCGACAAGCGGAACCGCGGCGCTTGCGCGGCCTTATCCGAATCGCTCCTCAGCGAGGCCGGCGGTCCTACGAACCCTCAACGTGCCTTCGAGCTTGCGCGCGAGGGCTGCGAAGGCTCGATCCCCGAGCCGCGCGCCTGCTTCGCACTCGGAACGATCCACGAGCAGGGAGCGGGCGGGGTCTCGCGCGATACGGTGAAGGCGAAGTCTCTCTACGAGCACGCATGCAAAGACAAGCATGGCACTGCGTGCGCGCGCCGCGGGGCCATGGCGCTCGAGGGCCCCGCCCCGAATGAAGCCGAGGCCAAACCTTTCCTCGAAACGGCCTGTGCTCTGTACGACCCCGAGGGTTGCTTGGCCTTGGGCAACCTGTTCCCAAACCCGCGCGCAACCGGGGATGGCTATCGCGCCGAGCAGGCGTTCACCACCGCCTGTAACGGTGGACTTGCGCGCGGCTGTGCGAAAGCCGCGCGGCTCCGCTGGCCCGAGTGGCGGCAGAGTCCCGATTGGCCAGAGGTCGCAAGGCTGCTCGAGAAGGGCTGCGATGGCGAGCTCCGAGATGCGCTGGCATGCTTCGACCGCGGGCGCCTCTTCGAGCATGGCCTCGGCGTGCAGCGAGACGAACAGCGCGCGCGGCAGCTCTACGACGCGGCCTGCCGAGACGTGAACCCGCAAGACCCCGAGGGCCAACGAGCGTGTGCCCACGCGCATACCCGAGGAGCTCGCTTTATCGTCGATGGCACGATGCTCCTGCGCGCGCTCGAGGCCGCCTGTAGCGGAGGTGACCCGACTGGCTGCGTGGAGCTCTCGGCACGCAGCGAAGACCCGCAGCGGCGCGAGCAGCTTCACGCACAGGCTTGCGCTCCTGTGAAGGTCGCCCTCGAACCATTTGAGCTCGCGGCGTGCGCTCGCTCGAAGGAGCTGCAAGCGCGCCGGAGTTCCGATCCGGCGACAGCCAAGCGCCTATTCGAAGAGGCCTGCGCGGGCGGCGCAGGTGGTGCGTGCTTCGAACTCGCCAAGACGGTGGAGGCGGCCTGGCAAAAGCTCCCCGACGCCGCGAAGACGTTACCTGCAATGGAGACCCTGTTCGCAGCGATCGTGAAAGGATGCCGCGCGACTGCGCCCTCGGCCGAAGCTTGCGTCAGCGCGGAAGCATTGCAGCGCTCGCGGGGCAGACACGAGGACGCCCATACCCTGCGTGAGGACGCGTGCTTCCTCGATCCGAACCTCGCGTTCTGCCGTCGTTGAAGCCGGCGCCGTCCAGCACTGACCTCGCAACGAGCTCGCGACGCCGTGCAAAGCCCTTCACTGCGCTGACGCTTTAGGGTGAGATGCCGCGGATGGGGACCAATGTTGGCTCGGTGATCGTGCGCCTCGGCAGAGGGATCAAAACCGACACGGTGATCGCGGCTACGGAGAACTATTACCTCGGGCTCGGCGCCAAGCAGGGGCCTGCGACCTGGCGTGCGGATCTGCAGCCGAACCATCTGCGTGAGGGAAAGGCGCGCACGACAGCGCTTGGACTCGCCTTTCGTGCAGAGCCGTAGGCGTCCGATCGAGTCAAGTGGCTATCCATCCTCTTCAGCAATCGTTATGAAGCGGATTTTGGTTTGGCGCAGCACCTGGCCACGTCGTTGGGTACGACCACGAGATGGATGCAGATCGCCGATGCGTCGGACTCGTATGTTCTTGTTCAATTCGGCGCAGATCCGCGGGGAGAACCTGGCGATGCCAGGGACTACTACGACGAACTGGGCGATGAGCTCGATCGCTGGGTCTTTCGCTCCTTCACCGGGCTTCGTCGCGCCGACTACCTCGGTGAGCCGAAGAAGCTACCGCCCAACGCGCGCTGGCTAAGCCGCACGATCGATGGGGAGGACTTGCTGGGGGAGCCAGTGGATGGGGAGGACGAGGAGGACGAGGCAGAAGACGACGGTTTCGATGACGGCCTCGACGGCCCGATCGGTCTGCCCGGGCCCCCGCCGAAAGGGCGCTTCATTTCGCTGGCGGCGCTGCGGAAGGCCGTTCGCGAGACCGACGACAAGCCGGTTGCTCTGAAAGATGGCCGGACCATCTCGCGGGACCTGCTCTTCGCAGCGTACGTACTCGCGCTGCTGAAGCGCCTCGACGATCCTGTCGCGGCGAACCGCGCGCTGACGGACAGCTCGCCGGACGACTTCGCCCGCCTAACCAAGAAGTACTGGGCGGTGGAGACCTCGGTGTTCGAGCTGCTCAACAAGGTTCTTGAAGTGGGACCGCCTGACCTCAGCGGGGACCCCGAGGCCTGGCGCAAGCAGGTTGATGCACGCACGGCGGACGTTGAAACAGGGCGCAAGTGGGCCTGGTACAGCGCGCTCAACGGTAGGCCGCTGGACGCGCGCAACTTCCTCTACCAGGCGTTCCTCCCGCCGACCAAGCCAGCGCCGAAGGTCAAGTCACGAGGCCGTTGATACCGCCGTTGTTGAAGCCCGCTTCTTCGTCGTAACCGAAGGACGTGTCCGTTTGGTCGAAGGCGTGGAGGATGGACGTGTACAGATCGCCGATGGTGGCGCCCGGCCGAACCAAATGACGATCCATCGGTAGGCGGCCTTGCGCGCCACCTGCGAGCACGATCGGTAGGTCGTGGGTCTCGTGGGTCTGGCCCCAGCCGAACTCGCTGATCCATAGAACGACGCTGTTCTCGAGCATGTTCATGCCGTTGGCTTCCTCGATCGCCGCCATGCGCGTGAGGATCTGATTGTAGACGCTGGCGTAGTAGAGAAAGCCCGCGCGAAGGTTGGGGTTGTCGTTGTTGCTGCCGTAGCCGAGGCCGAGCGCTGGGTCGTTGTGGACCTGCGCATGCCAGCCCTCCATCGGGCCTTCGGGCAGCCAGTCGAAGCGCGGCCCATCGTAGGCGGTGTCTTGCAGGGTGACGATCTGACGGGCGCCGCAGGCGAGCGTGTTGACCATGATGTCCACCATCATGTCGGCCTGTTCCTTCATGTACGAATAGTCGGGCCAACCAGGCACGCTGAAGCCGGGGGGCACGTCCAACGTGGCATTGCCGCACTCGACCGGGGGCACGTAACTCAAGCTCTTGTCGAGATCGCGCAGCGCATCGAGGTGATCTTCGACGCGTTGTTTGTCGGCGGCGCCGAGGTTCTTGTTGAGCGAGTTGAACGAGTCCATTACGCCGTTCAGCACCGGGCTACGTCGTGCACGAAAGCGATCGGCGCGAGTGGTGGCAGGGCCGCCCGGGAGGCCGGCAAGGTTCGAGTTGAAGGCGTCCACCGGATCAGCGTTGAGCGGTGCCTCGGGGTTCGCGCCAGCCTCGCTTTCGCCCTTCATCTTGTAGAACATGCGGTTCTCGCCCGGGTCGGAGCCGCCGATAGCCAGGTTGAGCGGCTCCATCGAGCCCAACTTGCTCGCCAAGTAGTGATCGATCGAAGGGCCGAGGCAACGCATCCCGGCGCTGACCTCGAGACCAGGGTCGAACGAGCCGACGCCGGTGGTATCCACCAGGTTGGCGCAGAGCAGCGTATGACCGGGGGCGTTGTGACCGTTGGAAGTATGCAGGCCGGGCAGCAGGTTGGAGACGCCCGAGACGACGTTCAAGTACTGCTTGTTGGCGGCCAGCGGTTGCAACATTTCGCTCAGTTGCAGGGCATTGTTCGCGAGCTTGGGCGGCGAAAAACGCGCCGGCAGGTTGCCTTCACCGGTGGTGAAGATGACGAAGCGCTTCGGCAAGTCGGCGGCGCGCACGACGTCGAGCTCGAGGAACGGCAGCGCGATCGCACCGCCGGCGAGCGTGCGCAGAAAACGACGGCGACTCGTGCCCTTCTTGGCTCCCTGAATGCGGCTCATTGCTCCACCTCCGATGCGCGATCAACGAAGGCTGGGGCGGCAGCCACGTTCGCAAAGATATCGACCAACGTATTGCTCTCGGTGCTGATCGTTTGGGAGATCAGCTGTACGGAACACTTCTCCTCATACGATTCCGTCTTGCCGAGCGAGTAGCGCAAAAAGTGGCGCGCAAAGCAGGCGCGCACCTCGTCTGCACCCGCGAGGATCTCACCGAGCTCGCGCGGTCCGCTGAAATCACCCTCGAGATCGGAAGGTGGGTAGACGGTGCCTGCAACAGCTTCACCGCCGACGCTCGGATCAAAGTGTCCGGCTCCGTCGAAGGCCGAGAAGCTGCGCCCGATGGGATCCATCAGCACGTGACAGCCGCCGCAGGAGACGCTGTCGAGGCGAGCTTGCGACTGTTCCTCCGGGGTTGCGTCCTCCGGCGTCAGCTTGGCCTGTTCCTCCTGTGCGCCTGGCGGTGGCGGATTGATGTCGGTGCACAGCAAATTCATGCGGATGAACTTGCCGCGCAGAATCAGCGAGGCTTTGTCACCGTGGGCAAACTTCGACATCAGCACCGGGTGCGTGAGCACGCCTACCCGCTGCGCCGGATCGAGCTCGACCTCACGCCAATCATCGGGACCGCTGCTCTGCGGAGCGAGGCCGTAGAACGCCTCGAGCTCGCTGTTTACCCAGGTTCGATTCGAGCTGAGCAGCTCAGCGAAGCCGTTCTCCGAGACCAGCGCAGCCTCCAGATTGCGTTGCAGTTCTTCTTCGAGCGCGGCGGCGAGCTCGGGCGAATGTTGGTCAGAGACGAAGCCCTTCACCATCAGCCATTCGCGCATGAAGTTGGTCAGCACCGGCTGTGCGCGGGGATCGGCGAGCATGCGCGCGGCGTGGTTGCGGCGGGTATCCGCGTCGGCGAGCGCACCGCTCGAGGCCGCGGCGAGCAGCTCTTCGTCCGGCAGACCGTTCCAATAAAGAAAGGCCATGCGCTGTGCCGTCTCTTGGCCGTCGAGCGTGGTCGACACTTCGTCGACCGGCTGGTTCTCGAGCAGGTACAGGAACTGCGGCATCTGCAACAAGCCGAACACGGCGACAGCGATGCTCTCGGCGTGATCCATCTCGGCTCGAGAACCGCTGTAGAGGCCCATCAACATCGCCAGCTCATCGCTTGTCGCTGGGCGCCGCAACGCGCGCGTGGCGAGCGCGCTCAGGTAGTCGCTCGCGCAGGCGGTCTCATCGCCGTTGCAGGCCGGGATGCGGTCGGCGACTTGCATGGCAATCGCCTCGGCCGCTTCCATGATCGGCTTGACCTGCGCATCGGCGACCGGGTTGGCGGCGCTAAAGCTCGAATAGGCGTAGGTAGCGAGCGGCCGCGGAAAGGCCGCCCCAAAGTCGAGCCCCTCGCCAAACAGCTCGGTCATCACCTGCTCGAACTGCGAGGCCGTGATCCGCTGCATCGGGACGCTCAGCGGCGCTTCATCCGAGCACATGATCTGTGGGTCCGGCTCGGGACCGCCTTCAACACCAGAGCCAATCTCTCCGATGCAGGACGAGAGCCCCGCGACCAGCGTTAGCCAACCAAGTCTTTGAATCAGACGCATCGCCACGTTTGCAATACACAACGCGTGCCAGTCAGAGGGTCACTCAATCCTCGAGGATTCGGCCAATCGGTGAGCTGCCGTGGGACAGGGTGGTCGCATTGGCGTCACGCACTGCCCCGTCGTTGTCGCACTTGGGCGGGCGGACGCTCAGGGGATCTGTTCGCAGAAGTAGCCGTTCTGTTGCGAGCCACACTCGCCGTCGCGAAGGCCAAGCGCGGTGAGACGAGCACAGTTTTGCAAGTCGCTCTCCTTGCCCAGCCCACCTTCGTTCGGCTCGCTGTCAGACCAGAACGTCGCGGGGATTGGCGTCCCATCGAGCAACGCCCAACCGTCCTCGGAGGCCATCGACCCGAGCCGCTGCACGATGCCTACGTGGTGGCCTTCAAATCCGGCCTCGCTCTCCTCGAGGAACATGAGCTCACTCTCGCTCCCGGGCGCAGCGAGCCGAAAGCCCGGGCCACACGCTGCAGCTTCAATCACGACGCTGGCCAAACAGCGCTTGTAGGCCCGCCCAGTCGAATCGTCGGTGAAGGTCACACAACCGCAGACCGGATCATCGAGCACGCCGTCGCAGTTGTCGTCGAAGCCGTTGCAAAGCTCTTCGCTGGGAGACGGGACACAACGCTCCCCCTCGGGCATCGTGCAGTCGAGAACGCCGGGACAACCGAGCACCCCGTGGCACGCTACACCCGAGCTGCAATTGTCGGGCTGCTGCTCGCAAAGGACGCGAGTAACGCCCGGGCCCGAACAAGCGCCGTCGGTCATCGTCTCCTCTCCGCTGGGGGTGCGGAAGAGAAAGCCGCAGTTCTCACGACCGTCTTCGAGCGCAACCGGCTCATTCTCGACCTGCGGCGCGCGGTCATTGGGTTGGTCCGAACTCCAGGGCGGAAGAGGGCCATCCCGTTTTACCAGCGCACCATTCTCGCGACCGACCCAACGCCATCCCACCGCCGTTTGGGCTGCGTCGTCGTCCTGGCGAAGACCGATGAAGGCCGCGGTGCCAAGGTCGGGGACGAGCACATAGAGCGCGGCCTGCTCTTCGGCTGAACCGAGCACGACCAGATCCGTACCGGCTGGACAGGTGAGCTGATCGAAGTCGCCTACCGTCGTGCAAGCGGCGTAGAGACGGTCGCTCCACGTGAGCCAGGTGCAGCCGCAGGCCTCGCCGGAGCCGGAATCCGGCTCGTCGGCGACACCGTCGCAATCGTCGTCGAGCCCGTTGCAGGTCTCCTCCGTGGGAACACAGGGCGCTCCTCCGCTGCCACCACTGCCACCACCGCCGGACGTTGGCATTCCCGCCGAGCCCCCGGTCGCAGCGCCAGCGCCGGCGCCGACACCGCCGCTACCGTCTCCGGCAGAGCCGCCCCAGCCGTAGTTCAGCTCGAGACAACCGAGCGTCAGGCTGAATAGAAAAGAGAACCTCGCGATCGTCACAACCGCTCATGGTGGCACGGCGCCGAGCAAACTCCCAGCGGCTTACATACCCGGATAGGCGTCACTTCCTCAGCCGCGCAACGCCCGTCCACCGCGAGTTCGGCGGGCTCTCATCCAGCTCGCGGCAACGCTCGATTTGGTACCGCGCTGCCGGGTCCTCGAGCTCTTCGGCCGCCAGTTCGAAGTCGTCTGCCGCCTCCCCGAAGCGCTTGGCGAAGTAGTGATCCATGGCGCGTTCCCAAAGCGGCAGCCGCGCGGCGCGCGGATCTTGGGGGTCCAGGATCTCGAAAAGCTCGGTGGCCTCTTCCCGCCCGGCGACGGTGGCGCGGTCCAGCAGGCGGCTGACGCAGACGTCCCCGGCGCTCTCGATCACTGGACGAGAAGCGACGATGGCTGCGCCGTAGCGTTTGGTCACGCCTTCGAGCCGAGATGCGACGTTGACCGCATCACCGATAATGGTGAACTCGAGCTTCTTGGCCGAACCGATGCTGCCCGCGACGACCTCCCCACAATGCAGGCCAATCCCCACTTGCAGCGGCCGCTCGCTCTTCACCTCTTGGTTGAAGGCGGCCAGCGCTTTCACCATCGCCAGCGCCGCCGCGACGGCAGAGCGCTCGGGCAGCTCGATTTCGTAGAGCGCACCCCAATCCGCCATGATCGCGTCACCGATGAACTTGTCGACGCGACCGCCACGTTCACCGATCACCCGCGTCATCCGCTCCAGGTAGTCGTTGAGGATGGCCACCACCTTCTCCGGCGGAAGGCGCTCGCTGAGCGAGGTGAACTCACGCAGATCGGCGAACAGCACCGTGACCCGTCGACGCTCGCCGGCCACTGCCGACTCGCGGCGCTCGAGCACCTTGCGCACGACCTCGGGCGATACGTACGCACCGAAGGTCTCTTTGATGAACGCGCGTTCGCTCAGGCCCTCCGCCATCGCATCGAACTGATCGCCCAAGATGCCGAACTCGTCTTTGCGGTCCATCCCGGCGCGCACGTCGAAGTTCCCTTCGGCTACCGACGTGGTTGCTTGGATGATGCGTGAGAGTGGCTTGCGCACGTTGCGCGCGACCACGCCGGAGAGCAGCGCGACCAATACCGCCGCCAGGCCGAACAGCACCACCGTGACCACCAGCACCTGGTTGCGCATGGTGTCGATACGCGTGGCGAAGACGTCGACTCCGACGATGGCTACGGCCTTGCCGTTTGCGTCGAGGATGGGCGCGTAGCCGGTGAGCACCGTGCCCCATTCATCGGTGTACGGCTCCTTCTCGACCACAGGCCCTGCGAGCGAGCGCGTGGCACCCGGTGTGCGCGTGACGTCATAGAGCTGCCCGACCGTCGCGGGCGCGGTATGGCCGTTCGATACGTGATCGGCCACGAAGGCGAACCAGCCTTCACGATCGGTTGGGCGCAACAAGTAGATGCTGGTGATCTCCGGCTCTGCCTCGCACACAGCCGCAAAGCGCGCGACCTTGAGGCGGTACATGGCCTCGCCTTCGGGACCGCCTGCGGAGATGAGATTGACCTCCTCGGCGGTGATACCGCTGGCGATCGAGATCGCCGCGGCGCGCAACCGACCTTGCAAACCGCGCACTTCAGCGTCGACCGCGCGCCAGTAGAAGATGCCGCCCATCAGCGCGAGCAGCAGCAGCACGACCCCGCCGTAAAGCATGGTCAGGCGGAAGTGGAAGCGCTGCCAGAGACGCAAGGTCTCGGCGCGCGGAAGCACTGGGTTGGGCGAGCTCATGATCGCGAGGTCCCCGCCTCGCGAGCCGGATGGTAAGCGAAACAAGCGGTCGTTGCGCCGCGCAGTTGCACAGCGATGCTCACAAGAGCCGGGCGAACAGGAACTCAGGATCGAGGTGCTCTCCCACACGGAAGGTGATGTCGGCCACCTTGTCGAACCCGTAGCGACGGTAGAAGCGATGAGCGCCGTCATTGTACGCGTAAACCGAGAGCTGCACCTCGTCCGCGCCGCGCGCGCGGAACTGCTCCATCGCCCAGTCCATCAGCGCCGAACCGATGCCGCCGCCCGTGGCTTGCGGGGCCGTATAAAGCTGCTTCAGCTCCATCGCCTTGGACCCGCGCGCATGCTCAGGGAAGCCGCAAACGAGGCCGATCTTGACGAAGCCCACGAGCTCGCCGCCCCGCTCAGCAAGGTGGTAGAGCAACTTCGGGCTGGCCAGATCGGCCGCCACCGCCGCTTCCGACAGGCTCTCCTCCAAGAACGCCTTCAGGTCCGACGGCCGATAAAGCGAGCCAAATTTGGCGACGAAGCTCGCGACCGCCAAGCGCGACAAGGCCGGGACATCCGCAGGCTCCATGCTGCGCAGACTCAGCTCACCCATTGCACCGCTAGCTCCCCGACACGACGTAACACGGTCTCGTCCTCCAGCTTCATACCGTCGAAATACTCGCGCGCTTCATAACAGGCGATCACGACCAACGGCGCTCGGTTCGCTGGCGGGTAGAGCACCGCGAGGTCGTTGTACTTGTTCCCTTGGCCGCGGAAGTTGCCGGTGCCTGTCTTGTCCCCCGCCTCCCAACCGGGTGGTAACGCAGCGCGAATCCGGCGTAGGCCGGTCTTGGTATCGGCCATCCACTTGCGCAAGAGGGCGCGACTCTCGGCTTTCAACGCATCGCCGACGACGAAGGCAGCCACACTGCGCGCGATGCCCGCTGGCGTGATCGTGTCGCGTTGTTCGCCTGGGGGCACCAGGTTGAGTTCAGGCTCATAACGATCCAACCGCGAATCCACGTCGCCGAGCTCACGCCAGAAGGCGGTGATCTTTTCGGGGCCGCCGATGCGCTTGAGCAGCAGATTGGCGGCGGCGTTATCGCTGGTGATCTGCGTCGCTTCGGCCAAAGCGACGATCGTCATCCCGCCACGTGCGACGTTCTCTTTGGTGACCGGGGAAACGAACATGAGGTCCGCCTCGGTGTACGGAATGACCTCGTTCAAATCGATGTGACCGGCGTCGCTCTCGCGGAGCAGGAAGGCCGCCAAGCTGAGCTTGAAGGTGGAACACATGCCAAAGCGCTCCGACTGCCGCCAGCCGAACGATTGCCCGTTGCCCGTATCGAGCACGAACGCGCCGAGCCGACCGCCGGCCTGCGCTTCGAGCTCGGCCAGCGCCGCCTCCAAGCGAGTGAGCTCCGTCGCCGGCGCCGCTGGCTCGGGCGAGACGCCATCCACGCAAGCCGCGAGCGCCATCGCCGTAGCGCCCAACGTCAGGTCTCTACGATTGAGCATACGCGTCGCGACCCCGAACTCAGCGACCGAGCAACCCCACACCACGCGCCATCTTACGCAGCGGTGACAGGAGGATCTGCGCGGTGACCTGCCCGACGTCGAAGCGATCGCGCCAGACCGCGATGCGTCCATCGCGAATGATGAAGGTGCCGCACACCCAGAACTCGGTATCGAGCAGAGGGCCTCGCAACGTGTCGGTACGCTCGGTCAGCACCACACCGTCGGCTTCGGCGATGTGGTGCATTTTGACCTCGAAGACGTTGGCGACCTTCATGAAAGCGCGCAGCGTTCGCTCCACGTTCTTGCGACCTCGGTCAGGCGGCAACGGGACGTTTTGATACTCGATATCGTCGGCCAGGTAGGCGAAGGCCGCATCCATGTCGAGCCTCGTCGCTGCGGCAAGGAACGCCTCGACGATCTGTATGCCGCTTCGCAGGCTCTTCGACTGCTCGCGTGAATCCGAAGGCAAAGACGCCGAGTTCTCGTTCATCGCGGGCGAGCATGCAGCAAACCGCGTTGGCGTACCAGCGCCTATGCGCGTAGCTGCGGCAAGCGCTCACGTCCTGTGGCCGCAGAGTGGATTGGGCTAGCAACCTGAAACGACTTCGCGTTGCGCACGTACTGGGCCCCCATGATGCGCTGGATGCTTGCAGTGGTTCTCGGCTCAATAGCCTGCGGTAACGAGGAGGAACTCACGGGGGGCGCCTCGACCGAAGGCGGCGGAGGCGGCGCCAGCTCGGGCCAGGGCGCACAAACCAACAGCTCTGGAAGCACCAGCGACACCGGCGGAAACAGCGCGGGCTCGCTTCCGCCCACCGACTCAGCAGCCTTGTTCACATGGTTGGCCGATGGCTCTTATCTGGACTGGGAATCCGAGTCCGCCATTCATCCTTCGGCTGGACCGCATGGTGGCGACGTGCGCACCTTCGTCAATGACACGCTGCTTGGCTCGCTCGCGGACGGCGCTTCAAGCCACCCCGCTGGCTCGGCCTCGGTGAAGGAGCTGTACTCGGCCGGGGAACTGCGCGGCTGGGCCACCTTCGTCAAGACCAGCGATGACAGCGCGGAGGGCGACAATTGGTTCTGGTACGAGAACTTCAGCGTGACCAATGCTTCCTCCCCCGTCGCAGCCGACTTTGGCGTCGGGCTGTGCGTTGATTGCCATGTTGCAGGGCGAGACTACGTACTGACGCCGTTCCCACTGCAGTGACCCATGCGGACTGCCCGCCTCAGCCGATCGCCCCCGGATACTCGACCTCGGAGAGCAGCGCCGTATCTACGTCGTAGATGAAGCCACGCACGCTGACGGCGTCGGAGCCGGAGGTCGGGATCCACGGGTGCTCGACGATCGACGAGATGCTCCGACGCACGTCCCACTCGAGACGAGCTTGCGCCTCAGCGCCGTGCTCGCGATCGAGCGGCTCGATTGGGCCGCGGAAGGCGTGGAATGCCGCGGGCGAGCTCGACGACGTGCGCGTTGGCACGAAGTCCCGGCCGGTGGCCTTGGACAGCAGGGCGGCTGCGCCCGGCTCGCCCTCCAGGCCGGACTTCAGCAGATCGTCGGTAAAGGCGAGCATGCCGCAACGCGTATGGTGGATCAGGATGATCTCCCGCGTATCGAGCAGGTGATGCGAGATCACGAGCGAGCGAATGGTGTCTTCAGCGACGACACCTCCAGCATTGCGGATGATGTGCGCTTCACCGGTCTGGAGGCCGAGCAGATCCTCCACAGCGAGCCGCGCATCCATACACGCAACGACGGCCACCCGCCGCGCGGGACGAATCGGCTGCTTGCCCGGATGTTCCGGCCGATGTTTGCCCTGACCATTCGCATAGGAGCGGTTATTGTCGAGCAGCTCGTCGGTGATCGTCTTCTCTGCCATACATCCTCCATCGGCCTCGCGGCCAACTATCCGCTTAAACGGAATGAAGTCTTGTATAGCAGACGAAGCTTAGGCGGCAAGCACTACCGATTTCACCGTGATTTCTAGCGGCGCTTCGACGCTAGCCACCGCACGTCTAACGGGCGAGGTCTCCCCCATGTCGAAGGTCGCGCTGTTGCTCTTGCTAACGGTCTCTTGTTCCAGCGGCTCCGCAGTTGGCTACTCCGCCTCGGCGGATGCCTCGGATGACCCACCCGAAAGGTCGGAGTCCAAAGGCGCTCGTGGCGCTGACCGCCCCTGCCCCAGTCTGCCGCAACGCACCAGCGCCAGCTTCCTCTTCAAGCCCGGCCTCGCGGGTCCCGCCGTGTTCGAGCTGGAGGTTTCGGTCGATGGGCAACAGGAGAGCTGCACGATCACGCTCGGGAAGCCCAACCCGGCCGTCGAGGGAGGCGGCGTGGTGATGATGGGCCAACAACAGCAAGCGACGACCTGCAAGTTGGTCATGCTCGGTGGCACATTCTCCGACGGCTCACTCTCGAGCATCGAGCGTGAAGGAGAGTCGAAGCAGCTGCGCGTGACGATCTCAGAAAAAGGAAAGCGCGTAGCCGAAGGCACCTTCACACCGGACTTCACGCCCGACGAGTGCGGTCAGCGTACGCGCTACCAAGAGCTCGTCATCAGCCGCTAAACGCGCTCGATTGAGCGCGCCTAGCGGCGTTCAACTACTTACGACGGCGGCGGAGCCCAATCGCCGCGAGAGCTGCCGCAAGGAAACCGGTTCCCCAGCCGTTCGTGGAGGAATCGGGAGCTGCGTTGCAACCGATGCCAGTTCCGCTGGTTGAGCCGCTGGTTGAGCCGTCGTCGGCGTCGCTGCCTCCTTCGCTGCTTTCACCGCCGGCGCCACTCGCGCCTGCGCCGACCTCCGTACCGGCGCCGCTAGCGCCTTCACCGCGACCGCCTTCATCGCGACCGCCTTCATCGCGACCGCCTTCATCGCGACCGCCTTCAGCGCGACCACCTTCACCACGACCGCCCTCCGAAGCTCCTCCGGCGCCGCCTTCATCGCCACCGCCTTCGCCCGCGCCGCCGCCACCTTCGCTCGGACCGCTTTCGTCGCAGGCATCGCCTACGCCGTCGCTATCTGCGTCGGCCTGACTAGCGTTCGCATCGACCGGGCAATTGTCTTCGCCGTCAGCGACACCGTCGTCGTCGTCGTCAGAGTCGCAAGCATCGCCGGCTTGGTCACCGTCGGCGTCCTCTTGCCCGGGATTGGCGTCCAGATCGCAGTTGTCGGGACCGTCGAGCACGCCGTCGTCATCGTCATCGGTGTCGCAGGCGTCGCCTGCGTCATCGGCGTCTTGATCTTGCTGCCCGAAGTTCGGGACAGCGACGCAATTGTCGTGGTCGTCAACAACGCCATCCGAATCGATATCCCCTTCGCAGGCGTTCCCGACGCCATCGTTATCGGCGTCGTCCTGGTCGACATTCCAGGTGAACGCGCAGTTGTCGTCGGCGTCGAGCTTACCATCGTCATCGTCGTCGTCGTCACACTCGTCGCCATACTCATCGCCGTCGTGATTCACCTGATCGGTGTTGCGCACAGCAACGCAGTTGTCGTAGTCGTCGATCCGCCCATCCCCATCGAAGTCGCCTTCGCAGACGTCGCCGACGAAATCGCTATCGACGTCGCTTTGATCGCTGTTGGATGTGAAAGCGCAGTTGTCGGCGATATCGAGGATGCCGTCAGCGTCGTCATCGTCGTCACAGGCATCACCAAGCTGATCGCCGTCGGCATCCGGTTGCGTGGCGTTGGGCGTGAGGGCGCAGTTATCGAGGTGGTCGAGCACACCGTCGCCGTCGTCGTCATCGTCGCAGGCGTCGCCCTCGCCGTCAGCGTTGTAGTCCGCCTGGGAGACGTTCTCGGTCACGTCGCAATTGTCGTGCGAGTCGAGAACACCGTCCTCGTCATCGTCGACGTCGCAAGCGTCGCCGTCGCCGTCGCCGTCGGTGTCTTCCTGATGCAAGTTGGAGTACGCGCTGCAGTTATCGTTGACGTCGAGAACGGAGTCCCCGTCGTCGTCGTCGTCACAGGCATCGCCTTCAGCATCGGAGTTCGTGTCCTCCTGCCCAGGGTTCTGCACCGATACACAGTTATCGTTGTCGTCGATGACGCCATCGGCGTCGGTATCTCCCTCGCATACGTCGCCCACGCCATCGCTATCGGCGTCCGCTTGGTCGGAGTTCGAGCTGAGCACGCAGTTATCCGAAACGTCGACCACACTGTCGCCGTCGTCGTCCGGGTCGCAGTCATCCCCTTCGCCGTCGTTGTTCGTGTCGGTCTGTGCCGCGTTCGCAACGTTGACGCAGTTGTCAGAGCCGTCGGGGACGCCGTCGCTGTCGGCATCACACCCGCCGGGGGGACAGACGTCGGCGGCATTCTTGGTGCCATCCTGATCACAATCGCCGAGGAACGCCTGGAAGTTCTGGATCAACTGGGCTGGAGTATGAGTACCTGAGGTGGAAAAGACCTCAATGTCGGTGTTCTGGATCAGGCAGCCTTTGTTGGAGATGAAATCGCTCCCCGCGACCGCAGCAATGACGGGGGAACCGTTCAAACTGTAAAGCGTGCGCCCCGCGGGCACCGAGGTCAGATTCGCCGTGGCATTGATACCCACGGAGGGGATGTTGTTGGGGGTGGTACCAATACCGAACGGGTTATCGAGGCTCAACGAGGCGGCCTGAGAGACGCCCTGCGACCCGCTAATCACGATGGGCGAATTGAGCGTCAGCGAATGGACGGTGTTCCAATTGGTTTGGCTGTTCGTACAGCAGGACCACTCGGTCTGAGCCATGATGCCACCGCCGCGGCTCAAGAAGTCGAGCACCGTTGTTCGTTCTTCAGGCGTATCGGGGCCGTTGAAAAAGTCCATCGCCCAGATCGTGTCGAAGGCCGACAGGTCGCTCGGGAAGGTGCTGCTGGTGGTTACGCTGTGCCCTTGCGAGGTCAGGGCGGAGGACGCTGCGGTGATGCCGCCATGGCTTTGGCCCCCCGTCCAAACGAGGACGGTATCAGCGCTTGCGACTTGCGACGTTGTGACGCTCGCCACGAGAGCAGCAGCCGAAACAAAGCGTGCACCTCCAAGCGGCGGCAAGGTCCAAAGCGGTTTCGACGAAATTCTACGGCAGCGGCTTGCGCGCTTATTCAAAGGAGCCTCCTGTGCGGGTCGGCGCAAGACTCTCCAGCGCACAACACCTGAAGCTCAGGACGGGCGCTCAAGCAGCATCCTTAAGAGTTCGGAAGCGCGCTGACCTCTCAAGCGCACCGCTGCTGGTTCTCACTCAAGCTTTGACCCGTGCGTCCGCAGCGCCTCCGCAAGCACGAAGCACCACGTGGACGCCGGCATCATCAGCGCCCTCCGAGCAATTAGCGTCCGTAGAACTACCTGTCTAAAGTACCTATCTGCCCTGCGTCGAGAAGGTCCTGCGTCGAGAAGGTCAGCGGCCTGCTAGGTGACGCGCAATCCCCGATCGCGTCCTTCTCCTCGCAGCGCCGACGATGAGCGCACTGACGCCAAGGAGAGCGAGCCAAGCATGGTCGCGACGCGACCCTACCGCGCGACAATCACAGCCGCCCTCCTCCCGGTCGTCGAGGTCGCCAGCGCCTGCAGCTGTGGAGTTGTTCGTGGTTGGGCTCTCGCCACCAGTGCCAGCACCGCCCTCGGCCCCACCGCCGCTGCCGCCACCAACGCCGCCACCGCCCGCCGCGTTGAGCGTCTTGAGACCATCATCGAGTTGCCATCCGGGGTTGCGCCCGTCTCCAGCGTAGGCGCCGCGATGCGTAGCAGCGCCTTTGTCCGTACGGTTGAAATCCAGATCAAAGTCGACGTCGCTATTCACCGCAGAAAGGTCGATCGCCGCGCCCTGCGCCTGGCCCACCAACGGGTAGAAGTCCATTTCACCAAGAGTGAGCGTTGGGTTCGCGACAACGGTGGCTGCCTCGCTTACGTCGAACACGAGGTTCTCAACATCGTTCGAGACCGAGCCGGAGATCCCTGCGCCCGCGAAGATCAGGTTGCCCGCGACGAAGTCGCCCTCCGACGCCGCGGAACCGAAGCTGACCGCCGTATCTGCCGAGTAGAAGGTGTTGTGATAGATGCGCGCGCGTCGAAGCGGCAGGTCATGGTTGGTCACGAGCAGCGCGCTCGAGGCCGCATCAACGAACACGTTGTCGTGAATGCTCACGCGACCAGAGGCCTGCAAAAGAGATTCGCGCGGGTTGTGGAAGAAGAAGTTGCCGACGATCTCGACCTGATTCTCTGATCCCGGCCCTGTCTCGGGGAAGCCTCCCACGAGCACGTTGGGTCGGTCACCATCCGGGCTCGGGTCGTCGTTCTTGATGAAGACGTTGTCGCGGATCACCGTGCTCGTCGCGTCGGTTGGTAGCTCGGTCCCAGCTGGCCAAGCCGACTGGTACTTGATCTGCATGTTGTAGCCGATGGTGTTCTTCACCAGGTTGCGCTCGATCAAACCGTCGACGAACGGCTGCGAGCCATCGCTGTTGCCGAGATAGAGCCCGGTACCCGCTCCGTCGATCACGTTGCCTCGGATCACCCAGCCCCAGGTCGGGGACTTGGTGGAGATCGCCACCGTCTGCTGCGAACCACCGTGACCGATGAACAAGCAATCCTCGATCGTGATGTGGTGCACCACGTTGCTGCTGCCTTTCGCGCTTACGCCGAAGACGCCAGCGACTCCACCACCATCGATGGTGAGATTGCGCAGCACGAGGTGACTCGTATCGGTGATCTCAACCGTGTTGCAACAGGCGTTGGCGGTGAAGCGCGCCGACTTGTCCGCTGGACCCTCGATCACGATGGGCGCATCAGCCGTACCTTGCAGCCCGACGAGATCCAGATTGCCGGTGTACGTTCCTGCGGCCAGTGACAGCGTACTGCCCGGCGTAAGGGTAGGAACCACGGCCTCGTAGTTGGAAGGGTCTGCATCGACAGCGAACAGCGTGCCGCTGGGGATGACCGCCGCGAGCAGGACGAGGAAGGAAGCCGAGCGTCGATGATGCATGCCACCACGCTAGCAAGAGCGTCGCCCTTCGTCTCAGCCGGCCCGCTCGAGCCAGCTCAAGAGCTGCGGTTCAAAGCCGCGCTCGCCTCGTTCTCCGAGATCCACCTCGCGCGCAAAGCCGATATGCCCCGCGCGCCGAAGCCAGCGAACGTCCAGCGCTGAGCTCGCGCGGGCGAGCGATGGTTGCACGGTGCTGGCGGGTATCATCGGGTCGTGCTCGGCGCCTACGTAAATGGTTGGGACGGCTAGTTTGGGTAAGCGCGGACCAACGCTCTCGCTCGCGTAATACGCCTCCGGACCGTCGAAGCCAAAGCGCTTGGCGACCACCAGTCGATCCCAATCGAGCAAAGTGCGCGCGCGTTTCACCGCCGCGAGCGGAGACGGCAAACGGCCGCGTTCTTCCAAGCGCACCGCCATCGCCTGCAGGCCACGCAACACATGACGCCGATACGGCCAGCGCTCCGCCGCATCGATCGCCAGCTGACCCAACGCAAGATCGAGCGGCGCACCAACGGCGGCGACGGCTCGCAGACGAGCATCGGCGTTTGCTAGGGCCGCATGCAACGCAAGATGCCCACCAAGCGAAAAGCCCACGAGCCGTAGCTCCTGATAGTCAGCCAAGGCTGGGCTGGCACAGACGGCGGCCAGATCGCTGGCCAAGCCCGCATGGTAGACATCGTCGCCGAGGCCGTCGGAGCCGCGCATCCCCAGCCGCAAGACGTCGTGCCCTCGTTCCCAGGCAGCCTTGGCGAAGGCGACGACATAGGCGCTTTCGGCGTCGCCGCCGAGCCCGTGAATCGCGATCACGCACGAGCGACGGCGCGCTGAAGAAAGCCGGCCGCGCAAGGGAACGCTGCCGTAGCGAGCATCGGGCACCGCGAGTTCGAACGCCGCGCTGGCCGGCGCTTGCGGTGGCTGCAGGCCATACCGAAGGAACGGACCAAGCGTGTAGAGATGGCCGAGCAGCGCTGACACGTGCCGTAGTCGAACACAGTTTGCCCGCGCTTTGGCGCCGCAGACGCACTAGATAGGTCGAAGCAAACCGCGCGAGAGCATCGAGCGCGAGCTCCCCCTAGGCCTTGGAGAAGAGATGGCTGTACTCGAAGCAGAGAAACTCGATGGAAGCGCCTATCGCTTGAAGGTGACGGCGCGAGCAAAACAGCTGGTCGACCATGAACCGCTGCGGCGCTTGGAAACTTGGCGGGCTCACCCAACCTGAGCAAGTTCACCCTCTCCTATGAGGGCCGTGTCGCGCTGGAGATCCGCGATCTGCGGAACCTCGCAGAGCTGCGGATCCTCAGCGTTGGCGTCAGGACGTTCCCTGACCTGTCGCAATGGCCAGACTGCCCGCTCACCGAGCTCAGCCTCAGCATGGACCACGCCCCGGTCGACCTGAACAAGCTGCAAAGTTGCAGCCAGCTCACGAATTTCAACTTGTCCACCAAGGCCCGCGCGATCGACCTGCGGCCGCTCGAAGGCCTGCCGATCGCGAAGCTGGCGCTGGATGTTCGACAACTTGAAGCGATCGACTGGGCCGCGCTCGCGAGGCTTCCCAAGCTCACCGCTCTGGGAGTCACCATGCCCAACGGAGTGACCGTCGACCTCTCTGGCTTCTCGACCTTGCGCGACTTACGCCTCTCGATGGGCGATTACCGCAAGCTAGACCTCGCTCCGTTGGCTGGAAAAGGGCTCGAGACGTTTGACGTGTTCGGCAACGACAGCTTGGCGGAGCTCGAGCTCCCGCACCTTGCGAACCCCTCCTTGCGCGCCGTGCTCGTGAGGAGCCGCGGCGTGAAAGCTGCTTCCGTCGCAGGCTTCGAGGTCGCGAGCGGGCTGCGCAACGTGGATCTCGGTTCAACGTCGCTGGAGTCGTTCGATGTGCGGCCGCTTGACCGTCTACGGAAGATCAACGGCATCAGCGTCCCCCCCGGCTGCCGACTCCACTACGATCCATCGATGACGGCCGCGGACTACAAAAAGACGAGCGTCGGCTTGTGGAACCTACTCTGCGATGAGCTCATCTGAGGCGAACCCACGCCCAGGGAGTTCAACCGCCTAGCGGT
The DNA here is from genome assembly GCA_044376115.1 of Polyangiaceae bacterium. GTDB lineage: Bacteria > Myxococcota_A > Polyangia > Polyangiales > Polyangiaceae > Xiheicaenibacterium. Next base: position 15,136 of record JBILLK010000027.1, on the reverse strand, counting down.
AACATCCCGAGCCAAGGCAACGCCGCTGGGATGTTCTGCTTCATGCACGACTTGGCCTGCGGCCCTTTGGGGTCGCAAACCAAGTGGCCGAGCGAAGGACCGTGCTTGGCGCAGAAGGTCCGCACGTAGGCCGGCGTCTCGCCGAAGGAGAAGGAGCAGGAATCACCGCCGTTGCAATCGCTCTGGCGCGTGCATTCGTAGCGGTCGTTGCCGGGCGTGGCGTTGAACTCGGGAGAGCCTTCAGCGACGCAGTTACCGCCACCCGAACCGAGGACGCAGATCGGCTTGTCCTTGGGGCAGCGGACACCGTTCACACAGGTCGCCGGCCCTTTGGGTGGCTCGCACACGCCGCCTTGCCCAGGCGCAGACTCGACGCAGCTCGTACCGTTCGGACACTTCGCGCCATCGAGCTGACAGAGCTCCCATTGGCACTCGCTCGCTACCTTGGCGCGCGCGACACAGCTCGACGCCGTGTGCATCTGCTGCCAGGTCTTGCAACAGGTGAAGCCTCGCGCGCAATCGAGCCCATCATCGCAATTGCGCCCTTCGCCGTACTGGTCTGCAGCAGGAGCGACGCAGTGGAACGCACCGTCGAGTTCCTCCGACATACACACCTCGGCAACGGCAGTGCAGCGGAGATCGCCGCAAGCGATGGTTCCCCTCGTTGATCCAGCTGGCGCAATGCGCACCGGCGTCGGCGCCGAAACCTCGGCGCTCGCCGTCGCGGCGCTCGGGCTTGCAACGCTCGTCGGCGCTACAGCGCTCTCCCTCGCAGGCGTCGCGCTCGCGCTGCTCGCCGCGCCTTCCCGCGAGGCCGCCGGAGAAGACGCACATCCCACGGATGCCACCGCTGCTAGCCACACCACCGCCGATGCCGATGCAACCTTCGCGCAACCCAAGGGAATCACGCCCTCACTCTAACGAGACCGCTCCGGCGCGACCAGCTCGGCTAGCCGCCCCATTGCATGTGAATGACCGCGCCACGGCTGTTGGGCTTGATCACGTAGCGCACCTGCTTCTGCCCTGAGATCTCGAGCAGCCGCGCAGCAGCGATCGCCAGCGAACGCAAATACCGGCTGGTGGGGTTGGGCACCTCGGTCAGATGCAAGTTCGCTGTGTTCGCCGTAAGCATCTCGACGCGCACCGCGCCGATGCTGCGCGCCTTGCTGTACAGAACGGCCGCGCGTTGCACGAGGAGCTCGGCCGTTACGAAGCGCAGCAACACCTTCCAAACCCCGCCGAAGGTCAAATCCACGGCCACCACCAGCGCGTCGTCGTACAACTTGTCGGAGTCGAGCCTGGCCTGTTGCGCGACGACGTCAACGAGCCGCGAGGAGGTGGACATCCGCACCCAGGTGATGGCCTGGGCCTCCTCGATCTCTTGCCGCTCCTCAGTGGTCAGCAGTCGCAGCGCCGCCTCAACCTGTGCATCGCCGGCGATTTGCCGCAGCGCTTTCCACATGTTCAAAAGGAATGCGCCCTTTGCGCACGGTTCGCGGGTCGGATCGATGACTTTCGTTCAGCCTAAATAGCACTGAACGACCGCGGCTAGCCGGCTTTCGCCCGGCTGGCGATGGTTGCAAGCAGCAAGCTCGCGATCGCGTCGGCATCGAAGGGCCAGGCGTAGTGCAGCACGAGGTCGGGGTGCTCGCTGCGCAACGCCTCGAGCGCCTCCGGAATCTCGACCTCCGAGTGAACGCCACCTTGGGTGAACATGGTCGGAACCACGTCAATCTCCCGCACCCCGTCGGCGTAGAGCAGCTCCACGGCCTGCTCCAAGGAGGGCGCACAAAACTCGTTGAACGCCACCGCCACACGCACCCCGGGGCTCGCTCGCCGCACAGCCTCCACCAGGTTCTCGACGCCCGCAGCGTAAGGGTCCGTCTCTACGCTCCGCGGCCATTGGCGCACCTTGCTATCGAGTTCGCGCTCCTCCTCGCCCATCGGGCTGCCGGTAGCGCGCCTGCGCCCCTCCAGCGCCTTCAGGCGCATCACCAGATCACGAGGGACGTCACTCGGTGGTGCGCCGTGACCCACCACGATGATGGCTCGCGAACCTTCGCTGTGGGGCGCTCGACCTTGCTGCATGCACTTCTTTATATCCGAACGCGAGCGAGTGCTCGTGTGCGTGCTTAGCTTCAGAGCGCAATGAGAGGACGCCGCATGTTGATCGGATTGGTGGTGGCTTCAGCCGCTGGGATGGCGGCGTGGGTGGGCGCCGGCCTGTGGTTCAAGCGCGGGGTGGAAGAGCCGCGCTACAGCGTGCTTTCGAACGACGGGGAGGTGGAGGTCCGCAAGTACGCCCCGCTGATCGTGGCCACAACCGAGGTCGAGGGGGAACGCGAGGCCGCGCTAAGCGAGGGCTTTCGTCGGCTCGCTGGCTACATCTTTGGTAAGAACCGCAGCAAGACGAAGATCGCGATGACCGCGCCAGTGGCAAGCACGCCTTCGGAGAAGATCGCCATGACCGCGCCGGTCGCAGCTACCACACTGGAAGACGGGAAGTTCCGCATCACCTTCACGATGCCGCCGAGCTACACCATGGACACGCTGCCCGAGCCCGAAGATGAACGCGTAAAGCTCGTGGTTCAACCGGCGCAGGAGGTCGCTGTGTTGCGCTTCTCCGGCTGGGCCCGCGGCCCCGTTGTGCAAGAGCGCACCCAAAGCCTGCTGGACTGGGTGAAACGCCATGACCGCCCAAGTGTCGGCGCGCCCACGCTCGCTCAATATGATCCGCCGTTCACCATGCCGCTCATGCGGCGCAACGAGATCTGGGTCGCTCTTCAATAGCTCCCGGCCGATCTCCCACTCCGGAAAACGAAAACGAAGGCGCACGGTGTGACCGCAGCCTTCGTTCCCAAAGCGAATGACGCTTACTTGCGCTCGTGGCCGGCGACGGAGACGATCTTGCCGCCTTCCCAACAAACGCCGGTGAACGTGTCGACCATCATGCCGGCCTTCGCCTCGAAGTCGTAGCAGGTGACCTTGTCGGACTTCTTGTCGACCTTGAGGACCTTCGGCTCGCCGAGGGTGTAATCACCGAGCTCCTTGGCGTCGAGGCCCGGCTTCGCGACCTTCTTCAGCGCCTTGGATGCGCCGTCGGCCGAGCCGTCGAGCTCCTTGAGGTATGCGGCCATCTCCGGCTGAACCTCGAGGCCCGGTGCTTCGGCGGGCTTGGCGCTCTCGGCGGGCTTAGCGCTGTCTGCGGGCTTGGCGCTGCCGGCGGGCTTGGCGCTGCCGGTGGACTTGGCGCTGGCCGAGCCGCTAGCTGCCGTGCCTGCTTCGCCTCCGCAAGCTGCGAGACAAAGGCTGATGACGAGGGTGCACGCGGACGAAATCTTCATGATCGGAACCTCATTGGCGACTCTGCTTGGAGCGCTCGCCCGCCCTATACGCCGGGAGCACACCTTTGTCCCCTCGGAAGTGCCGATTGCCAATGCGGCGGGCCACGGCTAGTTGCACACGGTCACACTGGCGTTCTTCGAGCAGTTGAAGTCCACGCAGTCGAAGTAGCCGTCGCCGTCGTTGTCCAACCCGTCCGAGCACAAGGCGTTGCTGTTCTCGGCGCCCCAACACGCGCCTTCATCGCAATAGCCGTAGCCACAATCGTTGCCGCAACTGCCGCAGTTCTCGTCGCTCCAAGCGGCGACACACTCGCTGCCGCAGCGGAGTTGACCACAATACCCGCCGCAAGCGCCGAAGCCGCCGCAGTCGAAGGTGAGCGTGATCTGCCGCTCTGCGCGATTGCCCGCACCATCAAAGAACTCGGCGATGAAGGTGCGCTGCCCCTCAGCGGCGAGCTCGAACTCGATCGTCTCGAGCTGGTCCATCTGCGCCCAGCTCAGATTGAGCTGATAGGCGCCCTCTTGGCCGCTGGTTGCAAAGGCTCCATAGGCCGCTCCAGAGGGCGCTTTCAGGGCGCCACCGATTACGTCGTCGACCCCGTCAGGGTCGGTCAATACCGCAGTAAAAACCACCGATTCATCCCAGCCGATGGCTGAGACATTGGTCGCGAACGAGAGAAAGGTCGGTCCGCCGGGATCACTGCCAGACGCTGTACCGGGTTGCCCGCCCGAGCCTTGCCCGCCCGCAGCTTGATTGCCCGTCCCACTGCTATCGCCGCCTGCGCCGCTCCCTTCCGACACACAAACGCCGGCCTCGCAGATGCGGTCCCCTTTGCAATCGGTGTCGGCCACACAGCCCTCTCCCGAACTCTCAGCTGAGCCGGAGCAAGCGACCACGAACGTTGCAACGAGGGCGCTGAGCGCCAGCGTAAGGCCTTTTGTATCCATCATGGCCCTTCGGACGGAGCCCATGCGGCGCTGTCGCGCGAGAGGGCGCATTTTTCTTTTGCGCCGCGTCTCGCCGTGCCCTTCGTCAGGCTACGCTGCGCTCATGGCTAGCCAGGCGCCACGGCGCGCGACGTATCAGGACGTCCTCGCGGCCCCGCGACATATGGTCGCCGAGGTGATCGAAGGCGTGCTTCATCTGAACCCTAGGCCAGCCAAGCCCCATGCGGCCGCAGCGTCTGCCTTGGGCGAAGAACTCGGCCCGCCATTCAAGCGCGGGCGAGGTGGTCGGGGCGGTTGGATTCTCTTAGGCGAGCCCGAACTCCACCTCGGCGAGGACATCCTCGTTCCGGATCTTGCCGGATGGCGTCGCGAGCGTATGCCGTCGATCGTAGCCGATGTTCCATACTTCGAGCTGGCGCCTGATTGGGCCTGTGAGGTGCTCTCGCCTTCAACCGAGCGACACGACCGACGCGAGAAACTCCTCTGCTACAGGCGCGCCCAAGTCTCGCACGTCTGGCTGGTCAACCCGGTGCAGCGCACCCTCGAGGTGCTCGGCCTCACGGGCGACCACTATGCCATCCTCGATGTCTTCCGTGACGACGAGCACGTTCGAGCCAGACCCTTCGAAGCCATCGAGCTCGAGCTTGGTCTCTTGTGGCGGATGTCGAGTGGCCCACAGACCCGCGGGTTTAGAATCAGGCTCGGTCAGTCGCTGTCCTCACACCCTGTGCACGAATCGCTCGCGATACGCCTTCTCAAGGCCTTCTCGATGTTCGGGCGCAGCGATGCCAATCAAAAGGCGGGCGCGCTCTTGGAGACCCTTGCCGTAGAGATTTACCGTCCCGTGCTCAGTGACGACCCAATGCACGTGACCGCGTGTCGTCACGACGCCCGCTCCCGGGTTGAGGAGCGCCGCGATGCGAGAGACGCCCTTGCTCGTCTTGGACGGCATCGCGATGATTGGCTTCCCTCCCGGTGACAGAGCCGCACCGCGCATGAAGTCCATCTGCCCACCGATACCGGAGTACTGAAGCGTGCCGAGCGAGTCCGCGCAGACTTGACCCGTGAGGTCGATCTGGAGCGCGCTGTTGATCGCGACGACCTTCGGGTTCTTTCGAATCACCGCGGTGTCGTTCGTCCAGGCCACGTCGCGCAGAAACACCATCGGATTGTCATCGACGAAGTCGTAGACTTTGCGCGTCCCGAGGACGAACGTGCTCAGGATTTTGTTGGGCTCGACCTTCTTGTGGCGGTTGGTGACGACGCCCTTCTCGACGAGGCCGACGACGCCGTCGCTGAACATCTCGGTGTGGATACCGAGCTCCTTGTGATCGCCGAGGAACCCGAGCACCGCATCGGGGATCCCGCCGATCCCCATTTGTAGCGTCGAACCGTCCTCGATCAGCTCCGCGACGCGTCGACCGATCGCGCGCGTGGTGTCGTCGACCTCCTTCGCGTAGCTCACCTCGGGGAGCTCGCTCGGAGCTTCGATCGCAAAGTCGATCCGCGATACGTGCACGCAGCCGTCCCCGAGGGTTCGTGGCATACGCGGGTTGATCTGCGCGAGGATCATGGGCGCTGTTTGGATAGCCGCGAGCGCCGCATCGACCGAGGTCCCGAGCGAGCAATAGCCGTGCTTGTCCGGCGGCGACACGTGGATCATCGCAACGTCGAGCGGGAGCACGCGCTGACGAAAGAGCCCCGGGATCTCGCTCAGAAATACGGGCGTGTAGTCCCCGTTGTGTTGGTCGACCCAGGGGCGGACGTTGGCTGAGACGAACAGGGAGTTGAGCGACATATGCTCGCGCACCGACGGACGATCCCAGGCCAACTCGCCCAACGTGCTGATCGCGACCAAGTCCACGCGTGTGACCTCGCCTGCGCGTTCGAGGAGCGCGTTTAGCAGCCCGTTTGGTGTCGCTGCACTCCCATGGACGAACACGCGCTGACCGCTCTCCACATGACCGACGACCTCCGCTGGGCTCTTCAGGATTTGCATGCGCGCAGGCTACCTGGAACGTGAGGCGCCGGTTCGCGTAAGTCTCCGTCCAGGCGGCTCGGTGTGAGAGGCAGTCAGCAGGGAGCCGCATGCGGTCGGCCGGGCCTCGAGGATCGCGCTCTGGGCTGAATCGGCTCCTATCCATGGAGCATTCTGGCATCCGCAACAGAGCGCCGGTACGTTCGGCGACTTACTCGGGGGTACGGCTGATGGTGTTGATCGACCTGCGACGAGATGCGACGGACATCCAGTCGATGCTCGCAGACGCCGTCAAGAGATATGCGACTAAACATCTCTCGGCGCGCACGGCGAAGAATCATCCGCCTGTCACTCGGATCGATTTGGTCTTCTCGCTCGGCGACAGCCAATCGACGCCATGGGTGCATTTACACTTCGACACGGAGCCGGGCAGCAAGCCAGACGGTAGTCCCACTCATCCTGATTTCGGCAAGCTGCCACGAGAGCTTTGGCTGCCTGCAGTCCAAGCTGTAAGCAAGGGCGCAATGGCCTCGGTCGTCACTCACGACGGCAAGTCCAAGAGATGCGACGACGCTGCGCTCACCGAAGTCATCGGAACGCTTCTTGTCGCCCTGCTGTTGAAGTCGCGTGACGACGGCTTGTTCTCGAATCTTCCAAAGGGCGACCGTTGCGAATTGGGAGTCGAAGACCCCACGACAGGAGCCTTTGGCTGGCCGACCTATGAGCAGCGGGGAAGAGAGAACCTCGTGCGGGGCGCCGGCTCGCTGCGAAATCACGCCGTGAACGAATCGGTCTCGTCGCAGCCGAAGAGGTCACGACGGACCGAACGCTAGCGCGAGACGATCTGCTCAGGCTCGTAGCCGCTCGCCGGCATCAGCGCAAATGCTCGCGCACGGCTCGGTCCTTCGTCGGAACGACCTGTCGTGCATGCTCTTTACCGAGCGCGGATATGACACCGAGCAGGACGGAGCGCGGGGCGTCGCTGCTCGCCAGCGCGACGATCGCGCTGCGCTCCTCGGGTGTGGGGTTCGTGAGCCCCTCCAACGCCCGGCGGCGAATGGCCGGAGAAACGCTGGGGTCTTGCGCCAACCCGAGCATTGTCGCGCGATCCGCTTGGTCGAGAACAGGCAAGGGTCCTTCGCAGAGGTGACCAATCGTGAAGGCGGCTTTGCTCGTTACTCGGCCGCGCCAGCCCGCATAGGTTTGCTTGCGCGTGTGCTTGGCCGACGAGTCAGGGTTGGCGCTGACCTCGTCCCGATAGAGCGTGCTGCCTTGAATCAAGCGCTCTTGCGAAGGAGACAAGCTGCGCGCCGCACCATCGAGAACGGCGGGGAACATAAGATTCGGTTCGACGCAGCCGCAGCTTTCCATCGTGTCGCAATCCCCAGGAAAATTCGGGCAATCCTCGGTGTCCTCGAAGGCGTCGACTACCTCGAAGAATCCTTCCTCGCTGTGAAAGAGACCCGCGAAGTGACCCAATTCATGGCGCAACACGATCGCGTCGTAACTCGCGTCTTCGGAGACTCGAAAGGTGAGCACGTCTGCGTGCATTCCCTGCAGCGCAATCCCCGGTAGAGGCGAGATGCCGAGCAGGCTGCCGTTGTCGCTCAGGTCCGGACCGAACCCGGTGTTGACGAGGACACTTACCGAGGGCGTGCGCAGGATGTTCCATGGCCGTGGCGTCAGGCGCCTAATCTCCTCTCGGCTGTCGACAATCAAGGCCTCGTCCGGAAGCCCAATGAACGTCACTTGCCCGAGCGAAAGGCCCGCGAAGTCCTCCATCACGAGCGCGAGAACTTCCTCGACGTGCCCTCGATCGATCTCGCTTGCGAGCAGCACACTGAAGTCGATCAAGCCGCCAGTGAATTCTCCTTCACGGATGATCGCGTAGCCCTCGCCCACGCTGGCGTCCTCTCCCACTCGAAGCTCGAGAGCATCCTCTGCGCCGTCGGGCGAATCTCCGATGCCGGAAGGTACCGTGAAGCGGCTGGTGCCGTCGTCGTCGTAGACGATCGCTATACTAGCCTCACCGCCCGAAACGATATCGTCGTCGAGAACCAACGGCTTGCCGGCTGCGGAGAGGTCCACATCCGCTTGTTCGGCCCACATGAAGAAAGTCATGCCCAGCATGTCGGAGGAGCGCTCGATACGACTCGGAGTCGACTCCAGATCCCCAAGCGGCACGACGCGAAGTTGCGTGGTTCCCCCGGGAAACTTGATGATCTCCTCAGCTGGCAGCGGCGGCTCCTCGCAAGCGACCGGCAAGGCTATCGCGAGGAGCGCAATGGGAGTCAGCAACATCCTCGTAACCAACCGTCTGCACAGCCGCGGCCGAGTCATAACCACCTCGTCGTTGCACGCCCACACACGCGCGAGCGGATGAGTGTAGCGACGCGGATGCATACCGTCCCGCTCAAACGGCTACACGAAATGCGCGGCGCCAACGCAAAAGCGTCCACGGCCTCGACCGAGTTCGCCATGCGGACGTGCAGAAGCATGGGCTTCTAAGGGACCAGCACCTCGGCCGGTCCTGAAGAGGTCACGAGCTCACTGCGGCCGAGCTGACCGCTCTCGCCGTCACCCCAGCAAAAGACGTGCTGTTCGGCATCCACCACGCACGCGTGACCATGGCCAAACGCATTGAGGGCGACACCCGCCGCGACCTGAACACCACGAACACCAGCGATGATGCGTGCCTGGTCCCGCGGGGCCGCCCACGCCGTGCGGATTGTCTCTTCGTCGAGACCCTCCGGCTCTGCGAGGAAGCACGAAACCTCACCGACCGTGTTGGTCGCGCAGACGAAGTCTCCACCAGCCTCGACGTCCACGACGTCCCCTGCGCCAGTGATCTTCGTCGCCGGCTTCTCCCACCAATTTTCTCCAACCCCTTGTCGATGACACAGCAGCTCGCGGCTCTCGGAGCGGACGCAAAGGTGCAGCGTCCCGGCGGAAATCTCGGCGGGCACGAAGCCCGGCGGCAGCTTCACGTCGGTGGGCGCGCCCTGAGAACGCCGGCATTGGACCTTGGACTTGCCCTCGAGGTTCACAAGCCCGCAGACGTAATTGTCGCCGACCGCAACCTGGACGACACCCGGCCACCGTTCCCGCGTCGCGTCGACCGGCCCCAACATCGGATCGCGCGTCGGCCAGCACACGACCTCGTCCACCGTCGCTGCACACGCCAACGGACGCGCACGTGACAAGCTGAGCGAGCGGGCGCCCGTTAGCGCTCCGGTGGCCGTAAAGACTGGGCGCGCGGCCCCAGCGAGCGCGTTCTGAGGGGACGGCGGCAACACCCTCGACACGGTGTGGTTTGTGGTGCCGCGCTCGAGGCTTCCCCAACACCACACGACGCCCTCTAGCTCACGGGCGCAGGTATGAAACGCGCCGGCACGGACCTCCGAGATATTGGCTGGTCCTTGCACGACATGCGGCCTTGCGATCGCGCCCTCGCTCGGAGAAATCCCCGCTTGACCAACACCGTTTTCACCCCAACACACGACCTTGCCGCTGTTGAGCAGCGCGCACGTGTGACCGAGCCCGGCGGTGACCGATTGGACGCCCTGGAGCGGCCCTTTGGCGAGGGCCGGTGCAGGAGGCTTCGCGAGAGCGACCGACTGCTGTGGTTCCACCGGCGCGACCTCGCTTGGTGACGGCGAGCCTCCACAACCGAACATCAAAACGAGGACCCAAGCGACCCGCTCGCTAAACTGGTCTCGCGACATGCTCGCCATCTTGATCACTTGTCCACCCCGGTTCGTCATCGAGTTCAGGCGCTCGATTTTCCGTAAATCGGCACTCACCCCAGCGCCGCGCGCTTCATCTCCAACCATTTGCGACTCGCGGCGTCGACCGTGAGCGCGATGGCTTTTGCATACGCCTCTCGAGCTTCGGCCGTCTTCCCGAGTTGGGCCAAGAGGTGTGCGTGGGCGGCGTGCCATGGCTGGAAACCAGCGACTGAAGCTTGTGGCAGGTCTCGCAGAACGCGCAGGCCCGCTGCATCTCCGGCGACATGCGCAACAGCGACGGCTTTGCTGACCTCCGCTCCGAGCGAAGGCCACATCCGACACAGACCTTCGGTGAGCAAGAGCACGCCTCGCCAGTCGGTCTGGCCGATACTGTGCCCTCGGAGCTGCGCCTGTTGAATGGCGGCCTCGAGTTGAAACCGACCGAGGCGCTGCATGCCGGACGCGCGCCGCAGATACGCCTCTGCTTTGCTCATGAGCGAGGCATCCCACAACGACGCGTCTTGCTCGTCGAGCGGCACCAGCATGCCCTCACGAAAGCGAGCATGACGCCTTGAGTGGGCGTACGCGATCAGCGCCGCGTTACCGAGCACTTCCGGTTCGCTCGGCAGCAGCTCGGTGAGCAGCTGCGAAAGGAAGCACGCCTCCTCGCTCATGTCGCGGCCACCTGGCTCATGCAACCAATCGAGAGCGTAGGCGCCGTAGATCGCCTCGAGCACCGGCGGTAGGCGCTCCGCCATGGCTGCGCGCTCCGGCTCGACGAAGGCGATGCGGGTGTCTTTGATCTTGCGTTTGGCGCGCACCAAGCGCTGCGCGATCGCCGTCGGAGACACCACGAAACAACGGCCAATGTCGGTCGCCTCGAAGCCGAGCACCGTCTGGAGCATGAGCGCCGTATGCACGCCCGCGTCGATCGCCGGGTGCGCGCACACGAACATCAGCGCCAAGCGGCGGTCGGGAAACTCCTCAGCCTCGTTCTGCTCTTGTTCCACGTCGGGGAGGACCTCCAGCGTTCGAACAGGACTACGCGCCGTACGCCGCAGCACATCGAGACCGCGGTTCTTGGCGACGCGCATCAGCCAAGCCTCGGGCCGGTCCGGAACACCGTCTCGCGGCCACGTCTCGAGCGCCGCCACGAACGCATCGGCGAGCGCGTCTTCTGCGCCCGCGATGTCGCCGTAGCGGGCCGCGAGCAGCGCCACCAATCGACCGTACGACGCACGCGCAGCAAGCGCCGCGCGTGCTTCAGGCTGCATCAGACGCCCATCGCCGAGGCGCGCACCTCGACCTTGCCGAATTGCGCCGCAGGGCATTTCTTCGCCCAGGCGAGCGCCACGTCGAGAGAGGGCGCCTCGATGATGAAGTAACCGCCCAGCGTCTCGCGAGTCGCGGCGAAGGGACCGTCTTGAATGCGGGTCTTGCCATCCTCGGTGCTCACCGTGGTGGCCGTCTCGACCGGCTGCAACCAATCGGTCGCGACAAACACGCCCGCCTCTTGCAGCGCGCCGATGTACGCGCCGTACACCTGCTTCTCGCGCTCCATGTCCTCGGGCGTAACGTTGGCGTAGTCGGCGGGGTTCGAATAGAGCAAAAACGTGTATTTCATCGGGAGATCCTTTGGTTTCTGTGTATTCAGAAGCAACTTATCGAGCGACGTTCTGCAGGTTGCTGAGACCCTGCTCGAACACTGGGCCTTGCATGCCGTCCATGAACAACCCCATCACGCGGCCGATCGGGTTGAAGCCCATATCCGCCTCCATGCGCCAGGTGACCTTCGTGCTCGCTCCGTCGGCTACGGCCTCGATGCTCTGATTGGGTTTGCCCATCGGCCCGAGGTCGATGGCGTAGTCCACACGCGACGGAGATACCGCCGAGACCGTCTGCATGCCTGAGACGTCATCCGACGTAAACTTGAACGCAGAACCCACGCCTGACGTTGGGCCTACAAGTTCAATCTTGAGCGATGGATCGCTCTTGTACGGGCTGAACTCCTGATAGCCGGCGTTCGACGAGGCCAGCTTCAAGATCGCCTCCGGAGCCGCCGCCACCGTCGCGCTGCGCGTCACCGTCACGTGGCGCGGTAGCAGCAGCGTGCTCGCAGAAATGGTCATCAGCGCCCCAACCCCGTACCCCAACACCGTCAAAATCGACATGGCCGTTTCTCTCTCGTTTTTCCGAAGGACCGTCCCTTCAGCGCCATGACGTTTGTGTTTGGCCCCAATCGACAGAGCCTCGAAAATAAAATGAAGGACCCAGTTTTTCCGCAAAAAGGGTCAAAAAGCGGGCCTTCGTGTTCCCAAGTCGCGGCTATAACGGCGCGATGAAGTACGCCTTCCCTCTCGCGGCGCTCGCCTTCCTTGCCCTCGCAAGCTGCGGTGCCGACGCGCCCCTCCCAGCGACCGCGGCCGACCCGAATACGTCGGCTTCGCTTACGAGTGCCGAGGTACCGAACCCAGACGCAGCCGCCTCATCAGCCGCCAGCGCGACAGCACCGGCCCCGTCGGCCGCACCATCGGCAGCTGGCTTGGCGCGCAACCCCTTCGCGCCGGATCAGATCTTCGTTCGCGTCGAGAAGGGGCGCATCAAGCGCGTCCAGCTGTGGCAACGAAACGAGGGTCAAAAGGGCAAGGAGACCAACCTCGCGGCTGCCGCCGTGTGCGAAAGCCGCAAGCAGATGATGGGCTGGGTCGTCGATAGCGGGATGCTTAACGTCGAGACCGAAGCCGCAGCGGCCCCCGGCGCACTGCCTGCCGGCGACACCTTCTTCATCTTCGATGGTGAAAACGGCAAGCGGACCGGCCCCGCGGAAGGCCGCATCGAGATCCTCAGCATCGACAAAAAGCCGACAAACGCCGGCTCGAACGCAGCGCGCGGCAAGCTGAAGGTCTTCGCCAAAGACGACGCTGGCCAGCTCGTCGACGGCACCTTCGATGCCGTCGTGTGCATCGACGTACCGAGCAGCACGTAGGCGGGAACGGAGCGTATGGGCCCGCTTGGGCCCCGGCTGGGACTCGACTAAGAAGAACGGATGAACCCGAGCGACGTGGCCCAAGGCCAACTGGACGCGTACAACGCGCAGGACCTCGAAGGCTACATGGCCCATTTCGCGGAGGACTGCGTGGTCGCTGACTTCAACGGTGAGATCAGCTTGCGCGGCGCAGCGGCGATTCGAGCGCGCTACGCAGCGATGTTCGCGCAGTACCCCCAAAACCACGCCCGGCTCGTTCACCGCATTTGCATCGCCAACACGGTGATCGATCACGAAGACGTCGCGCGAACCCCCGAGGGCGAGCGCTTCGAGGTCGCGGCGGTCTACACCGTGCGCGCAGGGCGCATCGCGCGCGTCGACTTCATCAAGGGCTAGTCAGCTCGCGCGGATTCGCCAGAGCGCCGAGCTCGCGATCCCTTGAGCGGGCTCATCACGACGCCGCTGTCGGATCGTTCACGACGCCGATGAACAGAACGCGGCCGTTGGTTTTGTCGACCAGGTAGTACGCGAACGGGTGATCGACGACGAAGGGTATGGGCGCGGGAGGAAGGGACTCGGTCGGTGCCATCACCACGCCGGTCGCGGCGGCGGCCTCGGTGCCCTTCTCGTCCACGCGGATGAAGGTCTTGTGGAACACGTCGCTGATGGCGAAGCGCCCGCTGCCCATCCTGGAGAAGTCGGCCCCCTCGGTGAAGGCCTGCTTGACGCCCAGAGCGCTCAGCTTGTCTTTGATGCTGCCACCGGCTGTGAGTTCGAACTTCGGTAGCTCGAGCGCGAGCTCGCGTGAGGAGGAGCTGAGCCCCTCGTGCCAGCGCGTCAGCGTCGCCGCGTCGAGCGCGCCGAGCACAGAGGCCAGACCCGCGCGCTGCTTCGGCAAAACCACGACCATGGCCATGGTGTCGCCTTGGTACGGCAGCAGCGCCAGGCTTGCGTTCTCCTCCTCGAGGAAGCCGAAGTGCGCTGTCTTGCGCATCATCGGTGCCGGCTTGGACGTCTCACCGCCTGCGACGAAGAACGGCTTCGGCGTCGTCTGGCTCTTGTCGAACGGCGTCGTCCAGGTGCCGAGAAAGTACACGGCATTCGCTACGACGTAGCGTGTCTCCGGCTTGATCGAGCCCTGGGGAAACAGCGTCGGGATTTTGCCGGCCGTCTCCTTCGCGACCCAGGCGTTCATGGCGGTTCGCGAGGGTTCGGGGTTGTTTGCGAAGTCGAGCGCGTCTACGCCACTGGCAAACTGCTTCGTCGCCACCTCGACGAAGGCGCGCTCGAAAGGCGACGTCTTCTCAGCGAATACGCGGTTCGCGATGCGGACGGTGGGCCCCTCGGTCCCTCGCTTCTTCCAGTCGGCGAGCTCACGGGCGGCCTCCCCTGCAGCGTCCTTCGCGTCGAGCTCGAGCGCCGTCGCGAGTTCGCTCTTGGTCGTGCCGTTAGCCCCCTGCGCGACGAGCGACATCGCCAGGCGAACGCTCGTCGGAGACAGCGTCGTGTTGGTCGAAGAGCCCCGCGCGACCTCCTTGAGTAACCGCGCCGCGAACTGGTTACTCCGCTCGACCTCGGTCACCGCGACCTTGGGGATCGGCCCCGGCGCCACCGCCGAGCCCGACGGCGTCGGCTGAGCACTGGACGCAGAGGGCGACGCCGAGGCGCTTGGCCCAGGCGAAGCAACCGGACCGGCCGACGCGCTAGGAAGCTGTTCCGAGCCGGGCAACGGCGCCCCCGAACACGCCGCGAGCCACGCCGCGAGGACCACAGCGCCGAAGCGCCGACACGATGGATGAAACGCGACCTTGGAACGTTGGCGAGCCATAACCACCAGGTACCACGGCGCGCCGATTCGTGACCGACGCGTTGAGGGCGCGCGTTGAGGGGCGCTCGGGAGGAGGCTCTCCGCGCGGCCCCAATGTCGATTCGCGTTGAGGGCGCTCGGGAGGAGGCTCTCCGCGCGGCCCTCAATGTCGATTCGCGTTGAGGGCGCTCGGGAGGAGGCTCTCCGCGCGGCCCCAACGTCGAAACAGGTCGCTCGGCGCGAGTGGCTCTCGTTGCTTGCCCCACGCTGGCGTGGGGGCCCGCGCAACGAGAGAGCTAAAGATTTAATACTTGCGCCGCGCCTTGCTCAGCTGGTCGACGTCGG
>JBILLK010000083.1:0-3997 GCA_044376115.1 Polyangiaceae bacterium | reverse complement strand
ACCGCGCGCAGCACCTCCGCCTTGAACTCATCCGTATGCCGTTTTGGCTTTCGCTGCTTTGTCACTGTCGGGCTCCACAAGGGAGGCTAACCCCTCCCAGGGTGTCCGCTGAAACGGCTCCACTTCACCTGATCCCCGACCTCCGAGCCAGCCTGCAAGCCAAGATCGAGCGACTCCTGCGGCGACCGATGATCGGTGTCCCGCTCGCCGTTGAGCGAGCGGCGGAGACCCCGCTCGCAAGCGAGTTGATCTGGGAGACGCTGCCTGACGGGGCCTGTCGCGTCCGCGTCCATTTCGCTGGATGGGATAGCGCCGAGGCCGAGCAGGTCTTGAAGGCATCGCTCGACAATCTGCTCTCGATCCTTACCTACGATGAGGAGCGTTGCCTTCGAGGCACGCCCAGCCAGTTCCTCGCGCTGTCGCCTCGGCCCGAGTCGTTGGAGCTGGTCGCGTGCGAGCGTGAGCCCGGACCTTCCACCTTCGTCCTGACGCTTGCAGCTGCGCCCTCGCGCGCGAGCCTGGTAACGCACGTCGCAGTGGTACCGAGTTTGGTCCAGCTGCAACGTCAGCTCGACGCGCTGGCCGTCCTCGCGGCCGCCACCGATGAAGGCCCGCTCGGGCCGTTGCGCGCGCTGGTCGGAGCGAGCCGCATCGACCTGGCCGAGCATGAACCAGCGCAACCCGATGGCGCCGAGCGCGCCTTCGAGTCGAGGGTGGACGAACATCAACGAGCGGCGATCCGTCGTGCGTTGGCAACGCCCCACTTCGCTGTGGTCCAGGGCCCACCCGGCTCGGGGAAGACGCAGGTCATTCGAAGCGTGATCGAGCAGGCCGTCGCGCGTGGCAACCGCGTGCTCGTGGTCTCGCCGACGCACGTGGCCGTCGACAACGTCGTCGAACGACTCGTAGGCAACGGAGACGCCGCAGCCCTTGCACCACAGACGCTGCCCATCCGCTTCGCGGCGCGGCAAACCAAGCTCTCGCGAACCGCAGCTGAGTACTGGGTCGGTCCGAAGCGCGAGCTGCGCGGAGCGACGATCGCCCGCCGCCTCGAAGCCCGATTGAAAGCGTCGGTGCCCTTTGCCAACGCGCTCTTTGCGAAGGAGCAATCGGGCAAAGCCGGGCATGCGCCGCTCTCCGCCGCCGTGGCGCGTGAGTCAGCTGTGATCTGCGGTACGCCCATCGGCCTGCTCTCGTGCGAGCATGTGCGCAATGCGTCGGCGGGCGGCTTCGACCTGCTCATCGTCGATGAGGCGTCGAAGATACTGCTGTCCGAGTTCCTCGTCGTTGCAGTCAAGGCGAAGCGCTGGCTGGTGGTGGGTGATCCAATGCAGTTGCCACCGTTCCTCGACGCCGAGGAGTGCGCCGCCACGCTGGATGACGTGCTACCGCCGGAGCTGGAGCTGCTGGCCTCGGTCGGGGCTTTCCTCGACACGATGCCCGCGAAGCGGCGTGAAGCGCGTTTGCTGGTGATCGCAGCGAACGCGAAGCGAATGGTCGCGGCGATTCGCGCGCACGTGGAGGCGACCATCCTGCGTGACCGACCGACGATCTCCCTGCTTGGTGATACACCAGAACTCGCTGACGTGCAGGTGTCGGGCCCCGAGGTGCTCGAGCGAGGGGGCTCGATGGAGCCGACCGGAGCGTCCAGCTGCTTGGTCGAGCGCGGACTGTGCGGCTCGCCGCCGATAGCGATTCTCCCACGTGAGCGAGCGGGCGCGCTGCTGTTCCAATACGCTGCGCGCGTTTATCACACCCAACCCTGGAGCCAGCGCGTTCGGCAGCGCGTGCGCTCGCTCGGGTGCAAGAACGGCATGCCCAAGTTGCTTCCGACGTGTGCAGCCTTGGAGGTCCTTGCGCAGTCGCCTGAGGCAGCGGACGTTGCCACGGTCCACGATGCGGTCGCGCGGCGCTACGCCATCAACGCTGTGAGCGTCTATGACTGGCTGTTGGGCGTGCCCTCCGCGTTCGACTGCACGCTCTTGGATCGCGTCGGTAGGCTCATGGACAGCCCGCTGCGGTCTGCGGTCGAGCCCTATGTCACGGTGCTCAAGAAGCAGTACCGCATGCACGCGAGCCTCTCGCGCGTGCCACGCGAGCTCTTCTACGGTGGAGAGGCGCTGATCGACCATCGCACTGACCCAGGTTGCAGGGTCGAGCTGCTCCAAGTCGATTCCACCTCCGATTTAGAGGAGAACGCCGAGGAGGTGGAGCGGGTGCGGGTGCTCATCGACGAGCTGCGCGCTTCTGGCGAAGGCGGCGAGGTGCTGGTGCTAACCGCCTATCGCGCCCAACAACGGGCGCTGACCTGGATGTTGGCTGGTCGCAGTCGACGTAACCTCGAACAAGCCGCCGAGGTGGAGGTGTGCACGCTGGACAGCTGCCAAGGCCGCGAAGCCGACAACGTCATCATCTCGCTCGTCCGCGGCCGGCCAAGCGCCTTCTTCGAGAGTCCGAAACGCTGGAACGTCGCGCTGACCCGCGCGAAGCAACGTCTCTTCATCGTCGGCGACCTGGGGGCGTATCGAGCCGAGGCTGGGCGCGCGCGCGGGGAAGTGATGACAGGGCGCGCGGGTAGGCCAGGGAAGCGACCGCTCATGAGCGTGCTGGCCCGTATCGTCGAAGCCTACGATCACCAGATCGCGACCTCGGGAGGTGCCCGATGAACGCCTTGGCCGGAACCGAGAATGAGGCTGGGCTCAGCCGCGAGACGATCGAGGAGCTGTGCCTGCTGTGGCTCGTCTCCGAGCAGCAGAGGACGCCAGAGGAGCTCGCGCACGCATTGGGGATCCACCTCCAGCTCGCGAAGGCGGTCGACCAGGCGTACAACACGCTCGTGGACCGCGGCCTCGTGCTGCGCTTAGAGGGGGCACTGCGAGCGACTGAGCCAGGGGTGAGGCAGCTGAGGACGGAGCTCGAAAGTGCCGGGGCGCAGGCTGAGTCGTACCGCTTGCGATGAGGCTCTCCTCAGCCGTGCTCGCGTGGCCGTAGGGGCCGTTACGAGTGGTTGGTGCGCCGGGCGGAGTCCCAGCCGTGGCGAACGTCCGAGCGGGACTGCTCCCAGGTGCTTCCGCTCTTGAGGTCGTTCCAACCGTTGCGCAAGCGGCTCTCGAACGTGCTGTCCCAGTCCGCCGTGTTGGGGAATTCCAGCTGCGCGCCGTACCCGTAGCGCACCGCGGGCTCGACCTGGCTCCAGTCGCGCCGGGCCTCGGCGACCTTCTCCTGCTGCTTCGCGATGCTCTCGCTCACGTCCTTCGCGATCGCGCCGAGCTTCTGCTGCTCCTTGGCGATCGTGTCGAGCGAGTCCTGGCGCTCCTGGGCCACCTTGGCGTCGGCCTTCACCTGCTCCACGGCCATCTGCTGAGCGACAGTTACATCTCCCCATAAACGACAGTTACATCGCCCCATCCTGAAGCGCGCTGTTGAGCGTCACCCGTGAAGGTCCCGAGAGCGGATTCTTCGTTGGTGAGGACGACGGACGCGCAGGTGAGGAAGCTGATGAAAGAGATGACGAAGCACGGTCGTGTTGGCGTCGCTGCGCTACGGGCCGGGATGGACCGAAAGACAGCGAGGACGTACTTGAAGCTGGGCAAACTGCCGTCGGAGACGAAGAAGCCACGCACTTGGCGCACGCATGAGGATGTGTTCGCTGAGCGTTGGACCGAGATTTCAGCAATGTTGGTGGAGTCGCCGGGGCTTGAGGCGAAGACTCTCTTCGAGGTCCTTACAGAGAAGTATCCAGGTCAATATGACGATGGCCAGCTGAGGACACTTCAGCGACGCGTACGAGAGTGGCGAGCTGCCTTGGGGCCGGAGAAGGATGTAGTGCTCGCACAGCGGCACCGACCTGGAGAGGCCGCGCAAACGGATTTTACGTGGACCACCGAGCTAGCGGTGACGGTACTCGGCCACGCGTTTGAGCACATGCTGTGCGTGTTTACGTTGCCGTACTCAAATTGGCGTTGGGCCACGATTTGCCTTTCAGAATCGATGGCAG
>JBILLK010000056.1:0-14429 GCA_044376115.1 Polyangiaceae bacterium | reverse complement strand
TCCACTCGGCTCCCCTCGCAGGGATACCCTTGTCTTCGGATTGAGGTTCTCGGTGCTCCTTTCTCAGGGGACTTTCACCCCAGGTTTTGACGTCATGCCAATCGCAACCCCAAGCGTGGACTTGCTTTTGCTACGCAAAAGACTGCGCTCACGCGGGGGAACTGCGCACTCAGAATGGCACTGTGTTGCGATTGAGAACCTCCGGTGAGCACAACGACCGGATTCGAGCGTCATGGGTCTAAATCACCCGGTCGTGCTCGGACTGCTCAGCTATTCGCTAGGATTACGCAGGCTCAATTCACACAGGCCTCAGCGGCTCCGCCAAAGTCCATTTGCTCACACGCGCCGCCGGCGAGCCCGGCGTTGCCGGGATTGAAGCCTTGCCCCAATCCGCCAGCGCCCGGGGTCCCAACCATAAGCTGGGTATTCGTCAGGGTTGGCAGTCCCCCTACGAACACAACAGCGGCACTGTGCCCGCCGCGTCCGCCGCCACCGCCACCACCCCGACCACCAGCTCCACCGTCTCCACCGTCGCACGCGTCGCTGATGTTGTTGACCAAGTCTCCGTCGCCGCCACTGCCGCCATCTCCACCGGCGGCGCCAGGCTGCCCAAGCCCGCCAGCGCCACCTGCTGCTGCGTTTCCGGCGGTAATGTTCGAGTTGGAAACGGTCACTGAGGCATCAAGCACAACGAGGCCAAAGCTGCTCCCGCCGGAAGTGCCGCCAGCGGCACCAGCCCCACCACAACCACCGGCACCGCCGCCGCCGCCGCCCGCACCCGACCTCGGTTGATTGCCAACCATTCCGAGATTGCAGTCGCTTTGGCCCTTCGAGCCACCTCCGCCGCCTCCGCCTTGACCGGGATTTCCAGGCCCGCCTGCGCCACCGGGGTCTCCAATGAATCCGTTCGCCGTTAGGCTTCCCTTTGCGGAGCCTGCGGAGCCTGCGGAGCCTGCGGAGCCGTTGTCGCCTCCGCCGCCAACGCCAACGCCGCACGACCATCCACCAGCATTGGGCTGGCCGCTTCCTCCAACCCCAAGCGAGCCAGATTGGCCCATCTCTCCTGAGCCACCCGCTAGCGTGTTGCCGTTGCCGCCAGCGCCGCCGGTGGACAGCCCCGCCACACAAACATTGTTGGCTACTCCAGGCCCCCCCGGCGCCGGCGTGCTGTCATTGCAAATCCCTGCGCCACCGCCGTTGTTGCCGTTGAGGCCAACGCCGATATTGGTTTGAGGAGCATCGGCGCCTGGGCTTCCTGGGGCGCCTGCTCCTGCCACAACTTCGAGAAAGTCTGCGACGAGCGTCCGCTCTGAAACGAGTAACGCGATGCTCGAGGCACCAGGGGCGGTAGCATTCGCTCCCTCGACTCGAAGAGAGACAAGTTGATTGTCGCCTGGTCCAACGAGGGAGAGGGCAATCAAATTAGGGTCCGAAACGATTGACGGTTTCGGGTTGGACGCGCTGTAGCTCCACTGTGCGCAATCCAAGGAGCCGGTCATCGCTACGCCGCTTGGCAGGGCTACGCTTCCAACGTAGTTTTCGTTGCCACATACATAGATATGCGTCGCAGAGCCGAGCGCCGCTACGGCTTCAGTGATTGAGCTGTACGGCATTGCCTGGCTTCCGTCTCCGCCTACCGACGCGGCGTTAACGAACACGCCGCAGTTCGGGCCAATCGGCTCGCCTTCGGTTGGCGTGCACGTTGGATTCGGTCCGCCGCCTTGGCCTCCATCCCCACCATTGCCACCGCCTCCGGCGTTTCCGCCGATTCCACCGTCTCCACCCGTCCCACCGTTCCCACCGCTGCCAGCGGTTCCCCCGCCTACAGCGGGATCATAGCAGAGCTCCGGGTACTCATCGCAAACGGTGCCTTTGCAACTGCACAGTAAGCAAGCCAACGCCATGCTACGAATCGCGTGAAACATCATCAAAAGTCTCCCTGAAGGACAAGTCCGTTAACCGAGCCGACGACGGGTTTGACCGCAACCGAGGACTCTTCGGTCGGCAATACAAGGTAGAGCGTCATGCCGATTAGACTCAGCCCGCCGAAGATTGCGCCGCCAACGCCAAGGCCTAGAAAGGTATCGTGCTGAGTCAGGGCGTCTCCGAGATCGCCGCAGGCGGAGCCGTCGAGCCCGCAGCCGCCCGAAGCTTGTGCGGCAAAGCCATCGGCATCGCTGGCTGCTGCAGCTGCGAGGCCAAAACCCACGCCGCCAACAACCAGCCCCGCACCACCAGCGACACCCAACAAGATAGCAGGCCATAGGGGCTTCGATTCGCCCGGTGGTGGCGGTTGGACCGCGAGCTTCTTCACCAGCGAAACCGTAAACTCCCGCAGCTCCGCTTTGACCGAGATGACCTTGATGGTGGCTGGCTCGTAACCCTCCTGTGTGCATTCCACCGTGTATTCGCCTGGAATTAGGAACAGAGGACTTTCGGAACTCTGCTCCCGAGCACCCATGCGCAACCGAACGGGCGTGGTTGTCTTGATCGCCACCGTGCCTACGTGGGTCTTCACTTCACTAAACTTCGACTCGAGGGCTTTACGCTGCTCCTCCTCGGCAAGCGCTCCGATGTGAGTCATGGCGTAGTGCAGGTGCTCGCCAGCCTCCTCCCACTTGCTCTGCGCCGCCTCGGCAAGGCCCAAGTTGCCCGCGATGTCCCAACTTTTTCGCAACGCCCACGCCCGCTCAAACTCCAGCTCGGCTTCAGCAAACGCGCCCTTCTCGCCCAACGCAGTACCCCGTTCGAAAGCGTCGTCTGCGGCATCCGCAAACACCGCGCCGGGAAGCGCGAGACCAACAAAAAGAACAAGTGCGTTAGCTTTCATCGGGGTCTCTTCTTTAGAAAGTACGTGCTGCTCGAACTGCTCGCCGAGGGGGTCGGTTGCGAGCTGGTTTCTACGGCCGTCGCCGTAACCCCTGGCTCAGCCGTCTTGCCGGGCTGGGGGCTGGTGGTTTGGGGCTGGGAGGTTTCGACCGCAGCGGTTGTGCTGGCAGGCGTTGCGGTTGATGGGGTGGAGCTGGTTTGCGGTTGGTTGCTGACGGCCGGTTGGGCCGTGCTGGGTTCAGTCGGGGTGTTGGCCGCACTGGCAGAGACGCTGGGTTTAGCGGAGGCGCTAGGCTGGGGTTCCGGCTGGGGCTTGTCGCGTACAAGCAGCCACAGGAGCGGCAGGGCGCACAGTAGGCCGAGGAGGGCGATTAGTGCTTTGCGATTCCGCTTGTTCTCGGGAGCGGGGCTCAGGACGGGAGGCGCGCTGGGATCAAGCTCGGAGGGCTCGCTGGCTGGCTCGTCGAGCTCGCTCGGTGCTGCGCCGGGCGTCTCCATCGCCGCCGGAGGGGCTGCGTCGCGGAGGGTGGTTCGTTCGTCGATCAGGGGTTTGGGGTTGGTGGCGCGGAGGGCCTTGATGGCGTGTTGGATCTCGGGGTGCGCTGCGACGTGTGCGGCGAAGCCTTTGCGTTGGGCTTCGGCGGCTTCGGCGCTAGATAGCTCGAGGTCGTCGAGGTCGGAGGGGCCGGGGCCGCGTAGAGTTTTCGGTTTTTGGGTCATCTCCAACCTCCTGTGAGGGCGAGCGCGGCAAGGCCGATGGCAAGGACGGAGAGCGCTGCGATCGTGACAATGGCGATCTGCTTCCAAGCGGGGGCTTTTGGCGTTGGCGGTTGAACCGCGAGCGGTCGCCCGTGGGAGTCACACGGGATGAAGCGCCCACTCGCTTGATCGATGTGGCCTGGGGCGAGCAAGGTGATCTCGACCTCGGTCCCAAGCAGGAGCGTCTCGCCTGAGTGCAGCGCCACGGAGTCAACGCGAGTGCGCGTCTTGCCACTTTCCTTCCAGGTGCCATTGGTGCTGCCGAGGTCCTCGAATAGGAAGGTCACGCCGCCGCCAAAGCCACCCACCACTTGGGTGAAACGAAGATGGCTACCGCTGACGCGGTCATTGGCGATCACGAGATTGGAACGCGTGGCGGAAGCTCCGATCACTCCTGTGGTCTCCAAGTGATGGCGTTTGGTTTGGTCGTGGTGAAAGACGATCAGCGAGGGCGCGAGCCAGACGTCGGCCATGCCAACGCGTGGCACTTGCTTGAGCGGACGTGGTGTAGCTGCTTGGGCTCGCGCCGCTTGCGCTTGCCCTGCTGCTTTGGCCTTGGCCAGCTGCTCCTGGCGCAGGGCCTCTGCGCTGTCGGCAAGGACCGCTTGTTCATGGCTTTGCCACTCTCCGCTGGGACCGAGCCGGCCTGCGGGCATGAGGCTGATCTCGATGCTGTCCAGAACGAAGGTGCCCCCGCCGCTTACGATCAGCGCGTCGGGTAGCCCGTCATCACTGCCATCGGAGAGCCGCACGCCACCAACCGAACTGCCGTTGGTGCTCTCGAGGTCCACCAGGCTGTAAACCGGTTTGGAGGGCTGCGTAACGATGCCTTCCAAGCAAGCGTGCTTCTTGGATAGCCCTTCCTCATCGAGCACCAGGTGACACATGCCTGGATGCCGACCAATCACCAGTCGGCCGTCGAGCGCGTAGCGTTCTCCGGCGTGCTTGCCGTTGCGGACAATCAGGGAGGCCTTGTTCGATAGCTCGCTAGCGCCGAGCCGGCGTGCCGGCTCGGGCAAGTCGGTCGGTGCCGCGGGAGGCGTGCGGTCAATCCGCGGCGACTTACCCTTCGCGGGGATCGTCGCTGGCATCGGAGCGACCAGCGCAAGCGCCCGCTTCTCCAGCGAGTCGGGGTTGGCAAGCCAGCGTCGCAGTTCTTCGGCGAGCACCAACAACGACGGATAGCGATCACGATAGTCCTTCTCCACCGTGCGCTTGAGGATGGCGGCCAGCCGCCTGGAGACGAAGGACGGCGGCGGCTCGGGCGGCACCATGCCGAGGTGGCGACGCACCAAGGTCGCCTGGTCAACGGTGTGGTCCTCCAAGAACGGGTGGCGCCACAACATCTCGAACAGCACGAAGCCGAGCGCGTACTGGTCGATCGCCCCGGTGATCGGCCCGCGGGTCACCTGCTCGGGCGCCATGTAGGCCGCGGTGCCCAGCGTCATCGCCTCGAGCGAGGTGTTGGCGGTGTACGGGCTCTTCGCCGCGCCCCAATCGATCAACATCGCTTGCACCGTGCCGGCCCGCACCGTGGGCATGAAGATATTGCCCGGCTTGATGTCCCGGTGCACCGCGCCCTGTTCGTGCATCTGATGCAGCGCCTCGGCGAGCGTGATGCCCAGCGTCACCACCACCTCGGGGGCGAACGACGAGCCTTTGCCGCGCTGATTGTGAATGTGGTCGGAGAGAGGTCGACCGTCGATCTTGTCGATCACGATGAAGGGCCCAAGCGCCTCATCCGTGCCCACGTCGTGACATGGGACGAGGTACGGGTTGCGACCGGCTGCGGCCATCAGCAGCCGGCCCTCTGCGAGCAACTTGCTCTGCGCCGCACTGAAAGCCTCGTGCCGGTACATCGGCTTGAGCACCTTGATCAGCAAGCGCTTGAGCGACACAGGGTGGGTTGCTTCGTACAGCAGCGACATGCCGCCTTGAGCGAACAGCCCCGCCAAGACGAGGTTGCGAAAGCGCTCCCCCGGGATGAAGTCCAGCGTCTCGACCTTCTTGCCCGGAACCTTGACCGGCTTGTCCGTCGCCGCGCGTGGCTGCGCCAACGAGCCGAGCACGCGTGCCTCGGAAGGAACATCATCGAGCAGCGGTGGCTCACCGTGTGTTGGCTCGGTGTCGGCCGTGTCCACCACGCGAAACGTCGCCGGCTTCAGCCTTTGGGCTGGCAGCGCGTAGGGAACGGTTCCCTGCGGTCCGAGTGAGGGGTTCTGCATCATCACGTGGTTTGAGTCCCGCGCAGCCTACCAGGCTGCACGTTTGGGCCAACCTTCGCGGCGTCTTTGGGCGCCCCCGCCAACAGCAAATACGACAAGACGGCGATCAAGACGAGCAACGTGCCGCACACGAGAAGGAGCCAGCGCTGTCGGCGTTGCTCCCGAACCTCCTCGTCGCTATCCACGGCCCGAAAGCCCCCGCGCGCCGTGGCTCGGTGCGTGCGTGGCTCGGTCTGGAGTTGGGTTCGCTCTTCGGCCGGTTCAGTTACGACCGATGCGGGGAGCGGCGCGCTTGGAAGCGCCATCGGTGCTTGATAGACGGTGGCCTCGGTCATGGGCTGTTGCGGCATCGGCTCGGTGCTCGGCATCGGCGCAACGACGCGACTTGCGGGTTCACTGGCTGTTGACGCGAGCGCCTTGAGCATCACCTCCGCTGAGTCAAAGCGCTCGTTGGGGTTCTTGCGCAGCGCCTGCCACAGGACGTCATCGAACACCTCGGGAAGCCCCGCAACCTTACGGCTCGCGCGGGGAGCGTCCTCGAGGAGGTGATGCTTCATCATCTCCTCCGAGGAACGCGCCGAGAATAGGTTTTCAGCGGTGAGCAGGAAGTAGCCGAGCGCCCCTAACGCGTACAAGTCAGCGCGAGCGTCCACCGAGCCGCCGATCACTTGCTCCGGCGGCATAAACGCGGGGCTGCCAATAAAGAACCCGGTGCGCGTCGCCACCAAGGCCGAGCCCGCTCGCTCGCGCGCCGAAGCCGAAACGATCTTAGCGATCCCGAAGTCCAGAATCTTCACACTGCGCGCAGCTGGTCCGGCTGGCTCGCAGTAGAAGACGTTCAACGGCTTGATGTCGCGATGGACGATGCCCTGGTCATGCGCAACCTGCAGCCCGCTTAGCAGTTGCCGAAGAATCTCGAGCACCTCCGGCCAGGGTAGCGGACCGCGTGCGCTCACTTCCTCCTTCAGCGTGCGGCCGTGCAGTAGCTCAGTGATGAGATACGGACGCTCATTTCGGCTCAGGCCCAGATCCAAGAGTTCAACGATGTTCGGGTGACGCAGGGCTCGTAGGGTGCGTCCCTCGGTCAAGGTGCGCTTGGCGATGTCCGCCTCCACGTCTTGAGCGAGCACGCGCACGATCTTCATCACGCGCTCTTCGCGCAGCGCCAGGTGCTTGACCACGTGCACTTCGCCCATTCCGCCGAGCGCTAATGGGCGCAGGTGCGCGTACGGCGTGCCGCGCAACTCTGCCTCCATATCGAGCGGTGAGGTGTTCATGCTGGTCCTAAATCACAGGCCGCCGGCCAAGCTGCTCAACTATTTTTGCGCCCCGCTGTCGAATCACGAATTCATCGCAAAATACTCGACATTTGCGGCGTTATTCTGCGCGTCTTTGGGGGACTCTTTGGCCAAACGCTTCGCGTCGCCACGGCCGTAGCATTTGCGATCGCCAGTCTGCTTTGGGTCACACACGTCCGCCTCAACGTCATCGGTATGGCCGGTGTCCTTGAAGTGCGAGAGCTCGTGCACCACCGTGCCCGCCTGCTCATCCTCTTCCTGGAAAAAGCGATCATTGACGTAGATGTCTTTCACCTTGGACGGGTAGACGTGCCCATAACTCCCATCCTCGTTGCCGTGCTTGAACTCGGCCTCTTCGGCGCGAGCACGCATCCGCTCCAGCCGGTCACGAATAAGCGCCCGCGCCTCCTCGGAGTCTTCACCGAACCAACGTCGGAAGTTCGCTCGGTCCTCCTCGTTCCAACGATCGAGCGCGGCCAGCGACTTGTCGATCTGGGCGATGCCGTCCGCTCGCGCTCGCTCCAGCACGTTCACCGTGGGGCCTCCAACCATCACGTCAAAGCTCCCGGAGACCACGAGCCCCGGACTATGCGGGTGGCTGGTCTTGCAAAAAACCGCCGCGATCGGCCGCCCGCCGGCGCGCACGGTTGCAGCGCCTTCGAGCACGCGAATCGGGGTGACCGAGTCGGGACAGCCACTCGTGTAAACACCGGGGTCTTGCATTCGCAAGATGGGTCGGCCGTTGACGGTTACCTGCGGCAAACTGCCCGTTAGCACCCCACGCTCTTGA
Source organism: Polyangiaceae bacterium (assembly GCA_044376115.1). Lineage (GTDB taxonomy): Bacteria > Myxococcota_A > Polyangia > Polyangiales > Polyangiaceae > Xiheicaenibacterium. Next base: position 6,528 of record JBILLK010000056.1, on the reverse strand, counting down.
TGCGGCCCGCAGTGGGTTCGGTCGCCGCTACGGCTCACTCGATTCATTTTCGTCCTCGCTTAGATATCGAGCGCTCGAACCAAACCTGCTCAACAATTTTCTCTAAAAATACGTGAGCACGTCCTCACACCCGGCGTGATTTACGGGGGTCCTCATCACTTGAGGCAGAAAGGAACCCCGTGCTCTCGAGGCTTGACCCCCTTGGCTCGCTTGATGACTTCGCCAGCGTTTGCGCTCAGCTCGCCGAGCCGTAGGAGGCCGTGTTGGCGCGCGCCTCCGTGCCGCAAGCTGTGTGGCAACAAGCGTTGGCGCAATGGTCGAAGGTCCTGCGCGCCCAAGAGCCGATGGCTTTGCGCTACCGCGAGTGTTTTGTTGCCGCTCGCAAGCGGGCCATGAAGGGCGCGGCTTCGCCTGCGAGCTGTGACGAGACAGCCTTTCTACTGAAGCTGCCGGAGGGGCCAGCGTTGCCGTTTGTCCCTGGAGGTTTCACGCCGCCAGTGAGCCCGGTGCGGACGGCACAACCCACGCCGCGATCCAGCGACCGCGACTGGTCGCTCGACGAGACCGAGCCACTTGGTCGGGTCGCACCAACCGTATTGCCCTTCAAGCCCAAAGGAGACTCCTGATGAGCAGCCGCACTTCACCTATCCAGGCCGAGCTAGCCCAACTGCCCCAGGCTGAAGGCCTATCCAGCGTGGCGCTCGACCTGCTGTTTGAGGACGACGAGCAGAGCTTTGGCGTGATTGAGGCGCACGGCCGCTTCGCTCTTTCCGAGGCCTTCGAGCTAAGCGCAACCATTCGCACCGCCAGTGCACACCAGCCGCACAACTTCGTCGGTCGGCCCGTGCGCCTACTGCTACGCGAAGGCGTTGAGACCACAGCGTTGCAGGTCATGTGTCGCGCAGCCGAGCTTTTCGAGCCGGCCGCCGCGAATCTCGGAGACGGGCTCGCTGGCTTTCGCTACCACCTCACCCTCGTCCCGCGCAGCGACTGGCTGCGCTTGCGCAGCGATCATCGGCTATTCCGCGATTGCACCGCGATGGCCGCGGCCGCTGAGCTGGTGCGTCGCTTTGGCGCGAAGATCGGCCGCTTGAAACAGCTCGGCGCCGAAGCCTTGCCGATGCACGAGGTACGAGCGCAATACGCTGAAACCGACTGGGATTGCCTGACCCGGTTGCTTGCCGCGGATGGCGTTAGCTTTTGGTACGACTTCGCCGAGGCGACCTCGCTCGTACTCGCCAGCGACACTCGCCGCGCGTTTCGCGAACGACAGTTGCCGTTCACGGAGGAAGAGGGCCGCTTGGTCGCAGGCGAACCAGCCGTCTGGGGCCTGCGGGCAAGCGGGCAACTCCGGGCCGGCAACTTCACCGTGCGGGACGACTGGATGTTGCGACCCGACTTCGACGCCGTGGAGGGTGCGCAAACAGCGTCTTCCCAAGAGCTCGAACTCTATCGTTTTGCCTACGGTGCTGGCGCCGACAACCAAACGCTGAAACGCCAAGCGGAGCTGAGCTTGGTCCAGCACACGGCGGAAAGCTCGCTGTACCACCTGGTAGCGTCGGTGTTCGTTGCACCGGGAACGCGGCTCACCGTACTCGGCGCCGCGCAGCTGCTCGAGGAGCTATTGGTCGTCTCGACCTCGAGCCAATGGCGCATCAGCGACGAGGCCGTGCAACGACACGAGCTCGTCTGTGTTCCAGCAGCGCGGCCGTGGTTACCCGCCCGACAGGAAAAGCCGCGTATCTCGGGTCTACACAAGGGCACCGTGATCGGTGAGGGCGAGATCGATCTCGACGAATACGGCCGGGTGCTTTGCGAATTTGAGTGGGACCGCGGCCGGCTCTCCACCCGTCGCATCGAGGTATCGCAGGCGTGGGCAGGGCCCGGCTACGGGCTATTCACGGCACCGCGAGTCGGAGAGCAGGTTTTAATCTCCTATCTCGATGGCGACCCCGATGAGCCCGTGGTGGTCGGTCGTATTCACAACGCCAAGAACAAGCCACCACTCAATCTGCCGGAAGACAGCGCAAAGTCGGTTTGGCGCAGCAAGAGCACGCCGGATAGCGACGGCTACAACCAAATCCTGTTTGACGATCGCGCTGGCAATGAACGGTTCTCAATCCACGCGCAGCTCGACTTTGACTCCACGATTGAGCGTGACGCCAGTGGGCTCGTCGGACGAGACCTGACCTTTCAGGTCGCCCGCCACGCCGATATGAAGGTCACAGGATTCACCAACGTAAACTGCGGCCTACCAACGACGTGGCAGGGCAGTGACTTGATCGTCAAAGCGACCGGAGCTCTCACCCTCGTCTCCGAGACGCGCAACGACATGGTCCAAGGCAAGTACTGGCTCAATGCTGGCACGCTCGAGGTCGAGACGATTGGCGCTGAAAGCCACGTCAATGGCGCTGAGTTTTCTGTGAAGGCCAAAGCCATCACGCTCGAAGCAGGCGGCTCGTCCATCTCGATTCTCCCCGGCTCGATCACGCTCAACTCCGGCGGTTCCACGCTCGTGTTGGAGAAGGGCAAGATCACCCTCAAGGCCGATCTGATTGAACTCAACCCCTAGCAGAAAGCCAGACGATGCAGCTCACACGACTCAAGCTCGAGGCTGTCCGCGGCCTAAACCTCAATCTCGCATTGCCCTCAGGCCTGTTCGTCTTCACCGGCCCGCCCACCAGCGGCAAGACCACCGTGCTCGAAGCGATCGCGGGGCTCAAAGAACACGTGGGCGGCAGCGGCCCAGCTCCACGAGCGAGCCGCTTCTTTCAAGCCGGCACCGCTGGCGACATCGTAGCCACCTTCAAGCTCGAGGAGGCTGCCCGGCGTAGCCTCGAGCTGCCGACGAACGAGCTTGAATTGGCTTGGAACAATGCTGGGCATAAGCCTGCCGTCAACGCTTGGCTACGCCGCTATGACCGCTCTCCAGCAAGCTTCAAGATCGAGTACTTCCACGCGGGGCGGAGCCTGTTGAATGGTGACTTCAACGGGGCGATGCGTGCGGAGCTGCGACTCACGCGCGACGCGAGCAAGTACGCCTGGGTCCGCGCGTACCTGGTTGAGAGCAGTCGCGAGGCCGGCGCGCAGGCGCTCGGTGCACTACGCGAGAGCGGGGTGCTCTTGGCCAGCGAGGTCGGCAGGGACCAAGCCTTCGCGAAACGCCTAGCCGCAATGACCCAACGCCTTCACTTCGTTGGCTGCGAGCAAACGGACGCAGGCTGGGACTGCGTGTTTGCTCGCCCGGGCGGGCGCCGCGTCGAGCTAGCGGAGCTGTCCACCAGCGAAAGCATGTTCGTGCTGTTTGCCGCGGCGATCGAGGGCCTGGGATTACACCGCTCGTTGCTCCTGATTGACCATCCTGAGCAGGGCCTGCACCCGGAAGAGCACGCTCGCTTCCTCGAAGCGCTGGTCGCCTCGCTGCCGGATGCACAACTCCTCGTTACCACCACCTCTCCGGGAATCTTGCGAGCCGTGCCGCGCGAGCGCGTGGTTGTTCTGAGTGGCGACGCGGGGCTAGCATGAAGCGCCTCGGAGCAAGCATGTCCACCCCTCCCGCTCGTGACCCGGAACTCGTGACGCTCGCCGGCCAACTCACCGACGAGGTGCTCGAGGACCTCGGGCCCGAACTGCCGGAGAACTTGCGCACCTTGATGGCGGTGATGCTGGAGACCGAGTTGCTCTTTGATGAGAGTCAGCAGGCCTTCTTGGAGGAAGAGCACCGGCGCCGGAAAGAGCAGCTGGCAAGCGGCACTGTGGTGCGAACTCCAGCGACCGCGTTAAAGGCAGTGGCAAGCGGCGAAAAGAAGTAACCCGCCGATGACTGAAAGTCCCAAGCTCGTCCCGCTCTCCCCGCGACAACAGGAGCTGGTTGCCTCCGCAGCGCCGTGGGTCCGCGACATCGCCAAGCTGGTCGCTCATCGCACAGGCGGGCGCATCGACGACCTCATGAGTGCCGGCAATGAGGCGCTCGTCCGCGCGGCCCTTCGCTTCGATCCGGACGCTGGGTTCACCTTTCAAGCCTTTGCCTTCAAACGCTTGCAAGGCGCGATGATTCGCGTGGCCTTTGCTGAGTCGGTGGGCGCCAAAGCTCTGCAACGCGTGCTCGGCGCAGCCGAGCGCGACGCTGCTCTTACCAGCGCGGGCGAGCAAGCGCCCGTTTCGCACAGCAGCGGCTGGGATCGCATGCGGGACCGCGCCTGCGCGCTGGCGCTCGCCGGCGCCACCACCGAGGCGGCCGACCTGCTCGAGGACGTGCAGTGGAAAAAGTTCGCTCTAAGCACCGTACAGCGCCTGCTCGACGGCCTACCCGAGGACCAACGCCAAGTGGTTGAGGCCTTCTACGTCGAGGACCTCACCATCGATCAAGCCGCCGCCAAGCTCAACACCTCGCGATCAACCGTTCGGCGATTGCACGATAAGGTGAAACAGCGATTGCACAGTAGCTTGACCGCCGCCGGCGTCACTTCACTCTAACGCACTGAAACTTTGCGGGCCCTTTGGCCTCTACTTCCGCAGCATCCGCTGCCGGGAAGGAGTCATACCATGGCAGATCAAGCAGCAAGAGACGGTGATCCCACCCTCTGTCGACACCACGCCTACGGGCTCAAGACCGTTGCTACCCGCGGCGTGAACGTCAACGGTCGACCAGCAGCAAAGGCGCTCGACGCTTCGGGCTGCACCGGTAAGTTGGTCGTCACTGGTTCGGGCACGGTGACCATCAACTCGCGCCTGGCTGCGCGGGCTGGAGACCTAACGACAGATGGAGCCATCTTTGGTGGCTCGGTGAATGTCGTGATCGGCGGACCGCGCACCGGAGTAACCGCCGGCAGCTTCGAGGCGCAGAAGGTCGCGTGCCTAAATGACTCGTGCCAAAGTCCAATGAGCACGGGCCTTCGGCCATTTTCTCATGAGGGCACGAGTCATTCTGTTCACTGCATCAACCTTCGGTTGAATGCTGCCAAAACCAGGACCAGCGGCGGAACCGACCAAAGCTACGGCAACTGTGGGCTCGAGTCGTGGCGCAACGTGATCAACAAGCAACGCGCGGCGCAAGGCCTACCAGCCGTCACCGAGGATGAGCTGCTCCACAAGGCAGTTGCCATGGGCCTCGCAGGGGACGACCCCGTGAACAAGCCTTGGGCCTACGGAGCTACCAGCGCCGACGGCCGCACGGAGATCCTCCAGGCCTACGGCATCGAGCTAGAGACGGCACCGCAGTCGGTCGAGTCGATTCGGCAGGCGGTCGAGAGCGGGCGCGCTGTCTCGATGTCACTAACGCCCTATCACTGGGGCGCATACGTCAATAGCGACTGGCTGCACGAAGTGGCGGTCACCGGCATCGAATACAACGCGAGCGGGGAAGTCGCCGCGTTTATCGTCAACGATACGGGCCTCGGCACGTGTGCTGCGCGCATCCCGATCGCCGACGTAAACAAGGGGATGGCCGACTTACCGATGACGGTCAGCAAGCAGCCCGTATGGTGAGCGCGCGCCCCAAGACCACCCTGGTTCGCCGAGCCTTCTTGCTCGGTCTGGTTCAGCTCGCATGTGGAGAGAACGATATGAAGGTTGAAGTGGCCAGTCCGTTGAGTACCGAAGAACTCGCGCGGCGTGCGATCCAGAGTGAAGGCTGGCCGCTAGGCGGCGTGGGGACGTCGAAGCCTGTGCCGTATAGCGCTGGCCCGAGCCCGCTCGCGGTGATGTTCAACTATGGCTACTCGCGACCCAAGCCCAAGGAGGCCCCGCAGGATTGGCGTCCGACCCTGACCTCGCCCGGCGAGCTGCGCTACTTCGACCCGATGACCGGAGCGCTCGTCCGCTCCTCGTCCTACGCAGGCGCGCCTTGGACGGTCCCCGCGGACAAGCCAGGCTCAGCCGAAGAACAAGCCGAGCGCCAAAAGCGCTGGGCCGCCTTGCAGGACCAGCTTGCTCCAGCCTTCTACGCCGGAGAACCCCGCGTGCCGGAGAACCTCACCGCAATCGCCGAGGAGTATCGCAGCGTCTTCCAGCAACACGTACAGAGCCTAATGCGCGCCTATCGTGAAGTCGCTCCCGCTTGGTGCGCCTGGGTAGGGCTTTAAGCCGTCTACCAGTCTCGTGGCGAGATCAGCTCCTCGAGGTCAGCTTCGGCAAAGCCGTAGCATTCGGCAATCTTCCTGAACTCTGCAGCGATCGCCTCTCGTGCAACGGTTTCAAGCTCACTGTCGTGCTCATCGAATTCCGGCGCGATCTCGTTAATGCGTTCGGTCGCCGCGTGTGAAAGTACGTAGAGGCGCTCGAGCGAGAGGGAAGGCGAAGCCTCGACCTGCTCACAGAGTTCGAAGAGCACCGCTCGAACCTTGTCGACGAGTTCGTTCGGGTAATAGCCATCGGCATACATCGGACCGAGGAACTGATGGGGAGGGTGTCAGAATTTCCGTGTTACTTGCCTAGATGGGCAGTCGGTCGGGAAACATGATGGCTAGATGCGCGAGCGCTTTCGTCCAGGCGACGGGCCGATTCCATCTGTGCTTGGCCTTTGCCAAT
>JBILLK010000026.1:0-146460 GCA_044376115.1 Polyangiaceae bacterium | reverse complement strand
ACGCCGGTGGTCAACGCGCGGCCGCCCTTGCAACTCTCGGAACTAATCGGTCAGCTCTCGCGCGCCATCGGCGATGAAAAAGCATCCGATGCTGTTTACCAAGCGATGGGAGAATTGCGCATCCCTGGGCCAACGCTCAGCGATCCCGATGTGATTCGGCTCTTGGAACTATTGGCGACGCGCGGCGGTGGCGTAGGAACCGTCGCGCGCTTCGCCAAAGTTCGTTTCATGCTCCAGCGCTGACCTTCGGCAGAAGCGTCAGGCTTTCGGTGCTTTGGGGGGAGTGCTCCGCGAGCGAACCACGGCCTCGGCAAGGTCTCGCTCGAACGACTGACGTTCGTGGTGGCCTTTGATCAAACCGCCTACCGCGAGACTCACGACTGTCAGACCCATTTTGGTCAAGCGCGAGCGCACGAGCATGTGCTGGGCCGCGACCTTGTCCGCGTTGTCCCGCAGCCACGCGGTGCCGCCGTTGCGAATCTCCGGGTCATAACCCTCGAGATCGTAGCAATCCACGAACAGATGAGCCTTCTCGCCTTGATGTTTGGCCTGGTTGCTGTGCCGCAGAATGTGCGGAGCGAACTCGGCGATCAGAAAACCCGTCTCCTTGAAAACCACGACGCCAGGAGCGGGATGCTTGATTCGCAGTTCCCCCCGCGGCGACGTCCAGCCCTCCTCCCCGGCCGGTAGGTCAAGTCGCGACAACATCCGACAGTTATCGAAGCTCTTGGGTCAAATCGCAAGCATTTTTAAATGGTTGCGGGGGGTCAATGTGGGGCCGCTGTCGCTGAATGCCCACGTTGACGAGGGTCGAGACAATGCTCGAAACTTTATTCGAGTCTGGGGCGTCTCAACTTTTCACCAACATTTTCCAGGAGGAACGAATGAGCGAACGAATCGGACGGCGAGCAATCCTTGCGGGTGGTGCAGCGGCGGCGGTGGTGGCTTTCGATCCGATCGGGCGCTCGTGGGTGACGACGGCCCACGCGAGTTGTGGAGCTGGAGGAATCTCGATTCCGAATTTGGATGGTGAGCTGACCGTCGACCCGGCTGCGATCGCGGAGGCAGCTGACGACTTCGGCCACATCATCTCGCGCACGCCGATCGCTGTGCTGCGACCTGCTTCTGCCAAAGACATTCGCAAGATGGTGAAGTACGCCAACGACCACGGTCTCAAGGTCGCGATGCGCGGTCAGGGCCACTCGACGCAGGGCCAAGCGCAAGTTCAAGGTGGCGTTGTGATCGACTCCCGCACGCTCAACGTGATCCACTCGATCACGAACAAGCGGGCTGTGGTGGATGCCGGTGTCACCTGGAGCGCGCTTGTTGCGGCGAGCATCGCTGACGGTCGCACGCCCCCTGTGCTCACCGACTACCTCGATCTCTCGGTCGGCGGCACGCTCTCGGTGGGCGGCGTTGGTGGTGCGACCAATCGCAAGGGCGTCCAACTCGACAACGTGATCGAACTCGATGTCGTGACAGGAAAAGGCAAGCTGGTGACCTGCTCGAAGACGAAGAAGCGCGATCTGTTCGAGGCGGTGTTGGGTGGTCTCGGACAGTACGGCATCATCGTGAAGGCGACCCTCAAGCTGGAGGCCGCCAAGGAGAGCGCCCGCATCTACCGACTGATCTACGCCGACGTCGATCAGTACGTGGCCGATCAGGTGACGCTCGCCGATGACGAGCGCTTCGACTATCTCGAGGGTCAAGTTCAGCCAAACGGCCTCGGTGGCTTCCAATACATGATCGAGGCGGCCGCGTGGTTCAGTGACCCCAATCAGCCTGACGATGACGATCTGCTCGACGGTCTGTCGTTCGACAGCTCCACGGTGGAAGACCAACCCTACGAACAATGGCTGCGTCGCCTCGAGCCGACCATCGCCTTCCTCAAGCTGATCGGCATATGGGGCTTCCCGCACCCCTGGCTGGACCTGTTCCTTCCGGCGAGTGAGGCCGCGAGCTTCGTTGGTACGGCCCTGACCACGGTGGCGACCGACACGCAGGACCCGATTCTTTTTTACCCGTTCAAGCGCAGCAAGCTCACGCGCCCGCTGTTCCGGGTGCCGGAGGAAGATGTGATCTTCCTATTCGACATCTTGCGCACCGCCCCGCCCATCCCTGGGGTGCCTGAGGCTCTTGTCGATCTCAATCGTTCGCTCTACGACATCGCCGCCGCCGTGGGTGGTACACGCTACCCGATCAGCAGCATTCCCTTCGACCCGTCCGACTGGGAGCAGCACTATGGTGATGAATGGGAGAACGTGATCGAGCTCAAATGCGAGTACGATCCAAACAATGTGCTAACGCCTGGCCAAAATATCTTCCCCTAATCCCTGAGGAACAAGAGAGTTCGATGAAGACCTGTGATGTTGACGCGCTCGGATTGGATGCCGTTGAGTTTGTCTATCAGGGACAAGTGAAAGGCGATGATTTGCGCGCAATGGTGGCCAAGTACAAAGACCTTCGAGCCACGCGAGGGGCCGAGCGTTACAACATCGTGGACACGCTCCAGGTGACTGGAGTGGACAAGGAACTCGGACCAATCCTTGGCGAGGTCCTCGAACTCTTTCGCGAAGGTGGCGGTAAAGACGTGATCATGGCCGCCACCGAGGACTTCGTGCGCATGCTTGGTCGGAGCATGAGCTTCAGCGCTGGCGTGAAGTTGCACCTTGTGCCCGATCGAAAGGCTGCGATCGAAAAGCTGCGCGAGCTGCGCGCCGCTGACAAGTGATCGCTCGCGAGGGCATCGCCTTGAGGAGGTTTGACGATCCGCCAAACGGAGATCGCATACACCTCGACGATGTCCTCGTTCCGCGCCTTCGCGCTGTTGCTTGCGGTAACCAGTTCTCTATCTGGTTTTTCGGGTTGTGATGACTCGGGCTCCGGTGCGAGCCCGAGCGGTGGGGGAGGGGGCAGCAATCAGGGGGAGGGCGGAAGTGGTGGCAGTGGCGGCGAGGCCTCGGCGCTACCACCGCTCGCCCTCGCGTTGGTGCCGACGAAGACGATCGTCCGGGCTAGCATGAATGTCGCGCGGGCCGGCCATACGGCGACGTTGCTCGATGACGGCCGGGTGCTGGTGATAGGCGGTGAAACGCTAAGCACCGGCGCGATGTTGGACTCGGTCGAGGTTTACGACCCCGTCACGGATACCTGGGCCGAGCTCGCGCCGCTGCCCGAGCCGCGCCACAATCACACGGCGACGTTGCTCTCGGATGGCCTCGTATTGTTGGTTGGTGGCGGCCAATCCAACGCCATCGGCGTGCCCTCGGGACTCGGTGTCGTGGCCGACGCGTTGCTCTACGACCCGAGCACGGGCAGCTCGGAGTCCCTCGGTCCCAACGTCGTTCCTAGGCACGGTCACATCGCTGCGCGGCTCGCTTCTGGGCGCGTGTTGATCGCTGCAGGCGCCGGAGCCGACTCGGAGACAAAGCCCGCGCAAGGAGCTGGCAACCCGCAGCCCTTCGGAAACGCGTTGGCGAGCGCGGAGCTCTTCGACCCCACGACGCGCAGCTTCGAAGCGACCGGCTCGCTAACGCAAGGCCGCTACACCGTAGCTGCGGCGAGCTTGGACGATGGCCGTGTGTTGATCGCAGGCGGTGCCTCCTACGAGGTGGAGGCCGTCTCGCATGCGACCGCGGAGCTTTACGATGAGACCACCGGCAGCTTCACCTCCGCCGGCAGCTTCGATGGCTCCGATCGGCTCTTCTCGGGCGCCTCTCGGCTCGAGGATGGTCGGGTTTTGGCGTTCGGCGGAAAGAAGTCGAACGTTGCGTTCCTCGATGATCCGCAGGTCTACGATCCGGCGTCCAACAGCTGGACCAAGTTCCCGGATGTTCCGCCTGCACGCACCATCCCGCTGGTGGTCCCAACGCAAGGCGGTGGAGCGCTCCTCCTGGGCGGCTACACCTGCACGCCCTCCGAATGTGCTTCGCCGCGCGACGTCAACGTCTGGTCTGCGGACGGTAGCGTGGTGGCAGGCCCCGAGGCTCTACGCGGCCGCACGTTTGCCACCGCGACGGTGCTCCTGGACGGCACGGTGTTGCTCGCTGGCGGCTATGGCTTCAACAGCCAAAAGCAGGTCGAGCTGCTGTACCCCTGAGCGAAACAGCGCTCGGCTCGAGTGAGCGTGAGCGCCGTATTGTTCAGTCTTCGCGTCGGCTGAAGCTCGGCCCTTGGTGCTGATGGATACCCGTGGACGGCTCACTGCCGTGCGCTCCGCCCGCGTGGGCCGCAACTTCCTCGCCCTCGTTCGGTAGGCCACTGCGCGTGTGATCTTCCGGCTTCATACCGACGAGTCGACGCAAGAGCACCGAGACGTCATCGAGGATGGAGTAGGTGACCGGGGTCGCGACGAGCGTGAGCAAGAGGGCCATCGATTGGCCGCCGATGATCACGTAGCCGGTGGCGCGATTGGTTCCCGCGCCTGCGCCGCTCGAGAGCACGAGGGGAATCATGCCGGCGACGAAGGCGACGGTGGTCATCAAGATGGGCCGCAAGCGGTCCTTGTTGGCCCGCAGGATGGCCTCAAGGCGGGGTAGGCCCTCACGACGAAGCTGGATGGTGTGATCCACCTGCAAGATGCTGTTCTTCTTCACGACGCCGAAGAGTACGAGGATGCCCAGGGCCGAAAAGATGTTGAGCGACTGGTTGAAGATGATGACCGCCAAGATGGCGAACGGCACTGTGAGCGGCAGGCTGATCAGAATGGTGATCGGGTGAATGAAGCTCTCGAACTGTGCGGCGAGCACCAGGTACATGAAGATGAAGGAGAGCAAGAAGGCGAGCAGGAAGTTCTTACCTGCGCGACCAAGCTCCTTCGACTGACCCATCGGCTGGAGGTCATAGCCGGGGGCCATCTTCAGGTTCTTGGCCTCGTTGTTTACGGCGTCGAGCACGGCCTGCTGTGAAGCTCCGGGCAGCAAGTTGGCGTAGATGTAGACCGACTTTTTGCGCGCGAAGCGGTCGATGCGTGAGGGGCCTGAGCCCTCCGAAATATCGACCACGTTCTCGAGGGCGACGGTGCCGAGTTTGGCCGAGGGAACGGTCAGCTGCTTGAGCTTGCTGATCTCGTTGCGACCGCCCGGAATGGCTCGCACGAACACGTCGTATTGCTCGCCCTTCTCGGTGTAGTTGCCGACGTCGTAGCCGCCGACCATCAGCCGCAGGGCGCTGGCGATGTCCACGACGCTCACGCCGAGCTCGGCCGCACGCTTGCGGTTGATCACGATGCGAGCCTCGGGCTTGCCGACGACGAGCGAGGTATCGGAGTCAGCTACGCCTGGGGCGCTGCGCAGCGCGATCATCAGCTTTTCGGTGTACTCCTCCAGCTGCTTCATCTCGAAGCCCTGGACCTGCAGCTGCACGGCCGCGGCCGGTCCACCGCCGGAGAACGCGGGGATGGGGCCGACTTGCACGCGGAGCTTCTCTCGTTCGGCGTGGCTCTCCGTCATTTGGCGCGCCACCACCACCACGTCTTGCTGCGTCCGCGTGCGCTCCTTCGGTGGCTTCATCTTGACGTAGATGGTCGCGAGGTTGGGCGTTTGCTGCGCGTCGTCACCCATCGTGGTGAGCGCGTATTCGACCTCGGGTAGGTCCTCCATCTCGGCTGCGATGCGGCCAGCGATGATACGCGTGGCCTCCAAGCTGACGCCCTCGGGCGCGCGCATGGTGATACCGAACTGAGACTCGTCCTCCTCGGGCAGGAAGTTCTTGTTGGCCATCCCAGCCAGCGGAACCGTGCTGAAGAAGGTGGCTGCGGTCGCGATCACGACGACCCAACGGTGGCGCATCGACCAGCCAAGAATCTTCATGTAGACGCTCTCAACGAGCTTGTAGGGCGAGAACCAGGAGGCCTGCGCTGGCGCTGCGTTCGGCACGTGCACGTGCTTTTTGAAGAGCTTCGAACTCAGCATTGGCGTCAGCACGAAGCTCACGATCATCGAGACGAAGATCGAGAAGGCCATGGTCAGGCCGAAGGAGTTGAGGAACCTGCCGACGATGCCGCTCATGAACGCTACTGGGAGGAAGACCACGATCAGCGACAAGGTGGTGGCGAGCACCGCGAGTCCGATCTCCTTGGTGCCGTCGAGCGCCGCGGTGAACGGGTCTTTGCCCTTTTCCTCGATGTGTTTGTAGATGTTCTCGAGCACCACGATGGCGTCGTCGATCACGATGCCGACCGCGAGCGTGAGGCCGAGCATGGTCAGCGAGTTGAGCGTGAACTTCGCCTGGGCCATCAGCGCGAAGGTGCTGATGATGCTGACCGGGATGGCCAGCGCGGCGATGAAGGTCGAGCGGAAGTTGCCGAGGAATAGGAGCACCACCAGCGCCGCGAGGAACGAGCCGATGATCAAGTGCTCCTTGACCGCGTGGATGGCGTTCCCGACGAACTCAGACTGATCGCGCGCGATTTTCACGCCGTAGCCCTCGGGCCACTGCGCCTTCAGCTCGTCGAGCCGCTCTTTGATGGTCTCCACGACCTCGACCGTGTTCTGCCCGCTCTGCTTGCGGATGTTGAGGATCACGGCCGGCTTGCCGCGCATATAGCCGACGCTCACCGGCTCGGCTTTGCCGTCCTCCACCGTGGCGATGTCCCCGATGCGAATGATGTAGTTGTCGCGGGAGACGATGGCGATCTCGCGCAGCTCGTCCACGGACTTCACGCGTCCGAGCGTGCGCACCGTGAGCACCAGCGGACCCTGTTCGATGCGGCCGCTGGGGTACTCGATGTTTTGCGCGCGCAGGGCTCGCTCGACGTCGAGCGGTGAGAGGCCGAGCTTCTTCACCTTGTCGGGATCGACCCAGACGTTGATCTGCCGCTCGCGCCCGCCGATCACGGTGACCTGGCCAACGCCGTTGATCGATTCGATCTGGCGCTTGACCGTCTTGCTCGCGAACTCGGTCACTTCGCGCTCGTCCCCAGGGCCGGAAATGACGAGCGTCAAAATCGGCGTCGCGTCTGGATCGAGCTTGATGATCTGCGGCTCTTCGGCGCCCGGCGGTAGCGTGTTCTTGATCGAGTTGACGCGCTCGGAGACCTCTTGCGCTGCGACGTGGATATCTTTGTCCAAGCTGAACTGGACGAACACCTGGCTCACGCCCTCGACCGAGACCGAACGCAGCTCGTCGATGCCGGAGAGCGTGTTGACCGCGCTCTCGATCTTGTCGCTGACCTCCGACTCCACCTGCTCGGGCGCCGCACCCGGGATCACGGTGGTCACGGTCACGATCGGAAAGTCGATCTTGGGGAAGCGGTCCACGCCGAGCCCGCCGTAGGAGAACGCTCCCACCACGGTGAGAAGGAGCGCGATCACCGTGGCGAAAACCGGCCTCTTAACGCAAATCGCTGCTAGCCACTGCATGGTTCATCTTCCGAGGTTTGGCGCTCGCGAGCGCGGTGCTCCAAGGGAGCCGACTGCTTCCGAGAGTTGCTGCTAACGAGTGACCTTCGCACCGTCGGAGAGGTTCTCGAGGTTCTCCACCGCAACTTCCTCGCCCACCTTCAACTGGCCTTTGACCTCGACGCGGTCCCCTTGGATCTGGCCGGTGGTGACGATCCGCTCCGCCACACGCTCGCCGTCCCGTACGAACAGCTTGCTACCCCCGGTCACCGGGATCAGCGCTTTGAGCGGCACAGTGAGGACCTTCATTGGGTCACCGGTGAGGTCTACCGTGGCCCGTACGAAGAAGCCCGGCCGCAGCTTGAGATTGCCGTTGGCCACTTCCGCCTCGATCGGCAGGGTGCGGGTTTGGGCTTTCACCGATGCGCCAATGCGCTTGATGGTGGCCTTGAAAACCTCGTTGGGGAAGGCCGCCACCGATAGCTGCAGCTGGTTGCCGATGCTCACCCGCGCTGAATCCCCCTCGGGAACGTCGAAGCGAAAGCGCAGTACGTCATCACGCACCAGCACCGCAACGACGCGACCGGGAGGCGCGTATTCGCCTTCGGAGATGCGCCGGGCCTCGATCAAGCCGTCAAACGGGGCGCGAATGCGCGTGTCTTCCACCGATTTGGAGGAGAGGCCGGCCTGGGATTGTGACGCCAAGAGCGAGGTCCACGACTGCTCGGCGCCGTTGCGAGCGCTCTCGTAGCCGGCGTCACTGCGCTCTTTCACGCTCTTGGCTTGATCGAAGGCCGACTTGGAGATGGCTCCAGCCTCGAACAGCGACTTGGCACGCTCGAAGTCGGACCGCGCCAAATCACTGGCTTCACGAGCCATTTTCACCTCGGCCACGTCATCTACGGCGAAGGGCTTCGCGTTCGAGAGGCCGAGGCGGGCGCGTTGGGAAGCGGCCGTGGCGTTGGCGACGTCGAGCCGCAGTGCGGCTTCACGCCCGTCGAGCTGCACGAGCACGTCCCCTTTTCGGACACGCGAGCCAAGGTCCACGTTGACCGCCAACACCGAGCCCGCGGTTTGCGCCGCAACTTCGCTGCGCTCATCCGGATCCAGCGTGCCGCTCACCTCGAGTCGCGCAGGCACGGCCTCCTCGATCGTCGCGACGAACTTCGTCGCAATCGGGGCCTTCTCGGAAGTCTCTGCGCCAGGCTCGGTCTTCTGGGCGGCGTCGGTCTTTTTACAGGCTGCCAGCGAGGTTGTGGTCAAAAGGAGAGTCGCGAGGAGGTAAGCACCCTTCGCTTTGCTAAGTTGAAGCTTCCGCATGCTGCCTCGACGGTCTGTGGCCTGGTTCGAAGGGGCCCCCCCGAATATGGGGGACAACTAGAGTTCGGCTAAACGCTAATCAAGCCGGCCAGGTCTATTAAGCAGTGACTCACTGCGCTGGCAACCGATGAGCCGACTCAATAACTTCGTGAGCATGCTTCTTCACGCTTCAGAGCTGGTGTCGGAACAGTGACCAAAACCAGTCAGTGAAGCGACTTAAGGGTGAACGTGCTTTCCACTGCTCGTAACTGCACGGTTCGGCCGCTTCGAGGTTGTGTTGGTGATTGCGAACGATGGCTTGCGCCAGGGTGCTGCAGAGGATGAGCACCGACAGCTCGTAGTTGAGGCGGAAGCTCCGCGGGTCGAGGTTGCTCGAGCCGAGCACAGACAGCCTTTGGTCGTAAATCAGCGTCTTTTCGTGCAGAACTTCGCGGGTGTGCTGGAAGATGCGCACCTTGGCCGAAAGCAGCCCGCCCCAGAAATGCCGGCTGGCAGCGTCGACGATTGGCAAGTCGCTCGCTTTGGGCAGCAACAAAAGGCACTGCGCACCTCGTTTCGTGATGCCGCGCAACGCGCGTCGCCAGCGCGCCGAAGGGATGAAGTAGGCGCAGCTCACGCGGAGTTCCTGTTCGACCCCCCATGCCGCGTGGGCCAGTGACCATTGGAGCAGGTTGAGGAAGCCGGGCTGGCTCCCAATCGCCATGATTTGTGCGTCACCGGCGTGGGGACACTGAAACTCGGGCGTCTTTTCGTCGGCTCCTTCACCGTGAAACCACATCGCATCGAAGAGGTGTGCGAGCTCGGCCACGATGGGCCCAAACAGCAGCACCGCAGCATCCCGCCACTGGCCCTTGCCGAGCTCGTAGCCAACGTACGCGTCTCCGAGGTTGCGCCCGCCAACCACCGCGAACGAGCCGAACGGTCCCGAAGGCTCGCCACTGGGAGGCTCGCTCGACTCGGCCCAGTTCGCTGGGCAATCCACGAGCAACAGCTTGCGGTGGTCCCGTGCGTTGGGGCGCCACGACTGAATCTTCCCGATACGCGAGACGCGGAGGCGCCACGGCGCGACTGGATTGAACTCAATGACGTGACCACCGGCCTCGCTGAGCGGACGCCAGAAGTCGGGCCCAGCATCCGCCGAACCAACCGAATCGACAAGGACGCGAACGAACACCCCGCGCTCGGCCGCGCGCGTCAGGGCGTCTCGGACGCGACGACCGGAGTCGTCGTCTTCAACGATGTACATCTCGAAGTCGATGCGCGTGCGAGCTGCGTCGATGCCGGCGAGCATCCACGCTAGTTGCTCTCGCCCATCGGCTAGGAAGCGCGCCTTGTTGTGCGGGATGAAGACGGGGGCTTTGCGCGAGACGCTGAAAAAGGCGCCAAGACTTGCCCAACGCGATTGCGAGCGGAGGGCGCGCTCAAACCGCTCTCGCCAGGCTTCGCTGCCAAAGCGAGGTGCGGGCTGGTCGGTTGCAGGTCGAGGCATGTTGGCTTGTCGTAGGGTCGCGCTGCGTCGGGCGTCAAACTTGCCGCCTTTACGGAACGTGTGCCAAAGGCGTTCATGGCTTGGGTTCGGACCGACGTTGCTGCGCGGCGCAAGAGGGCGCTCTTGGCTCTGGGGGCGCTCGCGCTACTCGGCGCGTGCGACCGTGCCTCGGAGCGCGCGCCCGCGGACCCTCCGGTGCGTGAAGACGGTGCTCGCGCAAGCTCGCTCGCCAGCGTGGCCGAACGAACGACTGCGAGCGCGCCCGCGAGCGGGACGGCGACGGCAGCGCCGTCGGCGCTCTCGTCTGTTGCTTCGGCACCGGAGGCCAGCGAGAACACGAGTGGAAGTTGTGCCGCAGATATGGTCCAGGTGCAGGGGGAGTACTGTCCCGCCCTTACGCAGGTTTGCGACAAGCACCACACCGAGTTCGAGAACGCCAAAGAGAGCAAGACGGTCAGCGAGCGTTGTCTTTCGTATCGGCCCTCCACCTGTGTTTCGAAACAGCGGCGCAGCGTGAAATTCTGCATGGACCGCTATGAGTACCCCAACGTGGTGGGGGAGATTCCGCGCGTCCTAACCTCGTGGAAGAGCGCAAAAAAGCTGTGCGAAGCTCGTGGCAAACGGCTCTGCACCGAGGACGAGTTCAACTTCGCCTGCGAAGGCCCGGAGATGTTGCCGTACGTCTACGGCCATGATCGTAACAAGCAAATCTGCGCCATCGACAAGGAGTATCGCTACCCCGATCATTCCAAGGTGCTGCCGGAGTACGACGAGTGCCTCGCGCTCGATTGGTGCAAAGCCGAGTTGACGCGGCTCGACCAGCGCGAGCCGATTGGCCAGCGCAAGACCTGTCGCTCGTGGGCCGGCGTTTTCGATCTCAACGGCAATGTGAACGAGTGGGTCAACCTACCGAAGGAGAAAGCCCCCAATCGCAGCGGACTCAAAGGTGGCTGGTGGGGCCCGGTGCGCGGCCGCTGTAGACCCACGGTCACCTTCCACAAAGAGAGCGACTACGGCTACGAAGCCGGCTTCCGCTGCTGCACCGATTCTTAGGTCTGAGCCAAAACGCTTAGCGTACGGCAGCGAAAGCAGGCGAAGTGATAACGGCTGCCTTTGAGCGCGATGGCCGGTCTGAACACGTTTGACGAGGTGAGTGTGGCCACAAATACCGTCGGGCTCTTGCAGCTCGGACAGGCAGGATTCAGCGGCTCGCGACGAAAGAGCGGCTGACCGCCGACCTGCAGCTCGTGCGAGAGGGTCGCTGTATCGGCCTCTTCCAACGCGACCGACTGGCGCTCGAGCGGTGGCTGTGGCGGTAACATCACCGTCTTCAATTCATCCGGGCCAGCCCAAATGCCGGTCAGGATCAGCGCTGTTGCGTCGCGGTCCAGCTGGTAGTCGTGACGGTAACGCCAGGCATCGCAGTTGCCGCAGCTAACCAACGGGAGCAGGCTCCAGACGGGTTTGAGCGCTGCGAGGCAGGGCTCCGCCTCGACATCGAAACAGAGCCATAGCCGCGTCTTGACGCCACAGGCTGGGCACACTGGCATCGCGATGTCGAAGCCGCCGAGCGTGTGTGCCCCAGCGGCAGATGGCACCGGCGAGAAGCCCGCATGCTCGCGGCGTTGCAATGGAATTTCCACCACAGCGGCCTGAGGCACGGCTCGCTTGGGCGGAAGTCGGCGCGTAACGAGCGCGCGCGCTTCAGCGGCGGCGGCCTCGCCCTCTGCCACGCTCACGGCCTCGAGGAAGCGTTCGCAATCGGGCTCGAGCGGCGCGCTCGTACTCTCGAGCAAGAGGCGGCGGAAGGCCACGATGCCGACCGAGTCACGACCATCCGAAAAGCACCAGCGAGCGAGACCAGCGCAAGCGTCGAGAGCAACGTTGGCGACGGCTTGATCGAAGGAGGCGCCGTTCTCTCCAGCGATGGCGAAGTAGACGGCCCACGCCTCTGGCTTGCTGTGCGCGAGCGCTGCGTATCTTTGCGCACCAAAGTCCAGGTCTCCCTTGAAGACGCGGTCCGTCTCGGCCGAGCTCGCGAGCGGATTGCGCTTGATGAGCTTCTGCAACTCTGGAGAAAGCTTCGCTTTCATCGAGCCCGAATCTAGCCGCTCGCTACGTCCTGCGGTGGTTTCGTTTGTGCCGAGGCGCAAACAAGCCAATCCACGCCCCACAATGCTCGGCTTCGAAAGGCGAAGAGCCGCTCCTCGGCGGCTCCCCGATGCGGCTCGCGATGGCCGCCTGCTGCTCCGAAACGCTCAGGCTTTGGCGGCCTTGATCTGCGTGGTGAGCTCCGGAACGACCGTGAACAGATCCGCCACCAGACCGTAGTCTGCGATTTGGTAGATGGGCGCTTCTGCGTCCTTGTTGATCGCCACGATGTACTTCGAGCTCTTCATGCCGGCGAGATGCTGGATTGCGCCGGAGATGCCCACCGCGATGTAGAGCTGCGGCGCGACGATCTTGCCGGTTTGCCCGACCTGCAGGTCGCCCGGGGCGTAGCCTGCGTCACAGGCTGCACGCGAGGCTCCCACGGCCGCGCTGAGCACGTCGGCGAGGGGCGTGAGCACCTCGTTGAAACGCTCTTTGAGCGCGCGACCACCCGAAACCACCACGCGGGCCTCGGTCAGCTCGGGACGCTCATTCTTGACCGACTCGGTGCCGAGGTACTCGACGCGAGCTGCACCGGCCGTAGGCGCGGACAGCGGGTGAGCCGAGGCCGCGGTTGCACCGCCGCTCGGTTCAGCCGGCTGGAAGGCGCTTTGACGCACGGTGACCACGTGTTTGGCGGTCTTGATCGAGGCGACGCCGGAGGCGTTGCCGGCGTACACCGGGCGGCGATACACGGGCGCGCCGCCCTGGATCTCCACGCCGATGATGTCGCCTGCGTAGCCGGCAGAGAGCCGCGCCGCGATGCGCGGAAGCAGATCTTTACCGAAGGAGCTCGCCGTCGCCACGATCACGTCGAAGCCCTTCGCGGCCTCGGCGACGGTGGGAACGAACTTCTCGGCGACGTAGTCGGCGAGTGAAGCGTCATCGGTGGTGAGGAGCTTCTCTGCGCCGAAGGCAGCGACTTCAGCGGCTGCGGCCGAGGCGCCTTTGCCAACCAACAGAATGCTGAAAGAGCCGCCCGTTCCTTGGGCGACAGTGCGAGCGAATGCGATGGCGGAGTGAGTGGTCTTCTTGACCTTTCCTTCGCCCAGTTCTGCAACGACGAGTACGGTTGTCATGGCTTCGAGCTCCAGCGGGTCAGAGAACCTTGGCTTCTTTGCTGAGCTTCTCAACAAGCTCAGCCACGTCCTTCACCTTCACGCCGGCCTTGCGGGCGGGCGGCGCTTGGTAGGAACCGTGAACAACTTTCAGCGCTGTATCACTCACGAGATCCGTGAGCTTCATCTCGGTCAGCGGCTTCTTCTTGGCGGCCATGATGTCCGGCAACTTCGCGTAGCGAACCGAGTCGTTGTACTTGAAGCTGCGCGGCGTCTTGGTCGAGTACACGCTGGTGCCCGAGACGATGCGCAAATCCACCGTGATCACGGCGGGCAACTTGAGGCGGACCTTGGCCACGCCGCTGTCGACCTCGCGACCGACGAGCAGCGAGCCGGAGGCCTCCTGCTCGATCGTCGCGGCGAAGGTAGCTTGCGGCCAATCCAGATACTCGGCGGCCAGCTGGCCCACCTGGTTGGAGTCACCATCTACGGCTTGCTTGCCGAGGATCAAAAGATCGGGCTTCTCTTTCTGGACGAGCGCGGTGAGCGCGCGTGCAACCAGGTCACCGTCCAACGCGTCATCATTGGCGTCTACGCGGATGGCTTTGTCGGCGCCAGTAGCGAGGGCGCTGCGCAACGTGGTCTCCGTCTCCTTGGGTCCGAAGGTCACCACGGTGACTTCACCCGTGCGCGGCTTCGGAGCTTGACCGTTCTCGGTCAAACGCAGCGCGGCCTCGAGGGCGTACTCATCAAACGGGTTCGGCTTCCACTCGAGTCCGGTCGTATCGACACGTTCCCCGCCAGCCGGGATCTTCACCTTGTTGGCGTTGTCGGGGTCTGCAACGCGCTTCAGTGCAACCAATATCTTCACGAAGGGCTCCTAACCGCGAGTTCGCCTTGGCGAACCGAAAAACCGTGCAGCCTTCGCCCTCGACGATGGTCGAGAGCGCGTACTCATTTGCAAGTCTGCCGCTTTGCGTCAAGGAGACGTGCTGCGGCGCCTCACCCGTCGCCCTTAGGGCCGGTCGTCCAGCTTGGAAAGAGGTCCTTGGCTTGGTGTAAGCCGCCGGGGATGCGAACGTTTGTGTCCCCATGCTTCGCCCGTCCTTCGCCTTCGCTTTCGTACTGCTACTCGGCGCCTGTGCTGCACCCGCGCCTTGCCCACCATGTAATCCTGGCCCAACTGACGGCCCAGCGAACCCCGTCGTGGTGCGGACGAAGCCCAAAGAAGAGCCGCTCTTGGGCGTAACTCAACTGCTGCGGCGCGGAGAGCAGCTGTGTGGGATTCGCGGGAACCTACTGCATTGCTTGATCAACGGCGGCGGGTCCGGCGACATGGAGTTCTCCGAGCCGATCGAGCAGGTCGCTTTCTTCGGCAACAACGACGAAGTGTGCGCGCGAACCCGCTCGAAGCGGGTGGAGTGCAAGCGCGGCTCGCAGCCGGTCAACCTACCGCCGCTCACCGATGTGGTCGAGATCGCCAGCTTGCAACTGGGCCAAACCATCGGGATCTGTGTGTCCCGTGCGAGCGGGGAGCTCCTGTGTTTGGCGTTTCTCGGGCTCGAGAGCAAGCCGCTCACGCACGCTCCCTTCGTCGAAGAGGGCGGTGGTTTGCCGCGGGCGAGCTACACCGACGGTTGTCTGGTGATGCGTGCGTCGGGCAAGGTGGTTTGCCCCAACGGCCACCCAACCGAATTCGAGGCCAACCAGCGACTCGGCTGGAAGTCCTGGAAAGGCGCCTATTCGTACACTCTTCCGCAAGGTGGTTCGGGCCAGCCGATTTGGTTGGGAATCGATGCCGACGGCCTTTTGCACGGACGTGGCGGCAACTTCTTCGGGCAGCTCGGCAACGGAAAACGCGGATTGAAGCTCGACAGCTCCGACCTGAGCAAGCTCGGTCGCGTTAGCTCCTTCGATCTGGCCAGCACGCACGCCTGCGCGGTCGTCTCCGGTCGGGTCGCTTGTTGGGGGCAATCAGACGCTGGCCAAGTACCGGAGGACGAAGAACTCGAACTCGAGGTGTGCGACGTCGATATGTCGGAGACCGAGACCGTTTGGCGTAAGCAGGCGATTGCGCAGAATCTGGCCGCACAGGAGTCGATCCGCAGCTGCAAAAGTCAGCCTGGCGCACGCGATTGCGAGTTGGGCCATCGGCCGGCCGATCCCAATAGGGTGCCCGACAACTTCCGCGTGTTTGAGACCGACGGTCAGTGCATCGAATCCACGACCCCCATCGATGTGGTGGTCGAGCCCAAGCCAGTGTTCGTCCCGGGACTCGACGATGCGGTGCAGGTGTTGCTTTCCAACAAGGTGAGCTGTGCCCTACGAAAGAACGGCAAGGTCCTCTGTTGGGGCAAACCAACGGCCTTCCACCTGAACGGCGACGATGGTTCGCCTTATTGAGCGGGGAGATTGTTAGCGCGCCGGTTTTGAGCGCGGTTTGATAAGGTGGCCGAAGGGGCCATGGCAACACCGAACTTCCGACTCCTGCTCAACGCGATGCGCCTCGGACAGCCGCAAGATCCGCAAGCGGCGATTCGCGCTCTTGCCGAGGAAGTGGCTGCGCAAGAGGAGGTCGTCGAGGATCTGCGCAAGCGGCTCCACGTCGCAACCTCGGCGTACAACCTGCTCGAGGCGAAGTCCTCGCGTATCGAGCGTGAACTCGAGGTTCTGCGCGCGCGGACGAGTGACGCTGTCGAGCGTGCGGATGAGCTGGCCGCGGTCTACGAGCGCCCCGGAACCGAACGTCCGTCCCCGACGTTTGAGCGCCCGTCGCCCAATTTCGAGCGCTCTGCTTCGCCGACGTTCGAGCGCGCGCCTGCGCCAACGTTCGAGCGCCCGGCTCCCACGTTCTCGCACGCCTTCGAGGAGGAGCCGAGCGCCGCGCCGATCTCCGAATCGGGGGATGATTTCAACCTCGATACGATGGTTGTCAGTCGCAAGGATCTTGAGGCGCTGCGTACGCCCGAGGCTCCCTTCAAGATCGCACCCGCAGGTCAGCGTCCGCCGGCGCCCCCGCGCAGCATCCCGGGGTCGCCGTGGCAACGGTCTCGCTCGAACGCCCCACCCCCCAATACGCCGCCACCACCAATGGCTGAAGCGGCTCCACCGCCTTCGCACAGGCCGCCTCCTCAGCAACCGCGACACGACGAGGACGGAGAGACCTACCCGGACACCGGCGGGCTTCCATCGCTTGCCGCGGCTCTCGGTCTTTCGCCCAATGATCCGCGGATTCAGGCGCTGCGTCCGAGCGCGCCGCCCAGGCCGCAAACGGACCCTCCGCAGTCGAACCGCCCGCCGCGTCGCTAACGTTCAGGCATCGTCGCTTTGGGCCGTTGCAACGAGGGGCAATTCGTTGCAGCCTCCCGCGCATGAATCTGCGCTGGCTCTTGTTGTTGGGTGCGTTGTCTGCCGTCCCCATGGTCGGTTGCGACTCCAAGTCGAAGGACTCCAAGGCTGAGAAGGCCGACGAGGATGACGAGGACGACGCGAAGGAGAAAAAGAAGAAGAAGGACAAGGACAAGGACAAGGGCAAGGTCGGCGGCGACAAGAGCGCCAAGGCCTCCGGTGAGCCTAGTGCAAGCGTTCCCCCGGCGCTCCCCGCCCCGCCCTCCGGCCCAGCGCCGGTGGCACCTCTCTCCAAGGAGAAGTTCGCCGAGTTCCTCAAGGACAAGAGCGCACCGCTGACGGCAGACGCCTTTGAAACGGCGCTCCTCGGTTTGGCTGAGTGTCGGCTCGAGACCTCGAGCATCGACTACAAGTGCCAGGCCCTCAAAGACTTCCACGAGGCGTCCAGTCACAAGTCGGAGGACTTCAAGACGCAAGGCATGGTGGCCCTCAAGCACCTGCGTCACCCGGCCAACGCCGTGCGCTTCAAGGCCGCCTTCGAGGCTTCGTTGCGAGCCTTCTCCTACGACGCTCCGAAGGAAGGGCCCGCGCAATATCTCGAGGCCGCCAAAGCCGAAACGGATCCGATCGTGCTCGCGCAACAGGTCTCTCACTTGACCTCGGGTGGCCGCAAGAACCCGGAGATCCGTGCGTTCTTGATGGAGACGGTGGACCACAAGGAGCCGCGGGTTCGCGAGGCTGCGGCCCGCATCCTCGGCGACGCGGAGGTCCTCGCAGCGACCAGCGGCGGCTTCGACAAACTGCTGGCGAAGACCCAATCGGATCCGGACACCGGCGTGCGCGCGGCCGCCTGCTCGGGCTTGGGCTCAACCCAAGACCCAAAGGCGCTCCCGGTCTTCAAGCAGCTGCTCGATGATGCGTCCACCGCCGATGAGCTGAAGCAAGGTTGTTGGGATGGGCTGATTGAAACCTGGGTGGCCTTGCCGTATCCCAAGGCTCCGCTCAAGGAGGGCTTTGAGCTGGTGATGAAAGGGCTCGAAGCCAAGCCGCGCAACAAGAACACCCCACCCTGGCGCGGTCTGTCGAAGTTGCAGTGGGCCAAGACCGAGTTCAAGAACTACGACAAGTCAGGCGCCGAGTGGTACGGCAAGGTCAAGCCTTACTACGATCAGCCGCGCCTGATCAAAGCCCTAGAGTCGATTGCTTTGGACAAGGACGCCAACACATCGGCGCGCAGCGACGTGCTCTACACGCTCCGTCAGTTCAAGCAGCAGAAGCTGCTCGCGACGATCGCTACGGCACTGAAGAAGCAAGGTGCGGACGCGAAGTACTTGGCCGAGCGAGCTGACAAGCTGTCCAAAGAGAAGGACAAGTAGCCGCTACTGAGGGAAACGCCGCTTCGCCAAAGCGGCTAGCCCTGCGAGCGCTGACTCCGGGATTTCGTGAGCTCCACCGTGAGCAACGAACTCGGCGTCAGCGCCGTTTGCTTTCAGGAGCTCGTTTAGCTCGAGCGCGAGATCAAAGGGGAGGATAGGGTCGCGTCGGCCATGACTCTGAACCACGTGCAGCTTGGAT
The DNA here is from genome assembly GCA_044376115.1 of Polyangiaceae bacterium. GTDB lineage: Bacteria > Myxococcota_A > Polyangia > Polyangiales > Polyangiaceae > Xiheicaenibacterium. The sequence continues at coordinate 128,179 of JBILLK010000026.1, read as the reverse complement.
GCGCTGTTCGCGGCCGCAGCGCGCCAGCGTTCCTCGCACAAGAGCGTGCCCGACAAGATCGCCAAGCCGGCGAAAGGCGCCGCTTCACTATGTAGCGCCAGCTCGGTGGTCACCATCGCGCCTTGCGAGAAGCCTCCGATGATGGTCCTTTCGCGCTCAAGGCCGTGTTTGGCCTCGAGTTCGGCGATGCAGCTCTCGAGCGCCGTGCGCGCCTCGAGCATGCCATCAGGCACCGAGAGCTTGAGCTCATCCCGTCGGCCGGACCGCATCGCTTGATCCAGCCGCGCTAGATCGATCATCCACCAGGCCCGTGCGGGCGCGCCGAACATTGCCTCGAGCGAGACCGGCGCCTCGGGGAAGAACCAGCGTACGCCTCGACCAGCGTCCACGGCTCGCCACAGCGACGCTAGATCATCGCCAGGCGCACCAAAGCCGTGACACAAGAGGATGGACGGCCCGTCGCCGTTGCCATTGCCATCGCTGCCGCCCGCCATCCAAACGGAGAGACCGCCCACTCGTTCTTTGCGCATGATTACTTCCGCGTTTGCGTAATGACGAACTGCACGCGCCGATTCTTCTGTCGGCCTTCGTCGGTCGTGTTCGAGTCGATCGGCACGCGCGCGCCGTAGCCTTTGGCGGCTAGCCGCTTGGCGTCGATGCCCTTGGACACGAGCCACCTGCGTACGGCCTCTGCACGTTGTTGCGCCAGGGACTCGTTGAACTCTTTGGTGCCGGTGTCGTCGGCGTGGCCTTGCACTTCGATCTTCTCGATCTCCGGGTGCTCGAGGATCACGTTGCGGACCTCGGTTAGAAGGTCATCCGAAACCGGATCCACCGTCTCGTTCAAGGAGCTCTCTCCAACCTTGAAGCGAACCTGGCGGAGAATGACGATCTCCCCTTGTTGGACGCGCACGTCCTTCGGGCAGCCGTTCTTCGATTTGTCCGCGTTGGCGAGGCCCTTCTCGTTCGGGCAAGCGTCCTCGAGGTCGGCGATGCCGTCCTTGTCGCCGTCGAGCGTGGGGCAACCGTTCTTGGCCAGGTCCATGTTGCGCGAGCCCTTTTGCTTCGGGCAGGCGTCCTCGCGATCGGCCACGCCGTCGAGATCGCTGTCTTGCTCGCCGGGGCAGCCGTTGCGTGCGGCCTCCACGCTCGCGACGCCCTTTTGATTGGGGCAGGCGTCATCGACATCGGCGATGCCGTCGCGGTCGTAGTCCGCGGGGCAGCCGTTGCGCGTCGGATCGGCGTTGGGCCGGCCGGGCAGACTGGGGCACGCGTCGAGCGCGTCGCTGATCTTGTCGTTGTCGCGATCCGGAGGCGGACAGCCGTTCTTGCGCGGATCGTCGGAGCTTACGCCGGGGGTGCCGATGCAGGCGTCCACGCCATTCTTTACGCCGTCGGCGTCGTCATCCTCATCGGAGCGGTCGCGCTCGGGCATCGGCGCCCAGCCAACGAAGCCAATCACGCGTGCGGTCGGGGTTCCGATGCCGTCGGTGATGCCCGGCCCCGCGCCGGCGCCGAACACGACCCCGCCGAGGACGCGAACCTTGGCCGATCCGAGGAACTCGAGCGACGTCCGCGTGGGCGCTGCGATCGTCACGATGTCGGTATCGAGCGGCTCTTTGCTGCCGATGAAGGTCGATCCAAACAGCTCCGCGTTGAACTGCAGGCCGTCATCCAGCAGCGAAAGCCCAGCGCCCGCACCGTACGCGACGCTATGCGGGACCTGCGGCCCGCGCATCATCCAGCCGAAGTGCGCACCGTAAAGGAAGGACGTCTCGCCCCCGATGCGGCCAGCCACGCTCCCGATCGGTTCGACGCGCGGCACACCGTCACTCGTGAGCGTGTCGGAGCCGCCGGTGGGAAAGTAGATGCGGCTGCCGAGCGCGAGCTGCAGCGGATCCCGGTAAGCGCCGTACAAATTGGCGCGTACATCCAAGCGAACGTCGCCCATCTCCACGCCGCTCGGGCTCTGCAACGTCAACAGCCCCACCTGCGGGTCATCGCCGTCTTGCAATAGCGCCACCGGCACATCGACGCCGATGAGCAGGTGGTTGAACAAGGTGAGCGAACCGTTGAAGCGCAAGAAGGCTTGGTCGGAGACGAGCGCGCCGCTCGAAAGCGAGAGCGGTTCGATCGCGTAGTCGAACAACAGATGAGCACGCGGTACCAAATGGCCGTCGGTCTGTGCGCCGTTCACCGCGATGAAGTCATCGCCCGCCGACGCTGGATCGAGTTGGTTCAGGGCGAGCCCACCCACCTCCTGGGCTGAGGCCGCGCTCGTCGCAGCGAGCGCGGTGCCGATCGAGAGGATGCCCAAGGAACGTCGTAACGCTTTCGAACACATCGTGCAGTTGGTCTCTTCGTCAACAGGTCGTGAAGGAGGCAATCACGCAGCTCGGCGGCGCTGACGTCGCGAAGCGAACGCGAGCGCCAACCCGAGCGCTAGCAAGAAGCCGCCAGTGGTTCCGTTGCCGGTGGTTGCGCAATTGCAGCCGCCACCCTCGCCGGGGACGGTGGGCTTGCCACCACAGTTGGGATCGACGTCGAGCGGGCACTCGTCGTCAGCGTCATCTTTGCCGTCACCGTCGTCATCGTTGTCGCAAAGGTCACCGATCTCGTCCTTGTCGGTGTCGAGCTGGTCGGCGTTGGCGAGCTCCGGGCAATTGTCGACGTCGTCGTTGGTGCCGTCGTTGTCGTTGTCGGGGTCGCAAGCGTCCCCGATGTTGTCCTTGTCTTTGTCTTCTTGCTCGGTGTTCGCGTCGTCCACGCAGTTGTCCACGTCATCGAGGACGCCGTCTTTGTCTGCGTCAGCGTCGTTGTTGCTGTCGCAGGCATCGCCGATGCCGTCTTCATCGATGTCGGCCTGGTCGTTGGCGAGCTCGGGGCAGTTGTCCTCGAGGTCGTTCACACCGTCGTCGTCATCATCGTCGTCGCAAACGTCGCCGAGGCCATCCTTGTCGAGGTCGAGTTGTTCGTCGTTGGCTTGGAGCGGACAGTTGTCGGGCTCGAGGTCGAGCACGCCGTCGTTGTCGTCGTCGGCATCGCAGGCATCGCCCTCGAGATCGCCATCGGTGTCGGTCTGGTCGTTGAAGACGGTGGGGCAGTTGTCGACGTCGTCCTGGAAGGTGTCCCCGTCGATGTCGTCTTGGCAGGCGTCTCCCGCGGGGTTCTTGTCGCTGTTCTCCTGGTTGGGATTGAAGAACAAGATGCAGTTGTCCACCGCATCGAGGTCCTCATCGCCGTCGGAGTCGAGGTCGCGGTAGTTGTCGATGCCGTCGTCGTCGGTGTCGATCGGCGGGAACACTCCGCCGCTCTCTTCCGAGTCGCTGTGGGTGTCGTTGTCGCTGTCTTGGTCGAGCGCGTCGATCGTCCCGTCGTTGTCCGATTGCAGCGGGTTCGCTGTATCTGCACCAACCTCGTAGTCGTCGGGGATGCCATCACCGTCGGTGTCGGTGTTGAGCGGGTTGGTGTTGAGGAAGTTCTCCTCCAGCGTGTTGGAGAGCCCGTCGCCGTCGATGTCGGGATCACAAAGATCGCCGACGTCGTCCATGTCGAGATCGCTCTGATCGTTGGCGATGAACTGGCAGTTGTCGGTCGCGTCCGGCACAGCGTCGTTGTCGTCGTTGTTGTCGCAGACGTCCCCTTGCGTGTCCCCGTCGTTGTTCGCCTGATCGAAGTTGTCGTCGTTCGGACAGTTGTCGCAGACGTCGCCGCGGTTGTCGCCATCGGTGTCGAGCTGCGTGTCGTCGGGCGTATTGGGGCAGTTGTCACATACGTCGCCGTCGAGATCCCCGTCCACGTCCGACTGATCCGAGTTGGAGTTGTTGGGGCAGTTGTCACAAGCCGTCCCGAACAGATCCATGTCCGGGTTGGCTTGGTTGGTGTTGGGGGTGTTCAGGCAGTTGTCGCAGGCGTCACCGATGGTGTCGTCGTCCACATCGGCGCCGACGCAGACGAAGTCCTCGCAGGCGTCGGTCGGCGTACAGATGTTGTCTCCATCATTGCAAGCGGTGCCGAACGGAACGGGGATGTCGGTGGGGCAGTTCACCCCGGTGCCATCGCAGTTTTCGGTCTGGTCGCATTGTTGCGCCGAGATGCGGCAGACGGTTGTGGCAGGCTCGCGAGCGTCGGTCGGGCATTGTTTGCCGCTTCCGGTGCAGAACTCGGAGATGTCGCACACGCCGGCTTCCATGCGGCACTCGAAGCTCGCCGGGCGCAGCGCGTCGTTGCAGGGGGCGGTGCTGCCGGTGCAGAAGTCGTCGAGATCGCATAGACCCGAGGAGCTGCCGCACTGAAAGCTTGAGGGCCTAAAGACGTTGGCCGGGCAGGCAGCGCCGCTGCCGCTGCAGTTCTCGGCCAGATCGCACGGGCCTGCAGAGGCGCGGCACTCGGTGCTCGCGGGCTGGAAGGCGTTGCCAGGGCAGGCGTTGGTGGTGCCGTTGCAGAACTCAGCGACGTCACACACACCGCCTGATGCGCGGCATTGCGTGGTTGAAGGCTCGACCACATCCGCTGGGCAGGTGGCTGCGCTGCCGGTGCATTCTTCAACGATGTCGCAGGCGCCAACATCCGCGCGACAGATGGTTCCGGAGGCGAGGAAGACATCGGTGGGGCAGGGCGCCGTCGAGCCGCTGCAAACCTCCGCCACGTCGCAGATTCCTGCGGAGGCCCGGCATTCGGTCCCGCCTGTGACGAAATTGTTGGCCGGGCAGTTGGCGTTGTTGCCGGGGCAGGTCTCGCTGAGATCGCAAGGGCCTGCCGAGGCTCGACAAACCGTGGCTGCCGAAGCGAAGCCGTTGTTGGGGCAGGTGGCGGCGGAGCCGGTGCAATTCTCGGCGACGTCGCACAGGCCGGTGGCGGCGCGACACTCGGTTGCAGCGGAAGCGAAGCCGTTGGTCGGGCAGGTAGCCGTTGTGCCGTTGCAATTCTCTGGGACGTCGCACGGGCCAGCGGCCACGCGGCATTGGGTTACGGCGGAAGCAAATCCGTCCGCCGGGCAGGCGGCTGCTGAGCCGCTACATACCTCGGCGACGTCGCAATCTCCGGCGCTGGCTCGACATTGCGTTGCGGCGGCCACAAAGCCGTTGGCTGGGCAAGCGGGCGATGCACCGTTGCATACCTCGGCGACGTCGCAATCCCCCGCAGCGGCGCGGCATTGAGTAGCGGCAGGCGCGAGAGCGTCTGTGGGGCAGGCGGGCGATGCACCGTTGCATACCTCGGCGACGTCGCAATCCCCCGCAGCGGCGCGGCATTGAGTAGCGGCAGGCGCGAGAACGTCTGCGGGGCAGGTGGGCGATGCACCGTTGCATACCTCGGCGACGTCACAAGTTCCGGCGGCGGCGCGGCATTGGGTAGCCGCGGGCGCGAGAACGTCTGCGGGGCAGGTGGGCCCTGCGCCGGAGCAAACCTCAGCGACGTCACAAGCGCCCGCGCTGGCGCGGCACTCGGTGGATGCGGCGACGAAGGTATCGGCGGGGCAAGTTGCCGAGGCTCCGGAGCAGTTCTCGGCGACGTCACAGGCGCCAGCGCTGGCGCGACACTCGAAGCTGGCCGGCCTTGCAACGCAGGTGTTGGTGGTGACGGTATCGCAGACCTCGCAGGCGCCGGGGCAGTCCGCGTTGGTCACGCAAGCGGCACCAAGCACGGCGTTGACCTGGGGCGGCTCGGGCAAGGACGTATTGGTCTTCGGCTTGGGAGCGACGTTGGTAGCAACCTCAGCCGGGCTGAGCGACGGCTGCTTGACCTCTTCACCCGCTGGCAAACGAGCGCCGGGTTCAACCTGCTCAGCGAGGTCCTCGGGTTGGCTCGCCGACTCGTCGCAGCCAGCGAGTGTGAAGATCCCAACGAATGCCGTGAGCAGACCGCTGCCCGCGAGGCTGTGGCGTAGGCGTCGCATGAAGAAGCTCCTTCAAGACCCGGCCCGCAAGGAGCCGAGGTTCATCGGCCCATCATTCCTGTTCGCCAGGTAATTGGCAAACGATTGCTGTCGATCTGATAGCTTCGTCGCGTGCGATTCATCACTCGGATCTCAGCTTCTGCGCCGTTGTCCCCGGTTGCTTTCTTTCGGCCGCTCGGAGTTGCTCTCGGGCTGCTCTCGCTTTCGGGTTGTGAGCCTGATTCGGAGCTGCCCGACGGAACAGGTGCTCCCCCCTCGCTTCCCAACGAAGCTACTGCGGAGGCTCTAGCGAACGCGCGCACCCGCTTCGGTGCAGCGCTCTTGCGATCGAGCGGAGAGTGGTCGCGTCAGACGACGGGGTTTGCGTGGGATAGCTCGCTGTTCCAGGTGCGCAGTCAAGGAACCACCACCAGCCTGCGTCACAAGCAAAGCGGCTCAAGCGTGAGCTTCCGGCTGGCCGAAGCTGCTGCTGGTGACGTGCAGCCGCCCGCGCTCGAGGACGGTGTTTTGCTGATGGACGCGGGCATCGCCAAGGCGGCCCAGCGCTTTTTGGTCGCCCAACCAGCGGGCGTTGAAGACTTCGTGATCGCTGAAGCGGCGCTGCAAGACGGCTTGCGTTACACGGTGGAGCTCGAGGGCATCGCCGGCTTGCGGCAGGTCTCCGGCGTGGTCGAATTTTTGGACGCACACGGGGCTCCCCGCGTTCGTATCGCCGCGCCGTTCGTGGTGGATGCGGACGGTCGGGTGAGCCCGGCGACGACCACCGTGCACGGCTGCGCGGTGGATCGCGACGTGCGTGCTCCCTGGGGCCGCCCGCTGACTTCGCCCGGAGCGAGCTCGTGCGAGGTGGTCATCTCCTACGACACCGCGCTGCCTCATCCGGTGCTGGTGGACCCCGATTGGCAGGTCACCGCCGTGATGGCCACCGCGCGAACGCACCACACCTCCACCTCGCTCGACGACGGCACCGTGCTCGTCGCCGGTGGTTTCGACGCGAGCAATAGCGGCCTCGCCGTCGCGCCCACCGAGCTGCTCTGCCCAGAGACCAACATCTGCCCGGGCGGTGTATCGTTCGCGGTCGGCGCTTCGATGCCGAACGCGCGCGGCCAACACGCCGAGACCTTCCTGCCCGGCGTCAACAAGGTGCTCTTGACCGGTGGTCGCGATACGCGGGCCTCCAACGTCGCGTCCAACGTGGTCAGTATCTTCGACGTTGCTACCGGCACCTTCGACAGTGTGCCCTTCTCGCTTTCGGCCGGGCGTTTCGGTCACTCCAGCACCTTCCTCATTGACGGTCGCGTGCTGGTGATCGGCGGTGAAGACGGCAACAGCCCCAGCTCCGCTCAGGTCTACAACCCGGTCACCAATGCGCTCTCTGCGCCGATCCCGCTGGCCAACAACAAGCGGCGCCGCTTCCACGTGGCGGAGGCGCTCGGCGTCCCGGGCGTTGTTGGCGCCAACCCGCGCGTGCTCGTGGCAGGCGGGCTCGGCACGCTCGGAGCCGAGCAGTCTGCTGAAATCTTCGATCCAACCACCGACAGCTTCACCGCGCTCAGCGGACCCAACTCCCAGCTCTCGGCGGTGCGCGTCGGCGCCACCGCCACGCTGCTCGAGGACGGTCGCGTGTTGATCGTCGGCGGCAAAAACGCAGCCGGTCTCTACTCCCAAACCATCGATCTTTTCCAGCCCAACGGAGCTGCCGGCACCTTCGTGCAGACCTCGGTGACGATGTTGAACCCGCGCGCCTTCCACGGTGCGACCAAGCTGCTCGGAGAGGGCAAGGTACTGATCACTGGCGGCGTCAACGCGAGCTCGGTGCTGAGCAACGCCGAGGTGTTCGATCAGACCACGGGGGACTTCGTCGATGCGCTTTCCACCACGATGAAGAAGGCGCGCAACTTCCACACGGCCACGCGGCTGATCTCCGGTAAGGCGATCGTGATTGGCGGCGGTGTTGGTGGTACGCCGGATTCGCCGGGCACCGGCGCGGTCGATGTCTCGGCCGCCATCCAAGCCGAGTTCCTCGCGCGTTTGAACGGTGATCCGTGCGACCAAGACGGCGAGTGTTTGTTCAACAACTGCTACTCCAACAACGGGCCGAGCATCTGCTGCAATGAGTCCTGCACCGACGGTTGCAGCTCTTGTTACCAAGCCGACCACGCCGACAGCAATCTCGCGCAAGGCGAGTGTGGCGTGCGACCGAATGACGCGCCGTTCGGCACGCAGTGCACCGAGGCCGTGGTCTTGGAGCTCGTCTGTCAGCTCGGTCAGATCAGCGTCGACGGCATCGACTCCTGCAACGGCTACGTATGCGCGGCGGATGAGATCACCTGCAGGACCAACTGCCAGCAGGACAATCAGTGCTCCGAGGACTTCTTCTGCAATGCGAACGCCTGCGTGGAGCAGAAGGCCACTGGCGGGACTTGCGATCGGGATCGTCAGTGTGAATCGGGGGATTGTGTCGACGGCTTCTGCTGCTCATCGTCCTGCGATGGCATCTGTCAGGCCTGCAACCTGCCCGGCTTCGAAGGTACGTGCTCACAAGCTCAAGGCGCACCGGTGGGTGACCGCGGTCCTTGCCCAGGCGAGAACGGTTGTGCCGGTGTCTGCGGCTCGCAGGCCGATGAATGTGATTACGACCCGGAGCAGGTCTGCTCCGACGCCACCTGCAGCGCGGGCATCCAGTCCTCGGGGCTGTGCGGGCCGAACGGTGTTTGCGAGGCCGGCGAGCTCGAGTGTGGGGACTACGACTGTGACGGCAACGGCGAACGCTGCCGCGAGTCGTGTGAGACCTCCGAGGAGTGCGCGGGCCAGGCGATTTGTCGCGTGGATGGTACCTGCGCCGTGGTCGAGGAGGCCTCCTGCGCCGACGAAGACACGCTCACCAACCCGGACGGTAGCACCAGCGAATGTGCGCCCTTCCGCTGCGCCAACGCCCGCTGTCTCGACCGTTGTGAGTCGATCGACGATTGCGTCGAAGGCTTGGTTTGCCAAGCCAACAATGAGTGCGCTGAGCCACCGGGAGATCCGCCTGCTGTCGAAGATTGCTCGCTCGCACCCGGCGGTCTTCGTTCCAATGGCTCGGCGTGGGCTTGGCTCGCTGGTCTGAGCGCCGCAGCGTTCTTGCGCAAGCGCGGTAAGTCTTCGGCACAAGGAGTGGTTCGATGAAGCGCCTGTTCGAGCGGCCGCTGTTCTCTGTTGTTCCCGCCGTGGTCGTGAGCCTGGCCCTCGCGGGAAGCGTAGTGGCCCAACCCGCACCCACGGCCAAGCCGAGTGCTGCACCCACAGCGAAGCCGAGTGCTGCACCCACGGCCAAACCGAGCGCCGGACCCACAGCCAAGCCCGCCGGCAAACCAGCGCCCAAAGCTGAACCCAAGCCAGCCGAGACCAAGCCCGCCGATCCGAAGCCTGCTGAGAAGCCGGCGGAGCCCAAGCCGGTTGAGAAGCCTGCTGAGCCCAAGCCCGCCGATCCGCCGGTCGTTGTTCCGGTCTCGGCGACCCCGCCGCCAGCGAGCGGTGGCGGCGCTGATGAAGATGCACCTCCGGATCCGGCCAAGCGTGGTGAAGCCGAGGAGCACTTCAAGAAGGGTCTGCAGCTCCTATCCGAAGACGCATGGCAGGCGGCGCTCGCTGAGTTCTTGCTCTCTCGCGAGCTGTTCCCGACCCGCACCGCGCTCAACAACGCAGCCTTTTGTATGCGCAAATTGAAGCGCTTTGACGAGTCGCTCGATCTGTATGAAGCGCTTTTGCGCGAGTACCCGAACCAGTCCGCAGATAAGAAAGCGGCCGCACAGAAGGAAGTGGCCGAGCTTCGTACGCTCGTCGGCACCATCGATGTGATCGGCGCAGAGCCCGGCGCGTCAATCTTGGTGGATGGCAAAGCACGCGCTGACTACCCCCTGATCGATCCGTTGCGGGTGAGCGCTGGAACGCACTCGGTGCGGCTCTTCAAGCAGGGCTTCCAACCTTTCGAGACCACGCTCGAGATCGCCGGTGGTCAGACGGCCAAAGTCGACGCCAAGATGCCGGCGCTGGTGGCCTCAGGAACCTTGAAGGTCAGCGAGAAGAACGGTCTCAAGCTGGACGTTCTGCTCGACGGCGCGGTGGTTGGTGTGACGCCGTGGGAAGGCACCGTGGCCACGGGCGATCACGTGATCCAACTGCTGGGCGACGGGGACCAAGGCACGATGCCGACCGCAGCGCCGGTCGCCAAAGACGAACTCTCCACCTTGACGTTGGTCGCCGAGCCGCTCGAGGCGGGGCTGCTCGTCAATGTGAAGCCGCTAAGCGCGAGCGTTCGTCTCGACGGTGTAACGGTGGGTCGCGGCGTCTTCGACGGACGACTACGCACCGGCAAACACACGGTGGAGGTGCTCGCCGAGGGCTACTTCCCCAAGCGCCAAGAAGTCACGGTAGAGCGCGGTGATCGCGGTGAACTCAAGTTCGAGCTCGAGCGCGATGAGAGCGCAGACGCCTGGCGTGTGCCCTCCAAGATCGTCTTCGATATCACCGGCGGCGTCGCGCTTACGCCAACTCTCGGCGGAGACGTCGCGGCCTCGTGCGGTGAAGGCTGCGCTCAATCGCTCGGCTTTGGCGGCCTAATGATGATCAACGGCACCTACGAATTCGGCTCCGGCTTCGGCCTCGGGCTTTCCGCCGGCATCATGCAGGCTTCGCAATCGTTCGAAGAACGCGGCACTTCGCTCACGCCGGTCGGGCTCGACGGCCTGAGCGGCTCCGCGAACGACGATCTGCGGCTGCGCGGCGTACTCGCTGGTGCTCACGCTTCGTATCGTTTGGGCGAGCAATTCCCGATTCGCTTCCGACTCGGCGGCGGCGCTCTCATCAGCGACGCTCGTGCGGTTCGTACGGGCACCTTCGCTACGCGCGCTGGCGGTTCGTTCGATGCTCCGGCGCTCGAGAGCAGCTCGCTCTCCACCTTCATCTACGTCGATCCCGAGGTCTCCATCGGCTACCGCTTGACCGAGACCTTCGAGGTGGGCGTGGGCGTGCAGGGCGTGGTGCTGATTACGCCCAGCGCGCCAACCTGGGGCGGCGATGAAAACCCGACCCTCAACGTCACCGGCGACGGCATCTCCTCCTACGAGGCGGAAGAGACCACCTTCGGCACGACCGGCCTGATCGTCCCCGGGATCTCGGCGCGCGCCAGCTTCTGAACTCGCAGCGGCGTCAACGACGCCGCTTGAGTACTTCCACCGTTACCGTGTGAAGGTGCACATCCGAAACCTCGCGCGAGGTGTGCACCGTCACCGGCCCACCCTTCCGAAGCTTGTCGAAGTCGGCGGGGCCCAGCGTCACCGTGTGCGCGTGACCAGCGATGCCCTGAACGTCGTACGAACGCTCGACGGTGGAGGCGAGGTCGGCCTCGGGGACCACGAGCTCGTGTTCGTCCTTGCCGGTGAAGGTCGCCTTACAAGCGCTGATCCACTCCGGGGGATCGACGGCGGGAGCGCTGCGTACCCAGAGCCGGTGCTTGTGGTTGTTCGCCTCGGTGCTGCGCACGCGGAGGATCTCTCCGCGGCGAATCACCGTTAAGTCGTCGGCAGAGAGCGTGATCGCGTGCTCGTGCGGTCCTGGGAGCGAGTAAGTGACCTCTTTCCCAGCGATGACGTCGGCGACGGGCACGACGAACGAGTGCCCATGGTTCTTCCCGACCCGAGCGATGACTCGCGCGAACTCCGGGAGCGGCGTGATGGCGGGCGCGCCGAGTCCCTCGCTGGGCGTCGCTACCGAGGCGCTCGCGTTCGGGCTTGCGCTCGCAGCGGACGTTGCGGCCGTGCTCGTCGGAGCGAGCCCCTCCGTTGACGCTGGTGCGGCCGCTGAAGGCGAAGGCTTCGCTGCCACGGACGGAGCCTGAGCTTCCGAAGCAGGGCCACACCCAAGGGAAGAGGTCAGCAAAGCTCCACTAGCGTGGAGGAGAGATCGGCGCCGCATGGCCGGGGATACTATCCGAGCATCCACCAGCCCTGTCGATCGACCACGCTCAGTCGTCGCCGAACTTCTGTTCGATCCCTACAGCAGGCTTGCCGGTGCCGGGCGTCACGATGGGAGCGGACGTCCCTGCGGCTCCGCCCGGGCCAGCGGGCTTGATCACGCGCACGACCCCGGATTTGACCTCCAGCTCGAGTTTGGGCGGCGACGCACCGCTCTCCGAGATCACGACGATCTCCGAGACCGTTTGCTTGTTCACGGTGAGCTTCACCTCGTGCTCGCTACCGAGCGCACCGCTGATGCGCACGACGCCGCGCCGGACCTCTGCGGGCTGACCGTCCACGACGACCACTGCGTCTTCCGGGAAGATCACCAAGCTGACCGTCTTGTCTTTGGCGATCGGGTTGACGGCGGGCGCGGTGTTGGTTGCAGCAGGGGCAACCGTTGGCTGCGGAATAGCCGTCGGTGTGGGCGTGGTCGTGGCGCCGGGGAGGGCCACAGGCTCCGGAGCGCTCTCGTCGCCGGCGAACTTGTAGGCCGCAAAGCCGCCGCCGAGGATGCTCACGCCGAGACCGGCCAGGATGTAAGGCAGGTTCGACTTCTGACGGGGCGGCGAGCGCTCCGTTGAGGTCGCGACGCCTTCATTGGTGCGCGAGTTGAGCTGCGAATTGATCTGCGTTTGGCCGGCCGGTGGCGGGGTGGAGCGAGCGTGGCTGGGCAGCTGACTCGTACGGTTGACGTCCGGCGAAGGCGTGACCGAGATGCGTTGCGCGATGTCAGAGCGCTGGATTTCGCTCAGGCCAACCAACATCGAGTCAGAGACGTCGAAGCCGTTCGGCAGCACCTGCTTGATCGCGTCGAGCATCTCGGTCGCCGTCTGGTAGCGATCGTTCGGATTGGCGCGCAGGGCCTTGTGCACGATGGTGGCGGCCTCCGGCGAAATCCACGGCCCGAACTCTTGCACCGGCGCCGGCGGCTCCGAGCAGATGGCGATGATCAGCTCGCCCAGCGCGTCGATGTGGTGATACGGCGTGCGACCGCAAAGCAGCTCATAGAGCACCACGCCTAGCGACCAAATGTCGGCGCGGTGATCGATCGTCTTCATGCCGCGGGCTTGCTCAGGCGACATGTAGAGCGGTGAGCCCAGCATGGTGCCGGTGCGAGTGAGGCCGGCATCTCCGGTTTCACTCGCGTGCTCCATCTTCACTTTGGCGATGCCGAAGTCGAGCAGCTTGATCACGACTTTGCCGTCGTCCCCTTTGGCGAGAAAGAGGTTGGCCGGCTTGATATCGCGGTGCACGACACCCGCGGCGTGGGCCTTTGCCAGCCCAACGCAGGCTTGCGCGACGATGCGCAGCGCGAGCTCTCCGCTGACCACGCCGATGCGACGTACGAGCTGCTGTACGTCCTCCCCTTCCATGAACTCCATGGCCATGTACGGCCAGCCGGTGGTGGCGTCGGTGCCGGTGTCGAGCACTTGGCAGATGTGCTGCGTGGCGATCGCGCCAGCAGCCTTTGCTTCCCGTTGGAAGCGACCGACAAGGCCTGCGTCTCGCGTCACGTCGCCCGTCGAAATCACCTTCACGGCAACGCGCCGACCGGTGCCCGCGTGCATCGCCTCGTAAACGGCGCCCATCCCGCCGGCTCCGATCACACGCGTGACCTCGTAGCGGTTGTCGATGGTTGAGCCTACGAGGTTCTTAGCGTCCACTCTGCTCCTAAGGGTTTTCGAGCGGTGAGGACTCGAGACCTCAATTTTTAGCTGAAATTGCTCGGCCGAACAACCTCGGGCAACGGTCTCTCGTGCACAGGCAGCTTTTCCGCCAGTTTGAGCCCTCGCGCACACGGCCCTAGACGTAGGTTGACGCAGGCCTAGCCGGCTCCACGCGAGTGTGGGAAGGACCGACGACATGCGGGTCCAAGCGAACGGAATCGAGATTGAGGTCGAGCGGCAAGGGGAGGGCGAGCCCCTCGTTTTGTTGATGGGCATCGGCGCGCAGCTGGTGCTTTGGCCAGAGCCATTTTGCGCGCGGCTGGTGGAGCTCGGCTTCTCGGTCATCCGGATGGATAACCGCGATGTCGGACTTTCCTCGCATCTGCGCCACTTGCCGATCCCGGATCCGCGCAAGGCGCTATTGCGGGCTGCGCTCGGGCTCAAGGTGGACGCGCCGTACACGCTCAGCGACATGGCCCGCGACGTCGTCGGCGTGCTCGATGTACTCGGCGTAGGGAAGGCGCATATCGTCGGCGCCTCGATGGGCGGCATGATCGCGCAGACGGTGGCGATCGAGCATCGCGCGCGCGTGCTCTCGCTCACCTCGGTGATGTCGACGGCGGGCGATCGCCGGCACGTGCTCGCGACCCAACCCGGCGCGCTCAAGGCGCTGCTTGGTCCGCTTCCGCGCACCCGCGAGCAAGCCGTCCAGCGCATGCTCAACACCTTCCGCGCGATTGGAAGTCGCACGCACGCCTTGGATGAGAGCGTCCTCCGCGACATGGCCGAGCGCTCCTATGACCGCGGTCAAAATCCGGCCGGCTTCGCTCGGCAAATGGCGGCGATCTGCGCAGGCGGAAGTCGCAGCAACGCGCTCTCGAAACTGCAGCTACCGACGCTCGTGATCCACGGCTCGCAAGACCCGCTCATCCCCGTGATCGCCGGCCGCGCCATGGCGCGCACCATTCCCAACGCCCGCCTTCTCGAGCTCGGCGATATGGGGCACGACTTGCCACGCCCGCTATGGGGCACCTTCGCCAACGCCATTCGTTCAATCGCCGACGCCTCGTAGGAAGGCGGACGCCAAGCCTCGTAACCAGCCCTACTCCAACAAGCAGCTCTTCAGCGCCGCCGCGCACTCCTTGGCGGAGGCGAAGCGCGCCTTCGGCTCGTAGGCGGTGGCCATGGCGAACCACGCGTCGAAGTCGGGCGAGACGTCGGCGACGCTGGAAGGGCGGAGCAGATCGCCGGCGGACGCGAACTCGAGGATGTCGCCCACGTTGTCGCTGGTGAAGGGGAGCTTACCGGTGAGCGCCTCGAAGGCGACGATGCCCATCGCATAGATGTCGGTGGCCGAGGTAACCAGGTCCCCGCGGGCTTGCTCCGGGCTCATGTAGTAGGGCGTACCGAGCAAGGTGCCGAGCCGCGTCATGCTTGTTTTTGGCGCGGAACCGGCAGCTTGTGCAACCTTGGCGATGCCGAAGTCGAACACCTTGCCGATCTCTTCGTCGGGCTCGTCCCCACGCACGATGAAGATGTTCGATGGCTTTAGGTCGCGGTGAATGATGTTGGCCGAGTGGGCTTTGGCGACGGCCTTGGCGATGTGACCAAAGAGGTGGGTCAAGGTTTCGGGGGAGAGGTGATCCTGACGCTCGAGTCGCGCAGCGAGCGTCTCCCCTTCGAGCAGTTCCATCGTGATGTAGGGAACCATCCCGTGCAGCCCGTGATCGAGGATCTGTACGACGTGAAGGCTGCGCAGTTGAGCCGAGGCGCGCGCTTCGCGCAGAAAGCGCTGGGCGACTTCGCTACTTGCATATTGAGGGTCCAAGAGCTTGATGGCGACGGTGGCCTCGAGCAGCGAATCGAAAGCGCGCCACACCTCTGCCGCGGCGCCCGAGCCGAGGTGCGCACGCAGTTGATAGCGAGATACGATGCTCTGTCCGGGGTGCCAGCGCGGTGTGTTGATCACGATGATCGGTTATCAAAGCGCTTCTTCGGGGTCGTGCGCAAGCGCGACGTTGCGCTGGCTAGAGCACGTCCTCGGCGAGGTGGTAGTCCGGGTCTTTGAGCGCCTTCTTGACCTCAGAGACGAGCGAGCCGCCAGCGACTAACGAGTTGCGCGTCAACGCCGTGGGATCGAAGGTTGGGTCATCGCACCAAACGAGGCCGCGCTCATCTCGGTAGCTGGTGTCGTAGAGGACCTCGGGCTCGCCCTGCTCGTCCGTCGCAAACGTGAACGTGCTCGTCCGCACGAGGATCAGCTGTTCGTTCTCGAAGTAGAAGGCCATGTCGACCAGCGGCGGGAGATAAGGATGTTGGGTCAGCAGCTTGACCAGTTTGTCGCCCCGGAAGAACGCCACCAAGCGGATCTCGAAGCCGGATCGGCGATGCGTGAGCGCGGCCTGGCGACGGAGGTCGCCCAGGTTGGCGTCGATCGCGCGAGCTTTATTGGCGATCTCCACGGCCTTCTGAAATAGCTCCGGCGAACGCGCTGAAGCCAGGCCGCGTTGCGGGAACAGGCTGGGCATGCGAGCGGGGAGCTCCGGCGGTGGCTGCGCGAGCTC
Source organism: Polyangiaceae bacterium (assembly GCA_044376115.1). Classification (GTDB taxonomy): domain Bacteria; phylum Myxococcota_A; class Polyangia; order Polyangiales; family Polyangiaceae; genus Xiheicaenibacterium. The sequence continues at coordinate 112,053 of JBILLK010000026.1, read as the reverse complement.
GATGCCAACTTGAATCAGGTCGCCATCGGAGTTGCTGACCAGCGCACCGCCATCACGCGCAAACAGCGCTGCATCCACCTTCAGCGACGGCGTCACCACGCCGAGTACGCCGCGGCCGTAAGAGGTCACGGTGAAGGCGTAAACCCCGAGCAGCTCCTCGCTCGAGAGCAGCGCAAAACGTTGCGAGGGGCTCTCCGGCGTTAGGCTCGTGAAGCCGGCTGCTTTGTTGGAGCTGGGTACGCCGCAGCCAGTTTGTCCTGCCGCACCGGAGATGCAAAAGGACCCCATGGTGCCGATCGGCTCAGCGGGCTTCACTCGCTCGGGCCAGACCTTCCAATAGGCGGCCTTGTCGAGCGCGCAGCGTTTATCCCCGCCAACGGTGCAACCGGTACCCGGCCAAGGGCAGGCGCTGCAGGCCTCGATGTCAGGCAGTGGTGCGTATACCGAGCGCTTGCCGAGCCGGCTTGTCTCGGGACCGGGGTCGGTCTTGGAGACGCTTGCGTCCGACGCGAGCGCCGAAGCTGTGGCAGGCGCGGACGCGGTCACGCTGGCGTTCGGTGCCTGCTTGCCGAGCTCCGCGGGGGCCGCTGCGCATGAGCTTGCGAGCAAGCAACCCAGGCTGAGTAGGCTCGTTCGATGCAACAGCTTCATGGCAACGAGCCGAGCTGGAAGTGGGCGCTGATTTGCTCGAGGGAGAGCGCCGCTGGGTAGATGGCGACTTCGTCGAGGCTGCCGCTGAAGAACCCGCCGTTGAGCGAGGACTCCGCGCCGAACGCCACCGGGCTGTCGCTGTCGGTCAGGGTCGCGTTGGTGACGCCTGGTACGCCGCCCAAGAAGCCGTCCACGTAGGTGCGCGCTCGCTGCCCGTCAAAGGTAGAAACGATGTGATGCCAAACGCCATCCGATGAGGTGCCAAGCTGCGCGCTGACATGGGCGCTGCCGTTGGACCAACGTTCGAGACCGGCCTTATTGTCCGGGTAGAGCAAGAGCGAATTTCCATCGCGCGCTCCGTTCACACTGCCACGCTTCTCGAATAGGAACCGGAAGCCGTCGCCGCCGTCGGGCTTGTACCAAAGCTCGATCGAATAAGGCGCTGAGCCCGCAAAGTCGAAGTTGTCCGGCACCAGGATCGCGCCGTCCACCCCGTTGAGCTTGACCGCCGGATCGTCATCGCTAGCAAGCGCTCCCGGTGCACCGCGGCTGACCGACAGTGCATACATGCCGTGGTGATCGCCGATCGAGTCGAAGGCGATGGCGCTGTTTTGCGGCTCGTTGAGCCGGTAATGAGCAATCGCGCCGTCTTGTAGGACGCGTGCTGCGTAGACCGAGGGAGCACCGCCGCTGCCCCCAGCACCGCCGCTGCCCCCAGCACCGCCGCTGCCCCCAGCACCGCCACTGCCCCCAGCACCGCCGCTGCCCCCACCACCGATCGAGTTCGAGCCTCCGGACGGTGCACCGCCGACGCTCGCACCTCCTCCTCCGGCTGAGCCGGGCAGCTCGCACAGCTGGGTGCTCGCGTTGCAGACGTAACCGTCCGCGCACGGACAGGGCCGGTCCTCGAGATCGAGCGGGGGTAACACGCAGCTCGTGAGCGCGGCGAGCAGCGATGCGGAGGTGATGGGGCGCAGTGCGTTCATGCGTGCCTCAAAAGGTGGTCTTCAGCCATACGGAGCTCGGCCCGAGTACGAGCTCGGCCTTGTTGTCGCTGGGGCCAGCACCATCTTGGCTCACCAGCTCGATGATGCCCCAGGTCACGCCGCCAGCGAGCACCACGCCGCCGATCACGAACAGCGCTGTCGAGGCGGTAGCGAAGCTCTCTGCCGAGCTGCGCAAGTCAAAGGCCTGCTGTTGCGAAGGCGCGACCTCGGCCTCGTCATTCTTGCTCAGCGCGAGCGAGCCGAGCACACCGCCGCTGACGAGCCCGCCCGCTCCGACGCTGGCCACGAGCCACGGCCACGGAGTGAGCTGTGACTGCGGTGGCTCCAGCCGCGGCTCGGGCGCGGCCTCTTTTTTTTGTAGCGCCTCATCTCGCTCTTTGGCCAAGCGCTCCCGTTCGGCCACCGTGCGTTTGAGGCTGGTGAGCTTTTGCTCGATGGCACCGCGATCCGGAATTTCTTGTTCGCTCTTGAGGTACCGCTCGTAGGCCTCAATGGCGCTCGGGAAGTTGCCAGTGCCCTCATGGGCGCGGGCTAAGTTGTAAAGCAGCACAGGCTCCGGCACGAGGGCGAAGGCCTGCTCGAGCAGCTTGACCGAGTCCTCGAAGCGGCCCTCGCGGTAGGCCTGCTTGCCTTGTTCAAACAGCCGCAAAGCCTGCTGTTGGTCGTCGGTTTTGGTTGGCGGTTGCGTACGCGGCTTGGCCTGCCCAAGCGGTGTGGCTTGGGCGTGCGCCAGCGTAGCTGGCACGGTGCAGAGTACGAGCCCGAGGGCCAGGGAGAGTGTGCGCATACTCAATCGAAGCGGCCGAAGCCGGAGGTCGGTTTGCTGACTGGCGTGGGCGGGGTTGCAACGGGCCGAGGTAGCGGGCGCGCAATGCTCGTGGTTGACGGCGAGGCCGTGCTTACGCTGCTCGCGGCGCTGGCGATGGAAGAGCTGGGCACCACCGGCTCAACGCTCTTGACCGGCTGTGGGCTTCCCGGCGTTGTTGCGCGCGGCGCTGGCGCTGATTCGGCAGGCGCGCTGGCTGGGGCGCCGAGCGAGCCCGGCGCCTCTTCGCGGCTGGCGTAGATGCCCACCGCGATGCCGATGCTCATCACCACAGCGGCGCTCAGCGCCACCGGCAGCTTGCGCGAAGGTGCCGCTGGTCGCAGTGAAAGGACCTGGCCAGGACTGCCCGTGCCGCTCGCTTGCGAGGCGGCCTCAGCGCTGAGCACGATGTCGGTTTCCCCACCGACGATGCGAGTGAGCGTCCTGCCTTCACGTACACGGGCCAGCATTTCGGCTTTGCGCGCGACACGGTCGGCGAAGTGAGCGCGCATCACGCTGGCCAACTCTTCGTCCGCTAGCTCCGGACTCTCACTCTCGGCGCTCAACCGCTGCAGCGCCGTCACTAGCTCTCGGCGCATCGCCTGCGCGGTTGGGTAACGCTCCTCACGTGAGCGCGAAAGAGCCTTCATCGCGATGCGCTCGAGCTCCGGATCCACCTCGGCGCAAAAGGCGCTAGGCGGTGGCACCGGCTCGAGGCAGACAGCCTGCATCACCAGCAGATCATTGGCCCGCGCAAACAGCGGTTTGCCGGTGAGCAGCTCATGCAGGATCACGCCCAGCGCGAAGACGTCCGCGCGGCGGTCTACGTCTTCCGCTTTGACCTGCTCCGGGGCCATATAAGCGAATTTGCCTTTGACCGTGCCCGTCTGCGTCTTGCTCGTACGGTCTCCGGATTTGGCGATGCCGAAGTCGATCACCTTGGCTTGGCCGCTGTACAGGATGAACAGGTTGTGCGGAGAGACGTCGCGGTGAACGAGCCCGAGCGAGCGACCAGCGTTGGTTAGCTCATGGGCCGCGTGCAGGCCCGCGCAGGCCTCGGCCAAGATGTGTGCGACGGCGCGGGGCGGTAGCGTTTCACCGACCTGGCTCAGCCGTTTGCTCACCATCGAAAGGCTCTCCCCCTCGAGGTACTCCATGACCAAGAAGATCTCGCCGCGGTCATCCCCGAGCTCGTGCACCTGGACGACGTTGGGGTGGCGGATGTTGACCACCAGCCGCGCTTCGTCGAGGAACATGTCGCGGAACGATTGCTCCCGCGCGAGGTGCGGCAGAATGCGCTTGATCACCACCGGCCGTTCGAAGCCGCTGGGCCCGCTTTGGCTGGCCAAGAACAGCTCCGCCATCCCGCCGGTGGCGAGCAGCCCAGCGACGTCATAGCGGCCAATCTTCTGCGGCGTGTTGGACCTCGAGTGCAAGTATCCCGAGCTTACCCTGTCTGGTTGCGTTGGTGCTCGTCGTAGATGCACCGCATGGCGTCGGCTCCCGCTCCGTTCTTCTCGACCTGCTCGAGAGATCGTCAAGTCAGTCCTGGCGTCAGCTCGGCCGTGTGCACTAACGTGACGGTGCAATGGTGCAGGGGGCGCACAAAGCAACGTGTCGGGTCATGCCTATTCGGCCTTACGCGGTTCACATTCGTGAACGGGTGTTTTCGTTGCTCGAGTCACTCGGGTTCAGCGTCGAACGCGAGCGCTTCATCCCCTCAAAGTTGAGCAACCGTGAGGTGCGGCGCCGTTTGGAGCAGATCGAAGCGGAGTTGCTGCTGATCCCTTTCAACGCGCATCGTGACTCCGATGGGCAACCGGTGAACGGGCTCGAGGTTCTCGCCCTGGTAGCTCAGGTTCCTGCGCTGGCGGAGGTGCCCATCGTCATGCCACTCTCGCCGATGGGCGAGGCGGCCCATGAGCTATTGCTTTCGCGGGTTGCAGCCGAATCGGGCGTTCGCGAGGTGTTGGCCCGTACCATCTTGCTGCGCACGACCGAGCTCCCCATCGCCGGAACCGCGGCCGGCTTGGCAGAAAAGCTCGCCCCTTGGTTTCACTTCAACAACGCAACCGTTTCCAGGCGGTAAGCGGCTGCAGCGTCAATCTGTTTGCTGCGCCCAGCTTGGGTTGAACTAGGCTGTACCCCTCGTGTCGTCCGACCCTTTCATGAGCCAGCTGGCCTCCGGCCTTCTCCCTGAAATTGGGGGCGTTTTGACGCCGGGCCCTCTCGCGGAGCTCGCCAAGCGTCGCTTCCTGTTCTTCACCGGCAAGGGCGGCGTCGGCAAAACCACCACCGCGGCGGCAACCGCGCTGGCCTTGGCGCGCTCGGGCAAACGCGTGCTCATCACCATGTGCAACACCAAAGAGCGCCTCAGTTCGGTGCTCGGCACCCGGCCCATCGGTGATCAGGTGATGGAGTGTTTGCCCGGTGTTTCAGCGGTGAACATTCACCCTGGCCTGGCCCTGGCCGAGTACGGCGAGCTGGTGCTGAAGGTGAAGACAATCTCCAACGCGGTCTTCGGCAACGAGTACATCAAGGCTTTCTTGCGGGCCGTGCCGGGCCTGCATGAATGGGCCATGCTCGGCAAAGCGTGGTTTCACACCACCGAGCAAGGCCCTGACGGGCGCAACCGCTTTGACGTGGTGATCTTCGACGCGCCGGCCACCGGCCATGGGCTCGACATGTTGCGCGTGCCTAACATCATCCTCGAGGTGGCTCCTCCAGGCGTGCTGCGTCGTGACGCCCAGCGCGCCACCGAGATGTTCCGCGACGCCGAGCGCACCGGCATCGTCGTGGTCACGCTGCCCGAGGAGATGCCGGTGACCGAGACGGTGGAGCTCGTCACGGCCATTCGCGGTGAGCTGAAGATGAGCGTCTTGCAGCTGTTCGTGAACGCGGTGCTACCGCCCATCTTCAGCGATGAAGAGCAGGCGCTATTCGCGACGCGGCCCGATTTGCTCAAGTTGCGCGCCGCCGAGCTGGCCGAGCAGGGCGTCGAGAGCGCCCTCGTTGCAGGCGCCCGCCGCGCCGTGCGCGAGCAGGTTCAACGGGAGAGCTTGCGGCGCTTGTTTGGCGAGCTGGCCGAGGCGGCGGTGCTCTTTCCGCACCTGCTCGATGACGCTTCCACTCGACGTGGCACCGAGCGTCTCGCGGCGGTGCTGGCCTCGACTGAAGTTGCAGGAAGGCCCGTAAAGTCGGTGTGAAGAGCCGCGACTTGGTACGCGGTTAGTCCACTAACTTTACGCTACTATTCTCCTCTAAATAGGTATTCAGGGCTTGCTCCAGCTCGGGCACTGCGACCTGTCCGAGCAGGTTGGGCTTCTTGGGTTTGTCCTTGTCTGAACGCCGCCAGAGCTTCTTGGCCTCGTTGTCGAGGTTCCATTCGAGCTTGTATTCGCCGTCGCTGGCGGCGATTTGGTCGCCCTTCGGCTCACCATCTTGTCCGAACTGCCACGTCTCGCTGAAGACGATGCGCTTTTGGTCCTCCGGGTCGGCGAGGATGTCACGTAGGTCGCGGCCGTCGAGCTCCGGTGGCGCTGGGGTCTCGGTGAGCGCGAGCACGGTGGGCATGATGTCTACCAAGCTCACGACGTTCTCGGAGGTGCGCGCCTTCATGCCCGGAACCGAGAGGATCAGCGGGATGTTGAGGATGCCCTCGGAGATGTTGCCACCGTGGTTGCGGCCGTTGCCCTGCACGCTCTCGCCATGGTCGGCGGTCAGGATCACAGCCACTTTACGGCCTTTTTGTGCGTCGATCGCCTTGAGTAGGCGGCCGACCTGCTCATCGGCAAAGCGAATCTCGTGGTCGTATTTGTCCATCGCCGACTCGCCGAATTTCTTCACGCCGCTGTGGACCTTGCTTGGGTTGTGCGGCCCAAAGAAGTGAACCCACATGAAGAAGGGTTTGTCGGGCGAGAGCGCTTCCATCTGCTTGATGGCCTCATCCGCGGTGCCGTTGTCGTCCTGTTTGGCCTTGGGCAGGCTGTCCACCTCGGAGAAGACGTCGTAGCCGTTGTCCATCCCGTTTTCCGGCGAGAGGAACTCGGAGAAGCCGTCATCGGTTACGGCCACGGTTTGCATCCCACGGCGTTGCAACCACCACGCGAGCGGCTTGCGCGGCTCATCCTCGAGCGGCATACCGAACTGCTTCTTCGACTTCTCGCCGGGCTCGAGCTTCTCCTCGACTGGCGCGCGCAGCAGCCGATATTTGTTGGTCTCGTAGAGGCGCGTCCAGGTCAGCCGCCGCGGGTAAACGCCGCGGAAGAGCGAAGAGAGCGCAAGGCTCGTCCAGCCGCCCGGGGTGATCGCCTTGTTGAAGCGAATACCCTTCTTGTTCGCCCATTCTTTGATCGCCGGCGTGGTGTCGCGTTGGGCGCCGTAAGCGCTCATGCGATCGGCACGCAGCGTGTCGATGGTGATCACCACCACCGACATCGGACTCGGAGTGCTAGGCACCGGAACCGTGGCTGGGTCGGTGACGCCGCCGCGCTGCGCAGCGTCGCCCCAACGACAATTGTCGTCGATGCCGTTGCCCGGGATCTCCGGCGCGCCGGGGTTCACCTTGCGATTGAAGGGCGCGCAATCACCGCCACCGAGGAACATCGAATAGCCGTCCACGTCCGGGTCTCCGACGTTGCGCACCAACTTGAGCGACAGCCGCGAATACGGTTGCTCGAGCAGCGCCGAGAGTTCGCTGTAGTCGGTCTGCTTCACGGTCAAGAAGGGATACAGCACAGCGGCCGCCGTCACGGTCTTGAGCAAGCCGCCGAACGGTCCTTTGATCGAGACGCGCGGAAGCAGCGTCACTGCGCTGGTGATCGCCGCAAGCAGCCCCGTCCAGCGCAGGGCCTGATGCGCGCCCGGGTAGGTCCCAACGAATTGCGTGCGATCCGCCCACACGGCCCCCGCGGCAAAAACCAAGAAGGCGAGCGTCCCGAGCAGGCGGTAACCGAGCCGCAGACTACCGAGATAGCCCTGCGGGTAGCGAGGCCGCGGTTGCAGCAGCAGCCCGCCGGTGAACAGCGCCACCCCGAGCGCGACGCTGCCGCCGAGCGCCAGCAACGCGAGCTTGCGTTCGCGCGTATCGAGCAGGCTGATCACGTTGAGGTCCTCGATCAGCCAGCCTGCGACGGCGCCTCCCGCGAGCAGCCACACCAGCACCGGCAACCACAAGGAGCGGCGGCCGATCGCTTGCAACAAGGCTCCACCCAGCGCGCCGATCACCAGGCCGGCTCCCAAGCCGATGGTCAGCGCCCAGACGATGGTTTTGGTGGTGACCTGTTCACCTCCGAGCGCAACATCGACGGCTGCCATCGGTCCGAGCAGGGCTCCGGTGAGAGCTCCGTAGGGCGGTTTCGTCCTGGGCCGAACCCGGCGAGCGTTACGGAGCCACGTCAGCCGCGGCCACAAAGACAAACTGGACATCTCAGAACTAGCCTTTGGCCGGACCTTACCTCCTTGCCCGAACGTCGTCACTTCACGAGGAAGAAATCCGCACCCCCATCCGCTGCTTGACCGCGCTTTGGGAACGTTGCTACGCCGAGCGGGCCGAATGAGCGCAGAAGAACCCCACCCGGTCGATCCGTCCACGTCCAACGCGGAACCGGGAGCTTCGGTGCTGCCCGAGAGCCACGGTCCTGCCCCAGCGGAACCGGCGCTGGCTGCAACGCGGGGCGAGCCTGCATCGGCTGCAGCGGCGGCGAATCCTGTGGCTACCGTTGCCGCCGAGCCCGTGGTCGCGACCGCCGTCCTCGCGTCTCCGGCTCCAGCCGTTGCCTCAGCGGCTCCCGTCCCGGTGGTTGCCCCGGCTGCGCTGCTTGCACCGGCGGCTCCGCTGACCACCGCCCAACTCGTGGTGCGCGCTCGTGAAGGCAGCCGAGCCTGGGCGGCGCTCTCGGTGCGCAAGCGCATCGCGGCGTTGCGGCCGGTCGCCAAGCGCATCCTCGAGCGCGCCGAGCTGATCGCGCAGACGGTGCAGCGAGAAGTCGGCAAGCCGATCGAAGAGGCGGTGCTCTCCGAGGTGCTGCCCAACGCCGATCTCGTGGGCTACTGGTGCGAGGTGATGGAGGAGCTGCTCGAGCCCGCTCCGATCGCGATGAACGGCACCGACTACCCCGGTAAATCCGGCCGTATTCGTCAAGATCCACGCGGTGTCGTGGCGCTGATCACGCCCTGGAACTACCCCGTGGCGATCCCGCTGCGTACGCTGATTCCGGCCTTGCTCGTCGGCAATGTTGTGTTGTGGAAGCCCAGCGAGGTGACGCCGGAAAGCAACAAGCTCGTGGCTGCGCTGTTTGATGGTCTACCGCCCGGCGTGCTCACGCTGATTGAAGGAGGCCCATCGGCCGGGCAAGAGCTGGTGGACGCCGAGATCGATCTGGTGGTCTTCACCGGCAGCGTCAAAACCGGCAAAAGCATCGCGGTTCGCTGCGCAGAGCGCCTGCTGCCTTGCTCGCTCGAGCTCGGCGGTAAAGACGCAGCCATCGTCCTCAAGGACGCCAACCTCGAGCGCAGCGCGCGCGGCGTGGTGTGGGGAGCCTTCACCAATCACGGCCAGAACTGCGCCTCGATCGAGCGCGTCTTCGTTGAAGCGCCGATCGCCGAGCGGTTCATCAAGCGCGTGGTCGAGCTGACCGCCGCGCTCACGCCGAGTGACCTCGGTCGCATGACCACCTTGGCGCAGCTGCGTTTGGCCGCGGGCCATCTCGAGGGCGCGCGCGCGGCCGGAGCCGAGGTGCTGGCCGGTGGCAGCTACGATGAGGCCACGCTCGCCTTTGCGCCCACCGTGCTCAAGCTCACCGAGGCTCAGCTCGGGCTGCCGCTGATGTTGGAGGAGAGCTTCGGCCCGCTGCTTCCGATCGTGGTGGTACCCGACGCCGAGGCGGCGGTAGCCGCAGCCAACCGCAGCGCCTTCGGCTTGACCACCAGCGTGTGGACCAAACATGTGCGTCGCGCGCGCAAGTTCTTCACGCAGCTGAAGAGCGGCGTCGTCACCATCAACAACCACGCCTTCACAGCGGCTTTGCCCGGCGCACCGTGGACGGGCACCGGCCTCTCGGGCCACGGCATCACCAACAGCCCGCACGCGCTCTCGGCCTTGGTGCAGGTTCGCTTCGAACTCGAGGATCGCAGCGGCCGGCCGGACGTATGGTGGTATCCGTACACGCCCACGCTGCGTAAGCTCGTATTCGCCATGGCGCGGTTGCGCGGTGGAGCTGGCTTCTTCGGCCGTATCGGGGCGCTGTTCAGCCTCCTCGTGCAGGCGCCAAAGCGGCTATTGGGGCGTTGAACGCTAGCTGACGTTAGGAGGGCAAACATGGACCGTGAGCTGTTTGACGCGATTGGCGATGCGGTAACGGTTCACAGTCAGGATGGCCACTGTGTGGCCGCCAACGCCGCTGCGGTAAAGATCTTCGGTCTGCCGATGGAGACCTTGCTGCAAGGTTCAATCGAGCAGTGGTCGGCGGTGGAGGAGGGCTACACTCTGCAGCGAGCGCAACATTACCTGCAGCAGGCCCTCAGCCAAGGCGAGGTCACCTTCGAGTGGCGGCACAAGCGGCCCGATGGCGTGCTCGGTTGGAGCGAGGTGCACCTGGTACGGGCGACGCTGCAAGGCGAGCCACGGATCGTCGCCACCATCCGCGACATCACCACGCATCGAGCGCTTTCGGAGGGTCTCGCGCTCGCGCGCAACCAGTACCGGCTGCTGGTCCGCAACCTGCCCGGCAGTGTGATCCTGCTCTACGACCATGACCTGCGCTTCGTCTTGGCGGACGGGCCAGAGGTAGAGGCCACCGGCTTTTCCAAAGAGCGCATCGAGGGGCGCACCGTTTTCGATGTGCTCCCCAAGGAGTTCGTCGAGATGGTCGAGCCGTTCTTGCGCAAGGCGCTCGCTGGTGAGCAGCTAGACGTCGAGGTGCCCTACGAGGACCGCTGGTACCACTATCACTACGTCCCGGTTTTGGATGGCGAGCACAAGGTCGCCTATGGGCTCGTCCTGGGCTTGAACATCACGGCAAAACACCGCGCAGAGGCGGCCCTACGAACCAATGAGGCGCGCCTCAAGGCCATCACCGATCACACCCCGGCCTTCATCCTCGAGACCACCGCGGACGGTACGATCGAGTACCTCAACCGTGCGCGCCCGGGCGTTTCACTTCAGTCAATCATTGGCACCAGCGTGCGCTCTTGGGTCCCAGTCGAGCAGCGAGAGGCGCTACGTACGGCGCTGGCTCGGGCCGTCGCGGGAGAGGCCGTTTCAACCGAATTCGAAAGCCTCACCAGCGATGGCACCATCCGTCACAACGCTACCATCATGGCGCCCATCCGCGTCCCTGGTCAGCCGACGCGCGTGGCGATGACCGTGTTCGACATCAGCGATCTCCGCCAAGCCAAGGCGCAAGCGCGCGCCTCGCAAGAGCGCCTCGTGGACATCGCCTCGCAGGTGCCCGGCTTCTTCTTCCAATCCTGCATCTACCCCGATGGGCGCAACGCCTTTCTATTCGTCAGCGAGGGCGTGGAGGAACTCTACGGCGTAACGCCCGAGCAGTTGGCTATCGATAGCACCATCCTCTACCAGCGCGTTCATCCGGAGGACGTCGCCGAGCTCTCGCGGAGCGTCGCCCAATCGATCGACTCGCTCACGCGGCTGAGTTCGGTTCACCGCGTGTTGCACACCGGCGCGGAGATGCGCTGGGTGGAGACCTCGGCGCTCCCGCGGCGGCTCGAGGACGGCAGCGTGGTCTTCAGTGGCTACGCCCTGGACGTGACCGAGCGCAAAGCGACTGAAGCCGAGCGTGAGCGGCTTATCGCCGAGCTACAAGCCAGCAACACGGCGATGGAGCAATTCACCTACACCGTGTCGCATGATCTCAAGAGCCCGCTCGTCACCATTCGCGGCTTTTTGGGCATGCTCGAACGCGACCTCGAACAAGGAAACCGCGAACGTGCCGTGTCGGATCTCGGGCGCATCCGCTCGGCTGCCGAAAAGATGTCGGGCATGTTGAGCGACCTGCTCGACCTATCGCGGGTGGGCCGCGTCGGGGCAAAGACCGCGCACATCGCCTTGGCCGAGGTGTTGCGCGAGGTGATGGATCTTCTCGCGGGTGCTGTGCAAGCTCGCGGGGTGGTGGTTGAGCTCCCACCGTCGCTGCCCAGGGTATTGGGCGACCACGTGCAGCTGGTGCAGGTCTTCCAGAACCTGATCGAGAACGCGGTGAAGTACCTTGGTAACCAAGGGCAACCGCGGATCGAGGTTGGCGTTTTGGCTGATGCGGCAAAGCCCACCGTCTTCGTTCGGGACAACGGCATCGGGATCGAGCCGCGTTATCACGATAAAATCTTTGGCCTATTCGAGAAGCTCGACCCGAAGGCGGAGGGCACCGGGGTTGGCCTTGCGCTGGTTCGTCGCATCGTTGACCAGCACGGTGGGCGAGTTTGGGTCGAGTCCCAGGGCGCGGGGAGCGGCTGTTCTTTTTTCGTACAGCTGGTTTCCGCCGGGCCCGCGTCTGACTAAGCTCCTCGCAGATGGGGCACAACGCGCGCATTCTTTACGTCGAAGATAACGACGATCACGCCGAGCTCGTATTGCGCTGTTTGGCCACCCACGGTGTGCGTGACGACGTTCTGCACCTCAGCGACGGAGAGGCGGCGCTTGCCTACCTTGCACGTTGTGAGCGCGGAGATGTCGAGCAGCCCGACGTTCTGCTGCTCGACCTGCGGCTGCCCAAGGTGGATGGCTTCGAGATCCTGCGCACGGTGAAAGAGCACGCCAAACTTCGCAGCATTCCGGTGGTCGTGCTCAGCACCAGCGCCAAGGAGAGTGATTTGCGGCGCGCATACGCACATCACGCCAATAGCTACTTGGTAAAGCCGGAGGAGTTCACCGACCTGGACAACCTGCTTCGGGACGTCTCAACGTATTGGCTTTCCCACAATGCCCGGGTCGTTCGCGATGGCTCCTCCCAAGTCCACTGAGTTCGAACGCCCCACCATTTTGCTGATCGAGGATGACGCCGCTCACGCCGAGCTGGCCTCGCGCGCGCTCGAACCAGACGTGGTTGCAGACGTTCACACTGTTGGCTCGCTCGAGGCGGCTCGCGCATGGCTTGGTCAACAGGCTGCCGATCTGATCTTGGCGGACTTGCGCTTGCCGGATGGCTCTGCCCTCGAGCTGCTCGGGCCGGGCATGCCGCTCGTGATCTTGACCAGCCAAGGCGATGAAGCGCGCGCTGTTGCGGCGATGAAGGGCGGCGCGCTCGACTACGTCGTAAAGTCGCCCGACCTCTACCGCGATATGCCCGTCTTGGTAGAGCGCGCGCTACGCGCCGCCAACAGTGAACGCTCGCGGTTGCGCGCCGAGGCCGCGTTGAAAGAAAGTGAAGCGCGCTTTCAGCAGCTCGCGGCCAGTCTCGAGGAGGCCTTCTGGCTTTACGACGTCGCGAGCGATCGCATCGTTTACGCGAGCCCAGCCTGGCGCACCGTCTACGGCGTACCCTTCATCGCCAATCAATCGGCAGACGCACGTCTGGGCGCCGTTCATAGGGAGGACGCTGACCGCGTTCGAGGCCACTTTCAGGATGAGGTCCGCAAGGTGGCTGCGGAGCTTGAATATCGCGTTAGCGATGCAGGCCGCGTTCGCTGGATTCACGAACGCACCTTCCCGATTCGCGACTCTTCGGGGCAGTGCGTACGCGTCACCGGCATGGGCGCGGACGTGACCAAACGGCGCGAGCTCGAGAGCGTGGTGCGTCAGGCGCAAAAGATGGAGGCCATCGGTCAGCTCGCAGGCGGCGTCGCGCACGACTTCAACAACATGCTGACGCCCATCCTCTCCGCCGGAGAAGAGCTGCTGGAGAACGCACAAAGCCCGGTCGAGCGCGAACTCTGTTCGATGATCATTTCGGCCTCGGAGCGCGCGGCCGAATTGACCCACAAGCTGCTCTCCTTCTCACGCAAAGGTCGCACGCAGAACGCGGCCGTGGATATGCACGCGGTCATTCGCGACACCGTGGCGCTGCTCGAGCGCAGCATCGATCGGCGGGTGCGCATCCTGATCGAGCTGCATGCTGCCGCGTCCACGGTGATGGGAGACGTGGCGCAGCTGCAGAACGTCTTGCTCAACCTCGGTATCAACGCGCGTGACGCCATGCCGGATGGCGGCGAGCTGCACTTTCGCAGCGAGGTCTTGGACCTCGACGCGACGAGCTGCGCCGTCCTTCCTTTCGAGCTCCGGCCTGGTCTTTTCCTTCAGCTAAGCGTGCGCGATACGGGCACCGGCATCCCGATCGAGATGCAGAGCCGCATCTTCGAGCCGTTCTACACCTCCAAAGAACTTGGTAAGGGCACCGGCCTCGGCTTGGCCGCCGTGTACGGCACCATGCTCGAGCACAACGGCGCCGTCACGGTGGAGTCGCAGCCTGGGCTCGGCGCCGTGTTCCGCCTGCTGTTACCGCTCAGCAATGAAGCGCTACCGAGCAAAGAGGTCTCTCGTCCGCTGGTCCAGGATTCAGGCTTGATCCTGCTCGTGGATGATGAGCCGCTGGTGCTCGCCGCGGGCACCCAGCTGCTCAAGAGCCTCGGCTTTACGGTGGTTGCGGCCTCCGATGGGGACCAAGCGTTGCAACGCTTTCATGAGCTCTCCAAGCTGCTTGTGGCCGTGATCTGCGACGTGGTGATGCCGCGTATGAGCGGCTCGGAGCTGGTGCGTGAACTGCGGGCGATCGATGCCTCGGTGCCCATCGTGGTCGCGAGCGGCTTCCCCCGCAACGAGCGCCCGAGTCTGGGCGTGGCCTCCCCCGGTCGAGCCGACGCCTTCCTCGCCAAGCCCTTTCATCGCAATGAGCTAAGCCGCACCTTGTCCTCGGTGATTCGGCCGAAGCTCGCCCGCGAACCGAGCTAGGGCGAGCTGCCCCAGATCGCCGTGAGCTCGAGCGGTACAGCCTCGAACTATCCCGAGGCGCCGTCCGCGCTGCCCCAACGTTGTCCCACTCGCTCGGCCGCTGCCCCACGCTTGTCGCAGTTGCAGCGACGCGCACGCAGCGTTTCGGCTTCATCGCGAGCCTTCGGAGTTCGCAACGTTGGGCCTGGGATTTGCTGTGCTGCGGCCATGAGCTCGCTTCGTGCAAGGTTCGCGCTTTCTGGTCTGGCCGTGTTGGTCGCTTGTGGTGACGCTGCTTCCGGTTCGGGGACCGCTGGTAGCGCTGAAAGCGGCGGAGAATCGGCGACCGGTGGAAGCGGCGCTGGTAGCGCTGGGAGCAGCAGTGACGGCGGTTCGCCCAGCAGCGGTGGCAGCTCGCTCGGGGGTGGCACCGAAGGCGGAGCACCGCCCGAGGGCTTGGTCCCAGCCTTCATCGCGCAGGGCCACATGGGGCGCACCACCATCAGCTGCGACGGCGGTGTGAGCTACGTCGCCAATCAATCCGAAGACGACAACTTCCGTTGTTGGTCCGGTGACAACACGGACTGCGATCACAACGCCTTCGCCGGGCGCGGGCTCGCTTACGGTAACGGCGTATGGGTGGCGACCTTCGGTTGGGGCGCCCCCGGAACCTTGCGCCGCTCCACCGATGGCGTCACCTGGGAGATCGTCGCCACAGATACCCCGACCTATGCCGATGTCGCCTTCGGCAATGGCACCTTCGTAACCAACAATTCGCCCACCCGCCTATCCACCGACGGCCTCAACTGGACCGAAGGCGGCAACTTGGATTTAAATATCAATACAAGGGCCATCCAATTCGTCCCGCACGGAAACGGCGTATTCATCGTCACCGGCGAGAGCGGCGAGACACGCGATATTGTCATCTCGCCCGACGGAGTGACCTGGACGCACGCGAGCAATCGCCCGGCTCAATGTGGTCAATACGTGTCGAACCTTCAATACGGTAACGGCACCATCGCGATCTTCAGCGGCTCCGGCCACGTATGCACCTCGACCGACGGCGGCGACAGCTGGCAGCTCAATCCAGTAAACGACTACCTGAGCTCCGGCGGCGTTTGGACCGGCACTGAATTCTACGTATGGGCCGGCTCGACTCGCTTCCGAAGCGCGAACGGCATCGACTGGACGAGCGAGGCGGGCAGCCCACAAAACCTCTCGCTCGGCCCGGTTACCCGCGCGCCCGACGGCACCTTCGCCGCCGTCCACCAATCGTGGGACAACTACTACGAAGACCAACGCTTCGTGGTGTCGAACGACGGCCTCAATTGGCAAGACGCGAGCAGCTTCCTCGGTAGCCACCCGATCAACTTCTTCGAGTTTGGCTACGTGGATGCGAGCGCCAGCTGCCCGTTGCCCTGAGCGCTTGGTTCCGAGCGGGGACCACGAAGGCGCATGTCCCTTCAATAGCGCCAGCTAATGCTCTATCTGTGCCGAATGCGTTCAGCGTTAGCGGTGGTCTGTTTGGGGCTCGTTCACTGTGGTGGGCCGAGTGAGGCGCAGGTTCCGGAGGCCGTTTCGGTCGGATCGGGTGGTCCGCGCGAGGCCTCTGCGACGGCTGCGCCGCGTCCCAACGAGGGCTTGCGCACCGCCTCCACCAGCGTGGACTTCACGGCGCAAAAGGCGCGCCTTCGCCTGCCGCAAGATTGGAAGGTGGATCTCGAGAAGGGCAGCGCGCAAGGCAGCAGCGGCTCGATTCAGCTCGTGCTTTACCCCAACACCTCCGCGAAAGATCCGAACTTCAAACGCCAAGCTGCGCTGCGCGACGCCGCCGAGTTCGGCATGAAGGGCCTGCTCAATCAGGAGGACGACGATGATATCGAGGTCGATCAGAAGTACCCATCCGAGCGCCAGAACGGTCGCATTACCCTGGAGTCCTTGCACAAGCGCTCGGTGCGCGTGCGCCTCTGGGTGGACACCGAAGGCAGCGTGCTCGAGGTGAACTGCGGCTTGCAGCTCCCCCGCACCTTCGCCGAGATCTACCAAATCATCGACACGCTCGAGCTGCTGAACACAAAGCCTTAATGGCGGCCGCCGTCTACTTCGTCCTTAGGTGCGCATCGAGCGCAGTCAGCGCGCGGTGCAGGTCCTCCATCTGAGACGCGCCGATCACCTTCGCGCACTCGGCCTCGAGCTCCTTCAAGATCGCGAGGCCGTCCAGCAGCCCTGCGCGACCGCGCGCCGTGAAGCGCACGCGGCGCGCGCGCGCGTCCTCCGGATCGACCACCCGTTCGAGCACGCCCTGCTGCTCGAGGTCGTCCACCAGCTGCGAGACCGCTTGCTTTGTAACGCCCAGCCGCTCCGCTAGCTCGCTCACCCGTGTGCCCTCCAGATCGATATGCGGAAAGAGGCTGGTGTGCGAACGCCGGAGCTTGGGCCGGCCTGGCTTCGAAGCGACGCGCCGCAGCGCCTCCTCATCGAGCATCCGCGCCGTGCGGAAGAGCAGCTGGATCGTGCTCGCGCGCTTCGCGTCTTCGAGCCGAGTTCGGTAGCGGGCTTCATCGCGGTCCATTGGGATGGTCAAGCTTACTTGACAAATTGGTCAAGTGTGGTTGACTATCGAGCCATGCCGAACCGCATCAAGACGTTCCCGATGGCGCAGGTGCTCCCCGGCAGCTTCCACATGCCCACGCGCATGACGGCGCTGCCACTCGCGGACGGAGGGCTCGCGCTGGTCTCCCCCATCCGCCTGAATAGCGAGCTTGCGGCGCAGGTCGAGGAGCAAGGCCCCGTCCGCTTCCTGATCGCGCCCAACCTACTGCACCATCTCTACCTCGCTGAGGCCGCCGAGCGCTGGCCCGCCGCCCGCGTGCTTGCGCCGCGTGCTCTCCGCGCCAAGCGGCCCGACCTACGCATCGACGCCGACCTCGAGGACGCGCTACCGCCGGAACTCACGAGCACCGTGCGCGTCGCAAAGATCGAGGGCGCACCCTCGGTGGACGAGTTCGCATTTTTTCACGAGCCTTCGCGCACCGTCGTCGTGACCGACCTGCTCTTTCACATCACCGCGCCTAAAGGCTTTGTCGCCCACGTCACGCTCTGGCTCGTCGGTTGTCACGGCAAGCTCGGCCAGAGCCGCGCCTGGCGCATCTTCGTCAAAGACCGCGGCCTCGCTGCGCGCAGCGCTCGCACCCTGCTCGCCTGGCCCTTCAACACGGTGATCCTCGCCCACGGCGAGCCCATCGAAAGCGACGCGCCTGCGCGTTTGGAGCAGGCCCTCCGCTGGATGACGAGCGGAGACGGCCTCCGCGCCCCACAATAGATACCCCACTACGCGCCGCTCCCTGATGAGCCGCGCCCCCGCTGGCGCTCAACGCGTAGCGCGCGCTCCCAACGCGAGGATGGGACCTCCAACTGGACGTTTTGTTGAATTCACGCGCCCATCCCCGCCCGATCGGTCTCCGTACTCAACAAAACGTCCACTTCGGTGGCCGATCCCCCAAGGCCTGCGCCGCCTGCGCGCCCGCAGCCAATACCTCCTAGCAACCACAAGCCGCTCCCGTACTACCCCGTAGCCACTGTCTCCAAGCGAGCCCAGTCAGTGTGATAACCGCCTCCACACTTCCGTCTGCCTCCCGTAAGCTGACTCCCCCATCCGCGCTGCGAAACGCAGTGGAGCAAGCCGGATTTGGGGGAGTAGTGGCGCAGCGCAACGAAGTGGAGCGAGCACACCGAGGGGGCGAACCTAGTCCAACTCGCGTAGCTTCTCTTTTAGTTGTTTGACGTATGCGGCGCCGTTGATCGGTTTGAAGTCCTCTGGCTTGGGCGCTTGGCCGGCGCGCCAACGTTCGAGGATGGGCGCAAGTAAGTTAGCGCGCTTGTTGCGTGCGGTCTCGAGCGCTTCGTCGGCCTTCTGATAGTCGGGGTCCGCAACCGCCTTCGACTCGCGAATGAAGAAGCGACCGTCCACACGCAATGTTGTTTCGTGCGGACGCTTCTTGTTACGTGCTTCGCGTTCCGCAATCACCACGGCTCGCATCAGCGGGGCGCAGGTGTCACAGCTTTCTTTGCGCGCGCTCGCGGGCCGAGCCTCTGCGGGCTGCTGCGCTCTTTCGAGCGCCTCGAGTGCTATCGCTGTATCAGCGTAACGCTGGCAGTGCCGGGTCAACGGTCCACTGCGGGCAACCAGCTGATCGGTGTCGTCGAGGGTGGAGGACGCTAATCGCAATTCGAGGCGACTGACCTCGAGCTCGCCCGCACACGGCAATAGCGCATTGAGGTCCGCGAGACGCGGGTGCGGCTGCGTGCCTTTTTGAGCCGCGAGCAGCTCGTTTAAACCGACAATCCGACCAAAGGCCCACCACGTTTGTCCCTGCGCTGCTTCGGCTGGCCAGCGCCCAATCGTATCTGAGAGCTCGGTGCACGGCTTGTTGGGGAATAGCTCGAAGTACTGGCAGCGCGCCTCGCTAAGGCCGCTCATCTTGGTAGCGTCGTGAACGAAGCGGGCGGTTGCGGGCAACTCGAACTCTGGGAGCTGTAAGAAGGTAACCGTCTCGTGGCTCGAGCCTGCGATCTCAAACGTTACCGTTATGGCGCTGGGGTCCGCCGCATCGAGCCGCTCGCGTAGCGCCTTGCGGCACAGCAGCACCTCGCGTGTCGCCTCCGGGAGATAGAGCGCGCGGGCCAGCTCACGGACCCGCTCTTCGGGGATGGCTTCTAGCGCGAAACGCTCGGGATCGATGTCGCCGCATACGACATCGAAGAATTCGCGCTCCACCAGTCGAAACGGATACCGGCGTATCGCGCGCAGCCCACTTGGAACTTGTTTGGCATTGAGCGGTAAGAATTGGGGTGCAGGCCAGCGCAAGACCGGCTCGTTGCTCGCAAGGGGCTGTTCCGCCGTGGCGGTGGGTTGCGTGCTCGCCCCCGCCGGAGTCGTGGCCAGCGCGGTTGCTCCCGGCCCGTTCGCAGCCGCGTCGGCTCGCTTGTTGCCTGGGCTTGCCGCGCAAGCGGCAAAGGCGCCGCACCCGAGAAGCCACAGGAGTCCGCCGACGCACCTCTTCATCGGCCCAGTTTCGCACCGGCGCACAACAAAGGAGATCGATTTGGCCCCGGCCGACACAGCCCGGTTATGCGAACTTCGATCTACGCGTGGATGCTTGGAATAGGCGCTTTGTTGGCGGCCTGCGGGGATGACAGCGGCTCGGGCGCGAGCGCCGGCTCCGGCAATGGCGGAGAAGGTGGGACCGGAGCCGACGGTGGGGCAGGGGCTGGCATGCAAGGCGGTGGCGGCAGCGGTGGCGCCGATACGGCTCCGACGACGAGCTTCGTGAAAACGCCATTACCCGGTCAGAGCAACGCCGTTCCGAGCGCGTTTGAGCTCGCCTGCGATGAGGCCGCCTGCACGTTCGAATGTAGCCTCGACGGGGCGGCCTTCTCCTCCTGCGAGGCTACCTTCGCCTATGATCCTTTGGCGCTCGGTAGCCATTCGCTCTCGGTGCGCGCCACCGATGCCACCGGCAACGTGGAGGCCGAGCCCAAGGCCTTTGATTGGACCTTAGGCTTCGGTTTACGCAGCGTGGTTACAAACTACGATGCAGCCTGTGCCATCTCCGGAGATGGCGCGCTCTATTGCTGGGGCAGCGATGGCAACGGTCTGCTCGGCGATGGCTCCGCGGATGTGGGCGAGACCGCGACGCCGTTCCAAATTGGTACGGACTCGGATTGGGAGGAGCTATTCGCTGGGTACGACAACTTCTGTGGGCGACGCAGCGGCTCACTCTATTGTTGGGGCTACTACTATGCGCTTGGGGACGAGCAGTCGGCCCAGCCGGCGCTTGAGCCGCAGCTCTACTCCGATACCTTGGTGTCGATAGACTCGGGCTACAACGCGAGCTGTGGGCTCGATGCTGCGGGCACGCTGTACTGCGTTGGTTGGGGCAACCTGGGCCTGCTCGGCGATGGCAATGACCAGCCGCACTATGTTGCAACGCCTATCGCTGTCGGCAACGATAGCTATTTAGAGGTCGCGATCGGGGGCGCGCATGCCTGCGCCGTGCGAGCGGATGGGCGATTGCTTTGTTGGGGCTTTCAGAGTGTGGCCAATGCGGTGCTTAGCGTTCCAACGCTTAGCGATGACGTCGGGCCCTGGGTTGACGTTGCGGCCGGAGAATCGCATACGTGTGCGCTCAAAGCGAACGGCGAACTCTACTGCTGGGGCGAGAACTACGACGGGCAGCTGGGGCTCGGTAACTTCGACGATGTAGTGGAGCCGACGCGCGTCGGCACCGATAGCGATTGGGTCGCGGTCTCCACGAACGAGTACGGCTCCTGCGCCGTGAAGAGCGATGGCCGCGGCTTTTGCTGGGGATCAAACGACGAAGGCCCGCTCGGCTCCCTCACGGCGCCAATGGCCGACGTGAATGCGCCGGTGCAGGTGGATACCGAGGTCGGTCTACTCCGTATCGGTGGAATCGCCGATACGCGCTGTGCCGAATCGGAGCTCGGGGAGGTACTTTGTTGGGGGCGCAATGACTACGGTCTTCTCGGTCGCGGCGTACTGCCCAATCAAGGGTCCATGATCCTGATTGACGACCAATTCGATCGCCTTGCGACCACGCCGTACGGGGGTTGCGGTCTCGCGGGCGGCTCGCTCTTGTGTTGGGGCCGCACGTTACCCAACGGCGATCCAGACGGCTTGCCGCGGGCGACGCCTACGCCGGTGACCGCCGATAGTGATTGGACCGACGTCACCATCTCCGCCCAATATGATGCTCACGCCTGCGGCATTCGTGCGGAGCAGCTGTACTGTTGGGGCAGGAACGGCTTTGGGCAGCTTGGTACCGGCAATACCGATTCTTCGCCGGTGCCGGTGCAAGTGGTGGCGGTGCCGGGCGTGACCGGCTGGAGCCATGTCTCGGCGGGCGTCCTTGCGACCTGCGCGGTTGCTACCAACGGCGACCTCTACTGTTGGGGCTTCAACGAATATGGCCAACTTGGCATCGGTACCAATCAGCCGGCGCTGCTGCCGACGAAGGTCGCCTTGAGCGGCTGGGATACGGTGGAGATGGGGAACTATCGGGTAGGCGCGCGCCGCACTGATGGTTCCTTCTATTATTGGGGCGTCAACGCTGGTGTGAGCCCGGTCCAGGTGACCGGTCAAGATTGGGCGCTCGTGGACAATACGGGGTTTGGTGAATGTGGCATAAAGACCAACGGTACATTGCATTGTACGTTGCAAGGCATCGCGCCAGCCTTCCAAGCCGGTACGGCCAATGATTGGGTGAGCATCGTTGGGCCGGGCTTTCCGTACTGTGCGCTGAATAGCCAAGGGGCTGTGGGCTGCTTCGTCAACAACGGCGCGAATAACGGCTTCAATGCCTCTCCGGCGATCGAACTGACCTCGGGCTGGAGCCAGCTCGAAAACAATGACGGCACCGTGTGCGGCTTGCGCAACGGCACGGAGCGCCACTGCCGCGGGTACCGTCAGCTCGGGAGCCTCGGCGACGGCTTTGATGAGCGCGTACCGACGGTGGTTGTAACGCGCTGACGGGACGCTCGGCCCCGCCTCGCTTACGTGGTGGATAGAGGCGAGAGAGAATAGAGAGAGACGTGGATGTGACATTGGGGCGTGCGATAAACCATCGCGGCGCCTAATGTCGCATCGAGCGCCGGTTGTGACGGGTGGCGCAGGTAAACCGAGCGGCTCGTGCACCGGGGCGTACGGTTTCGTGTCCACGTTTCGCTCGGGCGGCCGATATCCAAGCATGCAACCCAATCAAGCTCCACCTCGTCCGCATCCCGCCGCCGGTCAGCAGGCCTGGCCACATCCACATCCCGCCGCCGGGACCGCCGGTCAGCAGGCCTGGCCACATCCACATCCCGCCGCCGGGACCGCCGGTCAGCAGGCCTGGCCGCAGCAGCCTTGGCCGGCTGGGCCTAGCGATGGAGACCGGTCGACGGCGGTGCTGGCGCATCTCGCGTTCTTTTTGATTCCGGTCGTCGGTCCTGGCTTCGTTTATCTGAGCGCGAAGGCGCCGTTTGTTCGGCATGCGGCGGCCCAGGCGGCGGCGTTGCAGGCGATGTCCTTCGGTGCAGCTTTTGTTCTCCCGCTGCTGTTTGCGGTGCTGCGGATCGGTTGGGCGTTGTCGGCTCAGCGCCGGGCCGATAGCGAATGGCTGATGGCCGTAAGCATGGGGCTCTACGTGCTTGTTCCGCTGTTGTTCGTGCTGGGGGCGATCCTGGCGGCGGTCGCAGCGTCTGCGGTCCACAAGGGGAGGGCGTGGCAGTTGCCGCTCATTGGTGGGCTGGTCGCGCGGCTCACTCGTTCGGCGCTTCCAGCCCAATCGGCGTAGTCACGCGGGAGAGGCGCCGAGCATCGTGTCATCGAGGAACTCGACCGCGCCGGTCTCGACCGAGTAGTGCGCGCCGATCAGGATGATCTCGCCCTTTTCGACCATTTCTCGGAGTATGACGCTGTGCTCGACGACTTGCTCGACCGAGCGACGAACTTGGAGCTGCGCGACCTTCTCGACGAACTCCGCGTTCTTGGAGGTGCGGTTCTCCGTCACGGAGCGTTCGCGGTAGACCGAGGGTTGGATCTTGTTGAGGAGGGTGGACAAGTTGCCGAGCTGCACGCCGTCGCAAGCGCCTTTGATGGCACCACACTGGCTGTGACCGAGGACCAACAGAATCCGCGAGCCAGCGGCTTTGCAGGAAAACTCCATCGAGCCGAGGATGTCCTCGTTGATGACGTTGCCGGCGATGCGGATGCTGAAGATGTCACCCAAGCCTTGGTCGAAGATCAGCTCGGCCGAGGTGCGGCTGTCGATGCAGCTCAAGATGGTGGCAAAAGGAAATTGCCCATCCCGCGTCTCATTCACTTGCTCGAGCAAGTTGCGATGCGCCCGCAAGTTGTTGACGAAGCGCGCGTTCCCTTCACGGAGGAACTCGAGCGCTTTTTGTGGGGTCATCGAGGCTTGGGTTTCTCGGGTGTGGGCTCGCATGCTTAAGGTTTAGCGCAAAGCCCCGGCTCATGAAACCCTTGATCGCGGTTGCTTTGCGGGACCACCAACAGCGGGCTCAACCGCGAACAGGTTGCGTTTACGGCGGGAGTTGCTCGACCGGCCAACACAAGCCGTCTTCGCAGCGTTCTCGGTTGCCGCAGCGGCCTTCATCGCAAGCGCTCAGGCAGGTGCGACCGCCGGGGCCGCAGGTCGAAGAGATCTCGCGGCAGGCGATGGTGCGCTTCACGGGTGGCCCAAAGCCTTTGGTAGGCGGCGTTTTGGGGCTGCAATCCGCGTCGGTGTCGCAATCGTGACAGGCGCACGAGCGCCGCGATCGTGGCGCCGTCTCCGGAGGTGCTTTGCCGTAGCAGATGGAGTGGGTGCGCAGCTCGAGCCGCGTGCAATTGGGCAGCAGCGCGCGACACTCCTCGAGCGTCTCCGGGCCGATGGTCTTCGGTTGTACGGGCTCGTTGGTCGCCAGCTGCGGCTCACTCGACTGCGGCTCGGCGCTGAGCCGCGTGGAGGGCTGCGGCTCGCTACCGTTCGGTTGTTGGCTCCCGCTGCAGGCCAGTATGAGCAGCGTGCACCAGGCCGCACCGACGAGGAGGCCGCTAGCGCGCAGGGTGGGTCGCTGAGAAGGATGCATGGGGCGAGGGTAGCGTGAAGGGCGAAGCAAGATGGGGCTCGCTGCGAGCGCGCGAAGCGGGGAGTCGCGGCGCGCGAAGCGGGAGTCGCGGCGCGCGGCTTGCTCAAAGGGAGCCATCATGTTGATGCGCCGCCATTACGCCTTGCTGTTGTCGCTCAATGTCACGCTTGTGGCATGCATGTCACGGTCTGCGCGACCGGCGCAAGACCCAGCGGGCGAAGGTCTGCCGCGCTGCCCCGAGCAGCAAGCCTCCTTGCCCGCCGACGGCTCGATGCCCGGGAGCTACGACTCGGGACCCGGACCCAAGATCGGCGATAGCCCGAGCGCGGTGGTCATCCCCACGGGAGATTGTGTGCCGGCGCAGGAGGTGAGCGGGCGGTAGGGAGCGCGTTGCACCGCCCCGTGAGTGAAGTTGTTGGAGCTGGCGAGCATGGCCGGCGCGTTCGACCACTACCTGGGAGGACGAGGGCCGGAAGCGCACTGGCCACCCAAGAGCAGCTTTGCGACGGGGGGCATCGCTTAGAGCCGGCGTACGTAGCTCAAGCTTTGTCCGCGGGCTCGCGGCTACTTGGGAGGTCTCCATGACACAACTTCGGTTGGGGTTGATTGGTCTGCTCGTGCTTTCGGCTGCTTGCACGGAGGGCGCGCTGGAGGCTCCGCCGGAGGAGCTGCCGCAGGAAGCGGCGGGTAGTGCGCTGGAGGTGCAGCGGCTGCGGGCGCTTCAGTTGCAGGGCGGGCCGGCATACGCGCTGCGCGAGGAGGCGAACCACCTTGTTGGGGAGGTGCCGTCGATTGCTGCGAGCGTACGGCATGAGCGTACGGCGACGCATGTAGTCGGGCCTCAGGCCAGCGATCTGACGCTGGAGGTGCGAGGCATCTCATGCGATGGTCGCTTCGAGCCGACGAAAGCGGCGGGCTTGGAGCTCGACGGTAACGAGGTGAAGCGAAGCCACGCGGGCGCGTTGCAGGCGGTCGAGGAGTGGCTGCTCGGTGGGCCGTTGGGCTTGGAGCAGGGCTTCAATTTGAACGAAGACAAGGGCTGTGAGCGCACGCAGATCTTCGTTGCTGTGCGCGGTGCTGAGGTGCGCCAGGCCGGGACGAATGAGCTGGCATTGAGCGCGCGTGGGGATGGCTATCGGCTTGGGACCTTGCTGGCCGCCGATGCAGACGGGCGATCGCTCGTGTCGCGTCTCGAGGCGGAGGCAGAGGGCTTTGTGATCACGGTGGAGACCGGAGCTGCACGCTTCCCAGTGGTGATCGATCCGATGCTGGTGAGCCTGCAGGCTGCGGTGACTGTCAACGACCCCAATACGTTCGAAACGGACCTCAGCGGCGATCGCTTCATCGTTCCCGGCGTTCAGGGCACCAAGGTGTTTCGGCGCAACGGCGTCGTTTGGAGTCTGGAGACGACGTTGGAGTTGGCGACCGCTGGTCGCATCCGTGGTGACACAATTGCGCTCACGGGCATTTGCAACAACGCCGACTGCGTTCGGGTGTACCAGCGAACCGATAACACCTGGGCAGTTCAAGGTGAGTTGGTGCCTCCGAGTAGTGTGCAGTTCTTCGGACACCCGCTCGTCGTCGACGGGGACACCGTGGCTGCTAGCGCCGTCAACGACCAATCTGTCTTCGTCTACCGCCGGAACGCTGGCGGTAGCTGGGCCCTCGAGCAAGTTCTTACCCGCCCCCAGCTCGACGTGTTTGGTCGCAACGTAGCTCTCCAAGGGGATCTGCTGGTGATGCAAGGCGGCGGATTCGGGCAGATGCAAGGCAGTGTGCACACGTTTACTCGCCAGGGTTCCACCTGGACGGAGGACTCTACTGTTGTTGGCCCTGGCTGTTATCAGGAGACGCCTATCGCTCTAAGCAACTCACGAATGGCACTTGGCTGCAACGGCAGCATCCGAACCTTTCAACGTGTGGGTAGTGCGTGGATCGCTGACTCTGTCCAGCTAACCCACCCGCTTGGACCGGGGAACACCAGTACGTTCGGCCTCCGAACAGTTTTGGACGGCGACCGGTTGCTCGTCTCCACACACTTCGATCAGCTGGTGAACCTCGGCGACTTCGAGTACCCGACATTCGCGGCCTACTTGTATGAGCGGCAAGGCAGCGCTTGGGCGTACCAGCAGCTGCTCACTCCACCCGTTCAACGGGCTGGCTTCAAATCACTTCTTTCTGGAGGAACGGCGTTACTTCCCACCGTTCCTTCCCCGACGAACCCGCCGGCCCCCAACGTAGGCACCTATTACTTGTATAGCGTCGCAGACACTGGGTGTGCGTTCTCCGCGGACGGTGTTTGCTGTGACACGCCGTGTGGTCAAAGCAATCCTTTCGATTGCCAAGCTTGTAGCGTTGCAGCCGGAGGAGCTGTTGACGGGGTATGTGGCCCGACGGTGGCCGGCCATGTCTGTCAGCCCTACGTCGACGCGTGCCTCTACCAGGAGGTATGCGACGGCATCGCGCTCGAGTGCCCGCTGGTTCCGGTTCCGGTAGGCGACGCCTGCAGTGATGGGAATGCCTGCACCGTTGGGGACACGTGTGGCAACAACTTCAACTGTAACGCCGGTTCCCAAGTGCTGTGCGACGACCAAAACCCGTGCACCGACGAGAGCTGCAACCAGGCCACCGGCTGTGTGTCGGCGCCGCGAGCGGACGGTTCGGCGTGCATGATCGGTTGCGCGAGCGCTACCTGCCAGGCCGGGGAGTGCCAAGTCCCACCGGACGCCGAGACCTGCGCGGACGGGAATGCTTGCACGGCAGACCTGTGTGAAGGCGGCGGCTGTGTGAACGTTCCGCTAGCGGAAGGTGCACCCTGCGTGCTCGGCGATCTTTGCGTGGTCAACACGACCTGCGACGCTCAAGGTCAATGCCAAGGCGGATTGCCGCTCGATTGCAACGACGCAGCCGAATGCACCGAGGACGGCTGCGATGCGGATGAGGGTTGCACCCACACGCCAAAGCCCGACGGAACTCCTTGCAGTGCAGGGGCGTGTGACAACGGCGAGTGCCTGCCTTCCACCGGCGCGGGCGGAGAAGGCGGGGGCAACGGAGTCGGCGGCGCCAACGGCAACGGTGGCGCTAGCAACGGCGGCGCAGGCAATGGTGGTGACAACGGCAGCGGCGGCGACGATGTGTCCTCGCAGTGCTCGGAGAATCGCGCTGGAGAGAACAGCTGCGACCAGTCGAAGTGCACATGCAACCTGGCGAGCACCGACCGCAACGGTGACTTCGGGTATCTCGCTGCGCTAGCGATGGCGTTCGCAGGCGCACGGCGTATCAAGCGCCGGGGACGCGTCACGCGCTGACTGCCGAGGTCGCAGGCCGATCGTGGGATGCGACAGAAAGGCCCATCCTCAGGCCGCTCCGCCGCGTCCCTTGGCGCGCCGAGGCGTCCCGCGGTCCCGCGTTCGGCCGCCCATCCTCACGACGTGCGACCTATGCGAACATCGGTGGTGATGGTCAAACGAAGCTGGTTCGTCGTTGCTCCCTTGGTCTTGGGGCTCGGGGGTTGTGGGGATGACGCGGCGGGTGGTGCGCCCAGCGGAGGTGGCGGTAGCGGCGCTGCAGGGGCGAACGGAAGTGGCGCGGAGGGCAGCGGTGCTGCTGCTGGTGGGGGCGCGGGGCCGTGCGTCGAGGACGCAACCACCTGCGTTCGCGAGTGCCCGGATCAAGCGCTGGTCGACCTGTTCGAGCCATGTCCGTCGGAGGTTTGTGGTCAGCCCTCGCGCTGTGTGGACCCGGCCATCGCCGGCATTTCGGAGGAGCAGTCGTCGTTGCTCGCCGATTGCCCCGACGGCAAGAAGTGCGTGCCGGAGCTGTTCATTGCCACGTTCAATCAGTTTGATCTGGTGAATTGCTCTTCGGTGAAGGGCTTCGAGGGGCGATGCCTATCCGCATGTTTGCCGCCGGTTGCGGCGCAAGCAGGCTTTCTCCCAGACGCTGGTTGTCAGCCCGGTGAGCTTTGCACGCCCTGTTATGATCCATTCACTGGCGAGCCCACCGGAGCGTGCGGCCTCTCCTGTGATGAGCCGCCGCTGACGGCGGCCGAGGAGAACGTGTTCAAGCCGTGTTGTCAGAACAAGGCGGGCGGTCATTGTTTGCCGCTGGAGCTCGTGGGCGAGCAGGCTGCAAAACGCTTCGACAAGGTGGAGTGTGAAGGCCTGGGCGAGGCTGGGACGGTTTGCGTTCCGGACATCGTTTACGAGCAGGTCGCGGCGCAGGGCTTCTTCCAAGGTGCGCCGTGCGAACTGGATATCTTGATTATCGCCAAGACCGCGTCTGACGATGCGGCTTGTTTGCCGCGCTGTATCCCAGAGGTCGAGGAACAGTCGGTGATGATCGAGATGATGGATACGAGTCCATTCACGATCGACCTGCAGTCCAACTGCCCCGATGGCTTCGCCTGCTTGCCGTGCACCGATCAAACGATCCCCACCGGCGCCTGCGAGCCGCAGGGCGTTTGAGCTTCGATTTCCTCTACTGCTCGAAGCAGTAGAGGCGCGCAGGCTGATTGCAGTCTCTGCCGTTCAAGGACGTCCACTGGAACGCCGACACCAGGGCGTTGCCGTTCCAGCCCGTGAAGCTCGAGGTTGCGTTGGTCCAGTTGAGGCAGTTGGCCCCCTGCGCGTTGCCGAGTGAGTTGGTGCCTGTCCATACCGGGACGAAGCCCATGGCGGCGAGGCTCGCGCCGGTATCGGTAACCGTGATTGGCGCATCGATGGTGACGTCGGTGAGGTCGGCGAAGTTGTCGGCGACCTTCACACCATCGATACGAACGTACGGGCCCTGGAACTGAGTGAACGTGGTGAGCGGCGTCCCGAGGCTGCCGGTCAGCCACGCTTTGTAGCTGCCCGGTAGGCCGGCGGCTTGTGCGCGGGTCTGACAGATGCCGTCGCCCCCAGCCTGCCCGCCGAGGTTTCCGGTGTGCTCGCTGCTGGTGACGAACACGCGCTTCACGGCCTGGCATGCGCTATCGACGCACAGCAGGCCGCTGGCGCAACTCGCATCGCTGTTGCAGGTCGATGGGCAGTCGACGTCCGCACCGGTGCATAGATACGGGCTGCAGGTAGACGGTGTGCCAATGGCCGCGAGCTCGTCCGGAGCGCAGGCGTCGCCGCCCGAGCAATACTCCTCGAGGTCGCACGGCCCCGCTGCAGACCGGCAGACGGTGGTGGTTGGTTCTTTCGCATCGAGTGGGCAGCTCGTGACCAGCCCGTCGCAGTACTCTTCGAGGTCGCAAAGGTCCGCACCGGCGCGACACGAGGTGCCGGCCAACGCGACCGCATCGGCCGGGCAATCCACCGAGCTCCCGTCACACGTCTCCTCGACGTCGCACACGTCGTTCGCGGCGCGACACAGCGCGCCCGATAGCATCGGCGCGCAGCTGCCCGCGGGCGCACCGGTGAGATCCGGCGTGCACGCGTCGCATCCCGAGTCGCACGCTGCATCGCAACACACCCCGTCGGCGCAAGCGCCAGACGCGCACTGAGCTGGGTCATCGCAGCTCGCTCCCAAGCGGAGCGCTCCTCCGCCAGCACCGCCGCCGCCGATCTCGCTTCCGCCAGCACCGCCCTGGCTCGCCCCTCCGCCGCCGCTCTCGCCGGCACCGCCTTGGCTCAAGCCCCCGCCGCCATTCGCGCTTCCGCCGCCGCCCTCGGCCGCGCCACCCTGAGGATCGGCTCCCGCACCGCCGCCGCCCGCGCGACCGTCATCCCCGCATCCCACGAGCCACATCGCTCCAAGCACCCATCTCAATCGCGGCATAAAGCTCCTTCATCCACCGACGGTTGCGTCGGCGAGGGTGCTGTACCGAGCGCGGTTGCGTTCGATCACTCGGTGGAGCGCTTTTTCGCCGTAAGGCGTTGTGCCGACTCAGAACAGCTTGATCTTCTGTGCCGGGAAGTCGATGGGCTCGCCAATGGGCGGTAGCGTGAAGGGCGTCAGCGTTTGCTGCTGCCACTGCATGAAGCGAAAGGAGGCGTCTTCCAGCGGGCGGGCGAAGTCGAAGCGCGCCTCGGTGGGCCAGCCTTCTGCGTTGACGCGGGTTACCTCGATGGCGACGTCGGTGAAGACCACGCGATAGCCGACCTCGAAGGGCGTGGCTGTGCGCAGCAGCAGATCGGTACCGGGTTGTACCAGCGCGACCGAGCTTTGGAGTGTGAGCGAGGTCGCGCTGGTGCGCGTCAACGTTAACGGGCGAATGCCGGAGGACATCGCCAGCACTTTCTCGGGCGCATGCTCGCCGCGGTCTTTACGAATCGTGGCCAAGTAGCCAAGGAAGGTGGCGTCGGGCGCGTTGACCACGATCAGCCGCTGGCTCTCGAGTTCGGGCTCATTCGGGACGCCGGCGGCGGTGCGGTTGAGCACCCGGTCGAGCATCATCATTTGGGTGGTGCTGGCGATGAAGATCAGCGGGGCGAGGTAAAGGTGGAAGGCCGCTACGAGGTAGACGATCGGACGGGCCCACGCCCGGCGCACGCTGACGTCGCGCTCGCGCCACGCCGCGAACAGCTGCGCAAGAGCGCCGACCAAACCGAAGCTGGCGAAGAAGACCAAGCGTGTATTGGGGAAGGTGGCACAGGCTGGAATGACCGATAAAAGCGCGCCGGTGATGAAGAAGCAGGTGGTCTTGTCGCGCCGCAAGATCGGCCTGAGGACGAGGAGGAAGCCTCCGACGAGCAGGTAGGAGAGCGCGACCACGGCGATCTTCTCTGGCCGTTGCATTAATAAGTAAAAGTCCGGGCCGGGCAGGCCGAGCGCGGCTGCGATCAGCATCGGGCCGTGCGTGACAACCTGCTCGAGGAACAGCGCCGGGTGATGGATCGGGTCGGTGTAGAGGCCAGAGCCCTGGGCGCCGTAGTCGCCGAGCTTGTAGACGGTGGCCCACACCAGCAGCGGCGGCACGAACGGCAGCAGGCTGCGCAGCCTGCGCTGATCGAGATACCAGGCGTGGGCCAGCAAATACGGCGCGATGCCGAGCGCCGCTTCGGCCGAGAACAGGCCCAACCCGAGACAGAGCGAGGCGGCGATCTGCAGCCCCATGCGGCCCTCGCGGCGCGCGCGATCGTGCAAGAGCAGCGCGGCCAGCCCGAAGGTCCCGGCGATCAGCGCGTTGCGCTGGGCAATCCAACCGGCTAGCAGCCCGTGCGTCGGATCGATGGCGAACATCAGCGAAGCGAAGCCTGCGATCCACGGCACGGCGATCAGCCGGCGATAGAGCGCGCAGGCGAGCGCAACCGTTGCGGCCAGCCAAAGCAGCGAATGCGCGTGGATGAGGATTGGATGGCCGAGCAGTTGATAGTCGAGCCACATCAAGCCCGACGAGATCGGCCGCAGCAGCACGACGCGCGCGTCGGCGTTGCTCCACCAGGCGCCAAACCCGTGCTCCATCAGCTTCCGCGTGTGGTCCGCCGGGCCGGGGACGAAGGTAAAAAGCTCGAACGGCCCGAGCTCGTACAGCTTGCTTTGGCCCAGAGCGAGTTGGCGTTGCAAGCGATCGTCGATCGCGAAGCCGAAGAACAACGAGGGCAAGGCGAGCAGCAGGGCGAGCAGGATCAGCCAGCGTTGAAGGCTCGGGTGAGCAAGCGTTGCGCGTGCCCAGCTCTGCTTCGGTGGTTCGTTTGGTTGGGCGTTGGTCACGGGGGACAAGGCCGCATGCTACGGCGGTGAGCCGCGCTATGTCCGCTATTGCGCTGCGCCAGGCTGTGTAAGCTCCAGCGCATGAGAGGCCTCATCGTGCCCGCGCTGTTGCTCTTCGGCTGCACGTCCAGCGAAGTACGAGCTCCTGCGGCGAGCGAATCACTGGTCGTGGAATCAGCCGCGGCGCTCGCCGTGAGCAGCGCGGCGCAGGCGGCGCCCTCCGCGAGTAGCGCAGCAAGCGTTGGTGAGGTGCGCGTCCTTTCCTTGTCGCAGCTGAAGCTTCCTACAGGCTCGTTCAAACATCTATCGCTGGGCACGCGCGGTCTCTGCGCTGTGCGCGAGGCGGACGGCTCGCTCGAATGCGTCAGCTTCGATAATGACGCTGTGGTGGCGGCGTTACCGCGCGGACCTTTCGTCGAGGTCGCTGGGGATGGCGCGGCGGGCTGCGCGATCGATGCGGCGCGGAAGCTCCGTTGCTGGGGAGCGGTGAGCGAGCTGGAGACGCTGGTCAAAGGTCGAGCGACCCAGAAGGTGGTGCTCCGTTCCGATGATGGTTGTGCGCTGCTGCGCGGCGCTGAGCTCGTTTGCGCTGGAGAGTTGGCGAAAGAGGCTCCCAAGCAGGCGCTTGACGTCGATACGCAGAGTAGCAGCGGCGCTTGTGCCGTGTTGCAAAGCCACGAGCCCTTTTGTTGGTCCTTTCACAAGACCAAGCTCAGCGGTCCGATCGAGAAGGTCGCGGTTGCCGGCTGGGGCGACTGCGGTCTCGATCGTCAGGGCAACGTCGCGTGCCGCGGCACCAACGCCGCGATCCCCGCGCAGCGGTTCGACGAGCTGCGCGGTGGCTTCAACCACTTTTGTGGCACCGACAACGGCAAGCTGCGCTGTGTTGGTATCGATGACGTCGGCGAGACGCTGGTCCCGAACGTCGCGGTGCGAGCGTTCGATGTGAAAGGCCGGCGCACGTGTTGGATCGGGATGGATGGGGCGCTCGCTTGTGTTGGTGAAGGCTTCTTCGTCGGGCCGCAAGCGAGCGGCGTGCGCGAAATCACTGTGGTCGAAGAGTGCGGCTGCACGCTAGGAACGAACGGTGAGGTTCGCTGCTTCGGCAACCGCTGCGGCCTGCCCGATGGCGTGCTCGAAGGCCCCTTCAAGAGCGTATCGGCGGACAAGGACAGCGGTTGCGCGCTAGGCCTCGACGGCCGTGCGACCTGTTGGGGCGACGCCCTCGCCTCGGTTCCGCAAGAGAAGCTGGCGTCGATCGACGTTGGCTTGTCGATAGCATGTTATCGGCGCGAAGCCGATGGCTCCGTCGGCTGCTTCACTGACGTCGACTTTCGCAAAAAACCGGAGCTGCTTACGCCTCCGCCAGGTCGCTTCGCCTCGGTCGAGATCGGTATCACCTGGGCCTGCGGGTTGCGACCAAGCGGCGCTGCTGAATGCTGGGGGTTCAAGGAGTATTCCGATGAAGAATATGAATTAAAGCCGGCGCCGAAGGATCAACGTTTCAGCCGGCTCTCGGTTGGTTACAATCATATCTGCGCCATCACCAAGGGCGCGCGCGACGCTGTTTGTTGGGGCCGCGACCGCTTCGGCGAGACCAAGCCGCAACAGGGACCGTTCATTGCCATCGACGCCGGAGAGGTCACATGACTCGTGCCGGGCTCTAAGGCCAAGGGGCCTTCGGCCATTTTTTCGCAGAGGGCACGAGTCATTCTGTTTGCTGCATCCACCTTCGGTGGAATCGTGCGCGGTGCGCGAGTCGGGCGAACTCGTATGTTGGGGTCGTGAAGACGCCGCGCGCAGCCTGCCACGAGGGCCCTTCGTCAGTGTGGCGGTGGAGAAGTACAACGACGAGCGCAAGGCGGCGATCGTGTGTGGGGTGCGCGCGGGCGGGGAGGTCGCTTGCGGGCGCTATTGAGACGTTAGGCTCCACAACACGCCCCGCCGATCACCGACCACGATCTCGCCGGTCACCGGGACGCTCGCTAGCACGCCGGCGTGCGGCCATCGCATCGCCCTTCGACCGGTGCGCCAGTCGACGGCGACCGTGTGACCAGCACCGTCGTTGAAGTACAAGGTGTCCCCAACTCGGATTGGCGGCTCTGTGGCCTGGAGTTGGCCCTCGGCGACAGCCGCGTCGGTGCTCCGATCGACAGCGACGTAATAGGTTGTCGAGGCGAACACGATGATCTCAGAGCCCGGCGCCGAAAGCCCTGCCCACCAAGCACCAACGCTGAGCTCGGCCGACAGCTCGGCTTGTAAGCGACCCGTCGCGAGCTCCCAACGCTGCAGCGCTAGCGCTTCGCCTTCGCGCTCGACCGCGATCAGCACCGTGTCGTCACCGAGCGGCCAGATCTGCTCGCTCTTGACAGGCCAGGTGATCTCCGTACCGGTGCGTAGATCATGGACGATGGTTCCCGCCCGGGCCCCGATCAGGACATGATTCGCGGTGACCGCGGCGCCCATGGTCGTGCGGTACGCCTCGAACAGCTTGCGCAGCTCGCCGGTGTGCGGGTTCAGGCTGCGGACCCGGCACAGGTGGTTGGCGTCGGCCTCGGCGAGCACGAGCGACGAACCGTCGGCCGTCCATCCGAGCGGCTCGTAGAAATCACCGAGCTCGACCGCTCGCCTCACGAGCTTACCGGAAGGCAGCTCCCAGACATGACCGTTGCAGCCCGCGTTCGACACCACGAACTGGCCCGAGGGATCAACGACCAGATACGGCATCTCGGGGATCATCGGTGAGTCGGGTGAGCGTGCGATCTTGAAGCCCGCGCGCGCTGCGCTGGCGCCTAGCCGGGCCACGAGCGAGACCGCCATGGTGTTCTGGGGAGTGGTGCGTGAGACGACCCATCCCTCGCGCACCGGAACGACGCCGAGCACACAGCCGCGGACCTTCCCTAGCTCCGCGCCCGCCCCCTCGGGGATCTCGTCCGTGAGCCGGCGACGACGCTCGCTGGCCGTTCCCTTCGCGCGTGCGCATGCCAACGCTTCCTTCAGTCGGCCGACCTCGTGGCTCGTTGGAGCGGCCGCGGTGACAATGGCAAGCACCTCGTCGCCGGTGGATAGGACCTCCGTTCCAACGGCCCCGCGAAGGTTCTGGACGAACATCCGCATCATCGTGCTGAGCTCCTCGCGCAGAGCCTCCACTCCGGCGCCCAGGGTCGCGAGCCGAACCAGCGCACGGAGCACCTTCGAATCAGCGGCATTGGCTAGCCGGCCGGAATCGTCGTGGTTTTCGCCTCGAAAATCGCTGCGAACGTAGGCCAACAGGGTGACTGGGAGATAGGAGGCCATTCGGGCTTCGTCGAGGCCGTCGACGAGCGCCACCCACACCTCGCGCCGCGTCTCGAGCGACAGCGAGGGCAAGAGCCGCACGGCCACCCACGCCGAGCGCTCGTCCAGCTGCCGGAGGTCGCCGAGTTGCTGGAGCAGCGCGCTCGCCTTGGCCTCGGTTGGCCGGAACTCCGACTCGCTGCGCAACCACCAGTAGCGGACTTCGGGGTCGGACCCGAACCGCGCGAAAAGCCCAGCGGCGAGCTCGACAAACGCCGGGTACGGCTCGTATTGGAGCCTTTCCAGCTCGCTGCGCAGTTCGAACAGACACGCGGCGATCGGCCCTGCGGCTGCGGTGTCGTGTGCCTCGAGCTTCGCGATGAAGACGTGCAGCGCGTCGGCGATCGCTCGCTGTTGCGCCTCCATGGCGGTGCGATCGAGGCGCTGAAGCGACGCCGTCAGCCGTCTGCTCACTGCAGCTTCGATGCCTGTGGCGCCCTTCAGGGCGGCCTCCACGCGCTGTTGTGCCTGATCGGAGGTCATCGCGGTGATGAACATACCAGGCCGAGCTCGGTCCCCCGCATCCTCACGGGCAGGTCTGCAAGCGGCTGTCCCAAGTTTCGGCTCCGTCATCCCTCTTTTTTCGATGGCCGCCCTTCGGTCGGACTAGCGTTCGTTCTCGGTGACGCGCTCGCTCCACCCTCTTCATCTCCGTCTGCTCGAGCTGCAACGCGCTGCGATCCCGGACGCCGAGCCTGCGCCTGCTTCGGCCGCGGAGATCGTTGCGGCGGAGGAGCTGCTGGGCCGACCGCTACCACCGGGCTACAAGCGCTTCCTGGAGGAGGTCGGCCGCGTCCTTCTGCCGGTGGATATCGGCATGCCGGCGACCCACGCCGCTGGCGGCGATTGGCCCTCATGGTTCATCCCCTTCGCCGGAGATCTGAGCGGCAACTACTGGGGCTTCGACCTCCGGCGCAAACGAGGGAAGGAGCTGCCGATCGAGTTCTGGGATCACGAAGAGCCCGAGCTCGAGGACGAGCCAGGCGAGCCGACGCGCTTCGAGGATTGGCTCGAGGAGCAGCTCATGAGCGAGGAAGCTTCGTTGCTAAAGCAGCGTCGCGAGGCTCTGCTCGACGCCCTGCCACAGCGGGACTTGTACGCCTTCACGCCGGAGCGCGATCAGATCGCCGAGGTTGAGGCGGCGTTGGGATTGAAGCTCCCGCTCGACTACGTGTGGTTCACGACCACGGTCGGCTCGATCGAGACGCCGGTGCGCATTGTCGATGCGCTCGAGCTCAGCACGCTGACCGAGGCGATGCGCGCCGCGCATCCGGCGTCGCGCAAGCTTTTGGCCTTCGCCGAGGAAGCGCCGGGAACGTATGCGGCGTTCGGTCGCGCTGGTGCTGTGCAAAGTGTGGGACTTGATCAGCCGGTCCCGTCGGGCTTCCTGGCCTATCTTGAGGACCGCATCGCACGGAGCGCCAAGTCACCCAACCAGGCCCCGCGTCCGAAGGCGTCGCCGCCGCAGGATGAAGAAACGCTGTTGGCGGAGCGCGCGGCGCGGTTGCTCGCGGACCTAATCGCGAGCGGTGCGCTGGAGACGACCCGGGGATTTCCTGTGCAGACCGTCGCGCTCGCAGTCGCTGCTGCATGGCGTCGGCCAGCGCGCATCCTCGCGTTGCTCGAGGACCGTGAGGACGTTGTTGAAGTCTTCCTGTCCGAAGAGGAGCTCGTGGAGGCGATGGCTAAGGTGAGGTGAGCCGAGGCTCAGCTCATTGTACGTGCCTCGAAGCCCAGCTCACGGTACGGACGCGGCATGAGTGAAGATCGCTCGAACGAGATCAACGCGGTGCATCGTGGAACCTGGGCCGGAGGCCTCGGCCTGGAGGTCACCTCGGCGACGCGTGATGGCGTCACGGGCACCGTGCTCGTGACCCCCGCTCACTGTCAGCCGCAAGGCATCGTGCATGGCGGCGTGTACGCGTCGATCGTCGAGTCCCTCGCGTCGGTCGGTGCTGCGTTGGACGCCATGACGAACGGCTGCAGCATCGTGGGTCTCGAGAACCAGACCTCCTTCGTGCGCGCGGTGCGTAGCGGCACGCTGCACGCTCGCGCGACGCCGGTCACGCGCGGACGCCGCACGCAGCTGTGGGACGTCGTAATCCACGACGACGCGCAGAAGGTCGCCGCGACGGGCCGGGTTCGGCTCTTGGTGTTGGAGGCTTCGTCCGACGTCGCGGGTGAGAAGCTGGCCAAGCCCTCGCTTGGGTGAAGTCGCGCTCCTCTATCGCGCACGCCCAAGACACCGGGCTACCATGGCCTTCGAATGAAGGCCGGCTTGAAGGTGACCCCCAACGTCCAGCTACGCGAGCTGATGGGCCAGGGGGCGATGGGCAGCGTCTGGCGTGCAGACCAGCTCGCGCTCGAGACCGAGGTCGTCGTCAAGTTCATCCTCCCACAGCCGGGCGGCGGTCAGGCCGACGCTGTGACGCGCTTCCGTCGCGAGGCGAGCACTGCAGCCAAGCTCTCGAGCCCGCATGTGGTGAGGGTCTTCGACTTCGGACTGCTCGAGGAGACAACCCCTTTCATCGTGATGGAGCTGCTCAAGGGCGAGACGCTCGCGGAGCGGCTCGCGCGAAAACGTCGACTCACGCCCGCGCAAACGGTGACCGTCGTCGACCAGATTGCGAAGGTGCTCACCGAGGCGCACGCCCTGCGGATCATTCACCGCGACATCAAACCGGCGAACCTGTTCCTGGTCGGCGGCGTTGAGGCCGACGCCGAGATATTCGTAAAGGTGCTCGATTTCGGCGTGGCGAAGACGCTCGTGACCTCCACCGAGACGTCGATCACCGCCACTGGCGCGATCATCGGGACGCCTGCTTACATGAGCCCGGAGCAATTGCGTGGGGAGAAAGAGACCGACCAGCAAGCGGATCTATGGGCGCTGAGTGCAGTTGCCTACGAGTGCATCACGGGCACGTTGCCGTTCGCCGGAAACACGCTGGGCGAGCTGATCCTCACCATCCACAACAGTCACGCTACAGCACCAAGTCAGAAGGTGAGCGGACTGCCCGCGGAGATCGACGCGTTCTTTGCGCGGGCATTGAATCGAAGCAGTGAAAAGCGCTTTGGCTCGGCGTTGGAGCTCGCGACCGCTTGCAAGCAGGCGCTCTCAGGCGTGCTGGTCGACGCTGAGCCGCCGAGCACAGAGTTGGCACCAGGCTCCCCAGGGCGGAGCGCGTTGGACCTCGCCGACACCGAGAGCGCTAGCTTTCCGCCGCCTGAGGATGTCGGTGCGCTCTCCACCGTTGCCGTTGGCTCCGGCAGCGGAGCGAGCGGCACGATTCGCAGTGAGCCCTCGGGGCGCTCGACAGAGACCATTGCCTCGGAGGTGGGGAGGGCGGCGGCACCCGCCGCAGAAACGCTGGCGGGGGCTGCCGGGGCTCCGCGGCCAACACGAAGAAGCTCGCGCGCCGTGCTGGCGATCGCCGGCGCGGGGGCCTTTGCGAGCCTTGCGTGGTTCGCCCTTTCGCCCGATCGCGCGCGGCAAGACTCGACGTCGCATGCTGCCTCCGCTCCACCGCTGGCGGAACGCTCGAGCGCAGTGGTCACGCCCTCGCTTTCGCCGCCGCTCGAGGGGGCGACCTCCAGCCCCGCCCGCGAGCCCGAGCCGACAACGTCGCCGACAACGTCGCCGACGACGTCGCCGAGCGCGACGCCTCGGAGTACGTCGCCGAGCCCGCGCCCCCAACGAAGCGCGGTCCCAGCGGTCACCGCTTCGGTGCGTTCGAAGCCGGCCTACTGCACGACCGACGCGGGGTTCATGACCAACGAAAAGGGCTTTCTCCTGCCTCGCCCCGAGTGCCTGTGATCGGCGCTTTTCGGGTTTAGGGGCAATCGATGAAGACTGTCGCGCGGGGGCGTGGGAGTGCGTCGCCGACGAAGCGCACCGCCCGCTTCTCAGGGCAAGCGGAGACGAGCGATGGTTCTCCGAGTGGAGGATTGGTCGTGGCGTCGACGTAACACCACGCGTCGACTGGCCCTCCGAACTCGTTGACCACCGGCTGGCTCACGTAGCTTTCGCAGGCTCGGCGGTCGAGCCCCTCTTGCGCCTGCTGGAGGAAGCAGAAGCAGTTCCAGTTCGGGTCGGCAAACTCGTCCGCACGAGCGCGTTCGATCGTGTCGGCGTCTGCGTCGCCACTTCGCCGCCGCGCGGGAGCCTCGCAGTTGCACTCCCCCGGCACGGTGACGAGTGCTTCGACGATCTCACATTGCACGTTGTCGTTGCTGTCCACGGGGAGCTGCTCTGAAACGCAGCTCTGGCCACGAAGCTGGTTCTGGAGGGCTCCGGCCAGGCCGCCAACGCCCTGGGCCGATCCGAGCAGCGCCGGTCGGTAGCCGAAGTCGTCTGCTTCCGGGTTATCGACCTGGGCCCAACAAACCGAGCCCACCGCGCCGCGCGGGCCGAGACGACGCACTAGCTCGAGCTGCCGGAGGCCCGGGCTTGCAGCGTGCGCGACCCTATCGTTGCCCACGCAAATCGGATTGGCGACGTTGGACGCACACTCGCTTGACTGGATCGGGGTCGGCAGACGAGCGATGCACGCGTATTGGAGCGCGGACGGCTCTGCTGGCTCCTCCTGCTCGAAGTCGAAACCGTTGATCTCGTTCTGTGGACCCTCTGGACCCGTGATGGCGGTATCGGTGATGGGGTTCTTCCCCTCGCGCCGATCGCTCGACTCAATCATGAACGGATCCGCTGGCGGAACGTAGCTGGTGGGCTCGCCCGCGATCAGCTCCCACGCTCCGAGCTTCACCAGCTCATCGGCGTTGAGCACTCCGCCCGTCGGCTCGCCCGAGGCGTCGAGTCCCGCGAGAAGGTCCGGTTGCAAGTCCTTGTCGCGCCGCGCGATGTCGTGCCACGGCACGCCAACCAGCGCAGTTAGCAACACGAGATTCGGATCTCTCCCTCCCGCAAAGAGCGGATTGAGGACTTCGTTGCCGTCTCTGTCTTCCACGGTGGGCGAGGTAAGCCCGCGTTCATAGCGCTCGACGGGATAAAGAAAATCAAAGCCAAAGCGCCGCTTCTGATCGAAGCAACGAAGGTTGGGGTGGGCGACGACGGGTGCATCACACTCGTCCTTGGAGGTGTCGCAGCCTTCCCCCGGAGGCAGGGCACACGATGTACAGCACGGGTCAGCGGGGGAGAGCGCGCAAGCCGCACGAGCGTTGAATGCACTCGACAAAGGACCAGCACGCGTGAGCAAGTGGGACTGAGCTCCGTCGACGAACGAACAGTCGTTCTCGTCGCTTATGAGCACGATGGCAACGATCGAGTCCGGGCGCAGAAACTCAGCGCGCTGCGTTAGGACTTCACTATCCGTACCGTCGAGCTTCGACGTTGCGCCATCCACCACGAGCGTTTCGTACGGGTTGGGATCGTTGAGGAAGCGATACATGGCTTCGAGCGGGGCTTCGTAGCCGCAGCCCTGTTGGTCCAGGCCGCCCAAGATCGTACTCACGCGATCGACGAGCACTTCGACCTGGGAGTCCCCCGGCGGGATGAGGACCTCGCTGGGATCCCACACCAGGAAGCCCTTGCCGTCATAGGACTGATCCGGTGAACCACGCTCGAGGTGCGCTTTGGTATCGCCGCTCGCCGATTCGCAGACGTCGCCCCCGTGATCTCCGAGGCTCGAGGTGATGATCCCGACGTGGATGTCGAGCAGCGGCGGTGACTCGCGCGCCGTTCCGCTCGGACACGCCTCGAGCGGACCAGCTACGGGTACAGGGTTACGGTTGATGTCGAGACAGGGAGGATTGGCGAGGCGTTCGAAGAAGTCGAGGAAGGTCTGCGACAGCACGGCTTGCACGTCGGCGAGCCCGAACGAGTTATCGACCACCAGCAGCAAGTCGAGTTTGTCCGGCGGCTTGCTTCCGCTGAGTCGTAGGTTGAGGGGGGGCCGGAACGTGAAGTCGTCGAAGCCGGCGAGGTCAAAGCACCCGGGCGCGATCACGGCGCTCAAGCCGATGGCGAAGGCTCCCCTCATCCAGTGTTTCCGCGTTCGCTTCATCGAAACGTCCCTCGCAGGCCAACGAAGCCAAGGCCAACGACCGGCGCAACCGGCGGGTCGCTATCGTCATACAAGATCGGCAGCAGCAAGAACCCGGTGGCGAGCCCTACGCCCGCAATCACGAAGCTTGCCGTCGAAGCATGGGCGATCGTTGCTCCCGCGTCGTATTCGTCGCGGTACTCTTCGGCGCAGCTCGTACTACCGCACAGCGTCTCGAGCTCGGACGCGCGGTCCAGCGCGATCACACCCGTTACGGTCCCGGCGACTGCGCCTGCTAGCCCTACGCCGAACGCGATCCATGTGGCGGGATGAACGCGCTCGAGGTCTGAACGAGTCACGAGCGCGACCTTGGCCGGTGGCTTCTTCGGCTCCGGAGGCGACGGGAACTTGAGTTCGACGCGGCGGCTCTGCTCCGCCTCGACGACGACGATGCGAGTGCTGACGGCCTTGCCCGACGTATCGACGACGGTGACATCGTGTGGCCCTGCATCCACGTCGAACGGCCGGCCCATCTTCTCCGAGGCAACCGGCTCGCCGTCGATTCGGATCTGGACGTCGAGCAGGTCCGCTCCGGTGGCGCTCTTCGCCACCACGACGATCGAAGGTTGGGCACGCGCGACCTGTTGCCGCCACTCGGTGCATTTGGCCGCAACGATCTCCGGACATGCGACCTGCGCGCAGACCTCGAGTTGGGCGCTCGCGGCGCGAAGCTTCCCTTCCTTTCGAAGGCTTTGCGCCGCCTCGAAGGATTCGAGACATTCTGCCGTCGCGTCGGTCGGCGGCGGTGCTTTCGCGCTCTCTGGCGTGCTTTCGTCGGCGAGCGCTTGACCGGGCAGCAGAGCGACGAGGAGCCCGAAGACGATCGACCTCAGCCTCTGCATTTGCACCTTCTTCGCATAGCCGAGCTGTTCGCGGGTTTCTAGTTCTGGCTCCCACGCACGCTGCACGCACTCAGCGACCGCTCACTCGCCGCATGATCGCCGCGACGCGGTCCCCGACCAGCCGCACTTCACGCCGGGAGGAGCCCTCAGAGGGTGCGACCAGCCAAACGCCGCGCCTCCCGAGCGCCTCGACCGCCGAGAGGAGCTGCATGCGCGGGTCACGCCCTCCCCATGGGAGCGTGAAGAGCCCGATGCCCACTCCGGCGGCGACCGCCTCGAACAAGGCGGGCATACTGCTGGAGCGGAACACCACGCGGCCCTTGCTAGCGCCGAGCCAGGCCGCCTCGGGCGACCGCGCGAGCTCCCCGCTCGGCAGCACGACGTTGTGCCCTGCCAGCGAGAGGCCGCGAGGCTGACCGCGTTGCGCGAGGTAGCTGGGCGCAGCGAACAGCCCGACACCCAAGCGCGCGATGCAGCGTACCTTGAGCGTCGCCTCTCGCGAAGGGACCACGCGCAGCGCCAAGTCTGCCTCTCCGGCGCGCAGATCCAGCGGACGATTGCCCCCGAGGAGCTCGATCGTGAGCTGCGGGTGTGCGTCGCGGAGCGAGAGTAACCCCTCGGCGACGAGCAAGGATGCGAGGGCCTCGGTGGTGGCGAGCCTGACGTTGCCAGCGATCTCACCCGCGCCACTCCGCGCGAGCTGCGCGATCGTCGCGGCCTCGCGTTCCATACGCTCTGCGGCAGGCCGCAGTCGCTCGGCGGCGGCGGTTGGCTGCAGGCCGTCACGCGTCCGCACGAACAGCGCGGTGCCGAGCCGTCGCTCGAGCGCCGCGACGTGGCGCGTGACCGTCGTGCGATCCACGCCCAGCCGCTCTCCCGCTTCTCTGGCGGTGCGGGCGCGCAAAAGGCCGAGGAGCACCTCGAGATCGCGCCAGCTGACCGCCTGAGGATCCACGCTTGCTGCCATAGTGCATCCTTGCACATCTGATGTGCGATCGCGCATCTTTACGACCCGCCGCTCGAGGGCCACGCTCTCCCTATGTCGAAAACCTACCGAGCCATCGTCCTCAAAGGTATGGGCGGCCTCGAGCAGCTCGAACTGCGCGAGCTACCCCTGCTCGAGCCCGGGCCCCGCCAGGTCCGCATCAAGGTCACCGCGTCTGGCGCGGGCTTCACCGACATCACGATGCGTACGGGCTACTACCCATTCCGGCCCCCGTTCCCGTTTGTGCAGGGCTACGAGGTCGTGGGCGTGATTGACGCCGTCGGCGCCGAGGTGCGCGAGCTCTCGGTGGGGCAGCGCGTGTGCGGGCTCACCGTGCATGGCGGCTGGGGTGAGTACCTCGTGCGCGAGGAGGACGAGTTCGTCCCGGTGCCCGACGGCCTGGACGACGCGGAGGTCGTCGCGCTCGTGCTCAACTACGTCACGGCGTACCAAGCGATCCACCGCGCCGCCAAGCTGCCCCCCGGGGCCTCGGCGCTAGTGACCGGCGCCAACGGCGGAGTCGGAGTGGCCTTGCTCGAGCTCCTGCGCGACCACGGCGCCAGCTCGATTGGTTCCGCGTCACGCGCCCACGCAGCCACCGTCGAGTCCTACGGGGCGAGGCCGATCGAGTCGCGCGCAAGGCCGCTCGACGAGCAGGTCCGCGAACTCCTACCCGACGGCGTGGACGCCGCCTTCGATGGGCTCGGTGGCAGCGGTACGCGCGCCTGTGTGCGCGCCACGCGCCGTGGTGGTGTGGTCGTGAGCTACGGCTTCATGGCGGCACGGACGACGCTGGCCGCGATTCCAGGCTTCATCGCCTTGTTCGTAGGCGCGCCTCTGCGCGGGAGACGCGCGAACTTCTACGGGATCACCAAGCTCTACCGTGAGACGAAGGT
The DNA here is from genome assembly GCA_044376115.1 of Polyangiaceae bacterium. Lineage (GTDB taxonomy): Bacteria > Myxococcota_A > Polyangia > Polyangiales > Polyangiaceae > Xiheicaenibacterium. The sequence goes on along the minus strand of JBILLK010000026.1, from coordinate 68,302 downwards.
CCCGTTCCGGGAAGACCTAATCAAGCTGTTTGAGCTGCTCCGTCAGCGCCGCATCAAGCCCTCGATCGCGGCACGGCTCGACCTCCTGGAGGGCGTGCGCGCCCAGCAGATGCTTGAGGCCGGGGGCGTCCACGGAAAGATCGTCCTGCTCGCGCGCTGAGGCCGTGTTGCTTACGCGGGCGCCGCATCGCTTTCATCCAGCGCGATCTCGTCGAAGCTGCGCACGAAGCGGGTCGAGCTCGCTCGCGCATCGAAAGCTGGCTGAGGCGCTGGGTAGATAACAAGGTAACGTACAGCGCTTGGACCTACGGCGCTGTTCGCCACCTTCGGAGTGCAGCGTGGAGACGTACTTCGGGCTGTGACTCACAGCTCGATCGGCGCGCAGCTGCCCGTGTCTTGACCGAGTAGCTCGCAAGGGACGCAGTTGTCGGTGTCACTTTCGCAGTCGCCGTTGCCGAAGAGGAAGGAATCGGCGTCGGGGATGCAGGTCGGTAGACAACGGCCTTCCCCGCTGAGCAGGGTGTTGCACACGGGCGGCTCGTACACCGTTGCGCCCGCGGCCTGCGCGTCGAGTAGTACGGTGGGAACGCAGACCGAGTCAGCGGCGCCGAGCGCCGTGCACTCCTCGGCGTCGAGAGAGTCGGCGGCGGTGGGACCCGCGAGCGTCAAGGGGATGCAACGCCCGCCACCTTTGTCGGCACAACAGGCGAGGAACTCGACGGGCGGTTCGATCGGCGCGTCGCATCCGCGAGCGCCGATGCGGCAGGCCCCGGTGTCGCTGCCGTCGAGCGGATTGAAGCAAGGCACGCAGACGTCGCCCGGGCTGCACACGTCGGCCGGTAAGCCTGCTGAGGCCTCTTGCGCCTGAACGTCGGGCAGGCAGCGCGAGAGGCAGCGACCTTCGGCCCCAGCGATTGAGCTGCATGGTTGCGGCTCCGGGTTGCCGTTCGTCGCGATCAGTCGATCGGGTACGCACACCTTCCCCTCCGAACAAGCTTCGAACAGCGCGAGTTGCTCAGCGGGAACGAACGACTCATCGAGACAGCGTCCGACCGCGTCGACGCCGCAGATCGCCTCGCCACAGGGAGCGCCGAGCAACGTTGGATCGATGTAAGGCTCACCTGCGTCGAGGCAGCTTTGATCGAAGCAGGGGGTCGCTGGGTCGTCGCAGGCTGCGGAGCCACCGGAGCCGCCGGTGCCGGCTAACCCGCCTCCCTGCGCGCTGCTGCCGGCCTCCGCTCCCGCTCCACCACCACCGTTTGACGTGGGTGCGCCGCCAGTGGACGTGGTAGCGCCACCGCCCGTGCTCGTCTCCACCGCCTCGCTGGCGCAAGCGAGGCTCAGCGTGAGTGCGATGAGCGAGGAGGTAAAGCGGTTGCGGTTCATCCGCGGAGCGTCGCGCGAGCGAGGTCTCAGCCGCATCACCGCGGTGTTTCAGCGTGTGTCGCGACTCGCACTGAGACTCCAGGTTAGGCTATGGGCTCACGGATTCGCCTCGAGGAAAGCGACGAGGCTTGCCCCAATCTCGGGCCCTAAATCGTCCTGTAGGAAGTGACTCGCATTGGGCAACCGCTCGTGAGGCTGCCCCGCTGCGCCAGGGATGTTTTCGATCATCCAGGGTTGTCCGTCGCCGTCGCCGGCAAGCCCCGGATCGTTGCCGCCGAAGATAGTGAGAAACGGGCGCTGGTAGGTCTTTAGCACTTCGAGTCGCGACTCGGTCAGACCAACGAGTTGGTTGCGCAGACTCGGAAAGGTACGCGCGCCGGCCATCGCGATGCGACCTGGGAACGGAGCGTCGTACGCCCGTTCCTCTTCGTCCGTGAGGGGGAAGTAGGTCATGGCCTCGACGAAGTTCCCAGCGCGGAAGTCCTCAGCCTCGAGGCAGTAAGCCATCCACCCCCCAAACAACTCGTCCGGATTGCCACTGCCGGGAAGCAATGGCTTGCCGTTCTCGTCGAAGAATGCCGGCTGTTGTTCGGGTACGAGTGCCAGGTTCTCCCCGAAAGATGCCGCGGCGGCGTCTATGTCCGCGGGCAGAGGGATCTCGCTCTCTATGAGAGGAAGTCCGCCGTTTCCGATGACGATGCGACGGAAGCGATCAGGGTTATCGGCCGCCACGTACAACCCGATGATGCTCCCCCAGTCCTGCGCGAAAAGAGTGACCTCGTCGAGGTCTAACTGGTCGAGAAAGGCCTCGAGGCGCTCGGTGTGGCCTTGGAACGAATAGAAATCTAGTTCAGTCGGCTTGTCTGATCGCCCAAAGCCGATGTGGTCCATCGCGATCACTCGATAACCCGCCTCTACAAGAGGTGGAATCATGAAGCGGTAGAGATAGGACCAAGTAGGCTGACCATGAAGGAGGAGGACGACTTCCCCGTTCGCCGGGCCCTCGTCGATGTAACCCTGGCGGAGCCCGTCGATCTCGACGTAACGAGGCTCGAACTCCCAATCGGGCAACCCAACGAAGCACGCGTCGGGTGTTCGAACGAATGGTGTCCCCAACTGCGAAGTCTGAATCGCGAGGTCGGGGCTACACGAACCGTCGTTGCCACCGCTGCCGCCGTTGCCCGCGCCGCTGCCGCCGTTGCCGCCGTTGCCGCCGTTGCCCGCACCGCCGCCGCCGTTGCCTCCTTGGCTCGTCGGCTCCGCAGTTTCCTCGCAGCCTCCAAGCCCGAATGCCGTGAGCGTAAAGCTCACCAACCAAGTTGCCCTCAAACCCGCATAGCCAAGTCGTTTCATGCCGCTGTCCTTCCGCGCCCGTGAACCGGACGTTTGGACGTCATAGCTCGCCGTGGAGTCATTGCAACTGAAAGTTGCAATGACTCCGGTGGTGCACAGACACGCAACGCGCGCTCGACGCGCCGTTTCCAGGGCGCGAGACCATGCCCGCACTCGTGAAGGGCTAGGAAGGATCGCGGCCGAGAGGGAGCCGCGGCCGAGACGGAAACTCAGACGATGCGCAGCTCGACGTCCGAAAGGATGGCATTGCGTTGCACCGCCGAGATGAGTTCGTCGTAGGCGACGTGCGCTTCGAGCGAGGCGGTATGGAGTGCTGTGCGCAGGTCCCCGTGGACCACCACGCGCAGGCGCGACCGCAGCGCGATGGTCAGCGCACGAAGGCTGCTTCGCGCGAGCATGGCTCCTAGCCCCTCTTGAAACAGGGCGATGTGGAGAGTGTCGACTCGGTCGGCCAGCATCGGAGAAATCCTTTGAACCTCGCGACGTTCCTGTTCACCCGGCAACGTTGGATTGCTCGCGATCACAAGCAAGACGATGCGGCGGTCGAGCTCAATCGACCGCTTGGTGCATAGGTTGAATAAGGCTCGAACACCTTCCGGCCCTGGCGCTCCGTCCTGGCGCGCAACTGTTAGCCCCCCAAGGTGGAACGCTCTGAGTTCCCCCGCCCCGCCGATAACGGTTTCCGTCACGTGACTCATAGAAGCGGGAGCTCGTTACTTCGGTCAAGGGGCGCTGGACTCGTTCGACAATTCATCAGCCTCAATCCCTTCGAGCCTCGCTTAGAAGCTGAACGTAACTACGACCGACCCGGCCCCGACGGTCACACTTGGAACACCTTGCGCGTCGCTCGGGTTGGGTGCGTCGAGGCCAAAGAGTAAGCCACTGACGGCGCCACCGAGGCCCGATGCGAGCAGCGCGGCGGTCGAGGTGGCGCGCCAGATCTCGCGGCGATCGATAGCGTCGTTGTAGTCGTTCGCTTCGTCGGGGGTGAGGGCGCGGGTCTCGCGCAGGGCGGCAAGATCTTGCGCCGCGGATTGCTCGGACAGCGTGAGCCCGAGGAAGATCGCTCCCGCCGTCGCCGACGCGAACGAGGCCGACAGCACGACCCACGCGGTGACCCGCTGCCCCGAGGGCGCGAGCTCGCTCTCGACTCGGACGGTGTTGCCGGCTCGGGCGTTGATGCGTGTGGTCGACGCGGTCGTGCCGTGTCGGGCTGTGGCTACGGTGTGCGGCCCTGGCTGCACCTCGAAGGGGCTGAGCGGCGTGATGCCGAGCAGCTTCCCGTCGACGTAGACGTGCGTGCCGTCCAGTGCGCGGACCGCAATCAAGGCCGGGGAGAGATCGAGCGAAAGATCGATCGCGAGGATGGCTCCACGCTGCAGCGAGACCGTGCGGTTCGCATTGACGTGGCCCTCGGCAGAGACAGTGATTTGGTGCTCGCCCTCCGGCAGAATGCCGATGAAGGGCGCGGGTTGCGGCTCGCCGTCGTCGACCGAGACTTGTGCGCCGGGCGTTCCGCTGGTCACCATCAGTCGCGATGGCCGGATCGCTGTCGGGTCGCTCTGAGCGAGGCCCTCATCGGCGCCAACCAGCATGGGCTCGAGTTCGACGAGGGCATCGGCCGCCTCGCTGCGCCGACCTCCTTCGGGGACGAGCGTGAGGTACTCGCGGTAGAGCGCCGCGGCGTGGACGAGCCGACGCTTGTCGCGATCGATCACGAACTGTCGCCGTTCGGTCTGCGCCATCGAGAACAGCGTGCCTGGGCGAGGCGCGAGCGCCTGGGATCGCTCGAAGGCCAACAGCGCCGCTTCGAATTGACCTCGCTCATATGCTTGCGCGCCGGCATCGAAGTACGTCTTCGCTTCGGCTCGATCGCGCTCCGATTCGGCGCGCGCGAGGCCAGGGCTCAGGCTCGTGATGAGGACGACGAGCCCCGCGACGAAGGCAAGCCAACCGATCTTCACCGTGGCACCTCGGGTACGCCCTCGTAGATCTCGACCGCTCCCTTCGTTGCCGCGGCTAAGTCGAGAACGCCGTCACCATCCCAATCGCCTACCGCCAGCGAAAGGAAGTCGCCCGCCACGACGACCTCCCCCGACCAACCGTCGTCTTCCTCTTGCATGAGCTGTTCGATCCCCGCGCTGGTGGCGACGAGCAGGCTGCTCGAACCTTGAGCATCGGCGAGCCAGGCGACGGCACGCGGCTCTCCCTTGAGCGCGTCATCGAGCACGACGGGATCCTCGCTCGTGTCGGTGCGGAGGAGGGCGAGCGAGGCCTTGTCGCTACCAACCGCGAGCGCCGCCAAGCGATCCTGAACGACGCCATTTGCCACGGCCAGCGCGCTACCGCGCATCAAAGCTCCGACCTCGGGCTGCCAGCGATCGGTCCACTCGTTGGTCCACGCAGCGGTTCCGCCGTTCGTCGCTCGAAGCCTGCCGGTCGCAGAAGCGTCGTTGCCCAAGACCCAGGTGGAGCCATTGGCATCTGTTGCGAGCGCCAAGGTGGGATCCCGTGCAGCGAGATCGAAAGCAATGCCTTCGAGGCTGCCCAACCTCGTCAACGGTTCCCACGCCCCCGTCTCGAGCCGCGCGCTGCGCCAGAGCCCGAGCGCAGCGCCGGCTGCAGCTGTTTCGAGATCGAAGCCGAGGACGAGCAGCTCCGGCGTCGAGCCTGCACGCACAGTGGCGAGCAACGGAGCCGCGAGCGCGCCGGCCGTGGTTGTCCCTCCGAGTCGCAACGGCGAGAGCGGGATGCCTCCGCCGTCCCCGAAGAGCACCCGCGCTTCGGAGCCCGTTTCGGTGGGTCGCACGACGATCAGATCAGCGATCGAGTCGTCTCGGTCGGCTCGTGCGCTGGTCGCGCGGGCTCCGAGCCCGAAGCTACCTACCAGCAGACCGTCGGAGAAATCGTATGAGCCGCCGCGGTACAGCATGAGGTCGAGTCGCTTCGTGAGGTCGGCTGCGGTCGCTTCTTCTAGCGTGGTCAGGTCGACCTGCTGGTCGCCGTCGAAGTCGCCGACCACGAGTTGCTCGACCACACCGGTCGTCGTAATCACCTCCGGGTTGGGCGGCTGTGCTCCCGCCACCCAACGAAGCAACTCCACGTCGCGTGCGCCGGCCGTCGCGAGCGCAACGTCGCTCAAGTCGTCCCCATCGAAATCGTCGACGCGCGCCTGACTCCAACTGCCGAGTACCCGCGAGCGGATTGTCTGGCCCACGAAGGAGGAACCGACGAGGGTACCGCGCAACAAGAACCTCTGCGTCACCAGGATCGCTTCTCCGCCCTCGGGGTTAGCGCTCGCTAGGAGGCGCCCAGGGGAGATGAGTGGGGCTTCGACCTGGAGCGAGAACTCGCGCCACTCTGCGTCAGCTGCTTCAAGGTCGAGAGTTCGCCACCAAAAGCGTCCATCGTCGGTCGAGGCGACCAAGTCGGTTGCGCCATCGCCATCGAGATCGGCAGCCATTGCACCCGAGAGCGCTGCTCGAATCGGTAGCTCGCTGAGCTCGCCCGTCGCTTCGTCTTGCCAACTGCCTTTCTCGTCGCAGGGATCGATCCACCAAACGGAGGGCGGATCGGCGTACGCGAGAAAGACTCGTTCGCATGGGGCCTCCGGTAAACGGCTGACGAAGGGCGGCGCCGCGAGCGCCTCGGGCCCTCGCGGTGCGATCGCCACCACGCGTGGCGCCTCGGTGAGATCCGCGAGCGTCAGCTGACCTTGTCCTTCGTCGCTCGCAAGGAACATCGGCGAGCCCTCCGTCTCTAGTGAGTTCCTTCGAACGGCGAAGACAGTTCCTGCGGCCGCTACGCCGAGCGAGAGCTCGGCTCGCGGGACGAGTCCGCTCAGCTCCACACCCTCGAGGACCAAGAGTCCGCTGCGTGCTGAGAGCGGCGCGGCTGTCGTCCATGGCCCGATCACGTCGTCGCAGCGTCCATTCGGGGCCGGGAGAATGGTGGTCTGGGACACCGGATAACCGAGCGAGGTGAGGCTCGGTTGAGGCCAGGGCGAGAGCAGTCGCGGGACACTGGTTGACGGGCCCGCGAGGTCGTCGGTCACGATCAGGGCATCGTAGCCGTCGCAGTCGAAATCCCCCGCGGCGAGGCTTCCGCTCGCGGGGACCTGCGACGAGAACTCGAACCTCCCGGAGGCTCGTCGGCAGGTTGCATCGACACCGCAGGCGTAGCCCGCGGGACAGCTTGCGCTGCTGCAATCGAGGGTGCACGGCAGCTGATCCGACGCGGGGCGACACGGCGTTTCTCCGATGGCGAACGAATCGCAGACCTCCCCGGCCTCGCGAACGCCGTTACCACACACCTCGAGCTCGAGCGGCGTGAGGTCGGCGCAGGCGATCTGGAGCGTGAGAGCGAGGCTGAACCAGTCGCGAGCACGCTTCACTTGAAGGGATTCTCGAGCGCGGTGGGGGTGGCGCGGTTCGGGCGCGTGCCTCGGTTCTTCGAACCCGTTGGAGGCGAACCCGTCGGAGCTGAAGTCGTCGATGGATGCGCCGTCGCGCTGGCCGACGACGTCGGGATGCTGTCGGCGCTGGTCGTCGCAGGCACGACGGGGTCGAACGCAGTCTGCGCAAGAGCAGGCGTTGCAGGCGGATCTTCGCGCTCCTCGTCGACCGCGAAGCTCGGCTGCTCGAGGCGGCTCGGATGCGAATCATTCGATGACTCCGATCGGCGCACGAAGAACGCGAGCGTTGCGCCCACGCAGACGGAGCCGATGAGCACGAGGACGTACGGCCAATGTGTCCGTGTGGGCGCCGGTGCTGCCGGAGTGACGAGCGTCAGCGGGGTGGGCGCTGGCGTTGGTGGAGCGGGCCGCGCGAGCACAATCGCAGGCGAGGTTTCATTCGCGTCGAGACGCGAGCACGCCTCGTTCAACATCGTGATCGCCTCACGCGCCGACCCAGGCCGATCCTTCGGGTCTTTCGCGAGTAAGCGCTCGAAGGCGCGATCGACCTCCGCGCCGAAGACGTTGCTGCGAGAGGAGGGCGCAGGGGGCGACGCGTACAGCTGGGCGCTCAACATCTCAGCGACGGTGTCCCTGGCGAAGGGCAGCTCTCCGACGATCAGCTCGTACGCCATCACACCGAACGAATAGAGATCGGTGCGCGCGTCGACAGCGTGGCCGCGGCACTGCTCTGGCGCCATGTAGTGCGGCGTCCCCATCGGGAAGCCGGGCTGTGTGCGCGGTCCGCGCGACGAGTCGGTGGTGAGCTTGGCCAAGCCGAAGTCGAGCAGCTTCACCAGATCGGCGCCGTCCTCATCACGCGTGACGAACACGTTGTCCGGCTTCACGTCGCGGTGAATGATGCCAGCCGCATGTGCGATCTCGAGCGCCCGTGACACTTGCACGAGCACACGCAGCGCGCGCGCGAGCGGCATCGGCCCGCGCTCGAGCAACGTTGAGAGCGACTCCCCGGAGAGCAGCTCCATTACGTAGAACGGGCGGCCGTCGGGCAGCGCTCCAAAGCTGAAGACGTCGACGATGTGGCGACTGCGCAGCGAGCTTGCGGCCTTCGCTTCGTCGAGGAAGCGGCCCACCGTATTCGCCGTGTGCAGGTGGCGCTTGTGGATCACCTTCACCGCTGCGGCGCGGCCAATGGCGACGTGCTCGGCCTCGTAGACCGCACCGAAGCCGCCCTCGCCGATATGCCGCTTGATGCGAAACTCACCGACGGTGGTACCGACAGCGAGCTCCTCCGGAGCGGCGTCGCCCGGGGCCTCGAGGGTTTCGTCTCCGAGCGGTTTCGAACTCTTGGACGTCATCGGCTTACGCAGCTCCTGAGCTTAGAACCCGCGTATTTCCAACCGATTGCGCGACTGTTTCAGTGCGTTACAAAGATCGAAACAAACTGAAATCTGACTGAGAGGACGCCGACACGCTGGGGCCGCTCTGCTTGACGGATGCGAAGTAAATTCCTACTGATCGTTGTGTCTTCGTGGGCGTGTGGTGGCCGTGTCGAGCTGGCCGATGAATTGGGCTCTCTCGGCGGTCTTAGTGCCGACGCGACCGGCGGCGGGGGCTCGACCTCCGGCGCAAACCCGAGCGGCGGTGCAAGCTCGACTGGCTCGTCACCGACCTCGGGGTCGGGCGCGACGACGGGCTCCGGCGGTACAAACACGAGCTCGGGCAACGGGGCTTCGAGTGCGACAGGCGGTGGTACGTCGAGCAGCGGCGGTTCGACGAGCAATAGCGGCGGTTCAACGAGCGGCTCCGGCGGCTCGCCGAGCAGCTCCGGCGGCTCGCCGAGCGGCTCCGGCGGCTCGCCGAGCGGCTCCGGCGGTGGGCCTGTCGACCCGACGATCGTGTGCGGCGACCTCGAGTGTGACGCGCGTGCCGAGGAGTGCTGCGTGAATGTGATGGGCGGCGGGTCAACGTCATGCGCGCCACTTGGTACGTGTGCGGGAGCCGCTGTCGCTTGCTCGAGCAGCGGCAACTGTGAGGTCGGTCAGGTTTGCTGCGTCGCGTTCGGGGCGGGTGCCATTGGCAGTGAGTGCTTCGACGGCGAGTGTCCCTCGGCCATGGGGCCTCCACTGCAGGTGTGTGAGCAAGACGCTGATTGCGATGGAGAGCCGTGCGAGCTGACGCCCTTCGGCTTGGGCGTTTGCGGTGGCCTTGGTGGTCCTGGAGGACCGGGAGGACCGAACGGCTCGACCGGACCGGGTGGCATGGGCGGCCCAACCGGCCCGTAACGCGTCGAAACGCGGCTGCCATCGCCGGAGCATCTACGACGCGTAGATGAACCTCCGGAGGAAACGATGACGAGATGCTTGCTTCAGGTTGTCTTCGCGATGGGGCTGCTCGCTGCGTGTGGGGATGACGGTTCAGGGGGCAGCGGCGGCGCTGCCAGTGGCGGTGCACCGAGCAGCGGCGGTGCACCGAGTAGCGGCGGTTCGCCTGGCACCGGCGGCTCACCAAGCAGCGGCGGTTCACCCAGCACCGGCGGTGGAGTTGGGATCAGCCTTCAGCAGTGTGTGGATGGCTGCGATGAAGCGACGGCCAGCGCCTGCGCTCCGTTCGCCGATTGCGCCGGATGTTGTGACGCTGCACTGCAAGTGACCGCCTGCTCGGCGTCCTTCATTACCTATTACGACTGCCTCAATAGCGCTCCGTCCATTTGCGACGACCAGTGCGCCGCCGACGCAACGGCGGTCGAGGAATGCCTCACCAACTACTGCCTCGAGAACCTCAGTGAGCCCGCGTGCCAAACACTCGTCGGGTGTCAGCCATGAGCGTGGTTGGCGGATGCGGGAGCTGCGAGGATCGGTCGTCGAAATCACCATATTGTTGAATTCGCAGGTCGATCCCCTGTGGATCCCCTACTCAATTGAGCAAAACGTCCAATTCGACGGCCCATCCCCAAGCAGCTCCGCGTGCTGCATGTCGGGTAAGGCTAGCGGCGGTCGGCTCCTTGAGCCGCCCGCTGGGTCGCATTGCGAACTAAGCCAGGGGAGCTGCGCTAGCCCCTGTGCGTTAATTCGCATCCACCGGGCTTACGACCGCATCCGGCAGGCGTGGACGTGCCTGCCTACTAGGATATTGGCCGTTTTTGCGGTGCCGATAAGCCAGCCGCAGCGAGGTGCGAGCGTTTTTGCGAAGTAACGCCGGTAGGCTAGCGCAGCTCCCCAGGGTTACGTCGCAGAGCACCCACACCCACGGGCTTGTAGCGAAGTAACGCCGGCAGGCTGCCGCAGCTCCCCTGGCTTAGTTCGCAGCGCTTATCGCAGCTCCTCTGGGTTACGTCGCAGCTGCGTTGGTGGACGAAGCGGTGATAGAGAATGCGAAACTGCGGCCTATTCGAGCGTCGCGGCGAACTGCATCAACTGCTGGACGCCGGCCCGGTTCGAGACTTCCTTCTCATGGACTCCCTTACGCTCGAACCCACACTGGAGAAGCACGCGTTGCGATGCTTCGTTGTCTAGGAAGGTCTCAGCGACGGCCACTCGAGCGCCCAAAGTCTTCGCGTAGGTGAGGACTGCCGCGAGCGCCTCCGACGCATAGCGCTTACCTCGATACCCCTTGCCGAGCCAGTAGCCGACGCCCACGACCTCGCCCATCAAGATGAACCCGATGGCGCCCGCTAACTCTCCCTCGACCTCAATCGCGAACACATGTTCGTTCGGCCCAAGGCGAAGTCGGATCCACTCGCGAGCCGCCTCCACGGTGGCTGGCCAGGGCAGCCGCTCAGTCATTCGAACGCCAGCCTCATCGTCCGCAAGAAGGTCGGCCATCGTTGATGCGTCGCTCTCCTGAATGCCGCGAAGGGTCAGCCGCTGCGTTGAAAGCATTTGAGCCTCCATATTACCCTGAAGTCGCGCCACATACCCTGTTAGCGCAGGCCCGGGCGCAGACCTTCATTGGCCCCCCTCGGTGTGCTCGCTCCACTGCGTTGCGCTGCGCCACTGCTCCCCCAAATCCGTACTCGCTCCGCAGCGCTTTCGCTGCGTGCGGATGGGGGAGCCAGCTTGCGGGAGGGGGACGGAAGTGTGGCGGTGGTATCTCACTGTCTGCGCGGGCTCGGAGACCGCTTGCACCGCTGGCGCCGGAAGGTATTTACGGTGCATTGGTATGGAGCGGCGCCGTGAGCCGCTCGCTGGGTCGCATTGCGGACTAAGCCAGGGGAGCTACGCTAGCTCCTGTGCGTTAATTCGCATCCAACGGGCTTACGACCGCATCCGACAGGCCTGGAACGATCTACTTGCTTGGATATTGGCTGTTTTTGCGGCACCGATGAGCCAACCACTGCAAAGTGCGAGCGTTTTTGCGAAGTAACGCCGGCAGGCTTGCGTAGCTCCCCTGGGTTACGTCGCAGCGCGCCCACACCCACGGGCTTGTAGCGAAGTAACGCCGGCAGGCTGCCGCAGCCCCCCTGGGTTACGTCGCGGAGCGCCCACGCCCAGCGGGCTTGTAGCGAAGTAACGCCGGCAGGCTGCCGCAGCTCCCCTGAATTACGTCGCGCCGCGCCTAGCGCGGCGGGCTTGCAGCGCCCAATCAGCGCGCCCGTCTCCTTCGCAGCAACAGCGCCTAATGCGTAATCTCCCTACGGCCGCGCGATATACCCGGTTACGCGCAGGCCGGGGCGCAGGCCTTCGGTCTGGGCGAGTTCGATCTCGACCTCGAGGATCTTTGTGTCGATACGTTCGACGGGGTCGTCGGTGCGGACGTTTTTGCGGCCCATGCGCTGGCCGACGCGGAGGACGGTTCCCGGGAGGGCGTGGCTTGGATCGGAGGGGATGACGACGCTCGCGGGAGCACCTACCGCGACGAGGGCGACGTCGCGTTCGTCGATGTCGATGCGGGCGAGGAGCCGGGTTGTGTCGGCGAGGAGGGCGAGCGCACCTTGTTCGGCGCTGTAGTAGTCACCCTCGCGGAAGCGGAGCTGCAGCAGCGTGCCTGCGATGGGGGCGCGTACCGTGCGGCGTTCGAGCCGTGTCTCGGCTTCGCTGCGCCGCGCGATCGCGACCTCGAGTCGTCGCTCTTGTACGAGTACGTCTTGCGGCTTGCCACCACGGGCTGACTTGAGGCGGCTCTCGAGGGCCCGCTTGCTCTCACGATCGATCTCGAGCTGCGTGCGGAGCTGGTCGACCTCTTCGCCTGCGACGGCCTCGGCTCGCCAAAGGTCCTCGGTTCGTTTGAGCTTTGTTTCGGAGAGTCGTAAGCGGGCCTCGGCCGCGCTGGTGTCGGCGACCATCGCCTCGAGGTCGTCGTTTTTTGCGCCGCTCTTGGCGCGGTTGACCTCCTCGCGCGCGGCTTGGACTTCCGCCTCGGCTGTGGCGAGAGCGGTGCGCTCGGCCTCGGCGTCGAGTTCGAACAGCGGCTGGCCGCGCGTCACCGTATCTCCCTCGGCAATGAGTACGCGCACCAGCGTCCCCGACTCGCGCGTCGCTACGCGGATCTCGCCGGACCGCGGCTCGATCAGGCCGGGGCCTGCGATGCCGTCACGCAGGACGAAGCGGTCTTGCCCTTCGTCAGTCAGGCTGCGCCCTTCGCGCTTCACCTCCGCCGCGGTCACGCCTTCGGGGAGCTGCAGCGCGGTCGCCGTGAGCGCCATCGCGCCGACTGAGCCCGCCCCTAGGATCAACGCCAAAGCACCTCGTCCGAGCCTCATGCGATCACCTCCGTCACGACCCCGTCTTCGATGTTCACGCGTCGATCCGCGAGGTGGAGGACGCGCGGATCGTGGGTAACGACCACCACCGCGTGCCCGAGATCCTTCGCGAGTCGGCGCAGGATCTCGCAGACCAGCGTGCCGTTCTTGGCGTCGAGCGAGGCGGTGGGTTCGTCGGCGAGGATGATGGGCGGGGAGCCAGCGACGGCCCGCGCGATCGCGACCCGCTGACGTTCGCCGCCGGACAGCCCGCTGACCTCCGCGTCGGCGCGGTGCGACATGCCGACGAGCTCGAGCAGCTGGCCGGCGCCGCGCTCGGGGAGGTTGCGGAGTTGGAGCATGAGCGCGACGTTCTCGGCGGCGGTGAGCGAGCCGATTAGGTTGTGGGACTGGAACACGAAGCCGATGTGCGAGAGCCGAATCGGCGCAAGCGCGCCCTCCGGGAGCGCCGATACAACGCTGTCGAGCAAGCGTACCTCGCCGCGTGAAGGCCGCAGTATGCAGCCGATCAGCGAGAGCAGCGTGGTCTTCCCGCTCCCCGACGGTCCCGAGATCATCACCATCTCACCGCCGTCGGCGTGGAAGTCGACCCCGCGTAGCGCGTGCACTGCCTCCGGCCCGGTGCCGAAGCTTTTCCACGCTGCTGAGACTTCGACCGCTCTCATCGAAAGACGATCCCTGCTTCGAGCGAGCGCAGCCGCTGAATGGCGAGCAAGGACGAGACGGCGCAGACGATGCCCATCAGCACCGCCGTTCCGATCGCGAGCAACGGCGGGAGCTCGAGGCCGACGTTGGGCGAGCGCATCAGGCGGGCGATGCCGTTGACGAGCAAGAGGCCGAGCGCCGAGCCGATGGCTGCATACAAAATAGCCTGAGAGAGCAGGATCGCGCTGAGGTCGAACATGCCGAGCCCCACCGCTTTGAGCGTGCCGAACTCTTTGAGGTTGTCGACGACCGAGGAGAACATCGCTAGGCCGACGATCACGAGACCGACGATGAGGCCGAAGGCGCTGATGGTGACGAAGGTGACTCCGATCGGCGTCTTGGTGAGGATCTGGCGGTAGCCGATGGCGACGAACTCGGAGGTTGGATGGACGGCGGCGTCGTCGACGCGGGCACGTAGCGCGGCCGCGACTTCTTGTGGATCGGCGCCTGGTTCGAGGCGCACCAAGACGAAGCCGACGCGATCGCGCGGGACGTGGAGATACTCGCGCGCCGTTTCATAGTCGGCGAAGGCGAAGGAAGCGCCGAAGGGCGCGAGGCCCCAGGTGAAGCCGCCCACCGAGGTGCGCCGGTCGTTGACCTCGCGCACCGAGCCGATGTTGAGTCCGCCGAAGGTCTCTCGCGCGCTCGAGTCGAACAGCAGCGTATCGGGGTGGCGCAGCACGCTGACGTCTCCGGCGACGAGGTTCCACGGGCCACCGAGATCGTACGGCTCGGCTACGCCGAGGATCGTGACGCCTTCGCGTCGGCCGTTGGGTAAGGTGACCGAGGCCGGACCAAACAGCGCTGGCTGCGCCTCTGCGACGCCGGGCGTGGTCCGCGCGATCAGCAGGTTCTGATAGTCGACCGTGCCTTGTCCCAAGATCTCCGCGCTCGACGGCACGATCCAAATGTCGGCGCGGGCGTTCCGTTGCAGCAGCGTCGACTTCGCCAAAAGACCGAACATGGTGCCGAGCGCGAAGTTCGCCAGCACGACCGGGAAGACGACGCCGAGCAGCGTGCCGGCGAGGCGCAACTTCGAATGGAACATCATCGCGACGCCGAGCCGAGCCATCGTCAGTAGGCGTTTGAGCCCTCCGGCGCGTTGGGTCGGCTTCGGGCTCATCGGGTGAACCTCACGGCGAAGGGTGAAGTCTGCGTCGCCGTTGGGCGGCCATCGCTGTCGAGACCGGGCCGGTACGATTGGCCCATCGCGCAGGCTTTCGCTGCGGCCGCAAATCCGCCGCCCGGGTCGGAGACGACCTGCACCGCGCTCGGGCGGCCCTCGGCGGAAACGAGCACGACGATGGTGACCGAAGCGACGTTGACGGTCGCGTCGGCGGGGAAGAGCCGCGAGCAGGACCAGCTCCCGGAGGAGGGCGCCGCGCGCTTCGACAGATCTTGCTTCGGTGAGGCCGGCGGGCCCGAAGGACCGGGTGCCGTCGCGGTACCGACCTCGCGCGTGCCGGGCGCTGTGCCTTTGCCTTGGCTGGTCGTGGTACCGCCTGAGTACTTCGCATCGGCTGCGCCTTGCGGCACCGTGAAGTCCACTGGATCGGCTGGGCCGTCAGCGGGTGCGGTGAGCGTGCGACCGGCTTGCGCTGGCTCGGTGCGAGCCGGAGCTGGACGCGGTGGCGTGTCTTTCGGCGGGTCAGCAGCGGGCGGCTTTGTGTCGGGCTCCGGCTCAGGCTCGGGCGTGACCTCCGGGGTGTTCGTGGGGACCGGCGGAGGCGGCGGTGGCTCGAGCTGGACCGAGACCTCGGGCGGCGGCGGCTCGATCCGCGGCCGCGACGGCGCGTCGGTTGGGGTCGCCAGCAAACCCGCCACGTGGACCCCAGCGCTGAGGCCGAACGTCAACCACCAGCCGGAGGTCATTCGAACCTCCCCGGGCTCTGCGCGAGCGCATCGACGGCGAAGGTCATCTGCGAGACCCCGCCGTTTCTCAGCACGTCCATCACGCGGATCACCCGTCCGTGGGGCACGGCACCATCGGCGCGGATGACGGCTTTGAGATCCGGATGTTCGGCGCGCGAGGCTTGAATCACCTTGGCCAGCGCGTCCTCCCCGTCGACCGGAATTTGGTTGGCGACCACCCGTCCGTCGCTCGCGAGCTCGATCGAAAGGATGGCTACCTCTTCACTCCCGGATGAGGCTTTGGGCAGCTGCATCGGCAGCACCCGTTCGGCGAGCAGCGGCGTCGACACCATCAGGATCACGAGCAATACGAGCACCACGTCGACGAGCGGCGTCACGTTGATGCCGACGATCGGGCCGTCGTCTCCAGCTCCGCCGCTCACGACTCGGCCTCTTCGTGTGCTGGCTCGGCGAGCGGCAGACTGGCGAGCACCTCCTCGGCGATCATCTGCGAGGCGTCGAGGCGCACCTTGATCGAGCGGAGCAGTTGGTTGAAGGCGAACACCGCTGGGATTGCCACCGCGATACCCACAGCCGTGCTCACGAGCGCCTCGGCGATCGCCGCCATCACGAGCTGATTCCCGCTCTGACCGGAGAGACCTTCGTTCGAGGAGCCGAGGTGCTCGAACGCCTCGATGATGCCGATGACGGTACCGAACAGGCCAACGAAGGGAGCGTTGTTACCGAGCGTGCCGAGGAAGGACAGGTTCTTCTCCAGCCGCGCGCGCTCGGACATCTGCTCGGCGGCCATGGCCTTCTCGATCTGTTTGGCGTCGCGAGTCTCTTTGGCGCGCTGCATGCCTCGGGTGGCGACGCGCGCCCCGGGGTGAAGGCTGCCTCGCAGCGCGGCGAGCGCGCCGTCGATGCTGCCACCGGCCAGCTCTCGCGCGAGGATCTCGCGCAGCGCCGCGGCGTTGCCGGAGGCGCGATACAGCACCAGCGCGCGCTCGAGCACGATTGAGAGAGAGACGATACTCAGCCCGATCAGGAGCCACATCACCCAGGCGGCTCCGGTATCGAGCATCAGGTTCTTGATTCGAGAGACAATATCCATCGAGCCAGCCTCAGCAGGAGCCGTGCCTCGAACGAAGCGCGCAGATCGTCTCGATTCGCGCAGTCTTTGTCCCGACGACCTCCGACGATCATCGGAAAACCGACGATGGTTTGCCCGACGCCGGGCTCGAACAGCGCGGGAGTTTCGCGGTCTAGGGCTGGCCCAGCCCGTGCACTGGCCGGAGCAATGGTCTTCTGGCGTCACCTTGGGGCGTTGTGCATCTTGTTCGGGAGCAAGGTCGCGTTTGCGCAAGCGGCTCCTCCTACTGACCCTCCCACTCCGCCCGCGCTAACGCCTCCGCGGCTCGTGACGGCGGCGGAAGCGCCGTATCCCGAAGCGGCGAAGGAGGCCGGCAAAGAGGGCGTGGTCCAGCTTCGTCTGACGATCTCGGAGAAAGGCGTGGTGGAGACGGTCGAGCGGGTGAGCGAGCCGCTGGGGCTCGGTCTCGACGAGGCGGCCGCCGACGCTGCGACGCGCTTCGTGTTCGAGCCGGCGACCCGTGACGGAAAGCCGGTCTCGGCGCGGATCATCTACGACTACGTGTTCGATATCGCCGAGCCCGCACCGGTGCCGGTGGAGGAGAAGAAGACGGCGACGCTGAAGGGCGTCGTCCGCAGCCAGGAAGGCGACTTTCCGCTGCGCGACGTCGAGATCACGATGGGGGAGCGGCGCACCAAGACCAACGCCGAGGGCGCGTTCGAGTTCGTCGATCTGCCTGCCGCTACGTCGCTCCTACGCGTTCGGGGAGACGGCTACCTCGAAGGGGCGTTCAGCGAAGAGTTGGTGCCGGGCGAGTCGCGCGAGGTCGTGTACCGGCTCGCGCTCGCTCCGGTGAAGAACGAGGTCGTGGTGGTCGGCGAGCGGCTTGTCGCGAGGCCGGAGCGTGAGGTCGTGAGCCGCGTCGTATCGAGCGAGGAGCTGGCAAAGATCCCCGGCGCCGCGGGCGATCCGCTGCGCGCGCTCGAGAGCCTTCCTGGCTTGGCTCGCTCGGCCGGAGGCTTCGGCGCGCTGATCGTCCGCGGTTCCGCGCCGGACGAGACCGGCGTCTTCATCGACGGGACCTCGGTACCGCTCGCCTACCACTTCGGCGGCTTCGCCAGCGTGCTGCCTGCTGAGTCGCTCGAGCGCATCGATTTCTACCCAGGCAACTTCAGCGTCCGCTACGGGCGTTTCCTGGGCGGCATCATCGACATCGGGATGCGCCCACCGGATACCCAGTGCCGCAAGAACGGGGAGGTCTCGGAAGGCGAGGATTGCTTCCACGGTCTCGCGCAGGTCGATCTGATCAACACCCGCTTGATGTTGAGTGGACCGGTCAGCGACGACTGGTCCTTCAGCGTCGCCGGCCGGCGCTCGTGGCTCGATGCGTGGCTCGGGCGCGCGCTGTCTGCGGCCGGCGTCGCGAGCAACATCGCTGCGCCCGTCTACTACGACTACCAGGCAGCGGTTAATCACAAGATCAACGCGACCGATTCGCTCTCCTTTCGCCTTTTCGGGTCGGATGACACGTTTCGCCTCGTGCTCGACGACACCGGGGATCCGGCGGTGCGCGATCTCGGGATCGCCACGCGCTTCGTTCGCGGGCAGATCCTCTATAGCGCGCAACCCCTCGACAATCTGACCTTCTCGGCGATGTTGTCGGGCGGCTGGACGAGCAACGAGTTCGGGGTCGGCGCACAGAGCTTCGACTTCGAGGACGTGCCGATCGAGTGGCGCGTCGAGTCGACCTACAGGCCGATCGACTGGCTCGCTGCGCGCGTCGGTGTCGATTGGTCGGTGACCCCGCGCTCGCTCGAGGTGACGGCGCCGCGCCCGACGCCGCAAGGCCAGCAGACGCCCGGCCCGTTGGCTTCGCAACGGCTGCTCACCACGAGCAGTAGCTTCGTCGAACATCAGCCGGCGGCCTACGCTGAGGTCGAGCTCACGCCACACGAGCGGGTCTCGATCGTCCCCGGTCTGCGCTTCGATTTTTCTCGCCGCACCGAGGACGCGACGTTCGATCCGCGGCTCTCGGCCAAGGCGGCCATCTGGGGCGCTCCGCTCAAGAACCCCGAGCGCGAGCCGCAGACCCTGCTTCGCGGCGGCATCGGGCTCTTCGGTCAGCCGCCGGATTTGCAACAGACCGATCAGGTCTTCGGTACGCCGGAGGCGAACGGCGAACGATCGATGCACGCGACCTTCGGCGTACAGCAACGCTTCACCCCGAACCTCTCGCTCGCTGCCGACGGCTACTACAAGCAGCTTTTCAATTTGGTGCTCGGCGTCCCGGTCGAAGGCGGGGGCTTCGAGTATCGCAACGTCGGCGATGGGCGGGCCTACGGGCTCGAGGTGTTGCTCCGCTACGACCCCGACGACACCTTCTTCGGCTGGGTCGCTTACACGCTTTCGCGCACGACGCGGAACCTCACCGAGGAGGGCCAGCAATACCTCACGAACAACGACCAGACCCACAACCTAACGGTGGTGGGCAGCTTCAAACTCGGGTCGGGTTGGGAGCTCGGCGGGCGCTTCCGGCTCATCTCCGGCAACCCGTATACGCCAACGTCTTCGTCGTTGCCCGGCGTCTACTCGGCCAACGGCACCGACTACGTGAACGTCGACGGCGACCCGAACTCAGGCCGACTGCCGCTCTTCCACCAACTCGATATCCGCGCCGACAAGAAGTGGCAGTTCGAGGATTGGGCCTTCTCGATGTACCTCGATATCCAAAACATCTACAACCACCAGGCCGCCGAGGCGATCGCCTACAGCTACGACTACTCGCGCACTGGCTACCAATACGGACTCACGATTCTGCCGAGCTTCGGCCTGCGAGGAGAGTTCTGATGAAGCGATCTTTGATGCGATGGGGACAGCTCACCTTGGCCGCGGCCGCGCTGGCAGGCTGCAGCGACGATCTGCCCGAGGCTTGGGAGGTGACCACCCTGCGTGTGTTCGCCATCCGGCAAGAGAGCACGCCCACGGCAGGCGAGCCCCTCGCTCTCACGGCCTTGTGGACCGAGCCTCGCGCTGGGCGCAGCTCACGCGTCGCCTGGTTTGCGCCGTGCTGGAACCCACGTGGCAACTCGTTCGCCGCGTGCTTTGAGGAGCTTCGCTCCATTGATCCGAGCTCGGCCGCGATCTCCGAGGAGTCGCGGGTCGAGATCACGGTGCCGGAGGACGTGCTGGTCGAACAAAGCGATGGGACCTTCGTGGGGACCGGCTTCGTCTTCTTCGTCGCCTGCAACGGCACGCTGCGACCCACCGCGAGCCAGCGCGCTTCCGACGTGCCCTTCGACTGCGTCGACGATGCAGGTAGCCCACTCGGCTCCGACGAGTACGTCTTCTCCTTCGCGACCGTGACCGTCGAAGAGGAGGCCGCCAACGTGGTGCCGAGCTTGGTGGAGGTCCAAATCGACGGGCGCAGCATCCCGCTCGATTGCGCAGGGGACGATTGCGTGGACGACCTATCGCCGATTGAGCCGATCGAATGCGCCGACGATGAGCCGCGCTGCGTCGCCGTATGCGCCGACACGAAGACCTGCACCGCGACGCCGATCGCGGTCAACGTCGAGCCGGAGTCGCTCGAGGAGCTGGACTCCGGCGAGCCGGAGACGGCCTGGGTACGCGCGTACGCAACGGGCCGCGAGCTCGACAAGGAGCTCGACGTGGTCACGACTGAGGAGACCTCGGCAGAGTTCGAGCTGAAGGCGGAGGACGATCAGACGATGCGGTTTTGGGTCACGCTGCACGACGCGCGCGGCGGGACCTCATGGGCGAGCTTCCGCCTGCGAGCGCGGTAGCCCGCGGACCGGGATCAGGCCGTGCTTCGAGAGCTTGTCGAACAGCGTGGTGCGCGGGAGCTTGAGCGCCCGCGCCGCGGCTGCGAGGTTCCCGCGGTGTTCGCGCAGCGAGGCCGCCAGGCGCTCGTGTTCGGTGCTCGAAAGTTCGGCGCGAATGCCCGCGACGCCGCCACCCGATCGACCGATGCCGCGCAGGGCAACCTCCCAGTCGCCGTCTTCGAAGGTGTCGACGCAGGTCGCTGCGAGCGCCTGCACGACGCTCTCGAGCTCGCGCACGTTGCCCGGCCAATGATGGCCCTCGAGTCGGGCGATGAAGCCTTTCGGCAGCGTCGTCTCGCGCAGCCCGAAGCGTTCGCCGTAGACCCGGGCGAACTCGCAGGCGAGCGGCGCTACGTCCTCCATCCGCTCACGCAGCGGGGGGATGTGCAGCTCGACGACGGCCAGGCGATAGAAGAGGTCGCGACGAAAGCCCGAGGATGGATCCTCGAGATCGCGGTTGGTGCAAGCGATCAAACGGACGTCTACGCGCTCGATGCTCCCTTTGCCGACCCGCTGGATCTCGCCGGACTGCGTCGCGCGCAGCAGCGCTCCCTGCACCGTGGGCGGGAGTTCACCGACTTCATCAAGGACGAGCGTGCCGCCCGATGCGCGTGCAAAGTAGCCCTCCCGCGCGGAGTCGGCGCTGGTGAAGGCCCCGCGTGCGTGGCCGAAGAGCTCGGCCTCGGCGAGGGTGACGGGCAAAGCGGCGCAGTTGAAGCGCACAAAGGGCTGCCCCTTGCGCGGGCTCTCGGCGTGGATCCAATTCGCGAGCACTTCCTTGCCGGTGCCGGTCTCGCCTGTGATCAGGACCGGGACATCTCGCCCGGCGAGGCGCTGGGCGGTTCGATACACCTGTTGCAGCTTCGGGCTCCGTGACTCGAGACGTTCGATCATGGGTTTAGTTTGGTAGACGGCGTGACGCCCCGTCGCGCCGTTCCCGACGAGAGGTCGGATTCCGCGGACGGAATAACGCTGTCCCGGTTCGTCCGGCAGCGGGCCCCTCTCGTCTGCGGACGCGGGCGTGTACGCCGTTGCGCGGTATCCTTGCTTTGTGAAGAGCGAGCCCTCCAAGAGCCCACCAACGTCGGCGCGCCGCCGTCGCCTTCTGGGTGCAGTCGTCGCAATCATTTTGCTGTTGGTGCAGCTGTTGCCGCCGCTGCTCTTCTTTCAGGAGGGGCCTTGGCAGATCCCTTTCCCGATCCTCCTCGTGATGCTTGAGGCTGCCGTACTGCTCCCGCTCTTGGCGAGCGTTTCGCGCGTCGTCGACGGTCGCGGGGCTTCAGCGCGCCGATGGATCCTCTTCAGCGTCCCGGCCACCCTCGTTACGGGCGCCGTGGTTGGAGGTTTGGCGGCCTACTCCGTTCGCTACGGCGGCCCGTTTTCAGCTTTTGTGGACCAGTCTTTTGGTCCCATCGTCACGCCCTTCCGCGGCGTCATCGCAGGGCTCCTGGTCGGCGTGATCCAGCTCGGTATTTGGTCGGTCGCCTTCGTGATCCCTTCCGAGCTGGCAGCCGAGCACGCCCGGCATACCGAGCTCGAGAGGCTGCGTCGTGAGGCCGAGGGGCTGCGCGCGATCGCCGAGCTACAACGGCTGCGAAGCCAGCTCGAACCGCACTTCTTGCTCAACACGCTCAACATGGTGTCCGGCCTGGTAACGATCGACGCGGAGAAGGCGCGCTGGTTGGTCTCCTGTTTGGGGGACCTACTGCGAGATGCGCTGCGCGAGCAGGATGAGCTGCAACCGCTCGAGAGCGAACTCGAGTGGCTTGCCCGCTATGTCGAGATCCTCGAGTTGCGCCACCTCGGCCAGTTCACCGTCGAGTGGGACGTCGAGAAGGCGGCGCGTACAGCGATGGTGCCGCGTCTATTGCTCCAGCCGTTGGTGGAGAACGCCGTGCAACACGGGGCTCTGCGCTGCAGCCAAGGGGGTCGAGTGCGCATCGTGGCACGCAAGGAGAGCCGCGATGGGGAGTCGAGGCTCGTGTGTACGGTGGAGGACAACGGCCCGGGAGTCACGCCTTCGGTGCGGGATGGCGCGATCGGCGTGGGCAACGTGCGGCGGCGGCTCGAGCTCAGCTACACCTCGGCGCTGTTCACGCTAGCGTCGGAAGACGGCATCACCCGCGCAGACATCGACGTGCCCTTCGTCGAGAAGGCGGCGGCATGAGCGAGACGGTCTTGCGCGCCTTGGTGGTGGAGGACGAATGGATCGCGCGGCAGTACCTGGTCGAGCTCTTGGAGCGGACGAAGCTCGCGGTGGTAGTCGGCGCTGTCGCGACCTCGGATGACGCGACGGCCTTGCTGGAGAAGACCGATCTCGCCTCCGGCATCGATGTCGCCTTCGTCGATATCAACCTGCTTGGGTCGAAGGCGAACGGCCTCGCGCTCGTCAAAGAGTGGGCCCACCGCGAGGGTGCGCCCGCCTTCGTGCTGGCGACGGCCTTGAACGATCGCGCGGTGGAGGCGTTCGAACTCGGCGTGGTGGACTACCTGACGAAGCCGTTCACTTTCGAGCGCACGCGGCAGTGTCTGCAGCGGATCAGTCGGCGCACCACCGTGGCTCAAGCCCCCGCTGATCGGCTGGTCGCACGCAACAAACGCAGCCTCGTCTTCCTCGACGCCGACGAGATCTGGGCCTGCGAGTCACAGGAGCGGTTGACCCTCGTTCATACCGCCCACGGCGTCTTCGACGTGGACCTTTCGCTGCAGTCGCTCGAGAGCACCTTTGGTAGCCGCTTCCGTCGCGTCCATCGCAACTGGCTGGTGGCTACACAACACATTCGCGTGCTCGATCGTGACTCGGGGGAGACCTGGCTATTCATTGGGCAGCGCTATGACGGCGAAGGAGCTGGGGTGCGCGTGCCCGTGGCGCGAGACCGCGCACAGTCGGTGCGCGATTGGCTGCTTACGTCAACACCGGGAGTCCGCAAACGATGAGCTCCGCTGCGCGAGGCCGACCTCGCTCGATCGACGATACGCACATCTTGAACGCTACGCGTGAGGCGCTGCAGGCCGTCGGGCCCAGCGTGACGGTGCGCGAGATCGCGCGGCGCGCCCACATCTCGGAGGGCACCATCTTTCGCCGCTACCCGGCCAAGTCGGCGCTCGTTGCTGCCGCGTGTGGCTACGATTTGTGGGTCTTGCTCGAGCCGTTTCGTGCGCTCGAATCGCAGACCGAGCTGGACCTCGTGCCCGAGTTGATTCGGCTCGTCGACGGCTTCCACCGGCTCCGTGACGCTTGTGCGCCTCACTCCGCTGCGGCCCGCTCCGGCCGCACGGTGAAGGCTGAAAGAGACGTTGAGAACCTCGTTCGGCTCGAATGCACGCGGGCACTCGCGCGCGTCTTCGCGCGCTTCGTACCCACCGATGATGACGCCCTCGACTGGGCGCTCGCGTTCGTCGCGGTGCTCTGGCTGGAAGATCCGAGCGAGTCGTCGCGTGCGCTTCGGCCGCTGCTCGCGCTCGTCGGGGAGCGGCAGGCGCCGCGCTTCCTCGCGGTGCAGCTTCAGCCTGCGGGCGTTCATCCGCCAGCGACGCCGGGTCGTCAGCGGAATTGGTGACTCCGTCCGCGAGGCTGCGACGCGGTCCCGAAGGCGTTGCATTCTCGCTCTGCAATGGAACCCTCCGAACCGATCTGCCTGCTTTGGGCGACCACCCGCGCGGACACGAGGCTCGGGCGTGAGCTCGAGGCCCAGGGGGCCGTGCTTGCGCACGTCGTCGAGGACGCAACCAACCTGGTGCATCAGTTTCAGCTGCGCGACTTTGACGCGCTGCTGATGGAGTGGGAGCTGCCAGGCGCGAACCCGCGTGCAGTCTGTGCGCGGCTCCGCGCGGAGAAGCCGCTCCCCATCATCGTGACGAGCCCGCGCTACGACGAGACGAGCTTGGTACTGGCGCTCGACGCAGGCGCAGACGACTTCTGGGTCGGGCCGCTGCGTGCTCGCGAGATGGTCGCGCGGCTTACGGCTCATGTTCGAAGGGCGCGCGGGATAGCGGAGAAGTCGAGCCTCAGCGCTGGCCCCCTCCGGCTCGATCTGCGCTCGCGTACGTGCACCGTTCGGGGAGAGCCGGTGGCGGTCACGACGAACGAGTTCGAACTCTTGCGAGCGCTCGTCGCGCGGGCCAACCGCGTCGTCTCGCGCGAGGCGCTCCTCGGGTCGATGAAAGGCGATCCGGGCGCTGTCTTCGACCGCGCCGTGGATGTGGCCGTCTACCGTCTGCGCCTCAAGCTCGAGCCGGATCCGTCGCGTCCGATCCTGCTGCGGACGATTCGCGGTGTGGGCTACATGCTGACGACAGCGGCCTGAGTCCGTGGCTTTGGGCCTCAGGACTGAGCGCGAGGAGTTCCTTCACGAGCGAGCCAAGCAACTCAAAACGTCGCGGCCAGGTGAGAGGAGCCGGCGGCCAGTGCGGGCGTGGCTTGGGGCCGGGCGATAGGAGATGGAGCCATTCATCGAGTTGGCACGGTCCAACCTGGCGGGCGAGCGTCTCGGCGGCGAGCTGTCCTGCCATTTCGGTGGGCGTCCTCTCGTCGAGGTCCTGCTTGGACCGGGGCTGGGTGACGGCCCAGCCTGTGGCCGCGTGCAGCATCCAATGTTGCTTCGTCGGAGGAGCGAGCCAGATCGCGATGTTGATGAAGTAGCGGACGATCTTGTCGTAGTTCGCGATCACCTCGAGAGCCGCGTTTCGCGCTCTCTTGTCGCTGAGCGTCGGGAGGTCGACCGTTGCAGTCGCTGCGGCTGCCTCGAGCGCAAGCAGGTTGATATCCATCCAATGGTGCCACGTCGAGTCGACGACGACGCGCCCTACGCCCGAGGCATGGCCGTTGTAGACGCCAAGCAGCGCCATCCACCTTTCGGCCTCGGCTAATTCGGAAGCCGAGGCGGTTGGGTCGGGCAGGCCTTTGGCCCAGGATATCGCGTGTGGAGTCTCGCGCACTGCCCCCAGCGAGGGGTACTCGGCGTTTCCGGTCAGGCTTCTTTGAGCTGTGCGCGGAGGCCGACTTCGAACCGGGCGGGAAGACCACGCTGATCTGCCAAACGGGGCAGGTGAACGGGGACCGCGTTCAGCTGAGCACGACGTTGGTGGAGCTCGGAGAAGACGAATGAGCACGGAGCGTGGCAACCTAAACGCTGACTTTGCTTCTTTTAGCGAGCACTGGCGACCCAAGGTGATCGCCTCGCTCAACGGGCAAGAGGTCAAGGTGGTGAAGGTGCAGGGGACCTTTCCTTGGCACCGGCACGAAGCCTGTGAGGAGATGTTCCTCGTGCACCGTGGGACCTTCCGCGTCGAGTACCGCGATCACTCGGTGGTGCTCGGGCCGGGGGACTACACTGTGGTTCCGCGCGGCGTCGAGCATCGAACCGCCGCTGATGAAGAGGCCGAGGTGCTGATCTTCGAGCCGAAGGAGACGGTCAACACGGGGGACGCGGAGACCAGCGAGTTCACTGCGCCAACGGGAGCGCGCTTGCGTTAGCTCGCGCTGCCTCAGGTTGCTCGGCGCAGCGCGGCGCTCAGATCTTCGCTGGGAGCCCGAAACGTCGTGACTGACGAGCAACGCCTCTCCGATCACCAAACAAGAGACGCTGAGCGTGAACGGGGCGTAGCGTTGCGCCGTAGCGATCGCGCGGCTCTGGCTCTACTCTGAGGTCATGCTTAATCAACTTCACATGGCTTCGAGTCGCAACGGCGCGCTCTCGTTGATCCTCGGTGGGCTCCTGGTGGTGGGCTGTCCGGGTCCGGAGCCGTCGTCGTCGAACGGCCCAACGGGCGATGCGCCCAGCGGCTCCGGTGGCGCCTCATCGAGCGGCGGTGGCGCGGCCGGTGGGGTCATGAACGAGGGCGGTACGAACGAGGGCGGTGCGATCGAGGGGCCTGGCGGTGGAGGGGCGGGCGGTTGCGGGGTCACCGACTTCGACGTTAACCCTGAGCACTGCGGGGAGTGCTTTAGGAAGTGCGACGGAGCGGGCGTCGAGGAAGCCGTGTGCAAGCAGGGGCTCTGCGAATCTACCTGCAAGAGCGGCTTTCTAAACATCGAAAAGCCGAACAAGAGTATGCCCGACGACGGCTGTGAGACGGTGGGGCTACGCGTCTTCCTCAGCGCGAGCGCGGTTGAGCCGGTCTTCCCGTCCGGGGCTCTCGGCGCTGATGAACTCTGCCAAGAGTTCGCCGATCTAGCGGGCCTCCAAGGAAACTGGAGAGCCTACTTGACCGATTCCCAGTCTGGCCCAGGGCTTCGCTTCGATCTTCCTCCAAACACTGTGCCCTACTACCGGCTCGACAACGAAAAGGTCGTCCCTGGATGGTCGGTCCTTGCCGATGTCGAATTCAGCCAGCTGGACAACCCGATCAACGTCACTGAGTACAAGCTGCCGCCGCCGGGGGAAGAGTTACCGGTTTGGATTGGTGCGAAGATCGTGGGCAACCAAGGCAATCACTATTGTAACGACTGGACACCAGTGCCAACGGTCATGCCGCCTAAGTTGCCCGCTTTTCTCGCCCGCGTTGGCGACTTCAGCAGGACCGATGTTCGCTGGGCCAACAACGGTCCCATCCCTTGCGCGTCGGTCGACCTGGACGGAACTTTGAGCCCCAACCTGGGCCGGCTCTATTGCGTTGAGCAGGCTCCGATGGGCCTCTGAAGAAGCGATTCACGCAAGACTTGTCGCGAGCAGCGTGCCTTGTCGGTTGCCGCAGGACGTTTGCGCGAGTGACAGCGATGCGCCGTGTCGAACTTCGCGGGTTGATGCAGTTAGTGTGCTGCGGACGGGAGTGGGCCGGCCTCACGCAGCAATGTCTGCAGGCCGGCTAGCAGCTGCGTTGCGACCTCCGGCTCGGGTAGGCCCGCTCGCAAGCTCACCGCGTTGCTCGGGGCTGCTGCGCACGACGCCAGCCGCTTGAGCGCGCGATCCTTCGCCCCAGCGACGGCCAGCTGCTCAGCCGCGGTGAGGTGCATGTGCAACCACGCGTCCAGATCGTGCGACCAACTGGCGTGTTCAAGCTCGTCTTGGGCGATGCTGTGCAGATCGAGGCGGAGCTCGAGGTCCTCGGCGAAGCGCGCTTGATGCAGGGTGACGAGCGCTGCGTAGGTCTCATTCACGCAGCCTTCCTCGGCGTTGTGAAGGGCAAGGGCCAGCAGCGATGGGTACCGCCTCTCCCTCGCGCTGGGCGTCGTCGCAACGGCGCCATACCTTCGCGCATGAGCGCTCATCAGCGCCGCGTGCCGTACTTCATCTTCCGCTGCGCGTTCGGCGCGGGCGATCAGCGCGGCGGGCGCGTTTGCCGCGGTGAGCGCGCCAGCGAGCTCGCGAAAGGCCACCACCGAAACGGCCTCGGCCTGCGCGAGCTGCGCAAGCAGCGCGCCGAAGGAGCCGTCGTGGGTTTGCAGCTCGAGCCCGGCTAACGGCATGCGACCCGGTACGGCGCAGCCCTGCGTCGGTGTGCTGCTGACCTCCTGCTCTGCGCCCGACTCGATACGCCCATCGCGGTGCACGCGGCGAAGGACCTGGATGCGCGCCATGACGGCGCCGCTCGGGCGCTGCTCGCAGCGTTCGAATTCGGTGGTGAGCTCATGCCAAGCCTGGCCCGCGCGTGCGTTGGGGCGAGCGCTGCGGCAGGTGGCGGCGAGCCGATGCAAGGCGGCCCAAGCCTGTGCTTCGTCAGGCGTGTCGAGGCCGGCTAGGTGGGCTCGCAAGCCGTCTAAGCTTGCGACCAGTTGCGACGTGCCACCGCGGCGCACCACCGCAAACGCGAAGGCGCTCGGCTGGTACATGTCTGGGAAGAGATCATCGCTGTAGACCCAGCCTTGGCCGGCTGCGCCGCTGAGGAAGCTTTGCGCGACGGCCTCGCGCTCGGCTTCACAGGCCCCGGTGCACGGCGCGCCGCCGCTGAAACGCAAGACAGGTCGCTGCGGGGAGCCGGGGGCGAGCCCGCCTGCAGCGCCGGTGGGCATGGCGTAGATCGCAATGCTCTCGACCTCGGGAGACCAGCGTAGCCGCGCGAGGTGAAGCCGCATGTTGTTGCCATCGGCGCAGGAGACCGTGGCCGAGAGCCCGCCACCGGGGAGAGCCCCGTTGGGTCGATCCGAAGAAGACGAACAAGCGCTGAGCGCGCTTAGCAGAATGGCGGTGAGCTGCTGCGTCTTCATCGCGTCGCTTTGCGATCCGCGCGCCGTGCCGTTGCCCACGCCTCATAGGCTGCGTCGAGCGCTGCGAGCAAGCTCTCGTCATCTCTGCCGGTGGCAGCCCCCTGCGAGAAGGAGGCTACGTACTCGAGCGTGCCGGCCTTGTGCAGCTGGCCGTCCTCACCGCAGAAGAGATGGAGATCGTAGACGTGCTGGCCGTGTTCATCGAGCACGTCGAAGCGTTCAATTAGCTCGGCGCCACCTTCTCCGTCTGACTCGGCCTGCTCGAGCAGAGGCCCAAGTTGCTCGCGCTGGAGCTCGCTTAGATCCTCGAAGTCGGAGCCGGGCAGAGGTCGGAATTGCAGGCGCATACGGGGACGATCTCATATCCTCGCGCGGCGATGGCAAACGAAATTCCCCGACCGTTCTTTAAACACGACGAACCGGTGTTTCAGACTGGCAAGAAGCTAAGCCCAAAGGCAAAGGGTGGCATCGCGCTGCTCGCCCAAGAACTCTCAACGAAGGATGTTCACGAGCTGCGGACGTTGATCGATGGTCACGGCGCCAATACGGTCGTGGTCGTTGGCTCGAAGGCTCCTCTGTCCGTACTGCAACATGCGGCGGGTGTTCCATTCGTTGTCTTGGAAGGAGGGCGGCGCAGTTTCGAGGGACTTGGGGCGCTCCCTAATTCTGTCCGGCGGCTCTCGATAAGGACCCATACGAAGCCGATCTCATTCGCTGAGCTGCCACGCGACACAAACGTCGAACAACTGGTTCTTGATCTGCCGGCTGTGAGCGAGTTCGCGGCTCTGCCGCGCTTGCGTTCGCTAGGTTGGACGAAAATGAGTGACGACGGAGCTCCGTTCGTGGCCGCGCAGCCCGGGCTCCAGGAGCTTGCACTTCAGAACACAACTGCAACAACGCTCCCTGCCTCAAAGCTCCTTGAGCGGCTCATTCTACTAAGTCCCAGCAAACTCGGTTCACTGGCCGGATTGGCCGGACTACCGAACCTGCGCTTTCTCCGTGTCGACTCGCCGAAGGGTATGGCTCGCCTGGGATCCTTGGCAGACGCACCCCTGCTCGAGACAGTGGTGCTCGTATCTGCTCACCTCATCCCCGACCTTAGTGGCCTTGCGACTGCTGCAGTCTCCCTGAGCCTAGGGGTGATCCAAACCAAGCTGGACGAGCAGCCGTTCTTGATTCTCAAGGGAAAGGTGTCGAGCGCCAGCCTGCAGCTGAAGACGCCAGCTGCCAACAAGAAGCTGCTCGAGTTCCTCAACGTTCCAAGCCAGAAGATCAACTTGATCGAGAATCACTTCTTCGATAACGCGTGATGCTTCCAGCTTGCCCCTTGCGTGATCGAGCAACCAATTAGCTTCTCCGCCGCAGCGCTCAGTCTACTTGTTGTCCCAATAGGTCCTGAAGGTGCCCGGCGGCCGGGAGACGCCCCACGTGTCGCGGCCGCTGCGGGCAGGCGCTGCGCCCGAGGCCGGCCGTGTCCAGCCGTCAGTGAGCTCCGTCGCGCCATAGCCACCGTCGCGTAGTGCCCTGGCTGAGCTTCCGCGGTAGTTGCCGGGTGGGACCCCGGTGGGGGTGTAGGTGATGCTGTTGTTGTTGGGCGGCTGACCCCAACGATAGGTAATGGTTGAGTTCGTCTCGTGCGCGGTGCGCATCATTGCCCCGTGGCAGTTTGGACAGGGTGGAAGTGACCCTCGAAGTCCGTAGGTTCCGCCCTCCTCTCCGCTTCGGAGCAGGTCATGGCAAAAGGTCTGTTCGCTGTGTCCGAGATGACCCGACGGGTGTGAAAGCACGCGGGGACAGCTATTGGCGTTGAGGCACGAGTCGTAGTCGACTGGGCGGGTGCCTGCGCCACTCGCGGAGTGGCGCGCTCCGGCGGGGTCGAAACCAGTCACTCGAAGGAAGTGGGTCCAACCCATCGGGTCGACCCAGGCCACGGGGTTGGGGCCGTAGGCGTAGAGTTCCAAGCCACCGTAGAGCCCGACCGGGTCCGGGGAGATGTAGCGACCGCTGTTGGGATCGTAGTAGCGATAGCGGTTGTAGTGCAGCCCTGTCTCTGCGTCGGCCCACTGACCGGAGAACCGGATGGGCGTCATTGCGGAGCCGCGCTTCATCTGGAGATGGCCGAACAGCCCGCGTTCGAATTCGGCGAGGGGTTGGCCCTTACCGTTCACCAGTTCGAGTGGAGCGCCATTCACGTCCGACACGTGGTAGGCCCACTCGCTACCGCGCCGTTCCGCGATTGGCTCTACGCACTGCTCGTCCTCGAACAAGAAGGTGTGCTTCGCCACACAGTCTTCGCCCTTCACTTCGACCTCGTGCACCACCGCCGTGAGGTCCCAAACGAAGTGACTTTGAGCAACGACCTTCTTCTTGCTCACGACCCGCTTTTCGAGCCGACGCGCAAAGGCATCGTATGCGAATTCGGTGCGTACGCCGTCAGGCGCAATTACGGCTGCAAGATTGCCCCAGCCGTTCCACTCAAAGCGCGTCAGGTCCACGCACTGCCCGTCATCTTGAACGCTACAGCGTTCGATCAAGCGACCGTAGTCGTCGTACTTGTAGCGAAGCTTACCCCGCTCAACCAGCTTTCCACCGGCCTCGTACAGACGTCCGCCGCCCACTCCCTCCTCTGCGTATCGACCTGTTGAATCAGCAGGAAACGCCGCGAGAATGGCGCCACCGGAGCGGACACTCGTGACGTGCCTGCGTGTGTCGTAGGTGTACTCGACGCTTGAGCCGTCGGGCCGCCACACACTCTTGACCTCATCGATCGGCGTGTACTCAAAGGCATAACGTCGCGTCCCCGAGCGGCGGAGAGGTTCTGGCAGCGAGTTGTCTTGTTTGGTCCCCGCGGCTACGAGTTCACGGGCCGCAAGCCGCTTGAGCGGATCGAATTGCGAGACCATCGCGCCGCCAGCGTCGAAATGACGTTCGACCGGCGCACCGCGCGAATCCCGTTGGATACCGAGCACCGTGTTGCCTGCGCTGTCGATGCGGACGGTCTGGCCCATCGCATTGCGCGTGTAGCAAACTTGATGGCCCAGCGACGTCTCCAGGCTCGCTACCTCCCCCGTGCGCGTGCGCTGCTTGTTGACCTCGTAGCGCAGCCCACGAATCAACAGCTCCTCTCGTAGGATTTCGCCGGTCGCGTCGCGCGTCCATTGGAACCCCGTCGGGCCTGACTTGGCGGCGACGAGTTCGCCTCGCGCGTCGTACTCGAAGCTGTGCTGCTCGCCGTCCTGGTTCTCCTCGGCGATCACCCTCCCGAGCGCATCGCGGGTCAGGGTGCGATGCAAACGTCCTTCCGAAACCTTGACGATATGACCAACCTTGTCCCGCTTCATTCGCGTGACGCGGCCGGTGAAGTCGCGCTCTTCGATGATGAGCCCGGTTGCGTCTCGAATGAGATCGAAGCGCTCGCCGCGTTCGTTCCAAACGTGAATTGGAGCGCCCTCCCGGTCGAAGGTCACGCGAACCTCGGAGCCATCGGGATAGCTCGTGCAGTAGGCCCAATTGAGTCCGCCGTAGGCAACGGTGGTGGTCGTCCCGTCGGGTCGGCGATGGCTCGTTTTGTTGCCCATCCCGTCGTAGCCAAAGGACGTCACCCCTCCCAAAGGATCCAGGATCGCGCTGACACGGCCCGACGCCGTGTACTCGTAGCGCCTAACCGCGCCCGTTGGATCTTGTTCGCTCGTGCACCGTCCCCACCAATCGAAGCGAAAGCGAACGACCGAGCCGAGTGGCGTCAATAGCTCAACAGCGTTTCCGTGCTGGTCGTATTCGTAGCGCGTTTGGCCGCCTCGATCGTCGTGCACGGCGACCGGTAGTCCGCGAGCATCATTGGTAAAGCGTGTAACGGCTCCGTTCTGATCGGTAACGCTCAGAACCTCGCCCGCATCGTCGCGCGTGAAGGTCACTGTGCCGCCGGCGCCGTCGACGTATTGAACGATTCGACCGCCGGCGTCCCGTCGCATCTTGATGGAACCGCTGGTCGGATCTCCCTCGAAGATGCGCTCGCCGAATTCGTCATAGTCGAAGGTCGAAACCGCGCCGTTCGCGTCTGTCTGCGAGAGCAGGTGACCGGTAGGGCTGGTTTGACGCGTCATTACACCGCCGCGCGCATCCACGGCCTTCCCGACCTTGCCGTCGGGCGACGCCTCGAATCGCCGTATGCCGCGCGAATCCGTGACCTCTGACGAGCCATCGGCCGAAAAATCGATGAGCGCGTGGTAGATGCCGCGCGCTTTGGTCTGACCGTCGGCGAGAAGCTCCGGAGCGTCGTCTGCGAGCGCGGGCTCAGACTGGCCGTCGCGATCGCACCAGGTCTCCACGCAGCGGCCTTGCGAATCGTAACGAAAGCGAGCAAAAAGCCCGCTCGGATAGGCGATCGCGACGAGCCTGTGTTGGTCGTACGAGTAGCGCGTGGCATTGCCGTCAGCATCGACGAAATGGACGAGGTCCCCATGCTCGTCATAGGTGTAACGGGCGAAGGTGATCGAGGTGCCGTCAGGCGCAGGTACGTGGATGCTCGTGGTGCGACCCTTGTCGCTGGTAAAGATGATCTCGCGGCCTGCGCTGTCGCGCACTTTGGCCAGTACTCCCGGCGTCTTGTACTCAAACTCGATCGAGCCGCGGCGACGGTAGCTGATTGCCACCAAGTCGAAGCGCTCGGAGTCAGGGCTCTGTCGCTGGAACCAATGAATGAACTCGTTGCCAGGGCGAACGCTATAGCCACCATCGATGCGGCGGACAGCCCACCCGCCAGAGGTCGACTCTTCTCCGTCGTGCTCGAGACGCGGCAAAATGATGCGTTTGCCGTCACCGGTGAAGAGCACGAGATGAAGGCGTGCTCTTCCAGCCTGCAGCTAATCGTGAGCATCCAGCCGTGGCCAAGGCCGAAGTCCGAGTCGCGCAGCGACGCTGAATAGGAGCGGCGAAGGTCCAGACAGAAGGGCCCTGGCAGGAACAAGTCTCGGTGCGGAACGGTAAAGGTATTGCCTGAGGTCACGTCGACTGGGTCACCTGCGGCGGTACCCGACGAGCAGCTGGAGCAGCCACCCGCCGAGCCGTTGCCGCATGAGCCTGTTCCGCTTCCGTCGCCATTGGCGTTATCGCCGCTTCCGTCGCCGTTTCCGGGACCATTCCCATTTCCGTCGCCCGCGCCGCGCCCCCCGCTACCACCGCCGTCTCCGCCGCCACCGAGGACGGCAATGCTGGGGCACATTCCGGGGAGGGGAGGAATGTTCGGCACCGGTGCGGTTCTGGCCATTCCGCAACGCTAAGGGGACAACGCCGTCATGGGAAGCCTGCTCGAGCCTGGGCTTCTTCCTAGCGAGGCCACTTTTACAAGGTTGTCGAGTGCAACGGCGATTCCTGCGCTGATTCGCTGCGGATCGGGCGTCAGGTCTTTGCATGCGAGTACGCTGAAGTGGAGCTTGTCCAAGTAGCTCCACACGGTGATGTTGAGCCCGATGCCCTCGAGAATGGGGCCCACCGAGTAGATCGCGCGCAGCGGCCTTCCTTCGATGAAGCGCAGTTCGCTTGG
Organism: Polyangiaceae bacterium; assembly: GCA_044376115.1. Taxonomy (GTDB): domain Bacteria; phylum Myxococcota_A; class Polyangia; order Polyangiales; family Polyangiaceae; genus Xiheicaenibacterium. Next base: position 34,269 of record JBILLK010000026.1, on the reverse strand, counting down.
TCCGCGGACGAAGGAGACCACCACGTTGACCGGCGGCGGTACATAGTCGGCGAGCTGCCAGCGCGACCATTGGTCGACGACCCACGAAGCCGGCTTGGGCATCGCGTATTGCAACCAATCGCCGAGCAGCGACGCAGGTACGAGCGCTTGCACTTGTTTAGCCTGCTGTGTGACTTGGTGGATCACGAGCAGACGTTGCCAGTCGTCGGCGACGTCGGTGGCCAGCGTAGTGAACAGGCTGGAGACGTGATTGCCGGAGAGCTGCGTGCTCGGCTCGCTCTCGGACGAGCTGGGCACGCTGGCGATCAGCGCGCGCTCCGGAAGTTCGCCGTTGGCTTGCAAGTAGCTGCGCAAGGCCGAGCCAACCAACGCCAGGATCACGTCGTTCAAGCTGACCCGGGCGCTGGCCTTCACACGCATAGCCAAGGCGAGCGGTAGAGCGACGGTTGCGAGCGAGCGGTGAGCGCTGATCGCGCCATTGAACGACGTGCGCGGCGCATCGAGCATCGGACGCGGCGGACGCGGCGTGAGCCGGTGCGCGCGCAAGTCTGTAACCGCCTTCCAGGTTCGCTTGACCAGCGCTGGTAGCTGAGCCGCCTCTCGCAAACGATCGGCGACCGCCCTTCGCATGAGCGACGCGCTCGACGGCACCGGCTCGGCTTGCCAGCGCGTGCTCGGCTGGGCGATTGGCTCGCTGCCGCGATCCTCCGAGGTCACCGCTTCGAGTAGACGCAAGGCGGTCGCGCCGTCGGCCAGCGCATGGTGCATTTTTACCAATACCGCCAGCGCGCGATCCGCACGCCCCTCGAGCAGCCACAGCTCCCACAGCGGTAGACTTCGCTCCAGCGGCTGACTGGCGATCGCGGCGATCGCCGAATCCAGCTCGCGAGGTCCGCCGGGTGCGCGCACGCGTTTACACAACACATGCCGCGCAACGTCGACCTCCACGCTCTCGCTCCACAGCGGATGGTGGAGCCCAAGTGGAACCGCCAACAAGCGACGCCTCAGCAGCGGAAAAAGGTGCAACCTCTTGCGCGTCGCGGCGATCAACCGCTCGCGCGCGTTGGCTGGGTCGTCGAGCGGAGGGAGCAACACCAGCTTGAGCGTGTGCATCAGCAAGGTTGGGGTTTCGAGATAGAGGAACCCCGCGTCGAGACCCGAGAGTCGTTCCATGGTGTTGAGAGAGCAAGCGCGAGACCAGGTGAGGGCAGGGGTGCAAAGCGCGCACAGGCCTTGTTTCACGCTGGGCGGTCCTTACCTTCGGCGCACCGTGAACAGCCCACAGCAGCGTACGCCGAAGATCGGCTTGGTGCTCGGTGCGGGCGGGCCCGTCGGTCACGCGTATCACGCCGGCGTACTCGCAGCGCTCGAGCGCCACTTGGGCTGGGATACGCGGCTCGCGACGACGGTCGTGGGGACCTCGGCCGGAGCGCAAGTGGCTGCGCTGTTGCGCGCTGGTATGACCGGCGAGGAGCTAGCCGCGCGGGCCTCCGGCGCGCCGCTGAGCGACGCGGCGCAAGCGATCGCGCGACACTATCTGCGGCCTTGCCACAAGACGCCCGACGCTGCGTTGCCGAAGAGCGCCTGGCCGGCCTCACCGCGGTTTCTGCTGCATGCTTTGTCGCGTCCGCGAGCGTGGCGGCCGGGCCGCGTGGTCGCGGCGTTGCTCCCGGCCGGGCGCGTGCGACTCGACGCGCAGGCCGAAGGGCTGCGTACGATCTTCGGTGCAACCTGGCCCGAGCGAGAGACGTTGATTACGGCGGTGGAGCTCGATCGCGGGGAGCGCATCGCCTTTGGCGCCGAGGGCGCGCCGAGCATCGATCTGGGCACCGCGGTGAGCTGCTCCTCGGCGGTGCCCGGCGTGTACAAGCCGGTCGATTGGCAGGGCCAGCGTTATGTCGACGGTGGCGTCGCTTCAGGGACGCACCTCGATCTGCTCGCCGAGCGCCCGCTCGATCTCGTGATCGTAAGCGCGCCGCTCTCGATGTTCACGCCGATGCGCGCGTTGCTCGCGCTCGAGCGGCGACGGCTCGAGCGCAGCCTGCCGGTGCTGACACTCGAGCCGGAGGGCGCGCTGCTTACGTTGATGGGCCGCGACCCGATGGACGTGGCGCGCGCTGCGGCGGTCGCGCAGGCGGCCTACGAGGCGACGCTGCGCAAGCTCGAAAGCCGTGAGGCGAGCACGCTGTTACGGCTCGCCTTCTGACGTTACTTGCGCACGTAGCTGAGCTTGTAGACGAGGTCCTTCGGCAGTTCATCGGCGAACACGCGCACGTCGAGCCGCAGGCTTTTGTCGCCGTCGAGGGTGAAGGTGTTGATGCGACCGCGCCCGTCGCGCTCGAAGTTCTGCGTCAGCGAGTCTTTCGACAGCACGTAGCTCATGTCGATCTCGGTATCGCCGCTCGACGTGACCTTGGTCTTCGAGCCGTCGAGCGGTCCGGTGAAGACGCGTGCGTCCATCGCGATGGTGAGCGAGGTCGCGGTGCGCGAGAAGATGATCGCCTGCGCGATCGCGTTGGCCGCCGTCAGGCGATCCCGCGCCATCTTGCGCACGAGGAAGCTCATCTCGGAGACGACGCCTTCGATCGCGCGGTCGCGAGCTTTGAGGTCCTTGTCACCACCGCTATGTCGGAACGGCCCCAGGTAGGGCTTGAGTAGGTCCTCCGCAGCGTTGGCGGAACGCGGGAGGCTCGTGAGCAGCACGCCTGCGACGCCGACCAGCAGCTGGCGCCGGTTCAATGGGACCGGCCTTGGAACATTTGCAACAACATACCGGGTCTACAGCACAGCCCGTGCCTGGGTCGATAGGGTCGCGAAGCTTCTGATGGGTTCGCGCAGCGTGCTGCGTCCAGGGTGGTCCACTCCAGGCTGGGGCAATCAAGCGCCTGTGAGGCGTTTCGCCGCCGCAGCTTGCGGAGCCGGGCGTCACATCGAGCTGGGCGCCGGTTGCGGAGCCGGATCCCCGGTGTCCTTCGGGCCGGGCGTGGGCTTCGGCTCCGGTCGCGGAAGCGGCACCGGTACAGGCTTCGGCCCCGGCCGAACCTGCGCTTCTTGCGTGGGCGTTGAGCTTGAGCCGCAGGCTGTGACAACCACGCCCGCCGCGATGAACAGGCTGAGAACCATAAGGACGACTGAAAGACGCATGGGCTTTGATTCTCCATTCAGCAGCGTGAAGGCCGCCGAATGCGCCGTGCTTCGCAACGAGCGTGCCGTGCGCTAAATCCAGCCGCGCTTGCGCAAGAAGTCGAGCTTCTCGGCCGGGAGATAGCTGTCGAGCTCACTGTGCGTGAGGCCGCTTTCGAGCCCAACGACAACGACGACGAAGTCGGGCGTCTGTGGCAGATCGCGCAAAGCGCTCTCCTGGTTGAGGCGTTTAGCGACGCGCAGGTTCAGCTGATGGGCGAGCTCTGGCTGGCCGCTCGTACGCGCAAACTGCTGGAAGGCGCGGGTCATGGTTTGCAACGCCGGCTCGTCGAGATGCGAAGCCGGAACATCGAATAGCGTCAGATCCTCCGGCGACCACAGGCGCTCGCGAAGCGAATCCATGCCCTCGGCGAGCCAGCCGTCACGCTCACGTTCCAACCCGATCGCAAGCTCAGGCGGAACCGCGTCGTACCCAGCGTTCTCCACCAACAAGAGCGCATACGCTGGGCTGTCGACGGCGAAGGCGCGAACGTGCTCGCGGATGGTGTCGCATAGCAGCGCTTCGAGCGCTGCGATGTCGAAAGGGGCTACTCGGTCGGCCGCGCGAAAGACCTCCACGACTTGGTTGCTCGGCGTTTTCTCGACGGTGATGCGTTGGAGTTCCCCCGCTGCCCACTCGCAGCGAAACAAGCGCGGCGGGTCGTTGGGCCCTAGGGTGCGAATGCTGGTCACGAGCTCGCTCTGGTACTCGTACGTCTCTTCCACGAGGCCGGCCAACGTTTGCCAGCGCCAGGCTACAACGCGACCACTCGCTAGTTGGTACACGCTCTTCGTTAGCGGGACCCCGGGTGTTGCGGACTCGTGCTCCACCTCGATCGTGGTCTCGCTGTAGCGGTAACGCTCGACGTCCATTCGCCCACGGCCCCGATGAATGCGCGCCTCGAGCAGCCTGCCTCGCGCGTCGAAGCCGTACTCGGTGAAGCCCTTCGGATCGGCTGGAGGGCACTCGAGCGGGCCCACTTTGGTGAGTCGCATGCGTTCGGCGTAAAGCGGCCGAAGGTCGTGCAATTGTTTGCCCCAGGTCCAATGCACGACTTCGGCCCAGGCCTCACGCTTCAGCCCAATAGCGATGCGTAGCTGCGCGCGCGACTCATTGCGCCGCTTCCGGATCCAGCGTCACGCTGATCGCGGTGGCGGGGTTCTTGTCGCCGCGCGGGTCGATCGCGACGCCCGCTTCGACCGCTGCAGAGGTCGCTGGCGTGGCGCTGTCGAGGCAGAGGTGGGTGTAGTTGTCATTGTCGCCCAAGTCGGCGAGCGCGATCGGCGTGACGACCTCACCGCCTTCGAGCGTGACCTGCATGCGCAGCCGCTCGGCGTCACCGAACTCGTCGCCCGTCGTTGCGCGCACTCCGCCGGCCCACGTGAGCTGGACGATCTGCTTTGTGGAGGACGGACAGTCGCTGTCCGGGAGCGCAGCTGGTGCATAGCGATAGCCGATCCGCAGCGATGGACCGTCTGCAAGTGGCGTCACCGTCGCCAGTGAAAGGCCCTTCGCGTCGCCACCGTTCTCGAGCGGCACCGAGCCGATGATCTCCACGCTTACCGGCGGATCACTCGGGTCATCGCCGAACTCACCGATCAAGAGCGCGGTGTGGCGTTTGCTTGCCCCGAGCGCAGGGCGCAGCGTCGCACAACGTGGCGTGAGGACCTTGCCCGAAGCGGTGGTCACGCGAAACGCCGACGCCTCCGGCGCGTCCACAGCGATGCGGCGAGAGAAGGTGACCGGCATGCCGTCCATCCCGCTACCGCCCATACAAAGCAGGTTGGCCGTCATCGGTAGCGCGTCATCGAGGCCGAAGAACGCCTCGAGGAGCACGGCACCCGACTGACCGCCGTTACCACCGCTCCCTCCCGTGCTCGTTGCGCCGGACGCGCCGGAGGCACAACCGGCGACAGCGAGGGTCAGGCCGAACACGGGCAAGGCGAAGAGGCGGCTCATCGACGGCGCTTGTAGCATGGAGCGAGCTCGAGCGCGGGACGGCGGTCGCGGCCGGGCTCAAGCCGCTAAGGTGGCGACGAACTCGGCGCGCAGCCTGCTGAGGCCCGCTCGGGCTTGTAGCCCAACCTCGGGTAACCACGCGGCGCTGCGCTCGAAGGCGGGCAGCTCTGCGGCGGCCTCGCGTCGTACGAGCTCCATCTCGGCGCGCTCCTCCAGCGTGAGTACGGTGGCAAGCCAAGCATCGACGTCCCACGCGAGTTCGGCGTGGCTCGCTTCATCGAGGGCGATCTCGGCGAGCTCAACGGCCAGCTGAGGATCGGCCACGCTGCGAGCTTGCCAAGCGACCTGCAGCGCCGCAAAGGACTCGAGCACACAGCCCTCGCGGGCATTCAAGTGCGCAAGCTCGAGCAGCGTAAGCGGCGCGCGCGGGGCTCCATTTTGCGCGGGGAGTTCTGGCTCATCGCAAAGCCGCAGCGCGACCGCTGTGTGACGGCGCTCATCCTCGGCGGCGATCAGCGCCCGCTGCACGAGCGCCTGCGGCGCGCCGTGATGGCGCAGCGTCAACGCGAGCTCGTTGAAGGCCACCACCGCCGACTGCTCGAGCGCCGCCATCGCTCGCCAGTAGTCGCGCGCGTTCTCGCACGGCTGGGCGTGCAACGCCTGGCCCGAAGCCCGCCGACCTGCGGAGCAATCTGCAGTGACGTTGCAGGTAACGGTCTCGAGGCTCGGATCGGAACACGACACGCTGATCTCGCCCTCGAAGAAGCCAGCGTCTCGGTACTTCTTGTAGGCGACGGATTGCTCGCAGATTGCGTTGCACTCAGCCGCGACGCCGCCTCCCACGCCGTCACCGTAACCTCCGCCCGTACCACCGTAACCTCCGCCCGTACCAAGCCCCTCCACCACATAGTCCGAGGGCACCAAGTCTTCCGGCGGCATCGGACAGCCACAGCCCGACGACGGAAGCACGGCCCCAGCGAGCATGGCCCGCACGAGATAAGTCACAGCAGGACGCATCGGTCACCTCACGAGAAGAAGGAAGAGGCTTGAGCGTAGCGGCATTGGACGTGCGCACAACCCCGCGCATGAGCGTGGCTTCGACGCCACGCCGACGCGCGTGCGCGCCGTTATGGGGCTGGTGGGCAAGGGGATTGCGCCGGGTTTTTGCGTCGCTTCGCTGGTGCGCGGCTTGCTTCGGTGGCTGCATGCTTCGACCCATCGATCGCTTGTGCTGCGGCCTCACGCTTCTCCACCTCTTCTCGTTCGGCTGTGGCGGCGGAGCGGACGGTGACGGAGGCAGCGGCGGTAGCGGAGCAGCTTCGTCGAGCGGCGGCGCGCCCGTCGAGCTCGAGACGAGCGACGTTAGCTACGATCCCAGCGCACCGGAGGACCCGCTGCGTACACTCGATATCTACCCGCTGCCTTCGTCCACGACTGCGGCTCCAGTCGTTATCTGGGTGCACGGCGGTGGGTGGCACTCCGGCGACAAAGAGAACAAGATGGCGCGCAAGGTCGAACTCTTCAACGGCGAGGGCTACCTCCTCGTGAGCCTCAACTACCGGCTCTCCCCCGAGCCGAAGGCGTCGCCCGACCCGGATCGAATTCGCTTTCCAACGCATCCGGAAGACGTCGCGCGCGCGGTCGCCTGGGTGCACGCGAACGCAGCCTCGTACGGCGGTGATCCCGAGCGAATTGCGCTGCTCGGTCACTCGGCGGGCGCACATCTCGTCGCCCTGCTGGGCACGGCTCCCGCGTACCTCGCGCCGTACGATCTCGCGCCCACCGACCTTCGCTGCGTCGGCTCGTTCGATACCGAGGGCTACGACGTTCCGTCGGCGATCGAGACTGGATCGGCGCAACAGAACGCGGTCCTGATCAACGCCTTCGGTACTGATCCCGCCGTTTGGACCGAGGCCTCACCGCTGACCCACGTCGCTCTAGGCGTGCCAGACTTCCTGCTCGTGGCTCGCGGCGCCGCACCTCGCCGCGCCAGCGTCGAAGCGTTCCGCGCAGCGCTCGCCGACGTTAGCGTCCCCGCCGACGTCATCGAGGCGGCGGCGCTCGAACACGATGAAGTAAGCGAGGTGATCGGCGAGCCCGACGATCAGATCATGACGCCGGCGATTCGTACGTTCCTAGAAGGGTGCTTCGAGTAATCCGCTCAATCGATCGGCTTACCGGCGAAGAAGCGCTGCATCAGCCCGGGCACCATGCGTCGGCCGAGGGCCCGCTTCGGCGCGCAGCCCGCCGCCGCTTCGGGCCCGTCGAAGCCGCCTTGCGGCGTCGACACGAAGCCGTGCGAGACGCCGTGGATCTGCGCGATGCCGATGTCGAGCACAGCCCGATCCGCCATCCGCAGCACGCGGATCGTCGGCTCGTCGTTATCGGCGTAGGCGACAAAGGCGCGGTCCTCGGTGAACGCATAGTGCTCGCCGGTCTTGAGGTACGGCGGGTGCCCACGCAGATCGTACTTAACTCCTGTAGGCCGCAGGGTCAGCGCGTCGAGCTCGATGAGCTGCGTATCGTCCAAGTAGTCAACGAAGTGGCCGCGCCAGCGCACCTCGTCGTACAAAAGGACGGAAGTCCAACGCCGCGTGTCCCAGACCTTCCCGCCCAGGATTACGGCCGCTCCGTCTTCGCTCCATTCCGCTAGCGACCCGTAGCCCTCGAAGCGCGCCACACGCTTGCCTGTCGCGGTGTCGAAGACGAACATGTGGCGGCTGACTTGAACGACGACGAGGCTGCCAGACGGTGAGATCCCGACCGCCGCAGTGTTGGTATCGCCGACCGCTTCTTCGCCGAGTTCGAAGGTGCGTAGGATCTGACTCGTGTTGCCGTCACGCAAGCTCGGGCGTCCGTCGGTGATTGTCAGAAGCCGCGAGCCGTCTGCTGAAGCGACGGGCAGGCCCGCGAAGCGCTCGCGGATCTCGAGCGTACGCGCGTCGCGCCGCAGCATCTCCCCGCCGACCAGGTTCTGCAGCAGGCTGAGCCCGTCTTGCGAAAAGAGGAAGGCAGTGCGCTGGTTGTTGCCAGGGATGCGGTTCTCCGCCGCGCGCTCGGAGCGAACCAGCGTCCCCTGCGGGAGGTCGACCAACACCACCTCATCGGTGCCGCCGGCGATCGCCGCGCGCCGCCCATCCGGTGCGAAGGCGATCGACTGCGGATAGACGACGCTCGGTCCGAGCACGGTGCTGCTGCCTTCCACGAGATCCCAGCGCACGATCGACGCTTGGAGCTGATGGTGAATGCCCGCCGAGAGCGCGAACCTCCCGTCCGGCGAGAGGCCGACCAAGAGCCCGTGCTGCGACCAATCGAACGTTGGCGCGTGCGTTTGGAAGACGAACTGGCGTTCCGCGCGCTGCAGGTTCCACGCATGCACCTCGGCTACGGTCTCTTGCGGTGGTGCGGTGGACTTGTCGCTCGTAGCGGTGAGCAGCATGCGATCCCCGCGCGCCCATCGATGCCACGCCAACTCCTGGACCTCCGCCTTGCACGCGAAGGCGTAGAAGCGCTTTGGTGGCGGCGCTGAGGTCGCTGGCGCAGGCGCGACCAGCGGTTCACTGCCTCCGCAGGCAAAGAGCGCGAGCGCGAGGAAGAAACGTCGCATCGCCTCTGCTGATACACGATCTGCGGCACGCTTGCCGCGCGAAGCTCAGCCCGGATCGGTTACTCGTCCAACGAAGAGCGCGACCCCCGTCTGCTTGTCCCGCAACACGAACAGGAACGGATGATCGAAAGCCAGCAGGCGACCCGGCATGGATGCGCTCTCATTGCTCATCACCACCGCCGTGGCAGCGGCCGCCTCGGTGCCCTTCTCGTCGACGCGGATAAAGCCCTTGTGAAACACCTTGCTGACCGCGAGGCTCGGCGAGGAGATGCCGGTAAAGTCCGCCTTGAGGCCGTCGAAGGCGTCCACCATCCCGAGCGCCATCAGCTTCTTGGACAGCTCGAGCACCTTGGGCGGCTCGACCTTGAACTTGGGCAAATGCAGGTCGACATGGTCCGGTTTGAGCGAGCCGACCACCGTGTCGAACCACTTCGCCCCGAGCTTGGACTCGAGCTCAGCGAGCCCGTCGACGTCCTTCGGCATCACCAGCGTCATCGCAAACCGGTCGCCTTTGTAGGGCAGCTCGACGGCGATCGCGTCGTCGAGGGCAGCGGTCTTGAGGTGCATCGAGCCGGTCATCGTCGGTACGTCCTTCTTGTCTTTCGCGCTGAGCTGGAAGCTGCGCGGCTGGGTTGCGTCCTTGTCGAAGGGCATGGCCCAATCGCCCAAGAAGTAGATGGCGTTGACCAGCGAGAGGCGGGTCGTCTCATCGATACCGCCCGGCGGAACGAGGTCCTTGATCAAGTCTTCGGTCTCGCCAGCGACCCATTGGTTGATGTTGATTCGCGCGTCCTCGTATTGGTTGATGTAGTCGACCCGCTCGAGCGGCGCGCCATACACAGCGCGCGTACGGCCCATGAACGTGTCCTCGAACTTCCAGGTCTGCTCGCCGAAGAGCCGGTTGGCGACGGCCAATCGGACCGGCCCGTTCGCCGAGAGATCGAGCAAGAGTCTGCCGCCTGCGTCCATCGCCGCGTTCGGCTCGCCCTCGAGGTGGAGCGCCTTCTGCATTTGAGTGGCGGTGTTTCCTCGAGCGCCGCCGTACGTCATCGTTAGCGCGGCTGAGATGCTGGCCGGTGAGATCACCAAGTTGCCCGGCTCATTGCGGACCTGGGCGTAAAGATCGAACCCGAAGGCGTTGCTCGCGTTCGCCGCCGCGCGCAGCTCCTCCGCCGTCCCCGGCGAGATCGTCGGCTTCGGCTTCGCAGCCCGATCCCGAACCTTCGGCGCGTCCGTCTGCACCTTCGGCGCAACGTCAGCCGTTGACTCCACCGTCGCCAAACGCTCGCTCGACGTTTCATCTTCCGTCGGCGAGTCACAAGCGAACATAAACAAAACCGCGAGAGCAATCCGAGAGGGTTTGATCTTCATGTACGCCTCTCGACGGGTCAGCGCGAGAAAGGTTCTGACAGAAGTTGACCGGTCGATTCCGAATTGAAGCCGCGCCAGGCGTCGCCGTCTTCCGTCGACCCTTCGCGTCCAATCGAGTAAGCCCCGCTAGATGAACGCGACCCACCTGACCGCAGCAGTCTTCTTCTCGCTCGCTTGCTCTCAGCCCCAGCCGGTTCCGACCACTAGCACCACGCTGACCAGCGCAACCGCCACCAACCCCGCGCCAACCAGCACCGCGCTTACCAGCACCCCCAGCTCCACGACCAGCGCGGCTGCGGCCGCGACCTCCATTTCGAGCGCGCCCATCGCTGCCGGCTCGCGACAGGCGCCAGAGGAAGAGCAGTTCTGGATCGACCTTGCGATGGCCTACAACGCAAAGCTCAGCGTGTGCAACGGCTGGACCGGCGATGGGACCATCACCGTGAAGAACGGAAAGATCGTCTCATTCGAGATATTCGACGGCGCAGGAGGGAAGGGCACACCCCAGCCGAAGCTCAAGGGTGTCCCTGTTCCCACGATTCCAGCGTCGCTGACGAAGGAGTTCGAGGGACCTGTTTCTGTTTCGGTTTGCACGGGCCGCGCGCGACGCTGAGTCCTCTCACGGGGCTCTGGGCTGGCCCGCCGGCTGAGCCACCAGCGGCTTGCGTTGGCGTCTCACGGCAGCGTGCAGCTCACCATGGCCACGAACTCGCGCGCCGGCGAGCCGATACGGGTGACGACCTCGACTTCGCTTCTCGGGAAGACCGTCACCGCTTTGGGTTTGGGATCGACGTTCGTCGCCACGAGACAGGCCGCGCTCGCGATGCACGTGCTGCGAATGCGCACGATATGGTCGTAGCCGAGGTTTCGACCTCGCGCGCTTGCCTCATACGCGATGCAGGCGGGCAGGGCCGCTGTGGTGATCGCCTCCGGTGACGCCGTCTCCGATGACGTCGCCGCTAGCGGCGGCACGCACAAGACGCTGGCTCCCAACGCGACAGCAGTGCGCAAAGTCGCGGACCGTATTCGGTATCGGTGCATCGTCGTGATCCTCTCGCCGTGGCGTTTGGGGTGCTAACACCCTCCTCACGCAAGGAGCATGCGTGGTGCCAAACAGGTTTGTGCCCGGTCTACCAGGATGTTGACCGAGGTGAAGCCCTTGCGGAACATCGTGTGCCGCAGCACCAAGTAGGTCGGATGGCTGCGGAATCTCGCCCAGTGAGGCGAGGCTGCGTTCACGGCTTCGGGAGTTCGGCAACTGGCTGAGTGCCACAAAACCCTGCAACTCTACCCATTCCGGTTCGGGCCTCTGCACGCGAGCTCGGCTTCGTGCTGGGGTAGAGTCGCTGGACAGACGCGGGGTATGGGCCCACGATCACCCTATGTACCGTTCGGCAGCCGCGACGCTCCTCCTTATCGCCTGCGGGCCTGCGCCTGGGTACGTCGAGGAGCCCGAGGTTGCACAACCTTCCCTGATCGTGGCGCCCGAGGCGAGTCAGCCGGACCCGTTCGACGCCTGCGGCATGTTGACCCCCGCCGTGCGGCTCCAGAGCCGCGCGGGCCGCCGCTCAGGCGTCGAGGGGATGAACTCGCTCGCGTGTCCTCCCGAGCTTGTCGGGCCGGGCGTTCGATGATGTCGCGAACCGCGCCGTATCCGTAGCCGTCGCGCCTCCAGCGGCTCGATACGCCCTGCTTCTGCGCGTATAGTGCCAGGCACCGTGCCCAGCAAACAAGCCTTCGACGTCGATCTGGCCGCGCTGTTGCGCGTCTTCGGTGGTCACCTTTATTCGACGCCGGCGGTGTTCGCGCGGGAGCTGGTGCAGAACGCGCTCGATGCGGTCCGTATCGAGATCGAAGCTTCGTCGAGCGGGCTCCGAAAGGCGGGCTCACAGTCCACGTCGGCGCGCCCGAGCTACGTGCCTTCGATCGTCGTGGCGGTGGACCCTGAGGCCGGGGTGGTCACGTTCACCGACAACGGGATTGGTCTCGATGCGGATGGGCTGCGGGATCACCTGAGCCGCGTGGGCGCGTCCTCCAAGCGCAAAGCGGATCGCAAGAACGTGGTGGGGCAGTTCGGGATTGGTCTGCTTTCGGGCTTCCTCGTCGCCGACGAGCTAGTCGTGCACACCAAGACCGCCAAGGGCCCTGCGCTGGTCTGGCGCGCGAAGGCCTCCGGCACCTATGAGGTGAGCGAGGGGGACGCGGAGCTGCTGCGAAGCGGTCAGCAAGAAGGAGCCGAAGAGGCCCACGGTACGCATGTGATCGTGAAGCTGCGCAAAGATGCGCGGCACTACGCCGAGCCCGCGCACATGCGCGACCTCCTCGAGACCTATGTGCCCCACGTCGCGGTTCCGGTCGCGCTCAAGGTTGGTGAGGTCGCCCGAGTCGTGACTCGGCCGGGGATTTGGGCGCTCGAGGGCGCCGCGCAACAGCAGGCCATCGTGGAGAAGATCGGCGCGCCACCGCTCGCGGTGATCCCCATCCGAGCAGACGCGGGCGAAGGTGTGCTGTGGATCCGCAGCGATGCCACAGCGCTCGCGCAGCCCACGCTCTCGCTTTACCACCACGGCATCCTGGTCGAACCTGCAGGCTCGGGGCTGCTTCCGCGCTGGGCAGGGTTTGTCGGCGGGGTGCTCAACGCAAGCGGCCTTGCGCCCACAGCGAGCCGCGAGGGGTTCGTGCGCGACGCTGCCTGGGACGCGCTCAAGACGCACCTTTCATCCGAACTCATCGGCTTCCTCGCCGCGTTGCCGGACCGCGACGAAGAGGGCATGGTGCGTCTGCTTGAGGCGCACCGTACGCATGTGCTCGCTGCTTGCATCGATGACCCGGCGCTCTTGGCAGCGTTTGGCGGTCAGATCCCGCTCGACTCCAATCGAGGCATCACGTCGCTCGATCGCGAAGCGGCGAACCCAGAGGTCTTGTTCACGACGTCGCCGTCCGACTACTCGGTGGCGGCGGCGGTGAGCGCAGGCCGCGACCTGACGCTCTTGAACGCGACCCACACCCACGAGAAGGAGTTCCTTGCCGCTTGGTCGCGCGTGACGGCACGGCCGCCTCTCCGCGAACTCGCGATCCGTGAGATCGACGCGTGGTTCACCGATGCGCGTGAGCAGCAACAGCGCTTTGCGGCGCTGTTGGCAGAGGCGGCCAAGCTGCTGGCGCCGCTGCGCGTGGAGCCGCAGCTTCGAAGCTTCGAGCCGACCGACGTCCCGGCGCTGCTGCTCGCCGACGACACGAACCTTGCGGCCCGCGCGGACGAGGTTGCCGCCTCCGGGAGCGCGCTTTCGCGCTCGCTCGTGAGCGGGCTGTCGGTGCGACAACGCGTGCCGCTGACGCCTCTCGTCCTCAACGTTCACAACCCGCTCGTCGCATCGCTGCCTGAGCTCGTTCATCCCGAGCTCGGTGGTCGTGTCGTACGCATGCTCTACACCCAGGCCGCACAACGGTTGCGCCGCGTTCCGACGTCGGTCGACAACCGCTCTTTCGCGAGCGACCTTCTGTTTGTGCTTCGAGGGACAACGACGACGACGAGGACCCCGCATGGCAGCAACTCCCATCACTGAACACCCCGACTACCTCCGTATGCGCGAGATACGCGCCGGAGATTTGAGCAGCCAAGCCGAACGGGAGGCCCTCGCTGCTCTCGCCGCGACGACCTCCGAGCCGCGTGTGGCGCTGATCGCGCAGACCTGGCAAATCGTGGAGACGCGTCACGCCGGGGCCCACGAAGAAGCGGTCGTCTTGCTCGCCGAGACGCTGGGGCTGCTCGACCGCGTCGACCTCTCCAACGTCACTCGCTCGTTTGGGCGCGACCTGTTGATGGGGCTCGCCGCTGGGGTCTCCTCGGCGCTGGACGTGCCGGAGGTCGACTTCGCAGCCATCGACGACCTGATCCAGCGGCTCGAGACCTTCGCGCAGTCGCTCGAGCTGCGCCCGTTTCTGTTGTGGGAAGTGCGTATCCGTCGCCACGCGATGGTGGGCGACACACGCGAAGCTGAGTTCTGGTCGAAGCGACTGCTCCCGCACGTGAACTACACCAATCGCTTCATGAACGGGCTCGGCTGTCCCAACTGCACGCTCGGTGTGATCGCGTGGCTTCGCGGGCCCACGGTCGACCCGGATGAACTCGACGTCATGTTTCGCCCGGTGTTCAGCGGGAACACCAACTACCCAGGAGAGGACCGATCGCTCCTCAACGCCGTGTTCAAAGGCAGCCCACCACCGCAATGCGACAGCGGCCTGCAGCTTTGTTCGACGGTGTTCGGGCGCTCGCTGCTCTACGCAGGCCGTTTTGCGAAGGCGGCACGGAGGATCAAGCAAGCACGCGAATTGGGGCCGGGTGGCGTATGTCTTCTGCCGGAGATCGCCTCGCTCGAACTCGCGCTCGCGATGGGTAGCCCGAAGACGATCGACAAAGCCTGCACAGAGCTCACGCCGCTCGCCGAGAAGCACGAAGATATCGAGGAGCGCTTCTTGGCACAGCTTCGGATCGTGCAAGCTCATCGAACGCGAGGGCGGGTGGCACCCACGGAAGCCGCTGCACTATCTGCGTCACGGCTCGACAAGCGCCTCAAGAAGGACTCGTACACAGAACAGCTCAAACGCGAGCTTGCAGAGGGGCCGCCGTTTCCGCTGAAAGACGCAGCTCGGCTGCCGACGTTCCTGTGAGTGACTCCGTCTTCTAGTTTCAGGTTCGTCACCTCATTGCATGGAATCGTCTTCCGTTGCGAACTTGTGCATTGGGCAGCTGACGCACGCGTCGTAGTCGCACAGACGGCACGTGCGCATCGCAGTTCGCGCAACGACGACCTTGCGATCGAGCAACTTCGTCACGAGGGAGCCCAGTGTCTCCTGTTCTTCGCGCGTTAACGTAGACACCGCCGCGAGAAGCACCTCCTCGCGACGCGAACGGACGTACTCTGCCGCCTCGCGGCCTTTTCGGGTCAGGATGATGGCGATCGCCCGCGCATCGTCGGCGGCGCGCCGCTCGACCATCCCATCCCCCTCGAGCCGGTCGATGAGGCGCACACAGCCCGAGTGCGACAACGCGAGCGGATGACGAAGCTCTTCGACGGACGACCCAGGGTACTTCTGAAGCAGGAGCAGTGCTGCCGACGCTGTCGGAGATTGGGTGCGCGACGCCGCATCAGACATTTCGTCGGTGAGCAGTACTGCCAATGACCCGAGGAGGTTGGCCACGTTAGCTGACTTCATCGTTCTCCATCATGCATGCGGCTAGTCCTCGATGCACCTAGTGAGCTCAGCGTTTATTTTTAATTCAGCCGAAACCAATCCTGTATCTATGCGTAACGCATACATCATGACTGCTACGTCAAGCTCCTCCC
Source organism: Polyangiaceae bacterium (assembly GCA_044376115.1). Lineage (GTDB taxonomy): Bacteria > Myxococcota_A > Polyangia > Polyangiales > Polyangiaceae > Xiheicaenibacterium. Next base: position 18,800 of record JBILLK010000026.1, on the reverse strand, counting down.
CTTTGATCCGCTCAGCGCTCCCTGCCGAGACCGCGTTTCTCGTGGCCCTCGGCGAATCGACAGGAATCTTCGGTCCTGGCGAGGCCGACGCACTTCTTCGGGGCACGCTCGAAGCGCTTCACCAGGGCGAGCTGGGCAAAGACCATGAGGTTCGGGTGTGGGTCGACCCAGCGAATGACGTGCCCGGGGGGTGGGTGTACTTCGCGCCTCGCGACGGAGCGGACGGGGCTTGGGAGCTCTTTTGGATTGGAGTCGCGCCGTCGCGGCACGGCCAAGGGGTTGGCGATGCGCTGTTGCGCCGAGTCGAGGACCACGTCACCCAATCGGGCGGTACGGCGCTCTACATCGAGACGAGCTCCCTTCCTGCGCTCGAGCGCGCGCGGCGCTTTTACGAAGGCCGCGGCTACACGGCCGTCGACCGAAGCCCCGACCACTACGGCATCGGCGACGACAAGGTGACGTTCATGAAGGCCTTGAAGGTGAAGGTCGAACAGAACGAGGACGCCTCTCCAAGGTGAGCCTGTTGGCGATCCGAGCGGCCGCACACTCCGACCTCGCGAGCGTGGTGCGTCTCGCCATGGCGCTCGGTGCCCAACACGAGGGCTATGAGCTTCGGATCCCGTCCGAATTTCTCGCAAAGCGCACTACACTCGCGAGCATGTGGCGACGTGCAGTCCTCGGGCTTCCCATCGTGGTCGGTTGTTGCATGGCTGCACAGGAGGCACGGGCTGACGAAGGCGCGGTCGTGCTCGGGACGCTCTTCGCCGGGCTCGGCGTGTCAGATCTTGTGTTCACCATCTATACGGGGATTCGGGTCGACGAGAACGTAGAGCCCGACTCCGGTTGGATGGTCGCGCAGACCACCGTCGTCGGAGTCCAGGCACTGTTGTTCAACGGGCTGGCGACCGGGTTCGCAGCCTTTGACAAAGACGATGATGGTATTGACCTCGCGCTCTTTCCGTTTGCGAGCTGGTTGGGCACGCTCTCGGTGTTCGGCGCTGGAGCTTGATCGACGAGGGCAGCGGTAGCCTGGATGTGAAAGGACGCTTCGGCCTCTCGACGGTGGTGGCACTGAACGTGTTTTTTACCGGAGTAGCGTTTGGCACGATCGCGGACGGCCGGTCGTTGCCTGACTACATGAGTATCCCGCAGACAGCTTTGATGGCCCCAGAGCTCTTACTTACCACCATCAAAGCCGTGACCGACCCGGAGGGCAGAGCCGGATGGATCGGGCTAGCGGCGTGGTCTGGCGCCCTTACCGTTCATGGCGTGACGAGCCTCATCCTGCGTGGCGTCGCACACGAGAAGGCTCACTCCAAAGCCGGCTTACTACCGTTTATCGTGACTGCCGAAGGGCCGATCCCCGGTGTCACGGTAGCCGGCTCTCTTTAGGGCGCTGGAACCCAGCATCACGGTTTCGATGCGGCGCTCGCCTGCAAGGGCAGCTCGGGGCCGCGACCGACGATCACGACTGCAACGTCTTCCACGTTGCGGATCTCGGGCAGGCCGACCCAGAGCCGCGCTGCTCGCCTCCATCGTGGCCACTGGCCTGACTGCCGATCAGCAAAGACTTTCGCCCTCGTCGCCCGCTTGAGGCTCAGCGCATCGGGCTGCCCGACGCAAGCGCTGCTGTCGGGCAGTCGGCGTTCGAGCGCTTGTTGGAACTGACCCGCCCGTGCGACGCTCGGGGATGCGCAACCTGCTCGTCATCGCCCTGCTCCTCGGTTGCGAGACTCCGCAGCTGATCGACGAGCCGGCGTCGATTGCCAGTGGCAGTGCCAGCGCAAGCCCCAGCGCCGCGAGCGGCGAGAGCTCGGATCAGAGCGCTTGGTACACCTGCAACGAGGACGCCGACTGCGTCGTCGTGAAGGCCATCTGCGGCGAATTCGACGTGGTTCGAAAGGCCTCCGCCAAGGAGGCCAGCAGCTACTACCAAGGGCGAAAACATGGCGACCGACTGCCAGCACCAAAACCTCCCCTATCCGCGCGCTCGCTGCGTTTCGCAACGATGCATTGCGGAGGTCGTCAGCACCGAACCGCCACGCGAGCGCGAGGCACGACGCCAGGCCGACCTGAACGCTGACGCGGTCGCCAACCTCAGCGGCAACGACACGCTGAAGATCACCTTCGCGCTCAAGCATCTGGGGGAGAACCCGGAGGTTGGCAAGCTTCACGTCCCCGAGATCTCACGATTCCTTGAACACGCAACGCCGTTTGTGCAGGCGGCCGCAGCCGACGCGCTCTTGAAGCTGACGACCCCGGAGCGAGCGCGCGCGGCTGACCTCCACGTCCGCGCGCTCGACTCCTTCGGCGGCTTGGATGCGGAGCCCCACGCTCAGGCACTCGCGGCCTTTCGAGATCAGGGAGAACGCATCGCCCCCGCGATCGTCCAGATGCTGAACACCAGCCGCACCGCGATACCAACTGCGTTGCTCGCGCTTCGTGAGCTCGCGGGGAGCGCGAAGGGCGTCGCCCCCAGCCTCGTGGCGCTCGCGGTTGGGGGCACACCCGTCTTCGACGAGCTGGAACGCGGCGGGGCACACCACAAAGCGCTGCTTGAGACCATCTGCGCGATCGCCCCGTCGGGTTCGAGCGCTCCGGATGGCAGGGTGTCGTGCAAGCCGCCGACGCTCGTCGTGAGCCCTGACTGAAGACTGCATGATTGCGGTCCTCGCTGAGGACTTTGGGGCTGGACAGCGCGTGTGTTCAACCGACTGCGACTGGGGAAAGCCTGAGGGTTGCCGCCGGAGCTGCGTCCCCCGATTTTGTGCCGAGGCCCACCGAGCAGTAGCCTCTAACGCGGTAGGGCGCGCAGGGCCTCTTCGGCGGCCTTCATCGTCTGGGCGTCGAGGTCGACTGCAGCGGCGTAGCCGGCGTTGTTCCTCGGAACAGGCTGATTCTGGCTGGCGTAGTCGACGCTGCCGCCGCTGGTAGCCTCGAAGCGGCCTGCGCAAACGATCGCCTTGGCCTGATAGTCGTACAAGTAGCTGCTGCCAACGACGGCGCCCGATTTGAAGGTGCCCTTCTCCGGGCGCACCTCGGACGGGGCTTGGCGCTGATCCACGACGGCGATCACGTCGAAGGTCCAATAGCTCTCGGCAGCGAGCTCAGCGGCATCCTTTTGCAGGGCGGCGAAATCTCTGCTGCGTTGGAGTGAACTCTTGCCGAGCTCCGCCGCGACGCTCTCGCTCCTTCGGGCGACGCGGACCGCCGTCGCGGGGACGAGCTCTGCGAGCTTGTCGCTGGGCACGACCACTGTATGACCGAGCTCACCACCGGCGGCGGCTTGCATGCTCGCTAGCTGGCCCTGGAGCTTGCGTTCGGCGGCGTCTTTCGGCTCTTGGCGGGGCTTGATCTGCGGGCACGGCGCGGTGCCGACCGTGAGGTTGTTCGCCGCGGCGAGCCCAGCGCGCAGCGCGTCGATGTGCTGCGTGCGCAGCGCGTCGGCCTTCTGCAGATCCTCGCGTACGGCGCCCTCGTCGCCCGAATTCCTTTTGCATGCGACAAGGAGCAGGGCAGCTGCGAATACCTGTCTTCCGTGCATCGTTCTGCTTTATCACGAACCTGCAGAACCCTGGCCCTCGGCTGCGTAGAATGCCTGCGATGTCGATCCTGTGCGAAAGGCTGCTTATGAATCGCACGCTCACGACCTGTGCTCGCAAGCCGCCTGTTGCGGGACGCCGCGCCTCGTTCGTCGCGCTCGTGGCGCAGCTCTCCTGTGCCGCCGCAGCGCCACACCCGAAAGCCCCCGTATCGCCTGCCAACACTGCGTCCACGCCCGGTCCATCGGCCTCTCCAGGCCGCGAGAAGCCGAGCGTGGAGGTCACGGTTCCGGCCACCTCGTGCGAAATGACAACGACTCAGCCTTTCGAGGCAGGACAGCTCGTGCACATTGAAGCCGTCGGCGCGTGGAGCGTCTGTGAAGCGCAATGCACCGCAGACTTGCGCAGCAAACAGGTGGGGCCAGAGGGATTCTCCGGCCACCTAACCAGTGTCGACGAGCCAGTAGCGGATGCCTCCGGCGCGATGACCGTCGGCGGTTTCCTCATCAGTGAAGCGCATCGCGGCGCGCTGCTCGCGAGCGTCGGAGATGCGGAGCCCTTCGAGGTCGGGCCCTCCTGGACGGTGAAGATCAACAAGGCGGCCCCGCTCCACTTCACGATCAACGACAACGATTGCACGGACAACCGCGGCACGATGACGGTGCGGATCACAGCCTTCGCCGCAGAGGAGGTGGACCTGTCCCTCGATGAACGAAAACGGGTGCTCGACCGAGCCTTCGCCCTTGGCAAGTCGATCACCGGCCAGGCAGCGATCGGCAGGACGTACCCAAGCCTCGACCACTACGTCCATATGCAGCCCGATCTCGCTGAGGAGAGAACGCCTCATGGCGTTCGGATCAAGTATCTCCACGCCGTCTACGATGGAGCCGTCTCCTGGGACATCACGCTGGACGGCAGCGGCGTCATCCTCGGCCACAGTCAAAGTGGCTATGGTCCGCTGATGGAGCTGATGGGCATCGACGGCTCCGGACAGCCTCTTCGGCCGTAGTTTAGACGCGCCGGCAGCAGCAGTTACAGCTTGGACAACGTCGTCCTACTGAGGTCGACCTCAGCGTCTTCGTGGACCCAGCCCTCATGCGAATGATCCGGCAGGACGTCGATGAGACCGAAATCGCTGCCACCACAAAGAACGGGGTGGGGGAGGGAGGTGAGCGTGAAGCTCGCAGCGCGAGCCTCCGCTGGGCCTCGCGTCCACCGTCGCATCGTCGAAACGCGCGGGATGCGCGCGGCAAGCGCAGCTCCCAAGGTGCCAGCGATACCTGTCGCGAACACCCCCCCGCGTCTCTCGTCCATCCAACGAGTGAGCGCTCGGACCTCGTCATCATCAACTGCAGGCGTGCGAGCGCCGACAGGGGCAAATCCGAACACCCAAATCTGGTCGTACTGGCTGATGATTTGAAGCGCCGGGTCGGAGGTCCGATCACCGCTCTCCGCATGGTCGAAGCGTAGCCCTCGGTACTTCGCGATCAGGGTGGTCTGGTTGGCCGTGGGGTTGACCGCAAATGTGTCCAGGTGGTTCCCCTGCTGATCCCGTCGTGCGAGATCGACCAGGATTTTCGCGTAGCTCGGAGCGTGCGCGCGAATCGCCTCGATCGCCTTGCCGACGCCGAAGTTCGGGTTGAGGCCAACCGATGAGTCCGCAACGACGAGGACTTTGATCGTCGCGTTGCGCAACAGCTCGTCGCCGAGGTTCGTGACTTGAGTCAAGCGGCTGGTGTGTAGCGAGTTGCGTGCCAGCTCCCACTTCATCCGCGCTGGACTCCCGGTGTGCGGTCTTGCCGTATTCAAGCGCGCGAGCGGTTGGCGAAGTGTGTCGGAGTCGTGTCGGCCGACACACTCAATGTGTCCGTCCTATCGAGGAGACAAAGCGCTTGCGGGGGTACTGCTGTCCGCGTTGAACTGAATTTCTCTCGCGATGGAGAATGTGAACTCTTTGACGCCAGTCGTCTTTTCGGGTCGGACCCAAGACGAGGACGTTATGCGAGACGAGTCGGCTGGCACGTCTGGCGCGTTGGAGCGCCGACTCGATGCTGCTTCTCCAGCCAGTCCAGTTCAGCTCGGCAACTACGAAGTGCTCCGTCGCATCGGAGCGGGTGGGCTAGGTGTCGTTTATCAAGCTCGCGACCGCCACGGTCACTACGTGGCGATCAAGATCTTGCGTGCATCCTCGCCCAGTCGCATCTCCGCGCTCAAGTCCGAGTTCAGGTCGGTCGCGGACCTTTCGCATCCTGGCCTTTGTGCGGTCTATGAGCTCGCCGTTTCGGAGGCGTGCGCCTTCCTTGCGATGGAGTTCGTCGATGGGGTCGACTTCTGCTCGTTCGTGCGGCGCTCGAGCGCGCTCGCGGATCTACCGACCGGCTCGAGCCTTCACGGTCTTCCGCAGGTCGCTGCGGCGGGCACGTTGGACAGCGAACGTTTGCGAGGCGCATTGCGCGCGCTCGCCGAGGCGGTTCACGCTCTTCACGAGAGCGGACGGCTGCATCGCGATCTGAAGCCGAGCAACATTTTGGTCGAGGCAGCGGGGCGCGTGGTCGTGGTGGACTTTGGTCTGCTCGATGACGGCTCGTGTACGAGTCCCGGCCCATCGGCAGGGACGCCGGCCTTCATGGCGCCCGAGCAAGTCGCAGGGTTGCCTGCGGAGCGTGCAAGCGATTGGTACGCGTTTGGTGTGACGCTGTTCTTGGCGCTCACAGGGGAACTACCGACGGTCCGGCCCGGTGATGCGTCGCATGAAGCCATCGAAGTGGTTCGACCTTCGCAAAAGTCGAAGCACGTTCCACCCGACTTGGACGACTTGTGCGCGAAGCTGCTGCTCCGCGACCCTCGCGCGCGCCCTACCGGGGTGCAGGTCTTGAGCGCGTTGGGGCAGGCCGGTTCAACGACTTCGACCACGCTGCTTGCGTCTCTGCGCCCAGTTTTTCTAGGACGAACGGGCGAGCTGGCGCTACTTCACGCAGACCTCGCGCGAGTTTCTGCTCGAGGCTCGGCCGTGCGCTGGCTCCGCGGTGGGTCGGGACTCGGAAAGAGCGCGCTGTTGCGCCAATTCCTGGCCCAAGCCGAGGCTTTGGAGCAGCCGCCGCTGGTGCTTCGCGGCCGCTGTTTTGCGTGCGAATCGGTGCCGTACAAGGCGTTTGACGCCGTCGTCGAGGCCTTGGTTGCTCACCTCACCCGCCGGGATGGCGTGCACGATTCCATTGCTGTTCCCCACGTCGGCAGCCTCGAGCTTGCGGCGATGTTCCCGTCCCTCGCCGGCTTAGTTGGCAAGGGGGGGCGCGAGGGCGGCGCAGTTGGCGACATGAACGAGCTGCGGACACGTGGCTTTTCGGCGCTACGCGAGCTGATGCGGTCGCTATGCGAAGTCGGGCCTGTGGTCATCGCGGTGGATGACCTGCAGTGGGGGGACGCGGATAGCGCGCAGCTCCTGCGTGATCTCGTGGCCGCTCCTGGCCTCGAGGGCCTGATGTTCGTGGGAACGTTCCGCGAAGGAGAGGAGGGCCAATCGCCGTTTCTTCGAGAGCTCTCTGGGTCGACGCTGATGGCTCGAGAGCACGTCATACAACTCAACGCGCTAGCGGCCGGTGATGCCTTGGCTCTAGCGCAGGCCTGCGTCGGAGACTCGGCCGAACGCGCCCATTTCATCGCGGCAGAATCTTACGGCAGTCCGTTCTTCATCGAGACGCTCGCGCGCTATCAGGAACTCGCGCCAAAATCGGCGGAAGCATCGCTCGAGCGCGTCGTGCTCGCTCGGGTGGAGCAACTGGCCGCCGGACCGCGGCAGCTGCTCGAGCTGGTGTCGGTCGCTGCTCAGTCGATTCAGGTCGGGGACGCCTTCGCCGCTGCGGCGCTTGGTCCTGCGGCGCTCCCGAGTTTGCGCGAGCTGGTCGCCTCGTCGCTGGTGCGCGCAGGCGGCATCGGTGATTACGATGGGCTGGAGGTCTATCACGATCGCATTCGCGAGGTGGTCGTGGGCGCACTCCCGGTGACGACGCGCGTTGCCTACCACCGTACGTTGGCGCTCTCGCTCGAGCGTCGAGAAGCCGCACCCGAGCTGCTTGCGCAACACTTCCTCGCCGCGGGCGACAAAGAGACGGGCGGCAAGTACGCGCTCCAAGCCGCAGAGCGCGCGGTCAGCGCGCTGGCCTTCGACCGAGCGGCGCATTTCTACGAACAGGTGATCGAATCGGGGGCCCAACCAGGCGCACGCGTAGGGTTGTGTATCGCCCGCGCCAACGCATTGATCAATGCGGGGCGTTGCGCCGAAGCGGGTGGGGTCTTGCGTGAGGCTGCCGTGGAGAGCGAGCCCGAGCTCGCGCTCGAGCTGCGTCGTCGGGCAGGCGAGCAGCTCTTGGTTGCGGGCCGCGTGGCCGAGGGGCGCGACGTATTGCACAGCGTCGCCGACGCGATCGGCCTTTCGTTCCCAGCTACGCCGACGGCGGCCATGGCACAAATGAGCCTGCGCTTGGCGCGGATTGGTCTGTCCAAGATTGCGTTCAAGCCCCCGCCCGTCCCGGATGAGAAGGACCAAGTCCGGCTCGTCACCGCCTTCGCTGCGGCTCGCGGCCTCTCCGCGTTCGATATGGTGCGCGGTGCCTTCTTTTCGGCGGAGACGCTGCGTCTTGCGCTGCGCACCGGGGATTCTGTGAGCGGCGCCCGCAGCTTGGCGGCGGTAGGGAGCGCGCTCGCGTACGCCAGCGCGGGGCCGCTCGTACGTTGGGGCAATACGTTGCTACGCGACGCAGAGCGCGTCGCCCTCGAGACGAAGGACGCGTCGGTGCTCGCGTCGGTTCGGGTGCATCAGGGCATTGCGATGATGTCGGCAGGCCGCTGGACCGACTCGCTCGCTGTGCTCGAGCCGGCGGTGCAAACGCTGAGATGGCAAGGTGTGGGCTATCAGCACGAACGCGGCTACGGCGAGATGACGGCCCTGCTCGCGCTCGAGGCGCTGGGCCACTGGCCCGAAGTGGAGCGACGCGCTGGTCTCTGTCTCCGTGAGGGCGAGGCTACCGGCAATCTCTATCTGCGCGTCCAGGCGTCGCTATACCTTGCGCGCTGCAGTCTCGCCCGCGACGTTCCGAGTCAGGTCCCTGCGCAGCTGCGCGCCTTGCAGTCGTGGCCGTCAGCGGAAGACGGCTTCTTGTTTCAGCACTGGCTGGGGCTAAGGGCTTCGGCCTTTCACGCGCTTTACTGCGATGAACCGGAGCGAGCCTATGGGATGGTGCAGCAGGCCTGGCCGTTGCTCGATGGTTCTGGCTTGTTGGCGATGGCGGTCGTGCGGATCTTTGCGCTGCAGTTGCGGGCTATCGTGTCGCTCGCACTGGCTGCTCGACGTTCGAGTGGTCGTCTCAAGCTACTGGAGGACGCGCACAAGGATGCCGTCGCTCTGGCTCGAGAGCCGTTGCCGGTCGGAGTCGCCGTAGCGGCGCTCGTGCGTGGAGTGTACGCAGCTCAAACCGGAAGTCGCGCCGTTGCGGAATTAGCCTTTTCCCAGGCGATGGTCACCTTTCGCGGCGAAGGAATGTTGACCCACGCTGCGTGCGCGGAGCGAGCGCTCGGCGGCCTTTTGGGAGCGGAGGGCGAGGCGCAAGTGGCGCGGGCCGAGCGAGAGCTTGGTGCACAGGGAATCGCCAACCCAGCCGTTTGGGCGAGGGCGTGGTTGCCGGGACTGGCAGCTGCACCGTGAGTGCGTGACGCGTGCCGATTGAGGGAGGAGTGAGCATGACTGAATCGAGCATTGAGGAACTTCCGTCCTGTGAGGTCGTGGTCGTGGGCGCCGGTATCGCTGGGCTGACGGCGGCGTTTGTCCTTCAGCAGCAAGGCAGACGGGTCGAGCTGTTCGAACGGGAGGCAGAGCCTGGAGGGCGCATCGCTACGGACCCCAGTCGCAAAGGCATTGACTACGGCGCCGCCTACTTTGGGCCGTTACAGAGCTACACGATGCGCTTCGCAGACGTGCTCAAACTCGAGCGCATCTCGAACGACCTGGACGTGAATTTCTACCATCGAACCGAATGGTGGAATGGGCAGCTGCTCAAGTTCGACAAGCGAAGCTTTGCGGTCCCGCCTGGAACGTCGGAAGCGCTGCTGAAGTCCTTCGGACTGCTCGGTGGCTTCTTTGATCCACGTCAGCTGTCGGAGCTCCAAACGGACGGCGCAACGAGCAACGAGGACGCGCTCTTCGCTGCGATCGCGGAGCTGGAGACGCTGGTGTTGCAGCTGCGCTGTTTTCTGGATTCCCCGTGGGACTACCCGAACGCCAAAGCCCTCGATGCCTTATCGGTCGAGGATTGGATCGGCTCCAAGTACCAGAACACCCACGTGCAGGATCTGTTGCGCGTGGGCGTGCGCTCTGCGCTCTCCACCGAGACGACCGATATCTCGATGTTGTATCTGCTTTACTACTGCGCCACGGGCGGCTCCTTCGTGAACGTGATGGCGGTTGGCGGCGGGGCCGACAGCTTTCGGTTCAAAGATGGGGCAAGCGCCATGGTCCGGGAGCTGCGCATGGCGGTCACCAAGGACAATGCGATTCGCAACAAGCTCCTGATCGACAACCCGCACGCTGCAGCCACCATCCGCACCTCGATGCAGGTGACGGAGCTCCGGCACCGCAAAGATGGTCAAGGCGTGACGGTGACCGCGCGCTCAAGCAGCGGCGGTATCTACACGATCGAGGCCGAGCACGTGATCGTCGCGACGACGCCGACGCTGCGAAACAAACTGTTGATCGACGGCAACGCGACCTCGTTCCCTCCCGACGCGATGGGAATGGGCCAGACCATCAAGACCTTCGCCACGTTCAACCGGCCGTGGTGGAAGGAGGAGCGCGGCGCATCCGGATATGCGCTCAGCGCGCGCAATACGCCTGACTCGCCGGTGGTGTGGACGATGGATAACTCTTGGCGGGAGCAGGACGTCGTGACGCACTGCCTGATGGGTTTCATCGTTGGCGCGAGAGCCAGGGAGCTCGCTCAGAAGACAACGGCCGAGCGGAAGAAGATCGTACTTTCGCATTGGTCGCGCATCTTCGAAACGCCCTTCGAGGTAATCGAGTCCGCCTGCACCAACTTCAGCGATCGGGATTGGAGCACGGGCGTGAGCGGTGGCTGCCCGGCGGCCTTCTTCAAGCCCGGCCAGTTCCATGCTCATGGTCCGGCGCTGCGCCGTCCCAACGGGCGCATTCATTGGAGCGGCGCAGAGACAGCGACCGACTGGGTTGGCGGCTACATCAACGGCGCGCTGCAATCGGGACTTCGCGCGGCGATGGAGACTTAGAGAGCTCAGTTGCCGCAGGCGATCTGCGTGATCTCTTCCTTCTTGCCTTCGGCCAGGGTGCGAAAGCCGGCGCTATCGGCTTGCCAGGCGATGGTTTCGCCTTGGGTTTCATTCGGGGTTGGGTAGCCGCAAGGGGTGCGCGCCAACGCGGCGGCGATGGTTTCGCCTTCCTTCACTTCGAAGAACCAAACGCTGGAGTAGGTACGGACCAGGATGCCGTGGGCGTCGGGCGCCATGTCGGCGGCGGTGACCGTCGCGACGAGATCGGGGATCACAGCTTGGCCCTCGAAGACGAGCTCGACCTCGCTCTTGGCGTCGAGCGGCAATGGGAAGGAGAAGAGCTTCGCCTGGCGGATGGTCTTGGTCAGGATGTACGGCTTGCCGTCGCGCGGATCGATGAACAGCGCCTCGGCGTCGTGTTTGCCGTCGGGGTAGCGGAAGCGAAAGGTTTCGGAGGTGAGCGAGTGCAAACCCGCTTGCACGCTGCTCGGCTCGGCCACGCGATGCACGGCGTAGTCACTGCGGTTCTGGCGGTTGTCCCCGATGTCTCCGATGTACAAGCAGCTGGCTCGAGGGTCCGCGCACGGGCCCAAGGAGATGGCCTCCCAATCGCGGTTCTTCACCGCGGTCAGGTTGTAGACGCCGAGGTCTTTGCCGCTGTCGTCGGTGGCGAAGAAGCGTGCGCTGTCGCCTGAATCATTGGTCACGTACAGCACGCCGGAGTGCTCGCGGCTGGCCACCAATCCGGAGGCCTCGTCGATGTCGTCGTTCTTGGGCTGCTCCAACTTCTTGGGCGAGGTGCACGGCGAACAGCCAATCGGCCCACTCGAGGTGCTGGAACTCGAGTCACCCGGCCCAGAGCTTTCACTGCTGGAGGAGCTGGAGCCGCCCCCGCCGGGGTTGCCGCTGTCCGAACAGGCGGTGAATGAGAGCAGGCCAATCAAAGCGAAGAACGAGCGCACACGATCAGGGTAGCGGCTGAGTCTGCAGGCCGCTTGGCTTTTGATGCGGCCTTTCGTGGTTGGCAGGGGACTTGCTCAGCGGAGGTTGCAGGCGATCATTGAGCCAGCCTGCGCCAGATCCGAGGAGAGTCATGACCGAGCCGACCAGCAGCCGACGTACGACGAAAAAGAAGAAAGCCCCGCGTGCCTCCTTCGTGGTGACCGTGGGTCTCGCTGTGGCGGCTTCGGCCTGCAATGTCACTGTGGTCGAGCCCGATGACTGCCCGAGCGCCCGGCCCACCGCCGGGGATAGCTGTGAGGGCGACCTCACCTGCGATTACAGCGACGCGTGCAGTGTCGAGATGGTGTGCGGGGAGGACGGCGTTTGGGTGGACAATTCCCCGCCGTGCAATCCGCCTCCGCCCGAGGTGCCGTGCGCCGAGCGGCTCGATCAACCGTGCGTTGGTGCGGAGACCTGCGAAGGCGAAGACTTCGGCTGTGGTCCGGAGCCGTATGAGTGCGTTGACGGTGCGTGGACCAACCAAGGTCTGTCTTGCAACCCGCCGCCTCCGTGCCCGGTGGAAGCGCCCGCAGAAGGCACGCCGTGCGAGGTTGGCTTTGGTCCGCCGGTGGGTTGCGTGTACGCGATGGACACGGCCTGCGGTCCGGCCATGGTCGCCGCTGAGTGCGTGCAAGCGAGCCCCGAGGAGCCGCTCGTGTGGGAGTGGATCGTGCCCACCTGCACGCCGACGGAGCCGGCCTGCGCAAGCTACGCAAACAGCACTTTGTGCCAAGCCGATGCAACTTGCCGCTGGCTCACGCCTGGTTGCGGAGACACCCCGAGTGACTTCCCCGCCGGCTGCTACGCAGCCGACGACTGCGACCCTGCGTCCTGCACTGCGGGCACCTCTTGCACGACGGTGATCTACGATCCGTGCTTCGACTCGAACTGCAACGCCTGCGCCGCCGACGCGCAGGTCTGTCTCTAACGCGAGCGAGCGATGCGCGCTCGCACGAGCGCTCACCTGCCTCGGTTTGAGTACGAATCGGGTGGCGGCACCGAACGCAGATGCCGCTGCTTCTTTCCCGCGCTCGAACGCGTAGGTACCGGCACTTTGATCGGCCGCGGTGGCATCGGGTGCACCGCGTGCTGGGATCCATCGCGCAGCTGGAAGGTCGATACCAGCGACTTCATCGCTTCGGCCTGCCCAGAGAGCTGCCCGGCCGCAGACGCAGATTGCTCGGTGGTCGCCGCGCCTTGCTGCGTTGATTGCGAGACCTCCCCCACGACGACATGGATCTCACGCACGGCCTCCGCCTGACTCGCAGCGGAGCCGGCGATCTCTTGAATCACCGTCTCGACTTTAGCGACGTGGTTGCGGATCTCGTCCAAGGCGGCGGTGACTTCTTGGTTGAAAGCAACGCCGCGCTGCGCGCTGCCCACCGCCTCGGCGATCACCTGCGTACTGCTGCGCGCAGCTTCGGCTGAACGCATCGCAAGGTTGCGCACCTCTTCGGCGACGACGGCAAAACCGCGACCTGCGTCGCCGGCACGCGCGGCCTCCACTGCAGCGTTGAGCGCGAGCAAGTTGGTTTGAAAGGCGATTTCATCGATCGTCCTTACGATCTGCGCGGTCTTGCCGCTGGCTGTCTCGATCTGCGCGATCGCCGAGGATAGCTCGCCCATACTGTGTCTTCCGCGCTCGGCTGCTCCCTTCGCTGAACGGGCGATGGCTTGAGCCTCGAGCGCGTTGGCCGCGGTGGCTTCTCCGCCTGCGCTGACCGTCTGTAGCCGATGGGTCACCTGATCTAGGGACTTCGCTTGTTGAATAGCCGTGTTCGCGAGCGAGCTATTGCCGATGGTGATCTCGCCTGCCGCCGTCGACACTTGATCGGCGGCATTGTAGACCTTGACTGAGCGCGTTCTCGAGGTTGTCTGCGGCCTGGTTGAGGCTCTGCTCGATGTCGTCCCAATCTCCGCTATACGCCCCGGTCATGCGCGCCGAAAGGTCGCGCTCCGCGATGCGGTACAGCACCTGCTTCGCCTCGTGGATGGGCGACGCTGCGGCGGCAAGAATGCTGTTGAGCCCTTCAACCAAGCCACGATAGGCGCCCTCGTGCGTCCCGGACGCTGCGCGCTCAGAGAGCCGGCCCTCGCGCACCGCGCGGATCAGCTGCTGGCAATCGCCATCCAAGCGCACGAGCGCCTGTTGTGCACGCTGAAAGCTCAACGCGAGCAGATCGCCGTCGGAGCGTTGAACGATGGAGTGGTGCAGATCGCCGGCAGCGATCGCCGCCGCGCCCCGCGAGACCTCGGCGATCCACTCGGAGATGCCGCGAAGCGCCGGGCTGAGCTCTCCCACCGCGGCCTCGTTCACCGCTGGCGGCAACTGCCCGCGCGAGAGCACCTCGAGATGCGTGCGGATGGCCTCGACCTGCGCTGTGCGCCGGCTCGACGAGCGCAGCACATAGAGCAAGAAACCTGCGATGAGCCATACCGCCAGCAGCTTGTAAGCGAAGCTGTAGCGCGCCGCCGTAAGGCCCGGAGCAAAGGCGCTCGAACTGACGAAGTACTCGAGTTGCCAGCCCTCGCTGAGCGGCAGCTCGAGCGTTCGCGTCAGCAGCTCACCACCTTCTTCGGCGCGAGCGGCCGCGAGATCGAAGCGGCGGTCAGCGATGGTGAGCGGTTGCTTTGGGCGCGAGAGCACGAAGCTCGCGATCGCCGGCTCCTCTTTACCAGCCCGCTTGAGCGCGGCCTTCTCCTCGGGCGTAACCGCGAGGCTCTCCACCCCGACCAGCATCGCCTCGAATACGTTGGTCCGCGCGATCACGCTAATCACACCGACGAAGTGTTGGTCACGCGCATAGATGGGCACGCTGAAGAGGATGCCGTCAGCGTTGTGAGCATCGCCGGAGGTGGATGGATACTGCGAATTGTCGCAGGTCCGCATCGCGGGGGAGCTGACCATTGGCACTTGATTGAGCTCGAGCGTCGAGAGGTCGAGCTTGGGCCGAGTGCGATTGAAGTCAGCGAGCAGTCCAACGTAGTAGGCGTACTCGGCCTCCTCTGATTCTTCGGGAGCGTCGTGGTGCGCTTCCGCTGCGCCGGCCTCCGCCTTTTTTGCATCGACGATCAGCTCGTCGAACATGAAGAACGGGGTCTCCCCCTGCTCTGGCTTGAAGCCATCGAGCACCGCGTACACCTCGGAGACCGCCACGTTGGAGGCAAGGTTGTTGTAGATCTGCTGCACCGTCGTTTCGGTATCGATCGAGAAGCGCGCGCGATCGAAGCCGTCTGCATCGGCTTTGCCCTTGGGCAGATTGCCGCCTTTGACTTCGCGCAGCGAGGGGAGCAACGCGATGGTGCGGGCCCCCTGATAGATAAGCTCGATCGATTGCTCGATCTGGTGGGCCTTCTGCGCATGCTTGGCCTCGGCCTCGACAAGTACGGCCTGATGAGACTCAGCCGCTGCGACGCGATACTCGCGGTAGAGACCGCCGGAAGCTAGTGCGACCCCCGCCGCCACGAGCCCGGTCGCGATCGTTCGATTCATGAAGCGAGTCCGGCATGTGGGGGCATGCTTGACTAGCGGCTCGCCAGAACAGCGGCTTAACGAATTGGCGTCAGCTGGTTGACGCCCGAGCCCGCGGCGCGTTCAGGTGCCCGCTCGCGGTGGTGTCGAGGCGCTTGCTCGCGGTGCTGGTGTCGAGGCGCTTGCTCGCGGCGGCGTCGAGGCGCTTGCTCGCGGCGGCGTCGAGGTGCTTGCTCGCGGCGGCGTCGAGGCGCTCGCTCGCGGTGGCAGCGAGGAGGCACGGGGCGGGACCGAGGGCCGCGCGGCCCGCACCAGCGTCTGAGGGACTTGTTCCAAAGCCACGCAGTGCTCGGCTGCACCGACCTCGACCGCCGCACGCGGCATTCCCCAAACGGCCGCCGTCGCTTGGTCTTGCGCGAACGTACGACCGCCGGCCAAGCGCAAGGCTAGCAGGCCCTCCGCGCCATCCCGTCCCATCCCCGTAAGCAAACACGCAGCGGCGCGAGGTCCGGCTGAACGGGCCAGAGAGTTGAAGAAGACGTCCACCGAAGGAGTGTGCCCCGAGACCGGCGGGCCCGGCTGCAAGTGGACCCGGTACTCTCCACCAATCCGCCGTATCTCCAAGTGACGATCTCCGCCAGGCGCAACCAGAATATGGCCCGGTAACACCCGGTCACCGTGTCGTGCCTCGGTTACCCGCATGGCGCAGACCTCATTCAATCGTTCGGCGAACTGTGCAGTAAAATCCGCCGGCATGTGTTGCACGATGACGACCCCGGGGGACCAAGGCGGAAAGATAGGCAGTATACGGTTTAGCGCCGCGACGCCGCCCATCGAGGCGCCCAGTCCTATTACTGTATCGGTGGTTTCAAAGGACCTAGCGGGAGGCGCTTGAAGCTTGCCGACCTCGGGCGCCACGAACCGAACCATGGGCTTGCTATGGGCCACGGCCTTGATTCGCTCGATCAAGGTCTGCATCATCGCGTCGAGCCCTTTGGCAATCCCGACGGTCGGCTTTGCGACGACATCGAGTGCGCCGGCCTCGAGGGCCTGCACGACTACGCTCGAGCCTTGCTGCGCCAAGGAACTGAGAATGACCGTTGGCGTTGGCAGTTTGGCCATGATTTTGCGCAGGAAGGATTCGGAGTTCTTCGGTCTTGCGGTGATGGGTCACGCCGCGTGTGGTCACGAGCGTTGGGACGTCGATGATGAAGCTCACCCGCTCGCCTCGCTTTCCGAGCCCGCGGATCAGCGAGTGGTCTGAGGTGCGCATGGTGCTTGGCGCGGGGTCGACTTGGTCAGGCGGGATCTCACAGATGCCGGAAACGCCGTCCACGACGAGCCCCGTCGGTGTGCCTTCGAGCTCGATCACGACCACGACCGTGCGGTCGTTGTAATCGGCGAAGGGCAATCCAAAGCGCGTTCGTACGTCGAGCAGCGGGATGACTTTGCCGCGCAGATTGATGACCCCGCGCACGTGGGTTTGCACGTCTGGTACGGCGAAGACTTTTTGCAACCGCACTATCTCGGTCACATGACCGACGTTGATCGCGTAGTCTTCGCCGGCGATACCGAGATTTAGATATGTATTTTCGATATTGTCGTCTTCATCGGAGTCGAAGACGTCGTCCTGCTCATTCATGGTCACTCTCTTGGTGTGGACAGAGAACGGCCTAGAGCGCGCACGGTGCAGCCATGCACGCCCAGCTCTCCCCGCCGAGCTGGCCAACGAGTTCGGGGCTGCGGCTCGAGGCGGATGTTGATCCGACCTCGCACCGAGCCAGCCTCGCCGCCGAGTCAATCGAGAGGCGTCGCTAGAAACGACTTCTCGGTCCTATCAACGTGACGGTGACCGCCAACTGAAGAGAGGAATCTATCGCAGCGTCAATAAATCGACTGTCAGCACGATCCGTGGAGCTGCGCCGCGTTATCGCCTAAAGAAAAAGCCGCGGTGTGCGGCTAATTCGTAATCGAGCTGCCTCGACGCTTCAGCCGAAGCGCCCTTGGCTTCTAAACTCACGGCCCATGCGAGCGATGTTCGCCTCGCCTTGCTGTAATGCTTCACGGCTGGTGTGCACCGAGTAGCGGCCAAGTACGAGCGCATGCTCGTGCTTAACAGCGGAACCGATCACGAGATCGGTATCCACCTTGGCCTCGATAACGATGGCTCCCGAGCCCTCCTCGAACACCACGAGCTCGCCTTGCCGGGCGGCCGGGAGCGTGAGCGCCCCCACGTGAACTGCGAGCCAGGCGACGTTGTGCCCACTTGCCGGCGCGTACGTCCAGCGTTCCCCGGCCTTCAAGCTGACGGCTAGATACGTGAGACCCTCAGGCGCCGGGACGCGGCTCTTGGCCTCACCATACTGACCGAGGATCACCCGGGCCGGGCCAACTGCCGGCACTTCGCCTGGATCGACGTAGGCGCTCTCGGATTGGGCGTTCTCGAGCTCGGGTGGCATCGCAACCCAGAGTTGGAAGCCGCGGATGGTTTCTCCTGGTAGGCCGCCACCGGTGTGCCAAACGCCGCCGCTCGCGCGCATCCATTCAATACCCCCCGCACGGATCACGCCCTTGGAGCCGTTGGTCTCTTCGTAGGTGGCGGCGCCTTGGAAGATGTAGGTGACGGTCGCGATGCCCGAATGCGGATGCCAGCCAAAGTTGGGCGCGGCCCCGCCCGTTCGCAGTTCGAACCGGTCGAGGAAGACGAAGGGCTTGAGGTCCTCGCCGATGTCGCCAGGGCTCACCAGCCGCGTGATTGGCCCGTGCGAGCTGCCGAGTGTTCGCAGCGCGACCGGCCGATCCACCAAGTCGAGCAAAGCGGCCTCTTGCGAGGGCGGTGGCTCACATGCAGCACCAACACTTGCAGCACCTGCGATCGTCAAAAAGTCTCTACGCTCCATGAGAACCTCCAGCTTCGGAAGGCCTGAGGATGACCACGCTGGGGACACCCAGCAAGCGTTGCCAAGCGGGACACACTGGTGCTGCGGACGGCCTGCTACGGCCCAGCTTATCGACTTTGGCACGAGTCCATTCCGCCGAAGGCGGATGCAGGGAACAGAACCGGAGTGGACAGAGTCCACGAAGTGGACGGAGTCCGCGGAGGTCTACGGAGTGCCGAAGGCACGGAGTGAATGACTCGTGCCCTCTTCGGAAAAAAGGGCCGAAGGCCCCTTGGACCATCGACTTTGGCACGAGTCATTCCGCCGAAGGCGGATGCAGGGAACAGAACCGGAGTGGACAGAGTCCACGA
Organism: Polyangiaceae bacterium; assembly: GCA_044376115.1. GTDB lineage: Bacteria > Myxococcota_A > Polyangia > Polyangiales > Polyangiaceae > Xiheicaenibacterium. The sequence continues at coordinate 241 of JBILLK010000026.1, read as the reverse complement.
AGTGGACGGAGTCCGCGGAGGTCTACGGAGTGCCGAAGGCACGGAGTGAATGACTCGTGCCCTCTTCGGAAAAAAGGGCCGAAGGCCCCTTGGACCATCGACTTTGGCACGAGTCATTCCGCCGAAGGCGGATGCAGGGAACAGAACCGGAGTGGACAGAGTCCACGAAGTGGACGGAGTCCGCGGAGGTCTACGGAGTGCCGAAGGCACGGAGTGAATGACTCGTGCCCTCTTCGGAAAA
>JBILLK010000082.1:0-4077 GCA_044376115.1 Polyangiaceae bacterium | reverse complement strand
CTAGGTCTGCACCAGACCAAACCGGGCGCTCGTCGGCCTCCTGCCACTCGTTCAGGCTGGGCGTCAGGCTGAGCTCGGCTCACCCAGTAGGCGCTTTTCCAGGTTCGAAATCCCTATCCGCCGAATGGACCTTTGTCTGGCCGAGTCCACAATGATCTCCGAGGTGACGTGTGGCCAATTCAAACATGGAGTCAAAAGCGGGTTGTTCATCGCGGGCGGTCCGATGGCTGATCTTGGTATTGGTCACGGGCGCTCTCGGCTGCGCATCCAATGGCCAATCGGCGCCAGCGATTAAAAACCAAGACATGCTGCGATCCTTGCTCGTTTCGGGCGGTGACCCGGCGCGTTGCCGGCCGATGTCCGGAGCCGAGATGTATGCGATCGAAAGCCAGCGCCACACGAACATGTTGGGCAGTCGCGCTATGCCAAGCTGTGGCTATCCGAGCATGGGCGGCAGATGAACGGACTTCGGGGGCTTCGCGCCCACGCGCTTAGCAACCATACGTTCCGCCGCTTGCGACACTGAAGCCGACGGTTCGATGGTGATCGGATGAAAACAAGCCCGCGAGCTCGGAAAACGACGGGCTCTTCTATGATGCAGTTCAATTGGTTTCGCTGATGGAAGACTTGCTTCACCCCACAGCTGATTTTGCACATCTCACCGTCGCCGAAATCATGTCGAGCCGGCTCGTGACGGTGCGGGAGTCAGAGTCCGTACTCGCAGCGGCGCAAATCATGTCGAAGTCGCGGGTTCACCGCGTCCTGGTGGTCGACGAAGCTGGCAAGCTGTCCGGGATCCTCTCCGCGCTCGACATCGTTGGACTTTTGGCCTGAGCTGCGTGCCGGTCGCTCGCTGAGTCGCGGCGCGCTTCGAGTCATTTTATTATTCTTGAACTTTTTCCAAGGCTGATGCCGTCGCGCCGGCTAGTTTCCGGTCGATGTCGCTAACACATCGAACACAATTCCATACGACTGCGCTTGAGCTCGCGGTCGTTGTGCTGGCGACCTGTCTGCCTTCGGTCGTGCAGGCGCAGGACCGCGCGGAGTTTCAGTCGTGGACGGCGGTCATGACGACAGGCACCCTACTGGACACCAAACCGTCGCCCGCGGTCTGGCTCGATACTCACGCGCGCCGCGGAAACGCTGGCAGTCTCCTCATTGTGCGCCCTGCGCTGGGTGTGGAGTTTGCCGATTGGATCAGCGCGTGGGCAGGCTACGCGTGGATACCCGTCTTTGCCGATGAAGACTCGAACCCGGTGCACGAGCATCGCGCGTGGCAGCAGGCGATCCTGCAACACAAGATCGAAGGCTGGTCGCTTCAATCGCGAACGCGTTTCGAACAGCGCTTCAGCGAAGCGGGTGACGACGTCGGCTTTCGTCTGCGCGAGTTCGTTCGAGCGTCGTGGCAACCGGACAAAGAGACTCCGGTTGGGGCAGTGCTTTGGGACGAGATCTTCGTTGGCCTAAACGAAACCGATTGGGGAGCACCCCAGGGGTTCGATCAAAACCGCCTTTTCGTTGGACCGTTTGTGCAGTTGGCGCCATGGGCACGTCTCGAGGTCGGCTACCTGTTTACCTACGTGGACCGCGCAGCGTTCAACACCTCCATTCACGCGCTAGCGGTCAATCTGTTCTTGCCGTTTAAGCCTGCAGCAGCGCCTCCTTCACCAGCAGCCCCGCCCGCACCAGCGCCGCCCGCACCAGCGCCGCCCGCACCAGCGCCGCCCGCACCAGCGTCGCCTGCACCAGCGCCGCCTGCACCAGCTCCGCCCGCACCGCCCGCTGAAGCTCCTCCCGTTTCGGCACCATGAACCCGTGTGCCGCACATTGCGCGCCAAGGAGATAACTACTCATTGAGCGTTGCCGGTGCCACACTTCGCGCCGTTTGGTCGCGTTGAGCTGACGATCTCGCGCGCGAACCATGGTTTCGTGCTCTCGGTCGCTACAACGAGATCTCCCCGCGACCCAGTTCGATGACCTCACCACTCACGAAGATTGCGCCCTCCCCGTCGACGCGGAGGTCTAGTCGGGATGGGCGGCCAACCGCTTCACCTTGGCGCAGACTGACCTCGATCGGCGTGCGATTCGAGCGGTGCAACCAGCCGCCGAGGTTTGCGCAGGCCGAGCCGGTGGACGGGTCCTCCAGAACTGCTCCGTTGACCGTGAAGAAGAAGCGCACCGTCCAGTGCGGCCGAGCTTCCGAAACGAGATAGGCCATCGAGGCTTTACGCGTTTCGGAGTAGGCGTAGCGGCGCAGGAGCGCAGCATCGGGCTGAGCCGCCCGCACAAGTTCGACGCTTCGAATCGGAATCACCAACTGCTCGACCCCGGTGGAAACCCAAAGCGGCTCGGCCGACACCGCGTCAGCGGGAAGACCGAGCATTTGAGCCAGCTCCTCACGTGAGGCCAAAACGGGACGGGTTTGGGGCGCTTGCGCTGTGCGCAGCGTGTAGCTCGAACGCTGGCGTTTGACCGGAACAAGGCCGGCTTTCATCGACAAGACGACGCTCTCGCGTCCCGCCGCGACGACGCTTGCGGTGCCAAGCGTTGGATGCCCAGCGAACGGCATCTCGTAGCTCGGCGTAAAAATTCGTACCTCGGCATCGGCAGAGGTACTTGGCAGGATGAAGGTCGTTTCGGAGAGATTGGTCTGACGTGCGAGGGCTTGCATCTCGTCCGAGCTGAGCCCCTCGGCGTTCTCGAATACGCACAGCGGGTTGCCAGAGAGGCGAGCTCCATCAACGGTAAACACGTTCACGATTCGAAAGGCGAGTCGGCGCATATGTGGATCTCGACCCGAGCCTGCGGTGCGCCGCAAGATACAGCGGCACGTTTTTGGGACCAGCGCAGTTCCGGACCACCTCCCGGCGTGGTCGTCGGCGATCCGACGACCTTTTCGGTCTTGAAAGCCCCGCGCTTAACGAGCTCGCTCTTGCCGTGAACGGGAAGTTGACCCAGGTTCTGGCGACGTTGGCTTAGCTTCAACTACCAGCGGCGGCTCGATGAAGGTGAAGCGAGCGACGCGGCGGGTCCAGCGGAGCGTTGTGGCTGCGTCAAAAGTCCACTCGGCTTGTTTTACGCTCGCGAGCGCAGCCGCGACGCGAGTGCGTTCACCAGCGTTGAGGCGGAGCCCGTGACCATCTCCAGCTTCCGCCTCGAGCAGCTGCTTGAGTGCCGTAGGCAAGTCGCTCGGCTCCTTGGCATCCACCGAGCGCTGGCAAAGAGCGCCGAATAGGGCGGGCGCACCTGTAGCAACGCCCAGCAGGAGCAGCACGGTACGCGATTGATGCAGGTCGAAGTGCAACTCTTCTTCGGCGCTGAGCGCAGCGCGGAGTAAGCGATACGAATTGAGGAAGCGCTTCGTGGCACGCGGGGATCGCGTATGGAGCTCTGAGATCGTCTCCATCGACTCGAGTTCATCGTGGTACAGCAGCAACGAATCAATCGGTGGACGCTCCGCTCTTCCACGGGCGAGGGCGACGACGACGACGCGCAGCCCGATCAGCTCGCGCTTGCGGCCTGCTGCAGCGCGCCGGCCTCTGGCCTCGGTCTCGTCGGCGAGAGGGCAGGGCAGCCCCTCTTGCGAATCGTGGACCCGAGCCGCGCCCGGGAAGGTGAGCCGTTCGCCGAGGTCATGGGGTTCAACGTGCACGCCCAGGTCGCCGTCGCGGCGCATGACCGCGCCCGCCTCGAGCGGCTATGTCGGTATCTGTGTCGGCCGCCGCTCGCACAGGAGCGCCTCGAGGAAACCCCGAGCGGCAAGCTGCGGTACACCTTCAAGAAGCCGTGGAAGGACGGCACGGTTGCGCTCTTGCTCGAGCCGCTCGATCTGATCGCACGGGTCTGTGCGCTCGTCCCTCCACCTCGGCTGCACATGGTGCGCTACCACGGTGTGCTCAGCTCGCACGCGAAGGTTCGGAGCGAGGTCGTGCCCAAACCCGAGGTCGCGAGCTCAGCTCCCGCGTGGTGCAGCTCGAGCTGTTCGGTGACAACAACGACAGCAGCGACACCGAGCCACGCCGACGCCCATGGGCCTGGCTCTTGAGGCACGTCTTCGAGGTGGACGTCACGACGTGC
>JBILLK010000081.1:0-4085 GCA_044376115.1 Polyangiaceae bacterium | reverse complement strand
CTCCATCGATGACGAGGAAGAGCCGCCGCCGCGCGGGCCTCATGGATGAACCGCGACTTCAAGTCGTCCTGTGTGGCGAACGTCGGATCGAGCAGCTTGATCGCGACGGTGGTTCCCAACGACACGTGCTGGCCGCGCCACACCGTGCCCATGCCGCCCTTGCCGATCCTTGCGGTCAGCCGGTAACGGCTGGCAACGATGGGAATCGGCGGAGCCTCGGACATGTGCGGAGGCTAGTCGATCTACAGTGAAAAGAGCGTTCACAACGTCGCGCTCGTCGACGGAGAAGTCGACGTGCGCCGTGCAGCGTCGAACGACCTGGACTGCGCCTCATACGACGAAGGCTCTCTTGTAGCGGACCGTTTTTTATTGCCGCCGACCCTCGAGCCTCCTCGCGTCTCAGGGGCTCCTCGACAGCCCTGCGAGGCTCGCCTACGCTGCCGGCAGTGGACAATCTGCCCGGGGAGGTGGGCCAGCTTATCGGCGGCCGCTACGAGCTGCGCGAGCTGATCGGGCGCGGAGGGATGGGTTGCGTCTGGCGCGCCCAACACCTCGCCCTTGGCACCCCACTCGCGATCAAACTGCTCACTCCCACCTCCTGCAGCCGCGAGGAGGCCCACGCGCGGTTCATTCGAGAGGCGAAGGCCGCCGCAGCACTCAAGTCGCGGAACGTCGTCCAGGTCCTCGACCACGGGGTCGATGGGGACATCCCGTACATCGCGATGGAGCTCCTGGAGGGCGAGACCCTGAGTACCTGCCTGCAGCGCGAGCGGTGCTTAACCGCAGGGGCTACGGCGACGGTGATGAAGGGTGTCCTGCGCGCCGTGGCGCGCGCCCACCGGGCAGCCGTCATCCACCGGGATCTGAAGCCGGACAACATCTTCCTCGTGCGCGACGGCGACGACCCCAACGAGTTGGTGGTGAAGGTGCTCGACTTCGGGATCGCCAAGGTCCTCGAGGAGCAGAAGGGGCAGGACGTCTCGACGCGGACGGGCGCGATGCTCGGCACGCCCTTCTACATGAGCCCGGAGCAGTCGCGCGGGGTCCGCGACCTCGACGGCTTGTGCGTGCGGAGTCCGCGCCACCGGGCGGCCTGCCAAAGCAACTCGACGTGCCAGCGTGGTGAGGCTAACTCAGTGCTGCGACTCGCTACATTCCATGGGCAGAGTCGCTCAAGCGCGTGCATGACATCGACGCTCTGCGGTGCGTGCGTTGCGGAGGCGACTGGAATCTATCGCAGTGATCCTGGACGAGACTGCCGCACACGACATCCTCGTGTCGCTCGGGTTACCCGCAGACAATCCCGAGGTTTCGAGGGCGACAGCGAAAGCGCAATGGGACGACGATGTGCCCGCGATCGACGTGGCTTAGCCAAAGGGGCGAGTCGGACGATGCGCGGAGCTTGATGATCGAGGGGGGCGTCGACGCCTCAGTGTGCGCGCTGCGGGTGAATGTTCGAGCCGACGAGCGCGCAAGCGCCGGTGAGAGGTTCGTAGAGGTTACCCGGAGAAAGGCGTTGACGCGCGGATGGCGTTCGGATTTCGGCTGCCTATCGGCTTTCCTCGGTGGCGCACTACCCCCGCGCCATGGACTCGAAGACCACCGAGCTCTACTCGTCGAGCTCGAGATCCTGGACCGACGATAGACACGCGTCTCCCATTGCTTCCGCTTGCGGAGGGTCTTCGGGGTTCGGCGGCATCCTCTTGTGATAGATGCCCTTGACACGCACTCGCTTGCCGTCGAGGCGACGCAATTCGTCGGCGTCGCGCTCCGAGTGTCTGGACCAGAAGGGTTCGAGAAAAGGACCCGTCGTGTCGAGATCCACGCGGGCGTAGATCGGTTTGCCGTCACCTCGTACGGCGCCCTTCGGGTGGGGCAAGGCTCTGTAGACGCCAACGATGCTGACTCGGCGCCCGTCGAGACCGTCACACTCCGCAGCACTCCGGCACGGAACCGCAGCAGGTGAACAAGCCACGATGAGCAAGGCACCTGCGATAGTCGCTCGAGAACGGAATTCGATTGCCATTTCGACACCCTACCGTCCGCCAAGGAAGCCAAGTGCGTGCGCGTCGTCACAGTCCAGGAACCCCATGTTCATGGTCAGCGATTCGACGATTTGTCCCCACGACAGCTTTCTCACGCGCGCCCTCGAAGTTGAACGCCCCGCCTCTCGATTGTCGGGCCTCGATACCTTCACGCTCTTCGCATTGCGGCCCGAACACTCCCTTTCCATGCTTCGTGCACTGCCTCGAGGCAGTGCTGCACGCAAGGCTCGAGACGGCGCCATTCCGGTGTTTCCGCCAGCGAGACCACGAACCGGCTTTCTGGCGCTCGCTGGTCGTCGGCGGCTTCGTGACGAACATGATTCGACTCTACCGCAAGCCGCTCCAGCCCGCCAGAAGCGTCGTCGACGGGTTGCGCGGCACCTCGATGGCTGCCGAATAGCGGCCAGACAAAGCAACCCGACGAGCCAGCGTGGCGAGGCTGCGTTCACTGCGCGCGGCTTCGCCGTGCTCGTGCACCTCACTGTACTTCGCTACGCTCGTACAGTTCGGTTTGTGCTGCGACTCGCTACATCCCATGGCAAGAGCTGCTCAAACGCGTGCATGACATCGACGCTCTGCGCTGCGCACGTTGCGGAGGCCGCCTCGAGTTTATCGCAGTGATCCTAGACGAGACTGCCGCACACGACATCCTCGTGTCGCACGGGCTGCCGGCAGACAAGCCCAAGGTGGCGAGAGCGAGGGCGAAAGCGCTTTGGGACGACGAGGTGCCCGCGATCGACGTGGCGTAGTCAGCCAAGAGGGCGAGTCGGAAGATGCGCGGAGCGTGATGCTCGAGGAGGGCGTCGACGCCTCAGTGTGCGCGCTGCGGGGGAATGTTCGAGCCGAGGAGGGAGCAATCGCTGGTGAGAGGTTCGTAGAGGTCCCCGCCGAAAGGCGTTGACGCGCGGATGGCGTTCGGAGTTCTTATCGGCGACTTCGGGAATACGGGTAGATCCCCTGAGGGACGCGACTTGGACAGATGGAGCATTGGAGTGTCACGCCCGCGTTCGGTTGGCAGAGAGTCCGCGCCAAGGGCGCTTTCCTTGCTGGAATCAGTTCGACCGAAACTTGAGTGTCCCCTCTTTGATTGCCTGGATCAGGCTGCGCGGTCTTGTTTGCTCGGGATGATCTGCTGCGTATGCTTCAAGGATTTGGATGCCTTTGTCCCGCTCTCCCTTCTCCACCAGCAGGAGTCCGATGGTGTATCGAGCGTCTTTCTCCCCAAGTGCGAGGGCTTTTTCGAGGAACGGAAGGGCGTCGAAGTGATGCTCTCGCGTCGAAACCAGAAACATGCCGAAAAGATAGTTCGATCGGAGGTTGTCTGGGTTCATTGACAGACTCCGCTCGAACACTTCTTTGGCCTTCGGCGCCGTCCCCAGGTCAAGATTGTGTGCCATCGAGAAGATGAAGGCAATGCTGGTCAGCACGTCGCTATCTTTGACGTCGCTCAGATCGAGAGCATTTAGCTCATCCACCATCTCCATGGTGGTTCGACGCAAACGGCGCTCGTGTTCAGCGTCTTGGAAGCTGGGCGGGTATTCGCGCAGGAATGGCGCGATGCTAGCAGCGAAGGATGCGATCCGGTTTGCATCCGGAGCCCTCTCGGGGGTCGGGGAGGAGCCGGTATCATAAGGGAAAGTAGGGCGTTTTCCCTCAGAAGATGGCGGAGTCTTCCTTTCGGGTTGACCCTTTGCGCAGCCGACGGCGAGCAACACAAGAAGAAGGCCCCTATACCCGGAGGCGTTATGCATGGCGCATTTCAGTCATTTTGGCGTTCGTGGGTGAGGCGGCGTTCAGAGTCGTTGGGATAAGCGATGTTCTGCCCCAAAACGGTTTGCAGTTGAGCCGCAAGGGCTAGCCTCGACCGCGGGACTCGTATCATCGCTCCAGATGAGGTGCATGTGAGGCAACACGGTGGGGCTTTGTAATTGACGCTACGCACGCGGCAGCCCGCCGACCTCCTCAGCTCGCTCGCGGAACGCGGGCCAGTGCCCCTCGAGCGTGCGGTAGAGCACCGTCTCTTCCGGACGGTGCCGCTCG
>JBILLK010000080.1:0-4289 GCA_044376115.1 Polyangiaceae bacterium | reverse complement strand
CATCGTTGGGAGTGCCACATTCTCGTACGTTTTGTCGTCCATCTCAGAGCTCCTTGGTTGAAGCCCGAGGGGGGTCAGTTTTAGGGGCGCGAGGGGGTCAATTTTACGGGCGCCCTACAATCCGCAAGCACAGTCAATCTCGCGGGGCGCTCGGGCGTGCGAAGTGCGACATATCGCGCGGTCTCACCGTGACAAGCGCCGCAATGTCGCAGGCGCGGGCAGGTGGGCGGTGCGGTCGGTGGGCCCACGCACGGCCCATCGGGGCGGGAGCGCCGAGACGGGAGCGCCGGCGTCCGCTCCCATTCCGCTTCAGGGCCCCATGCGTAGACCCGATCTCCTCGCATCGAGCCTAATCCGGATCGCCGATCCGTGTCCAAGGGGCCCAGGTTCAGTCCGGCCCTCGGTCAGCTCCCCGTTCGAAGTTCTCAGGCGCCGGTATGGGCCACCACGCATCGCTCGCACGCCTCACGGGACGGCGACCACGTGCTCGAGCTCGAAGAGCGGAAAGTCCGTGAGGGTCGGCCAGTTCATCTCGATGTCGATGAAGTAGACGGTCGCGTCGCCCTCGCGCGCGGGCGCGATGCCGGCGTCGTAGACGATGCCCGCGTCGGACACGGTCAGCGTGCGGAGCCCGCCGCGAGCGAGCAACGCGGCCGAGGGGCCGAGCCATTGCGCCAGGTGCTCGCGGCACTTGTGGTGTCCGCAGTGTCCCTGGACCTGCACGAGGCCACGGGGCAGCTCTCGCGGATGGAATTTCCGGCGAGCGACGGGCGCGGCATCTCCGGTCTCGTCCCCTTTTTGGGAGGCGCGATGGTAAAGGAGCGCGCCGCCCTCGCGACCGTCTTGCCCTGCGAAGTGGAGGGGCTCGAGGTCGAGCGCGGCGAGCTCACCTCGTTCCCAGGCGCCACGCACGGCGGCGACGGCGGTCCGCAGCCGCGCCTCGAGCGCGAGCGCGAGGGCCTCGGCGCGCGGCTCCACGCCGAGCTCTTTCACCTGCGCGTTCGTGACGCTCGCGTGCGTCAGCAGCACCGGCTTGCCGTGGTGATGCCCGAGGCAGGCGAGACGCACGCGGCCGGCGAGGAGCAGCTGCTCTACGAGCTCGCGCTGCTCGACGGTGAACGCGGAGTAGTCGCGATGCGCGACGTCCGGCGTCGGGATGTGCGGGAAGCGGGCGCGGAACTCGCTGTTCTTCGCGGCCGGCGGATCCTCGGCCTTGCACTGGGCTGCGAGGGCGCGCGCCGCCGCGAAGCTCTCGTCCGACTCGAAGGCGAGCTCCATGACGCGTGAGGTGTCGTGATTGCCGAGCAGGATGACGACCTGCTCCGGCGGGTGCGCGGCGAGCCAGCGGAGGATGTTCGTGCCGTCGCGTGCCGTGTCTGCGAGGGAGCGTCCGTCATGCGCCTGGAAGTCGAAGTGGTCGCCGATCGACACCAGGCCGACCTCCGCGCGGAGCGAGCCCTTTTCGTCGAGCAGGTCGTGCCCGCGCAGGACGCCGAGAAACCTCTCGAAGGTCGTCTGAGGGTCTCCGATGGCGAGCCAGCGTCGCTCTCGAATGGGCGTCATCATCCTGAACGTAGCGGAAGTCGGCGCCCGGGCCCACGTACCCACCCCTATGCGCCGCGCCGAGCGCCGGCGAGCTGCATGCACGCGGATGGCTCGAGCCCTTCTTCGGGTGGCATAACGACGAGCATCACCACGCCAGCCGGCCATCACGACAGTCGCGCTGGCGCCACAGACGCTCGACGCGAGCACGCTCGTCGAGCTCCACGCGGCGAACGCACGATCGCGGCGCTCGATGCCGCGGGCGTGCCCAACCGCTATGTCTCCGGCTACGCCCTCTCGGCAGAAGAGAGGCGAACGCTGCCACACGCCTGGGTCGCGATCCAGCTGCCCAGCGGCTGGCAGGAGTACGACCCCACGGCTGCGGCGCCTGCGGGTCGTCGTCTGCGCGTCGCCATCGGCCGCGCCTACGCCGACGTCGCGCCGGTCTCTGGCGAAATCGGCGCAGAAGGGCGCTATCGCCTGGTCAGCACGGTCGACGTCGAAGCGCTGGAGTCGAACGCATGAGGCATCGCCGAGAGCCGTGTGGTCGCCTTGGTTCACGCTCCGAACCATTTTTATGAACCCGAGGAAACTCGGCCACCGCTCGCGTGTGATTACGAGGGCCGATGACAACCCCACTCCATCCCCCGATCGATCAGCCGTCCGTATCGGCGGACGAGCGCTTCGGGGGCCCCGATAGGTGGGGCGACACGCGCGAGGAGCGCCCACCGTCGTCGGACGTCAACCAGCAGATCCAAGCTGCGGTGGCGCATGCATATCGGTTGCATAGCGGGCTCGTGTTCCGCCTCGCGCTCCGATACGGCCGAGGCCGACCCGCATTCGCCGAGGACATCACGCAGGACGTTTTCCTGCAGTTGTGGCGGTGCGCGGGTGCTCTGGAGAGCCTCGACGCGATTGAAGGGTGGCTTTACACGACGACCACCCGCCGTTGCCTCAACAAGCTTCGCAACGAACGCATCGCTGGGCTCTTCACCCTCCGCTGGCTGCGGGCAGACGAGCCATCGATCGACGCGGATGTCGTGCAGGGCGCACGCGACGAGCTGCGTCGAGCGTTTGATGCGCTCGCGACATTGCCGCCGAAGGAGCGAGTCGCATTTGCCATGTACCACCTCGACGGAAAGTCACAGGACGAGATCGGAGCCGTCCTTGGACACAGCAAGAGCTACGTCAGCAAGCTGATCACTCGCGCAACCGAGAACCTTGTCCGCCAGGGATGGGGAGTGTCGCCATGAGCGAGACATCCTCGACGCGGGGTGAGATGCATCTGGAAACAGCCCACGCGACAGCCGCACGCGAAGAGGCCGCCGCCCGTCCGAACATCATCGAGGCGCTGCACGAGGTGGACCGGCAGCTTGCACGCGCGAAGCCGAGTCGCGACTGCGAGGCGCGGATCCTCGGCAGCCGCGATGTCCACGAGCCGCACGGCGGCAGGCGCCACCTGTTGCTACTCGCCGGTGCCATGTCGCTCGTCGTGACCGGCCTCGTGGTGCGGCGCACGACCGAGGAGCGAGGCCTGCCGACGACGCCCCAGGCTGGCAGCTCCGAAGCCACCTCGGAAGGCGCTGATGCCGCGGCTGAAGGCGAAGGTCGGTGGGCAGATTCGCCGTCGCGCGCCCCGCAGCAGATCGATCGCGACCCGCTCGGAAACGAAGGCAAGGCGCGACCGACCGGCAGGGAGCTGTCGCCCCAGGAGACGCTCCGCCGACCTCTGCAATCGCCCAAGACACCGCAATCAGCGGTCGACGGCGATGGGGCATCTGTCCAGCCGGCCCCGACCTCGCGTTCCGTCCCGCCCGCGGCGCCGAACGACTCTCGCGATCGGTCGCCAAACCGCATTTCGCGCCGAGGAGCGACGATGCCTCGCGGTGCAGTTCTCGCGGCTCCGAATGGGGGCGCGCAGTCATCGGGTGACCGCCGCGGCGCATTGAACGACGAGCCAAGCGTCGAGCGCGATGAATCGAAGAACGGCGTGCCGTCGGCTGATTCCGCGATTCCCGAGCGTGAAGGACAGGACGGGGAAACTCCGGAACGGCCCATACCGGAACCCGAAGACGATCTTGCGTGCGACGGCCTGGAAGGGCTGGGCTCCTATAGTGGCTACTTCTGTCCACTCGGCAGCGACCCGTCTTTTCAGGCCGACGCTATCTCGTGCGCCGACGCGCTCGCCGACTGCGAGCAGAGCTCCCTTTCGAGCCCGTCCATGAGCGTCCTGTGCACATGGAATGGAGTCGTCATCTTCATGCACGAGGCGTCGCCTGACGCCTGCGAAGACCCGGCAGCGCAGCCGGTGTGCGGATTGTTTCGCGGTGGTCTGAGCGAGGTAGAGAACATGATCGCCAGCCCCAACCCACCGGACAGCGTCGAGGACAGCGACGAGGCCTGCATCGCGTACTGCGAGGCGAGCAACCCGGACCCCGGCGACGTGTGCGCCAGGGGCGGAAGCGTCATCAAGACGTACTGACCGCTGCGACTCGTCGTAAGTGGCGTCGTTGCAATCGTTGTCGGGTAGACCGCTTCGCCACGCAGCGAAGCCAGCAAGCGAGCGGCTTGCGGATTGCCACGTAGCCGCGCGCGGCCGCCTCTGCTCGACGAGTGGTACCCGCACAAAGAATTGTCGACGCGAGAAACTTCGTGGCCCCCGGCGGGTGATGTTCAGACAAGGAGTTACTACCATGATGAAACATACCGTCTCGCTGCTTTGTCTTGCGTCCACCGCCATGTTGTTC
>JBILLK010000055.1:0-15340 GCA_044376115.1 Polyangiaceae bacterium | reverse complement strand
GGAGGGTGGGCTTGGTGTTTGCCGCTGCAAACGTCCAATCAGCACAAGCGAGGCCGCCGGAGAGGGAGACGCCAGCGGGTAACGTGATTGACCCATTGAAACTGTCGCCGCCGCATACATAGATATGCGTGGCGCCGCCAAGAGCTGCGACGGCTTCAGTGATTGTGCTGTACGGCATGGCCTGACTTCCGTCGCCGCCCGCCGATGCGGCGTTCACGAACACTCCGCAGTCCGGCCCAATCGGTTCGCCCTCAGTGGGGGTGCAAATCGGATTCGGCCCACCGCCTTGGCCGCCGTCTCCGCCCATTCCACCGCCACCAGCGTTACCGCCTCCACCTGCGTTGCCACCTATTCCCCCCGTCCCACCCCCGCCCCCTCCACTTCCCCCTCCACCCGTTTCAACCGGCGGGCAGGTGCCGTTGAAGAATTCGTCGCAGACGTTGTAGGAGCAGCCGCTGAGCATGGCTGAGGCGATCAGGGTTCGAATGCGGGCTTGGTGTCGCATGCTGGGTCTCGACTTTCAGAAGGATAAGGTGGTGGTGAGGCCGTAGCGGTCGCCGCCGACCCAAGGAGCAAAGGCGGCCTTGTTGGAGGCCTCCGGGATAAGTAAGTAAATCGCCATGCCGATGAGGCTGGCGCCGCCGACGGCGAACATGCCAATGCCCACATTCTGCAATAGCGCGGCATCATCGAGCTGTTCGGTGGCGGTGGTGGAGCAGGCGAGCGTGAAGGGGGAGCACGCTGCGGTTTGCTCGGCGTCTGCGTACTGGCTACCGCCGGCAACCGTCAATCCCACGCCGGCGCCAATCCCCGCCAAGCCCACTCCGCCTAGGACGAATACGGGCCACAGCGGCTTGGCTTCGGCAGCGGTATCCCCGCCTGCTCCGCCTGCTCCTGCGGCGCCTTGCCCTGCTCCGCCCGCTCCTGCCGCGCCTTGTCCGGCGGTGCCACCGGACCCACCCGTCGCCCCGGCTGCACCGCTGCCACCCTGAGCATGCCCACCTACCGCTGAATCGATCGGTACGTCGATCACCAGATTATCGAGTTGCTCGCCTGCCTTGACGCTAATCGTCTTGTTTTTCGCTTGGCCGTTCTTGGCTACGCCAACCCGTACGTCTCCCGGATTGACGAAGAACGTCTGCTTGCCGCGCCCGAGTGGCTTATCGTCAAGAAAGACATCAGCATCGTCCGGTACCGGCGTAAGTGTGATTCGCGCCACCTTCGGCTTGACCTTGTCGAACGCTTCCGTGACCTGGGCCAGTTGCTTGGGCGTGGCCTTCTTTTGGTTCTTGAGGAAAAAGTCCAGATGCTCGGCCGCGTCCCGATTCATGCCAAGCTCCGCCTCACAGATACCAAGGATGCCGGCAACGCTCGGACTCTTGATCTGCTGCCATACCCCAATAGCGCGCGTGCGGCAGAGCGCCCAATCACTCTTGTTCGCGGCAGTCAAAGCCTCTTCATAGACTTTTTTGCTCGCCTGATTGAGCTCTTCTTCTTCTGCCTGCGCGGGTGCACTGAGCAGCATCGCGCACACGCCAATCATCGCCGTTCGTTGATGTTTCAATGGTCAATGCCCCAATCAGGCCCACTAAAAGGCCCAGTCTTTGCGGAAGGTGTGGCGGACGCTTCGGGTTTGGGTTGCGCAGAACTTTGCGCCTTGCTGGTGGTCACGGTCGCTGAGGGTGCGCTCGTCAGTGTTGGCGGGGCTGAGCTCGTTGGCAGTGGGCTGCGCAACTCCACCGAGCTTGCTGCGGCGGACGCGCTAACGGCGCTTGGCACCACGAGCTTGGGCTCGCTTTGGTTGCAAGCGCGCACGAAGACAAGCCCACCAACTGCGATGCCTGCGACGAAGATCGCCAATACGCTAAAGCCGCGCCACAGCACCTTGCGCTCTTTCGGGCTGAGGGCTTCCAGCGGTTCAGCGTCGTCGTCGTCGGTGGGAAGCGGCGCCTCGAGCGCAGCCGGCGGCACGAGATCACGCACGGTATCCTGCGAAAACACTGGCTCGAGCCCTTTGGGCTGGGTGGCGCCACTCGCCGACTTGGGTTTAAGCGTAATGCGGGCAAGTTTGCCGACGGCTTGGACAAAGCTCGGCTGCTCCACGGCAAGCTTCGCGAGCCGCTCGCGTTGCTCGGCGATCTCCTGTTCGCTGGGTTCTTTGATACTGAGTTCGCTCATAGCAGGCCGAGCCGCTGGAACAGGTACCACGCAACGGCGGCAATCAGGGCGGCGGACGCACACAGTATGGCGGCCGCAGCGATCGGGTGGAGTTTGTGCCGAGCCGGTTGACTACGAACGGAGCGCCCTTGGCTATCGCAGGCCTGAAATTCGCTCGGGCTTAGGAAGCGGCCGGGCGGGAGCAACAGGACCTGGGCCGCCGAACCGAGCCATAAGCTTTGCATCGGATGAAGGACCTGGGCCTGGACGCGGCGCCGTTTCCCCGGCGCGTCACCTGGGTCGGCCCAGAGGCCGTTGGCGCTCTGCAGGTCCTCAAACGCGTAGGTGATTTCACCTCCCTCGGCTCCGGTAATGTGACTGTACGCAGCATGGCGCTTGCTCACGCGATTGCCCCCGTGAACCACGATGTTCGCGTAGTCCGGTGAGGACCCAATCACGCCCTCATCGCCCAGATGAAACCGCCGGCTCGTTGGCTTGTCCCCGGCTTCCATTACGAGCAACGTCGGGGCGAGCCAGCGATCACTAAGCTCGACTTCATGGCGGGGAACGACGCGCTGCGCGCGACTTGTGCCCACATCATCGAGCGTCGCCGGCAGGGGCCGTACCGGGCTGCGGCCAGCCGCGGCTGGCGATACCGGCGTTGCCGCGAGCTTCGACGTCCCGCCTCGCAACGCTGGATTGGCCGCCGCCAGGGCGGCATCGCGCAAACGCTCATTCTCGCGCGCCTCTGCATAGGTTTGCCACGAGCCGTTGGGCAGCAGCCTGCCCGCGGGAAACAGCACCAGCTCAACCTGGTCGCAGATCAGCGATTCCCCTACACGCAAGGCTGCGACGGTGTCACCGGCTGGTGCCTCCGGGTCGCTCCCGTCGTTCAGGCGGAGTTGGCCCACAGCTGTTCCGTTGCGACTCTTCGCATCGCGTACGTTGTAGACCGGCCGGGCGGCGTCGATCACAATCACCGAGAGCACAGCATGCTCCTGGCTGACGCCTTCGTCCTCGAGCACGATGCTGGCAACACCCGGGTGCCGGCCAATCACGTGCCGTTCGGCCAGCGCGAAGCGCGTCCCGGTCATCGCGCCCGAACGGACAATGAGGCTCGCGCGATCCGAAAGTTCGTCGAGTCGAAGTCGCGAGGCGGGTACCGGTACCTCGGAACGCGATTGCAAGGCCGGCCGAGGTTGGTTGCGCGAAGCATCCTTCGGCACCGTGGGCTTGACCGCCAGCGACAGCACCGCCGGAGCCTTGGCCGTGGCATCGGGAGCAGCCAGCCATTCACGCAGCGCCTGCGCGAAGGCAGCACTCGACGGGTAACGCTTGCGAAAGTCCTTCTCCAGTCCGCGCGCGAGAATGGCCCATAGGCGGGGTGAAACGAGGTGTGCCGGCGGGCTATCGAACTGGCCGAGGATCTGGAGATTGGCGAGCTCTTCCGCAGCGGGCAGCCCGTCATCTCCGCTCAGCAGGTGGCGGCCACATAGGCATTCAACCAGCACATGACTGAGAGCGTACTGGTCAATCTGGCCCGTGATGGTGCCACGCAAGATCTGCTCAGGCGCCATGTAGGCGGCCGTGCCAATGGCTGCATCGTGCGTCGCGGTTGCAGACGAGTAAGGACTCTTCGCCGCTCCCCAATCGATGATGACCACGTCGCCATAGCGGCCTTTGCTACTGGCATCGGGCAATAGAATGTTACCGGGCTTGATGTCGCGGTGAACAACGCCCCGCTCGTGCATCAAATGCAGGCTCGCGGCGATCGATATGCCCAGACGTACAACGGTATCGCTTGGTAGCGTTTTGCCGGTGGCGCGCAACAACGTAAGCCGCGCATCCAGCGGCCTGCCACCCAGTTTATCCATGACAACAAACGGTCCTACTCGTTCATCGATGCCTACGTCGTGGACATTGACCAAGAAGGGCAGCTCGCCACCTAGTGCTCGAAGCAGCTCTCCCTCTGCAACGAGCTTGTCGCGGATGGTTGCGAAGTGTGGATGGCGATAAGGCGCGAGCAAGACCTTCACCAAGAGTTCGCGCCCGTCCGTACCCTTTGCGTCGTACAGGGAGGACATCCCGCCCTTCGCAAACCGCTCGCCCATCCTCAAACCGCGGAAAACCTCGCCCGATTGGAAGTCCAGCGCGCTCGGGTTGGGCTTCTCGGGAACGCGGGCAACGCCTTCCTGTTCGGAGCGCGGTCGAACCAGTTCCCCTAACCGTTCAGCTGCAGCAACCACGGCGGGCTCGCGCGGCCCGACCTCCACCTCGGTGGTATCGGCAAGCTCCACCGCCTCATGTCGCCCGGTTCGCAGCCGCGCTGCGATCGACGCTGGTATCGTGTCGTGGGGAAGGTTAACGGCCATGGAACGGTGGGCTGCGGAGACTAACGGAGGGATACCCCAGGGGGAAAGAGTCGGCTTGCCAGGTGGCCCGCGCCAGAGCATCGCAGCGAGCAGCAGCACCAAGATCGTAAGCAGCGCGATCAGCACCAACATCCAGCGTGGTGTTTGGACGTGCGCGATGGATGGCGCTGCGGCTGGCGGTTGCGCTGTGCTGGGCCTGAGGGGCGGCGGGCTGCGCCATGGCTCCTCGGACCTTGCAGGCGCAACGGGCGCGCTCGGCGGCCGAGCCAGCTCTACACGCATGGGAGCTTCTTCTGCCGACGCAGCACGCTGGGCATGCAACAGGGTGAGCTCGTCAGCGGCTGACGGCGCGCGAACAACTTCTGGCGCTGGTCGCAACGTGCGTGTCTCCCCGTCACGCGTAAGGGGGAGGCTCATCAGCGCCTGCTGCATCTCGAACGCCGATCGAAAGCGGTCCTTGGGCTCCTTCGAAAGCGCCTTCAGTACAATCGCGTCCAACTCGGCTGAAACATGCGGTGCGATGGTGCTCGGCGGGTCTGGCTGGAGGAAGAAGTGTGCCGCCAAAATTTGATCGGCGCTGAGCGCGCGAAAGACTGTTCGGCCCGTAAGTAGATAGAAGGCTACCGTCCCAAGGGCGTACAAATCTGTGCGCCCGTCCAAGGGCTTTCCCATGGCTTGCTCGGGTGCCATGAAGGCTGGGCTGCCAAGGAAGTAGCCCTCACGGGTTGCGACGAGTGCAGACCCCGCTCGCTCCTGCGCCTCCGGCGATACGGCCTTCGCTATACCGAAGTCGAGGAGCTTGATGCGTCTTACCGTGTTGGGCGGCGCTTGCTCATAAAAGATGTTGAGTGGCTTTAGATCGCGATGAACCAAGCCGCGCGCGTGCGCTACATCGAGCCCCGAAAGCGCTTGCACAAGAATGTCGACGACCTCGCCCGCAGGGAGAGGCCCGCGTGAATCCACCTCCTCCTTGAGCGTTCCTCCCAGCAAGAGTTCGGTCACCAGGAACGGGCGGCCATGGGCAGTGAGCCCAACATCGAGAAGCTGCACGATATTGGGGTGAACAAGCGCACGCAGTGCCCGGCCCTCGGCCAAGGTACGGCGCGCCAAGTCATCCGCTCGGCTGGGATCCAACACCCGCACCACCTTCATGACCCGTAAGGCGGTATCGCCGCGCCGCCGGACCACGTGCACTTCGCCCATCCCGCCAACTGCCAGGGGACGAACCGGCTCGTAGGCAGAACCCGCAAGCTCCTCCTCGATCGTGATCGCTGCCGGCTTCATAGACAATGAGTCCTGAGCTCGACACGAACGTGCTCACATTTGTTTGACCCGTCCTGCACCTTCTCTCGAGCCCGAGTGCGGCGGGCCTACCGGCCAATACCGCGCGAAGGGTGCCAATGGTTTGAAGCCTGCGTTCCCGGAGAGCGCGGGGCGACGTGCGTCGAGATCTCTTTCTGCGCGTAGCGCGAAAACTGTCCCTCGTTTCGCGCTATGACGCGTGGATGCAATACTCCGCTCCCCGCGTGACCGTTCGAACACGAGCCGCCATCCTCCTCACGGCGCTGACCGCGTGTGGCGGGGTGGTGATCGTCGACGTCGATGGAGCTGGCGGGAGCGACGCAATCGACTGTGAAGACGTCTCGTTCGACTTCGATGTGGTCGTCGAAGATTGCTCGACGGCCTCTACGTGCAACATCACCGGCAAGCTGCCCGACGGCCGGACCATCCGCGAAACCTGCCTCGTCGAGACACAGGATTGTCGTCTGTTCATCGACGACGTCGAGCAGTGTGTTTGTCCCAAGGAGCGCCTCAGCTTCCTGAATACCTGCAGCAACGCAGCGCCAACGTGCAATGGCTGGACCATCAACTACACCAACATCGAGTTCTGCGAACAGCCGTAGACCCTGACGATGCGATGGCTGGTCCTGGGTTCTCTGGGCGGACTCACGCTGGCGCTTGGCGCTGTAATCCTCGCGCCCATCGACGTCCCGCGGCGGTGGACTTGCGGTTGGACGCGTCGGCGCTGCAATCCAGTGCAGGAGTAGACCCATCCCCAGCTGAATGAAACGGTACAGCGCACGTTTGAGAGCGAGCTCTATGGTAGAGGCGGAAGTTCAACGACGCCGTGGTTCGCGAGCCGTTTGCGCAGCGTCAATTTCAGTTGAGCATGCAGACGCCTGGTGGTGGCCACGCTGAGTTGGGCGCGCTCAGCCGCTTGTTCGAGCGTTGCCTCGTCCTGGTAAAGAGCCTGCAACAGGACTTGTTCCTGCGGCTTGAGCGTCGCCCTTACCTCCTCGAGCGCATGCAGCGCACGCTTCGTGGCTTGCTTCGACGCAAGTTCTTCCTCCGGCGTCTCCTGCGACCCAGCCGACGGGGCGAGCACACTCAGGACCTGGCTTTGCAGCTGGCCGACCAGCACGTTACCCAGCGTCGCGGACTCGTCCTCATCATCGACGTGCCCTGCCCATTGGGCCTTGTTTTGCTCGTTACGAGCCAGCATTCGCCGAGCCTTACCAGCTAGCGAGGGGCTAAACGCAGCTTCCAACATACGGCCTTGAACCGTCTTGACCGCATAGCCAAGGAAGGGCGTTCCCGATCCCGAATCATACAGCAGCGCAGCGCGCACGGCCGCCTCATAACCCGCGCTCACAAGCTCACCGACGGGCACCGTTGTCTTCCTGGAGAGCGGCCGAGCAATCCGCTGCACCATAGGAATAGCCTCCTCGGTCCAGGCGCGTTGCTGTGCGTTAAGTCCCTCTCGTGGATCCGTGACGGTTCGCAATGATCAGACTTTCCTGCGCGCACGGCCAGCCGCACGAGCCTCGACGGCCTCCTGCACTGCCTGCACCGTCCCATCGCGCCTCACCAGGTCGCTGCGATCGCTGCGTCGCGCGTCAAGCACGGCCACCTTCATAAGATCCGCATAGCGAGGGTCAACGAGCAGGTCGGTGATCAGCATCGCCTCAATCATCGCGCGCTCAGCCGGATCAAACTCGCCAAAGCCGAGTAAGGCCTCCTCAACGAGAGCCTCCGCTACTTGCTCGCGCTCAGCGTCTTCATCCACTGGCATCGGCTCAGAAACTACCATCGGTATTGGCTTGTGACCAGGCATCCTCGACTCCACGCAACAAGGCCCATCGTTGAGTCCAGGCTCGTGACCGCGGCTGCTCACAAATGAGGCGAGCTAGCAAAAAAAGATCGACGCAAAAATAGTTGAGCGCTCGAGAACGCCGCTGCGGACTCAGCAACCATGACCCCGTTCCTTTTGACGATCGACTCGCTGGGTGGCGATCTTATCGTGCTCGGCTTTAAAGGGAGGGAGCGCGTCAATGCTCCCTTCCGCTTCGAGATCCGCGTGGCCTGCTCGGATGTTGTGGACCAGCAGGCCGTGTTGGGCCGTGCTGCGCGGCTCGAGATTACGGTTGGCAGGGGGGTTCGCTCGGTCGATGGCATCATCACCGCTTGTGAACTCGCGACGCGACGCGCGGATGGTCGAGTGGTCTTGCGGCTTCGGCTCGAGCCACGACTCGCGGTGCTCAAACATCGTTCGCATTGGCGCATCTTTCACGATCGGACGGTGGAGGAAGTGGTCGGCGAGCTGCTTACCCCCATCAGCATCCCGTTTGAATGGCGCGTCGTCCGCACCGCCACGCGCAAGCCCCACCGCTGTCAGCGGGGTGAACGAGACCTCGCGTTTCTGCATCGCATGCTTGCGGAGGAAGGAGTCTTTTACTGGTTTGAGCACGGGCCACACCCAATCTTGGTGTTTGCCGATCGCGGCGAAGCGTACTCGCCTATGCCTCAACCCGTTCTTCGGCATGGTGGGCTCGAGGACGCGAGCGCTGCTGACGAGGACAGCGTCTTGGGCTTGGTTCGTAACGTACGCCTGCGGCCCGTCCAGCAGAGTGTTCGCCGCTTTGATTGGAAGCGGCCAGCCCATCGTACAGAATGACGTGCGGGCGCTGACGGTGGGCAGGTCCAACTACTTGCGCTCGAACAGCACGACCACGCCAATGAGGATCTATCGGGAGAGCCAGACTCCGCCGACCTGCGACTCCATGAAGCGCGCGAGAACGCGGATCTGGCCAAGGCGCTATGCCTAACGCCTCAAAGCGCGGCTGGGCACAGCTTCCAGCTTACCGACCATAGCGAGCCCGCTCTCAATGCACATTACGTAATGGTCGCAGTGCTGCACGAGGGGCGCTCAGCGCGTGACGGTGGTGCGATTGAGCGCAGCTATGAAGCGCATATTGAGTGTGCACCCGCTGGGATCTCGCTGTTGATCCCGCGTTCCCGCGACAGCGTTGTTCGTGGTGTTGAGACCGCGACCGTCATGGGCCCCGAGGCCGAGGAAATCCACACCGATGAAGAAGGCAGAATACAGCTGCGCTTTCATTGGGACACGCGCACCGGTGCCCACCCAGCCGTTACAGCCTGGGTGAGGGTGGTCCAACCCTGGGGCGGCAACGGCTATGGCGCCTCCTTCACTCCACGCGTCGGCAACGAGGTTTTGGTCGACTACATCGATGGAGACTGTGACCGGCCGATTGTCGTCGGCTCGGTCTACAACGCCCTGCAGAAGGCCGTCCAACGCTTCCCGCACGAGCGTACCCGCAACGGCTTTGCAACGCGCTCGAGCCCTGACAGCGGCAGCGGGCACACGCTGATGTTTGAGGACAAGCGAGGCGAGGAGCTACTCGAGATACGTTCTTGTCGCGACCTCACACTGGCGTCCGACGCGGCCTCGGTCGTAAGCACAGGGTCCCAGCTCGAGGTCAAGGTGGGTGGAGATCGGCGCGATCAAGTCGCGCTCAATCACTCTAGCGTCGTTGGTGGGCATTCGACCTTGGCCGTCCAAAAGGGACGCTCTGTGTTGGTCAAAGGCGCAGACCGCCTGACCGTCGGCGCCAACTGCGAACGCTCGGTGGCGGGCAGTGTCGTGGATACGATTGCCGGCAACTGCCTATCGATCGTGCAGGGTTCACGGACCTCGGTGGTGGGAGCACGCGCCGGTCTCGTGTGTGATGAGTCCCTCACCGTCTCTGGTCACTATCACGTAGGCGCAGCCTTGGGCGTACGTATGCAAAGCCCCGGCGGCATCGAGTTCCTATGCGGTAAAAGCCGGCTCGTCCTTTTGCCTGACCGCATCCTGCTTGAGAGGCAGCTCCAAGCAGCTCAAGCCATCAATCTGGTGACAAGGTCGAATCCACCTTGGTCTTGGATGGGTCCGCCTCATTGGCAGGCGGCAAAGCCACTGTTTCAAGCGGACAAGGCGGCATTCTCGTGCTCGACGCTGAAGCCAAGCTCAACGGTGCGCTTGTAAAGCTCAATTGTGGGCCAGCCGATGCAGCAGGCGCCGCGCGGGTCGTCGACAAGAGCAAGAGCGGTAAGGCCTCGTTCAAAGTTCTGCCCGACGGCC
This sequence comes from Polyangiaceae bacterium, assembly GCA_044376115.1. Classification (GTDB taxonomy): domain Bacteria; phylum Myxococcota_A; class Polyangia; order Polyangiales; family Polyangiaceae; genus Xiheicaenibacterium. The sequence goes on along the minus strand of JBILLK010000055.1, from coordinate 5,389 downwards.
TGGCTATCTACTTAGCGTGGATATGGTCTCCGCGCTGGGCCTAGAGCAGCGCGTTGCCGAGCTGCCCAGTTGGTTCACCGTTCAGCCGGACGTTCTGCCGATGGCAACCTCGGACTTGGCATTACCTAATCCGGCACTCCCGGAGACGAAGTCAGCACAGCCTGCGAGCCCCTTGCTCGTGCCCGGCTGGGTTCTCTCTTCGGCCTCTCCGGATGAGACGGCTCCGCTTCCGCTGGGCCCATTGCCTAAACAGGCATTGCCCTTTGCCGGCTCGCTCTCCGCCGAGCAGGTACGCGCTCGCGTTGAGTCGGCGAGGCCGGCACCCGCGCACGGGTCGGCGAATCCCAATCCGGATGAGACGGTCATGCTGCCTTTTCCTACGGCGACGGCTGCCGGCTCCGATGTGAGCTTCCGCGGCAAGCTGAGCCCGCTTGCGATTCCCATTCTGAGTCTGGATGAGTACGCACAGCTGCGGGCGCAGCTTAACGTCTTCGGCGAGCATCACGCGCCGACCTTGCAGCGCTTTGGCGTCGCCGACAGAGACGTTCTCGAAGCGCTGCAACGACGCTTTGCTCAAGCCTTTGCGCGGGATGCAAAACTCCAACAACAATTCGTGACCAAGCTAGCAGCGCTGGTTCAACAACTTCGAGGTTCAGCTTTATGAGCGAGCCGATTGCAACCCAAGGCGATCATGTCGTTGGCACCGACACCCATCTGGTGATCCCGGAAGGCGGCGGCACTCCGGTCGCAACCGTGCTCCCCTTTGATGGTCTGCTCGCGCAAGCTCTCTCGGCCGACGTGCTATCAGAGGGGCGCGTCGTTGCCGTGGTAGGCAGCATTGCCGAGCAGGCTCCGGGTCACGTCGTCGCGCCGAAGAGCTTTGCCCAGCCCCCGAGCAACCGCGCCACCGTGGTGCTGGGCGCAAGCACTGTGTTGGTTAATGATAAAGCCGTCGCTCGTAATGGCTCTGTCGCTGAGACCTGCAATGACCCAGTGGACCTTCCTGTTGGGAAGGTGGTTTCTAGCGGGACGGTGCTCGTCGGTTAGCCGTCTGTTGGCGGGCAGCCCGTCTGTGGGCATCGAGTACGAGCGGCGCGGCCAAAGCCGCGTGAAGCCCTAACGCTGACGCTTCCGTCGAGAAGCGCTTCGTCCGCCAGGTCAGACTTCGAGGACGCGGACGGTCGGGAAGTGGCGTTGCAATCGGGTCAGGACGGGCAAATCTGAGGTGTAAACGATGCCTCCGCCACGCAAAGCCGCTGAAGCCATCACGACGGCGTCGGCGAGCGTCGACCCCTTTACGGCGCCAAGCGCTTCGCCGGCAGCGCGGCATAGGAGAGGTGGCATCTCTTCTATAATCACTGCGGCGAGAATCTGCTCGCGCATGTCAGTACGGCCGCGCCACCACTCGACGTAAACTACGGCCGGAACGATAGGCAAGAATCCACGCCGAACGATATTTTGAAACGCCTCTAGCGCTCGTCGCTTGCGTCGCGCAAGAGCGATTAGCATGCCCGCGTCGAAGATGAAGGTCACGCTGCGCGCCGTCGCGTTTTGCGCCCTCCGACGTTGGGAGAGAGAGCTGGCTCTCCCCGCCACTCGGCTTCGATGCTGGCGATGACCTCGTCGGTGAGAGGCGGCGCCCCACAGTTCCGAAAGAGCGATTCCGCTGCGACGAACTTCACCTCACGAGCGGCCACTTCCGCCAAGAAGGCAGACACGTTGCCTTGGTGCCTGCGTGCTGCGAGCGCCCTGAGGTTTTTCAGCGTGGATTCGTCGAGCGAAAAGCTCGTGGTTTTCGTCTTCCCGGGACGCATAATGGCACTGTAGCACAGCAATCCGGCTCTCACGCGCTGCTGCGCGTTAGCCGGCGGCCCGTCGTCAGCCCTCCGTTGCCCTCGCCGCCTCTTCCTGCGCTGCATCGGGCTTGGGCTCCCAATAGGCGAGATAGGGTTGTAGTCGGGCGGCGAGGTCCGGGGCGTTCCAGGGATGGCCGCGCCAGTGGACGAGGTTTAAGCCCAAGCGAAAGGGGCCACAGCAGAGGACGAGCACGCGCGGGCTCTCGGCATAGGCGAAGGCGATGGGAAGCCATAGGCCTAGGCGACGAAACTCGAGCCGGCTATCGCGTAAGCGCACGAAGATCCTCGGCTCAACAAAGCTGAGCCAAAATGGGAGCCACAGCGGCAACACGAGCGCCATGGCCTCGTACCAAGGCGCGATCGAATACCCCGGTCCGGCGTGCTTGTGGGCAATTGCAGTCCACGTGCTGAAGCCCCCTAACATCAGCACCGCCGGCGGAAACCAGCCTTCCTGATGCCAATGCCAGCGGTTGAGCGCGCTCGCGAGCGGGTCAGACGAACTCTTGTCTTGTAGCAGAAATCCGATACATCCCCCTGGAATGACGGTGGCGGCTCCAAGCGCCCAATGGCCTATGAAAACAAGGACCAGCGCGACGAGCGCGGTCGCCAGGCAAACCCATAGCCAGACGTCGAGGCGGAAAGGCAAAGCCAGCTTGTCGTCTGCCCCCGGCTCCTTGGGTACATAGCAATCAAAGTCGCGCTCCGGCTCAGCTGCCGCGGGCGCTTGCCGGTACGCTGCAACGTATTTCTGGTGTCGTTCGCCCACCAAGAAGCGGCGCGGGTCCCACGAGCCGTCGGCGAGGCCAAAGACTCGTACCAGATCAACGTGTCCCTCTTGCTCAATGAAGAGCGCCGAGCCTGTGCCGAGAAAGCTCGGGTCAGCTGACGAACGGTGCCTGAGCCGAACGCCGAGATAGCGAGTCAACCGGAGCACCGAGGGCGAGCCGAGAAGTTGGAGGAGCCAGCGCGGCCCAGCCGATGGCGTCTCCCCTAGCCGAAAGCGGCGTAATCCAAGAAGCCAGGCCACCCAGCACCAGAGCGAGGCTGAGACCAGCACCATCAAGCCAGCTCCGTGAAGTGCCCCAAGGAAACCAAGCGTCGGATGCAGTTCCCGCACTTGGTACTGGCTTTCGGGTAGGGCGTAGAGGAACGGCGCTAAATAGGTAACGAGGGCGAGCCCAGCGAGCTACCACGAGAACCGCGGCGGCGGCGCCCGAAAGCAATAAAGCGTCCGCGGGGCATCCCCCTTACGCCAAGCTACAGTTCCCTTGGGAAGCAGCGAGCAGCTGAGGGTGAAGACCAAGTGCACAGCCACCACCCAGTCCAGCCAGCGCAGGTTGGGCAGGGGCCTCCGGTCAAGGAGGAAGCGTCGGAAGTCCTCGATCACCACGAAGGGAGCAGGCATCCGCTGCTGAACGAAGAACAAAGCTGCGCCGAGCAGCAAGCTCACGAGGAGCGCCCACGCCGGCCCGTGCTCGAGCCGTGGGACCAAAAGGCGATCTTGCCGCTTCATCGGGCGCCCCTGGGGCGATCAATAGCCAGGGCGAAGGTCAGAGAGGCTGGTAGCAACTCCGCCCAGAGCGGCCGAAGATTCTGCTTCATACGGTCATATCCCAACGAGTGGACGCAATTGCTCAGGTATTTTCGATCAAGGGGTGCGCGCCTGGCTCGCTTGCAAGCCGCACCCCAGCGCTCGTCCGTTTACGTGTAGGTCAGCGGCCGACCGGGGAGAGTCGGAGGTAGAGGTCGACCAGCGGATCCAGATCGCTCGTAACGAAATAGTGGTTGAGCGCCTCTGTGTATTCCTGCTTCACAGCCTCAATCGCGACTGGCCGCAAGCCGTGACGAACGAGAATATGCGTCGCGCACAACCTGCTGACGCGACCGTTGCCGTCTTCGAAGGGGTGAATCCTGACGACCGCCCGTCACCTTCGGAGCCAGGGGCGGGCGTCGATGTCCTCGATGCGTTGGCTCGCGATGACCTCACGCTCTACCCAGGCGGGGTCTACAATCGGTGCGCCACTTCGTAGGCGGCGCTCCTTGGCGAGCTCCGCAATCCGCGCCTTCCGAGCTGCCGGGTCAAGGCGAAGCGCCTCGACAGACCTGCGGAATCCGTGTTCCTCAAGCAGCGCAACAGCATCGTGAACCGGCAGGATCAAAAGCGCCGCGACTTCATCGACATTCAACCTGGACTCGGCGTACGCCTGCCCCGCGACAGCCATCACGTACATCCGCCTTCGGCGGAATGGGAGCGCGATGCCCTGGCGATCGACCTCGCAATTCAACAAAACGTCCACTTCGAGCGGCGATCCCCGGCGCCCGGCTCGGCTGCGGCCTCCCTAGCAACGCGTGCTGATCGCGATCAGGTCCGGGGCTGATCGATCAGATCGTGGCCAACGCGGAGCTCCCAAACGCCGCTGAATCGACTGGTTCGCGGTAGGCACAACGCGTGCTCAAGCGAGCTCGCGCCGCGTTGGGCGCGAGGAGGAAGCATGAACGAGGTTGTCGAAGGGGCCGGTCACCGATTCTTGAACGCCGTGGAGCGGATGCTCGCTTCGTCTGGAGATATTCGCGCGGTGGTCGACGGCTACCGGCGCGAGGGCGCTGTGAGGCGGAGTCAGCTGAGCGATCGGTTGATTTCGCACTACTCGAATCGGAGCGCGCTGGTCGGTGGAATATCGGCGCTGCCCGGTATTGTCCCTGGGATCGGGACCTTGACGGTGGCGATCGGTACATCGCTCGTCGACATGGCGGCGGTGTTGAAGCTTGAGACCGAGCTGTGCCTCGCGCTGTGCTACGCCCACGGCTTCGATATTGAGGATCGACGCGAACGTCAGCTCGCGCTGCTGTTGGCGGCTGTACACACTAGCGAGGTCGCGACGGGCAGGAACATCCTGCTCGACATCGGTGATGTGACTCTGACCGCCGCGTCGAACTACACCTCGCGCGAGCTACAAAAGCTGTTGCTCCGCGTCTCGGCGGCGTTCACGCTCAGTCTGGCGATCAAGAACCTCCCGAAGTCGGCACTGAAGGCGATCCCCTTCGTGGGCATCGCGGTCGGGGCGGGCTTCAACAAGGTTTTGACGGTCAAGGTTGGGCAAGCCGCGCGACGTTGGTTGGCGTGGCGCTGCGCCTGCGCGACCGGCGTGATGCGATGAGCCATCGCTGACAGCGCGAAGGCCGGGCCCGGCCGCTTGCTGTTAGCCGATGCGACGGAACAAGTAGACGAGGATCAATACGTCCAACGCAGCGATGAGGGTTGCACCTAGCCGGTAGCCCGCGCGATGTCCGTTTCGGATCCGCTCTCTAACCACGCGACCCAAGCTCGGGAGGAGGCTCTCCGCGCGGCCCCGACGTCGACCAGCTGAGCAAGGCGCGGCGCAAGTATCAAATCTTTAGCTCTCTCGTGCGCGGGCCCCCACGCCAGCGTGGGGCAAGCAACGAGAGCCACTCGCGCCGAGCGACCTGTTTCGACGTTGGGGCCGCGCGGAGAGCCTCCTCCCGAGCGCCCTCAACGCGAATCGACATTGAGG
>JBILLK010000025.1:0-162534 GCA_044376115.1 Polyangiaceae bacterium | reverse complement strand
CATCAGTCTTACCGCGTCACGCTTGAACGATTCCGCGTGCTGACGCGGCGCCTTTTTCTCTGCCTTGTTCACAGTCTCTCCGATCTATCCGGTTTCTGGTGGCACCGAAAATCGGATCAAGTCCACACACGCCAAGACCTGCCCTCGAAACTCGGTCGTCGGCATACCGCAGCGTTGTGCGCGTCCGGGTCCGCGGCCCGATGCTTGGGGGTTGGCGCGCCCTGGCTACGCCCAACGGTGCGCCGCTCGCTCGCCCCACGTCGGCTACGCCGCGGAAGACGCGGCGCACGAACGCGCGCGACGACCGTCGGAGGTCGTCGCGCGTGGACTTGCGAAGTGAAGGCGTCAGACCTTGGCGACGACCTCGACCTTGATGGTCGCGGTGACCGTGGGCGCGAGGCGGATCTGCACGTCGTGCGTCCCGAGCGACTTCAGCGGCTCGGACAGGATGCGGCGTCGATCGACGACGTAGCCGGCCTGGCCGAGGGCCTCCTCGATGTCGCGGTGGGTGACGGAGCCGTAGAGCTTGTCGCCCTCGCCGACCTGGCGCGAGACGGAGATCTTGACGCTCGAGAGCTTGTCCGAGAGGGTCTTGGCCTCGCCGAGGACCTTGGCGGCCTTGGCTTCAGCGACCTTCTTCTGGTGCTCGATGCGCTTGATGTTGCCCTCGGTCGCGCCGATGGCGAGGCCGCGGGGGACGAGGTAGTTGCGGGCGAAGCCGGGGCGCACCTTGACGAGCTCCCCGCCCTTGCCGACGTTCACCAGATCTTGCGTGAGGACCACGTGGATGTGGGATGCCATGACGAGACTCTCCGATCAGGCCCCTACTGTGAACGGCAGGAGGGCGATGTTGCGGGCGCGCTTGATCGAGAGGGTGACCTTGCGCTGATGAAGGGCGCAGTTGCCGCTGATGCGACGGGGGACGACCTTGCCTCGCTCGGACACGAAGTACTTGAGCGACTGGGGGTCCTTGTAGTCGATGACCAGCGCCTTGTCGGCGCAGAAGCGGCAGACCCGCTTGCGACCCATGCGGCGGCGGCCGGGGGCGTCGGAGTTGAGGTCGGGCGTGCGACCGAACTCGCGGTCGTCGTCGAAGGCGCCTTTGTATTCTGCGATTTCGCGGCTCATGATCAGGCTCCTTCCTCTTCGGCCAGCTCAGCGTCGGCCTCGGGCTCCTCGGGGTAGTCGACCTCGGACCGCGGCGCGCGCTCCGGCTCGATGAGGCCGAGCTGACGCTCACGCGACTCCTCGCGGTCCTCCTCGAGGGGCGGCAGCTCGACCCGAATCACCGCCGCGCGCCTAGGGTTGACGAAACGCTCTACTACTGGCGTCCGACATTCTGGCGCCGCGTAGGGTCCGAGCCTTAAGCTGAACCCGCCCAACTAGCCGTTGCTGCCGACCACGCCCTTGGTCGTTCCTATGTCGAGACGTGGGCGCAGAACGCTAATACATTGGACTTACCTGCCAATGCTCTCGGTGCACCACATCGAACTCCCTCTCGCGGGCTGGCGGGAGTACCCGGGCGACGGGCTCCGCTGGACGAACGAGGTCGGCGACCTAGTCTCTCTCGATTTCTTCGACGTAGCGCCAGACCTCCCCTCGGCTCGCGACAAGATCTCTGCTCTGCGCAGCATTTACCGCACCGCCTTGGGGGAGTCCGGCAACCTTGTCGAGGTCGAGCGCATCGCCGTTGCCGGGGTCCCGGCCGTACAGGCCGTCTTCAAGATTCCGCAAACGCCAACTGGCATGACCTACATCGCCGCGATCACGATTCCGTTCCGCGATTGCAGCTTTGTTATCAAATGGCAGTGCCCGGAATTCGGCACGACCGGTGTGCGGGACGCTACTGTATTCGCTCTCGTGGCTCCGCCATTCGATGAGGCAACGGGCGAGCCAATCGGCTGGGCACGTGATCCATACGACGCGTCCCACCAGGCCCGTGGTTTGCGGAACCGCTCCGACGACCCCGAATGGGATTCGATGTTCCCAGCCCACCCACTCTCGCGCTTGCGGACGTATCTGGCTGCGCTCGGCGCTGTGCGCTTCCGTCCCCCTGCCGCGACGGAACCTCCGTTCGTCGGTCTCTAAAAGAGTTGGTCGTCCACGAGCGCTCTACGGCTCGTACCCTCAGGTCAGGCCGCTGCGCCCAGCGAACTGCGTTGCCACGGTCTTGGCTGCCCCAAGCGAATTGGCGATGCCTGTTGCCATCGGGTTCGGCGCACCGCCGTTGAAGACCTGCCAGTTCCAGCGGCCGTCGCCCGTCGGCGTGAGCCGCAAGGAGAGCGGGCCCGCGAGCGCACTCACCAATTTGCCGTCACGAGCTTTCTGCCACTGGATGTCCACGGGGCTGCTGTAGTCGCAACGGCGGGGGGTGTCGCGCAAAGAACGCCGGCCTGGGCCTAGGGCTCGAGCTGAAACTCCATCCGCGCGACCGCTACGCCATGTTTGAGGCCGGTGACGACGGGTGTGCGCCAACTCGCCGAGGGGGCTTTGCTGCCCCGGATCCGCAGCACCTCCAAGGTCCACTCGGTGGTCGCGACCTCGTACCACGCGCACAATACCTTCGGCACGCCGTGACATATGCCGGTAACGGTGCCGTCGTCTTTGCCTTGCGTCGTGCACTGCGTGAAGTCGAAGAAGCTGGCCATCACGCGAGGCAGCGCCCAACCGACTTGCTTGGTCGACATGATGTTGATCAGGCCTCGGTGGATCCCGGTGATTGCGTTGCGGGCCTGGTCCACGCTCGCGCGCTGGATGATCGTGAACGGGCTTACGCCAGCGACCGCGGCCGCCGCAAAGTCGAGCTGCGCCATGGCGAATACGTCGTACCAACCGGAGGCGGTGAAGGGCTGGGTAAAGAAGCGTCGATGGGCGTCGTTCGGCAGGGCCCGCATGACGGCCTCGAGGCCGCCGGGCAAGCTCGCGTAGAGCGCGAGCGACTCACGGAAGGCGGCGCCTTTGAGCCGGAACGGGCTTTCCCCCGGCTGAAAGGGCACCTCGCCCACCGCGAACGCGCGCAGCTCCACCATGTTTACCTTGAGCCTACGGACCGAACAGACGCCACCTTCACGAACAACCGCCGGGGGCAGCATAGCGCGTCTCAGCTGATTGCGGCGTAACCGCCAGCTGAAGCAGCGACTGACAAAGAGGACCGATCACCTCGCGCCAGGTGACCTCGCGCAAAGCGCGGCGCTCTTCGGTCGATAGGACGCCCCACTCGCGCTGGCCTGCGCAGGCGCGGATCTCCGGCTCGACGAAGCTCGCGAGTTCTTGCTCGAGCACGGCCGAGAGCGCCGGGCTTTGCCCGATCGCCCAAGCGGCGAAGACAAAGCCGAGCTCGGCATGGCGGGCCTCATCCTCGGCCAAGCGGGCGAGCTCGCGCTGAAACACCGCATCTCGAATCCAGGGCACGACGTGCAGCGCCTCCAGCGCCGAGAAGGTCTCACCCAAGATGCTCTCGCGCACGACCATGCGAAAGATCGACTCGAGCGAGCTTTGCTCGAGCGAGCCGCCGATCGCGATCGGCCCTGGCGCGAGCTCGACGCCGAGGGCGCGCAGAAAGCTGAAGCCGAGTTCGGCGTGACGGCGTTCATCATCGCCCGCCGCGATCGACGCCTGCACCAACGCTGGCGGCGCTCCGAGCGCGAGCAGCTGCAGCGTGAAGCGTGCGAAGGAAGCGATCGAGGCATGTTCGCCAAGCGACCAGTGGCTGAAGTGCTCGATCATTTGAATGCGCTCGTTGTCCGAGAGCGAGCTCGTATCGATGGCCAAGCGCTCATCGGAGAAGCTGGCCTCGAGCGTGAGCGTCGCTACGCGCGCCTGGTCGTCAACGATGAAGGGACGGCCTTCGACCCAGGTTTCATGCGACTTGGGCTTCCGCGGTTGCGGTTGCGGTTGCGGCTTGGTTGCAACGCTGGGCGTCGCGCTCGCGCTGGGCGTCGCGCTCGCGCTGGGCATCGCACTCGCGCTGGGCGTCGCGCTCGCGCTGGGCGTCGCGCTAAGCGCTGGCGTTGCCCCTGTTGCCGCCGGCTCGCTGCTCAGCGGCGGCGTTGCGCTGCTGCTCGCGGCCGCGGTCGAAGGCGCGCTGGCCGCGGCGCTTGCCGACGCACCTACTCCGCCTCCGTCGCACGCGCCGCTCGTGAGGGCGAGGCTGATGGCGGTGAACAGGCGAAGGGCCGATGGATTGCGTTGCATGCGGAGATGCTACGGCATCGGGACCGCCTGCGGCATGACCGCGCGACATCACGTATTGGACCCAAGGCACAGGCGGTAGCCGGGTCTACAGGCCATGCGACACAGCTTGCTGCTGCTTCTCCCGTGGCTCTTCGCTTGCGCAAGCACCTCGGAGCCGGTTGTTCCCGAGCAGCCGCCGGGCATGGACTGCAGCGATTGTTCGAGCGAACCAAGCTTTGCGCGGCTGGTCGAGCGAACTGGCGAGCTGAAGGCCAGCGACGTCGATGGCTGCAACGAGCTACTGCAAGCGTTCAAGGCTCGCACCAACGACGAACACCTGCGCACGATGGCTCTCTTCAACCTGGGGGTGGTCGCCCAAACCTGCGGCCAGCGCGAGCTCGCGATCTCTTGTTATCGCGAGGCGCTCGAGGCGCGGCCGTCGCTTTCGCAAGCCCGTGTACGGCTTGCGCTGCTCGATAGCTCCTTGTCGCATGACGCACGAGTGGGGGTCTTGCAGAAGGCGGTGCTCGACTCGAGCTACACCGATGCAGAGGCGCTGCTCGAACTCGGCCGAGCGCAACGCTTGCGCAATAACCGTGAGCAGGACCAAGACGGCCCCAATGATCGCGAACGCGCACGCAAGAACTTCATGCGCGCATTAGCGGTCCAAGACAGGCTGAGCGCCGCACGCAACGAACTGGCGATGTTGCAATTGGACCTAGCTCGTGAAGAGTCCGGGCGTTCGAGCAGCCTGTTGAACCGTGACCTAAGGCAGCCCAAACTCGCCACGCAGTCGCTGGAGCTGGCGCTCTTGCTGTGCAGCCAAGCCTTGCTCGTCGATGCTTCGTACGCGCCGCTGCACAACACGCTGGGCCTCGTGCAGTTCGAGCTGGGCAGCGCTGGCGCCGCTGCAAAGTCTTTCGATCGCGCGCTCGAGCTTGCACCCGACTACATCGAGGCGCACCTGAACTCGGCGGCCTTGAACATCGCCTTTCGCAGCTTCGCCCGAGCCGAGCAGTCTTATCGCCGCGTGCGCGAATTGCAGCCCAATTCGTACGACGCACGGCTGGGGCTCGCGCTCGCGCTGCGCGGCCAGGCGAGTGACCCAACGCATGGCACAACAAAGCTGCAGCAAGCTCGTGCAGAGCTGGCCGAGGCGATCCGGCTCGCCCCCGAGCGGCCTGAGGCGCACTTCAATTTGGCCGCGCTGGAGGAGCGCTTCGGCGCCGGCCCGGGCGGGCTCGCGCAGGCGCGTGACGCGTATCAACGCTTTGCCTCGCTCGCCCAAGGCAAGCCTGAGTTCGCGAGCGACGTGGCCGATGTGACGTCCATCCCCACGCGCTCCGATGAGGAATGTATGCGCACGACCGAGGAGCTGGCGGGCTGCAAACGTGGACGTCTTTTCGATCTCAGCCAACTGCTCACCGATGCGGAGGTCACGACCGTCAAGCCGCCTTCCGAGGCCCCATGACGTCGGGTCACTTTGTGCGAAGCACGTCCGCTCATGCTTGCTTCGTGCTAGTCAGCAGCCATGAACGCAAGCTCGTTGCAGGCCAAAATCACCGACGCCGATAGCGCAGTAAAGCTCGTTCAATCGGGCCACCGGCTCTTTCTTCACGGCGCTTCGGCGACCCCTACGCCGCTCTTGGCAGCGCTCGGGCGGCGCACCGATTTGCAGGGCGTACGGCTCTACCATCTGCACCTCGCAGGCGAGGTTCCGTTCTTCGAGGCCGCGGCGCACGGGCGCTTTCTGTCGAGCTCCTTCTTCACCGGTCCGGCCGCACGCAAAGCCATCGCCGCCGGTGAAGCCGACTTCATCCCCATCTTCCTGTCCGACATTCCGGGGCTGTTCCTCTCTGGCCAGGTCGCGTTGGACGTAGCGGTGCTGCAGGTTTCACCGCCGGATCGGCACGGCAACATGACGCTCGGAAGCTCTTGTGATGTTGCGCGCGCAGCGCTCGACACCGCGCGCACGGTGATCGTCGAGATCAACCGGCAGATGCCGCGTACCCACGGCGCCACGGTGGTGCCGGCGTCGCGCGTCTCCGCGGCGATCGAGAGCGACAGGCCGCTTTGTGAGGCGCCTCCCGCGGCGATCGGTCCGGTGGAGCGACGAATCGGCGAGCTGATCGCCGACTTGGTGGAGGACGGGGCCACGTTGCAAATGGGGATTGGCGCCATCCCCGACGCGGTGCTGGCGATGCTCGGTAACAAGCTGGAGCTCGGCGTCCACACCGAGATGTTCTCCGACGGGCTGGTCCCGCTGCTGGAGGGCGGCGTAATCACCAACAAGCGCAAAGCGGTGCATCCGGGCCGAACGGTGACGAGCTTCGTTACCGGCACCAAGCGGGTGTTCGACTACGTCGATGACAACCTCGCGGTCGAGTTCCACTCCTGCGATCGCACCAATGACACAGCGCTTATTCGCAAGAATGAGCGCGTCACCGCCATCAACTCAGCGATCGAGATCGATCTATCCGGCCAAGTTTGCGCCGATTCGATGGGTCATTCGATCTACTCAGGCATCGGCGGGCAGATGGACTTCATTCGCGGCGCAGCGCTCTCGCGGCACGGCAAGCCGATCATCGCCCTGCCCTCCACAGCCTCCGGCGGTAAGTTCTCGCGCATCGTCGCGGCCTTGAAACAAGGGGCTGGCGTGGTCACCACCCGCGGTCACTTGCATTGGATCGTCACCGAGTACGGTGCCCTCAACATGCACGGCAAGAGCCTGCGCGAGCGCGCGGAGGGCCTGATCTCCTTGGCCCACCCCGACTTTCGCGCGGAGCTGAGGCGCGAGGTCACGGAGGTGCGCCACTTCGATTTTGGCCAGAACTAAGCCCGATGTCCTCGGACCACCAAGCGGCTGAGGCCGCGCCGGACCTCCACAAATCCACGCGCAAGCGCAAGCGCATGGCGGGCCGCGACATCCACGAGAGCCACCGCGTTTCGACCTCGCTCGAGCTGCTGTTCGACTTGACGTTCGTGGTGGCGATCGCAGCGGCGGCAGCGCAGCTTCATCACGCAGCCGCCGAACATCACCTGGCGAGCGGCCTGCTGGGCTTCGTCACGAGCTTCTTCGCCATTTGGTGGGCGTGGATGTCGTTCACCTGGTTTGCCAGCGCCTACGACACCGATGACGTTTCCTACCGCTTCCTCACGATGGTGCAGATGGTCGGCGTACTCGTGCTCGCGGCGGGCGTGCCACAGGCCGCCTCAGGCGGCTTTGCGACCATCACCGTCGGCTATGTGATTATGCGAGTGGGCCTCGTGGCCCTATGGCTGCGCGCGGCGCGCGAGCACCCAGAACGTCGAACCACCTGTCTTCGTTACGCCATCGGCGTGAGCGCGGTTCAGGTCTTGTGGGTACTGCGCTTGTTGCTGCCAGCCTCGGCGGGCCTGCCTTCCTTCATCGCGCTCGCAGCCGTCGAGCTCGGGATTCCCGTATGGGCCGCCAAGGCAGGCCACACACCGTGGCACGCCCATCACATCGCCGAACGCTACGGCCTCTTCACCATCATCGTGCTCGGCGAGTGCGTGCTGGGCGCGAGCACCGCCGTCGCAGGGCTGATCGCCACCGCCGGTTGGTCATTGGAGGTGATGCTGGTTGGCTTCGGCGCAGCCAGCCTGATCTTGAGCCTGTGGTGGGTCTACTTCTTGGTGCCTTCCGGAGAGGCGCTACACAAACACCGTGAACGCGCCTTTCGCTGGGGCTATGGCCACGCCTTTTTGTTCATGTCGCTGGCAGCGCTGGGCGCCTTCCTGGGCGTGGTCGCCGATCAGCTGCAGGCGGCCAAAGCAGCGAGCCCGCTTCACACCCTTTCGCCGACCTACGCTGTGGCCTTGGTGGCGACCGCTGTGGCTGTGTATCTGCTGCTGGTTTGGTGGATGAGCGTCCATGTCACCCGCCATGCGGCGCGGCTCAACCTGGTGTGGGTGGGGAGCCTCGTCATTCTGGCGGCGGTGGTGTTCGCGGTTTCGCGCGGTCTTCCGCTACCGTGGGCCATTCCAGCGCTTACCCTGGCCCCGGCCTCGGTGGTGATCCTGGTCGAGCGCGGCATCGCCAAGCGGCCGGAGCGCTTTTCGATCCGCTGACGGATCGCAGCCGCTGCGGCGCAGCGGCGCAGTCACGGCACGAGGATGGTCGAACCGATGGTCTCGCGGCCGGCGAGCGCACGATGGGCCTCCGCAGCCTGCGCCAGCGGAAGCTCCTTGGGGGCTCTCACGTTGACGAGCCCGTCGAGCACCGCCTGAAAGAAGGTCCCGCTCGAGAGTTCGAGATCTTCGCGCGTCGCCGCGTAGTGAAAGAGCGTCGCGCGCGTGAGGAAGAAGGAGCCTTTGGCGAGCTTCATCGGGTCCATCATCGGCGGTTTGCCCGACGCATTGCCGAATCCAACCAGCGTACCGCGCAGCGCCAAGCAGTCGAGCGAGCGCTCGAAGGTGTCGAGACCCACCGAATCGTAAACGACGCGCACGCCTTTCCCGTCGGTGATCTCGCGTGAACGTGCCACGAAGTCCTCCTTCGAATAGAGCACCACGTGTTCGACGCCGAGGCTGCGCACGACCTCGGCCTTGGCCTCCGTCGATACCGTCGCGATCACCCGCGCTCCGAGCTTCACCAACCACTCGCAGGCGAGCAGACCAACGCCGCCTGCGGCTGCATGAAAGAGGACCCAGTCGCCGCGCTCGACGCGAACCGTGCGACGAATCAGGTACTCCGCGGTCATGCCCTTGAGCAGCGTCGCTGCGGCGATCGACGAGGCGATGCCCTCGGGGAGCCGGACCAGGTACTTCGGATCGATCACCCGCGCCTCGGCGTAGGCCCCGATCGGGCCGGTGGCGTACGCCACGCGATCTCCCAGCGCAAAACCGCTGACGCCCTCGCCAATAGCGTCGATCTCGCCGGCGGCCTCGAGGCCGAGGCCCGACGGAAGCGGGGCCGGGTAGAGCCCGGTGCGATGGTAGATGTCGATGAAATTGACGCCAATCGCCTGGTGCCGCACCCGCACTTCACCAGGTCCGGGTTCCGGCAGCTCCGCCTCCACCAAACGAAGTACCTCAGGCCCACCCACTTCGGAAAAGACGATCTTCTTCACGCGGCCACGGTAGCGCACAGGCCGTGCTCGAGCAGCGCGATCCGCCCTTTCCTCGGATGCATCGCGACCCCACAGGGGCGCGGTGGAGCCTTCTCGCGTCGCGCTGCTGCTGAACCTCGCCACGACCTTGCCACTCGTCGGGCTGATCTGGCTCGTCCAAGTCGTCGCCTACCCGCTGTTCGCCAAAGTAGGGCCAGCCGAGTTCGCCGCGTATCACGAGGCGCATTCGCGGCTGATCACCTTCGTCGTCGGGCCGCTGATGGTGGGCGAGCTCATCGCCGCCTTGGCGCTGTGGACCGACGCTTCAGCGCCGCGTTGGCTCGCGGCCTGTGCTTTCGCGCTCGCGCTGTTGACCTGGGTCTTTACGATCTTCGTCTCGGTGCCCAAACATGCGCTGCTTTCAGCGGGCTTCGACGCGGAGGCGCATGCGGCGCTGGTGAACACCAATTGGCTACGCACGGTCGCGTGGACGCTGCGTGGTGTGCTGGTGCTTGCCTGGTCGAGCGCGTTCGCCCGCGTGGCTTAGCTCTCCTCCGGCTCCACGGGAGCGCCGGCTGCCTCGGCTGCGCCTTCCGCTGCGCCCATCGCCGCTTCGATCTCTTCTTCGAGGCCGGCGGCCTCGAAGAAGGTCTCCCCTTTGGTCGCCTTCCACAGAAAGCCGCGCTCCCCTGCGCGATCTCCAGGCTTCCAGGTCACGTGCAACTCAAATCCGTGGAGTTCGGCCTTGTAGGCGCCGTCTTCCTCGCGAACCCAAGATCGAATGGTGGGATGCCGATGCATGGGCTCGACCCTAGCAACGACGAGGGCCGATGTCGAAGCCTGGTGGCAGGATGCAGACGCTCGCCATTCTGAGCCGCGCCCACGGTTGGCGGACCTGCTAGCCTTCCCGCATGAAGATCCCGGCCACGCCCAAGGTCATCATCCGCAACGTCAGCAACTATGATCCGGGCGTCATTCGCCGAGTGATCCGCGAGGGCCTGGAGGAGCTCGATCTCACCCCCTCGGGGAGGACGTTGATCAAGCCCAACTGTGTGGCCTCCAAGCCGCAGTTTCCCTTCGCCTTTACGCGCGCGGAGTTCCTAGAGGGCGTGGTGATGGCGCTGCGCGATCGCGCGCCCACCGGCATGAGCGAGCTGGCGATCGGAGAGCGCTGCGGCATCACGGTTCCCACGCGCTACGCCTTCGAGGGCGCTGACTACTACCCGATGTTCAAGCGCACCGGCGTAAAGCACTATCACTTCGAGGAGGAGCCCCAGGTCGAGATCCCGCTGACGCACAAAGAGCGCCTACGGGATTATCTGTTTACGCCGGAGCCCATCGCCAAAGCCGATTTCTTCGTCAATTGCCCGAAGTTCAAGTCCCACCCGTGGACCACGGTGACCTTCTCGCTCAAAAATTACATTGGTATCCAGGATGACCGGCATCGGCTGATCGACCATGACCACCGGCTGGACGAGAAGATCGCCGATCTGCAATACATCATTCAGCCGCAGTTCATCGCGATCGACGCCATCGTCGCCGGTGAAGGGCGCATGCTCACGCCCATCCCGCGCGATCTGAAGCTCGTGATCATGGGCAATTGCCAGGTCGCCTTCGACGCCGTGTGCGCCAACATCATCCGCGTGGATCCGCGCACGGTGGACCATATTCGCATGGCGCACGAACGCGGCTTTGGGCCGCTCGATCTCGACAAGATCCAAATCTCGGGCGACGTGACGTTGGAAGAAGCGCAGGCCCGCGCCGTAGGCTTCAAGGTCGGGCTGATTCGCGTCGAGAAGTACTTCGAGGGCACGGCCATCACCGCCTACGCCGGGCCGCCCCCCGAACCCGAGCGCACCGACTATTGCTGGGGCGGCTGCCCCGGCGCAATCGAAGAGGCGATCGAGATTTTGCGTCAGTTCGACTCGCAGTGCGACGCGCGGATGAAGCGCACCCACGTGGTCTTCGGCGCGTACGAAGGGCCGATCCCCGCTGGGCCAGGCGAGTCGGTGGTCTTCATCGGCGACTGCGCCACGTGGAAGGGTGAAATCGCCGGCCAGTTCGTCTCGATCGAGAACGTCTACAAGCACCGCCGAACAAAGAACCCGTACACGGTCAAACACGACGACATCTACGCGAAGATGGTCACGCTCGCGCAACGCGCCCGCAAAGCCAAGAAGGAGGGCGTTCCGCTGCGTCTCGAGGGCTGCCCAGTATCGGTGGCCGAGCAGGTGCTGATGCTGGTGTTCGTCAGCGGGCTGAAGAACCCCATCCTGGACCCGAGCAGCGCGGTCGGCTTCAACAAGGCCTACGCCGAATGGCGCAGCAAGACGCTGGTCGACCGAGCGCGCGGCAAGGCCTACCAGGTGCATGGCCCGGCCGAGCGCGGAGAGGCCGCTCCCGAGGTCAGCGCAGCCGAGTGAGGCGGCCCGCTCGCCACTGACTCGCGGCAAGGCAAAGGACGATGGGGCCTGCGCTGGTAAGCAGCATTTTTACGGTAGACAGCGCCAGGCACAGCCCCACAATGATGGAGTGGGTAGGCTTATTCAACGAGCTGGGTGCGTAATCGGCTTCGCGTTGCTAGCAGCGGGTTGTGGCTCGGGTCAGGAGTTACTCGCCAGTGGCCGGCTGCAGGATGAGAACGGTGCGCCGCTAGCCAACACCGAGCTCGCCGCCTACGTCGTCAACTTCGAGATCGCCGGCGGCTTTCGCGTCGAGCGGGTCTACAGCAACCAGGGTATCGCCATCACGACCGACGCGCAGGGTCGCTTCTACGTGCAGGATTATAACTTGGCGCTGTCCTACGACTGGACCGAGGAGGTCTACGAGTGCGGCTTCGTTTGCGCCGACAGTGTGATTGACTGCTTCGACGTCGAGCAAGAGGTGTGCGAGCAGCAGTGTGAAACGGTGAGCTACGAAGATTGTTGGGATGAATGCTCCCAATGTTGCGACGAGACCACCGTCTGCACGACCTACGAGGATAGCGAGGGCAACACCTGGGAAGAGTGCACGACCGAGGAAAGTTGTGAGGACTGCGGCTGCGAGACCACCTGCGAGACGGTGACCGAGGATAGCTGCGACGAGGATTGCTGGACCGAGGTCGTCGAGCAATGCAACGAAACCTGCCTGCGCTACGAAGAGCAATGCGATTGGGTCACCTACTCGCATACGGCCTACCCGGCGATGAGCGAGGTGATTTCGGTCCAGGCCAGCGTGGTCCTGCAGCAGGCCGACGGCACGCGGCTCACGATCGAAGGGAACGCTACCGAGTCACGCCAGGCGGAAGAATGTGAAATGGTGAACGGCGAGCAGCGCTGTCGGTTGCTCAATCGTTGGCTACAGAGCGACGACTTCAGGCCAGCCGAGTAACGGAATACGCCGGCCGGGCAGCTGTGCTCAGCGGGCGCGCAAAGCTGCGATGGCGGCGATCACGAACGAGCTTGCGAGCAAGAACACCGTCGCCTGCGGCTGGCTGATCGAGGTGCTCTCGGTCAGGCCGATTAGGTTGTAAGCAGGGCCTTTGGGCAGCAAAAAGCCCACCACGCCGACTGGGCCAAAGATGAAGTCGGCCGTGAGGACGAACCCACGCCCACCCCCCTGCCGCCCGAGTGTTGCACCCAAGCTGAACCAAGCTGCGTAGGCGAAGGCCACCAAGCTGCCGATCCATGTGCAGGTAAACCAGTCGGAGAGCAGCGAGACTTTGGTGCCGCCCGCCATCGCCGCCGTTGGAACCCCAAGGTGTGTAACGAGCAAGCCAATCGATAACAGCGCCGTTACCAGCAGCGCCCCAGCGGCGCCCACCGCGAGCATATGCCCGGCCGCGACCAGCCCGCGGCTGTGCCCGAAACGAGCCGCCGGCCACACCACCTCGCGCAAGTTGGCCACACCGATGGCGATGGTTGAGAGCGAGAAGAGCGCCAGCGGGATCACGATGCGAAAGCTGCTCGCCACCAACCGATCGGCTGCGCCGTGCGGTGAGACCCTGCGCTCGAGCAGCGCCAAGAACAAGCCTATCACCAGCGTTAGGCCCACCGTGGTGAGCCCCGCTCGACCCAGCAGCTTGCTGAGCCCAAGCTGAAAACCTGCGCGCACAGCCTTCACGACGAACCTCCGGATTGACCACCTTCAGGCGGGGTCTCCGCGGGCGCGGGAGGCGCGGGTTCTTCGGCGGGTGGGGACGGTGGCGCCGCCACTGCGGGGGGTGGGGCCGGGGCCGGCGTGGACGTTGGAACGGTGGGCTGCGCTGGACGCGGCGCGACCACGAACCCAGGAGCAGCTTGACCGACGGGCGCGCCGCCGAACGGTGCGCCGCCAAACGGTGCGCCGCCGAACGGGAAACCCTGTGTGGGCCGCATCATCGACATCGCCATCATGCGCGACCGCAGCTCCCACTCGCTCGCGGCTTGCACATCGAACATTTGTGGAGCCATCTCCGAGAGGCCAGTCACGACCACGTCTTCGGTCGCCGCAGCCTTCGATATCGCGAGAGAAAGAGCTTCCACGTCCTTGCCGTTCACGCGCACGAGGCCAGCGTCCAGCTCGCCCGAACTGACCTCCAACACAGCGCCGTCAACGGCGCGATCGGCGGTGAGCGCAGCCGTCATTCTGCGTGCTCCACGGGCGAGCCAGACCACCATTTGAGCCAACGCACGACCCGCCAATTGCGCGTGATCCCCCGCCGTCTCACGGACCACGGCACCGCGATGGAGAATGAGAGCGCGAGGCAGCCTGCGTGCGTCTCGCGGTGAGGCCGTAACAACGATCACCGGACAGCGCGCAGACAACCGCTCAATCGCCGCCACCACGTCCGACTCAGCGACCCCGGCCACATCTTGGAACGGCTCGGTCAGCACGACCAACGCTGGCTCCGGAATCGACACCGCGAGCATGAACTCGATCGCCCGCAGCTCCCCGCGACTGAGACTACGAACGCGCCGGGTCGCCCAGGAGGCCAGGCCGAAGCTCGCGAGCAGGCCGCTGGCGAGGCTGTCACCCGCAGGCGAAAGCCCGTTGCAGGCTAGCCGTAGCAGCTCGCTTACGCGGCCTACTTCAGGCAAGCGCGGCTCGATCCCGAGCGCGCCGATCTTTCGGCGGCAGCGGTCGGAGAGGAACGGCGACTCTCCACCGACCGCAACGACGCCCTGATCCGGTGCGCGGCGGCCAGACACGAGATCGACGAACGCTAGTGTGCCGTCTTCCGGCAAACCGAGCAGCGCTACGCTCGAGGGGCCGAGCGAAAGCGAGAGCGCGTGCAAGCGGCCGCGAGGCGCGCCTTTGGGGCCGGCGTCATCCCGCCCGACCACGCCTTGCATCAGCAGCTGACTCGGCTCGCTCATACCGACGCCCTGACACCCATCAGCTTGGTCAACATCGGCAGCAGCGCTGAAACCCAGTGCGCAACTGAAAGCTCTTTAACCGAGGAGAGCTCTGCCAATGCGACCGAAATGAACACGAGCAGCATCAACGCCGAGCGACCCCGCTTGGGTGCAAGTTCATCCGCGAGCGTTGCCATCGCAGAAAAAAGCGCCGTGGTGACTGCGAGAAAGATCAAACAGGCGAGCATCACTAGGCTGCGCTTCCAGACGACGCTGAAACTCCCGGCCGCGGCCATGGCGGCGCCCCCGACCAACAGCACCGAGAGGCTGGCCCAGCGAAAGCCGAGCCAAAAGGTGGACATCATTCGGAGCCAGGGCAGCCTGCTGGGGGCAAGCCCCACGCTGAGGCAAAGCCACTCCACGCCGTCTCGCCGATCGGCGAGCGCACGCTTCTGGCTCGCCGCGAGGGTTACGGCACCAACCACGCACCAAAGGGAGGTGCGCGCCGCCGAGGTGACCCACGTTGCCGCCTTGTACTTGGCCCCGTACTCAAGCCGATCCGCGAGCAGTAACGACACGAAGACAACGCTCAAAAGCAGCGCAAACGCGCGAGCAAATCGACCGAATGGCGTACGCTCGAGTCGCGTGGAAAATTGCCGCACGACCTCCCAAACGAGGGCGCGTGCGTTTTCGTGTTGAACCGACACGGGGGCGCAGCATACCTGCAGGCCGGCCATGCTGTTAGGCTTTCGCCGTAGCGATGACAACGAATCCAACTGTCGAGCAACGGCTCGCCCTCGCAGCAGAAAAATTCTCCGCAGGTGCCCTTCCCGAGGCCGAACAAATGGTCCGGAGTGTGTTGGAGGAACTCAACAACTTCCCTCCTGCGCTGCACCTCTTGGGCTTGGTTCAGTACACGAGCGGGCGGCCTGCCGAAGCCATCGAGACATTGCAGCGTGCGCGCGTGTTTGCGCCACGTGATGTTGATATGCGTCACAACCTCGGCATCTTCTTGATGGAGCAAGGCAAGGCCGCGGAGGCGGAAGCAGAGTTTCGCGCGGTGCTTGCGCTGGTACCACAAGCGATCGAAGCGCGCGGGAACCTCGCCGTGCTGCTTGAGAAACGCGGGGAGCACACGCAGGCCACCCACGAGTTAGAGGAAATTCTGCGGCATACCCCGGACGACGAGAACGCGCTGCGATTGCTCACCCGCACCCTCCGTCACTCCAAACAGTTCGAGCGAGAGATCGCTACGAGCAAGCTGCTTCTCGCACGAATCGCGGAGCAAGAGCAGGTCAAAGAGTCGATCACGCGGGCCTACTTCCTTTGGTACGACTCGGTCGACCGCGATCCGGATCAAGCCAAAGCGGTGCTCTCGCAGTGGCTCGAGTTCGACCCGGAGGACGCGACGGCCTTGCACATGATGGCGGCGCATGGCGGCGCGCCGGTACCGGCCCGCGCAGACGGCACCTATCTCGAGCGCTACTACGATGAGTTCGCCGACACCTTCGAGCAGGTGTTGACCAAGCTCGGCTATCGCGCGCCGGCCTTGATCGAGGAGGTCGTCGCGCGCGAGTTCGCCGGACGAGAGAGCGCGCTTTGCATCGGCGATCTCGGGTGTGGAACGGGCCTCTGTGGTCCGCGCCTCAAGCCTTGGGCGCAACATTTGACTGGTGTCGACCTGTCCCAACGCATGCTCGACAAAGCCCAAGCCACGAGGCTCTACGACCTGCTCGTGCGAGGTGATTTGGAGACCTTCTTGGCCGAACGCCCAGACACCTTCGACCTCTTGGTGGCAGCCGATACATTGATCTACTTCGGCGACTTGTATCCCACGTTCTCGAGCATTTCTCGCGCCCTAAGGAAGGGAGGGCGTTTCATCGGAACCGTGGAATTGCAGCCTGGGGAAGACACCGACGCCGGCTTCGTGCTGAACCGAGCAGGCCGCTACGCCCACACGCTGAACTATCTCAAGATGGTGGGTGTCGAGGCGGGACTGCGCGTGCTTTCAACCGAGCAGCACGAGCTTCGGCAGGAGTATGGGAAGACGGTGCACGCGCTGTTGCTACTGTGCGAGCGGACTGTGCCGGTGCGGGTGAGCGCGGAGTTCGGCTGATGCGCGGTCGCGTGCTGATCATCGCCGGCTCGGACTCTGGAGGTGGGGCGGGCCTACAAGCGGATCTCAAGACGGTCACCGCCTTGGGCGGCTTCGGTATGACCGCGGTCACAGCGTTGACAGCGCAAAACACGCTGGGCGTACACGGCGTGTTTCCGATTCCCATCGCCTTCTTGGAGCAACAGCTCGAGGTGGTCCTGAGCGATCTCGGGACCGATGCGATCAAGACCGGCATGTTGCATAGCGTGGAGGTCGTCACGCTCGTCGCGCAGACCATTCGCGGATTGCACGGCAAGGCCAAGGTCGTGGTCGACCCGGTGATGATCGCCAAAGGCGGTGCGTCCTTGCTGGCGCCGGAGGCCCAAGCGAGCGTGCTGCGCGAGTTATGTCCGCTGGCGACCGTGATCACGCCCAACGCCCCAGAGGCAGAGGCGCTCACCGGCATTGCCGTGCGAAACCATGCGGACCAGCTGCGCGCGGGAGAGGCGCTGTGCCGAATGGGCGCACAGCACGCGCTGATCAAGGGTGGCCATCTCGAGGGGGATACCGTGAATGACGTGCTCGTTTCCGCCGACGGAAGCAGCCATACCTGGAGCTCCCCTCGCCTTGTGACGCGCAGCACCCATGGCACCGGCTGCACCTTGGCCAGCGCCATCGCTACGCTGCTGGCGCAGGGCGAATCGGTGCAGGAGGCCGTGCGTTTGGCGCGGGCCTACGTGCTTGTAGCGATCGCCCAGGCGCCCGGTCTCGGACAGGGCCACGGCCCGCTGAACCACGGCTGGCTCAGCTCGCCGGCGACCATTCGCGAGACCCTCGAGCGCAAGGCCGTGCGCCGCTCCGACTGAGGAAGGCGCTGCTCCCCGCGCGGGGGAGTGTTATGCGCCCCGCATGATCGGCATTCAGAACCTCGGGAAGAACTTCGGCCCGCAGGTGCTCTTCGAGAAGGTAACGCTGCAGCTCCAAGCCGGCAGTCGCTACGGCGTCGTCGGCGCCAACGGCTCGGGCAAGTCCACCTTTCTCAAGATCCTAATGGGCGAAGAGACCTGCTCGATGGGTGAAGTGAGCCTGCCGAAGGCCGCGCGCGTCGGCATGCTGCGCCAGGACCACTTTCAGAATGACGACAAGAGCGTGATCGACGTCGCGATGATGGGCGACGAGACGGTGTGGAGCGCCCTCGAAGAACAAGAGCGTCTGTTCTGTTCGGAGGATCCGGACGCAGACCGTTTGGGCGAACTTGACGAAATCCTCCACGCGCATGACGGCTACGGGCTGGAGTCGCGGGCGGCGCAAGTCTTGGTTGGGCTGGGCATTCAGGAGGCCTCCCTAAAGCAGCCGTTGGGCTCGCTCTCCGGCGGCTACAAGCTGCGGGTGCTCTTGGCGCAGGCCCTCGTCGGGCGGCCCGATGCGCTCTTCCTCGACGAGCCCACCAACCAC
Organism: Polyangiaceae bacterium; assembly: GCA_044376115.1. Classification (GTDB taxonomy): domain Bacteria; phylum Myxococcota_A; class Polyangia; order Polyangiales; family Polyangiaceae; genus Xiheicaenibacterium. The sequence goes on along the minus strand of JBILLK010000025.1, from coordinate 144,424 downwards.
CTCGACATCGTCAGCATTCGTTGGCTCGAGCGCTTCTTGCTCGCGTTTCGCGGCTGCGCGGTGATCGTCAGCCATGACCACCGCTTCCTCAACGAGGTCGCGACCCACATCCTCGACGTCGACTACGGCACCGTCATCCCCTATCGCGGTAACTACGACGACTTCCTGTCGCTCAAAGACGAGACACGAGACCGCAAAGAGGCCGAGGTCGAACGCGTGGAGCGCGCCATCGCAGAAAAGAAAGCGTCGCTCGAACGTTTTAAAGCCAAGGCCACCAAGGCGCGGCAGGCCAACAGTCGTCTCAAACAGCTCGAGCGCGTGGAGATCGAGCGGCTGCAACCCTCCTCTCGACGCTACCCGGGCTTCAACTTCTTGATGTCGCGCCAGAGCGGAAAAGACGTGCTTGAGGTCAAAGACCTATGCAAAGCCTTCGGCGAAAAGAAGGTCCTGGAGAACGTGAGCTTCACCGTACGCCGAGCCGAACGCGTGGCCATCATCGGCGCTAACGGACTCGGCAAGTCCACCATGCTCAAGATCTGCGCCGGGCATCTGCAAGCCGATCGCGGCAGCGCAGCCTGGGGCCATGAGACCCGCGCTGGTTACTTCGCCCAGGATCACCGGGAATTGATGAAGCACCCAACCCAATCGACGCTGGATTTTTTGTGGGACTTCGTCCCGGAAGAGACCACCAATCACGTGCGCGGCGTGCTGGGTCGCATGCTCTTCTCGCGGGAGGAGGTAGACAAGCAAGTAGGGCATCTCTCCGGCGGTGAAGCGGCGCGGCTGATCTTCAGCCAGCTGATGGTGCAAAAGCCCAACGTGCTGTTGCTCGACGAACCGACCAACCATCTCGATCTCGAGTCGATCGAGGCTCTGGTCGGCGCGCTCGAGAAGTACGAAGGCACGCTGATCTTCGTTTCGCACGATCGCTGGTTCGTCGAAAAGCTCGCTACTCGCATCGTTGAGATTCGGGTCGGCGGCCTGAACGAATTCAACGGCGGTTACGACGCCTACCTGGCAAAACAAGGCGATGACCACCTCAGCTTCGGCGAGAGCAAACGCGCCAAGAAGGCGCCGAGCCTGCGGCCAAACTCGTGAGAGGCGCTTGATGAATGAGAAGGTATGCACGGCGAGCCTCGGAATGGCGCTGCTGATGCTGGCCAGCAGCTGTGGCGGCCGAGAGACCGAGGCACTCGGGGCCGCCGCCGTTCAGGTCGGCATGGTGGCCGTCAATCGCGCAGCGACGGGAGATTGCTGGGGCGTTTGCGAATACGGTACGCGTTGCAATCGCAGCAGCGGCTACTGTGAGCCGGACCCGGAGCCCACCTTAACGCCTCGCGCCTCCGCGTCGGCGAACAGCGGCCCACAGACCGCGGAACCAGCACTGCTTCCTTTGGTGGCACCCTCGACGAATGACCCAGAGAGCAGTTTCTGTACCGAAGCGGCGAGCTGCACAACCGAAGGCGAGTCCTGCTCGGCTTCGCACGACGAGTGCATTCGACGTTGCGAGTGTCGCGACGCTCGTTGGAGTTGTCTCGAGACCTGCCGCTGACGCAAAGGAACGTTGGCATGTTCCCGCGGGCGTGGAACATTGCAGCCATGAACGCTGAGCTTCCCACTGGGCTGGAACTGCGCACCCACGCTGCCACTCAAGACCCTCGCTTCGCCGAAATCCTCAGCAGCGAGGCCCTCGCCTTCGTCGCCGATCTGGCCCGCAACTTCCGCCCGAGGCTGCGTGAGCTGCTGCAAGCTCGTGCCGCGCGCGCGGCTCGCTTGCTCGCCGGCGAGGAGCGGTTCGACTTTCTCGAGAGCACCAAGTCGGTGCGCGAGGGCGATTGGCGTGTGGCCAAGGTGCCGGCCGACATCGAAGACCGTCGCGTCGAGATCACCGGCCCGCCGGATCGCAAGATGGTGATCAACGCGCTCAACTCGGGCGCGCGGGTGTTCATGGCCGACTTCGAGGATTCGTCGGCGCCGACCTGGAACAACCAGATCGAAGGTCAACTCAACCTCAAAGACGCTGTGCGACGCAGCATCACCTTCGAGGGTGGCGGCAAGAAGTACGAGCTCGGCGCCAATCCAGCAGTGCTCTTCGTACGCCCGCGCGGATTGCATCTCGAGGAGAAGCACTGCTTCGTCGACGGGGACTCGGTGCCCGGCTCGCTGTTCGACTTTGGGCTGTTCTTCTTCCATAACGCCAAGGAGCAGCTGGCGCGCGGAACGGCGCCCTACTTCTATTTGCCCAAGCTCGAGAGCCACCTCGAGGCGCGCCTCTGGAACGACGTGTTCGTCGCAGCGCAGAAGGCGCTCGGGCTGCCGCTCGGGACGGTCAAAGCCACCGTCTTGATCGAGACCCTGCCGGCGGCCTTCGAGATGGATGAGATCTTGTTCGAGCTGCGTGAGCACTCGGCGGGCCTCAATTGTGGACGCTGGGATTACATCTTCAGCTTCATCAAGAAGGCTGGCCTGGATCCGAAGATGCTGCTGCCGGATCGGTCGCAGGTGACGATGGACAAGGCGTTCCTAGCGGCCTACAGCCGGCTCTTGATCCAGACCTGCCACAAGCGTGGCGCCCACGCCATGGGCGGTATGGCCGCGCAAATCCCGATCAAGAATGACCCGGAGGCTAACAACAAGGCCCTCGAAAATGTGCGCCGCGACAAGCTGCGTGAAGTCACCAACGGCCACGATGGAACCTGGGTCGCGCACCCGGGCCTGGTGCCGATCGCGATGGAGATCTTCAACGCGCACATGACGAGCAAGAACCAGCTCGACAAGCCCGGCTCTAGCGATCCGGTGACGCGGGAGGCGCTGCTCGAGGTGCATCAAGGCAGCCGCACCGATGCAGGCTTTCGCCACAACTTGCGGGTCGGCGTGCAGTACGTCGAGTCGTGGCTGCGCGGCGTCGGCTGCGTACCGATCTACAACCTGATGGAGGACGCAGCCACCGCCGAGATCTCACGAGCGCAGGTGTGGCAGTGGCTCCACCTCGGGGCCACTACGGAGGACGGCGCGGCGGTCACCCGTGAACGCTTCGAGCGCACCTTGGCGGAAGAGCTCGAGCGCGTGAAGACCGAGGTCGGCGAAGCGCGCTTCACGAACGGCAAATTCCCCGAGGCCGCTGCGCTATTTGCGCGGCTCTCGCTGGAAGACGCCTTCGTCGAGTTCCTGACGCTGCCAGCCTACGACGCGTTGCTCACGACGGAGTAGCCGGAACGAAGCGCTCCTCGGCGTTGGCGATCACATGCGCGGTCAGTGCGAAGGCCTCGGTCACCCGAGCGAGGTCTTCGGGCGAGACGTTCTCGAACAGGTCGTTCGCCGTGTGGTGGAAGTCGAAGTAGCGGGTGGCGTCTTGTCGCAAATCGACGAACGGCACGCCCAATTGGCGCAGCGGCGCGATATCCACGCCGCCGCGCGACGTCCCCGCATCGAGTTCGAGGCCGAGCGGCGCTAGCGCCTGATAGAGGCGAACTCCCAGCGGGCTCTCGCGGTTGCCTGCAGGCAACCGCAGCGCCCAAGGCGCGCCATCTCCCTGATCGGCCTCGAAGGCCGCGATGTGGTTGGCCGCGTCTTTGGCGTAGGCGCTGGCATACGCGAGACCTCCGCCGGTCCCGAGCTCCTCGTTGGCGAACAAGGCGATGCGTACGGTGCGCCGCGGACGCTGCGGCAAGGCCGCGAGCAGCCGCCCAACCTGGATGGCGATAGCGCAGCCAGCACCATCGTCGAGCGCGCCGGTGCCGAGATCCCACGAGTCGAGGTGGGCGCCGATCAGCACCACTTCTTCGGGTCGCTCGCTGCCTACGAGCTCGCCGATCACGTTGGCCGATTCCCCGACCGGCAGCGGCTTGCAACCGAGCTTGAGCGTGCTGACAACTTCCTTGCCGGCGAGGAGCGCGCGAGCGAGCAGATCGCCATCCGGCGTGGAAAGCGCCGCGGCGGGGATCATCGGTGAATCCGGCTCATAGAATAGCGCTCCCGTATGAGGCGCACGCATCGAATCGGTGCCGATCGAACGCACCAAACAGGCGATCGCGCCCTTCTTTGCAGCGCGCGAAGGGCCGCTCATACGCACCACCGAGCCGCCGTTGTAGCCGGTGCCATCGCGCAGCCGGGGCATCACGTGATGCAGATAAACGATGCGACCATTCACCAACTCGGCCGGCGCTGCGTCGAGCTCGGCGAGTGACGTGAACATCACCACCGGCGCTTCCAGCCCTTGCTCCGGCGTCCCGATGCTACCGCCCAAGGCCGAGAGCACGGTGGGTTGCAGACGCGGCAGCCGCAGCATGCAGGACTCCACGCCGCGCTCCCAAAGCGTCGCCGGCGCCTTTTCGGCGCGGACGTTGCTGAGGCCCGCCTCGCGCATGGCCTCTTTCGCCCACGCCACCGCAGCGACGTCGCCAGCGGTGCAAGGGAAACGGGGCCCGACGTCGTCGCAAAGCGAGCGCAAGAGCGAAAGCGAACGATTCTCGGCCCGAGCGTTGCGCAGCAAGAGATCCAGCATGGCAGCCTTATACCGCCTCTCGAACGCGCGCGCTCGGTGCTGGTTCAGCTGTGCGGGCGAGACGCTTCGGCGGAGGCCTGAGCCGCGTTGCGCAGGAGGCCGTTGACGAGGGCCAGGCAGACCAGCGGCAGCACGTAGAAAAGCTCCAACCAATCGGGCAGCTGCTGCGCGAGCAAGGCACATACCGCCGAGCAGAGCGCCACCCAAAGAAAGGCTCGGTGAAGCGTGATGGCGAGCACGGCGGCGGCCGTGCCCATCGACACCAGCTCGAACATCAGCATTTGATTGATGTTGGTCTTCGCAAGGTAGGCGAGCCCACGCAGCACCGTGGCGCTGACGATGATTGCGCCAACGATTAGCAACATGCGGCGATTGACCGCGCTTCGCCACAGGTCTTTGCGCAGTACGAGCACGACCGGGGCGAGCCCCAACGCGAGCAAGAGCGGCAGCACGATGGTGTGCGGCTCAGCGTGCGGCACCTCGTTGCGTCGCGAGCCGCGCATGAAAAAGACCACCAGCGTGGCCAGCCCTGCGACCACGCCAACGAACAAGGTGCGATTGCGGCGTGCCACAGAAGGGTCGAGCTCGCGCACCCTGAGCTTGGCAGCTTCTCGCTCCTCGGCTTCGGCAGCCAGCGTGGCAGCCAACGCTGCGACCCGCTCCACGAGCTCGTTGGGTGGCTCCTCGAGCTCCGAGAGCACCGCCTGCGCCGAGGCCAGCGCCCGCTGCTCGACCTCGAACTCGACCTCCAAGGCCAACGTCTCCGAGAGCCCTCGCTTCGCAGGGAGGTTGAGCGGCCACTCGCGAAGGGCCTCCTGAAACCCGAGCCGCGCCTCGAGCAAGAGTTTGCGGCGCTGCAGCGCTGGAGCCGCAGCAGCACCGTTCAGCCGCAGTCGCGCTCGATCAGCGAGCCCAATCGATGAACGATGCTTGAGGTAGTCGGCCAAACGATCGCGGAACTCCCGGGCCGAGGCAGGGCGCTCGCCCGGGTCCCAGGCCGTCGCTTGATTCGCCAGCCGCCCGAGCAGCTCAGGAACCGAGTCGTCGTACGCCGTTTGGCTCGACCGAGCCGCCGCCATCACCACGTCACGCAACGAATCGCCGGTATGACGCGCAGACCGGGTGAGGACGAAGTGCAACGTTGCACCCAACAAGTAGACGTCGGTTCGTTCGTCTACGGCTCCACCGACGACCATCTCCGGCGCCATGAACGAAGGCGTTCCCACGCGCTCGGCCGTGCCGTGAGCCACCTCGGTGAGGCGCGCTGCGATGCCCCAGTCGGCCACGTAAACCTCACCGAACGGGCCAATCAGGACGTTGGCGGGCTTGATGTCCCGGTGGACGATTCCGCGGCTGTGAGCGAACGAGAGCGTGTTGGCCACCTGCATCAAGATCGCCAGATTGCGATCGAGCGAACTCGCGTCTGGCGCCGCAATCGAGGCCCAAAGCGGGTGCTGCTCCGCCTCGAGCAGCCCTTGCCAACTGGTGCCCTCGATGCGCTTCATCACCAGGAGTGGATGCCCTTGTGGGTCGAGCGCGAGAGCGTGAACCGGAATCACCCCTGGGTGCTCGAGCGACCCCATCAGCCGCGCTTCGCGCAGGAGGGCCTGCAGCGCAGACTGCGACGCCTCGGGCGCGCGAACACTTTTTACGGCCACTTCGCGCGCGAGTGAGTGCTGCGTGGCGCAGTACACCACCCCCATGCCACCAGCACCGAGTTCGGCCGTCAGCGTTAAGTCCGCCTTCGAGCCTGCGACCTCACTGCTCCCGACCTGCAAAATGGGCAGTCGGGACAACTGCAAGGAAAACTCATCCGGCGGATGCGCGCGCACGACCGTGCGGTCCGGGTCGGGCTTGATCGTGTCAGCGCTTCCCAATTGCGCATACGCGCTCTCAAGCATCGGCTCGCACGCTTGGGGATCCGCAGTCACGCGAATGGCTTAACAGCTTCTCTGGCTCGCGCAAAACCAGGTGTGTGCTCCGACACTGACCGGCCGTCCAATCTTCGTCAGGGTGGTGGAGCAGGTCTTGCTATTGGGGCGCCATGAACCGACCCTCACGCGTCGCTCGCTTAGCCGCCGCTATACTCCTGCTCTCGTCTGCGGCTTGCGAACAGGACGAACTTGAGATCGTCGAGGTTGAGACCGCAACGAACGATGGCAACGTGGTCTTTTCCTGGGCAAGCGGCAACGCGCACGGCCTCACGGTCAGCAGATGCGACCAAGAATGCAACGGCTGTGTGGATGGCATACCCGACTACGGCGTCGCAGAAGTGATCTGGGAAGCCGCGGAGTATCCGACCGGCCCCGCTGACCTGGTTTCGCCGCTGACCTACGGTGAGTCCCCCGGCGGCGGGAGCGCCCAAGCCTTGGCCAGCGGCGTCACCTACGGCGTGCAGATCTTTACCAACGCTGATTGTGACGCCTCGGGTTGCCGAACAACCTTGGTTCAAGGGTGCGGAGAGTTCGTAGCGCCTTGAGCGAACGGTCGGTAGCACCTCGAAGTCGCGGAGTCTGCCGAGTACGCTCGCCAGCGGACGATGGCACGCGCTGGACGCTGAGAGGAGTGGCGGTGAAAGACGAGATCGTGGAGCAGGCTGAGAACGCCATGCGCGAGAAGACGAAAGACGCTCGCATGGATGGCATCGAAGCAGCGTTTGAACGGGCGGGCTTCAAGGAACGTTGGCCCGAGCGCGACACCGTTGCCGAGTTCAGCGAGCTAACGGCGACTCAGCAAGGAGTGGTGCGAGCCTTCGCTTCAGACCCCCACTTCGCAGCGATTCTCGGCTGGGGGTTGCCTCAGCGTGCTCGGGAGCTTTGTCGCTTCGTGGGTTCGCTGCCCCCAGGCCCGCTTGAGAGGCAGCATCCCACCGCCGGAGTAGCACGGTTTCGGTACCTCGAGTCGCTGATGGCGGACACGCCCTGGCCCGAAGCCGTTGAAGCCGCGCTGGTTGGGCTCCCCCCGGACGAGCGCTTTCAAGGTGCGTTGGAGCTCGCCTCGGAGGCTTACACGCTCTCGGACAGAGCCGGCTGGGACTACGAAGCGGGGCACCTCAAGAAGCTCTTGGTCAAGGCGGGTCAAGCTGGCGTGCCGTTCGCGCGTGAGGTGCTCTCGCGTCGCTTCGAGCACGGCCCCTGGGACCCTTTTTCGACCCCGTATCTGCCGGACCAGCTGCACGAATTGATGGATGGTCTCGAGGAGCTCGGAGTCGCTATCGAGCCGGCCTGGCGCGATATGGAATGAGTCGACGGGTCCAAGGGGCCTTCGGCCGGATTTCTCGAAGAGGGCCCGAGTCATTCACTTCGTGCCTTCGGCACTCCGTAGACCTCCGTGGACTCCGTCCACTTCGTGGACTCTGTCCACTCCGGTTCTGTTCGCTGCATCCACCTTCGGTTGAATGACTCGTGCGGCCTCCCGCGACAGAGCTCTGTTCGCGGCGACCGCTGCCGATGCCGGACGAGGCGATTCTTTTGACCTCATTCGGGTAACCTGGGCCGCTTGAGCGCCGATACGCATTTTCCGATCGCTTGGAACACGGGGCTGTTGCTGGTCACCCTAGTGGTACTGGCGCTGGTGGTGAATCGCTTCGCCAGCGACAAACGCCGCTATTTGCGGCACTTGGTCTTTTTGGTGAGCGCCCATCTCGTGGGGTTGGGCGTCGCCTTTGGCCTCGACTTGGGTGGGCTCGGAGGCGTCGCGCTCACCCGCTCGATAGCCGACGTGCTCGGCCTCTACGGCTGGGCCGCCGCCACCACCATGTTCGTGTTCCACGTCGCCCTACCCCGCCTGCGCGTGACCGTCGCGAGCATCGTCTCCGACCTCGCGGCCGCCGCCTTGTACATCGTGGCGACGTTCATCGGCATGAAGCGCGCCGGGCTCGATCTTGGCGGCATCCTCACCACCTCTGCGGTGGTGGGCGGTATCTTGGCGCTCAGTCTACAAGCCACGCTGGGCAACGTGATCGGCGGGCTCGCCCTGCAGATCGACAACTCGATCACGGTCGGGGATTGGATCCAGTTGGAGAACGGCCGTCAGGGCCGCGTGCGGCAGATCCGTTGGCGACACACCGTGCTCGAAACGCGCGACTGGGGCACGCTGATCGTCCCCAACGCAGCGCTGCTTCAGGCGCAGATCTTGATCTTGGGGAAGCGTGAGAACGAGCCGCTGCAGCACCGCTATTGGGTGCACTTCAACGTGGACTTCCGCTTCAACCCCTCCGACGTAATCGACACCGTGGAAGCCGCTTTATTGCGGGCGAAGATCCCAGGTGTGGCCGAAACCCCGAAGGCCAACTGCGTGTGCTTGGACTTTGCGCGCGACCACAAAGACAGCTTTGCGCTCTACGCTGTGCGCTATTGGCTCACTGACTTGGCGCGCGATGATCCGACCAACAGCCTCGTGCGCGAGCGCATTTTCTCCGCGCTCAAGCGCGCCAACATCCCCCTGGCCGTACCGGCTGCGCAGCTTTGGGTCGAGAACGACAACGAAGAGCGCCGTGAACGCAAGCGCAAGCGCGAGCACGACAAGCGCATGAAGGCGATGCGTGCTGTCGAATTCTTACGCTCGCTCAACGAACAGGAACTGGGGGAGCTGTGCGACCAACTGCACTACGCTCCTTTCGCCGAAGGAGAGGTGTTGACGCTGCAAGGGGCGATCGCACATCACCTTTACATCGTCGCCGAGGGCACGGTGGAGGTAAGGGTTTCGTCCAACGGCGAGGACAAGACGATCGCCACGATCGAAGCGCCAGGCTTCTTCGGCGAGCGTGGACTGATGACCGGCGAGCCACGCGGGGCGACCGTCGTCGCCACCACCGATGTGGAGACCTATCGCCTCGACAAGATGACCTTCCGCAGCACGCTGGAGAACCGTCCTGAGCTAGCCGCGCTCATCTCCGAAGCCTTCGCCGAACGCCAAGTTGCGCTGGAGGATGCGCGCGAGCATTTGGACGCGGCAGCGCGCAGCGCCCGCGTGGTCGAGCGCAAGACGCAGCTACTTTCGCGCATTCAGCGATTTTTCGGCTTGGACGACGCGGTCAGCTCGCGGCGCTGAGCGTCAGAATTCGTGGTGGCGGATCACCCGCCGCGGGGTCGGTTCCTCGTGCAGGACCGTCTGGCTGACGTCGGGGTCGGGGCAACGTTCCCGCATCGTCACCAGCTCCTCTGCTGCGGTGGGGTGAATGCCGATCGTGCCGTCGAAGTCGGACTTCTTCGCGCCGCATTTCAAGGCGACTGCGAAGCCTTGGACGATCTCCGCTGCCTCCGGCCCGACCACGTGAACGCCGACCACGCGGTCGCTCGCTCGTTCGACAACGAGCTTCATCAACATCTTCTCTTTGCGCTCGGTCATGCTCTGCTTCATCGGCGTGAAGCTGGATTTGTAGATGTCCACGGCGAAGGACGCGCGGGCCTCCTCCTCCGTCAATCCCACCGTCGCGACCGACGGTTGCGAGAACACCGCCGAAGGAACGAACTCGTAGTCCGGCTTGGCCTTGGCACCTCCGTACAGATTGCGCGCGACGATCATGCCCTCGGCCAGCGCCACCGGCGTTAGCTGGATGCGGTCGATCACGTCGCCGACCGCGTACACCGACGGAATCGAGGTTCGGAAGCTGTCGTTCACGGCGATCGCCCCCCGACGGTCTACCTGAACGCCAAGCTGTTCGAGGCCGAGCTCCTTGGTGTTGGGCTCTCGCCCGACCGCGGCGAGGATTGCGTCCACCATGAGTTCGCTGCCGTCGCTCAGTACGGCGCGCAGCTCGCCCGAAGGCAGCTTCTCGACGCTCGCGAGATCGCGGTGAAAGCGCAAATCGATACCACGCTGCCGCATCTCCTGATCGAGGTGGACGCGCACGTCTCGATCGAAGCCGCGCAAGAACAACGCACCCCTGTAGATCTGCGTAACGTGTGCGCCCAGACCGTGGAACACGCCGGCAAACTCCACCGCGATATAGCCCCCGCCGACGATCAGGATCCGCCGCGGTAGCTCCTTCAGGTGGAAGACGTCATCGGAGATGAGCACGTGCTCGGCCCCTGGGATCTGCAGCCGTGACGGCTTGCCGCCAACAGCGACGAGCAGCGTCTCCGCGCTGTGGCGCTTGGTTTCACCGTCGGCTGAGGTGACCTCTACCTCGTGCAGGCCAACAAGCTTGGCGCGGCCGCGCTCGATCTTCACCCCACGGCCCTCGAGCAGGCTCTGATAGACGCGGTTGAGCCGTGCGATCTCGCGATCCTTGTTGGCGATCAGCACGCTCCAATCGAAGGTCGGCGGCTCGACCGAAAATCCGTAGCCCTTGGCGTCCTGCCACTCCTCGGAGAAGTGCGAGCCGATCACCATCAGCTTCTTGGGGACGCAACCGACGTTGACGCAGGTGCCGCCCAGAGCCTGAAACTCGGCCACACCCACCTTGGCGCCGAAGCTCGCCGCCATGCGGCTCGCGCGAACTCCGGCCGAGCCCGCGCCAATCACGAAAAGGTCAAAATCGTACGAGTGCGCCATTGAGCGTACTTAGCGCACTCGCACGAAGGTTGAGGAAGAGAAACGAACGCGCGGCCCAGTAACCGCCAGCGGCGCGGCTCTACTCGGCCGCGAGCAGCAAGGGCGAAGCCTGATCGCCGGACCACTCCTGCAGCTTGCGGAGTTCGTCGCGCGTCAGCTTGCTGGTCAGGTGATCGGCCCAGGCTTCCAGATAGGCGATCACGTTCTCGCGCTGATTGCGCTCGAGGCCGGTCTGGCTTTTTCCCATCCGGCGCAGCACGTCGCCGTCCGAAAGGTCCTCCAAATGACCGATGTCCACCGCTGATAGGCCAGCCTGGCGCATGATCGCGAAGATGCCGCTGAGCGGGGAGCCAGTGGCGCTACAAAGCTCTTCATACGCGGGCTCGAGCGCGCCTTCATCGAGCGCCGGGCGGTCTCCGAGATCCGCGTGGGCGAGCTCCTTGACCTGCTCACCCCAGTCTCCCGAACGCTGGAACGCGGCGTCGTAAATCAGCTTGGGCGAAAGCCCGGTCAAGGTTTGAGCGAGATGTCCGCAATTGCAGTGACCGAAGTGGGACCACTCATAGCGGACGCTCGGCGCGCTCAGGCGCAGAGCTGTCTCACGAAGCGCAAGCACGAGCTGGATACTGGGGCGGGCCATGGAGCGAAGCCTAGCGCTCGGGATGGTTTGATCAAGCTATCGACGAGGACCGGGAGCAACGTGGTACGGTTCCGGCGTGGCCTCGGCTTCGGAATCCCCGCCCCTCGCACTCGATCGCTATGCGACGCTCCAAGCCGAGATCGAGGCAGGCAACGCACAGGACGCGGTGCTGACCCAGGCCGAGGTCCCGACCGAACGCTGGCTCGCGGCTCACGCTTATTGGCTCAAGCGCATGGCCGAAGAAGCCGAACGAAAGCGCTTTGAGACGACGATTCGTTATCAGACGGTCTACAGCATCAAGCGCAAATTGTTCGAGAATCGGGCCGCGCGCGAACGCGAAAAGGCAGGCCGCCCGCCCGTGGCAGCTCCGCCGGTCGCGGTGATGTCAATGATGAGCCAAGCGCTCGCGCAGCCCATCGGCGTGCAAGTTCCGGCTACGGCCTTCCCTTCCCCTCCTCCCATCGAGCGGACGCGAGCACCTGAGCCGAACAGCGGCTTGCCCAGCTTTCTGCGACAAGGCGCCCGCCCGGCGGCAGCGCCCGCGCCTGCCGTTCATGCGCCGCCTCCGGTGACTACCGGGACCGGGACGCTGCCTGCCCCACCGCCAGCGATCGCGGTGGCCCCCGCGAAGCCCGAGTTCGTCGCCATCCACCAAGCAACCGACGCGGAAGCGGAAGGGCTGGCTCGGCGGCGGCGCGCGAACATGACCATGAACATCGACCGGGCCGACCTCGAGGCGGCCGCGGCGAAGTCGGCGACGCCGTTCATCAAGCGCCCAAGCGAGTCGGCGATGCCGGCAGTCACCGAGCCACCGCGCTTCGAGCCTGGGACGGCGCCCCCTCCGAGCGAGGCCAAGCACCCAGGTCAAACCCAGCTCGGCAGTCTCGAGGCGGAACGCGCCAGCATGCCGTTCACCGCTGGCGCTACGAAGCCAGGCCAGACTGCACCCGGTGGAAGCCACGCAGGTCCCCCTTCAACGCCGTTCCGCGTCGTGGATGAACCCCAAAGCGACGGCGGCGGCTCTGGTACCGCACCGATGCCCGAGGACGCTCGGAGGATGGCGCAGGACCTCTACAAAGCGATGGACAAGGCGAGGCCGGGCTACAACCCTGCCTTCGGACGCACCGGCACCGTGGATCCCGAGGTCATGCGTCGGGCGCAAGAAGCGATGCCGTTCCGCTCTCAGGAGGGTGGTGCGCGTCCACCGAGTTCGGCCTCCTTCGCAGCCGTGCGCCCTGCACCCACCACAGACGCGCCGTCCAGCGGCAGACACGAGAGCCCAAAGACGCAGGCCTTCGACTTCAATTCGATCCCGGCGCACCTCAAGGAAGCGCTGCCCTTTGCAGGCCAATTGGGCGGTAGCGCCCAACAAGCTGCTCCGCAACAAGCTGCTCCGCAACAAGCTGCTCCGCAACAAGCTGCTCCGCAGCAGTCTTCAGCACAACAAGCACAAGTCCACTCCACGACGAGCCCGACGCCGCCTTCCACGCCGGAAGCTGCGCCGCACAAGAAGCGCTTCACCATCAACGTCTTCGCCTCCCTCACCGCCGAGATCGCGGAAGCTCCGCATGAAGTGGAGGCCATTCGCGCGCGTTATGGCGTGAGCGAGAGCGAGCATCACGAAGAGTCGATGCGTTGGACCACCGAGTTCCAAAGCAACGACGACGTACGGCAGCGGTACTTAGGAATCGTGCAGCGCTACCGCGGCTACATCCGACAACGGATCCGCTGAGTCGACCCTAGCTCGCTCGCTCCGCCTCGTTCTTTCGCACCGATTCAGCTCGCCTGCTGCGACGGGCCCGCTGCTAGACTCGCCGCATGTCCGAAACGAAGGTCGAGTTTCACCTCGTCGGGGAGAACCTTCCGCCCGATGCCGTCGCCTTCCAATACCAGCTACGTGAGGCGCTCTCCGAGCCCTACGAGGCGCGCGTCGCTTTCAGCACCAAGGACCCTGAGTTCAGCCCCAAGAGCTTGCTGCGCAACTCGCTCACGCTGCAGGTGATAGACGCCGAGCGCGGACGCCAACGGTCGCTTTCGGGGGTGGTGGACCGTTGTGAATTCGTGCACCACGACGGCGTCTCCTTCATCTTCGCAGCGCGTCTCGTGCCGCCGGTTGCCTCGCTCGCGCACCGCGAAGATTGCCGCATTTATCAAGACAAGAGCGCGATCGACGTGGTCAAGGAGGTGTTCGCTGCGGCCGGTATCGACAAGGTCGAGTGGCGCCTCACCATCGACTATCCCAAGCGCGAAATCATCATGCAATATCGCGAGGCCGAGCTCGACTTCGTGCATCGCCTGTTGGAGGAAGAGGGCGTCTTCTACTTCTTCAACCACGAAGGTGGCGAAGCGACGATGGTGCTGGCGGACTCGACCACCGCGCTGGTGGAGGAGTTGGCGACGCCCACCGTTTTGAGCGCGGCAGCAGGCCAAGCCGGCACCGATCCAGTCACTGGGCTCGAGCTAACCACCCGCCTGATGACGAGCGACGTGCAACTGCGTGACTTCGACTTCGAGAAGCCAGAGCAGTTCCCTGAGGCGGCGCAATCCGCGCCCTCTACGTACCCGATGCCAGTCTACGAATTTCCCGGTGGCTTCATCACGCAGCAAGACGGCACGCGCCGGGTCAACGCTCGTTTGCGCGAGCTGCGCACTGGCTTCGAGCAGCTGCGCGGCAGCACCATCGCCTCCAACCTCGAGGTTGGGAAAATGATCATGGTGGTGGGTGCAGCTCAGGAGGTGATCAACCGCACCTTCGTGATCATGGAGCACGTATCGGAGGGCCGCCAGAGTCAGACCGGAGAAGGCGGTGGCGTCGCCGGCATCGGCGCTGGAGAAGAACGCAAACACTCGGTGAGCAGCGGCTTTACCGCCATGCCGGAAGGCGCCCACTTCGCCCCGCCGCGCAAGACCAAGAAGCCGCGCATCCTCGGTATTCAGACCGCCGTGGTGACGGGCCCATCGATGGGCGAAGAAGAGATCCACACCGAGAAGTACGGTCGGGTGAAGGTTCGCTTCCATTGGGACCGGGTCGGCCAGTTCGACGACAAATCCTCCTGTTGGCTGCGCGTGATGCAGGCGAACCTCGGCGGCCAGTTCATCGTCCCGCGGGTCGGCTGGGAGGTCGCGGTGGGCTTTCACGACGGCGATCCAGACCGGCCGTATGTGGTCGGTCGGCTCTACAACGCCGAGCGAACCCCGCCTTACGCCCTGCCTGGAGCCAAGACAGCGGGCTCGATTCGCGGTCAAAGTTCGCCCGGCGGCGCCGGGATGAACGAGATCAAATTCGGCGACTCCGGCGGTGGCCAAGGCTTCAGTTTGAGCGCCGAGAAAGACCTCAACGTCGTCGTCAACAACGACCAAAACGAGAGCGTTGGCGTGGACGAGAAGTCGGTCGTCAAAGTGAATGCTTCCCACAGCGTCGCAGGCAATCGCAGCTTCACCGTCGGGGGGAACCGCGAGCTCAACGTTGGCTCGATGAGCACCTCCAATGTAGGCGGCAACCTCAGTGAGAGCGTCGGCGGTAACGCGGTGGACAACTCGATCAGCAACATGGTCGAGAAGGTCGATGGGGACCGCTCCTACGCGGTCGGCGGGTCGATGACGCTGATCTGCAATAGCATCAAGCACTCGATCACCAGCGACATCTCTCGCTCGGTCGGGGCGGTCATGCTCACGGCCTCGGTCGCGGCGCAGAGCCAAGCCATCGGCGGCAACCACACTGAAAACGTGGCGGTTGCCAAGGTCGACATTTGTAAAGGCAGCTTCGGGGAAACCATCACCGGCAGCCTGAATGCGACCTTGGCAGCCGGCGAGATTCGCATCGCGAAGGGCAACTACGCGTCGAGCAGCGAGGCCGACGTGAGCAACATGGTCGGCGCGGTGCACTATTCCAAGGTGGATGGGGATTACACGATCAGCGCACCGATGATCACAGTGATGGGGGCGACCGGGACACTCAAAGGTGGCTCCTCGGAGTTGAAGCTCGGCGGTGGACCGATCCTGCTCAAGGGTTCGAAGATCGCGGTCGAAGCGGCGATCTTCGTCAAATTTGGTTCGTCGCTGAAGTTGGGAGGGGGCTGAAGTGGCCGATCAAATCACCGGTATCCAGGCCACGGTCTCGATCGATGGCGAACCCTATGACGTGATCTCGGCGCAGATCGAGGAGGGCCTCGACTCCATTCCTCGGGCGCGGTTACGCGTTGCACGCGAGAAGCCGTTGCAGCGGCCGGCGGCCTTGTTGGGCAAAGAGGTATCGCTACACCTTGGCGCGATCGAAGCGTTCGATGAAGCGCGCCGCTTCCACGGGCGAGTCGTCTCGGCCGAGCGAAGGCTGTTCGGCATCACCCGTCCTTCGCTGTTCTTGGAGGTCTGCCCCGATCTGTTCCGCACTACCAAACGCTCGGATCTACGCACCTTCCAGAAGCTCTCGCTGGAGGAAGTCGTCAAGGAGGTCTGCGACCGCGCAGGCGTTGGCGACGTGCGCTTCGTGCTCAATGACAGCCGCGAGCCGCGTGAATACTTGGTGCAATACCGCGAGACCGACTTCGACTTTCTGCGGCGCATCCTGTCGGAGGAAGGGGTGGCGTTCACCTACGACCACGAACAGGAAGAATGGATCTTCTTCGATGACGCCAAAGGCGTCGGGGATGCAGCGGTGGCCAACGTCATCTACTACCCGGAGTTCGGCTTCGGGCAGCAGGCCGCCACGGTGTCGAAGCTCTCCCTCGTCCACGAGGTGAAGTCGGACAAGACCCACCTGCGCCAATACGACTTCAAGCGCCCGCGCTTCAAGCTCGAGTCGATCGCTGAGGGCACCGACGACGGCGAAAAGGCGCTCGAGATCTACCAATACCCGGCGCGCAGCACGAAGGACGCGGTGATCGCGCATTCGGCGCAGGTGCTCGTCGAGTCGCTGCAAGCACGCAGGTTGCTTCTGCGCGGCGACACGACGGCGCTGAACCTCTACCCCGGCCGGACCTTCACCGTTGAGCAGCATCCCTTCGCTGAGTTCAACACCACCCTGTTAGCCACCAAGGTGACGGTCGAGTTCAGCGATGACCGCGGACCTACCGGCGGCCGCGGCGGCTCGGTGAAGACCAGCTTTGAGGCAATGAACCCCGACGTTTCGCATTATCGGCCGATACGGCTGCCGCGCGCAGCTCTACTGCACGGCCCGCAAACCGCGCTCACCACTGGCCCAGCTGGTGAGGAAATTCACGTCGATGAACACGGGCGCGTCAACGCGCAGTTTCCGTGGGACCGGGTAGGCGCGCACGACGACAAGTCGAGCTTGCCGATCCGAACCTGCCAACTTCCCACCGGCGGCTCGATGTTGCTCCCACGCGTTGGTTGGGAGGTGTTGGTTCAACACGACGAGGGCGACCAAGATCTGCCGCTGGTGATGAGCCGGCTCTACAACCAACTGACGATGCCGCCCTACGCGCTGCCTCAAGCAGCGGCGCGCACCGCCGTGCAAACGGCCACCACTCCCGGTGGTGGGTCCAGCAACGAGATGCGCTTCGACGACACCAAGGGCAACGAGGAGATGTTCTTCAACGCCTCCAAAGACATGACCGTGGCGGTCAAACACAACGCCACCGAGAGCGTCGGCGCCAACGCGACCCGCACCATCGGGTCGAACTTGCTGGAGGAGATCACCAACAGCTTGACTACGTCGATCGGCGGCTCAGACACCGAGTCGGTCGGCGGTAACGAGAAGCTCGCGAGTGAAACGCTGGCTGTAGCGCAGATTGGTGGGGACCATACGTTGATGGTCGGTGGCAACCGCGACCTCAAGGTGGGCGGCGATCACAAGCACACCGTCGCCGGTAGTTCTTCGCTCGAAGTCGGTTCAATGAAGGCAGATCTGGTCGTAGGCAAGGTCAGCGAGACCACCGACGCCAACGCCAGTTTGGACGTCGGGGCGGCGCGCGTCGCCGTTACCGGCTCCACGCACTCGACCGAAGTGGCGGGCAACCACAATGAGACCATCGGCGCGTTGAAGGTCATCCTCGGCTTGGGTGGCATTTCGAGCGCGGTCGAGGGCTCGAGCTCCACGGTCATCGGCGGTGCGAAGGTGAACCTGGTGGATGGGGATCGCAGCGAAGAGGCTGGCGGCAGCATGACCTGGGTGGCCGCAGGAGCCACCATCGTCAAAGCCGACAACATCACCTACGAGGCTGAATCGCTGCTTACCTTCGTCATGGGAGCCTCCACCATCGTGCTCACCCCAGCCAGCGTTTCCATCCTCGGCGTAAGCATCAAGATCGACGGCGCCACGGTCGAGACGGCCGCCCTGATCACGGACAACTGAGAGGCGCACCATGGACCGCAAGCTGAACTGCTTCTTTCAAATCGATACGGTGGTGGCCGACAGCGTGGCTGGCTTCGAACTCTGCGAGGAGCTCGGAAGGCCAACGGCGCTCGAGATCGAGGTGCGCTTCGCCAGCGCGATCACCAGCGAAAACGCGCTGGGGCTGTCGGCCTTCTTCTCCTTCGGCGTGGGCCAAGAGGAGGAGCACACCTTCCTCGGTATCGTAGAGCAAGTGACGGTGATCGGCTCTGCGCTCACCGGCGCAACCGCGGCCGACGGCAGTGGCGCCGCACACGCCGCGCGCTTTCGCGTGGTCTCCCAGCTGGGCCTGTTGGCCGGCACGGTCACCGCGCAAATCTTCCAGGACAAGTCGGTCGACGAGATCGTCACCGAGGTACTGACGAGCTGCGGAATCCCCAAAAACCGTCAGCGATGGCAGCTCGCAGGCAGCTACGCGAAGCGCGAATACTGCGTGCAATACTTCGAGAGTTCGCTGGCCTTCGTTTCGCGATTGCTCGAGGAGGAAGGCATTTTCTTCCGCTCGGTGGTCGAGGACGGACAAGACTTCATCGTCTTTTCGGATGACAGCCCGAACGCCCCGTCGATCGAAGGTGCCGCCGACTTACCGATGCGCGGTCAGACCGGGCTCGCCGTCGAGGGTGACGCGATCTTCGCGCTACGCGAACGAGCGGCCATCCAATCGGGCACGTTCACGCTCCGCGACTACGACTTCAAGCGCCCCCAATTCGATCTGACCGCGGCAGCCAGCGCCGAGCAGGACAGCGATCTCGAGCGCTATGACTACCCCGGCCTGTTCGTCGATAAAGCGGTCGGAGAAGTCTTCGCGCGGGTGCGGCTCGAGTCGGAGCAGGCCGAGCGCGAGACGCTGGAGGTGATAGCTGAATGCGCGCGGCTCTACGCCGGGACGACCTTCAAGCTCACCGAGTTCGAGCTGGAGGATGATCGCTCCGGTACGCAGCTCGTCACCAAAGTCCGTCATCTGTTTGGCCAGAGAAAAAACGCCGAGTGGGGTCGCGACGCCTTCGGCGCGAGTGAGAGCAAGACGCCCTCCGGCTACGTGGCCATCGTTCACGCCATCCCGGTGGAGGTCCCCTATCGCACCCGCCAAACCACCCCGCGTCCAGTGGTGCACGGTCCGCAAACGGCGACGGTCACAGCTCCAGCCGGCTCGAGCATCGAGGCGATCCACACCGACGAGTACGCGCGCTGCAAGGTGCGTTTCCACTGGGACCTCGCCGGCATCACCGACGAGAAGTCCTCCTGTTGGATCCGCACGGCGCAGCTGCAGACCTCCGGCTCGCTCGCGCTGCCGCGCATCGGTTGGGAGGTCGTGGTCGAGTTCTTAGAGGGCAATCCGGACCGCCCGCTCGTCACCGGTAAGCTCTACAACGGCCTTTTCATGCCGCCCTACGCCCTGCCCGAGGGTGCAACGCGCACGGCCTTCTCGTCCAACTCCTCCCCAGGCGGTGGGGGCTCCAACTCGATTCGGCTCGAGGATCGCAAAGGCGGCGAGGAAGTGATGGTCCATGCTCAGCACAACCAGACCATCGCCACCGCCAACAACAAGCAGTCCACCGTGGGCAACAACGTGACGCGGGTGGTGGGCGGCAACGAGACCATCGACGTCGGTGCCAACGCCACCACCAAGATCACGATGGGCGCCGAGCTGACGGTCAGCGGCAACCGTTCGGTGACGGTGTCCGGCAACCGCAATAGCGAAGTGAACGCTGTTGCCGGACTCACCGTCGCAGGCAGTAGCTCCACCAGCGTGGGTGGCGCGCATTTCGAGATGGATGGCAATCCGCTCGAGGCGCTGCTGGCGATCGCCACCGAGGTCGTGATCGATGCAGCGCAGGCCGCCGCTGCCCAACAAATGGATCGCATCAATGGGGCGATCCAGGCCCGCGTGGATCAAGCGATGGCGCCCTACGCCGACACCATCGCTGGCGTGGAGCAAGTCGCCAGCGGGATGGAAGCCGTTGCCAACGGCGACATCGGAGCGATCCCGGGGGTGCTCGAGGACGCAGCCAATATTCCGATGCCGCCGGGCTTCGGCGGTGAGGAGAGCGCGGAGGCCGGGGCCGCTGGCGGCGATGAAGCCGGTGGTGGCGGCGAGGGCGAAGGCGCCGGGGCCGACGGCGCGGAGGCTGGTGGCGAGGGCGGCGGTGAAGGTGAAGGCCGCGAGGTCGAAGAGACCGAGCAAGAGGGCGGCGAGCCAACCGACTTCACCGGCATGGTCGGCCTGAACGACGCGGTAGACAGCGCGATCGACACGGGCATCCGCGCTGGTTCTGCGGCGCTCGGTGAGGCGCTCGGCTTCAACAGCGACGGCGGTGGTAGCGATAACCTAGCCAACCTCGAAGGTCCGGACGGTAACGTGGCCGGGCTCGATCGCACCGACCGCACCAAAGGGCCAGGTCACAGTACGCACAAAGTCGACGGTTCCTACACCGAGACCGTGGGCGCGTTGCGCGTTCAAGCGGCCTTGCTCGAGGTTCACGACGAGATCGCCGGCAACTTGAATGAGACGATCGGGCTGGCCAAGCTCACCGCGGTCCTGGCCGATGAATCGATCGCGATCGGCGGCAACAAAACGCTCACCGCGCTCGGCAAGCTCACCTTCACCAAAGCCGACGACAGCGAATCCTCCACGGGCGCGATGACCAACATGGTGGGCGGCCTCGTCTACGACAAGGTCAAGGGCGGCTACAGCATCACCGGCGGCTCTTCAGCCACCTTCATCGGCGCCTTCCATAAGCTCGAGGCGAAGACCGCCGTCACGCTCAAGTGTGGTGAGAGTGAGGTGGTGATCGACGGCAGCGGTGTAACCATCAAGGGCGCGCTGGTGACCATCACCTGCGGCAAGATCCTGATGACCGGTACGGTCGCTGAGAACTGAGCGATGCTGCCCAAGGTTGAGAACGAGACGGACTTCATCGTCGAACCGCACACCCTCGTCGACGGTGACGGCGAACGGCTGGTAGCGATCCTCAAGGCCACCTTCGAACTCGTGCCCGGCCAACCGCGCGGGCGCGATGGCTCCTTCGAGTGTGCGCCACTCGCCCGTCGGCGCGGCATCCGCGCTGCGGACATCCCCTGGGGTGAGCCCGAAAAAAGTAGCATCGCCTACCCATCGGATCTGTGCGTCCACAAGCCCGGAACCGACATCATCGTGGTCGGCCGCGCTTACCCACCAAGCGGCGAGCCGGTGCCAACCTTTGACGCCGGGGTCCGCTTGGGTCGCGTGCAGAAGGTCGTGCGCATCACCGGGCCGCGTGTGTTCGCCGGCTCGGGAGACACCGTTACCAAGCCGCGTTCGGCGCAAGCGATCGACGTGCGTTACGACTTCGCCTTTGGGGGTAGTGACAGCAATGAAGAGACCTTCGTCGAAGACGCCCGCAACCCGGTGGGTCTGGGCGTCGCGATCGAACCCAAGTCGCTGGATGGCTCGCCGGCACCGCAGATCGAAGATCCGCTCGACCCGGTGAAAGACGCGCGCAGCCGCCCCAAGCCGGCCGGCCTCGGAGTGATCGGTAGACACTGGGAACCACGGCGCGCACGCTGGGGTACGCACGACGCGGCTTGGCTCAAGAGCCGCGCGCCGCTGCCCCCGCGCGATTTCGACGAGCGGGCGAACTTCGCAGCGACGCCCGAGCTGATCCACGTCCCGCCGATCGCGGGTGGTGAAGAAGGAGCGCTTAGCAATTTGGTGGCCGGCGGTGGCACCACCGCCTTCGTGCTGCCTCGCATCAACACGCACTTCACCGTGCGCGTAAAAGGCCGCGAGCCGGTCTCCTTCACGCCCTTCATCGACACCGTGATCATCGATACCCGCTTCTTACCCACGGCGCGCGACGCGGCGGGCAAGCCGGTCGGGCCGCCGCTCACCTCGATGGTGCTCGAGCTGGTGCAGCGCGTCTCGGTGCCTGCACCACGTAAGCCTTCCGACGCAACCATCACCGTGCTTGAAAAGCGAGGCGCATGAAACGGCTCGGCAACCTGTTCCTGGTGGGCGCGCGCACCGCGCTCGGGACGAACGCGATCGAAACCGCGTTGCTCTTGCGAACTGGCGCTTCCGCCATAGGAGCGGCACCGCTCGCGGGCGAGGACGCTCACACCAGCATCACCATGGCCTTCGATCGCACGCTGAGCCCTTCGCTGTTCGGTGATGAACGAATGGAGGTCTTGCTCGGAGCGGCGCTGCTCGAGCTCGAGGCGGCCGCGCGCACGGCACCCAAGCCCGTTCGCCTGCGCGATCTCAAGCTGCGCGCGGCGATTGCGCTACCGGAGGTCGCAAATGAGCGGGAGCAGACGCTGCTCAAGTCGCGGCTCACCGCGCTCTTGCGCAACGCTCTCGGTGACATCGACGTTCGCTTCTCACCGCCCAATGGCTCGGGCGGTGGCGCTGGGCTGGGAGCGCTGCTCGAGGATGCGCTGGCTGCGCTAGCGGCGCGCCGCGTCGATGCACTGATCGTCGGCGGCGTGCACTCCGACTACGATCCCGCGCGCATTCAGAGCCTGATCGGCGCAGGTCGGCTGTTCTCACTCGACAACCTGGACGCAGTGCTACCCGGTGAAGCGGCGGCCTTGACGCTGATCGCGCGAGCCGACTTCGACGCACAAATCGGCCTCCAGCCGACGCTCGGCATCTACGGGCTCGGCGGCGCCACCGGCCAGATCTCCCCGCACAACGATCAAAGCGTATACGCCGACACGGCGCTCGCGAGCGCGATTGAGCAGGCCACGCAAACGCTCGCCGACGAACTGAAGGTTGGCTTCGCCATCACCGACGTCGGCACCGAGCTCCACCGTTCGCGCGAGCTCTTTGCCGCCATCACCCGCACCGAGTCGCAGTTCATCGCGCCCTTCTCGATCGACAGCCCCGCCCAACGCATCGGCTCGCTCGGAGCAGCGTCGTTACCGCTCGGGCTGGTCCTGGCCGCCGACATGTTTCGCCGCGGTTACGCACCTGCACCGTTCGGCCTGTTGCTCGGCGGTAGTGACAGTGGCGAGCGGGCCGCCATTCTGGTCGGGAGTTAGCAACAGCGCCGCGTGCGGCTTGGGCCGGGACAGGTCGCGACAAATCGACTAAGGCACGAGCATGCACTTTCCCGTCGCGCGCTTGCTGGTCGCCGCCTCTCTTTGCTTTAGCGCCCTCGGCTGTTCAAGCAACGCGAGCGAGGGTGCAGCCAGTGGTCAAGCCCAACCCACGCCGAAACAGGCGGTGGCAGCAGCGGCTCTCCTGCTGGACGTTCGCAGCGCCGAGGAGTTCGCAACGGGGCACCTCGATCGCGCCGAGAACATCCCGGTCGACGAGGTCGAGGGCAAGCTCGCCGAGATCGCCAGCAAAGTCGGCGGGGACAAGAGCAAACCGGTCGTCGTTTATTGTGCCTCCGGCGGGCGCGCCGGCCGAGCCAAAACCACGCTCGAGAAGGCTGGCTTCAGCAACGTGGTCAACGCTGGTGGCTACAAAGATCTGCGTTGAGGGGCGGCCCCGACTAGCTGGCCCCGTCCGCCACTTCGACCAGCGTCGTTGTGCGTGCGCGCCAATAACGCGCCACCAAGTAAAGGCCGAGGCCGACCGGACCAAACATCAGGGTCAGCAACAAACACGGAACCAGCAGCAAATGCGGCACCCCGGAGCGTTGTGCGTCACGAGCCTCCCAGGCCCCGACGAACAGATCGAACACCAGGTAGTGGATCCAGCAGGCGACCACGGTGCGCGGCGTCGTGAAGATGTGCATCACGCCGTCGAGGCTAAAAAAGTGGGCGCCTTGCGGGCCGGGTGAATCCGACCAGAGCATGATGGCGTAGGCCGGTACCAGGAGCACGGCGAACAAGCCGGAATGCACGAGCCGCCGCGTCCACGCCCAGCGCGGGGCAAACACCAGCAGCGCCCAAAAAGGGATCACGCCGTTGTTGCAAAGCGTAAAGACGAGCTCGTCACTGGTCATCGCCAGCAGCTTGCTACACGCCCTTCACGAAGGCCAGAGGGTCCCGCCCACGAGCGCGAGACCGGTGATTGATGGTGCGCCGCCGCGGTTGTCGACGTAAACGCTGGCTGTGAGCCGCAGGCTCTTTCCAATCCTCATCACGCTCTTTCAACTCAACTGTGGGCTGTTCCCCATTGGGTCGCAGGCGCGCTCGACCGAAGCGTCGCCGGAGACCTGCACTCGCGGAGAGCCAGGCTGCCCCACGGCGAAGGAGCGAATCGAAGCAGCCGCGTGTTCCGAGCTCCCCGAGGCCGCCTACGCGTTTCAAGCGCAGGGCGGCGGGGCCGAGGATCGCGAGGTCGAGGACGCCGTCGAGCGCAAGCTCAAGAGCTGCGGCAAGTGGGCGGACCTGTTCGCTGGCAGGCCGTGGCGCTTCGACAACCAGGTGAACGTGAGTGGAGCGCAGACGCCAGAAGGTGAAAAGGCGTTGCGCGCGCTGTTGCTGTCCAAGAAACGCGAGGAGCTTTTGGCGGTCGCTAAATGGATCGATGACCTCGTCCACCCTGCCAACGATGCAGGCCCCGATTTTTCGCCCGAGCTCGCCGCCGGCTCGGAGGTGTTACCTCCGTCGACCGCGGTCTTGCTCTACCTTGCGCGCAAAAAGCACCCGATGGCCGTAACGTTGGTGAAGGAGCGGTTGTCCTCGACCGAGGCGAGCACGCGCGTGGGAGCGTGTCGCGCCGTAGTGGATCTCGAGACGCCCGAGTTGGTCGCAGAGGCGCGCACCCTCGCCCAAAACGCTCCCGAAGCTGTGTGGCAAGACACCCCGTCGGGTGAGCACATCGTCCGCTCCTACCCGGGGCGCGAGATGTGCACCCTCACCATCCAGATCATCGAAGGGCGCCGCGCCGAGAAAAAGAGCAACGGAAAGAAGTAGCGACGCGGTCGAAGCTACGACGGGCGGACGAGACGAATCGGTGCGCGGGCCGTCAGCGCGTAGCCATCAGCGGTCGCCGTAATTACGTCGCGCAAACCGAGCGAGCGAAGCTCCGAAACGGCGACGCGCAGACGATTGAACGCGGACTCGGGTATCAGCCGTTCACCTGGCCAAGCTGCGGCCACGAGCTGCGTTCGCGAGACGTGCGTGCGCCCATTCGTGTGGGCCTCCACCAACGCGGCCAGGATTCGACGCAGGAGCGGACGTCGCGAGAGCTCCACGCGTTGCCCGCCCCAATCGAAGAACATCGCATCTTCAGCAATCACGAATTCGGGCTCGAGGACCGCAGCGGCACGAGTCATGCGGGCCAAACTACGCACACGCTCGTCGGCGCAGACCGCCGGCGGAAGCTCCAGGGGCGTGCAGCGCTCCCCAGCTTGGGCGCGAAAGAGTTGGGTACCCAGCCCGACGATCGCCGACGTGATCTGCGCCACGAGGCCGCGCGCACGCTTCTCCAGCGCTCGAGCCTCGCTGAGCGGCGCTTCATCCCGCGTCAACACAGCCGCGATCACCTTGAGCGTGATGCACCACGCGAGATCGTTCTCCGGCGAAAGGATATCGATAGCGATGGCGAGCGGCTCGCGACAACTGTCGAGCCCAGCCTCGAAGCGGCACAGCGCCTGTTGCGCACTAAACCGGCCGGTATAAATCCGAACCTTGCGAGCCGACACGGCGCCCACAGCGACGGCGAGCGCCTGATCCGCGGCGCTGAAATCTCCCAGCTCGACCAGGATCCCGCCGCGCAGAGCGTGATACATCGCGGCGGTGACGCCGGGGTAGGTGGCCTCTTCGATCTCGATCGCGCGATCGATCGAGCGCAGCGCAGCTTCACCTGCGAGCAGCGCCTTCTGAGCCATCGCTAGCTGATAGAGGCTGAGCGTAGTCTCGGCGCTGTCCCCGCTCGACTCGGCGAGCTCGAGCGCCCGCTCGGCCTGCCGCAACGCGGCCTCGGCGTTACCTGCCTCGCACTCGAAGTTCGAGAGTGCGCGCAGCACGGGCCCCTGGGCCGCTGGCGCAAAGCAGCCGAGGGCCTCCTCGAGATCCTCCCTGGCAGCGAGATCGCGCGCCACAGCGCGGAGGTGAC
Organism: Polyangiaceae bacterium; assembly: GCA_044376115.1. Lineage (GTDB taxonomy): Bacteria > Myxococcota_A > Polyangia > Polyangiales > Polyangiaceae > Xiheicaenibacterium. The sequence goes on along the minus strand of JBILLK010000025.1, from coordinate 118,434 downwards.
CGCGTTTCCAAAGTAGATCCCCCCACAGGGGTCAGGGATCGAGGCGCGCTGTGGCCGAGCCAATTCCACCGTCTTGGTCAGCAAACGGAGCGATTCCACGAGTGGCCCTTGCGCTAGGTAGATCGACCCGAGAACGCAGCCGAGCTGGACGAAGCAGCTGACGAGCTGAGGCTGCTCTTGCGTCTGGGTCCAAAGCGAACGGTAGTTCTCGAGATCCGCTCGCAGAGCGCGAATTCGCGGCTCATCGAGCGACACCGTCCAATCGGAGAGCGCAGCGCCGGTCTCTGCCAAGAAGCGAGCGATCCGCTCGAGCGTCGCTGCTCGCTCGGAGCCTGAGAGCGCCTCGAGGGCGCACTGCCGCAGGCACTCGTACATGCGAAAGCGCACGAGCCCGTCTACGTCCAACCGATAGATCAGCGAAGCCTGCGCTAAATCCTCGACGATCGCCGCGGCGTCGCCCGCGCCCGGAATGGCCGAGGAACCAGCGTTTGGCACCGACTGCAGCACGGCCTCGACCCCCGCCAGATCGAAGCCGCCGCGAAAGAGCGCGAGCCTCGCCAACGCGGCTCGCGAGGCAGGCTCGAGCAGCTGGAAGGTGGACGAGACGGCGGCCACGAAGTCACGCTGACGTTCGGGTCGATCGCGCGCACGGTCGGCCAAGATCGAGAGGTCCTGCTCCAGCCGTTTGGCGAGGTCCTCGAGCGAGAGCGTCCCGGTGCGCGCCGCAGCCAGCTCGATCGCCAGTGGGATGTGCTCCAACCTCGAAACGATCGCCGCGACGAGCGGGCGCTCAGCCGCCGTGAGCGGCCCCCTGCGAGCCATCGCCCGTTGCTCGAACAGCGCGCAAGCCTCCTCGAGCGACTCGATCGGGCCGACCTCAATCATCGATTCATACGAGAGCCGAAGTGCCACCCGCGACGTGGCCACCACCACGAGTTCGGGCGAAGTCCGCAGAAACCGGTCGACCATGCCTGCGAGCACCGCACAAGCTTGCTCGCAGTTATCGAGGAAGAGGACCATCGCTTGAGCCTGCTGGATGGTGCGATGGAGAATCGACTCGAGGTCCTCCCCTTCGCGACTGCCGAGCGCAAAGAGCACCGCTAGCGCGACATCCTCTTCGGTCTTCTTGCCGACCAAATCGACCCAGCGGATACGCGCGGCAGGTAGCTCCGAGGCCAACGCCATCGCCAGCCGGGTCTTGCCCATCCCTGCGGCGCCGCGCAACGTGAGGCAACGAGCGCCCTCCGCAAGCCGGCGGTGCGCTCGCTCGAGGTCGCCCTTCCGCCCGAGAAGCGAGGCTTGGGCGCGAGGGAAGTCGACGGGTCGCATCGCGGGATAGTACGCGGCGATTACGACAGTGCGAACTCCCGCGAATGAGCTGAACCAAGCGGTCGAATGAGGACGATGGCGAACTGCCACGGTCCTGCGCGGACTCGAGGCGGGCAGAATGCTCCACGAGGACGTGGCCACGGCCGACTACCAGAAAGGTGGATTGGACTTGCAGTGAGAGGGCCGCCGGACGAAGCGACAGGCATGTCCGAACTTCGGGTCACTGTCGTCGGGGCCGGTCTGGCCGGTAGCGAGGCCGCTCTTCAACTTGCAGCGCGCGGGATCCACGTGACGCTGCACGAGATGAAGCCCAAGAAACGCACGCCGGCGCAAACGAGCGACCACTTCTGTGAGCTGGTTTGCTCCAACTCGCTGCGCGGAAGCGCGCTGGCGAACGCCGTGGGCCTGCTGAAGGAAGAGCTGCGTCGCTGCGGCTCCTTCGTGATGGCGGCGGCGGATCGAACGCAGGTCCCGGCCGGTGGAGCGTTCGCCGTGGACCGCGAGAAGTTCGGCGTGGACGTGACCACGATGCTGCGCAACCACCCGCTGATCCGCGTGGTCGAGGAGGAGGTCACCAAGGTCCCGCGCGAACAGCCGACCATCTTGGCGACCGGCCCGCTGACCAGCGATGAGCTGGCGAAGGACCTGGAGTCGTTGATCGGCGGCAGTCAGCTCGCTTACTACGACGCGATCGCGCCCATCGTGGCCGCCGATTCGATTCTTTGGGATCGCGTTTGGAAGCAGAGCCGCTACGGCAAGGGCGGCAGCGCTCCCGAAGGCACCGGCACCAGCAGCGACGGCGGGGATGAGGCGTACGTGAACTGCCCGTTCGACGAAGCGCAATACAAGGCTTTCGTCGCAGCCTTGGTGGCCTCCGACAAAGTCGAGGCGCGCGCCTTCGAGGAGACCAAGTACTTCGAGGGCTGCTTGCCGTGCGAAGTGATGGCCGAACGCGGGGAACAGACCTTGGCCTTTGGTCCGATGAAGCCGGTCGGTCTCACCGATCCGAAGACCGGCCGCAGACCGCACGCTGTGTTGCAACTGCGCCCCGAGGACGAGGCGCAGACGGCGTACAACCTCGTCGGCTTTCAGACGCGCATGAAGTACGCCGAGCAACTGCGCGTGTTTCGCATGATCCCCGGGCTCGAGGAGGCCGAGTTTTTGCGCATGGGCTCGGTGCACCGCAACACCTTCGTCGATGCGCCGAGCGTGCTCGACGAGCGCATGCAGCTGAAGAGTACGGCGGGGGTGTTCCTGGCCGGGCAGATCTCCGGCGTCGAGGGCTACGTGGAGAGCGCGGCCTCCGGCTTCCTTTGTTCGGTGCTGCTGGCCGCTCACCTCAAGGGCGAAGAGCTGCCCTTCCCTCCGAGCACCACGGCCTTCGGCGGGCTGCTCACCCACCTCACGCGCCCCTCGGCCTCCGGCAAATACCAGCCCTCGAACATCACCTGGGCCCACATTCCGCCAATGGAATCGCTCTCGCGCAAGGTGAAGAAGCGCGACCGCTACGAGAAGCTGGCCGAGCGAGCGCTGGTGGACCTGGAGGCCTTCCGAGCCAAGGTCGCGCTGTAGCGCCAAGCCGAGCGGCCAGGCATCGCCCTCTCGAGCTTGGCCGAAGTTCGTGTACGCTGCGCGGCCATGAAGATCCACCGAACCACGAAGGTTGGGCGGCGCTCGCTGAGCGCGCTCTTCTTCGCACTCTGCGCCTTGCTGGGCCTCATCACCCTGCCCTCCGTGGCGTTGGCCAAGGGAACCATCAAAGCCGACAAGCTCGCCATCGACGAGGTCGAGGGCTCTTGGCGGTTTAGCTTCACGGTCGACAACGGAACGATGCCGGACATCCAGTTCATTCCGGTGCTGATCACCTTCGAGCCGGTAACGCTGTACGAACGCTCGCTGACCGATGAATCGGGCGACAAGCCGGTGCTCACCAAGCGTCAGCTGCAGAACCAAAAGACGATCGACGTCAGCACCGACATCAGCTTCGGCGACGGGACCGGCAAGATCTTCAAGAGCACCAAGTTCAAGATCACGCTCACCCGCGACAAAGGCTTCGAGGCCGGTGAGTACGTGATGATCGTCAAGAAGTCGGACACGATGGAGACGCTCGGCTCGAAGGTTCGGCTGATCCTCAACGGCGAGAACAAGGCGGTGGACCGCCGTTCGATCTCGTTCGTTGGTGAAGATCCGAACAAGAAGAAGGCGCCGCCGCCGCCCCCGGCCGATGAGCCCGAGAAGAAAGAGCCCGCGAACGACGAGCCCTCCACGCCCCCAGCCGACAGCGATCCGCCCGCCGCCTCCGAGCCGCCGCCGGTCCCGCCGAAGCAAGGTGGCTGCGGCTGCGTTTTGGGTGGAAACACGAGCGAGCAGGGCGCGCTCGCCGTGCTTGGGCTCAGTGTGCTTTTGGCGGCGCGACGTCGTCGCTCGCCGCAAGGAAGCGTTCGTAAAGCCGGCTGAGCGAGGGTACCGAGAGGCCGCGCGCCGCGGCCTCCTTCACCGAGGTGGCGAGCAGCAGCTCGGTCTGTGCTCGCACCTTGGTGAAGTGAAAGCGCAAGAACGCCTCGATATCGAACGGGGCGAAGCGCGCGGCGAGCTGCGAACCCACGCGCAAAGCGAAGGGGCTGAGCAGCGGCGCAAACAGCGGCGGCGTAGCGCCGGTCAGCGCGCAGGCGACGCGCAGCGAGTCCGCCGTCGCTTGCGCCGCGAGCTCCGCCTGTTCGGCGCGGAAGCGAGCAAAGTCGTAACCCACGAGTTCGAGGCAGGCGATGTTGGGCATCAGCACGGCGCTGGAGAGCGTGAGCTCGACCGACGCATCGGGGACGAGCGTTACCGGCACGCCGCCGGCGCGCAGAGCGTCACGCATCTCGAGCGCGCGCCGCTGCGACTCGCCCGAGAGCACCGTGGTCGCGAGGAAGTACGCGGTGCCCGCGGCCGTCTCCAGCTCGCGCGCCTGCGTGCTGCCCTCGAGCGGCGCGTGATAGCTGCTCATACCGATGATGCCGTAGAGCGCACGTGAGGCGCCTACCAGCGCGTCCATCCGCTGCTTGACGAAGTGCCCCGGCGAAAGCACGACGAAGGTGGCTCGCGGGCAAGCCGCGCAAAGCTCGGCGATCAGGCTGTCTTCGAGCGAGGTCGTGGCCAGACAAACCCAGACGGCGGCGATCTCCGGCGGCAGCTCGCTCACGTTGCTGGCGACGAAATCAGGGCGGAACTTCGCTTGGCGACGCGGCTTACCCAGCTGGATCTGCGTCAGCGGAAAGCCTTCGCGAGCCTCCTTCACGCGCCTGGGCCGCACCCAAACGCCGACTTCGAAGCCCGCTCGTTGCAGGTGAAAACCGTAGACCTGACCAACCGCACCGGCGCCCAGAATGAGGACTCTCTTCATCGCAGCGCGAAGAAGGTATGCTCGTTCGATGCGCCTACGCCACCTCTTGCTTACCGCTTGTTTCACCGCAGCCTGTTCCCCCGAAGCGCCGCCTCCCGGTTTTGAGCCGCTCGGTGGAGAAGGAGGGTCCGGAGGCAACAACGGAGGCAATAGCTCGAACGGCGGGACCACCTCGAGTAGCCCCACCGGCCCGACGGGTCCCACCGGCCCCACGGGTCCGACCGGCCCCACCGGCCCGACGACGTCCTCGACGGGTGGCAGCGGAGAAGGCGGCGGAATGGGCGGCGAGCAACCCGGCGGCAGCGGCCCGGGTTGTGAAGATCCCGGCCCCGAGCCGAACAACACCGAGTCCTCGGCGACCGACCTCGGCACCATCACCGACTGCGACGAGGATGGCGGTTCCTTCAGCGGTATGGTGGCTGGGATCGATGATTTGGATTGGTACAAATACCAAGCGAGCGATGACTTTTTCTGCGTCGTGGACGCCACGCGTGAGGTTCAGTCGAACGCGCCAGTGCGCTTCTGCAAGTACTTCCAGTGCATCGACGACAGCACGCCGGCCTTCAGCTGCCCCAACGGCTCCAACGCCGCCACCAGCCCTGACGGCAGGCCGGGCTGCTGCGCCGACAGCGGCTTCGACGTAGCCCCCGACTGCGCCAACACCAGCGACGACGTGAAGGTCTATATGTCGGTTCGAACGCTGGCGAACGAGTGCGTGACGTACACGGTGAACTACCACTACTGACGTCGGGCTCGCGCTGGCCGCTCGAGCCGGCGCGAGCAACGCCGCTTAGGGTACGACGTTCAGGTTATCGAACCAAACCTCGACCGGGGCGTTGGGGAATTCGCTGACGCCACCGCTGAGCTCGATCTGCAGCTTGGTGACGTCGATATGGGGCGTGCGGCTGATGAAGTTGGTGAAGGTTACGCCGTCCACCGAGCGCTCGAAGATCACCTGCCCCGCCTGCTCGCGGACGCGCAGGATGCTGCCATCTTCAGGGACGTACGGGACTTGTTTGACGGGTTGCCAGTTGAAGTCGGTAATCTCGTAGAGTTCAAGCGACCCTTCGAATAGCTCGTAAAACCAGAAGGACCCAGTATCGCCTGCCTCCCGCACGATCAGCGCGGCGTACACGTTGTCACCATCGTTCATCGTCGCGTTGCCAGGCTCCACCGTCACCGACGAGCCAGTCAGGTCATAGGCGGACGAGGAGACCAAGCTGGTTTGCACGTACTGGGTGGGTGGACACGCGATCTGGACGCGCCCTTCCTGCTCCAAGAGCGCGCAGCCTGGCTGCGCGAAGGAGTTGTTCCACTGCGGGCCGATCACCCCGTCGTTGAAGTTGTCGCTCAGCGTCTCCACCTTGCAGAGCGGCGTGTTCACGGCGCTGGTTTGCATGAAGCGCGCACGAAGATCCGGCTTGGGGCCGCCCATCGTCGGGAAGCCCAGGAAGACGTCGACGTAGCGCGGATCGAACCAACCGGCGGTCGGGAGTTCAAGCCGTTCCTGGAAAGTCTCGCCGTCGGCCGAGACACCGTAAATGATCGATCCGTTCTGCTCGCGCAGTCGCAAGAAGCGATGTTCGACTGGGTTGTAGGGCTCGCCCATGATGACCTGAAAGTCGTTCTCGGTCTCTGTCACGTGGAGCAGTTGGCCTTCTTCGGTGACGAGAAACTCCGCGTAGTTTTCCGGGTCGGAGCCGATGTCGAACCAGAAGCCCACGCCGAGCGGTACAGGCTCGAGCTCGAGGGTGAGGGACCGCCCGGTGAAGTCCCACTGCACGGCGGTGTCGAGGCTGTAGTAGCTCGCTGCCTCCGGTACGTGAATGACGAGGTCCCCGCCCTCGGTCGTGAAGACGTTGGTATCGTAGGCTTGCCAGCGCCAGTCGAGCGCTTGGTCGAAGGAACTCTCCAGCGCCTCGATCGTGCCGCACTCAGCCGGGCCAGTTCCGCCAGAACCGCCGCTGCTCGCGCCGCCTACCGCCGCGCCGCCAGTGCTCGCTCCACCAACGTTCGCACCGCCAGCGCTCATGCCGCCGGCGTTGCCGCCTAGGCCGCCTCCACCCTCGGTGCTACCAGCACTTCCTCCGCTGGATTCGAACCGCGCCCAGTCTCGACAGGCAACGAGGCCAAGACAACAAATGCCGAGCAGCCGAGCGAACTTCACCTGCTGAGCGTAGAGGGCCCGAGAGGAGGCGGCAACTTCGTCCGACGGCTGCAACTTCGTACGCAACTCACGCCGGCGTTGGGTGAAGGGCTTGGTGTGAATGCTCTCACCCTGAATCCGGGCGATTCGCAGTATCCGCGCGCACTGCGCGCGTTGCCCAAGGCCCCCGTGTTGCGCGTTCGAGGCCACTTCGACTTCGATCGGCCGGCGATTGCGTTGGTCGGGAAACGGGAGGCGAGCGCACAGGCGCTGGCCTTCACCGAGCAGCTCGCGCACGACCTGGTGCGGAAGGGCTTCAGCATCGTATCGGGCGGAGCCGTCGGCATCGATGAAGCGGCTCATCGAGCGGCGATCGCAGCGGGAGGTCGCACCGCGGCGCTGATCGGCTCGGGCCTTGGGCGCGTGCAGGCGCAACACGTCGAACTGTTCCGCGCGATCGTCGAGGGCGGCGGTGCGGTTATCTCGCCGTTCGAGGATGACACGGTGGCGAGGAACCATCAGTTCTTCCATCGCAACGAACTGGTGGTGCTGCTCAGCCTGGCCACCATCGTGATCGAATGTGGCTTCCGCAGCGGCGCACGCAACACCGCGCACCATGCGCGTAAACACGCGCGCCCGCTGGGCGTAGTACCGCATGCTCCGTGGACGATCGGGGCTGGCACCGGCATCGAGTTGCAGCTGGGCGCCGCGCCGGTGCTCTCGGTCAACGACGTGCTGGCCTTGGTTCAAGGCCAGCTCCGGAGCGAGCAGCCCGCGAGCGCGAAGGCCTCGCAAGCCGGCGAGAAGGCCTCCCGAGTTCGCGCGCCAGCCGGCGTCCAAGCGGCGGAGGCGGCGCAGCTGTGGGCCTCGCTGAGGGAAGCCGAGCGCCGGCTGGTCAAAGCGCTCGCGCCTGGGCCGGCGTCGCTTTCGCTGTTGGCCGAGCGACTCGAACAGCCGCCGCAAGCGTTGGCCGCGAGCTTGCTCGGCTTGGAGTGTCGCGGGGTGCTTCGTTTTGCGGACGACGCGTACACGTTGCTTGCAGCGGGGGCAGCCGCCGCAGCAGCCAACGCACACGGGCCCGGCTGACTACTTCGGCGAAGGCTTGGAGAGCCGCTTGAACGTGGCTGCAGCGGCCGGGTTGCGGGCGAGCTCCGGTGCGTAGGCAACCGAAGCGCGCATCACTTCGGTCATCTCGAGACCAGCGCGCTTCAACGCTGCGTACGGATCCGCGTGACCGGAGGTAATGATCGAGATGCCGCGGGCGTACTCCTCGAGGCTGAGCGAGGTCTTGCCGAGCGCTTGCGCATGCGCGCTGCGCAACGCAGCTTCATAACGCAAGACGAAGGGGGCGATGTTCGAGCCCTCTTCTGCCAGCGCGAGCGAGAGCGCGCCCTCGATCGAACTCTCCAGCGCCTCGAACTCGCTCGCCGTGAGGCCTTCACGCGAGAGCACGTCCTCGCTCGCTTCAGCTTGGGCCATGGCCGCGACGATGCGGGTGTAGCGAGTGAGGTCTTGATCGCTGATCGTCACGGCTTTGGGGCCTACCACCTCGCCTCTTTCGGAGGAAGGGGCGTTTGGCTACCTTGCGAGGGCGCTCGCGTCGTCGCGTCGCCCAACCCCAATGAATGAAGACGCTGCTGCCAAGCTCCCCGAACACGAAGCCTCGCTGGAGACCGTGCTGGCCGTCCTCGCGGAGGTGGGAAACGCCCTGTGCGCCGCGCCGCGGAGCCAGCAGGACCTGCGGCCGATCGCGCGCGCCGTGGAGGCCGCGACAGGCGCGGTTTTGGACGCCTACGATGCGCGCCGCGATCCGCTCGGAGCGGTGCGCGACGCGGTGGTCCGAGTCGATGAAATCAGCGAACTCTTGTCCGCTGCGTTCGCGCGCGACAGCGCCTTCGGCGAGCTCTTTGATTGGCTAGCCAAAGCGCGCGGCTGGCTCTTGGTCGCAGAGCGCGCCTTCGAAAGCCGCCCCGCCCGATTGAGCGAGGCCCGCGAGGTGGTCGCCAGCGCCGAGCTACCGGAGCTGCATCAGCTTGCGCGCGCCTCGATCGTGCCGCGCTACGACGTGCCGGAGCCGCTCGCGGCGGAGCGGCCCGCGCCGCAGCTCGAGCAGGATCCAAGCCTGTCTGCGGCCGAGCGGCTGAGTGCCCTGCGTGAACACCAGCAGCGGCTACGCAAGCAGGCCGCAGAGCGACGCGACGCTCGACACAACGCCCGCGAGCAGCGGCTGCAGGAGCGCAAGCAGGCCGAGCAGACGGTGCAAGCCCCGGGCTTGGTCCCAGGTAGTTGGTCTGCACAAACCCTGGCCCAATTCCGGCGCGAAAAAGCGCGCGATCTGTGGTTCGAGATCGCGACCATGGGCGCGCAACGAACGCCCATGTTGGGAGATTATTGGCGCGGCAGCGTGGTGTTCGATCGGCGCATGTTGCGCGCAGCCGACGCGTTGGCCGGGCTCGGTGAGGGCGCCGTCAACCAGCTCGAGTCGCTGTTTTGGGATTCGCCAGCGAAAGACGGTTCACACGTATTTGGCCTATGTTTCGCGCTGGGTTCGTTCAGCGGGCGCGACGCGCTCGCGGCGATCGAACGGGTGATCCGCGTGGTGGCGCTCGAGGACGCGACCATCCTCGGGGAAGCCGCCCACGCCTTGAAGCTCGTGCCTCACGACCGACTACGGCCGCTGCTTACGCGCTGGCTCGGCGACGCCGAGGAGGGCCTGCAAACGCTCGCAGTGGACGTGCTCGGGCATCGACGTTGGGTCTCGCCCAAGACGTTGGTGGAGCTCGCGAGCGGTGCATCCGAGCGAGTGGCGACGAAAGCTTTGTTGCACGCGGCGCCGCACAAGCCGGAGGGACTGGGCAGCGCGCTCGACCGTCACGCGGCCGCCAAGACCGAGGCGCTGCGCGCGGCCACCGCTTGGGCGACGGTGATGGGCGGGGTCGCCTTCCCGCTCGATCGTTTGCGACCGCGGATCGAGTCCGATGCCCAGGCGCTATTGCCCTTCGCATTGGCCGCCGAACGCGAGGACGCGCAGCTCTTGTTGGACCGCCTGCAGCTCGCCCCTTCGCGCGCGTTGATCGAGGCGTTGGGCTTTCTCGGCCACCCGCACAGTCTCGCGCGGCTGGTCGCCACGCTCGAAAACATTGAGACCCCGCCCGAGCTGCTGCAGACCACGGCCTTCGCGCTGCAACGAATCACCGGCGCCGAGCTGTATGAAACGGTGGAGGTCCCAGTGGACCACAAGGATCCGGAGACGCCGCCCGACCCGCCGCTCCCGGGCGAGCAAGCGAGCCCTCCTCGTCGCGGTGCAGGCCGTGATCGGCCGCAAGCGGGCGCCAATGACGTCGAGAAGCTGCCGACCACCGATCCCGAGCGCTGGCGTGAGTTTTTGGCCGCGGAAGACGTGCGCTTCCAAGGCGAGCGGCGCCTGCGCCGAGGCCAGCCGTACACGCCCGAGCAATCGCTGGTCGAGCTCGACAGCTACCAAGTAACCCCCGCCGAACGACGCACGCTCTACCGAGAGATCGTCGTCAAGGCGGGTGCCAGCTTGCATTTCGATCCGCTGGACTTCGTCGCGCAGCAGGAGGCGGCGCTCAGCGCGCTGGGCAGCCTGTGTAGCAAGGCCTCGAGCGTGCCCGGCGCCTGGGGCATGCGGCTGACTGCGGGGTAGGAATGAGGGCCGCGCGTGGGGCGGCGAAGCGGAGGGGCGGGCCAGGGGCGGCGAACCAACGCTGGGGAGCTGGGGCGGCGAGGCGGGCGCGCGAACCAACGCGGGGGAGCTGCGCCAGCCCCTGGCGGTTACGTCGGACGATGCGACGCAACGCCGGGGACCTGCGCTAGCTCCGGGCACTTACGTCGGACGATGCGACGCAACGCTGGGGACCTGCGCTAGCTCCGGGCACTTACGTCGGACGATGCGAACCAACGCGGGGGAGCTGCGCCAGCCCCTGGCGGTTACGTCGGACGATGCGACGCAACGCCGGGGACCTGCGCTAGCTCCGGGCGGTTACGTCGGACGATGCGACGCAACGCCGGGGACCTGCGCTAGCTCCGGGCACTTACGTCGGACGATGCGACGCAACGCCGGGGACCTGCGCCAGCTCCGGGCACTTACGTCGGACGATGCGACGCAACGCCGGGGACCTGCGCCAGCTCCGGGCACTTACGTCGGACGATGCGACGCAACGCCGGGGACCTGCGCTAGCTCCGGGCGGTTACGTCGCATCGAGCGAACCAACCACGGGGACCTGCGCTAACCCCACGCACTTACGTCGCTCCGACGGCCGGGTTGGACCAGGCGGTCGTGGGTTGACATGGCGAATCGCCGACGATTTAGGAGCCGCGCGCTGCGCTCGTTCCGTGATAGCGCTATTTTTCATCATCGTAGCGAAGTAACCACCTGGAGCTACCGCAGCTCCTCAGCGTTGGGTCGCCGGATGCGACGTAACCCCGTGGGGCTACCGCAGCTCCCAGCCTTTACTTCGCTATTGCAGCCGGACACGAACGCGCCGGCGCCGCCGGCAGCGAACCAACCACCGCCAGCTACCGCAGCTCCCAGCCTTTACTTCGCTATTGCAGCCGGACACGAACGCGCCGGCGCCCCGGCAGCGAACCAACCACCGCCAGCTACCGCAGCTCCCAGCCTTTACTTCGCTATTGCAGCCGGACACGAACGCGCCGGCGCCCCGGCAGCGAACCAACCACCGCCAGCTACCGCAGCTCCCAGCCTCTACTTCGCTATTGCAGCCGGACACGAACGCGCCGGCGCCCCGGCAGCGAACCAACCACCTGGAGCTACCGCAGCCCCCAGCGTTTACTTCGCTATTTCGCCCTCCGCGCCGCCCCCGGGACCGCCCGAGAGAGAGGCACGCCGAGGGCGCAGACCGCAGACTAACCTGAGCGTCACGAGCGAAGCCGCAACTGCCAGCGGGTGGCTTGTACGACGGCGGCGGCGGGGGGCGGTGTGCGACGTAATCTTTCGATTCGACGGGTCGACAGGCCTAACGCGCCTGCGATCTCGCGCACGCTGAAGCCTTCAGCGAGACCGACCACCACGGCCGCATGTTTCGCGAGGACGGCGCGCGGCGCGCGAGTGCGCAGGTGCGGGAGAGCCAACACCGCTGCAGCGGCCTCAGCGAGCTGCGCGCAATCCAGCTTCGTTGTGCAGGGCGCTGGAAGATAGCGCGCCGCCAATTCTTCAGGACGGAGCCGCGGGAGGTGGCGGCGGGCGCAGTGTGCGATGCCATCCGCATGCACCACGCGCAACCCGACGAGATCGGGAAGAGAGCTGCCTTCGCGGAGAGGGTCGTTCACGAGTTGATGGCGCTCGGCCTGGTCAAGGACGTACGCAAAGGTGCTGGCCAGCCGCGCCTGATCGCCCACGGGGGAGAAGCGCGCGGCCTCAAATGGGCAGCCCAGTCGCAGCCGCGCATGCAAAGTCCCTTCGATGCGGCGTGCGAACACCCCGGCGCGTTCGCGTGAGCCAACGATCAAGGCGTGGAGGTGCGTGTCAACGAGGTGGAATGCAATCAGCCCGAAGGCGGCCGCCAGCTCGAGCAAACTGAACGCGGCCACCCTCCGCTCCCAGGGCTCTTTCGCGATCACCCGGCTATCAGCAAGCCGCATGGTGACGTGCCAACCCAAGGCTTGCACCACGCTCGAGCAAGCACGCAGTCGACGTGGACGCGCGGTGCGAAGCAAGTGGGCGGAGCTGCGGCAGCCGTCCTGGCTTTGTTCGCTGGATGGGAGGCCTTCCCCGTGATCGCTCTGGTTCATACGCCGATATCGCGCAATGGAGCGACCAGTTGCGTCGCTCACAGAACTTTTGCGCCTCGTGTAGTGATTGGTTCGGCCGGTACAGCGAACCAAACCGATAGAGCTACCGCAGCCCCCGAGGCTTTGTTCGCTCGGGCCACGCGTGCGGCCGCTACAGCGAACTAAACCTTGGGAGCTACCGCAGCCCCCGAGGCTTTGTTCGCTCGGACGCTGCGCACGGGTTTGCTGGTATCGTCGCGCAGCGAGTCGCTGCGCCCACGGGGCCGGGGCTTGGTTTCGGGGGAAAATCGGCATTGCATCGCACTCCGGAAAACGCACCGCAGCAAGACAGGGCGTATCGTGGCAACGCGGCGACGTCCGCAGTCGTGGCCGAACGGACTCGCGAAGACCGGCTGCGCGGGATAGAGGGCTATCGCCGGGTCGAGAGCGCGCAAGAACTCGAAGCGGACATCGGGACACTCCGGGCGCTGGGATCGCACGCAGGTCCGCTTCGCGCGTGGATCATCTTGGCTGCGATGTTCAGCTTCGCCCTCTCGTTGTGCGTCGGTTACTCGCTCTTGGTTGCCTACCCGAACGAGCCCGCCGCTCTGCTGGTGCCCATCGGGATTGGCCTGTGCATCGCGGTCGCCGTGCTGACCAAGCTCCGTATCGTCACGAAGGCCCAGCTCGACAAGCTCGACGTAGCGAGTTCACTCGTGCGGCGGCTCGAGTTTGCCCCGGGCAGCCCTGTGAGCCTCGCGCTCGAGCTGGCCGGCTCGCGTCCGCAGAACCAACAATCGCTCAGCCCGCCCTTTGGCCTCCCGTCGTGGCGCGAGTCGTTCAATCGTTGTTACGCGGATGGCTGGCTCACGCTCGAGGGGACACTCTCGAACGGCGTCTCGATTCGTATCACGCGCTGCAGCTACTCGCTTCAGCGCGTCTCCCGCGACCGCAACGGCAACGACCGCACGCTGCACACGGCGTATGCCTTCGAGGATAGGGTCGAACTGAGCTACCAGCCATCGGAGAATCCGTCCCTACCGGAGCTGGGCACAACGCTCTCTACTTCGCTTCGCTTGGCGCCTGGCTGCGTGCTGACAACGCTGCACAACCAACCCGGTGCGCTCTCGCTCGTGACCATGACCGAGCCGCGAGAAGCGGCGACGAACCACAGCTCGGAGCTGGTCGCGCTCGTCTCGCAGGCCCTTGTGCTCGTCGCTCCAAGCCGTTCGCTACTGCGCGCCGAGCGCGAGGCGCTGCTGCCTGCTCAAGACCTTGTCGTGATGCGCCGCGGCGCGCTCGGACAGCTGACGCGCGACCTGGCGCGGCCCAACTTGAAGCTCGTCGGCGCGGCCCTGCTGCTGCTCGGTGCGCTTGGGCTCGGCGTGCTTGCCTACTACCAGCACGGACACGTCGAGTACCGTCAAGAGTCTGCGCACGAGGCCCGCAAGCAACAGCAGGACAACGAGCGAAAGCTCGGTGCAGCGGTTGGAGCCTCCGCCGAGTACCAGGCCGAACTCAAGACGAAGATCGCCAGCGATAAGGGAGCCGCTGCGAAGCACGACGCCGAGGCGAGCGAGGAGCGTAAACTCGAGCTGGCCGAGCTCGCGGGGACGTTGCTCTGCCTCGCGGGGAGCTGCGTGCTCCTGGTGCTCGGGCTTCGAAGGAAGGCCGCTCCTTTGCGAACCTCGCCGTACCCCTGAGCGCCGCTACTGTGCGCAACGAAAGCCGAGCGCGCCGCTGCGGAAGGACGGCACGTCATAACCGCGCGCGGCTGCGGTCAACCCGGAGCTAGCGCCACGATGCTCTTTGCCCCCGCGAATGATGCGCTCGGAGCAGGGTGCGTCGAGCCGCGTGCTGGTCCACTCCCAGACGTTGCCCGCCAGATCGCGGTGGCCGAAGCGCGCGTTGCCAGCGGCGAAGCGGCCGACCTCGCAGGTACTTCGCCGTGGCGCCTCCGACTGGCCCAACCAACAGCCGCGCTCGCCCGGTTCCCGCTCCCCCCAAGGGTACCTGCGCGCTTCATCGCCTCCCCTCGCCGCCCATTCCCATTCGATCTCGCTCGGTAAGCGCTTGCCCTGCGCTCTGCAGAAGGTGTCGGCCATCGTCCAATCGACGCAGTTCATCGGATGTTGCGTTCGTTCGCTCTCGCCGTAGTTGCAGGCGGCCGGGCCTTGATCCTGCCCGTTCCAAAATCGAGTACGCGCGCCTTTATCGCTGCATTTTCGATCGTCGACGCAGCGGGTGTAGGCAGCCACCGTCACCTCGTCCAGGTCGAGGCAGAAGGCCGCGACGTCCACCTCGCCCGCATCGGGTCGCTGACCGAGCGTAAAACGACCCGCGGGCAGCCTGGCCATCCCAGCCGGGCAGCTGCTCGGCGAAGGTGGTGCAACCTCGTCGCGCGGGCGATTCTCGTCCCAGTCGCTGCCGTCTTTGCACTGACGCTGAAGCGGCTCTGACGACGAGCCGAGCGCCCTTTCCGGCGTGGGTTCACTGCGCTCGACCGTTCTTGCGTTCGTAGGGCCACACGCGACGAGCGCGCAAAGAGTTGCAACACCAAGCTTGCTCAACAGGGCCTCCTCAATCGAAGCGCTCGACGTGGACGTGCCTGCGCGGGAGCGCCAGTTTTCCGCGCGCGAGATCCTTCACCTCAGCAACCATCTTGCTCAGGCCGCAGATGTAGACCTGCACCAACTCGGGCTGGCCCAGCTCGCTCAGCACCTCCTCGAGGTGATGCTGCACATACCCGCGCCTTCCGCTCCAGTCGTTGCTCGCGCGCGAGAGCGTGACCTGCACCTTGACGTTCGCCTGCTGCGCCCAGCTTCGATAGTCGCTTTCAAAAAACACGTCGGCTTCGGTACGCACGCCGAAAAGCAGACGCATCGGCGCCTGCGAGCCGCTTGCGAGCGCCGCCGCAATCATGCTGCGCAGCGGCGCTACTCCGGTGCCGGTGCCAACGAACAGGGACGGACGCTCGTCCTCCGCCTTGCGCGTAAACAGCCCTTCGGGCCCCACCGCGGTGAGCCGACCGCCCGGCTCGAGCTGATGCAGCTCATTCGAGAAAAGGCCGCCTTCCACGCGTGTGACCGCCAATTCGAACGAGCTCCCAGCGTCTGGCGCGGAGGCGATCGAATAGGAGCGCTTGTCGCCAGTACTGGTCAGCAGATTCACGAACTGGCCGGGAGCGAATTGCATCGGCTCAGCGTCACAACGCCGAAACACCAGCGACTTCACCGACGGCGAAAGCTGCCGGCTCGACGCGAGCTCCACTTCGAAGCGCGCGCCCATCAGAGCGCCCGACCTTGCGCGCCGTCCACCACTACCGTGGAACCACTCACCCAGCTCGCGCGCGCCGAACAAAGGAACACCGCCACCTCGGCCACTTCTTGCGGCGTACCGAAGCGACCGAATGGCAACTCCTCACGCTTCATCTTCTCGATGCGCGCCGGGTCCGACTTGCTGCGACGATCCCACGAGCCGCCCTCGAACAAGATCGATCCGGGAGCGATGGCGTTGACGCGGATGTTGAGCGCCGCGAGGTCCACCGCCATCTCTTTGGTAAGCCCGCTGAGCGCAGCCTTCGCCGCAGCGTACGGCGCGCTCGAGCAATACTCGCGCGCCGAGATCGAGCTCACGTGCAAGACCACTCCCGCGGCTAGCTGCTTCATCCCGCCGAGCGCAGCGTGGCTCATGTACACCGCCGACCACATGTTGAGATCGACCACACGGCGAAAGTCCGCGAGGCTCACGTCGGCAAACTTACCGCTGCCGAGGCTCCCGCCGACGTTGTTCACCAAGATCTCGATCGGGCCGAGTAGCGCGGCGGCCTTTTCGATAGCGGCCGCAGCGCCGGCTTCGGTCTGGACGTCAGCGACCACCGCGTGCGCCTCGGCGCCCTGCTCCCGCAGCGATGCGCAAAGCGTCGCGAGCTCCTGCTCACCGCGCGCAACCAAGGCGACCCGCGCACCCTCTTTGGCGAAGCTCTCCGCGATCGCGCGGCCGATGCCCCGGCTCGCCCCCGACACCACCACCGTCTTACCCGAAAGGCCCAAGTCCATCGCTTGGCTTTAGCTCAACCACGGCGGCGGACTTCTGATTTTCGCGCCCGCGCCTGCCCAAGTGTGGTGCCATCCAGCGGTGAGCGCGATCACGAAGCTAAAGGCCACCGCACTCGAGATTTTGGACCGCCACGGGCTCCAGGAAACGCTGGCCAGGAGGAGCGGTCTCGAGCGTGAATTGAGGGCGCTTGGCGCACCGCACGACTGGAATGGCGGCGGCGCCTTCTCCCCCATCGGGCCCGCCGAGAGTAGCCAGCGCGCCATCCAGCTAGCCGCCGAGCTCGAGCAGCTTACCCAACGCAGCTATCAGCAGCTGCAAGCCGCAGCCGCGGAGCACGCGCCCCTCGCTATGGCCCTGAGCGTGGCGCATCTGCGCAGTCGCTTTCTGCGCGAGCCGATCGGGGTCGGCGGTAAAGTTCCGCGCGATTTCCGCGCGGCTGCGCAGGAGCTGTTCGACCGTATTGCCGCTATCTGGGCGCCCGATACGGATGAAGAGCAGCTGGTGCGGCTGCTCAGCGACCGGGCGCAGTTGCAAGCGCTGGCCACAGGGGCTCCCGCGGTGGAAGAGCACCCTCAGCTCGGCTACGCCCCAGCGAGCTTCCAAACGATCGCGCGCATCGCCGCTACTGCGCTTCTCCCCAAGTACGACCAGCTGCTGGCGATCGGTCACAAGGAGGACGCTGAATGGCGCGCCCGCGCACAAGAGCTGCGGGCTGAGCGCAAGAAGCAGGGCCTGTTAGCTGGCGACGAGCCGCTGATGCCGCTGCAGGTTGCGGTGGCGCGCGAACAACACGAGGCCATGGCCGCGATCGAATCGCTGTATGAGTCGGTGGACACCGCGGTCGACGCCTTCCCGCCCTTCCGCATTCGGACTGCGCTAAGGCCGCTGCTGCCAGAGCTGAATCTGCCCACCACCGTGCGTGAGTTCGTGCTCAATCCAGCGACCGGCCAACTGGTTAGCTTACCGTCTCTCTCGACGCGCATTTTACTCGGCCACGCCTTGGCTCGCCTCGTGCGCATCACCAACGAGGTGTTCCCGGGGTTGCTCGGCCTCATCAACGCGCCCGAGCAGGCGAGCCGAGCCAACGAGCGAGCCAAGAGCCCCTTCCGCGAAGCGCAAGCCGAGCAGGACGTTCCGACGCTGTCGAGCGAAGGGGAGCTCTTCGCCGATCTCGACAAGGCCGCTGTCTTCCGCAGTTTGGACCAATCGCTGATGCACGCCTCGGTGCTCGGCCGGCTCAAGCTCGCGGAGCCCAAAGCAAAGGCCCGCGTGAAGGTGGTGGACATCCTCAACGTCTTTCAGCAGAGCCCCGAGCAGCAGGTAGAAGCCGGTCTACGCGAGCGTCGCAATTGGCACGCCGAGGTACTGCTCACGCTCACGGCCGCTGCGCCTGGTCACGTCCATCAGTATGCACGGCACTATCTGCCGCTCGAGCTGCACCGCCTCGTGTGCGCGCTGCACGACGCAGCGGGCGTGGTGCGTGCGCGGCTGGTCGACTACGACCCGCACTTTGGCTTCAGCAAGCCGAAAGCCACGGTGGATTACCTCGGGACGCTACTCAGCGCGCTATCGATCCTCACCAACACGGTTGGCCGCAGCACAGGGCTTTCGGGCAGCGCGCTCCAGCTCGCCGAACGGGTCGCCAATGCCCTGCGAACCGGAGACGCTGGTTCGCCCTTTCCGGGCACCTCCAACTTGCTGCACTACGACCGCCTCGTTCGCTGCTTGGCGTTCAACTTTCGCTCCCAGTCGGGCACTCGCTTCGCCGAGCAGGTTGAACGCTACGGGGCCCTGATCGCCTACGCCCAACAGAATGCCTCTCGGTCCCAACAAGCCGACGCTGCTGTCACGCTGTTCGACCGGATCAACGTCTTCACCGACAGCCCGGCCGAGGCGGCGCGTGATCAAAGCGCAGCTGCGTCCAAACACCAACATTGGGAGGCCCAGCAGCTCTTCAGCCACATTCACCAGGAGCTGGACGTCGCGCTTCGCGCGTATCCACCTGGGCGCGCCTTCTTTTCGATCGATGCGATGCGGATTGCTGCCGAGAGCATTCACGCTGTGGCGGTCAATACCAGTGCCATGCGCAACCATCGCTATTGGCGCGCTGTGTTGGTCGGCCGCGAGCAGTTCGTGAGCGCTCTCTACCAATGGAACCACCGTACGATGCGCGACTTCTGCGCCATCGTCAGCCCAGCGCAGGTGCTCGAACGCTACACGCTGCGTAGCCTCACCGAGGCCTCATGACGGCTCGACCGCCCCTACCCGAATGGCTGCTCGGCGACTGGCGGCGCGAATGGATCGAGCGCGCGGGCGTGCGTCGTCAGCCGCACTCGGTGGACTATCTGCAGGCGCAAAGCGCCTTTGGCGACCTTCGTTTGCCGCAACCGCGCGAGCTCATCCGTGCGCGCAACTTCAACGAACTGAGCGACACGGAGCTGCGTCAGCTCACCGAGCAACGCGGCTTCGCAGGCTTCACCACCCTACGGGGTGACTGCGTAGAGTGGCATCACGAGCTCGATTACCAGCCGTGCCTCGAGCCCGAGCTCGATGAAGGGCGCGTCGCTTGCCAGGGCGCACAGATGATGGAGTTCGCGCTCGACGGTAGTTACAGCGAATGTTGGTGGCGGGTCGCCGGGAGCGACGGGCGTCAGCTCGTGCTCGACCAACGGAAGGACGGCAGGCTGGAGCAGCTGTTCATCCTGGTTGGAGACCGCTTCTTCTACGCACGCAACCGCGCCGTGGAGTTGCCGCGTGCGGCCTCGTTCAGCGCGCTCCTGGCCGAGACTTCACCGTCTCGTGCAACGCTAATAGCCTATCTCGATTGTGAGTTAGCGGTGGGCCGGGCGCGCGGCGGAAGTGAGCCGTGGCAAATTGAGAGGTCCACCCTCCCGTGGCGCGAGGGCGTCAGCTTCAGCCCGCCGCTCCGCTGCGTTGGACTGGAGACCACGCTAGAGCCAGGCTGGGTACAACGTGAGAACAGCCTCCTCGCGCCAGAACTCGAGCTGCTCTTCGGTGGATCGCCGCTCGACTCGGAGCGGTAGCGACACGACCGCCTCACCACATTAAGGCAGTCGACTTATTTTAAATATCTAACGAGCGGTGATCGACCGTGGCGGGTTGCGCACTACCCGACCATGAAGCTTCAACTCAAGGGTGTTCGGCTCGGGTTCGTCGGATTCGCGTTGCTCGCCATCGCCTGTGGCGATGACGGCTCGGGAGGCACCGCTGCCAGCGGCGGCAGTGGAGGGACAGCCGGCGGCGGTAACAGCGCTGGTGGCAACGATACCGGCGGTGGCGGTGCCGCTGGTGGCAACGATACTGGCGGTGGCGGTAACAGCGGTGGCAACAATGCCGGGGGCGGCGGTGCTTCCGGTGGTGCGGGTGGCGAAGGAGGCGCGCCGCTCAGCAGCAATGGCACGCCGTGCGCTGAAGGGAGCGAGTGCCAAAGCGGTGCCTGCAGCGACGGCGTGTGTTGCACCACGGCCTGCGCAGGCGTCTGTCTTTCCTGCCTCGCCGCAGACACCGGGGACGTCGACGGCGAGTGCGCCCCGGTGCTTCTGGGCACCGACCCGGGCAACGACTGTGAAGCGGGAGCTTGTGCGCCGGGCAACTGCAACGGCGATGGCGGCTGCGAGCTCGAGGGCGTCGCCACCGAATGCCGGGCGGCCAGCGGCGCGTGCGATGTCGCCGAGTTCTGCGATGGCAGCAGCATTGCCTGCGGCGTTGACCTGCTGGCCAGCGCCGGCTCGGCGTGCGGTGGCTACGTCTGCGACGGCGCGATGGCGGCCTGCCCCACGAGCTGCGCGCAAGATCTCGAGTGCGCACCGGACCACTTTTGCGCAGACGGAAGTTGTCTCCTCGGCAAGCGTGCGTTCGTGTCGAGCAGCGTTCAAAACGGCAACCTCGGCGGCTTGGTCGGCGCCGATGCGCTCTGTCAAAACCTGGCCGCAACGGCTGGGCTCAGCGGTCAATTCCGCGCCTACATGAGCGATAGCACCATCAACGCAGCCGCGCGCCTCACCCAGGCCGCCATCCCCTACAGGCTCGTGACGGGCACCATCGTCGCCGACAATTGGGCGGACCTCACCGACGGCAGCCTGGACACCAACCTGAGCCTTACCGAGCAGGGTAACACCGTCTCCAACAACGTCTTTACCTGGACCGGTACCAACGAGAACGGAACGCTGAGCACCTTGAGCACCAACAACTGCCTCGACTGGCAGTCAGCGGACAACGCAAACTCCGGCGTATCAGGCTTCATAACCAACGCTGCTTGGGCGGCCTTTGGCGTTGGCGCGTGCAACGGCCAGCGCCGCCTTTATTGCCTGCAGCAGTGAACGGCGCTCAGCGAGGGGCTCGCAGCGGCTCACAAGTTCCGCCCGCAGGTGCGCCGCCCCGACTCACGGGGTCGTGGCGCCGGTCGGGACCACGAGTTCCCCCGCGATCGAGAACATCCCAGCAAGCGAGGCCTCGAGGTTCGTGGCCTCGCGTGGCAGCCCGACCCAGCGCATTTCCGGATCGCTCCGCAGCGACGCTCCACTGCGCGGGAGGACGGTCGTAGCCCCCGCGTTGAGCTCGATGCGCACGTCGCGCGGGGCCCTGCAAGCAGGCGTCATGGGGCAAGGCGCTTTGGGCTTGCAGCCTGCCTGAGGGACCGGCGCGACGCGCTGCTTCCAGTCGCACACGTCGAGGAGCGTCACCGTGTTCGCGTCGTCCGAGACGATCACCGGAAAATCGACGCGGTCGGTGGCGAACGAGAAGCTCTGCACGCCCTGCGTGAGGTCCAGGCCGAGCAGCTCTCCCGGCAGGCCGATCATCACCCATCGGGTCGAGACGAAGCGGAGCGCGAGCTGGGTCATCAGCCCCGAGGCGCGCAAGGCAACCGTCCCCTGAGGAGCGAGCGTCGCGACGGTGCGGTGCTCGTCAAGTTCGCGAATTTGAAACGCCGAGTCGGTCGCCAGCAGCGCGCGTTGCCCGCTCAGCAACGCGAGAGGTTCAGCGTTCACAGCGTCGACCTCACGACCTTGTGGCAGCTCGAGGAGGGCGCGAACGCCGCGCGCCGTCCAGGTCACCAGCGTCTCTCCCAAGAAGTACGAACCGCGCAGGGACGCAGCGTGGGGGCGCACCGGCAGGTATTGCAGAATGCGCCGCTCCGCTACGTCGACGAGGATCTCTCCGCAATGACGATTGGCGCTGCCCTGCTCGTTGGCGATCGTGCAGCGGCCCGTCTCGATCAGCGCGAACCGACCGCTCGAGGAGGCCTGCGTCGACGACCATTCGGCGTTCTCGAAGGGCTCGTACGGGGCGGGCGCCAGGCTTCGTGCGGCCTCGAATCGCGACTTCGCTTGCGCTCCGTCGCCGGCGAGAAAGGCTTGGAAGCCGAGTTCGAGCGCCTCACCCGGGCTGCTCGGCGCAGGGTCGGTGTCCGGCGGGCCCGCTGCTGTCGGCGCGCCGGCGGGGGCAGGAGCCACGGGCGGGAGCGGCGCGCCCTCGCTCGGGGTACAAGCGCTGAGCGCGAGCTGCAGTGCGGTCGCGAAAGCTCGCCTCACCCGGGCGAGCTTAGTACGTCCAACCGGACCTTCGGGAGTAAAGGCCGCTCGATGTGGGGATGAGCGGGCGAAGGCGGCTACGTCGCTTGAGTCGCACCAGCCTGAGCCTCTCGAACCAAGGCCGCCCACGTCGCCATATGCCCCGAAATCAGCTCGCAAAGCGCCAGCGCCTGCTCGTAGTCCAAGGCGCAATCCTCGCTGATCTTGCCCCGCAGTTGGATGCGCCCGGCGTACACCGACACGATCCAATCGCGCTGCAGTAGCCGAGCCTGAAGCTCGGGGTGCAGCGGGAGGTAGCCCAGGCGCCGATGGTGCGGCAACGCTTGGTAGTGAGGCCCGTCCAACCGTTGCCCCACCGCGCTCACCGCCGGCACCGGAAAACGGGTGCGTGTGAAGCGGGGCCCATCGAACTGCGGGGAGACCGCGGTGGGGAGGTCCTGGTCCCAGCCCGGGCCGGAGCTGTCGAAGATCACGCTCGTCTCCGCGGGCCAATGTGCCGAGTGCGGTCCATAGGCAGAGAAGACCAAGTGGGTTGGACTCGAAGGAGTGTGGTTATGGCGGCGCCCCACGAACTGCAGCTCGAAGCGCACCCGCAGCTCGCCCACCACGCCGCCGATCCCGTAGTGCATCTCGGGAGCAAGCCCTCGCTGCGCGCCGAAGGCCATGAAGGCCGCCTTTGCCTGCCCACGCCTTACATCACTCTCCAGCGCGGAAGCGATCACACCGACCATGATCGGGCCGATGATTCCGAGCCAGACGGCGTACGGCATCGCCTCCTCGTCCAGCTCGAACGGCTCGAAGCCAGCCACGACCACGAGCAGGTACAAGCTGCAGACTGCGATCAAGAAGGCAACGTTCGCTACTCGCTTGGCCATTTCTCACCCGACTCGAAGCTTGGAAGAACCACCGCGTGTTTAGCAGCCACAACCAGTTATCGGCGGCTCACGTCGAAGATGGACAGTTTTTCGCGGTGTGGCGGAGCGTAGATCGCGAATGGACCGCACGCTGTCACCGCGAGACTCGGCGCAATGTCGCGCCTGACCCTCGCCTAGCGGCCGCTTGCCCGGCTCGCTGCGACACATCGCACGCTATCACCTCGAGACTCGGCGCAATATCGCGCCTGACCCTCGCACAGCGGCCGCGTGCCCGGCTCGCTGCGACACATCGCCCGCTGTCACCGCGAGACTCGGCGCAATGTCGCGCCTGACCCTCGCACAGCGGTTCGATGCCTGTCCATGGTTGGCGTGGGGCGCCGATATCTCCTTGACCCCAACCACCTCCGGTCAATTTCGACCCCTGGGAGCAAGACCATGAACCGAGCCGCTGCACTGATCCTCGCCCTTCCCTTATTGACCCTCGGCTGCGATCTCGACGCTTGGATCAAGCGTGCCAAGTCCGAGCGTCGTAGCGCCGAAACCCACGAGCGTGACGAGAGCGACGAGCCTCGTCGTAGCACCAAACGTGAGCCCACGGCCCAAGCGCCAGAGCCCACAACCAGCCCGAGCGCGTTCCCGGCGACAGAGCTCCCGCCGCCTGTGAATTACCTAGCAACGCCGCAAGATATCCTTACCCGCCTGCGCGAAAAGACCGGCTGCAAGCCTTGCCGCGTCACGAGGTTCTCGTTCAGGCCGCACAGCGCCCGATTTCAACTTCAGGATCCTCGCGAGCCCCTCAACTTGGACGAGTACTGGCTGAATGGCCATCGATTCGCTGAGCCAGCGCCCATCAAGTTCAGCAGCAAACCAACCCTCGAGAAGCTGCGCAACACGACCTTCGACTTGGAGCAGGACATCAACCTGGCGGCGCTCAAGGGCATGATTGATGCCGCTCCTCGCAACAGCCAAGTCGAAGGCGCAACCGTCACGCACGTTGTCATCCACAATAACCTGATCCCTGGCGACGGACTGGTTGTCAACGTATACGTCGATGCCCCCCGACGCTCGGGCTACGTAAGTTACGCGGCCAACGGGAAGGTCCTGCGCGTTTACAACTGAGCAGCGAATTGGTGCGAGCCAAACTTTTGCTGTCCACGTTTTCGACCTCGACTCGATATCCCTTTTGAGGAACGCGGCCGTTCGCGGACCTCAAGAGAGGTTGCATGTCGAACGAACTCCAAGCCGCGCTCCGAGGCAATCGCCCGGACTATGTATTGGGAACTCCGCTCGAGGGCTGGGCGGGACCGCAGGTCGTACGCTGGCGGTCTCGAGAGGCCATCGGCGAACTGTTCTGCTACGAGATCGTGCTTCGTCGCCTGGTCGATGAAGGGCCCTTCACCGCTTATTCGCTGTTGAACGGGCCAGCCACCTTGCGCATCGCCACCGAGACGCGTTGGCGCGAGGTGCACGGCATCGTCGCGTCGGTGGAAGAGCTGGACCGCACCAGCGAGCTCGCTCTTTACGGCGTGCGCCTGGTGCCGGCCTTCTTCCGCGCAACACAGCGGCTTCGCAGCCGCACCTTCGTCGATCAAACGCTGGGCGACATCCTCGCTCACGTGCTCGAGAATCGCTCGCACGACGAGCCGCTCGGACGCGGCGGGCTGAGTTCGAAGGGAGCGTCGGGCCAGGGCAACCTTGCGTGGGATCACTACGAGCCGCCGGAGGAGCGCTATCGAATCGACGTCGCGGATACCGCGCGCTTGCAGGACCCGCAGCTGCGCGCCTACACGGTGCAATACAACGAATCGGACTTCGCGTTCCTGAACCGCTTGCTCGAGGAAGAAGGACTCTCCTTCGTCATCGACCAGGAGCCAGGGGCGAGCACGCTGCGCATCACCGACTTGCCGGGCTCCCCGTCGGCGTTCGAGGGAGAGGACGTTGTGCCTTTCCGCCACTCGTTCAAAGGCGTCGGGGCGAAGAGTCGCGAGTGCGTACGGGCGCTGAAACGCCGGGCCTCGCTGCAGTGGGGTTCGGTCGAGGTGCGCGACTTCGATCCGGCGCGGCCGCAAGCGCCGCAGCTCGGACTCGGGCTGGATACGCCGCTCACCGGCGGTGAGACCGAACCCGACCAAAGCGTCTTCCTCGAGCGTCGTTATCCGTCGCGCGACGAAGCGGTGAGCCCTCCGTGCGTCACGCCGGCCGCTCTCGCTCAACAACGAAAGGCGGTGCAACGCTCCATGCAGGAGGCCATCGGTACGCACCGCGCGCTCGTCGCTGGCCTGCGCTTCCAACTCCGCGATGACAGCGGTGTTCACAGCGAACAAGAGCTCGTGTGCATCGCCGTTTCGACCTTCGCGACCCAGCTCCTACCGGAGGAAACCAGCCTAGACTTCGAGCCGTTTGGGCTTTTTGGTCGCAAGCACGACGCGCCCATCTACGAGAACGCGCTCGAGCTATTGCCGGCCGAGCTCACCTTTCGGCCCGAGCTGCGCACCCCGCGTCCACGCATCGACGGCGTTCACACGGCCGTCGTTTCGGCCGAAGAGGCGAGCAGCCCGCCGGAGATCCATCGCAATGAACGAGGGGACGTGCGCCTCCGCTTCCCCTGGGATGAACGGGTCGAGCCTGGTCGACCGTCCTCCACCTGGGTCCGCGTCTCCCAAGCGTGGGCCGGCGCAGGCTACGGGCACATCTTCACTCCGCGCGTCGGCCAGGAGGTGCTGGTCGCGTACATGAATGGCGATCCGGATCGGCCGCTGGTGGTTGGGCGCGTGCACAACGCGATTCAACCCGTCGAGTACGACAAGCCGACGATCAGCACGATCAAAACCAAGTCGAGCCCCAACAGCGACGGCTTCAATGAGCTTCGCTTCGATGACGACGCGGGCAAAGAGGAGGTCTTCATCCATGCCCAACGCAATTTGAACGAGGTGGTGCTGGCCAACCACTCGACGTCGGTCGGCGGCAACCAAAGCAACTCGGTCGGCGGCAACCAATCCGACGCTGTGGACGGCGATCAAAGCAACACCGTCAAGGGAAACAGGACGCACGCCATCTCGGGCACCGAGGACGTCACCGTGACGAAGGACGCAACCACGAGCTACGTGGCTCGCGAGCTGCATCTTGTCGGGGAAACGCGCTCCACCGTGATCACGGGCGTCGAGTCCTTGTGGTGCGACAGCGGGCGCATCTCCACCATCATGGGCTCCGAGGTCCTCAACGTTCAGGGCGTCCGCAACATGGTGGTGAGCGGGCCCAACAGCGAACACATCGGCGGGCCGCTGCTGGTGACCTCGCCGATCTGCACGCAGATTCACAGCGCGCTGTTCAAGGTGAGCGTCGGCGGTTCGAGCCTCACCATCACGCCAGGCTCGATTCGGCTCAAGGTCGGCGGCGCGTCGATCTGCATGACGGCCGGCTCAATCACGGTTGATGCCAGCGCCATCGAGATCAGCGGCGAGAGCGTGGGGGTCGAGTCGGAGGGGACGCTGACCCTCCAAGGCAACACCGTCAATCTGGTCGCCCCTGCGGTCTTCAACGCCCGATCTGGCGCCATCAAACTCAACGGGTAGCACCATGAACAAGCAAACCATCTCACGACCGGAAGACATCTCCTTCTCCATGTGGAGCAAGCTCGCGGCCTCCATGCTTGGCCTCACCCCAGACGCACGAGCGACTCGACTCGAGCAGGAGCAGATCGACGAAGAGGCCTGGTATCAGGCGCAACGCGCCCATTTGCGGGCGCTCGCTAAGGGCGTTAGTGCCGGGGATGAAACGCTCGCCGACGAGCACACGCGTAACGTCGAAGAGCAGCTCAAGGCGCCAATTCCGGGCGCCATCAATGTTGACGAGACGCAGCTCCCTGCGCCCAACCGCGCCGCAGCCTTGCCGTTCGGTCAAGCCGCGGTGCCGGACGTGCAAAAGCCTGCCCTCCCCTTTCGCGCAAAGGCGGCAGCGTCCGCGAAGGTCGTTGCTTCGCCCGAGCCGCGCGAGGTGGACCCGAGCGGAGAGACCTTACCGGTGGTCGGCGGACTCGATGCGACCATGCCCTTCAACGCCGCTGGGGAGCTGCGCTTCTTACGCCTGGAGCCGTTCGCCGAGCTCTCAGCACAGCTCCGCAGCAAGCCAGCCGAGCGACTGGCCATCTTGCAAAGCCACGGCTTTGCAAGCGAAGCGGCCTTCCAACAGTTGACCCAGCTGTGGGCCACTCGCTTCCAGGAGAGCCCCCAACTTCGCGTTCGCTTCGAAGAAGCCGTCACCAAACGAGGAGCCGACCGATGATGCAACCTCAAGGCACGTCCAGCACCTCGCTCGAGTTGCTAACCGAAGAGCCGGCACAGGAGGAAGAGAGCACGCTGCTCTTGGCGCACGGTCGGCGGCTCAGCGTAGGCTCGACGACGGAAGGCGACGTACTCCGCGTCCGCTCGCGCGAGGGTCAGATCGAACTCTCGATCTCGCTCGGCCGCGATGGCGCCAAGCTGCGCTTTGAAGCGGCGGAGCTCGAGCTCGTGGGCACGCGCTCGCTCTCGCTCGCGGCCGATCACGTGAGCGTCAAAAGCCACGGCAACCTCGAGCTAGGCGCCGCCGGCGATCTGCGAGCGGTGATCGGCGGGGACCGTCACACCACCGTGCGCGGGACCGACCGCAGCGAGGCCAACACCATCGAGTCGCAGGCGAACGAGGGCGAGATCGTGCTGCGAGCCCGCAGCGACGTGCGCGTCGACGCCGAACACATCGGGCTCAACGACGATCCTTGCCCTGGTCCGCTGCCTTGGACCACCGCGGCCCGTGCAACCGAAAGCGAGGCATGAAGATGTTCGTTCACAACGAAACCAAGTTACGAGTTCACCTCGGCCGTGCCGCGCTCGAAGAGAACGCCGGCGTCTCGTTTCCCCTTCGCTTCGAGCCGCAGCCCGCGCCCGAACGCGTCCAGCGCTTTGCCACGCTCTGTGTGCACGAGGCCTACCGCCTCGAGCGGGACACGCTGGTACCGGTCGAAGTGCCGCTGCCGGCGGAGCTCGAGCGCGCCTTTGCGGCCACCGCAACCAACGGCACCAGCGTGACCGTGAACGGGCTCGTACACGGCACGCTGCGCGGCGAACTGGCTCGTCGCGTCACCCTGCGCGTCGGCCGCGAGCAGGTCGAGCTCGTGTGTCGCTCGGCGCGTCATTGGCTGCGCGGCCCGGCCGGCTTCGTACCCAGCCAAGCCACCGCCTTCGAGCCGTTTGCGTTGCGTTGGGAGGACTCGTTCGGCGGCACCGAGCATACGCCGCCGGGGATCGAGCCGCGTACGCGCCTCCCGCATCCGGGCTACGACTCGATGGACGCCTACAACCCCGGCGGCACTGGCTTCATGACCGAAGAGCGCCGCGCCGAGGGCAAAGCGCTCCCGCGCATCGAGCTCTTGCACGACCAGCTGCTGCACCCGTTGGCGCGTCCGATCCCGGGCAACCTCGCGCCGTGCCCGGAGCTCGCGAGCATGCGCTGGCGCAACCCGCTCGATGCGCGCACCGACCTCGGAAGGGCCTGCCATCGCAGCCCGTTCGTCGGCTTTCATGCGGGTTCGCTGCACTGCATCTTCGACGACCTCGCGGCCGGTACAGAGCTGCGCGTCGATGGGCTGCTGGCCGGCAGCGTGCAGCTCAGGTTGCCGCAGCCGCGCTCCTTCGTCCGCTGGGACGCTCGCGGCCGAGGCGCGTCGGGGACGCGCTTCCGCGCCGCTCACCTCGAGGCTGAACAAGGGGTGCTTCACCTGCTGGTTCAACACGCCATCTTGATGCCCGGCGAGGAACTACCTCGCGCGGCCGTGCTTGGAGAAAAACGATGAGCAGCAACTTCTACAATACGTCGGGAATCCACCTCAACGGGCTGGAGCTGCATGAGTACGTCGCTGCGCCCGCAGTTCCCATGTCGATGCACCCCCACGCCTCGGGCCAATACGACTTCTTCCGGCCACTCGCCACGCTGTGGAAGAAGGCGGACAAGGTCACCTCCGACAATTGGTCGATGATGCAACAGGGGTATGACTTTTACAGAATATTCCACTTTCCAGTACCGGTCCCGCCGCCCGGAGCGGGGGAAGGAGCCGCATTGGGCAAGATCATCCTGACCTCTGGGTCGAAGTGTCAGATGGCGGTGATGAGCGTGACGAGCGACGGGAACCCGCTCGCCTGCTGCGTCACCAACATGTTCTCGACCAATCAGAACTGTTCCGACCCGATCGATCTCGAGATCAATCTGGTGGTCAATCTCAATTCGGTGGTGACCTCACCCACCGCGGGCGACTTCAAAGCCGCTTTCTATTCAGGATTGCTCGACAAGTTTATGGGCCTTGGACTTGGGAAACTATTCGAGAAGGGAGGCGGCAAGCTACGCAATGAGCTGCTCCAAGAGATCGTACCAGATGCGCTGAAGCAGACCTGGCGCCGCTTACCAGATGTCGTTCCGCTGATCGAAGATTGGTCGACCAAACCCGTCGCCAAGTTCGTCAAACAGATGGTCGACGGAGACGCCCAATGACGCCGCTCGAGACGACGCGCACTGCGCAAGTTCAAGCCTTTCGCAGCCTCGGCCTGGGGCCTGACTCGTGGCTTTGTGTGCTGGTGAAAGAGGCTCATCTCTTGCTCGGCAGGCCCAAGCCCGAGCAGCCGCGGGCGCTCGCGATCCTGAGCGACCGACGTTACCAAGGCGAGCTCTTGGTCGAAGAGTCGGAGCTGACGGCTGCGGCGCGCGAGAGTTGTGACGTCTTCCTCAGCGGGTCGGCCTACCCCGGGGCGGAGGCGTCCTTCGCTGACACCTCGTTAACGGTGGGCTCGCTCGCACGCAGCGTGCGGGTGCACGGTGCGCGACGCATCGAGTTCTCCGGCAGCGCGCTCGGGTACTCCAACGCCGAGCCGTTCGATCGCTCGCCGCTATCGAAGGCCAACGCCTACGGCGGCTCGTTGCCACGCCCACGCGCAAAGCGCGGCGCCTTCGGTGCAAACGCGCGCGCGGGCACCCCTGAAGACGAGGCCTTCTACCCGCGCAACGCTGCGGGCCGCGGCTTCTGCAATGAAGCCACGGCGCAGCTACTCAACGGTCGCCTCGCGCCCTCGCAGGAAGATCCGAACGACCCGGTGCTGCCCGAACGGCTCGCGGTCAGCGACGTGCGCGCCTGGCTCGATGCGCCCATCGCCGCCGACTACGGCCCGGTGGATCTGTTCGAGTTCCCCCGCGCTCAGTTCCTCCACCCGTACGTCATGCCGAAGGATGCCCAGCCGCTCGAGGCTCGCAGAGGTTGGCTTGGTACTCCGTCAACAGCGTGGTCGCGAGGCGACGTGGACCCGCGCGTCGCAAGCGCTGCGGCGCCTGGGCTCTGCGGCGCCGTGAGCGTCGGAGATCGTTGTGTGGCGCGCAATCTGTTCCCCGGCGGCGGCGAGGTCACGTTTCGTGTACCGGCCGGACCGCGAGCGGTGGAAGTCGCGCTGCCCGGCGCAGGCCGGTATGGCGCCGCGCTCGAACTGCGCACGCTCCACCTTCGTCCCGACGAGGGCCTCTTGGAATTGACGTGGTGCGCCCGCATCCCCGTCTTCTTCGAGTACCCGAGCGAGCTGCTCGCCGGCCTCAAGGCCGAGGTCCGAGACTAGCCGCAGAGCGCGAGCAGACCTCGCCGACCTTCAGCTTGCAACCAGCGCAGCAAACCCGCCGAGATCCCCAACCGCGCTGCGCTTCTCCATCGACGAGGTTGAAGCGGTAAGCAGCGCTCCGACTTCGAGCCCATCCACCTCGGCGCTGAGACCGCCACCAAAGCCCGGCGAACGCACCTTCGCCTGCGAAAGCAGCACCAGCGCCGTGTGTTGAGCAGCCAGCCGCGCGAGATCCACCTCGACCGCCGACGGCTCCGCACGCGCGGACCACGCCACCAGCGAGAGCTCGCCCAACTGGCCGACCACAGCGAAAGCCGTGGATGCGTGGTCCACGGCGCTCGCCAGCGCGTTCGGCGCCATACCACGCACCAGCGCCACGAGCAGCCCCTCCGCCTCGGTGCTGAGCAGCGCCAGCCGCGCGAGGTTCTTGCGTGCGGCCATGCGCAGCAAGACCGTGTCGGAGAGCACGGTGGGCTCGGACACCATCAGCGCGGCCTCCATCGGCTCGAGCCGCCGCGGCATCGACTGGGCGAGCGCGAGCTCCACTTCGCTCGCGGCGTTCAGCGTCGGTAGCGACTCGAGCACCCGCTCGACCAAGCCGAGCGAGGCCAAGGTTTGAGCGGCGCGCCGTACGCGCAACAAGTCCACCGGCTCGCTGGAGAGCGCGATATCGCGTTCAGCCAGCGCCTGCCCCAGCGGCAAACGCTGCTCACGGAAGATCGCCTCGGCGGCGGTGAGCGCCGAGAGCCCGGTGCGATCGCCGGCGCGCAGCTTGGCCCGACCGAGCACGCGGTTGGCGTAGGCCATGAACGTGGTCAGCTTGGGTTCCACCGAGCCGGCGACGGTGAGCGCGCGTTCGGCCAAACCGACCGCGTCATCGAGCCGCCCGTCATCCAGCGCGACCTCCGAAAGCCAGACCAACGCGCGCGTTTGTCCGAACGCATCGCCGACCTCGCGCGACAGCCACTCTTGGCGCGAAAGCGAGCGACGGGCCGCCTCGAAATCGCCTTTCCCGAGCGATGCAGCGCCGAGTTGGCCCATGGCGATGGCCTCACCGATCACGTCCTTGCGCAGGCGACAGACCTCCGCGGCGTGCTCACACAGCGAGGTCGCCGCACCGAACGCGCCCAGCGTCACCGAGATGGTGCCGAGCGAATTGAGCACCATCGAGCGGGTCTCGGGGAAACCGCGCGAAAGCTCGAGCGCCGACACGAACGCGGCTTGCGCGGCAGCAGCCTGGCCCATCACCCGCAAAGCCGAGCCTTTGACCAGCAGCGCGCGCACCCGCACGCCTTCGAACGTCGATTCGAGCAGCGGCGTGACCACGGCCAACGCTTCCTCCGCGAGCTCGCGCCGACCGCGCCGCGTGCGCGCCACCGCCGCCTCGATCAGCGAATACTCACTGGCCTCACGCTCGCCCAACGCAGCAAAGGATGCAGCGGCCTGTTCCAGCTTTTGTTTGGCTTCGTCGAGGCGTCCATCGCGCAAAGCGAGCGAGCCTTCGGCGAAGCAAAGCCCGGCGCTTGCCGCAGCCTCGAGCGGCTCCGCAGCCAGTGCAGCGAGCACCGCCGCGACTTCCGCTGCAGGCCGCGACAAAAGCAGGCGTTCGAGATCGGGGCGCTGAGGCAGTGCGTTAAGCGGATTCACGGAGTTCCTCCTTCATGGGCTCGGACGCTCGAGCGCGGGTCTGGGCACGTGCCAATCGATGAAGCTCGGCGCGAATGGTCACCGCGTCGACAGCGCCTAGCTCGCGGCGCACCCTCGCGACATGGCCGGCGACGTGCGGACAAGCGAAGCTCGTTCCCGACCACTTGCGCTCGCCACCTCCCGCCAGCGGCGCCGGCACATCCATGCCGGCGGCGATCACTTCGTAGTCGCTGGTGAAGGAGAGCTCGAGTCGCTCCGGGTCGTCGAAGGAGCCGCGACCGACGCCGATCAACGATTTGGCTTTGCTTGGGTAGGTGCGCATCGTGCTCACGTTCGGTCCAGCGGCGACCATGATCACGCTCTTGACGAAGGCCTCGTCGGCGACCTCGTACAGATCGAGCAGCGACTTTTGATCGGTCGGGCGCGGCGGCGAGTTCTTCGGCATGTCGACGCCCAGGCTGAGGTTGACCACGTCGAAACCTTCACGGACGCAGAACCGCAAGGCGGCGATCAGGGCGTCGCGCGAGCCACGACCGTCTGGACCAAGCGCGCGCACGCTGATGATTTCGGCGAAGGGCGCGACGCGGTGAATGATGCCCGCGCAAGCCGTTCCGTGCCCGCTGCCATCTCCGGGCTCACAGGGCTCTACGCCGAGCCCAACGCCTTTTGGAACCACGCCGAAGGTCCGAATGGCGAGCTCCGCAAAGGCAGGGTGGGCGGTGTCGACGCCTGAGTCGACCACGGCGACGCGCACACGCGGCTCGTTCACGCCGGCTCTCCGCCCTCGAGCGAGGTGACGTAGCCCTCGAACACGCGCAACACCTGCTCGGCCAACTGGCCTTCGAGCGCGCTGCGGCTGGTTAGCTTACCAACCGTGGTCGCTAGCTTGATGCGCTGCCGATAAGCCTCGGTCACGCGCATGGTCCGCAGGTGCGAGAGCAACTTTTGCGGCAAGCTGGTAGCCGCCTCTTTACCGAGCAACTCCGGCAAGGCGCTGGCGAACAGCTCGAACAACATCCGCTCGGTGAAAAAGGCCTCCGCCGTGAGCCCGAGCACCTCACTGAGGCGCTCGCCCATCTCGATCTTGTCGTCGCTGAACGGCGCATCATCTGCGAAGAACACAGCACCGCCGACCACCCGCTCACCCACCCGAATCGGCACCGTCAGCGCGCTCACTGGCGCGCTCTCGAGCCAGCCCTCGAAGCAGCGTAGGCTCTCATCCCCCAGCTCGATCGATACGGCGTAGGTGCTCCCGCCCGAGAGGACGTGAGACAACACCGTGCCATCGAAGGGCAGTTCTTTGCCGAGCTCGCGATGGCCGGTACGACTCGCGACCACCGGCACCCAAAGATGCGTCGTCGCCGAAGACTCGAGCGCGGCTAGCCCCTCCGATGCGCCCAGGGCCAGACACGCGAAGGCCATCTGCTCGCCGAGACCGCGGACGCGACTCTTGGCCAACCCGATCAGGGCGCTCGACTCGAGCGTCGAGAGCAAGTCGAAGAGCCTTGCGGCGAAGGCAGTCTCCCAGCCGGTCGGGGTTTTCATCGCGGGCATGGTAGACCGAGCCCGAAAGTGGAAGGCTGAAATCTGCCGCAGCCCCCTTGCGCTCGAGTGGGCGTTGCCGCGAACATCGCAAACGCTTGCGTAGAGAACTGCTTTCGCCCGAGCTCGTGAAGCTCCTTCGGCGTTACCCACTCCCCGATCGGAGGGAGGCCGATCGGTTGCTTCGAGGCGACGTTCAAGCGGGCATCGCCGGCTATCTGAACCACGCCGTCGCGGGCCACGCGGACCACTTCGTGGTCTATCTCGCGCTGGTAGGTGAAAGCGGGGCATCCATTCCCAGCGCGATCGAAGCGCTTCCGGCAGCCGCGAAGCTTGTGTTTGCTCGCTGGTGTTTTGGGGAAGGCCGTTTCGACCTGGGCGTTATTGCCTTCAAAGGGGCCCTCGCCGACTCGAGCCTCCAGGTCGAGGAGGCAGACTTCGTTGAGTATCTACGGCAAGTCGAGGCGGCCGTTGGCCTACCCGGTGTGGTTGCGGCTGCAGATGAGCTGCTCCCGCTGAGCCACGAGCCAGTGCTGCTCCGGACCTGCGTGCAGGCGCTCAACGCACTGGGAGATCACGAGGGCGCGCAGCAGCGGCTGCAACGCTTCGGCGACGCAAGTGCCACCATGGGCGCAGGCAACCTGAAGGCGGCCGACGTGATGGCGCAAATCGAACTCTCGCTAGGACGGGTGTCAGCGAAACGGGCAACGGCGGAGCAGGTTTGGGTAGCTCCGGAAGGGCCTTGGCCTTGGCCGGTGGCTGTGCGATCGGCAAGGTGGTCGGTGGGGCCGGAATGGCCGCAGCCAGAGGCGGCGGAGCCGCTACCGCAGCCGCCCATTGCGGCTCGGGGGAACGAGCAAGCGCTGGGAGTTCGGCCTGGGGCGCCATCCCCACGAAGACCAGCGCCGCCGCGGCTCGCGCCCGCCCCACCAGCGATCGTCGGGACCACACGCGGTATTGTTCCGCTAGTCAGCGCGCGGGCATCAGCGCCGCTGATCCGGCAGCCGGCGCCGCCGTTGCCTTCCCCAGCTCTCGAAGATGACACCACCGCCAACTCGGACCGGCGGGCTGGGGCGAAGGCCGGGCATCCGTTGATCGGAAAGGTGCTCGCGGATCGCTTCACGCTTACGGCCTTCTTGAGCGAAGGCCGGATCGCGCAGGTCTTTTCAGCTGCGCAACCCACCGGACAGCCGCGTCAAGTCGCGGTGAAGGTATTGCTTCCCGGGTTCGCGCAGGACCTGGAGGTAACCCGTCGCTTTCTCCGTGCGGCGGAGAAAGCACGCAGGCTGCAGCACCCCGAGATCGCCACCATGTTCGCTGCGGGCGAAGAGCACGGTCTCTTGTATGTGATCGGCGAGCTGATCCTGGGCGAGAACTTGTCGTCGTACATCGATGCGCGCGGGCCGCTTTCGCAGCTCGAAGCGGCGCGCGTCGTGCTGCAGATTGGCACCGCGTTGGAGGTGGCGCTGACCTCAGGCGTGATCCACCGCGGGCTGCGGCCGTCCAACGTGTTCATTACGCGCTACGCGGATCAGCCTGACGTCGAACGCATCAAAGTGGCCGACTTCGGCATGGCCGACGTGGTGGACGCTCTGCGCCCGCTGGACGGCTACGTGGCTCCGGAACGCCTGCGCGGCGAGCTTGGAGACCCGCGCGCCGATGTGTATTCGCTCGGGGCGGTGCTCTACCAACTGCTGTGCGGCAAGACGCCCTTCGGTGAGTTGCCGCCCGATCGCTTGGTCCACGCGATTCGCAACAACCCGCTGCCGGCTCCGTCGATGAACCTGCATCCGGGCCTCGCGGCGCTGCTCGAGCGCGCGGTGCGCAAAGACCCTTCCGAGCGCTATCAGAACGCGCGTGACTTCGACGCGGAACTCCGGCTGCTGCTCGCGGAGCTCGAGCGCGAAGAGGAGCCGCCGACGCGGCAAAACCAGCCCTATGAGCTGTACAACGTCGAGGAATCCACCGACAAAACCGAGACCAAGTTGCCCTCGATGTTGTGGGCACAATCGGGCGCGCCGCACCCGCGCGCCAACCACCCGCTGATCGGTCGCGTGCTAGCGAACCGCTTTCGTGTGACCGGCCTGATGCGCGGCGGTGGAATGGCGCAGCTCTTCTACGCCACCGAGCTCAACCCGGCGCGGCGCGTGGCGATCAAAGTGATGCATCCGATGCTCGCCTCCGAGCCGGAGCTGGTACGACGCTTCGACCGCGAGATTCGGCTTGCCGCCAAGCTCTCGCACCCCAACATCGTGGAGCTGATTCACGTCGGGGATGACCCGGAGCTGCTGTTCATCGCCATGGAGCTGCTCTCGGGTGAGGATCTCTCGATTCGCATCAAACAACGCGGTCGCAGCCCTGAAGCCCAAGCAGCCGAAGTGGCGATCGACATCTGCAAGGCCCTCGCCTACGCGCACGAGCTTGGCGTGGTGCACCGCGATATCAAGCCAGCCAACGTGATGATGTGTTCGGGCTTCGATCGCGATGTGGTCAAGCTGCTCGACTTCGGCATCGCCAAGTTGCTCGAGGGCAGCAGCGCGCACACCGTGGCGGGGGGTCCGCGCAGCGCGATCACCATCGCCGGAGATCTTGTCGGAACCCCGCGCTATATGGCCCCAGAACAAGGTCGTGCAGACAAGGTGGACCATCGCACCGATCTGTACGCGCTCGGAGTGGTGCTCTACGAGTTGGTCACTGGCGTGGTGCCCTTCAACGGGGAGACGCCGCTGCAAATCGTCGCTCGTCACGTTCATGACCCGCCGAAGCCACCGAGTCAGCTGATCCGCGATCTGAACCCCGAGCTCGAGCGGATCATCTTGGCGCTGCTCGAAAAGCAGCCAGAGAACAGGCCTCAGAGCGCCGGAGAAGTGCGCGCGCAGCTGGAGGCGATCTTGCCGCAGCTGGCCGTTACTACGGCTGCCTCCACCACCCGTTGGCTGGCCAAGGAGAGCAGCAGCGGGCCGATGGCGCCGGTCCTCCCTGCAGCCATCGGCGCACTCGCGGGGACGCCCCCACGTTCCCTAGTGATCGCGCTTCCGGTGCCGTTGCCCGACGATGATCCGCCCACGCGGGAGGCCACGCCGCAACTCGTCGCCGGCGCGCAGCCGTTGGCCACCAAACCCACACCGCGCACGCTCGCGAGCGACGCCATGCCCGCGGAGGTTGCGGCCGTGCTCGCGAAGCCGGCAACCCAAGCGCAGGGTAGCAGCACGGTGAAGATGGACCGTGAGCAGGTCCTTCAACAGGCGGCCCAATTCCTCCCGCAGCCACGTCCAGCCGAGGCCGTTCGCAGCAGCGATGCAAAAGCAACGTTACCGATGCAGGTGTCCGCGCAGGCGCAGCGAGCGGCCGAAGCAGCCGCGCCAGCGATTCCGACAGAGGAACCAGCTGCGCGCGGACGCGTAGTCGCTTCCACGCTCGCGCAGACCAACGTCAACGTCCCCGCCGCAGACCCGGCCAAACCGGCGCTGGAAGCGCAGATCGCCAAGCTCTACCGCGTGGTGCTGTTCCTGATCGTGCTGGTGGTGATTGCCCTCTTGGCGATCGTCGTGATGGCGCTCACACGCAACGGCTGAGCGCGCCGCTCGGAACTTTGTTCGGGGTACGCTGTCAGACCACCTCCTGTGCGCAAAAACCTACTGCCGGTCCTCATTCTTGGGTCGTTCCTCAACGCCTGCGTGAGCGTTCCCGAGGCCAACGTTCGGTCCTCCCTCGAGCTGCTCGCTCCGCCCGGCGATGAAGAGCTTTCCGGGCCGCTGCGAGTGGACTTCGCGGGGCCGATCGGGGATGCGCCCAGGGAGAGCGAGATCGCCATCGTGTTCAACCGACCGATGCGAGCGCTCGGCGCCCAAGACGCGAAGGTGCCGGCCTTCGAGATGAGCCCGCCGGTCGCAGGGCGCTGGGAGTGGATCGGCAGTCGATCCCTTCGTTTCGTGCCCAGCGACGGGCTCCCCAACGCCACGCGCTTCAGCATCAAGCTGCCGGCCGGCGCCACCGACGCAAGCGGCCAAGCGCTCGCCGCCGACTACCAATGGGAGTTCACCACCCCCTCGCCGACGCTGGTCGCACACGAGCCGGTCGGGGAGCAGTCCCGCGTAACGAACAGCGAGCCGATCCGCTTGCACTTCGACCAGGCCGTCGGGATCGAGGATTTGCGTAAGGCGCTGAGCGTGGTGGCGACCATCCCAGCCGAGGACGTGACCAAGCCGACCGTGGTCCGCGCCCTCGAGTTCGACCTCGGCGTCGAGGCGGAAGGACGCAGCGTTCGTGTGGAGCTGCGTTCGCCCCTCCCCCAAAACGCACAGCTTCGCGTGACCGTTGGACCGATGATGTCGAGTTCGGGCGGGCACCCTTCGACGCCGCATAGCTTCACCTTTCAAACCTGGGGACCGTTTCGCGCGCTCGGCGCGCAGTGTTTGCCCGACAGCGTGAAGGCGGAGGGCGAGCTAGCAGCGGTCGCTTCCGCACGCTGCTCGCCCGATGCAGGGGCGCGCCTTTTGTTCTCGAACTACGTCGACGCAGAAAAACTAGCCGGCTTTATCGAGCTCACGCCCGCGGTGAAGGGACTCCGCTTCGCGGACGAATATCTCGGGGGTGCTCAAGCAGCGGTGCGCGTCCGTGGCGAGTTCGAGCCAGCCAAGCGCTATCGCATGCGACTGCGCAAGCGCTCGGGCAAACGCTCGCTGCGTGACTATGAAGGAGAGACGCTGCTGCGCGACTTCGAGACCACGCTCGAGTTTGGCAACCGCACGCCGCTCGCCGAGCTATCGATGTCAGGGACCTTCGGTCCGCAGATGGCCTCGCTGCAACTTCCGATCAAGCGGGTCAACGTACAGAAAGCGAAGCTCAGCGCGAGTACGCTGTCGCGCGAGGGCATCATGGCGAGGTTGCGCGGCGGCGCAGACGGCTTCACCTGGTCGAGCCCGCGCAAGCTCGACGATCCTGCGCTCAACCAGCTCGATTTCTCGCACGAGCCGCTACAAACATTGCTCGGCGTCAGCAAGCTCAGCGGGCCCATCGCTGTGCGACTCGACTACGAAGCCTTCGGACAAGCTCAGTCCGATAGCCAAGAGGCCCAATTCACCAACCTGGCGGTGATGGCCGAGATCGCACACGAGAAGGTTCACGCTTGGGTCGTCCAGCGCGAGAGCGGCGCAGCCGTTGCCAACGCCGAGCTGGAGCTGCGAGGCACGCATGCGAGCAGCACCGTCAAAGCCAAGACCGACGCCACAGGCCGAGCCACGCTCGCCTTTCCAACGAGCGACGACCCTGCAGCCGAAGCGCAACGTTATGTGCTGTTCGCGCAGCTCAGCGACGACTGGAACTATCAGCTAGTCAGCGGCCGCCCCGACGCGCCCGAATGGATGACCAGCGTGTTCAATGATCGCGGCCTCTATCGGCCGGGCGATACGGTGTTCTTCAAGGGCCTGGTGCGGGCTCCCAGCGAACAAGGGTTGGCTACACCCAAGGACCTCCCCCTCGAGTTCGAGGTGCACGGCCCCGAGGGTGAGGTCGTCGCGAGGCTCGCGTCGCGGCTGACGAAGTTTGGAAGCTTCGCGGTGAGCTACAAGCTGCCAGCCGAGGCCCGCCTCGGGCGCTATCGGCTCGAGCGTAAGGGCGCTCCACGCTACTCGACCTTGGTTTCGAGCTTCGAAGTCGCGGAGTATCACCCCGCAGACTTCGCCGTCGGCGTAACGCTCTCGCGCAAGAGCCTCAAGCGCGGCGAACCGCTCGAATGCAAGTCTCAGGGCCAGTATCTGAACGGCGGCCCGCTCGCCTTCGCCAAGGCCTCGCTCCGCCTCGAACGCAGAAAGTCGTACTTCTCGCCGTACGGCTTTAGTGGCTATTCTTTCGGAGAAGAGGCGCGCCCCGAGCCGGAGCTCGCGCTCACGAATTCAGCGGTGCAGTTGGACAAGAGCGGCAGCGCGGCCATCAAGGAGACGCTGCTCCTGCCGGGAATGACCGGCCCCGAAGAGGTCACGTGTGTGGCCGCCATCCACGATCTGAGCGAACGCGCACTGCAGGGCGCTGAGAGCGCGTTGGTCCACCCCGGTGACTTTTACTTGGGTATCGACGCAGACGCGGCGGTGATCGGTGAAAAGTTCGAGGCCAAGGCGATCGCTGTCACGACCGAAGAACAAGCGACGACCGCCGAGATCGAGCTGGAGCTGCGGCGGCGCGTGCGCAAGGAGCCGAGCGGCCCCTTCGAGGAGTCGCGCATCTCCGGTTGCTCGCTCGCCAAAGGCACGAGCAGCTGCAGCTTCACCGCCCCGGAGGGAGAGTATCGTTCGGGGCTCGACGAGCTCTACCTATTTGCCTCGGCCAAAGACCCGAGCGGCAACCTCATCACCGCGAGCAGGCGAGTTTGGACCACCCGCTTCGTCGAGCCAGCTCCGGAGCCCCAGCCTGTTGCCCCGCCCGTGCCCGAGCCAGCCACGCTTTCAATCTACGGTCTCAAGGACAAACTCGAGCTGGGCGAGGAGGCCGCGTTCGAAGTGCGCTCACCGTTCAAGCAAGCCGCCTCGCTACGCGTCTCGGTGCGTCGCGAAGATGTGATTGAGGAGCAGATGCTCCAGCTTCCGCCGTCGGGTACGCGCGTAAAGTTCAAGGTGAGCGAGGCCATGCTGCCCAACGTGGACGTCATGGTGACCGCGATCGCCGGGGCCGAGGCCCAGCGTGATAGCAAGTCGGTGACCATCTCCACCGAGTCGCGCCGACTCACTGTGGAGCTCACTCCCAAGACCGAAGCGGCCGCGCCAGGCGACGATCTCGAGTTGAAGCTCGACGTCACCGACGCAGCAGGCAATCCGGTGCGGTCGGCGGAGGTCACGCTTTGGGGCGCGGATGAGGCCACCCTGATGCTGGCGATGTACTCAGCGCCACAACCCTTCGATGAGCTCTTCGAGCGGCGCGGAGGCTGGCTTGGGCAGCTCGACACGCGAAATTTTCCGCTGCGCATCGGCGAGCGGTTGCAGGTCAACCAATCTGCGCTTCGAATGGGCGCAACCAGCGTGAGTGGTCGAGATCCACGCGCGGATTTTCGCCAGTCGGTGATGTTCGAGCCTTCCCTGCTGACCGACGAAAACGGCCAGCTTCGTCATCGCATCAAGCTGCCCGATAGCTTGACGAAGTATCGCTTCTTCGCCGTCGTGGCGACCGATGGAGATCGCTTCGGCAGCGCGGAAACGGCCGTGACCACGAGCCTTCCGTTGATGGCGCGGCCCAGCCTTCCGAGCGTGGTGCGGGTCGGGGACACCTTTCACACCACCGTGGTGCTGACGAACCTCAGCCTGCCGGTGGCCCCCGCGCGGGTGGAGCTCGAGGCCGAGGGCGTGAACATCGTCGGTGAAGCCAGCCGAACGCTCACGCTCTCTCCAGCGACGCCGGCGCGCGTGCGTTTCGCCTTGTCGGCGAAGCAAGCGGGGCCGTTCAAGCTAACGGTGCACGCTTCGACCACCGCCGGCAAAGCAGCAGAGGACACCTTCGTCGTGCGCGGTGAGGTCGTGTTACCGACGCTGCTCGAGAGCAGCGTGGTCAGCGGGGAAACCAAACGTCCGGTCGCCGAAACGCTGGGAGATCTCTCGCAGCTGCGGTCAGACGTCGGTGGCCTCACCATCTCGCTTTCGGACTCGGCGCTCGGCGGCGCTACCCAAGGCCTCGAGTCGCTGCTTCGCTATCCGTACGGCTGCACCGAACAGACGCTGAGTCAGCTATTGCCGCTGGTGGTCATGCGCGAGTTCGCCCGGCAGTTCGCGCTCGAGTTCGACGGCGACCCGCAGGCCCTCGCCGAACAAGCGATGGCCCGGCTGGCCTCCCATCAACGCGACGATGGCGGCTTCGGCTTGTGGTCGGCCTCGCGACAGAGCGCGCCGTGGCTCACCGCCTACGCGGTGCTCGTGCTCGGCGAGGCCAAGACGCGGGGCATGGCGGTGCCGGAGCAGGTGCTCCTCAGCGCCGGGAACTACTTGCAGGCTCAGATCGCCGCAGCCGACGCGGAGACCGCCGCCGCGATGCTCGACGCCTTGGCGACGCTCGATCGCCCGCTCGAAGGCCGCGCGCAGCAGCTAATCGAGCAGCGCGAACAGCTCTCCCCGGCGGGCCGGGCGTTCTTGCTCCACGCGCTCGTGCGCAGCAAGGCTTCAGCGCTGCAACGCGAGCAGGTGCAGGCGGCGCTGCTCGCGTCCCTGCGACTGAGTGGGGACACGGCGCGCGTCGTGGCTCCTAGCGAACGACCCACCCCAACGACCTTCAGCGAGCGGCTGGACTCCTTGCCGCGGGCCAGCGCCCTCGCGCTCCGAGCCCTCACCGCAAACGAGCCCGAGCACGTGCTGCTAGCGCCGCTTGCCAAAGGCCTGCTCGCGGATCGCGTGGGAGGCCGTTGGGCAACCACACACGAGACCGGCTGGGCGCTGCTCGGGCTCAGCGACTACCAGCAGAGCCGCGGCGAGCGCCCGCAAACCTTCGAGGCGAGAGCCTTCTTCGGCGATGAGCTGCTGGCGGCGCCCGAGCTCGGAGCGGTCAGCGGACGACAGTCCACCATCAAGCTTTCGATGATTGAGCTGCTCGAGGCCCAAACGAAGGGCTCGCCGCGCGTCACCTTCGACGTGAAAGACGGTGGCACCTTGCACTACCA
Source organism: Polyangiaceae bacterium (assembly GCA_044376115.1). Lineage (GTDB taxonomy): Bacteria > Myxococcota_A > Polyangia > Polyangiales > Polyangiaceae > Xiheicaenibacterium. The sequence goes on along the minus strand of JBILLK010000025.1, from coordinate 75,891 downwards.
AATGCGTCTGGATTACGCGCGCCAGACGCTTCCGAGCGAAGCGACCGAGCGAGGTCTCACGGTCGTGCGCAACGTGCGACGCGTAAACCCTTCGGACGGTCCGTTTGCCGAAGGGGAGGTCGTGCGAGTCGATATCGTGGTCGCGAGCCCCGTGGCTCGCTTCGGTGTCGCCATTGAATCGCCGCTGCCCGGCGGGTTCGCAGCGGTGGCTCCCGAGCTGATGGACGCCGATCCCGAATTCGCGCTGCCTCAAGCCGATCCCAAGCGGGTTTGGGACGGCCGCGAGCTACGCGACGACCGCGCGCTCTTCTTCGTCGATCAGCTCCCAGCCGGCCTTTCGACCTTCAGCTTCTACGCGCGAGCTCTGCACCCCGGCGATTTCTTGCTGCCGCCAACCTCGGCTTTCGAGATGTACGCCCCCGAAGTGCGAGGCGCGACAGCGACCGATCGGGTCGTCGTGAAGCAGTAACCAAATCCGTCGCAGCGACAGGATGCTCACCTGGACGCAGGGGCGTCCAGGCCCGCGGTTGATGACTTCGTGCCCATTGGCGCGAGGCTTGTTACCCTGCGGAGTGATGGACCGCCCCTCCACGGAGCCATCCGAACAGGCCAACACCGGACCGGATTCGATTCCGTTCTTGGTCGGTACTGTTTTCCATGATCGCTACCAAGTGGTCCGCTGCATCTCCACCGGCGGCATGGGCGGCGTGTACGAAGCCATTCACGTCGAAACGCGACGGCACTGCGCGCTCAAAGTCATGCTCCCGGGGCTCGTTCGCGACCCGGAGATGCGGGCGCGCTTCAGCCTCGAGTGCACGGTCGCCTCCAACGTCGAGAGCGAGCACATCGTGCAGGTCTTCGACGCTGGCGTCGATGCGAGAACCGGCCTGCCCTTCCTGGTGATGGAGCTGCTCAAAGGCGAAGAGCTTTTCAGCATGCTCGAGCGTCGCAACCGGCTAACGCCGCTGGAGGTCGTGACCTTTCTCTACCAAGCCTCGCTCGCCCTGGAGAAGACCCACGCGGCAGGCATCGTGCACCGCGATCTCAAGCCTGAGAACGTATTCATCACCACCCGTGACGATGGTTCGCCGCGCGTGAAGATCCTCGACTTTGGTATCGCCAAAGTGATCTCGCGCCAGGACCGAATCACCAGCAGCTTCCTCGGCACGCCGCTGTACATGGCACCGGAGCAACTCGCGCTCGAAGCGGAGATCAGCTCGCGCACCGATACCTACGCCCTCGGCCAGTTGGCCTTCGCGATGTTGGTGGGTACGCCCTATTGGGACCAGGAGTCGGCCGAGGAAGGCGGTTTCTACCGTCTCATCTCGAAGGTATCGCGAGGAGCGATCGAGCCGGCCACCGTCCGCGCCGCGAGTTACGGCGCAGCCCTCCCCGCAGCATTCGACGCATGGTTCGAGAAGGCCACCGCAACCGATCCGAAGAACCGCTTCGCCCGCGCGCTCAACCTCGTGGCGGCCTTAGCGCCGGTTCTCGGCGTAACCGCGCCCGGCGGCATCCTAACGGAGGAAGCGGAGGCCGCCCGCGCGCTACAACGTTCGAGTGTGAGCGCGGTCTCCGCGCCACAGCGGATGAAGACGGTCTCTCGCCCGCGCTCCGGCTGGGTCTGGACGCTGCTGCTGCTGGTGATGGCTGCAATCGGGATCGGCGTCGGGATTCTGGCCTTTTCGCGTGTGCCCACCGTTCCTCCGCCGGCTCGCGCTGGAGTGGAAGACGCCGCCAGCACAGTACCCGCAACTTCGGCGGAGCTCTCGAGTGAAGCTCCGCTAAGCTCCGCGGGGAGTTCGGGACAAGCCGCCTCGGCCGCGTCCCCCATCCCCGTCGTCTCTGCCACCGTATCTGCCACCGTGGACAGCCCGCCGCCCTTAACGGCGAGCCCGTCCAGTTCGGTAACGCCCAAGGCCAAATCCAAAGGCCCGAGGCCCTCGTCGAAGAAGCCCAAGGATCCATTGGACACGCGCTGATGAATTTTCGGTCCCATCTCATTGCTCCCTTGTCCGTTGGTTGCTTTCTCGCGTCTGTCTCCCCAGCCTTCGCACGCACTCCGGTAGAACCACCGCCGCAACGCGCCCCGCGCGATCCAGCAGCGGCCGAAGCGCTGTATCAAGCCGGACGCGAGCTCCTGACGAAGAATGATTGGGAGGGCGCGTGCGCGAAGTTCGACGCCAGCATGCAGCTCGATCCGGTGGCTTCGACGTCGATCAACGTCGCTAATTGCCTCGAGCACTTCAACAAGACCGCCTCGGCCTGGACGGAGCTGTTGCGAGCTAGGACGTTGAATCAGGACACCCTCGGAGATGAGCGCAAAAAAACGCTCGATGACGTGATCACGAAGACCATCACAGCGCTCGAGCCGCGCGTGCCCAAGCTGCGACTCGGTCTCTCGCCGCGGGTCGAGGGTACGGCGGTTTTCCGTGACGGGGTGGAGCTACCGCGCGGCACCTTGGATGACCCGATCCCGATGGATCCGGGGGAGCACACTCTGCAAGTGCGTGCACCGGGCTTTGATGCGTTCGAGAAAACCCTCAGCCTGCGCGAAGGTGAAACGTTGGCGCTCGAGGTCGCGCTGGCACGCACGCCCAACGTTGCAGTGGCTCCGCCGCCCGCCCCACCCGCTGCCCTGCCGGTATGGCCCTTCATCACCGGTTCACTGGGCGTCGTCGCCCTTGGGGCTGGTCTAGGCTTTCGCATCGACGGCTTCGCGGCCGAGAGCGCGCTGGACGATGGCTGCGGTGAAGATCGCGTGTGTGACCCCGCCGCCGCCTACGATCCGAGCGCTGACAATCGGCGCAAAAACTTCGACTTCGGTATGTTCGTCGGCCTGAGTGTGGCGGGCGGCGCGACCATCCTCGGTACCGTCGCTGGAGTCTTGATCGAACACTTCACCCGCTCGGAGGCCACCAGCGTTGGGCGTATCGTACCGTTCCCGCAGGGCTCGGGCGCGATGTGGGAGGCGCAGTTTTAATATGGTGTCCAACGCCCGCTACCCGCTTTTGGCGGTCACCCTCGCCAGCCTCCTTGTTTCACTGGCTTGCAACTCGGAGGACGGCCGCTTTGCTGTTGGGTCGGGTGCGAGCGCCGGAACCGATGCGATCGGAGGAGGAGGGGCGGCAGGAGGAAGCGCTGGATCGAGTGGAACCGCCGGAGGCGGTAACAACAGCGTTGCAGCCTTCGAGGTTGAATGGGCGCGGCGTTTCACTGCTCCCGACGACCAACGCGCTTCGGCGCTGAGCGCCCGCTCGGACGGAGTGGTCGTAGCGGCGAACCTGCAGGGGACACTTACCGTAGACAATGTCACGGTCACCAGCGCGGGCAGCGATGACGTCCTATTGCTTTCGCTACTCGACGACGGCAACCCGAGCTGGGGCATCGCCTCAGGCGACGCAAACCTGCAGGAAGTCTTCGGCTTGGCCGCCTCGCGACAAACGGAGCAGCTGGCGATGACCGGCTCTCACAGCGGCTCTCTCTTCAATCTAAACGCCAACCAAAGCGAGCAATGGACGGCCAAGTTCGACCCGGCCGGAGCGCTTCTGTGGAGCAATGCCCTCCCTTCAAACAAGGGCCTCGGCATTACCTTCGACAACCTCGGAAAGACGGTCACCGTCGGCAACTTCTCCGGCATGCTCGACATCACGTTCCAGGTGGATTCGGCTGGGAAGCTGGACGCTTTCATGCTTTGGAACAACGACAGCAGTGGGCGCCACGCTGGGTTCGCCCTCGGCTCCGCGGAAGATGATGCCTTCAGTTCGGTTGCCGCAAACGAGAGTGGCGCAGTCTTCGCGACGGGATGGCTAGGAGCTGCGCCGACCACCAAGGTTCTCGACCCAACCGGCGGCGGTAACGACGTGGTGGTGGTTGGGTTTGAGTCCCAACCCGCAAGTGGACAAGCGACCCCCACCTTCATTCGTGCCTTCGGCGATGCCAACGACCAGTTCGGTCGGGCCATTGCGGTCATACCCGCTACCGACGAGTTCGTGGTGGTCGGAGACTTCGAGGGCTCGATCGACTTCGGTACGGGCCCACTGCAAAGCAGCGGCGATACCGACATCTTCGTCGCTCGCTTCGACGAGACCGGGCAGGCGCTCTCGGCGTTCGCCATCGGTGGGCCGCTCGATCAGTTTGCGAAGGGCGTCGCGGTGGACAGCACCGGCCGCGTGGTGGTGGTGGGCGACTTCGAGGGCTCGTTGCAGGTCGGAGCCGCGTCGTTTGAAAGCGCCGGCAAGAGCGACGTGTTCGTCGCGCGCTTCACCGACGACACGCTGGAAAGCTTCGAGCACTATGGGGACGCTGAGAATCAAACCGCGGTCGACGTGGCGATCGGTGAAGGCGACAGCGTCTACGTGTTGGCCAACGTGCAGGGGGCGATCGCGTTTGGTGAGCGGCAGTTCCCCGCCGAGGACAACTCCTTCGATTTCGTTGTAGCGCGGCTCGCGCCCTAGCCGCGAAACGGCGAACCGCCGTGCTCCGCGCAGGCTTGCCCCACTGAGCGTTATCGCTCAGTCGGAGCGTGCAAACAGCGGTGAATCAGCGTGCAATCGACCGCGCAGTCGGGGCACGCATGTTGCGAGGTGCTGCTCGAGGCCCGTCAACGAGGCCAAGGAGCAGCTCAATGGTAAAGAAGACCGTCTTCGGCATTATCGCATCACGTCAACAGTCCGAGAACACAGTGCACAGCCTGCAACAGGCCGGCTTCGGTACGAACGACATCTCGGCGCTGCTACCGGACAAAGGCGGGACGCGCGACTTTGCGCATGAGCAGCACACCAAGGCGCCCGAAGGCGCGCTCATGGGCGTAGGCGCCGGCGGAGCCGTCGGCGGCACGCTGGGTTTGCTCGCAGGGCTTGGCCTTCTGGCCGTTCCTGGCATTGGACCGTTCCTCGCCGTCGGTCCCATCTTTGCTGCGCTGGGCGGTGCGGCAGTCGGCGCAGCAGCCGTGGGCATCGTAGGCGGACTCGTCGGGATGGGCGTGCCCGAGCTCGTGGCCAAGCAATACGAAGGCAAGCTGCGCGGCGGCAATATCTTGGTCTCGGTCCACTGCGAGAACGAGACCGAGCGTCTGCTCGCCAAACAAGTGCTGGAAACGAACGGGGCCAAACACATCGTCTCAACGGGCGAAGCACACGTGCCCACGATGGAACGAAGTCTCTAAATCCTGCTTCCGAAAGGAGCCTGCGATGGGTCTACTTTGGTTTCTCGCTTTCGGTTTGATTGTCGGTTTGATCGCTCGCGCGGTAACGCCTGGCTCCCAGAGCATGGGCTGGGTGATGACGATCCTGCTCGGCGTGGCCGGGTCCTTCGTTGGGGCTTTGCTGGCGAGCTTCGTGTCACCCCATTCGTGGTCGGAGTTCAACACGGTGGGCCTGGTTGGTAGCGTATTGGGCTCGATCGTGTTGTTGCTGCTGGGCGGGCTCGCATCGCGCCGCGGCACGTTCGCCTAGGGCCTCGTTGGTGCGGGTTTGGGCTTCGCGCCCTCACCGGCGACCAGCGCCCGGTAGGCCTCACAGCGCTCGAGCAACGTCGCGTGGGGCCCAACGTCTTTCACCTCGCCGCGCTCCATCACGACGTTGAAGTCGGAAGCGAACAGCGCTGGCGAGTGGGTGACGGCGATCACCGTCCGCCCCTGCCGATTGGCGATCACGGCGTCGAACAGCTTCTTCGCCGTATCGTCGGGGAGCCCGGCCTCCGGCTCGTCGAGCACAATGACCCGGGCGCTGCTGGCGAGAGCACGCGCCACGAGCACGCGCTTCTGTTCACCGCCCGAGAGGTTGGGCGGCACGGCGACGAAGCGCTTGGCCAGGCCTTCGGCTGCAGCCAAGCCAGGGATCTGTGCCAGCTCGAGCGCTGCGCGCGCACGCGCCGTCGCTTCTTGCTCCGCGAGCGTCGGCTCGAGGCTCAAAGCGTGCAAGAGGACGTTGTCGCGAATGCTGCGGCCGAGCAGCTTGCCGGACTGCAGCTCGGCCGCGAAGACCTGCGAAAGATCGGCTGGGCTGAGTTCAGCGATCGATCGATCACCGACCTTCAGCACGCCGCTCGAGGGGTCGTCGAGCCGAAGCAGAAGCCGCAGTAGGGTGCTCTTACCGCAGCCACTGGGACCGCACAGCCCGACCACGCTGCCCTGCGGAATGGTCAAGCTCACCTCGCGCAGAATGGTCTTGCTCGAGCCCTCCGCCTTGAGTTCGAAGCCTACTTTGTCGAACACGAGATCGAGCCCTTGTTCTTTCAGCAAGGCCGAAGGCGCGAAGGCCCCCGTCGCGTGCGGCACCTGCAAGATGGCGCCGATCGACTCGAGTACGCTCTGCTTCTCGATCACGGCCACCCGCAATCCGTCGAGCGCCCCCAAGCGCCCGACGATCAATGGCAACGACACCAGCAGCTGGGCGATCTCCGGCGGGCTGACCGTGCGACCGGAGAGATGGAGGAAGATCAGCACGAGCAACGGCGCCAGGGTCGTCACAAGGCTCGCGATCTGGCCGCTCTCAGCGACAACCTTGGCCACCTCCTTTTTGCCCTCCGCAGCCTTGCTCAGCGCTTCATCGGTTTCCTGCTTGGCGAGCGCCCCAGCGCCCGCGAGCCGAAAATCGTCGAGGCAGGCGAGCTTCTCGGAGACCTCGGCGAAAGCCGCTGCATCCGCCTGTGCGAGCGCTCGCGTGCGCTCGGCCATCCGTCGCGAGGAGCGCAGAGAGAGCAGCCTGGACGAGCCGAACACAAATACGCCAATCAACGCGACCAACCCGCTGCCACTCAGCGCCAGATCGATGCCAAGCGTAACGAGGCCAACGAGCGTCTGCGGTAAGCTGGAGATCGCCGAAACACAAAGCTCCGCGGCCATCTGACCGTCGCGCAGTACGGCGAGCTTGATCGCATCCGCCGAGGGTGGCGTCTTCAGCACGATGCCGGGGGGCGCAGGGCCAGGCTTTGCGCCGGCCAGCTCGGCGCCCAGCGCGTCGATGGTGCGCGGAGAGGCCACGAGCAGGCGCGCCATCATCAAACGCCGCAGATCGCGCGTGGCCTCAGCGGAGAAGACGGCCGCTGCGCGACTGGAGGCGAAGCCAAACAGCACGGCCGCCGCAACCAGCACGATGGCCAAGAGCAGCGTCGCCCAGCCGGGAAGCGCAAAGCGCGCGATGAAGGCCAACATGCCGGGGGGTCTTGGACCCTGGCCACCCAAGGAATGCACGCCCAACCCGACGAAGGCGGGTACGAGCCCCATGACCACCCCCGCGAGCGACGCGAGCCCCGCGACGCCTGCGGCGCGCCAAACGAAGCGAGGACCCGCTTCGGTGCGGGCGGAAGCAAGCGCCGAAAGCAATTGCTTCAATTGTCCGAAGCCGCGGTTCATCGGCGCATACTATGCGAACGATCGGTAGCAACGTGCTTCAAGCGCAGTCGATTAGCAGCTACAGCTCGTCGTCGATATGACTCGCGCGCGTACTCGCAGCAGCCTTGCCTGGTTGGCAATCGGCGTCGGCCTTTGTTGGCCGGGATGCGCGGACGATTCGCAAGCCCGTCCTACGTCATCAGCCACCGTCGGCTACGAGATCGTGACCAACTTGGTGCCGGTCTCGTCAGTGGAGGTCAACCAAGCCGCGTTGCCAATCGACCCGCGCGCCAAAGACGAGATCTTGGCCGCTGCACCCGCGCCCCTTCCTCCCACGTCCCCAAGCGGCACGCTGATCGCCACCAAACCCGAGGCGTCGGCGTTCACAAGCTCGGCCCCGAGCGCCGCCGTGTCCCTTAGTCGCGTCAAACTCGAGCCGCCGCGGCGTGCCTCGAGCACCTCGGCCGAGCGCGATCTTCGTTCCACGCTTCACTTCGACCTGGTCGAGCAATGCCGCGGCCCGAGCGGGGGTATCTTGCCGCCGGAGACGGTGCAGATCGAGTTCCGCGTCGACAGCCTCGGTCGCATCGACCGCACCAGCGTCGTGGCCACCGCCCGCTCGCCCGAATACGAGCCCGCGGCTCGCTGCATGGCGCGGGTGATTCGCGCCGCCGACGCCCGCTTCTCCTCCTCCCGCAACCGGGAGGCCACCCTGGTTCACGCCTTGGTACCCACCACTGACTGAGCGCGTTACGCGGCTTCATCCGCTGCGGGCCGTTCGACTTCCCATTGCCAGGTTCGCTCGCGCCGGGTACACGTTTCCCATGAGGCTGAGCGGTCGCCGGGCGAAAAAATCGCGAGCATGGGGCGCGGTTTCGAGCTGTCGGTCGGCGACCTCCACGTAACCGATGTTCGCGTTCCCGGGGCTGGCAGCCCTCCTCCTCTTGATCCTGATCAAGCCGCAAGAGTTCATCCCCGGACTCGAGGCGTTTCCGCTGCTTTACGGCTTCCTCGGTCTCACGCTGCTCGGCCTCGTGATCGATCTCAAGCTTGGGCTCACCCGGCTCGATCCACCGCCCCAGTGGCCGTACATCGCCTTCTTCGTCCCTTGGTCGCTGGGCTCGCTCGTCGCCAACGCTGGCGCCGGGCCCCTCACCAAGGCGGCGATCGATCTCATCATCGTCGTCGTCCTGTTCTTCATGCTCTCGCTCGGCCAGCGGTCGTTCCGCGTTTTCGACACGGTGTCAGGCGCGTTGGTGCTGGCGAGCATGTTCGTAGCCGGGGTCTGCTTCCATCAGGGCTTTGCGCCGCTTGGGTGCGCCATTCAATCCGGCTCCGAGCAAGAGTCATTGCGGGCAGACGGGCGGCCTTGCATCAACGAGGATGAGTGCCTCCTGGGCGACGCTGAACCGGGAGCCAACTACCGCTGTGAGCGTTCCGGTCTCTTCGACACCGTGAGCGTCGGCCGCGGTCGCGTGCGTTATCGCGGGGTCTTGAAGGACCCGAACGAGGTATCGCTGACCATCGGCGCGGCCTTGCCGTGGCTTGTCGTGCGGGTAGCCCGCAAGCAGAGCATCGGTCGTATCCTCACGCTGATCGTCGCTCTTGGTGTGGTCGCTACGACGATCATCTTCACCCAATCGCGCGGTGGCATCCTGGTGCTGCTCGCCGTTATCGCTACCTACTCCATCCAGAAGTTCGGCTGGAAGGGCGCGCTGGTTGGCGGCATTCTCGGTGCACCGATGTTGCTTTTGGGTGGTCGCTCCGGCGACGAAGCCAAGGCGTCCTCTGACGAGCGCACCGAGATCCTGGTTGAAGGGCTCAACATGGTGCAGTCCCGGCCGATCTACGGCGTTGGTTGGGGGCAGTTTACGCAGCACCACAGCCTCACCGCCCACAACAGCTATCTGCTCGCGTTGGCCGAGCTTGGCATCGTTGGGCTGATTGTTTTTGGCTTCATCCTCTACATCTCGCTGAAGATCCCGATCTTGGGTATGCGCCGCTACGCGAACCGCCCTGAAGCAAAGGTCGCGTACACCTCGTGCCTCGGCATGCTCGCCAGTTTCGCCGGGATCGCGATCGGAGCGTTCTTCTTGTCCTTCACCTATCACCAGGTGCTTTGGATCTACTTCGGCTTCTCCGGCGGGCTCTACGCGACCATTCGCCGACACGATCCGACGTTCGAGATCAAACTCAGTCTGGCCGAAAAGGCAGCCGTCACGACGGTGTGTCTACTGTTCCCAGTGATGCTCCGAGTGCTTCTCAAGTCGAAGGGCCACTAGGGCTGCCGGCAGCACGATGGTCCACGTTTGGGGCCAGCTTTGGAGCGAACAAAAGCAAACGAGGGGCCTTTCGACCCCTCGCTGCGTTCACCTTGAGCTGAAGCTCAGATTCGCGCGACGCGGGCGAACTGACGCGCGAGTTCTCGCACGCGCCCAGCCCAGCTCTCATCCTTCATGGCCAAGCTGCGCTCATTCTTCGGCCCTGGGTCTTTGAGCGCCTCTTCCACCTTACGCAGGTAGTCGTCGTGGTCGTCGGCAACGAAGACCTGGTCCCCAAGCACTTCGACCTCTGGAATGCGCGGCGAAACCACCGGCAAGCCCGCCGCAAGATACTCGCGTACCTTGAGCGGGTTGGCGCTCTTGGTCACCTCGTTGATGGGGAACACGTTGAGCGCAACGTCGAAGCCCTTCGAATAGGCGGGCAGGTCAGAGAACTTCTTACGTCCGAGCAAGTGCACGTTCGGCATTGAAGGAAGCGCGCCCATATCCATGTTCACGTGGCCGAGTAAGACCAACGAACCGTGGGCGTACTTGCGCGCGAGCTTCTCTAACAGCGGCACATCGATCCAATCTTTGGCCATCAGACCGAAGTAACCGAGCACTGGCTTCGGCAGATCTTTGATCTCGTCGGGGATCACCGTCTCGGCGAGCAACGTCTTGCGGAAGTGATCGTAGTCGACACCGTGGCGGATGAGCACGGTGTTCGGATTCTCGGGCGACTTCGCCTTGAGCAAGCGCTCGGCCGAGACGACCACGAGATCCGCTTTTCGCAGGAGCTGGCGCTCCATTTCGACCATCGCGCCGGTGCCAGCGTCGTGGAAAGCGGTGAACTCGTCCACACAGTAGTAAACCACCGCGTCCTCACCGAGCGAGCCAGCGACCACCGATCCCGTCGGGTTGAACACCCAATTGATCGGCCTGGAGAAGCCAAGCCGCTTCATCGCTCTCTTGATCTGCAACTTGAGCAGCTCGCGGTTGATCTCCTTCATGAACGGCAGGCCGTAGGCGGGGATCGCCAAGGGGCTGAGCACGAAGATATTCTTCTCGACCTCTTTGACCGGCTCGGTGAAGGCCTTCAGCTTGTTGACGATGCGCTTTAGGTCGCGCGCTGAGGCCGTGGGCGCGCGGTAGCCGATCGAGTTGATCCAGAGGATCTTGTTCTCTTTCGAGAGCAGGCGCATCAAGTGCGTCTTGGAGAGTGGATCGCCACTCCAATCGTGACCAAAGCAGATCATGCTGCGGCCGCGGAAGGTCGGTTCTTGCTGTTCGCTCATGGTGGTCTTGTCGCTAACTAGGGGTCACTTCTTGTCGTGGTCGCGGCGTTTCACTGGCTTAGCGGGGATGCCCACCACCGTCGTGTCCTCGGCGACGTCGTGCACGACCACTGCGTTCGCCCCGACGCGCACGCCATCGGAGAGGGTGACACCGCCGATCACTTTGGCACCGGCCCCAAAGTGAATGTTGCTGCCCAGCGTTGGTGCCTCCCCGCGCTCGTTGTCGCCCAAGGTGACCTCGTGGTGGAGGTAGATCTTTTCGCCCCCGCGTACCTTGCCGTTGATCACCACCCCGTTCGAGTGGAACAGCACGAAGCCCGGGCCGAACTCTGCGCCACGGCCAATGATGCAGTTTCCGAAGACGCCGTTCACCTTGTTGAACACCATCTCGAGCGTGCCGAGATTCATGTCCCGTGAGCCCTGCATCAGGCGGTAGACGACCATCGAAAAGGTGCCGTCCGTCATCAACGTCTTGGCAAGATCTTTAGGACTCTCACTCTTGTAGCACCAGCGAGACTTCTCGCGGATATCCTCCGCCAGCATTGAGAGAGCACGAATCATTTGCACATCCTCCTGAGGGATGCGCGGGATGGTCGCTCGCCCGAAGGCTCTCCGCAAGCGGCTTTGACCAAGGCGCCGCTCGCGCCGCGAGCCACTGTCCAGCGCCCTTCCGACCACAGCGAAAGCGTCGTAGAAAGTCAGACGATGCTGTTTAATCTTCACCTACTTCGTGTGGTGGCGGCGCTCTCGGTCGTCTTCTTCCACACCACGAGCGAAGCTGGGCTGAACCTCCCGTACAGCGTGGGCAACCGCGGGGTCGACGTCTTCTTCGTGATCAGCGGTTTCATCATCGCGTACATCGGGGCGAAGAATCCCGACCGCTTTCTGCTGCGGCGCATGATCCGCGTATGCCCCTTTTATTGGGCAGCCACCTTGGTGGTGTTCGTCAGCGCGAGCTTGCTGCCCGCCTACTTTCGCAGCACTTCGGTGGACGTCAAACACCTCCTGCTCTCGCTCTTGTTCGTGCCGCACGACGCAGGAAACGGCGTATTTCCTACGTTGATCCTTGGCTGGTCGCTCAACTACGAGCTGTTCTTCTACGTCGTATTCGCGCTGGCGTTGCTGATCAGTCCGCGGCGCGCCCACCTGCTGTGCGCTGGCGCCATTGGGCTGGCGTCGGTGATCGGCCTGACGTGGGGCTTGCCGCAATCCACCGTCCTGTCGACCTGGATGGCGCCCATCGTGCTGGAGTTCGTGCTGGGAATTGCGGTCTTCGTCGTCTTCGACGAGGTCTCGCGGCGCGCCGAGGGCCGTAAGCTCAGTCGCGCGTGGGCCGCATTGCTTGGCGTCGTCCTGGCCGCGGCCCTTACGCTGCTTTACGTGGGCGAATGGAAGGACAGCTTCAACGTCCACCGCGCACTCTCAGCGGGGGTGCCCTCGTTCTTCATCGTGCTGTCAGCAACGCTGCTCGAACGGCTGTTTCAAACCACGACCAAAAATCGCAGCCTGTTCGTGATCGGGGAGGCCTCCTACATTCTTTACCTCGTGCATCCGTACGTCATCTATCCGGTACTTCGTTTGCTCGCACGTGACCGCGATCTCGGCTCGCTTGGAACAGCGGCGTTGATCGCCTTCTTGTTGAGCGCGTCGGTGGCCGTCGCCGTCGCGCTCCACGTTGGCTTCGAGCGCCCGCTGCTCGCTTGGTTGCGCCGCAAGCTGTTGCCCCCCAGCCCGCAGAAAGCTGAGTAGTCGTGGCAAAAGATTTTTACCGTCGCTTCGGGCCGTGGGCCTTGATCGCCGGCGCGGCAGAAGGCTTGGGAGCCGAGTTCGCTTCACAACTCGCCGAGCGCGGCTTGAACTTGGTGCTGGTGGATCTCGACCTCGAGAAGCTCGCGCTCTTAGCAACCGAGCTGCGATCGAAGTTCGGTATCGAGGTGTTGCCGTTGCATCACGATCTCGCGGACCCCAACGCCGCAGCGACGATCGCCGCAGCAACGACACAATGTCCGCTCGCGCTCTTGGTCTACAACGCTGCCGATTCGCAGATTGGCTACTTTAGCGAGCTCGACGCGGCGAAGGCCGCGCGTGTGATCGCGGTCAACACCAGCGCGCCGGTCGAACTCATTCGTGCGCTATTGCCCCGTTTTCGCGCCCAAGGCCGAGGCGCCATTCTGCTCGTCGGCTCCAACGCCGGGTTGATCGGCCACGCGAAGACAGCCTTGTACGGGGCGACCAAGGCGTTCCTCGTACGGCTCGGCGAAGCGCTCGCCGAGGAGGTCGCGAAGGACGGCGTGCACGTGATCGTTGCTTGTCCCGGCGCCGTGCAGACGCCCAACTTCCAGCGCTCCGGCGCACAGCTTTGGAGCCCGCTCGTAGCCAAGCCAGCGGAGGTCGCGCGAGCAGCCCTCGAGGCGCTTTGGCAACCAGGTCCCGTCGTGATCCTCGGTCGGGGTAACCGCGCGGCGATGCGGCTGTTCTCGCTGCTACCAAGGCGATTGGCGGTAAAGCTCATGGGGCGCGTCATGCGCTCCACCTACCCAGATCGGCGATAGGCGCTCAGCGACGGTTGTTGAGCTGCCCACCGATGCGATAGGCATCGAAGCCGCAGCTCGGAACCAGCGTGGCGATCGGTGCGTCGGGCGGTGGAGGCTCACCCGGCCGCAGCGCACGGAGAACGAGTTCGCCTGGGACGAACCCGGCCGTGACGACGAACCGCGCCGTCCTCGGATCAACGGCGACGGCCAACTGCGTGGTTGCGCCGAGATCTTCCACCTCCGGTGGTTCCGGCGACGGCAGCTCGATGAAGTCGCCCTCATCGAGCTCGAGGGCGCTGTTGCTCAGCGCAGCTTCCTCCTGGAAGGCGTTCGCGATCACCGGAACCGTGGTTGGATCGACCCCAAATGAGAGCTCGCGGAAGTAGCTCTCGATCGGTAGCTCAGCCGTATGCTCGGCCGCAGACGCGAGCTTCACCGGGGGAGGGTGAATCGGTGGCAATGACCGAGGCTTCGCACAGGTGGGGGCCACGATTCGCGGCTGCCGCGGGGAGTTCAAGCGCATGCTGACTACTGGTTAGCAAGCCTCGAGCCGCCACGTTTCTGCAGAATTTAGCGCATTAAACGCGCTCCTGCGCGGCCCGACTGGATCAACCCACCACCCATTGACCTTCAGTCAGCTCAGCTCGCGGCCAGCTCGCGGCCCGCCGTCACGCTAACGGCGGGCGCGAGCACTCACGAACTCAGGCCTTCGCGAAGGTGGTGTGGCCACGCCCAACGGCGTAGTAGCGCAGCCCGGCGGCAGCCACGTCTTCCGGGTCAAAGAGATTGCGGCCGTCCACCACCACGGGGGACTTCAGCTGCGACTTCAGCCAGCCGAAGTTGACCGAACGGAAGGCCTTCCACTCGGTGCAGATGACGAGCGCGTCGGCACCGGCCAGCGCCTCATCACGTTGCTTGCACAGAACGAGGTCTTTGCGGTCCCCAAAGATCCGGTGCGCTTCCTCACTGGCCTTCGGATCAAAGGCCCGCACCTTACCGCCAGCCGCCCAAATGGCTTCCATCATCACGCGGCTGGGAGCCTCCCGCATGTCATCCGTGTTGGGTTTGAACGCCAGACCCCACACAGCGATGGTCTTGCCGGAGAGCTGCCCCTCGAACGCGTGCTGCAGCTTGGAGAAGAGGGTGGTCTTCTGGTGATCATTGGTGAGCTCCACAGCGTCGAGCACACGCGATTCATAGCCGTTTTGCTGCGCAATATGGCGGAGCGCTTTGATGTCCTTGGGGAAGCAGGAGCCGCCGTAGCCGCAGCCCGGGTAGATGAAGTGAAAGCCGATGCGCGGATCCGAACCGATGCCGATACGGACCTGTTCGATATCCACATCGAGCCGTTCAGCCAGTTGAGCCATCTCGTTCATGAAGCTGATCTTCGTCGCGAGCATGGCGTTGGCGGCGTACTTGGTCAGCTCCGCCGCGCGCACGCCCATGAAGAGGATCTTGTCGTGGTTGCGGTTGTAGGGCGCGTAGCACTGCCTCATGGCGTTGCGGACGTCGTCGGAGTCGGTACCGATCACGATGCGCGAGGCGCGCGTGAAGTCCTCAATCGCGCTGCCCTCCTTGAGGAACTCCGGGTTCGAGCAGACGCTGAACGGGATCGAAACGCCGCGCGCCGCGAGCCCTTCGCGGACGAGAGCCGTCACCTGATCGGCGGTGCCGACCGGCACGGTGGACTTGTCCACGATCACCTTGGCGGTGGTCATGTGCTGGGCGATCGACTTGGCGACCGCGAACACGTACTTTAGGTCCGAGGATCCATCCTCATCCGGCGGCGTTCCTACAGCGATGAAGATCACCTCACCGTGAGCAACTCCTTCTTCTGCCGAGGTGGTAAACGACAGCGTTCCCTGGGCGGCGCAATTGCGCACCAATTCAGAAAGCCCAGGTTCGTAAATGGGGACTTCCCCACCGCGCAACATCTCAACTTTGCGCGCATCAACATCGACACAGACGACCTGATGACCGACATCGGCCAGACAGGCGCCCGTGACGAGACCAACATAGCCGGAACCGAAAACAGTAATTTTCATGGCGTATAGTCCGAACGTTGCGAAGGCGATGCTCGCGAGAGCCGACGGGTTATCCCCGGTTTCATACACTGCGCCGGACAAGAAGGGAATGACCCGGGCCCTGGCTATGAACCCTAAACGAGACCGCCAACTTCGGAGCGAGCCATGTTGAGCAGCTCTCACGCGAGGTGGCTCGGCTTCGCTGTCTCCTTGCTGTTACCTTCCCGCGCCTTCGCTGAAACCCGCGTGTGTCTGCTCGACGAGGGCGTCCGCGTCGCGCGCGAACAATCCGGGGCTCTGATTACAGGCAGTTGCAACGCCTCGCTCGAGCAACAGGTGCTGCGCGGAGAGCACCTTGCGTTTCAGGTAAGCGTCGACACCGACGCTCCGCTCTCAGGGCTGAGGCTGACAATCGAGGGCGAACAGGCGGGGCTGAACTTCCAGCGCTTTCTCGAGCACTTCGTCAGGGTTTCACGGCGCTCACGCACAGGTGATAGCCACGAATCGCTGTTCTTTTTGGCCCCTGCGCGCCCACCGGGGCCGGAGGACTTGGGCTGGCTGCCCGACGCGCTCATCCCTGTCGAACAGGCCCCCCGTTGGCTCCCCTACCCGGCGCAGGTCGAACCGGGTCGTGCGGTTGTGTTCTTCGTCGAAGCGTTCATCCCGTACGGTATCGACCCGGGCCGACGCTCGCTTCGCGTGCGCGTGGAGTCCGATCAGGGACTGCTCGCGACCTCCACCCTCGAGCTCGAGATATCCGCCGTTGAGCTGCCCTATCGCGCAGCGCGTGCCCACATCTTCTACGAGCAGGACACCTTGCGGCATGGCTTCACCCCGTTCGAGCCGGTCGAGAAGAGGCTGGTTCAGCTCGCGCACGCCCACGGGCTCGACACCGTCACCCAAATCGCCGAACCAGCAGACGTCGAGCGGCTGCGAGGGTCCTTCGACGGCTCGTGGTTCAGCGAGAGCCAAGGCTACACGGGCCCCGGAGCAGGCGTACCCACCTCGCTCGCTCCGGTTGGAATGTACGGCATCCTTGGCGAGCCACGCGTCGCCCAAGTGGCAAACATCCGCGCGCTACGCGAAGCGATCCCTCGTTCGGTGGAAGACGTCTTTCTGTACGCGATCGACGAACAATGCGACAACCCTCGCGGAAGATTGTGGAAGGCGCTGCTCGAACGCGAGCAGCTCGCCCTCGTGGTCGGCCACACCTGCCATGAGCCACCCGCTACGCAGGCCGTGGACCTGGTGATGTCGCCGGCCCAAGCCTTCTCGCCCGTGGCAGCCGCCGAAGCGCGAGCGCTCGGAAAGAAGGTGTGGATCTACAATGGGCAACTACCTTTTGCCGGCGCGCTGGGGCTGGATGTACCGCTCACGAGTCTGACCGCAAACGGTTGGATCGCCTCCATCCACGACGTCGACCGCTGGTTCTATTGGGAGAGCATTTTCTGGAACGACGGCAATCGCGGAGGGAAAGGCCCGAGCGACGTGTTCAGCAACGTAGAGACGTTCCACAACAGCGCTGGGGACGTCGCGCTTTACGACGGCCTCTTGTTCTACCCAGGTCGGCTCGCCGCCAGCCTGGGCCCCCACGACCTGGGCGTTGACGGCGTGGTTCCATCGCTTCGTCTCAAAGCGTTGCGCCGCGGACTCGAGGACGCAGGCCTGCTCGAACTCGCTGCTCGCAAAGACGTCCCCGCCACCCTCAGCGTGGCGAACGCTCTGCTTAGCCGCACGCTCGACGAGGTGGGAGCGCACGAAGCAACCGCCATGGACCTGCGCGCAGAGTCTTTCGCCGCTTCACGCAAACGCCTGCGCGTGATTATCGAAAGCCAGATGCCGGCCGCCGGCCGAGCTGAAGGCCTCCCTACCCTGCGCCTTGAAAAGCTCAAACAGCTGAAGCGAAAGGCTCGCTCCGAGGCCGTGTTCTCCCCCGTGTTCGTCGCGGTGGTACTGCCACTTGCGCTGTTCGCCTTGGGTGCGCTGGTGGTGCTGCTGCACGAGAGCTGGCGAGCAGCGCGCCGACGCTAGGAACCGCCGCAGTTTCCTCGTACAAGACGGGCGATGGCACAGCCCGAAGTACGGATCACCAAGAAGGCCCGCTGGCTCACCGTGCTGACCGGCCTAGCGCTGGTAGCCACTGCCGCCTATTGGATCCTGCTCGGCGTGTTTGCGGACCGCCACTGGCTGGGAACGGTGGTCGCCTACACACCCCGCTTCGTCGCCTACCTGCCGACGGTGCTGGTGCTACCCATCGCCGCCGTCATGCGCCACAAGTGGCATTTCCTGGCAAACCTCGCTGGTCTCTTGGTCGCGATCTTCATCGTCGGCGGCGTGGAGTTCCCCGGCCTCTGTCGTAGCGGCCCGCCCGAACGGACCGTCACCTTGGTGGTACAAAACCTCGCTCACCGCAACGAGATCGGTGCGATGGCGAAGCTCGTCGAGGCCCACAAGCCCGACGTGCTCCTGCTCCAGGAGTGCCAACCGCCCGGCGTTTCGATCGATTCGTCGGAGGTACGGCCCGGTCAGTTGGTTGGGCAACCCGACTATCACCTGGTGATCGATCACAACCTTTGCATGCTCAGTCGCTACCCGGTCCTGAAGGTGCTGCATCGCGATCGCAGCGAGGTCTGGAAGCAAGGTGGTTGCGGCGCCATCGCGCTCTACGAGCTCGACGCTCCGATGGGCAAGATCTGGGTCCAGAACATCCACCTCGAGACGATCCGCGAGGGGCTCTCTGGCTTGGTGAAGTTCCGCTTGGGCGGCATCGTGACGATGCACGAATCGATGGAGCAACGGGAACTCGAGGCTGCTGCAGCCGAAGAATGGGCGAAGCAGGCCAAGGGGCCGTTACTGATCGGCGGGGACTTCAACCTGGTCGAGGAGAGCGCTTTGATGAATAAGCACTTCGGCGAGATGGACAACGCATTTGACGAATGCGGTTTCGGCAATGGGGACACCAAGGTGACCAAGTTTGGCCCGCTCTACTTCCGCTCGCGCATCGATCACGTGCTGAGCTCGAGCGAGTGGAGCGTGGTCGAAGCAAAACAAGCCGTAGAGGTTGGCTCGGACCACCTCGGCTTGGTCACCACCTTCACGTTGCGCTGAGGCTCACTGCACCGTGGCTCCGACCCGCTTTCCCGCCTCAGGATCCGCTTTGCCTCGTTGGTGTTTGACGTAGCTCGCTTGCGGGAGAAGTGCGCGCGGAATCTCCTTGGGTAGCTGGGTGGCCCCCGTGAGCTCTGCCCCGACGAGCGCATAGTCGTCGGCGGCGAAGTTACGGAAGCCCGGCTGCTCCCCGCGCATGACCGACTCGAGCCCGATCACCTTGGCGTTGATCTTGTCGCTGCCGCCGGGATTGATGTTGTGCGCGGTGATCCCCTTCGACATCCAATCGCCAGCGAAGTTGCCAACGCCGTTAAAGACGGTATCGCGCTGACCGAGCAGGCCCACTGGCCGAACCTCCACCGGTGCTTCGGCGGTGAAATAGACGTTGTTGCGCGAGACGACCGTCTCCTCGTTGGTGGATAACTCGAAGATGCCGGTACGGGTGTAGTCCTTGTACCCGACGTTCTTCACCACGACGGTATTGTTGTAAAAGTAGAGGGTGCCTTTGCGATAGTCGGCAAAAACCTCGCTATCGCCGCCATAGTGAATGAGCGTTCCCGACGGCTCCGCACCACGCACAATCACGTTCCCGTAGACGTGGGTCGAGTGAAAGCTCGGCATCGCGACGGTTGTCGCCTTGGCTTCTTGGGCGTCGACGATGTCCAGGATATGGGCGCCATCCTCGATATAGTTGTTACGGATCACCACGCCGGCGGAGCGCTCTTTGATGTTCGCCCCCTGATTGCCGTTCTTACCAATCCGGGGTGGGCCGAAGCGGTTGAACTGGTAAACGACATTGGAGGCTTCGATATACACGTTGTGCTCGAAGTGCCGATCGAGGCTGCCGTTACCGTAGATATAGTTTCCTTCGATCAGAAGGTCCTCGGAGAGCTCGACGCCGCCGCCCGTGCCACCAAAGATACCGTTGTTGTTGGCAGTGACGATGCAACCGCGAATCGTCAGGTGCTTCGCCCGCTCGATGAAGATGCCCGCCACGATCGCCGAGTAAGCCTGCTGTTTGCCCGCCTTGTCGGTGAAGGTATTGGGCGGTGACGCATTGCGGATCTCCAGACCTTCGAGCGTGATGTAGCTGGGGGTCAGCTCATACGGCTGATCGTGCGCGTGCCCGATGATCACGAGCCCTCGAACCTGGTGGCCATCAAACGGGAAGTCGAGTTCCTTGCGGGTGGTCGCGTTTTCTCCGTCAATCACCGGCAAGGCGCCGTTTGCGCCCGGCACGCCACAGATTCGAATAGGTGCTTCCGCAGTTCCCTGGCCCGAGATCATCAGCTTTTCTCGATAGGGCTCAGTGCGGTGATAGACGCGCACCGTGTCTCCGGCCTTTAGGTTCTCGAAGGGAACCGCGCCCAGACTGGCGTAAGCCTTGCCTGGACCTACGACGTAGTCGGTCCCGCTACCGCGGTGCACGCACTCGTTGTTCTCAGGCTCAAAGGCCACCGCTTGTGCCGAGGTTTGCGGCGAGCTCCCCGCATCCGGGCGATCATCAAGCGAGCCGTCGACCGCCGACCCCTGACCGCCCGAACAACCAGCCGTCGTCGCCCCGAGCACAACGCTCGCGCGAGCGGCCGATCGAACAAAACGGAGAAGCTTCTCGGAGAAAAACATCGTGCATCCTTTCGCGTCCTCGCGTTGACAGGAACTCGCTTGCAAGAGAGGGTCAGTCTCCGTAACTATGCGCACTTTCCAGGAGAGCGCCCTTCATGTTGCGAGCTGCCATCGTAGGCTGTGGGAAGATAGCCGACGGTCACGTCGAAGAGATTCAAAAGCTCGCGCCCAACACCGAGGTGGTCGCGGTATGCGATCGTGAACTCGTGATGGCGCGGCAGCTTGCCGTGCGCTACGGCATCCAAGGGGTTTACGACGACTACGCGAGCATGCTCGCGCAGACCAAGCCGGACGTCGTTCATATCGCGACGCCACCCCACGTGCACCGCGCGCTCGCCTGTCAAGCGATGGACGCTGGCGCACACGTGTTCGTGGAGAAGCCGCTGACGCTCAACTACGCCGACTCGAAGGCCCTGATCGATCACGCCGAGAAGACCGGGCGAAAGGTGAGCATCGGCTACAGCTACCACTATGAGCCGCCTGCCCAAGAGCTGCGCCAGCTACGCGCCGACGGCCAACTCGGGGACGTGGTGCATGTCGAGTCCTTCTACGGCTACAACATGGAGGGGGCCTTCGGTAAAGCGCTGCTGAGCGACCCGAATCACTGGGTGCACGCCATGCCAGGCAAGCTGCTGCAAAACACGCTCGATCACGCGCTGGCGAAGATCATCGAGTTCCTACCCGATGAGCGTCCGCAGGTGACGGCCTTCGGTTCGAGCCGGAGAGACGTGCGCTTCGGCGACGTTCGCGATGAGCTAGTGGATGAAGCGCGCGTGATCATTCGCGGGGAGAAAGTGACCGCGTACATCACCTTCAGCGGCTATGCGCGCCCGGTCGGTCACTTCCTTCGCGTATACGGGACGAAGAACACGGCCCACCTCGACTTCAACAATCGGACCTGCACGCTCGATCTAGCGCCCACGCTACCGAGCGCCATCGGCCGCTTGGTTCCGGCCTTTGAGCAAGCTGCGCAATATGCCCGTGAAGGGGCCCGCAACATGGCGCGCTTCTCGCGATCGGGCTTCCACTTCTTTGCCGGCTTGGGCGAGCTGTTCAGGCTTTTCTACGCCAGCATCGAGAACAATACGCCGCCGCCGATCAGCTCTCGCGACATCCTCCGGGTCGCCTGGATGCTCGACGAAATTTTCGCCCAGGTGCGTGATTCCTCGCGAGCGAGCGCCTCGACGACGGAGGTGAAGTCATGAGCGATATGCTGGTCACCGGCTCGAACGGCTTTCTCGGTGTTGCGACGGCAGAGCGGCTGCTCGCCCGTGGAACGAAGGGCGTGCGCTTCCTGGTCCGCGCCGGTAGTGACAAGCGCCGGCTCGACGCAGTGCTTGCCCGCTACCCACAGAGCGACGCAAAGTTGGTCACCGGCGGCTTGAGTTCGCCCAAGGAGGCAGCCGCCCTACTCGACGGCGTAGGAATCGTGTTGCACCTGGCTGCGGCCTTGTCGGGGCCTTCGGCCGAGATGTTCCTCGGCACCGTAGTCACGACGAAGAACCTGTTCGAAGCCGCTGGCAGCCTCGCGAGCCCGCCGAAGATCGTGCTGATCAGCTCGTTCGGTGTGTACGGCGTTGCTGATTTGCCCAAGGGTCACGTGGTGAGTGAGGAGACGCCCACCGAGCAGTTCCCGGAGCGCCGAGATCACTACTCGCACTCCAAGCTGCGCCAAGAGGAGGTCGCCTTCGACTATCACCGTCGCCGCGGTGTTCCGCTGACCGTGCTGCGCCCCGGCGTGATCTACGGGCCTGGCGGCGGCGCCTTCAGCTCGCGCGTTGGGCTCGCTCTGCCCGGCGCATTCCTCTTCCTCGGCGGAGACAACTTGTTGCCGCTCAGCTACGTCGACAACTGCGCAGAGGCGATCTGTGTGGCCGCGCTCAACGCGAAGTTCGACGGCGACGTGTACAACGTCCATGACGACGATCTGATCACCGCGCGTGAGTACCTGCGTCGTTATCAGGCGGAGGTAAAGAAGGTGCGCAAGGTGACGCTCCCCTACCCCGCAGCGATGGCTCTTTCTCACGCGGTCGCCTGGTACCACCGCTACTCCAAGGGACAGTTGCCGGCCATTTTTACGCCCTACAAGACGCGGGCGATGTGGAAAGGCAACGGCTTTTCGAACGCGAAGCTCCGCTCCATCGGCTTCAAGCCCATCGTCTCCACCGAAGACGCTTTGGCGCGCAACTTCGAATACCTCCGTAACAAGAAGTAGTTGCTCGAAAAGCCCGCGCGATCGCGAAGCCCCGCGCGATCGGCTAGCCCTCCGGCGCTCAACGTTTGAGCGCCAGGGCTCCCTTCGAGTCGACGCGCAGGTTGGACGCGAGCGAGCCGATCACCTCCGGTAACTTCGCACCAAACGGCAAGAGCTGCGCGCGCGCTACGCCCTGGCTGCCGCTGGGGTACAAGAGCACCGCCCCTGCCGGGTCCCAAAGTGTGCCGCGGGTGAAGCCCTCGAGTTTGACGCTCCCGGTGATGGCGCCCACCTTCTCATCGACCACGGCAACTTCATTGCGCGAGGCCAACACCAACGCACGAGCGCCGGGCGAGGCGATGATGTCTTCCCAAGCCGAGCCGATGCGGGGAGCAGCCAAGCGCTCGGTTCCGCTTTGGTCGATGCGGTAGACGCCCGTGTGGTCGGCGTAGACCGTCTGACCAGGAACTACGCCGTCGGAGAGGGCGGTGATGCGGGGGTTGGCCCGAGCCAAAAGGCGCACCGCGTCGTCGGTCTCATCGATGCGAACGACCTCCCCGCTGGAGAGGCCCATGAGTAGACCTGGGCCCGACGCCCCAAACGGCGCGCTGCGCTTTACCTCGAAGACGTGACCATGCGCGCTCGCGACGAACTTGCGCTCACCCGGCGTAGCGAGGTCGATGCTGAAGATCGTGCCATCGAGATCTTGCGTATAGAGCTTGGTGCAGCTCGGTGAGAGCCCAAGTACGAAGCCCGGAGCGTGCGGGAAACGGCCCAGCTCGTGCGCCGAACGAAGCTCCACGACGGTCAAGCGGTCGGCGTCGTCGAGCCGGAACGAGAGCACCTTCTCATCGGGACAACTGTCGAGCAGAAAGCCGCGCGCGCTCTGCAGACGCACGCCGGTTGCGGCAGCCGTGACGACGATCTCTGGGGCCTCATGAGCGAGCGTCTGCTCGTTCGTGCGGGCCATTTGAATCACAGCGGTGTTGCCTGAACGAACTACCTTGGTAAAGCCCGAGTCGGCGCTCACAGGCAGCAATTCATCTTGGGCGTCCCGAACAGCCAGTTCGAGCACGCGGCGCAGGCCGTCCTCGATGCCACCCGCCAAGAGGAGCGTGGTGGAGAGGTAGCGATCTCCGGGCAAGGCCCAACCGCCCTTGGAGAAGTGTTCCCCAAAATTGCGATAGGCGAACTCCCCGAGATCGAATCGAGAAGCCTTGAAATCAGGGGCCATGCTCGACATTCCGTCACAACGAACCGAGGGGCTGGCCAAACTCTGTGGCCGCGGACCCTGCATCAGAAAATAGAAGACGGCACCGTCGTCGACACCGCAGGCCGCAACGTCGAGCCCACGCTTGTCCCAGGCGAGCCTGTGGGAATCGGCTACGCCCGGACCGCTGAAGATCGGCTCAGCAAAAGCGTCCAGCCGATGCACCGTGAGCGCCTTCGGGGTGAGCACGGCGATCACCGGATCGCGAGGGCTAATCGAAGCGGCTGCCACCTCTCCCTCGACCGCCAGCTCGAGCACGGGCGACTTGTCCCACAACGAATGAACGAACAACTTGGAGCCAGCCCAGGTGACCAAGCGATCCCCGTTGGGCGAGAGTTCGAAGATGCCGGTGGGTTGCTGGACGCGCGCGATCTCACCGGTGCGCAGATTCCACGCGGTAGCGTCGCCCCCGGAGTTGCACACGAACACAGGCGCGCGCGTCGCGACCGACATCTCCCCGCGACAGCGGAACGGGACGATGGCCGCAAGCGCGACTTCACCCGACTCACGCAAGCGCACCAAGTGCACCTCGCCCTCCGCGTTCTGCGCGAACAGCGAGGTGTCGAAGAGAAAGGGCGTCGTGTCGACGATCGGCGCGTTACCGATCGCGATCTCGAAGCGTTTGGGCGGACGATGAACGACGCTCGCTCGCGCCGGGTCCATGGTCGGGTCCACGTTATCGAGCGACTCTGGTTCGGCGATGGGCGAACGCAGATCGAACACCACCAAACCGCCGGCCGGGGAGCGCCCCATCACCCAGCGATCGTTCCAAGGCATCTGCAGCGAATCGAGGGGCTCGAGCGACAAGAAGCGCCCAGGCGGGAGATCGCTCGCGGCGCCCAGCAGCTCCACGAACAGCGCAGGCTCGGCAGCGCCCTCTTTCAACGAAGCGACGAGGTAGGCGATCCGCTCGTACGGATCCGAGGCCTGGCGCGCACGCGCGACCAAGCCAACCCGCAGCGCCTCTTGTTGAGCCTCCTTCTGCTTGGTCTCGGCGTCCCGGCGGCGCTTCAACAGCTCCCCGCGATAGAGCAGCCCCACCAGCGCGACCAACAAGGCCGCAAACACAGCGCCCAACTGCACCAGGCGGCGCTGACGGCGCGCGCGACGGGAGACCGAAAGGAACTCGACCTCGAGCCCCGACAACGCCTTCAGCACGACGCCCTGCCGATCCACCTCGGACAAGAGGCCAGCACGGGCGAGATAGGCCGAGTTCATCGACGCTTTCTCCCACGCCAGCGCCGCCTCCGAGATGCGCTCGCGCAAGGCGATTTGATCGAGCGAAGAGAGCCGTGCGCTCTCCAGCCTCGACCACCGTGCGAGCGCCGGATGCGCCAGCTCGACCTCGAGCCCGCGCTGGACGATCAAGCGTCGTCGACGCAGCCGATCGCAAAGCTCGTCGACCGACTCCATGCCAAGCCGGTCGCAAAGAGTGCTGACGTTGACGCGGATGGGTTCCCCTTCCGAGGTGGTGAGGAGCACCAACAAGTCCATCGCATGTGAATCATCCGCGAGGCCTTTCCACGCGCGCTCAGCCGCGCGGTGAACGGTCGCAGCGACTCCGGCCTTGTGCATCAGGCGCCCATCCAAAGTGCGCCGCTCCTCCGCGAGAACCACCGTCGTGCCGCTGCTATCGAGCGAAGCGCGCGCAGGTCGCGTCGGGACGAAGGCCTCCGGTTCGGAGGTGCTCTCGGCCAAAATCAGCGCGACCATCGGCAGTGGGACTGGCACCTTGGCTAGCTCTTGAGCAATCAACGAGACGATCTCGCGCTCGCTCTCGACCCGCCAGCCGGCCCTCAGCGCTGGCTCGATGGCGAGCTCTTTGGCCTGCGCTTCACTGGGTGGCGCCAAATAGCGGATGCTCGCGGAGAGCCCGTTGAGGCCGGGCGAGAGACCCGCCAGGGTCGCGAGCGACTCCTGCTCGAGCGCGAGCACCAAGCGAAATCCCTGGCGACGTTCGCCCGCCAAGAGGCGCTCGATCAGCGCGACGGTCAGCCTGCGTTCATCCGGCGGGAAGGCAGCGAGTTCTTCGAGATCATCGATGAAGACCACCCGGGCTCGACCTTCTTCAGGCTCGAGCAGCTGCTCGACCGTGGTGCCGCCGAACAACGTGCGATCGGGACCACTCGCAGCCGATAGGCTGATGAGCTCGACGTCGAAGGCACCGTCGACGCCGCCCTTCGCCAAGGCCGGCAGCAGCGCTGCACGAACGAAGGACGTTTTGCCCGCACCAAAGGGCCCCGAGATGACGACGAGCGACTCGTACGTGAGGTGCCGTAGCGTGCGCGCGAGATCGGGATCGCGCCCAAACAAGAAGCCTTCGTGGGCCTCGCCGAACGGCATGAGCCCTGGGTACGGAAGCTCGGGCACGCCATGCGGCTGCTCCCAAACCTCATCGAGGAGGCTACCGAGCCCGCCCTCACTTACCCCCCGTCGCTCGGGATCGACCGCGCAAAGACGCACAATCAACGCCACCACACCGCGTGGTAGACCCAAACCGTCGAAGCTGCGCAGCGACCCACGCAAGGTCGACTCACGCAGCGACATCCAATACGTGCGGTAATCCTCGGCCGAGCCCTCATCGGCGGGCTCTTCCGGTACGTCGTGCGGGAGCTTGCCGGTGGCGAGCACCGCCAACGTCACGCCCAGCGCATAGGCGTCTGCGCGCATGGTTGGCACGCCGGCCAAGAGCACCTCCGGAGCGACGTAGCCTGGGGTGCCCACCACCACGCGCGTGCCGTCTGCCACTTCACCGGCCGCGGCCATTTGTGTGGCGGCGTAGGCTTCTTGGGTGCCGGCGAGAAAAGCCGCCGTCGCCATCGAATCAAAGGTCTCCGAAGGCAGAGCTCCCTCTTTCAGCGTAACGGTGTCATTGAGCTTGGCGGCCACCTTGGGCGCGTTCGCGTTGGAGCGAGTGCGCGAGATACCGAAGTCCAGCACCTTCACCCGACCATCACTGGTGACGAAGATGTTGGCGGGCTTCAAATCAAGGTGGATCACGCCGCGCTGGTGGATGACGTCGAGCGCTCGCGCTACGGCCGCTACGTAGCGAAGTGCGAGCCTCCAGGGAAACTTAGTACGCCGCCGCACCAGCTCGGCCAGCGTTTCACCAAGCAAAAGCTCCATCGCGACGAAGGGCACCGCGGGCTTCTCGAGGATGCCGGTCGCGTAGATCGTGACCAGCGAAGGGTGGCTGAACGAAGCGAGCAACTTCGCTTCTTCAGCCCAATTGGAGCTGTCCATCTCGGGGGACAGCAGCTTCAACGCGACATCCCGAAGCGGGGCTCCGTCGGGCAGCAGCTCCACGGCGCGCCAAACGTCGCCGAAGCCGCCACGACCGATGCGTTCAACCAAGCGGTAGCGTGAGTCCAGGACGGTGCCTGGCTCTAACGCCCGCAACGAGACCGCGGGGCTCGTGTCCGTGCTCACATTCGGGGGAGACAGCTCCACAGCGCCACCGTAGCGCACCTCGCGCCAACTTCTGACAGCGCTGTGGGCTGCCCGTGTGATATCACCCCTCGAACGAAGATGGTCGGAAGAGGAGGCACACCCGCCCGGCGCATCAGCAACACGTTCCTCCGCGCGGCGATGGGCCCGGTGGAATATGCCGCAAGTTGCATCCTCTCCAACCGCATCCTCACCGGGCTGGAGGAGCTCGCGCCCGACGGCCTGTTGGCTGGGTATCAACGAGGGATCAGCGAGGTCGCGACGCTCGCCGGGGTTCCCCGTGTCGACGTCGAGTCCAGCCTACCGATGGCGGCGGCCCAATCGGTCGGGCAACGCCTGCTGATTTCGCAGGCGAACGCCATCGTCGCCTGGAAGCTGCACGCCGGCCCCTTCGGCTTCATGGACGTCATAACCGCCCTGACGGTCGATGGCCGACGCCCGGACATATCGGCCTGCATCGAGCGGCTGGCGCAGAAGGTTCGACAAGACAAAGGCCTGTCGTTGCCGCTGTCCGAGCTCGCGCGCGACATGCTTGCTTACACCGAGCTCGTCGCCGATACGCGCGCCAAGCTCGAAGGCGGAGAGTGGCTCGAGACGGCGCTGCGGCGGCGTCAGCAAAAGCGCATCGTCTTCGCCAGCCTCGCGGTTCTGACGCTGCTGATCGCGACTACCAGCGTGGTGTTCGTTCGGGTCAAGCGCGACAGCGCGCAGGCGTTGATCGAACGCACCGACGAATGTTTGATCAAAGACCTCGCCGAGGCCGACTCGAGTTGGGCCACCGCTGCAGCGCTCGAGTTGCGTGATCAGAAACGCACGGCCTGCGAGCAACGACAACGTCTAGAGGCCGAACAGAGGCTCGCTGAAGAAGCGCGGCTGCGCAAAGAGCGCGAGGCCCGCGAGGTGGTGGAGAAGCGCAAGGCCGCCTGCAAAGCGCTCGTGGAAGCGGTCAACGCGAACAAGCTGGACGGAGCCACCCTGCTGACAGCCGCGGAATCGGCGGAGCTGATGAAGCGGCTCGCGGCGAAGAAGCTGGCGAGCACCGACTTCGGTCCTGACGATCCTCGCTTGCCGTGCGCCGACACCGAAGACGGAGCGCGCATATCGAGCTCGCTCGAAGCCACGCTCCTGGTCGATCCGACGCTGTGGGCCCGCCACCCAAGCCCCAGCCCCTTCCTGGAGAAAGCGTTGCTCGCGGCCCGGCCGCGGCTGCCTGAAACAGCGTTGATTGGGCTCGCAGACAACGCTGAGCGGACCGCGAAGAGCGGGCTTTCTCGCGGTGAGCCCGACACCATCGCGAGGGCCAAGAAGCTATGCGCGCTGGCCAAGTCCCTGGGCGTTCCCGGCCACTCCGGCTGCTCGGCGGTGAGCAAGCTGTAGCCGGGGAGAGCCGGGACGAGCCGGGCCTCAGACGTGCGCGCTGAGAAAGGCCTCGAGCCGTTCGCGACGGGCTTGCGGCAGCGGCAGGAAGCGAACCGCCATACCGACGCCGCGGTCTTGTCGCATCACCACTTCGCCATCCACCCGCAGCGGACCATCGCCGGGCAGCTCGATGTCGAGCGAGACCTTGGTTCCGGGCGGATGCGGCAACGTGCCTTCGAGCCAGATGCCACCGAGCGAGAGGTTGGTCGCGCGTTGAAGGTAGAGCGCGTCATTGGTGCGCTCCTCCACCCACACCGCAACCTCGGCCCGACGAAACGCGCGCCCACTCTGTGTGACCTCGAGAGCCTTCATACGATTTTGGCTACCATGCCCCTTGAAATCGGGCCAAACAAGCAACCAGCGATCCGGCGCACGCGGTCCTAGCCGACTCGCAGCCCCGTGCTAGCTTCTGCGCGCAATGGCCGCTGAGCTCATGGAGATGCATGAAAGCACCTACCGAGGTCGCTTCCGTCGGCGCGCCGTAAGCATCCCGATCGTCGTGGTGCTGTGGGTCCTCACCTCCTCGCTCCTGCCGCTGTTGATCCCGCTGGGGCTGCTGGTAGACCTTGCGCGCGGGGATCGAGGCAGGAACCTGACGCGGCTCTTCATCTTTCTGCCGGTGTACTGCCTCGCCGAGGTTTTCGGACTGTGGCTGCTGTTTTTCACAGGCCTTTTCGCCGATCGAAGCAGTGAGCGTTTTCTCGCCACCACCTACAAGATCCAAGGCGGCTGGACGCGCTTCTTGCTCGAGTCGATCCGCATCATCTTCAGTCTGCGCTTCGAACTGAGCGGCCAGGAGTTGCTCGCGCCTGGGCCGGTGGTGGTGCTGGTAACGCACTCGTCGATCGTGGATACGCTTTTGCCCACGGCGCTGGTCTCGGTGCCGCTCGGGATGCGGCTGCGCTTCGTGCTCAAGCAGGAGCTGCTGGCGGTGCCTTGTTTGGATGTGGCCGGGCACCGCGTCCCCAATTGCTTCGTCTCGCGCAGTGGCCAAAACAGCGAGCGGGAGATCGGCCGCGTGGCAGCGCTTGCCCGCAATCTTGGTGAGCGGGAGGGCGTGCTGATCTACCCGGAAGGCACACGCTTTACCGAGGCCAAGCGCAGCCGGGCGCTGGAGAAGCTCGCTGTGAGCGATCCGAGCCGAGCTGCACGTTTGGCGGGCATTCGCAGAGTGTTACCGATTCAGAAGGGCGGCACGTTGGCGCTGCTCGAATCCGCCGCGGAGAGTGACGTCGTGATCATTTCCCACTCGGGTCTGCACGGAACAGCGGAGCTCTCCGACATCGCGAAGACGGGCCTAGCGCACCGCCACGTACGCGTGAACGTCGCGCGCTTCGCTCGGTCGACGCTGCCGAAGGGTTCAGCCGAGTTGCTGCAGTGGCTCGATGAGCGCTGGCTCGAGGCAGACCAACGCATCACGAATGAAACCGCCTTCTGAGCTCCCACGTCGCGACTAGCGCGGGCTTTGCAGCTTGCCCACACACAGGCGAACTTCTTCTTTGAGCGCCTCGGCACCGCGCGGCAACTCAAGTTCGTCCACGGCGAAGATGCCTGGTCGCGCCCGGGTGAGGAAGCGCTCGGCGCTCCCGCGCAACTGGGACGAAGCGATCGGCGCTTTGAACGAACGCGAGTCCTTCGCACGGCTGCGGTAATCACCGAGCAGAAAGATCTCGCGCTCGCCAACCACGAACGGCCCCACCGGCTTCCGCGAGGGCTTGGTGTCGGTTGCGATCAGGTGTAGCCCACCGAGCTTCTCAACGTACAGCTTGAGCTTCTTGCGCTTGCGGCCGATCGGCGCGACCCCAACGAAACAACGCTCAATCTCGCGGCCATTGACCCACAGGCCGGCATCCCGAACCTCCACGGTGTCGCCGGGCAACCCCACCACGCGCAGCGTGGAGAGCTTGGTCGAGCCGGGCTCTGGCGTTACCACCACGACCTCACCGACATCGGCTACACCCTGCCGGTACAGCACCACAAGGTTGCCGTAACCGAGCGTCGGCAACATCGAACGGTTCTTCACCTTGGTCACCGAGACCAACAAGGCCAAGGCGAGCGCTGTCGCTACGGCGCCCCCAGCAAACGACGCCAAGGCGAAAGCGCCGAACGACTTCGCCCGAGCCCCCGTTCGAGCACTCGGCTCCGCGCTTGACGAAAGCCGCACCAGATCGAACGCGGCACCGGCCAGCAACAAAAGCGAAATCCCAAGCGAAACAGCGAGCAGGCTCGGTTGCCAAACCAGCCACCAAACGGCGGTGAACGTCGACGCGATGGAGCCGGGCGCGGCAAAGAACGCCGCGCGCCGGGGATGACCGGCGTAAGCGTGTCCAGCCCCCGGCCCGAGCGCGACCGTGACGGCCAACAGCGCCCACAACGACGGCGCCGGAGGCTCCCGCTCGAGCTCGCCTTGGGGCGCGGGAGATGCGGTCGCCTCGAGCGTCAACTCGACCTCGCGACCGGCTCGAAGAAATGCTCGACGTGCTCCATCTCGAGCGCCTCGGTGAGCCGCTGCGGATCGAAGTCGAAGCTGCGAATCGAAAGCTTCCGCGCCGGCGCGATCACCCGCAGGGTGATCCCAGCCGCCCGCGGCTTCTCCAGCGGGCGAAACAAACCGCGGTAGACCGACCCATCTGGGTGCGGGGTGATCACCGTGATCTCGCGGGCTCCGCGCTCCACCAGCGCATCGATCAGGCTGTTGTCGGTAGCGCCGCCATCGAAGTGGAAACGACCGTCGAGCCGCGGGACTCTCGCATAAAACGGTGGGAAGGTGCAGCTCGCCAAGAGCAGCGAGTGGACGTCGCGCCGTGCTCGGCTCGAGTGGATGACCGCCTTGCCGTCCTTCCAAGCCAGCTGACGGAGCAGCCCGGGCACGGTGGTGGTCGAGACCAGCAGCTCCACCTTGCTCTCGTGAATGAGCGCCTCCGGCAGATGCTCACGCAGCGCGTCACCAACGATGCGCGTCATACCAAACGGGCTCCGCTCGGAGGCCAGCCAGCGCGCCGAAAAGACTGGCGTTCCGGCGAGCGATCGATAAATCGCCGGGCCAAGCGAGCACTTGCCGGCGACGTAGGCGGCCGCTGCGATCGAGCCGCTGGAGGCTCCCGCAGCCACGTCGAAGCGCTCCCCAGCCGCCTCCAAACGCGCGAGCACCGCGAATTGGAAGGCGCCTCGACAACCACAGCCGGGGAGAGATAGCGCGCGCACCCGCAGGTCCTAACACGGTGCGCCATCCGATATCAGCGCGTCTAAACCGAATCGTGACACCAAAGAGACAGAACTCCCGACTAGGGTCTTCCGCCATGCGAAAACTCGCTCTCGGCGTCTACACCTATGCAGAGTTCGGCACCATCGTCGCGGCCTTCATGCCGGTGATGGCGGCCTCGTGGCTGCGGCACCGCGGTGATCCGGCGATGCGGGAGTCCGGCCGCTGGATGCGCAGGCTCGGCTGGCTCACCAGCCGCATGACGCCGCTTTGGGACTTCAGCGTCAAAGGTGAAGGCCCCGCCGACATTCACAGCGCACCTTACGTGGTGGTCGCCAATCATGAGTCCACGGCGGATCCGTTCCTGATCTCCTACTTGCCGTGGGACATGCGCTGGGTGGGTAAAGAAGAGCTCTTCAAGCTGCCGGTGATCGGCAACTGCTTCAAATGGAGCGGAGATATTCCGCTGCGCCGCGGGGACGGAGACAGCGTTCGCGACATGATGAACGAGTGCAAGCGAGCGCTCGCCGCCGGCATCCCGGTGATGCTCTTCCCCGAAGGGACGCGCTCCAAGACAGGCGAGCTTTTGCCCTTCCGTGACGGCGCGTTTCGCCTGGCGATCGAAGCGCAAGTTCCGGTGCTCCCGCTCGCCGTCGCTGGTACGCGTGAGTGCAGGCCCAAAGGCTCCAAGTGGTTCGGCGAAGCCAAGGCGAAGGTTCAGGTGCTCGCGCCCATCTCCACCGTGGGCATGACGGTGGATGACGTCGCTACGCTGCGCGAACGTGTTCGTGACGCCATCGCCGATGCGCTCCCCGAGCTGCGCCGCGAGGTCGGAGTCGTGCGCTCCGCCCCGCGTGCCGCTGTTTCCGCCGTCAGCGCTGAAGCCGCGCAACCCGCCGCCTAACGCGGAGGGCTCATCCCCGCCCGCCGCCCTCCCCGCGTTGGGAGAGTGCGAGCGGGGTGAGTTCGTCGCTCGAAGCTCAGGCCGGGGCCGGAGCGTTCATCTCGGGCCGCTTGCGCTTCTTCGGAAAGTCCACCGGGCCAGCCGCCTCGTCGATCGGGCGGACGGGCTCGATGGGACGAGCGACCTCGATCGGCTGCGCGGGCTCGACCGGTGCCGCGGCGACGCCGTAGGGCTGCTCGGCCGTGTCCGCTGTATCGGTCGGTTCGCTGGGTTCGGACAAGGTCATCGGTACCGCCGACGAGGCCAACAGCGGACGCTTGCCGCGCCCCGAGAGGCCGATGTCGCGCGCCATGATCTCGGTGCGCGTTCGCGAGACGCCGTCCTTCTCGTACGACGAGTAGCGAATGCTGCCGTACACGAACAGCGGCTCACCCTTGGTGAGCATGCGCGCGAGCGGCTCGGCACGGCTACCGAAGACCACGACATCGTGCCAATCGGTGCGCTCGATCAGCTTGTTCTCCTTGTCGCGGTAGGCATCGTTGGTAGCGATGCGCAGCCGCAGGATCATCTGACCGCTCTGCGTGATTCGAAACTCCGGATCAGCGCCAAGGTTTCCAAAGAGAGTTACGCGATTCGTTCCGTTGCTCATGACATCCTCAATTCTTTGTTTTCAATCGACAGTTAAAACGTTGTGACCGATGCCCGACTCACGCCGAAGCGAGCATCGGTGCGCGGCCATGGACCTCGAGCGCCTTCGTGCGCACGAGGTCTGCGAGCTCACTGCGCGAGAGCAGCGTCTCGCGGGCACGCTCGCGGCCTTGGCCCAGTTGCTCTCCACCAAACGAGAGATGCGCGCCGTTCTTCTCGATCACCCCAGCCACCTGGGCGAAGTCGACGAGGTCCGCCGCGGCATCGATGCCTTTGCCCCAGCGGATCTCGAACTCAGCCTCGCGGAACGGCGGAGCGAGCTTGTTCTTCACCACCTTCACGCGCGTCTTCGAGCCGATCAGATCGTCGCCGGTCTTGATCGAGCCGGTGCGCCGTACGTCCAAGCGCACGCTGGCGTAGAACTTGAGCGCGTTGCCGCCGGTGGTGGTCTCCGGATTGCCGAACACTACGCCGATCTTTTGGCGCAGCTGGTTGATCAGGATGAGCGTAGTTCCCGTGCGATGCACGACCGGCGTGAGCTTGCGCAGCGCTTGGCTCATCAGCCGCGCCTGCAAGCCCATGTGCGCGTCGCCCATGTCGCCTTCGATCTCGGCGCGCGGTACCAGCGCGGCGACCGAGTCGATCACCACCACGTCCACGGCGCCAGAGCGCACGAGGATCTCGGCGATCTCGAGCGCTTGCTCGCCTGAATCCGGTTGCGAGACGAGCAGCCGCTCTGCGTCGACGCCAATGGCTTTTGCGTAGGTGATGTCGAAGGCGTGCTCAGCATCGATGAAGGCGACGATGCCGCCGAGCCGCTGCGCTTCACGCATGGCGTGCAGCGTGAGCGTCGTCTTGCCGCTCGACTCCGGGCCGAAGATCTCGATGATCCTTCCGCGCGGATAGCCGCCGATGCCGAGCGCTTGGTCGAGCGTCAGCGAGCCGGTGGGAATGACGGCGATGCCCTCGCCGTCCTCCTCATCACCGAGCGCCATGATGGCGCCTTTGCCGAACTGCTTCTCGATTGCTGTTACCGTCGTTTTCAGGGTCCGTAGTTTTTCGTCTTTGCTCATAAAAACCTCTCATGTGGCGAGCCACGCAGCCTCCTTTGCGAGTGGCGTACCAACACAAAAGGCCCACAAATCCGGGCAGAATTCGTCGTTTTTCGCGGCGGCCGCCGCGCTCCCCGGTGGCGCCCGCCAGCTGCAACGCCGAGCGCCGAGATTGACGCGGCCCCCCTCGAACAGCTAAAGCCCGCCCTGTCGCTTCACGCGGATGGTCCGGGTGCTGCGGCGTTCAACCAGCGGAGCGCGCTCTTCAAATGAGTTCGCTCCATGGGAAGCCGGTGACGCCTCTCGAGGCGGAGTCCGGCGCGGCCCCCGCCACTGTAACTGGGGACGACGGCAGCTAACGCCACTGAGGGTCCTTCGCTCGCGAAGGTACATTTGGGAAGGCGCTGCCCGAGGACGATCCAGAAGCCAGGAGACCGGCTGGTTGATACTCGATCGTGCGCCCCGGGGTTCGGGCGACGCGAAGGCCCAGCCACACCGTGAGGTGGGCGTGCCGCCGCGTTCGCAAGCTCGCTTGGGGCATCGGTGCCGGGGACGGCATCGAGAAGGCTGGCGAATGAAATTGAAGTTGGTTCTCGGCGTGATGGGCTCGCTGCTGCTCGGCTGCGGCGATGATGCAGGCTCGGGCGGCAGCGGTGCAGCTGCGACCGGCGGCGGCGGTGAAGGCAGTGGAGCAAGCGGCTCGACTGGCGGCTCTGGAGCAGGCGGCAGCGGGACCGGCGCGGCCGGTGCGGAAGGTGGAGGCGGAGCGGGAGGCGCAGCGGGTTGCCTCGAGCTCGATGGCGCGCCCATCACCATTGCTGCAGCGGATCTGTGCGTGGTCGCAAGTTATCAGGCTCCCGGGCTGGAGCTGCTTTCCTACGGCACCACGCCCACCTGGGGTAGGCACGGCGGCCCCCTCACCTTCGTCGGGGACGGCATCGGCATCTCGCGCTCGCGTTGGTCGCTTCAAGACGGCGCGCTTGCGGCGGAGACGCTCGATCTCGCGGTCGCCGACCTACCGGCGGATGCGTTCTGGGGCGCGCAGCTGAACGACCTCACGGTGGACAACCTCGATATCTCGGTCGCTGCGTGGTCGGGTCAAGACTTCTTCAACGTCGGCGAGCTCGTGCTCGCGAATGAGGCCGGCAACGGGCAAAGCAACGGCACGCTCACCACCGGCGCCTTTGGGCTCGCGGTGATCGGCCGTCGCGTCCTCTACACCGGCCTCTCCGCAGCGAACGGCAAGGCCAACGCTATCGCCGGGCTGTACGCAGCTGACGTTGACGCGACTGGGCTCGAGTTCGAAAGCTCGGAGCTGATCGACGCCTTCGGGCTCGCGACCGGTCCTGTCGCGGTCGACTCCGCCGGCAACGCCTTCGCGGTCATGACCGACTACGACACCGGCACGCAGGAGCTGCGCGGCTACCCCGCACCGGCAATAGCGCCAGGCGCGAGCGGCGCAACGCTGGGAACCACGCTGGCAACGCTCGAAGGCTACGGCGACGCGATGGCCGTCGTTGGCGCCGAGGCGGACCTTCCGGGTCTTGTCGCCTTCCAGCCGAACGCCGCGAGCGGTGCGCACCTCGACGTCGTGCTGCAACGTTTCACCGCGGATGGCACCACGGTCGCCGCGAGTGGAGAGCCTGCAACGCTGCTGACGCTCACCACCCCCGATACCAACGTCACGCTGATGACCGACGAGCAGAATCGGCTGTGGGTCGGCCTCAGCGAGAATGGGACGGCCACCTTCTACGTGCTCGACCGCCCGTAGCGCATGGCGACTAGCCCCCGTGGATCTTCAGTCGCGGCAGCGACTTCACGGGGGTTGTGTCGGCCACCGACGAGCCTTCGATGTAGAGGTTCTTCAGCTCCTTGAGACCGGCCAGCGGGCGAAGATCCTTCACGCCGGTCTTCTTGATGCTCACGAGCGTCAACTTGGAGAGCCCGGAGAGCGGCGTTAGGTCGCTCACCTCGGTTTCGTCCATGACGATCTCGGTCAGGTTCTTGAGCTCCGCGAGCGGCGTCAAATCGCGCACCGGCGTACGACCCAGATCCAAGCGATCGAGCTTCGACAGGCTCTTCAGCGGCGAGAGATCCTTCACCTTGGTGATCGAGATGCGCAGCGACTCGAGGTTGGCGAGGTTGGAAAGCAGCGAGATGTCCTCGAGATCGCCCGGCGGTAAGTAGAGGCCCTTCAAGCCTTTGAGGTGCGGAAAGACGCACGGGTCGATCGAGTCGGTCTGCTTCGAATCGAGCAGGTTGAGCGTCTTTACTTTGCCGAGATCCGCTTGCGTGATCGGGCCTTCGGGTTTGGCGGCCTGCACACGAATCACCTTCTCGAGCACCGGGTCATCAAAGCTTACGTTCGGCCCTTTGCCGCAATCACGCGGGGGCTTCGCAGGCTTCGGCGCAGGGGCCGAGGTCGCGACGGAAGCCGGAGGCGGTGGGGCTGCAGGCTTGGCCGAGGTCTTCGCCGAGGCACTCGCGACGCCTGGGCTGTCCCCACAGCCGGCCAAACCAACGACCAGGGCAAACGGAACCAAGAACGAACGAACCATAGAACGCGAGCCTACGCCCCGGCCCGCAGCGATTCCATTTGGAAATCGTACGCGCCCGCGTTCGTCAGCCACAGCGTTTCCATTTCCCAATTGCACGCGGCCCGCGTTTCTCAACGCGGGCCCGTGTTTGGTTCGGCTTACTCCGACGCGAAGGCGACGGCGATCGGCTCGTCATCGTGCACGCCCTGCTGCACCTCGACCGTCACGTTGGATTGCTTCCAGCCGGACTGAGCCTGCGTCACCACCACCGATTCTGCCAAGCCGCGGCGCAGCTGCATCGAAACGCGGGTCG
Source organism: Polyangiaceae bacterium (assembly GCA_044376115.1). GTDB lineage: Bacteria > Myxococcota_A > Polyangia > Polyangiales > Polyangiaceae > Xiheicaenibacterium. Next base: position 38,721 of record JBILLK010000025.1, on the reverse strand, counting down.
GCGGCTGACCGCTCTGCAGGCGCAGGGGACCGGCCTGCGTAAGCACCGTGCGGGCTTCTGGGAACACCACGTTCAGGAAGCGTTTACCCGAACAACCCTCCTCTTCACAATGCAGGAACGCATAGGCTTTGCCCGGAACGATCTCGCTCAGCGCCACGACCTTGCGCGAGGTAACCATCGCTTTGCACGCGACGCCATCCCAATATCCATCGGCGACCTCGTAGCGAGCATCCCCCCCGGGTACCTGCCGAACACCCTCGAAACGGAGCGGCTGCTTCGCCTCGTATTGGCCACAGTTCGCGTAGATCGGCCCGCCTGAACTCGTCCCGCCGACCTGAACCTCACGCGCGCCGATACGCAGCGAGCCCGAAGCAAAGCCCACCAAGGTGGCCGTGTGATAGGCGCTTCGAAAGCCGCCATAGCTGCTGTAGCCGTACCCGTATTGATCGTAGCTCGAATTCTGTTTCTCGATCTTTAGCTCGGTAGCCTCGACTCCGCCGGTGGCGTCGCGCGCAGCCTTGTCGTCGAGCGGCGGGGTGAGCACCGTCGAGGCTAGGTCGGCGATCGAGAACGGCATCGCCTCGGTGGAACCACGTGAAGCTCCGTGACGAACTCGCTTCGAGGTCGCCCAGTCACCCACGGTTGGAAACACAGCAACGACGAGTTCACCTGCAGCGGGCTGAGCCACCGGCTCGGCGGGATTGTCCCCCTCGCCAACCGCAACAGCCGGCTTCTTGATCGGCGTAGCGGCTTCGGGAGCGCTAGCCGCGCAACCCGTACCAAGTGCCATCACAGCGAGCAGCGCAAAGGTTTGCGAGGGGGTCATTGTCACAGGGTCTCCAGGTAAGCAGCGAGCTGGTTTCGTTGCTGCGCGTTCAGATGCGAGGTGTGACCCATTTCGGAGTCAGTGGCCTTCAACATGTCCTCGAGCGTCTTGTAGCGACCGTCGTGGAAGTAGGGCGCGGTGCCTTTGACGAACTTCAAGGACGGTGTGTCGAACTTCACGTCCATGTCGGCCACCGACTTGCTGCCGACGTCATGCGTCGTCTTGTCCACGCCAGCGCCTTCGACGTGGCAGGTCGCGCAGCCGATCTCGGCGTCGTTGAACAGCGCCTTGCCGCGACGGGCATCATCGCTGGAAGCGTTCATGAACGAAGGGCCTTGCAGCTTCTCGAGGTAGGTGATGAGCGCCTCGAGGTCCGCGCCGCTCATGCCGGTACCGCCCAAGCGAGAGAAGGTGTTGCCGAGGTAGGCGTGAAGATCGCCGTGCTTGCCTTGCCAACCATAGGGAGCCGTATTGGAGGCGCGACCAGCCAACATGATCGTCTGTCGCGGACCTTCGGGGGTGGACCAGGTGAAGGCGTCATCGCGGCCGTCGGGGTGGCAGCTCGCGCAAGAGACGCCGTCGTTCGACACGCGCAGATCCTCACTGAGGTGGAACATCTGCCGGCCGCGAGCGAGCATCTGCGCCGCGGGGGTGCGGTCTACCGAAACCGGGACGATCACGCCGGGGTTCTGGTTGTCCAGGTCAACGAGCGTGATTTGCCCCTCGAATTGCGACCAAACCACCGCTAGCCCGCGACCGTCATCCACAGCGATGCCAGTCGGACCGGACGGGACGTCGATGCGGCGCTTCTCGAGCCGAATCGGATCCGCGCCGCGCGTATCGAGCTCGAGCATCGCGTCGATGCCGGCGCAGGACACGAGCAGCGTTCCGGTGGATGCGCGATAGGCCGCTGCGCGCGGTAGCAAACATTCGTTGGAGTACGGCAGCCCGGTGTACATCGCTGCGCGCGTCATCGGTCGCTCTGCGTCGGCGTCGATCACCGAAACGATCGGCACCTCCTTGGGCAAGCCGTCGCGTGAACCACCGTAGTAAACCTGCGAACGCTGGTTGGGATCACCCGGGTCCACCGTGACCATCGGCACGAAGATACGGCCCTGCGGCGCCTGCGTTACTGGCTTGCGCGGGGCGGGCGGGAGCGGAGCGGCGCCGGAGATCTTGCCGCCCTCGGTGACGCCGGGAGCAGGAGCCTCCGGGCGAATGGCGGCCTCCTCGGATTTGACCAACGCGAAGCCTTGCCCGCCCGAACGCCGAATGATGGTGGACGACGGGGTGGAGGAATTGACGCTCACGTCGACAGCACGCGCCTTGTCGGTCGAATCCAAATCGACGATCGAGACGTTGGAACCGACAGCGTGCGAAACGAAGGCGCGCTTACCGCTGTCATCAACCAACACGGCTCGCGGCTCGCGCTCGAGTTCATGGGTGGCGAGCGGCTCAAACGTGCCCTCATCAAGGACGGAGAGCTTGTGCGCCCAAGCGCTCGTGACGAGCACCTTGCTGTCGTCGGGGGTGGCAGCCAAACCGAAGGGCTCATCGGGCACGGCGCGCTTGCAAAGCCCAACCAGCGGCTTGTCAGCCCCAGCCGGCTCGAGGATTTGCACCTCGCCCTTGTCGCGCAGGGTGACAGCGACGCGACCGTCCTCGAGGACCAGGACCTGGGCCGGGGCTCCCGAAAGGTTGGTCTTGGCGATGGGCCGCGCCTCACCGACATCGAAGGTGTGAATCGCGTTCGAGTCTTCATCGGCGATGTAGGCGTAGGTGGCTTTCCCCTCGCTCGCCAAAGCGACTGAGCTTCCCTGGCGGGCCAGGCTTACGCGAGTTGGGCCGCCGCTCGTACGTCGAGCGCAGGGATTGCTCGAAACCTCGAGCGCTTGCCCGTTGCCTGTTGCTGGCCCAGCGGTTGGAGCCGCCCCGCTGCACCCCGCTGCGAGCCCGAGTGCAGCAACCATCGTACCAACCAGAGCATGAGCCACGTGTCCACGCATAAAACCTCCCGAGAAACCGCGCCCCGACAATTATCCTTGTACGCGCCCCGACCCGGGGCCTTCCCGCGCCCCGACTGACGCCGGGCTGATCACAATTGTTCCCACGTCTCCTCAGAAACTGGATTTGTGACCGAAGTTCTTTAGGACCCCTCAACTAACTGAGCCTTGGGTGCCTACCAAGAGGCAGCGCTAGGCTGGGTAGCTCCGGAGACGCGGTCGAGGGGACGGTACTGAATGGCCTCGGCCACGTGCTCGGGCCGCACTGGCGCGACGATCTCCAGGTCGGCGATCGTCCGTGCAACGCGAAGGATGCTCGCAACTCCACGGGCGCTGAAGCCTAGGCCGTCGACCGCTTGCGTAAGGAGGGCGCGCACTTCGGAGCTGAGCGGCGCCGCTCGCGCAAGTTCCGCCGACGTGAGGTCGCGATTGGTCCGCGCCGTTAGCCCGAGCTTGCGCTTGCGTTCCGCTTGTTCGGAGCGAGCGGCGACCACGCGCTCGAGCACCTTGGCCGACGGCTCCCCTTCGCGTCCCACGAAGTCCGCTGCCGGAAGCGGCGGAAGCACGACCTGAAGGTCGATGCGGTCGAGTACCGGGCCGGACAAGCGCCTGCGGTAGCGTGCGACGGCATCGGCTGAACAACGACAGCGGGTCGAACCGAAGTAGCCACACGGGCACGGGTTGACCGCCGCGATCAGCGTGAGCGCCGCAGGAAACCAGGCCGTCTCGCGCGCGCGGGCCAGGTGAATGCAGCGATCTTCGAGCGGCTGCCGCAAGGCCTCCAACGTCGAGCGGCTGAACTCCAAGAGTTCGTCCAAGAACAGCACTCCGCCATGCGCGAGACTCACCTCGCCCGGCCGAATCGGCGTTCCGCCTCCAGCCATGGCTGGAGATGAGAGCGTGTGGTGCGGCGAGCGAAAGGGCCGCTGATGGAGCAACCCGGATTGCGGGCGCAGCAGCCCTGCCAACGAATGAAGCGCCGTTGCCTCGCGCGCCTCGTTGTACTCGAGCGGAGGCAGAATCGTCGGTAGGCGGCGGGCCAGCATCGTCTTGCCCGAGCCCGGCGGGCCGATCATCAGCAGGTTGTGTTCTCCGGCCGCAGCGATCTCGAGCGCACGGCGCGCCGCGAACTGGCCGCGCACCTCCGATAAGTCGACGCTGCGCATCGGCTCGCTTTTCGATGGTACCAGCCGAGCTTTGTCGAGGGCGCCACCGCCCACGAAGGAGAGCGCCTCGGCGAGCGAAGAAACCACGCACACCTCGATGCCTTGCTCTTCGGCGGCTTCACCGCCGTTGTCCTTTGGCACGACCACCCGCTCGAAGCCGAGCCGCTTGGCCTCGAGCACCGCCGCGAGCACGCCGCGCACCGGCCGAACAGCGCCAGAGAGCGAGAGTTCGCCCAGCCAAACCGTCTTTGCGAAGTTCTCGAGCTGCGAAAGCCTGCGCACCTCGCAGGCCAGAGCCACGGCGATGGCCAGATCGAAGAGGCTCCCCGACTTGCGAATGTCCGCTGGCGCGAGCAGCACCGTAAGCAGGTACTCGTCGACCTCCACGCCGCTCAGCTTCAACGCCGAGCGAACGCGCACGTGCGCTTCACGCACGCTCGCTTCGGCCAACCCGACCAACTGAAAAGCCGACGGGCCACGTTGAGACGCGACCTCCACGCGAATCGCGTCAGCGACCAAACCGCGCAAACCGAGAGACCAGGTGATCGAACTCATGGCCGCGCCCTAGCCAGCTCTGTGCCGCGCGTTTTCGCGAAAATTCGGCGCCAAAATCAACAAAATGAAGAGCGGCCGCCAGATTGACCCTGGCGACCGCCATCCAAAGAGTCCACGCCAGCAGGCGTAGACCAGCGCTTTCAGCTAGCTGCGACGCGAACGATGATGCCGAGCACCACCGAGATGCCGAAGCCGATGCCGGCGCCCTTCTTGGTCTGCGGCTTGCCCCAGATGAGGCAACCGATCAACCCGAAGCAACCCAGCAAGAAGCCGAGAGCGATGCCGATACCGAGGCTGCCTTCTTCAGCGCCCGGAGCTCCCACCGGCAGAGCGCCCGGAGCGTACGGGTTACCGTAAGCGCCCATCGGCGGACCACCTTGCGGCGGGCCGAACTGTCCCGGGGGGGGACCATAGCCACCGCCCGGGGGGGGACCATAGCCACCGCCCGGAGGCGGACCACCCGGAGCACCCGGAGGCGGACCACCCTGCGGAGGGCCCCCTTGCCAACCACCACCACCGCCGCCGCCCGGAGGACCCCAACCTTGTGCCATTCTAGACCTCGTTCTTGAGTGAGACACCCGTACGGGCGTCGAACGCACGCGAGGCTACGGGCCAGTAGCGCGAATGACAAGAACCTATTTGCAAACGCCTTCGCGGGCTTCGCACAGCTCGTTCTTTTCACACCACTCGGAGCGCTCGCAATCGTCCTCACGGGCAACGCACTTGAGGCCCTCGAGCGAGCAAAGCCCGCCATTCTTGCAAGCCTCGGAAGCCCGGCAGTGGTCGTTGGAGGCCGCTACACACTCGCCGTTCTGCTCAGCACACCAGCCCCACACCTTGCACACACGCGAGGCATCGCACGGCGTGTTGGGCGGGTCGCTACCGTCCGCGAGGCGGCGCGGAGCACGACTCGATTCACAGGCGGACGAGCCAACAAGCAACGCAAACCCAGCGAGGAAGACACGAACATGCATGCGGGGCAGAGGCTAGCCGAACCCCAGCCCCGCACACCAGTATTCCGCCGAAGCCGAACTACGGAGCGCCCACGCCTACCGGGAGCTCGTAAACAACACCCGGATTGCCCGCCGCGTAGAGGCTGGTGGTGTTCCACCCCGGTCCCACGCCGAACTGCACGTTCGCCACGTTCTCCGGGAGCTCGGCCAACAGCACCGGCTCACCGACGAGGTTGGCGTCGGCGTCGAGGTCGAGACGGTAAACGCGGGAATTCCCCTGATCGACCGCATACACGTTGCCACACGCGTCGAGCGTGAGCCCGTCCAGCGCGGCACCACCGATTTGTGCAACCTCGATCGGCTCGGCACCACCCGCGGGATCGGTCTTGAACAGACGCCCTTGGCTGTAGCCGGTGAAGAACAGAAGGTTGCGCGCCTCATCGAGCACGACGCCGTTGGGCGAATTGAGCTGCGAGGCGATGGTGGTCGAGGTGCCGGCAGGGTCGAGTTTGATCACGCGACCGCCGCCGAACTCGGTCACCCAAATATTGCCGGCCGAGTCCACGTGAACGCCGTTCGGGCCGGAGAGCCCGGTCTTGAAGTCGGTGACCTCGCCTGCGGTCACCTTGACGATCTTCCCCGCCTGAGGGAGCGCGACGAACAAATCCCCGGCGCTGTTGAAGCGCAAGCCGTAGGCCGCAGGAGCGAGCGGCGCCACCGTGGTCACGGCCTTCGCGGCGTCGACGCGCACGAGGGATGAGCCGTTCTTCGCCACGAGACCGCCGGTACCATCGAAGGCAGCGTCTTCACTGCCGTTGAAGCCGTCAAAGAACTCCACCACGGCCACTTCCCCGGTGGGCAGGCCGGTGCACAGCGGCGCGGAACCGCCCTGCGCGCTACCGCCTTGCGCTGCACCGCCTTGAGCCGAGCCGCCCACTCCACCGCCCTGTCCGCCGCCGCCAACCGACTCACCGCCGTTGCCGCCGCCGCCAGCCGATTCTCCACCTCCACCCGTTGCCGGAGAGCCGCCGGACGAGGAGGAATCATCCCCACAGGCAAAGAGAGCAACCGAAAGACCGAGCAGACAGGTGGAAAGAACGCGCATAGCGCTGCTTAATCCGAAAGCCGCGAGGATGAAAGCGGGCCCCGCCTCGACTCGGAGCGCAACAAGAGACCGGTGCCCGAGCGCACAAAACCGCCTGCGACGAAGCCTTCGGCCAAGCCGCTCTTGGCGGCATCCTCACCATTCAGCAGCTTCAAGTGCATCGGCTCGTGGCGGGTCTCCATCGACCAGCGCGCGAGCGTGCGCGCGAGCCGTTCGGCAAACACCCGCACGTCACGCGCGTCCTCCGGCGCAAAGCAGATCACGCTCTGCGCTCCGCGCGCGACGTAAGCAGCCAACGCGCCGTCGTTGAGCACGACGTGGGACCCAGCGGCGCGCATCAGCCGGTCTTGCGCTGATCGCGACGGCCACGGGAGCAGCGTGCCGTACAGATTGGCCGGATCGAGCGCCGAGAGCACGAGCATCGCCGGCTCCTCGCTCGGCTCGCGACAGGAGCGCAAGCGCTCGGCGATCGATGGGTTCGCGAACTGCGCCGCGCCGAGCCCCTCGACGAAGTAGCCGCGCCGTACGCGGCCTGCCTCCTCGAGCGCCCGCAACACCGGGTAGATCGCGCTGAACCCGCCGACGACGGCCTCCATCTCGAGGTTGTCGCGTGTAAGCACGCCGTGGCGTTCGAGCAAGACGGTGGTCAGCGCTTGCAGTCGCAACGTCGGGTCGCCCACGGGTTGGGCCATCAGCGAGAAGCGCCCCTCACTCCCGGGCAAGGATTTGCGGCGCGATCGAAAACGCTGCGGACGCTGCGCACTGTGCGCTTTGTCGAAGCGCGAACGCAGCGGCACCGTGGAGTCGTTGGTGAGCCAGCCTGCAAACACCAAGTCCCAGACACAATCGAGGACGTCGTTGGGAAAGCCGCCCACGTGCTCCATCAGCTGATGAAAGAACAGCGCACCACGCTGCTGTACGGCCTGCAGTACCCGCTGCGCGAGCTCACCCGGAACCTCTTTTGCCGGCTGGGCCAAGAGCCCGACGCGGTCGGCGATGAAGAAGCCCACGCGCCCATCCGAATCCCCGAGCGGAGCCACGCCGCGCCAGGTGACTTCGCCTGCGAGGCATAGTTCATCAAGCATCGACGGGCTGAAGCCGCGGACGCGACTCGGGAACAGATCGTCGAACCAAACGCTGGCTGGTAACGCCAAGCCCTCGAGTCGCTCGATGGTGGTTAGCACCGCATCGAGACCGCGACGTGGGCTCACCAGTTCATGGTGCAGCACCGAGAAGCGCGCAAGCGCCTCGGCTGGAACGGGCTCCACCTCGCGCCGTAGCTTGGCCAAGCTCTTGCGCTTGATCGCACGCAGAATGTCGCGGTCGACGAACTCGATGGCCGCCCCCGCCGTTCGGAAGCGCCCACGCACCACGCGGCCGGCGGCGATCAGCTGCTCGAGCGCCAGCAGAAGCTCCTCGGGCCCAATCCCAAAACGCTGTTCCACCTCGTGCACCGAGAAAGGACCATGCGTGCGCGCATAACGTTGCAAGAGGCCACGCAGCGCGTGCTCGACGGGGGCCAAAAGTGCCTGCGGGAGCCCCGGCGGCGGAACCACCCCGAGGGCGTCGCGATAAGCAGCGGCGTCCTCGATCGCGATCCATCTCTCCTCGGAGGCAATGCGCACCATCACGGCACGTCGCGAGACCAGCAGCTCTTGTCGCAAGGCGGGCCACCCACCGGGATCGAGCAGACGAGCGACGAGCTCGGCTTCGCTGCGATCCCCAACGCTGAGCAAGAGGTCGTGCACGTGGTCGGCGTTGGCGCAAAGCCGGGTACCTGCGGCTGCGAGCGACACCTCGTCAAGCGCCTGCGCGTCGAGTAGCTCGGCCAGTTCGACCTCGCCGAGCAGCTCGCGCAGGCGGTCCGGATCGAGCGTCAACGCTTGCGCACGGCGCTCCGCGAGCGGCGAGTCGCCCTCGTACATGAAGTTCGCCACGTACGAAAAGAGCAGCGAGGCCGCGAGCGGCGATGGCACCTCGGTATCGACCTGCACCACGCGGATGGCGCGCGACTCGATCCCGCTCAGCACCTCGAGCAAGGCCGGCACATCGAAGATGTCCTTCATGCACTCGCGGTAGGTTTCGAGCAGCAGTGGGAAGGAGGGGTAATTGGCCGCGACTGCGAGCAGCTCGGCGGCCCGCCGACGTTGGGCCCACAGCGGCATCCGCTTTTGCGGACTCTTCTTCGGCAAAAGCAAGGAGCGCGCAGCGTTCTCGCGAAAGCGCGCAGCAAACAGCGCTGTCGACGAGAGCCCGCGCTCGAGCTCGCCTTCCACCTCACCCGGCGAAGGGATGAGCGAGAGCGGAGGCGGCGCCGACTCGACGTCGGCGATGCGAAAGATGATGCCGTCGTCGCTATAGATCACGTCCACATCGAGCGCGGACTCGGCCACCAGCCGCGAGCGGATGGCCATCGCCCAAGGCGCCAAGATGCGCGAACCAAACGGGCACAAGACGCAGATCCGCTGGTCGCCGAGCTCGTCGAGGAAACGCTCGATCACGATGGTCTTATCGCTCGGCAGCTCGCCCGTCGCGGCCTTCTGCTCCTCGATCAAGCGCACCAGGTTCTCACGGGCGTTCTCATCCATGCCGTGCTCTTTCTCGAGCAACGCAAGTGAACGTTCGCGGCTGAGGCCGGACAGAGTGCGTGCGAGCGCTCCGATCTTCAGCCCGAGTTCAAACGGTCGAGACGCGCGATCTCCGCGCCAAAACGGCATCTTCCCCGCCTCGCCGGGAGCCGGCAACGCGAGCACCCGGTCGTTCGTGATCTCGGTGATGCGCCAAGAAGAAGCGCCCAAGAGGAAGATCTCCCCGACGCGAGACTCGAACACCATCTCCTCGTCGAGTTCGCCGATGCGGATCGGCTTCTCGGCGCCATCGAGAAAGACGCCGAACAGGCCGCGGTCTGGGATGGTGCCGCCCGAGATGATGGCCAAGCGTTTGGAGGAGCGCCGGCCGGAGAGCACGTTGCTCACGCGGTCCCAGTTGATGCGGGGCGAAAGCTCGCTGAACTCGTGCGACGGATAACGGCCGGTGAGCATGTCGAGCACGCCGTCAAAGGCCGACTTCGGCAACGCTCGAAAGGGATAGGCGCCCCGTACCAGCGCGCCGAGTTCGTCGTAGCCGATCGAGCGCTCAGCCACGATCGCCACCACCTGCTGCGCGAGAATATCGAGCGGGTTCTCCGGGATGCGCGTCTGCTCGACCTCGCCGTTCTTCATCGCCAAGACGGTGGCGGCGGAGGCCAAGAGATCTCCGCGAAACTTCGGAATCACCACCCCGCGCGAAACGCTCGCCACGTTGTGACCGGCGCGGCCGACGCGTTGCAATCCGGCTGAGACCGTGGGCGGAGCTTCGATCTGCACCACCAGATCGATCGTGCCCATATCGATACCGAGCTCGAGCGAGCTCGTCGCGATGATGGCGCGGACGTCCCCGCGCTTGAGACGATCTTCGATGATGGAGCGCCGTTCGTGGGCGATCGATCCGTGATGCGCCAGCGCGAGTTCTTGCTCCGCGAGCTCGTTGATGGCCTGCGCCAGCCGCTCGGCGAGACGTCGGTTGTTGACGAACACCAGCGTCGTCCGATGCTGCAAAATCAGCGCGACCAGCCGCGGGTAGATGGTGGGCCAGATCGAGCCGCCTTTACGCGGCGCCTCACCGCTCTCGAGCGACTCAGCGGCCGAACCCGGCCCCACGTCGCGCTCCGAGAGGTTCTTCATGTCGCGAGCCGGCACCTCGATCGACAGCTCGAGCGCTCGGCGCGTGCCGGCATCGATGATGGTCACCGGCCGCGGTTCGCCCGTCAGCGTGAGCCCGGCGAGCGCGCGCGCCACTGGCTCGAGCGGCCGCACCGTAGCCGAGAGGCCGATGCGCTGCAGCGGCCTCTCAGCGCTGCGCAGAGCCTCGAGCCGCTCCAACGACAAGAACAAATGGCTGCCTCGCTTGGTGCCGGCCATCACGTGGATTTCGTCGATGATGACCGTCTGTACGCGGGCAAAGCGCCGCGCGATCTCCGAGGTCAGCATCAGGTAGAGCGACTCCGGGGTGGTGATTACGATGTCAGCGCCGCTCCGCTGGAAGGCGCGTCGCTCGCTCGCGTGCGTGTCGCCGGAGCGGACGAAGATCGACGGCTCGCGGAAGGGCACGTTGAGCCGCTTGGCCGCGTGACCGATGCCAACCAACGGCGCGCGTAGGTTCTTCTCGATGTCCACCGCCAGCGCCTTCAGCGGCGAGACGTAGAGCACGCTCACATCGCCTGGCTGAGCATCCGCTTGCGCGCTGTGGAACATCAGCTTGTCGAGCGCCGAGAGGAAGGCGGTCAACGTTTTGCCCGAGCCGGTGGGAGCCAGGAGCAAGGTGGATGCACCGCTCGCGATCACCGGCAAGCCGAGCGTCTGCGCATGGGTGGGCGCCGCAAAGGACGCGGCAAACCAGGCTTGCACCGGCGCACTGAAGCCGGCGAGCGCAGTGCCCGAAGACGACGCCGAGGCTTTCTTCTTCACTTCGCCGGAGACGCCGATGGCTTAGCAGGAACGGGCGCAACTTCTTTCGGCTTGGCCTTGTCACGACCGAACGGCGGCTCGCTCGGCGATCGGCGGAACCTCGGCATCTTTCCGTCGGTTCGCTTCGGCCGCGGGGCTTTGGCCTTGGCGAGCTCAACCTTGTCGACGCGCCCATCGCAGGGCTGCGCAGAGCCTGGCGCCGTTGGAACGACCTCGTACTTGCTGAGCTCCAAGGTGAGCGCGCCGAGGTCGCTCTCGACCTCGATCCGCAACGGCACGCGCCGCTCGTCCGCCGAGAACCAGAACACGAACGGCTGGGCCCGCGTTCCGGGCTGCGGCTGCAACGTCTTCTCGGAGAGCTTCGCGCCCACACCGTCGATACGGATGGCTTCCTGGTCACCCAGCACCGTGCGAATCGTCTCCCGACCGGTGACGCCCATGTCGATCCGCATCAGATAGCGACCGGCGAACACGTAGGCGAAGCCTTGGGTGCCCTCCTCGGCGTCCCAACGCCGCAGAAAGCCCAGCAGCGAATGGCCGTCATGCGGCGTCTGCTCGGTCTTCAGCTCCACCCGCTTGACGCTGTTGCGAGTCTTTTGCCCGGGGACCTCGCGACGCTGGTGCATGCGGAAGCCTCCGGGCGCGAAGTCGGTCTCGACCAGCAGACGCTTCTCATCGTAGTCGAAGTCCCAGCGGCTCTCGAGCGCACCGCCTGTCTCGAGATCGATGAAGCCCCGAGTGGCCGCCGAAGAATCGGAGAACACCGCGAGAATGCCGCTCAAGTCCCCTGCCCCGTCGAGCGGCAACGCCGGCTTGCCATCGAGCAGGCACTTCTTGCCGACGCGGATCGAAGCCGTCCCCACCGATACGTCCTCCACCAGCACCTTGGCGACGATCACCTCGCCCTCGGTGAACGGTTCGCCCTGGACCTTCGCCACTGTCACCACCGGCGCGAGCGTCTCGTCCAGTTCGACGTCGCTCGGCAGCGGAAAAAACGCCTGACAGCTGCTGGTCGAGGCGAGCAGAGCGCTGGCAAACAAGCGATGGCTAAGCAGTTCTTTGGGCTTTCTCGAGGTGTTCACAGTCATTGAACGCGCGCACGCTAAAGATATGGGCCGGTCCGATGGGTACGGCTTTGAGCCGCAGGATCCCTGTGTGATGGAGCATGAACCGTTCCCACTCCCAAGGCACGCTCGGAACGCCAAGAAGCACAGTCATGGCGACGCTATTCGTCCCTCCGTGGCCAAAGATCACAAGCCGGCCGATTTCCGCGGGCACGTGAAAAAGCGAATGCTCCTCATCCACCAGTTTGACGCCAAGCCCCTCGAGCTGCGTCAGTAGAGCCTTGCGTACGCGGGTCTGGAAGGTCGCAAAATCCTCACCGCCGGGCATCCCCTGCCACCACGCCTTGGGCGGTCGGGAGCGAGCTTGTAAGAAGGTCTCGGCGATCACGTTGGGTTCACGGTCCGACCAATCCGGCAGCTTGAGCTCGACCAGGTCCTCAACGACTTTGGCTGGGCTCCCGATGCGCTCGGCGAACGGCTCAGCCGTCTCGCGCGCACGCCGCGCCGGCGAGGTCCAAAAGTGAGTGGCGCCGCGCTTGGCGAGCCGTTCAGCGACCCGCTGCGATTGCAGCCGCCCGAGCTCGGTGAGCTTCGGGTCCATCTGCGGCTTGCCATCGGCAATCCACTCGGGCTGACCGTGGCGAACGAAGACAATCTCCAAGAAACCTCCTCCGCGGCAGGCTACCTCGGAACGAGCAAGCGGTGTTCCTCGAGGAAGGATCGGCAGCGCAAAGGATCAACCTGACGAAGCAGCCCAAGCAGCCTATGCTGAGACCATGCGCCATGCCGACGACCCGTATGGGTCAGGCTCATCGGCGGGCGGCCCCGCCCCCGCGATGAAAGGCGCTACCGTGCGTGAGTTCTTGCTTTGGTATGAGAAGCAACGTGGCACGAACTACCACCAGGGGCTGCAACGGCGGCTAGCGGGGAGCACCGCGGATCTCGTCTGGTTCGATCGGCCGGCCTTGGGTCTGGTGGGAACCGACTGGTACCCGGTAGAGCTGATTCACGCTGTGCTCGACACGCTGGCGGAGGAGTGTCCCAACGACATGCACAAGCTGATCGCCGAGGCGAGCGAAGCAGCGGTGGCAAAGCTGACCCGCGGAATCTACCAGTACCTCTTTCGAATGGTCGCCAGCCCCAAACTCTATGCGCGCCACATCCAACGCGCGTGGAACCTGCTGCACACCACCGGGACGCGCAAGATCGTGATTACCTCCGCCGGGCTCGCAGACTCGACGATCGAGCACTGGCCTGGTCACCACCGCTGGTTGTGCGTCGTCACCACTGAGACGATGCGCGCCACCTTTCACGCGATGGGAGCGAGAAATGTGGTGGTCGAGCGGGTGGGCTGCGTCTCGACGGGCGCTCCGCTTTGTCGTGCCCTCGTGCGCTGGGACGACTGAGCGCGCTTCCCCGGCGGCATCTGCGATGGTAGTGCGCTGCCATGCCGAAGCGCGATTGGGTGGATGTCGTCGATAGCTTGGTGACGAAGGCCGACTTGGCGATGGACCGCTTTCGCAAACAGCCCCGTCGGCGCCTCGCCGACATTCCAGCGCCCCTCACTCCCACAGATCCTTTCGCAGCAGCGCCGGCCGTAGCTGCGGTCGAAGAGAAGCCGCTCGGTGACGCCGGGCTGGCGGTGCAGATTTACGGCAAACGCAGCTGTGACCGCAGCGGGATGGCGGTGCGTTTGATCCAACAGAAATCGTTGGCCGCGCGCTTGATCGACATCGACGATGAAGACCATCGCGGCTTCGAGCAGCGGCTGATCCGCGAGACCAAGAGCTACAAGACGCCCTACGTCTACGTACGTGGGGTCTATCTGGGCAGCTTCGACGAGCTGGTGAAAAAGGACAAAGACGGTCAGCTGGACGTATTGCTTGGTGTCGAGAACTCGGCGAAGAGCTGAGTTCGTCCTCCAAAGTCGCAGGCCATGACGCGATCGACCTCCGGGATGAATGAGCCGCGAGCGGTCACCTTGTTGGTGCTCGCTCACATCGCCAAGCGACTGCTGCCGCCCATCCTGGTGATCGTGCTGTACACACTGCTCGCGGCCATCGTGGTGCAGTGGGACATGCATCGGGTCGGCGAGCCAACGCGCACCTTCGGGGAGGAGCTGTATGCGATGTACATGCAGGTCTTCTTCCAACCGACCGCGCCGCTACCGAAGGCGCCGGTCGCACGCGCGATTTTTTGGGTCACCCCGCTGGTGGGCACGATCGCGATCGCGGAGGGCGTCGTCAAAGTGGGAGCCTCGCTGCTCGACGGGGAAGAGCGCCGTGCGCTGTGGGTCAGAATCATGAGTGCCAGAATGAAAGATCACGTTGTGGTGTGCGGGCTCGGACACGTCGGGTACCGCGTGGTGCAAGCGCTGCAGCAGCTCGGTCGGCCGATCGTGGCCATCGAGGCGAAGGACGAGAGCTTCATCGAGCATGTGCGCGTGCTGGGAATCCCGGTCATTCAAGGGGACGCCCGTCGCGATGATCTGCTCTTGCAGGCGGGGATCGAGCATGCGCGCGCCGTCGTGTGCGCAACCGACAACGACCTGGTGAATCTCGAGGTCGCGATCGACTCGAAGAAGGTCAACCCAAAGATCCGCGTGGTCCTGCGCATGTTCGACCAGGGCTTGGCGACCAAGGTCGGCGGTGTGCTCGATCTCGACGAGACCTTCTCCACCAGCGCCCTGGCAGCGCCGCTCGTGGCGCTGCAAGCCACCGAGCAGGGCGTCCGTAGCGTGTACGAGATTGGCAGCGACGTTCACGTCGTGATCGAGTTGGTCGTAGGCCAAGGCTCGAAGACCCAGCTCGTGAGCAACTTCGAGGAGGATCACGGGGTGCGCGTCACCAGCCTCAAGCGCGAAGGCAGCGACAGCTACGAGCGGGTTCGACGGGACACCGAAGTGCACCTCGCCGATACCATCGTGGTCGACTGTTTGGCGCGGGACCTGACCAAAACGCGGCGCGGAATCGAATGACGCTCAGCGCGCGAAGCGCAGCGTGGCCAGCACCGGCAGGTGGTCCGAAACATTGGCCTCGTACGACGGCACGAACTCATTGGCCGTGACGACCTGAGCGTCGGAGCTCCCGATCGCAGCGTCGCCAAACACGAATACGTGATCGATGAAGCTCTCGAATGGCAGGTAGCTAAACCCGCCCTCCTGCTCGAGGGTCAACGTGAGAAAGCGACTTTCCGCTAGCGTAAGCAGCGGCCCGAAGGCGTTGTATTGGGGACTTTCGGTTAGCTCGGCATTCCAATCGCCGGCCAACACGAACTCGGACTCGACGCCGTTCTGCGCGGCTGTGCGTACCCAGAGGTCGAGCTTTTCACAGGCGTCACGCCGACGCGCCAAACTCTCGCTGTCGAGCATGGCCTTGAGGTGCACCACGCCGAAGACGAAGTCATGCTCGGGATTTTGCACCGACCTTACCCGCGCCTTGAGCATCGGCCGCGGGAACGCATACGAATCGTTGGCGAACAGGGTTTCAACCTCACCAAGATTCACTCGAGCTTGCCGGTAGAGAAGTCCTACCCGAGCAAATCCGTCTCCCGAGGAGGCCGTGACCGCCCCGTACTCGGACAACGCTTGATCGAGTTGCTCCCACTGCGCGAGATCGTCGATCTCCTGGACGCCAACCACGTCCGGCTTGGTCTGCTCGAGCACCGAAAGGATGCCCGCAACCGTGTTCTCGGTCTTGGGGAAGTGCTCGAGGTTCCAGGTAAGGACGCGGATCGAAGGGTCTGCGGGGGCGCCGCCAGCACCTTCCCCGCCGCCTCCGGCCGGCGCTCCACCGCTACCACCGCCCGCTTCTGCGCCCGTGGTGGCGGAAGTTGAAGTGCTCTCGCTGCCGCACGCGAGCATCCCGAACAGAGCGACGACGCTGAGCAAAGCGCGCATCCAACGGCTGTGCTGGGTCGACCTCGCCCCGTCAACCCCTGAACTGCGCCGCCGTTTTGCGATGCCCCTAGCGCCGACCTCAAGCCGCGCGCTTCGCTGCAACTTTGAGCCCGGCGCTCGACTTGCGCTGGAGCACCGGCGCACCGAGAAACATCGCCGTCGCAAGGCCCTGCATCGATAACCGCACCTTGTCCCGATCAACGAGGCCGTGTGCGTCCAGCCGCTCGAGCGCCGCTTCCACCGAAGGACGGTCACAGCCGATGGCTTGTACGAGCCGAATCACCGTCGCGTGAACGTCTCGTCGCGCAAAGTCGAAGAGCATCACCAACACCTGGCGTTCAGTCGTCGTGTTCAGTGCGTTCAGTGCTTTGTTCATGCCTGTCTGTCTAATCAGTACCTACGAGTCTGTCCAGTTTCCGGCGGACAGCGTTGTCGCTTCGATAAGTGCTCATGCAAGCGCTGACTCGGATCACCAAGATCCCTTGCGAAAAGGCCGAATCGCCCCTGCGACGAAGGGGCGCAGCCCAGACTTGGGCCCGAACTTGGGCGCGCCCTCTCCCAGCGCGCTCAGTAGCGCGACCACCCGACCGCGGTGACCACTGAACGGCGCCAAAAGCTCCAGCATGCGAGCGTCGTCGGCGCGTGCTTCGCCTGCGAGGTGCCACGCAACCATGTTGGGCACGTGGAAATCACCGACCGAAACCGCGTCGGCATCGCCCATCGTCGGTCGCAGCACCTCTGCCGCTGTCCACGGCCCGATGCCAGGCATCGCGCACAAATAGCGGTGGGCTTCCTCGAGCGGGCCTTCGCATAGCTTCTCGAGCCGGGCCGCACGCCTGGCCGCAAACTGCAGCGCCGAGCTGCGTTTGGCGTCGACGCCGAACTCGCGCATCCGAAACGATGGCTGGGTCCCCAGCAGCGCGGGCTCGGGGGTCAACCACAACTCGAATGGCCCGGGGGCCGGCTCACCGAGCTCACGCACGATCGCACGGAAGCTCATGAACGCATCTTTGCCGTGGACCTTCTGCTCCAAAACCGACAGCAAGAGATTCTGGAACAGCGTTCGCGAGCGAATCATGCGCAGCCCCGCGAAGCGCCGATGCAGCTCTGCGATGGGGCCGCTCGGTTCGAAGCCCTCGAGCGAATCGTTGGCGCCGACGAAGTCCGGACAATGTTCGATCGCGAAGCGGTGCCCGGGACCGTACGCCTCGACGTGCACGGTGGTGGGCGAACGCTGCAGGAACCGCAGCGTGACCGGCCCCTCGTCCGTACGAATCGCGCGGACGTATTCGCCCTTGGAGCGGCGCTGCGTCACGGGGTCATAACGACCGCGACACAGCGGGCCCACGCTCAGGTCGAGATCGATCGGCAGCGGGCTCGCGACGAGGCGGGAGGAATCGGGTTCCACCAACGCAGTGTCGCACTAGCGCTTCACGAAGTCCGTCATTCGCGACGGCTTTGCCGCTAACTTCCAGCGCGATGCTGTTGTTTCAGAAGCGTTTTCACGCTGGGCTCCGGGACGGCTCGGTGACGCTCACCTTTCGTCGCTGGAAAAAGCCTCTCGTGCGACCCGCTGGGCGCTACCGCTGCCACCCCATCGGCGTGCTCGAGGTCGACGCTCTTACGCAAGTCACGGTCGCAGCGATCAGCGCGGAAGACGCGCGACGCTCGGGTTTTGCATCCAAAGCCGAGCTCGTCGCCTACCTGCAGGAGGCCTCCCCGGAGCCGCTACCTCCGGAGGCAACGGTGTTTCGAGTGGAGCTTCACTACGGCGGAGACGGGGACCGCGTGCAGACTGCGCTCGAGACCACCCTCAGTGAAAGCGCACGCCTCGAGCTAACGAAAGCGATCACCAAGCTGGACGCCGATGAGCCCTGGACGTTGCGCACCCTGCTCCTGATTCGCGAACAACCCCACCTGGCCGCCTCCAAGTTGGCGCCGCACTTCGATCTTCCGACGCCCGAATTCAAAGCCCGGGTGGTCAAGCTCAAGAAGCTCGGGCTCACGCAAAGCTTCGAGGTTGGCTACGAAGTATCACCGCGCGGTCACGCCTGGCTGGCGCTGACCGAACCGAAGGCCCGAGCTAGGGCGAAGGCTCGGCCGCCCAAAGCTGGACCACCTTGAACTTGTCCGCCGGAACCGGAGCGGAGCCCGCCGGCGGCATCGATCCGTCGGACATCCGCGCCACGATGCGGTCGCTCTTGGATTTGGCCACCCCGTAGTCCTCGAAATCGATCGGCGGCGCCCCTTTGATCCCAGCCTTGTGGCAGGAGGCACAGAAGGTGGACATGATCGGAAGAACGTCGGTCGCGAAGGACAAAGGCACCCCGGTCTCGTAGCGCGATAGCGTCGTGCCGCTCGCCAGCCAAAGGTCCCCCGCAGCATCGACCGCCCCGACTCGCGGCAGCGACGCAGGCTCGAGCTCCGCGACCCTTCGCGGGAGCGCGTCGCTCGTGAGCTGCAAGAGCGCCTGATCCGACCAGGCGTAAAGCCGCTGCGAAACGGCATCCAAAGCAAACCCGCGAATCGCAGTGCCTTCCTCCTCCGAGTTCGTGAGCGGGTACAGCGTGTAGGACTCCGCAGAATGACGCACGCACAGCCCGCGCTCGGTGGCGAGGAAGAGCGTCGAGCTCGCATCGCAGGAGGAGCTCTCGCAAGCGATAGCGTTGATTCGCCCGACCTCGAGGTCCACAGCGACTCCCGTCTTGCTCTCACGATCAAGCTCGTACAGCCGATCTTCGTAGGCAATCAGCAGAAGATCCTCACGAGCAGCGGCGGCTGTGGGCGCGCCGGTCTCGCCTGGAACCGTCCAGGAGGTGAGCTCAGCGCCGTCGAATTCGTACGCCGCCGAGTTGGCGAGCAGCATGTGGCTTTCACCTTCCGATTCGAGCCTGCGCGTGGTTACCGCGCTGACCCCGAGCTCCACGAGCAGCTCTGCATCCGCAAGCTCTTCAACCGGAGCGCCATTCGTAAACCCGACGCGGCCGGGCATGAACACGAGCAGCCCCGACTGAAACGATGCGAGCGCGTTCACGCGTGCTTCGGCTGGACCCAGGGCGAGGGTGTCGATCGCACCGGTTGCTCCCTCGCTCCCAGCGACAAAAAGCCCCGCATACGCACCCACCGTGGTTCCGACGATCACCTGGTTCTCGAGTGAGCTGACCGCCGTGGCGTTGGCCGAAAGCGTCGCCCCAAGGAACTCTGTCTCTCCGCCCGGCGTCGGTTCCCCCAGCACGACGGTCAACAGCTCTTTCTCTGGCGGCGGCGGCGGCTCGACGGTGGTTTCTTCACCACAAGCCACCAGCAGCAAGCCAACTGAGCATGACCGTCCAAGCATCATCGAGATGGCGAGCTTAGCTCAATCTCCGCGCTGCAGCCTTTGTGTCTCAAGCGACTGAATCTGGCGCATCGTCTGGTGCATCCCGTCGACCGAACCATCGAGGAAGATCGTATTGCCTCGACCGTGTTCGGCGATGTGGCGCACCGACTCGGTCCACATCTGGAACAGGATCAACGAGGGCCCAAGGCCAGCATCTTGAACCTCTTTCGCCGCATGCGAGATGCCCTTCGCTGCCTCTTCGCGGAACAGCGCGATGCCCTGCCCACGCGCCTGCTGTGCGGTTCGCTCGGCCTCCGCGCTGATGCGCACGG
This sequence comes from Polyangiaceae bacterium, assembly GCA_044376115.1. Classification (GTDB taxonomy): domain Bacteria; phylum Myxococcota_A; class Polyangia; order Polyangiales; family Polyangiaceae; genus Xiheicaenibacterium. Next base: position 18,995 of record JBILLK010000025.1, on the reverse strand, counting down.
CGTTGCCTTCTGCTTCGGCCTCACGCGTTTTGCGAATCAGCAGCGCCTGGCCCTCGTTTTCGGCGGCGGCCAACATGTTCTTCGAAGCGACGACCTGCGCCATCGAGTCCATCACTGGCTTGTCGAACACGATGTCGTTCAGTTGCACGTCAATCAGGTGGTAGCCCCACGTCGCGAGACTCTCATCGATGTGGTTCTTGACGTAGCCGACGATCTCCGAGCGAAGCGAGAGGATCTCGGTCTGGCGTTTGGTCGCTACGAAGGAGCGCACGGCGCCCTCCACCGAGCGAACCAGGGCCTGGTAAAAGTTATCCTGGTTGATGAAGCGGAAGGCGACCTTCTTGACCGTCTCCTCGTCAGCATCGATCACCGAGTAGAGCAGCATCGCCTTGAAGTAGACGTTGGCTTGATCGGAGGTGATGGCCTGGAACGCGAGCTCCGCGGAACGATGTTGAATGGAGATGACCCGGTGGATTCGTTCCAGGAACGGGATGACGAAGTTCAGCCCCGGCGTCAGCACGCGCCGGTACTTACCGAACAGCGTCACCACCGCGACATTGCCTTGAATGACGGTGCGCACGCTCGCAATGAGCAAGATGAGCAGTAGCACCGCCACTGCGCCCAAACCCACGAGCGAGACTGGCACTGCGGCCGCAACGAGATGAATGCTTGGCTTCACGAAAACTCCCCTTGGTTTTGGCGGGGCAGCCTTGCCTCCGCAGCTGCAGCAGGCTCTACTCGAAGCGCCAATGAGCGCGCGACAGCTTTCCTACGGGCTTCTGCTTTCCGCCATGTTGCTTCCGCAGTTTGCATTGGGAGGGGCGCCGGAGCAGGGCGGCCATCTTTGCACGCAGCAGGAGTTTGATGCGGTCGGCCCCGACTTACCTGTCGAACGCCAGCTGCGTCGGCTCTCCCTCGATCTGCGCGGGGTGGTGCCTGCGGTCGAGGACTACGAGGCGCTCGGAAGCGGTGACGAGATCCCGGAGGCGTTGCTCGATCAGTACCTCGCCTCGGAGGAGCTTCGAATCCAGCTGCGCCGCTATCATGAAGGGCTCCTTTGGACGAACCCGAGTGTCCAGATCAGCGAGGTCGGCTTTGGCTTGACCACCGTTACCGTTGATGGGGAGAAGCTTCACGGCGTCACTTCAACCACCAAGCGCAAGGCCTTCCGCGGCGGAGACGGCACGCACATGTGCCAGAACAAGCCTCAGGCGCAGCTCGGCTACGACGCGAGCGGGCTGCCCATCGCTGAACCAGCGGGGAGCGACGCAGTAGGTCCGTACTTCCAGGAGGGCTACATCGAGGTGTTGCCCTATTGGGAGTCAGACCCAGCCAAGACCATCAAGGTGTGCGCCTTCGACGCTCAGACCACGACCAACTACGAGGTCGTGAGCGGCGCCGACGCGGGTACCTACTCCTGTGACACCTTGGCGGCGGCTTCGGCCAAAGAGTGCGGCTGCGGTGAGTCGCTCAACTACTGCATGCTCTCCTCGGCGGTCACCACGCCGGTGCTTTCGTCGATGCGTGAGCAGCTGCTGCGGCTGATCGATGATCACACCGTACTGGGCAAGCCGTACTCCGAGATCCTGACCACCAAGATGAAGTGGACGAACGGGCCGCTCTCACACTTCTTGCGTTATCTCGCCCCGCGCCAAACCTACGCCCGCACTCAAAACTGGCTCGCGCCGAATGACTCGTCCAACCCCGATATCCCCTTCACCGATCGTGACCACTGGGAGGAGACGGAGCGCTCCGAATTGCACGCGGGCCTACTTACGCTGCCCGCATTCCTGCTGCGCTTTCAAACCAACCGCGGTCGCGCCAACCGCTTTCGGATCGCCTTCGAGGGCAAGTTCTATCAGCCGCCGAGCACGCTCGACGATCAGTGCGCGCCCGAAGGAGATGACCTCACCGGCCGCTGCGTTTGTCGTGGCTGCCACGTGAGCTTGGAGCCGCTTTCGGCCTACTTCGGTCAGTTCGCAGAGGCCGGCTCGAGCTCGCTCGAGACGCTCGCTCGCGAGTACCCAACGGCCGATGCCTGTCGCAAAGCGATCGCGCCTGCGAGCATGACGTATTGTGACCGCTTCTACGAGCCAGTGCCTGATGAGGTGGACCCCGACATTCGACCGTACAAGCTCAAAGCGTTGCGTTGGGCCGGCGAGGACGAGATCCACACGGACATTGAACCCAACTTCGACAGCGGTCCTGCGGCCTGGGCACAGAAGATCATTGATGACGGCAGCTTTCACCGCGTAGCCGTCAACCAGCTGTTTGAGTTCTTGATGAAGCGCCCACCCGATCTCGATCTGGCGTCGCCAACCTACGAGGGGGAAGAACTGGCGTTGATCGCGGAGGCCTTCCAAGAGCACGACGACATTCGCAAGGCCGTTCGGGAGATCGTCCTTTTGCCCGCCTATAGGAGAGCCCGATGAAGTCGGCCTTCGTTTCCTTCTTCGCCGCCCTGGCGCTGTTCGGCTGTGAAACCGAGACGCTCCCGACGAGCGCTACCTCGACCTCCGGCGAGCCTCCGTTCACCCTCGACCCGGAGTCCACCTCCGTGGCGCTGACGCCCGATGAGGCCGTGCTGGCCAACCAGCCCGCGCGCCTTCAGCTCGATCAGTTGTCGGCTTCGATGACCCGAATCGCGGGCACCGACGTCCACGGGCAGCCCATCGAGTGGCGCGTCAACGGGAAGAACGGCTTCTCCGATGAGGTGTTCGGCAAGGCGCTGGGCCGGCCCGACTTCCAATCCACCACGGAAGAGCAAACGGTCTCGAGCGCCCTCTATCTGAAGTTCGTGGGAGACGCCGCCCGAGCCATCTGCACCGACATGGCGAAGAACGACCTTCTGCGCACTGACCCGACGAGCCGTAGCCTGTTTCCGAAGGCCTCAGTCGACGCCGAGCCAACCGACGCCGAAATCACCGACAACCTTCGGTTCTTGGCGCTGAAGTTCCTAGGTCTCCGCCTCGATCAAGACGCGCGGTTGATCGTCGGGCTGAAGGCGGTCTACGAAGCCGGTGCAGCGGAACCGGTTCCCGAAGGCGCTCAACTCAACGCCCGAGCGGAGGGCTGGCGCGGGGTCTGCGTCGCCCTGTTCGAGCACCCCCTCTTCCACAACAACTAGGTGGAGAAGCAGCCATGAACCATCGCAATCAGCCGTCTCGCCGCTCGAACCCGCCTCGCAGGCTCGCCCTCAGCCGGCGCGCTCTCCTCGCCGGCCTCGGTGGAACCGTCATGATGGACGGCTTCTTCGGCACCCGCCACGCCTCGGCCGAGGTCGACCCAGACAACGCGCCGCTCTTGGTGCTGTGCGAGTTCGCGAATGGCTGGGACACGTTGCTGTGCCTCGATCCGCGCAGCCACACTTTGTTCGGTGAGCCCAGCGGCGGCATCTATACCGGCTTCGACCTCATCACCGACGCGGTGACACAAACCACGCTCGAGAACACTGGCGGGACAGGCATCGTGCGCCCCAACGGCTGCGCCGTGGATTACGGCCCCACCATGGAGAAGCTCGCCCAGGAACATTGGGAAGACCTGTGCGTGGTGCGCGGGGTCAACATGGGCACGCTCACCCACGAGGTAGGCCGGCGCTTCTTTTTGACCGGCAAGTTCCCGCGCGGACTGGCAGCCTCGGGCAGCTCCTTGGAGACCGCATGGGCTGCCTCGTCCGGCTTACTCGACCGCTTCAAGATCCCGAACTTGGTGACCGGCGGCGCCGAGACCTACAACGAGGGGATGGACCCGAACGCCAGCGGTCTTTCGGTGCCGAGCTTCGCCGAGATGCAGCAGGTGTTGCGCCCGCTCAATCAATCGCTCGCGCTTCCAGGCTCGGTTGAGCAAGCCGCCGCCAAGCTCTACGCCGACGGCGGTTGCTACGAGGCCCAGGTGGACGGCAGGCAGGCTCTATCGAATCACGTCTCGGCTTGGCAAACAGCGCAAGCGCTGGCCAACGGCGGGCTCTTCACGCACTTCGACTTCAAGCCCAACCCGCCGGTGGATTCGCAGCTCGCCGAGCTCTACGCCACCTTCGGCGCGGATCCGGCCAACCCCTCGGCAGCGCTCGCAGGCAAGCCTGCCGGGCAGGCGGCCCTCGCCGCCCAGGCGCTCGTGAACGGCATCTCGCAGGTGGTCTTGGTGCGCATCGCCTCCATCACCGATGCCCACTTCGACGACGACTGGACGGCCAACCATCCGCAGCGGCAGCGCCAAGGCTTTGATGCCGTCAGCAATTTGATTACCTATCTAAAGGCCACGCTAGATCCCAAGGGGAAGCCCTATTGGGACCGCACGACCTTGCTTTGCTTCTCCGAGTTTGCGCGCACTCCGCGCATCAACGCCACCGGTGGGCGAGACCACCATTTAGCGTCGGCCTGTTTGGTGGCTGGCAACGGCATCAAGGGCAACCACGTCGTCGGTGCGACCAAAGACTCAAACTATGACTCGCGCCCCGTGGACCTCGCGACCGGCGCACCGGCAGACGAGACGGGGCACTTGATCAAGCCGCCCGACGTTCACGCAACGCTGCTCAGCGCAGCGGGGCTACCGTTCGATCACATCTCGAACCAGAGCCCCAAGATCATCAGCTCGATGTTGAAGAGCTAGGCCAAGAACCCGCCCTCTTCCATCGAGCGGGCGGTATCTCCAACCGACACTTCGACAGGGCGGAAGTTGAGCCCGAGTTCCTTCTTGATGCGTGAGTTGTCGAAGGTCGGAACGCTGTCCAAGTTGCGTTCGAGGAAGGAGAAAGAGATCCGCTTATCGAAAGCGGCCAGCGCGTACATCGCCGGGCTGGGCATCGGCCAACGCGAAATCTTGGCACGAGGGCAGGCGCGACGAGCGATCTCGGCCATCTGCCGCAGCCCCATCGCCGACGCGGTGCAAACGTAGCGGCTCGAGGGCTTTTCACGCTCCATCGCCGCCACATGCGCGATGGCGACATCGCGCACGTCCACCACCTGGAAAAAGAAGTTCGGGATCGCGGGGAATTTGCCCGACATCACCTCGAACAGCACGACCGGGCTGGTTCGAAGGTGAGCCTCGCTAAGCACCGGCCCGAGCACGAGGCCGGGGCAAATCGCGACGAACTCTACGCCTTTGCCGTCCACGAGCCTGCGCGCAGTCCGCTCCGATTCGACTTTGCTAACGCCGTATGCGTCCGACTTGACGGTAGCCGCGTCGTTCCAATCTCCCTCCGAGAAGATGTAGCGCTGGTCGCGATCATTGCTGACGACCGCTGAAATGCTGGAGGTCATGACGATGCGCTTGACCGAGCCGGCGGCGATGGCGGTCTGAATCACGTTGCGGGTGCCGGTCACAGCGACGTCGACGATCTCACGCTGCGGATCCTTGGCGGTTAGCTGCACCACGCTGGCCGAGTGAATGACGTACTGGGCGCCGGCCATCGCCTGCTCAAAGCTGCCAGCGACCTCGAGATCCGCCGAATGGAGCTCGAGCTGCTCCTCGTTCGCCATGGCGCGAAGGTGCGCCGTCTTCTTACGATCTCCGGCTTCACGCACGGTGGCGCGGACGCGATACCCGCGTGAGAGCAGTTCTTTGACCACATAGGTGCCCACGTAGCCAGCGGCACCCGTGACGACGACGGTTTCTCCAGACATGCGCGGGAACGTACTAAGTTCTATCCAGCCGGTGTAGGGATAGGCGTGTTTTTTCTTTTGTCCAAGACGTTGGACCTACTGCTGAGTCCGCTAGCGTGGGTGCTAGCGCTTTTGCTCCTCGAGGCAGTGCTCGTACGCCGCAGGCGCAGCCCGCCGGCCACGACGAAAACCCAGCCTCGATTGCCTTGGCGGATCAAGCGACCGCTGAGTTCGATCGCGCTCGGTCTGCTGTTTTTTGCCGGCTGCCCCTCGGTGAGCAACGGCCTCTGGCGAATCGCCGAACGCAGTGCGCAGGACGAGCGCACCCCCGGAAAAACCTACGATGTGGTGATCGTCTTGGGTGGCGCCGTCGACAGCGCACCGCAAGCCGCGGGCCGAGGGAGCTACAACGCCAACATCGAACGGCTCACCGTCGCGTACGAAGTACTCAAGTCGGGCCAAGCCAAACAGGCCATCCTCACTGGCTCCGACGAGAGCGAGGTGATGAAGGCGCAGCTGATGGATTGGGGCATCGCGGAGGACCGACTGATCGTCGAGGACCTCTCGCTGAACACCCGACAAAACGCCGTCTACAGCGTCAAGATCGTGCGTGACCGGGGCTTTCAATCGCCGCTGCTGATCACCAGCGCGTACCACATGCTCCGGTCCCGCGAGTGTTTTCGAGCGGAGGGCCTCGAGGTCGACACGCTTCCCACCGACTTTCGACGCCGGCGAGTTCGCAACATCCTGCCGCGCGCCGAGTACCTCTACGACACCGAGACCGTGATTCACGAACTGGGCGGTCGTGTCATCTACCGCGTGATGGGCTACGCGCAGCCGTAGCGTCCTTCGGCTTTACAACGGCAACTCCGGGCCTATGCTCAGGCTGTGCCCCCCTTTACGCGGACGTCCTCGCCGATCTCGGTTCGGAGGTTCGCCGGTCCAGCTTGGTACGAACAGACGATGGCGCCGCTGCGAGTGGCCCACCTAACGGATCTTCACGTGGGCCGCGTAACCCCGATGCGCATTCAGTACGCCGCCGTCGAGCTGACCAACCAAGCCAGGCCCGACGTAGTGGTGATCACCGGGGACTTCGTCTGCCACTCCCAACTCTACCTGGATGACCTAAGCCAGGTGATCCGCGGCTTCTCCGCGCCCGTGTTCACGGTGCTCGGCAATCACGACCATTGGTCGGGTGCGCCGGAGGTTCGCAAAGCGTTGCTGCGCGGCGGAGCCGAGGTGCTCGACAACTGCAACACCGTCTTTTCGGCTCGCGGGCAACAGCTCCAACTCGTCGGCTTGGACGACGCGTATACCGGCTACGCCGATCGTGAGAAGGCCATCCGCGGCCTCAACCCCAAGCTGCCCACGCTCGGGCTATCGCACATCGCCGAGGAGGCAGACGGGCTGTGGGCGGCGGGCGTCCCGCTCGTGCTGTCCGGTCATACGCACGCCGGCCAGGTCACCTTGGCCAAGCTCAATGAGCTCGCGCTTGGCCGGATCGGTGGGCATCGCTATGTGCACGGGCTTTACGGAACGCGGCGGGACCCGAGCCAAGGCGCTGTTTACGTGGGAGCGGGGATTGGTGCTTCGGTCATGCCGGTGCGGCTCGGCGAGCGCGGGCAACGGGAGATCACGCTGTTTGAGCTTGGCCAACCGATCGGCGCCTTCGACGAGCATCACGCCGAGCAGGCTCCGCTACCCGGGCGCAAACCGACGCCCGAGCAACAGGAGCAGCGCCGACGAAAGGTGCTGCTCAAGGCGCTCAAACGTCAACGCCGCACGCCGCCTACTTCTTCTTCTTCTTAGGTGACGCTGCGAGCGCCGCAGCGGCCTCGCTCTGTTCGAGGAAGGCGTCGTAGCCGCCCTTGAAGTCGACCAGGCCTTCGGGCGTGAACGCCCACAGCCGCGTGGCAAACTGAGAGATCAGCTCGCGATCGTGCGCGACGACGAAGGCGGTGCCCTCGTAGCGCATCAGGGCGTCGCCCAACGCAACGATCGACTCGAGATCGAGGTGATTGGTCGGCTCATCGAGCACGAGCACGTTGTCCTTGGTGAGCATCAGCTTGGAGAAGAGCAGGCGCACGGCCTCGCCACCGGAGAGCGCCGCTGTCGGCTTCTTCCCCTCGTCTCCGGCGAACAACATTTTTCCGAGCAGCCCACGGATGTCTTGGACGCCCGCCGTCGGGTCGACCGAATGCAGCCACTCGGCGGCGGTGGTGTCTTTGGGGATGCCTTCCGTGTGGTCCTGCGCGAGGTAGCCGACGCTGACCTGATGGCCCCACGTCAGCGTGCCGCTGTCCGGCGCGAGCTCGCCAGAGAGCATGCGGCAGAGCGTGGTTTTGCCGACACCGTTGCGACCGACGATGGCGATCTTTTCGCCCTTGGTCACCAGCGCGTCGAAGTTCTTCACGATCGGAATCTCAGGGAACGACTTGGAGAGTCGTTCGATCGTCAAGGTCTGCTTGCCGGACGGCTTCTTCACCAGCAGCTGAATGTAGGGCCGCGCGATGTTGCTCTTCTTGAGGTCGGAGAGCGCGAGCTTCTCGATCTGCTTCTTGCGGCTCTGCACCTGCGAGGCGCGGGTACCGGCACCGAACTTCGCCACGAAGTCTTGCAGTTGCTCGATCTTCCGCGCGCGCTCGGAGTTCTCCTGTTCAATGCGCGAGCGGACCTGGCTCTTGGCCATCACCATCTCGTCGTAGCCGCCGGGGTAGACGATGATGGTTTCGTAGTCGATATCGGCGATATGCGTGCAGATCTCGTTCAGGAAGTGCCGGTCGTGGGAGATGGTGACTAGCACGCCCTCGTAGGCGTTGAGGAAGCGCTCGAGCCAGCGAATGGTGTCGAGATCCAGGTTGTTGGTGGGCTCATCGAGCAGCAGCGCGTCGGGCTTACCGAACAACGCCTGCGCGAGCAGCACCCGCAGCTTGAGACCGCCGGGGAGTTCTCGCATCGGCCGTTCATGGTCCACCGTCGTGAGCCCGAGCCCCTCTAGTAACGTGGCTGCCTCGCTCTCGGCGGAGTAGCCGTCTTCCTCCGCAATCACGCCCTCGAGTTCCCCCAGCCGCTCGCCCTCCGGATCCGTCAGGGTCTCCTTCTCGAGCAGGGCGTTCTTCTCGGTCATCGCGGCCCAAAGCTTCTTGTTGCCGCAAATCACGACGTCGAGCACACGTTGGTCCTCGAAGGCGAACTGGTCCTGGCGCAGTACGCTGGTCTTCTCGGGGCGATGCACCGAGCCGTTATCCGGCTCGAGATCCCCGCTCAGGATCTTCATGAAGGTGGACTTACCGGCGCCGTTGGGGCCCGTCAGACCGTAGCGACGGCCATCGCTGAAGTTCACCAAAACGTCCTCGAACAGACGTTTGCTGCCGTAGTGCTTGGTTACGCCCTGAACTTGAATCGACGCCATCGCGGTTGGCTCCTACCAGATAAAGCGCCGCCTCAAAAGCACTGGCTTTCCTTTCGCGCGCGGGGCGCTCAGAAGAGCGACGAAAGCTCGCGCGCAAGCAGCACCACACAGGCGACGAAATCCACGACAACGACCGCGATCTTCAGCTTTTCACCGAACGAGATCGCGAAGCGCACGGCCAGCGCCGCCCCAACCACCGACCCGGCCGAAAGCGGCAGAGCGTAGGCCCAGACCACCTGACCGTTGGCGATGAAGATCGCGGCCGCAACCAGCGAAAACCCGAGCACCACCGTCACCTTGAGCGCGTTGCTGCGAACCAGCCCCAGCCCAGCCACCTGCGAGAACGCGTGAAGCAGCAAGAGGCCCACCCCGGCCTGCAAAAAACCGCCGTAAAGGCCGGAGAAGAACAGCCACACGAGCGAACTGGGCTTCTTCATCCGTTGCAATTCGGCCGCTTCGTTCTCGTCGGCGGGCGGGCTGGCTCGCTTCGATTTACGCAGCCCGAGCACCGCGACCGCGAACAGCACCACAATCAGCAGACCGTTCATGAACCGGTCGGGCACCACCAGCGAGAGCAACGAGCCCACCACCGCCCCAGCAGCGGCCGGAGCGAGCGACGTCAGCAGCAAGGCCGAGCTCACCCGAGCATGTTTGCGGAAGGCGAACGCCGCCGTCGCGGATTGGGCCACCACGGGGATGCGGTTGGTACCGTTGGCCTCACCGGGCAGCGCGCCGAGCAGCATCAGCGCCCGCAACGAGAGCAGCGAACCTGCGCCGGCCACCGTGTTGACGAACCCGCTGGCCAAACCAACCAGCGCGAGCATAACCAGCGCGGCTGGGGAGATTGGGTGCATTCCGGGGCGGACCGTACTACCCGAGGCGCATGGCAGAAAGCATCTTCCGCAGCGATATTCTCGTAGGAAAAGTGGCGCTGGTCACCGGTGGTGGCTCGGGCATCTGTTACGGCATCACCAAGACGCTGATGGCCCACGGGGCCGAGGCCGTGATCGTCGGGCGCAAAGCCGACCGCTTGGCTGCCGCAGCCGAAGAGCTCACGCGGCTCACCGGGCGCAAGTGCTTGGCGGCACCTGCCGACGTTCGGGATCCAGCGCAAGTCGCGAGCGCCGTAGACAAGGCCGTAAGCGAGCTGGGCAAGCTCGATATCTTGGTGAATGGCGCCGCCGGGAACTTCCTCGCGCCGGCGGCGACGCTCTCGCCCAACGGCTTTCGCACCGTGATGGACATCGACGCCTGCGGAACGTTCAACGTGTCCCGCGCTGCCTTCGACAAGGCGATGCGCGACAACGGCGGCATCATCATCAACATCTCAGCCACGCTGCATTACGGTGCTACGCCGTTGCAGGTGCACGCTTCCGCGGCAAAAGCGGCCGTCGACTCAATCACGCGTAGCCTCGCCGCTGAGTGGGCGGGGCTCGGCATCCGCGTGAACGGCATCGCCCCCGGGCCAATCGACGATACCGAGGGCATGAGCCGGCTCGCGCCTGCGGGCTTCAAAGAGCAGCTGACCGCCAAAATCCCGATCAAGCGCTTCGGCACGATCGACGAGATCGCCAACGTAGCGCTGTTCCTCTGCTCGGACGCGGCCTCGCTCGTTCACGGCGCCACCATCGTCGCCGATGGCGCCGCTTGGCTCGCGATGGGGCCCGGCCTCGGGACCTGAGCCGGCTCGCATCCGCGGTCGGATCGGCTCCGCGACCCGCGTCGCGGAGCCTGCGCACCGACTCAGACCATGACGGCTTTGCGGATCATCACCGCCATGTAGATCTCGCCCGTCGAGGTACCGACGAAGAGGTTACCGCGGGCGCCGACAGCCGTTTTCGGCTCACCGCTGCAACCGAGCGCAAGCTCGGCCTTCGGCACGGCGTTGCTGGTGGCTTTGTCCAGCGACTCTGAGTCGTAGAGGATGGCCCGGCCGTCTTTGGCGACGACGATCATGCTCGTCTCTTGGATCACGATATCGGCGATCTGCGCCTCGAGGTGCAGCAACTTCGGCTCGACACGGTTACCTGCGCGACGAATGATGGCGACGCTGGTACCGCCGCGTTTGAAGGCCGCCGAGAGGAACTTGCTGCCGCGCAGCCGGTCGAAGCCCTTGGAGCCGGCGGGCAGTGCGACCTTGGCCAGCGAACCTTGCTCCGGCGTCGCGCCGGGGTGGATTCGGAACTCGCCCTCACCACCGTCTGCGACCACGTAGCACTCGTTCTCGCCGAGATCGATCGAGCGGTGATCCCCGCGCAGCGCGAAGTTGCGCAAGGCGATCTCATTCTTGCCGGGCGTCAGCGCGTCGGCCGTGTTGTCCCAACGCAGCACCAGCGCTTGCTCCCCTTGCGGCCCCACGAGGCTGCGCACGTCATTACCGAGCGGGTCGACGCGCGGTTTGTGCGACAGATCCAGCACTTGCCAGGTCTCACTCGAGGACTGGATGATCGCCATGTCGCGCGAGAGAAGCACGATATCGGAGACGTCCCCCATGGTGATGTTGTGGATCTTTGCGCCGGTGCCGGCGCGACCGATGATCGCGATCTGAACGGGGTTCCACGAAAGGAGGGCCACAGCGTCGAGCTTCGCGTTGTAAGACGCGCCCCGAACTTCTCCCTCGACGGAAGCGACTTTTCGCGACTGGCTAATGTTCTTGAAGGGCATGGCCGGAGGCTACACAACGGGGCCGTGAAGGCCAATGCACCTTTTCTGCGGTTTACGAGCCCGGTTCACGCAAGCAAGGCATTGCCATCCGCAGCCTGCGCACTACAACTCGCCGCGTGACCACGACTGAAGCCTCACCCCCTCGCGACGCCGCCCTGTTCACCTCGATTGCGCTGATCTCAGTGGTCGCCGTGGGCATCATCGCTTACGTACTTTTCGGCACAAAAGCAGCCCCGGACCAGGGTTCCTTGACCTTCATGCCCGCGCTGAACGCCTCGCTCAACGCGGTCGCTGCTTGTTGCCAGGTTGGGGGCCTGATCGCGATCAAGAATCAACGCCGAGAGGTGCACAAAGCCTTCATGTTGGCTGCCCTCGCGGCCTCGGCCTGCTTCCTCGTTGGCTATCTCGTTTACCACTATGTGCACGGAGACACGCCGTACCCCAAAGGGGCGCCGCTCCGCGGCCTGTATCTTGGCGTGCTGTTGACGCACGTGGTGGGCAGCATCTTGGTCGTACCGATGATCCTGCTGACCTTCGCGCGGGCCTTCCAAAGCCGCTTTGATCGGCACCGCCGCATCGCCAAGTTCACGCTGCCGTTGTGGCTGTATGTCTCGGTCACCGGAATCGTGGTGTTCGTGATGCTTCGAAGCGTGACCGGCTGACCAGGTCGTCCCCCGCGCAGGAAGTCCTTGTCATTGGCATGGAGCCCGTGAAAAGGTCTGCGCCCATGAAGCGTGCTCGCGGTTTGTTTCTTGCGCCGGTGTTCATTTTGGCCTGCTCTTCGGCGGCTCCGGATATCGTGGTTGCGCCCCCAAAGCCCACCGCATCCGAGGAAAAGCCCACAGAAGCCCGAAAGAAGCTCTTGCCCTACCCCGATAACCACCGCGATGACGCCATTGCCGACGAGCTCTTCGGCACCACGGTCAAAGACCCTTACCGCTGGCTGGAGGACGCTAGCAAAGAGCCGGTCAAGGCCTGGTCGGCCGAGCAAGACAAGCTCGCGCGCGCAACGCTCGCGGCCTATCCGGAGCGAGAGGCGATCGCCAAGCGCCTGACCGAGCTGCTTTACGTGGATGCGCTTTCGGCCCCACGCAAGCGCGGCAGTCGCATCTTCTATTCGCGCCGCCACGCCGACAAAGAGAAGTCGATCGTGTACGTGAAGCAGGGGGAAAAGGGCGCCGAGAAGGTCCTGTTCGACCCGAACAGCTGGTCTACCGATAGCTCGGTCAGCCTCGGCACCTGGGTGCCTAGCTGGGACGGCAAGAAGGTCGCCTACGCAGTCAAGAAGAACAACTCCGACGAAGCGACGTTGAAGGTGATCGACGTCGAGACCATGAAAGACTCAGAGGTCGACGTAATCGAGGGCGCCAAATACGCTCAACCTTCATGGACGCCGCGAGGAGACGGCTTCTATTACACGTGGCTGCCCACGGACCCGGCCATCAAGCCGGATCAACGCCCCGGCTTCGCGGAGGTTCGCTTCCACAAGCTCGGCGAAAAGCCTGAGAAAGATGAGCTCGTTCACGAAAAGACGGGGGACCCGACCAAGTTCATCGGCGGCGACCTGACCAAAGACGGCAAGCTCTTCTTCCTCTCGATCGACAGCGGCTGGACCTCCAACGATCTGTTCGTGAAGGACGGCGCGGACCGCAAAGCCAAGTGGACGAAGCTATCGACGCCCGCGGTGGCTCACTATCGTGCCGAGGGACACAAGGGCGTGATCTACCTGATGACCGATTGGCAGGCCGAACGCTGGCGCATCTTCAAGGTGGACCCGAAGAAGCCCGACGCCAAAGACTGGGTGGAGATCGTCCCGCAACACCCAACCGCGACGATGGACGGCTTTTCGATCATCGGCGGCAAGCTGGCGATCGCCTACCTGGACAAGGCGCAGAGCCGCGTCGAGCTGCGTGATCTGGACGGCAAATCGCCGATGCCGGTCGATCTCGGTGGCGTCGGCTCGGTCACCGGCCTGGTCGGCCTCCCTGACGAGAGCGACGCCTACCTCGGCTTCGAGTCGTTCACCGCGCCGCTCGAGATCCGCAAGTTCTCGGTCAAGGACGGCAAGTCCACGCTCTACAGCAAGACCAACATCCCGATCGATGCGTCGAAGTTTTCGACCGAGCAGGTCGAGTACAAGTCCAAAGACGGCACCGTGGTGACCATGTTCATCGTCGGCGCAAAAGACGCGAAGAAAGACGGGGAAAACAAGGTCTACCTGTACGGCTACGGCGGCTTCCAGGTAAACCTCACCCCCTCCTTCTACGCGACGCTCTACCCCTGGCTCGAGCGTGGTGGCCTGCTGGCGATCCCGAACTTGCGCGGCGGCGCCGAATACGGCGAGGCGTGGCACCAAGCCGGGATGAAGCTGAAGAAGCAGAACGTGTTCGACGACTTCATCGGCGCGGCGCGCTATCTCATCGACAAGAAGTACACTCGGCCCGAGAAGCTTGTGATCGCCGGCGCCTCCAACGGCGGCTTATTAGTCGGCGCAGCGATGACGCAGGCACCCGAGCTGTTTGCCGGCGTTGTGTGCGGCGTTCCGCTCTTGGACATGGTGCGCTACCACACCTTTGGCTCCGGTCGCACCTGGATCGCCGAGTACGGCAGCAGCGACAACGAGGCCGAATTCAAGGCGCTTTACGGCTACTCGCCGTATCACCACGTCAACGACAACGTGCGTTACCCGGCCTTGTTGATGCTCGCCGCCGACAGCGACGACCGCGTGGATCCACTTCACGCACGCAAGTTCTCGGCTGCCGTACAAGACGCCACCAGCGGTGGCCCGGTGCTGCTGCGCATCGAGAAGAACTCGGGCCATGGTGGAGCAGACCAACGCAAGGCCGAGGTGCAGAAGGGCGCTGACCGACTGGCCTTTGCTTGGGCTGTAACCGAGCCAGCGAAGTAACCTCGATCGCCGTGTTCTCTGGGCTTCGAAAGCTGGCGACTCTGGCCAGCTTTCGCTAGCGTGACGCCATGCGAACGGCGTTGCTTGTTACTGGCCTTCTCTCGCTACTCCTGGCAATTCCCGCAGAGGCGCGCGCGGCCGACAAGGCTGGGCGGATTTCCGGCACCCTCAAACTCGGGCCTGCGCTTGACGTGGACGACACACGCACGCAGTTCTCCCTCAGCCCGGAGATCGCCGTCGCGCTCGACCGCGACTACAATGCTTACCTCGGCCTCGCTGGGCAGTTTCAGTTCGGTGATCGCTTCACCACGATCGCCGTTCCCTTGTTCTTCCAGTACGACATCGAGCTGCCGGTGGATGGGCTTTTCATCTACCCCAAAGTGAACGCGGGCATTTGGTACTGGACGCAAGCCGAACGCGCGGCCTTCCTGCTCGAGCCGGTCGTGGGCGTGAAGTACCAGCCGCACAAGAACTTCCATGTTGGGGTGGAGCCGATTGGCTTTCCCCTCTACCTCTCCGAGATCTTCCAGGCGCAGTATCACCTGTACGTGTTCGGCGGCTTCGACATCTAAACGGCTCACTCCTCCGGCTGGAGGAAGCGAATCTTGATCAGCTTGGGCGTCCAGCCCGGAAACTGCACCATCGCCGCAGGGTCGGCGGAGCCATCAAGGCTGAGCACAACCCCGGTGCCGAAGGTCTTGTGCAAGACGCGGGTGCCCGGCCCTAGACCGTGATCGGCGCTGATGCGCGCGCGTGGTCGCAGACTGCTGGAGGAACCGCCCGCATCGTCGTCGCGCTCGACGAAGCGTTCACCAGGTGCTCGCTCCGGCCCAGCGCCTGGGCGCTGCTGCATGCTTCGAACAAAGCCTTGCCGCGTTGGCGCGGCGGGGGCGCTGAAGTTGGGCCGCACCGGCAACTCGTCGCCCACCGGCTCGACCACGCGCAGGCCACCGAGCCGGACGTCGGGGAAGAGATCGAGCGTACCTCCGATCGCCGGGCGCGTGGCGGCGCGCGGCGGTTCAACGTCGCCTCGAGTCGGAGCGCGATCGAGCTCCATGCGCGGCGTGCTCGCAGGAGTTGCCGCAGGAGAGCGAAAGGCCAAGCGTGGCGGCTCTGCAGGCGGAGCCATCGGCCGATCGATGAAGCGTCCGCGTGCAGCGCGCATCGTGTCAGAGACCACCGGGCGCATCACCTCACGCGGGATGTCGCCGAGAAACCGGCTCGGCTGGTTGTAGCGCGTGTTGGCGAAGATCATCCGTCGTTCGGCGTGCAACACGAACAAGTGCTTCTTGGCCCGGGTGATAGCGACATAGGCGAGCCTGCGCTCCTCCTCGACATCACCAGGCCGCTCATTGTCCTGACTGCGCCACGGAAAGATGTCCTCCTCCATGCCGGTCAGCAGCACGAGATCGAACTCGAGGCCCTTGGCCGCATGCACCGTCATCAGACAGACCCGAGGAGCGTCCTTCAGCTCGTCCTGCGCTGCCGTGAGCGCCACCCGCTCGAGGAAGCCCTCCAAGTTTGGCACCGCACCTTGCGCTAGCGCCTCTTCCTCGAACTCACCGATCGAGCCGATCAACTCCGCCAAGTTCTGCAGCTTGGCCTCACCTTCATCGCTATCCAGCCGCGAGAGCATATCGCGATAGCCGCTCTCCTCGACCACACGTTCGGCGAGCTCGGCAGGAGCCGCAGTGGCGGCGCTGCTCGAGAGGTCCTTCATCAGCGCCAAGAAGCGCGCGAGCGCCTTCTTCGGTTGGGCCGTGAGCCCCTCGCTATGAATGAAGTCCTCGATCGCGGCGAACATCGAGCTACCGCGCTCGCGTGCAAAAGCGGCGAGCTTCTCGACCGTGGTATCGCCGATTTTGCGGCTGGGTACGTTGATGATACGCACCAAGTCGACGTCGCTATCGGGGTTGGTCAGGAGGCGCAGATAGGCCACTAAGTCCTTCACCTCGGCGCGCTCGAAGAAGCGCATACCGCCAATGATCTGATAAGGCAGCCGCTCGCTGCGCAGCACTTCCTCGAGCACGCGGGACTGCGCGTGGATGCGATAAAAGACGGCGATCTCGTTGGCCGGCGTGCCTGCATCCATCGCCTCGCGGATGCGCTCCGCGACGTACGCGGCCTCATCCCGCTCGCTCACGCAAAAGACGATCGGGATCTTCTCGCCTGCTTGGTTGGCCGTCCAAAGTTCCTTCGGCTCACGATCGCGCGCGACGCGAATCACGCCTAGCGCAGCTGCCACCACGTTAGCGGTGGAGCGATAGTTCTGCTCCAGTTTGACGATGCTGGCGCCTGGGTGGTCGTGCCGAAAGTTACGTACGATCTGCACGTCGGCGCCGCGCCAACGATAGATGCTCTGGTCGTCATCACCGACGACGAAGAGGTTCTGCGTCTTCTCGGTAAAGCCGCGCACGAGTCGATATTGCACGCGGTTGACGTCCTGAAACTCATCCACCAAGACGTAGGAGAACTTCTTGCGCAGCTCCTCCCCTTCAGGGGAATCCTTGTTCTCCAAGAGGCGCATCACGTAGAGCAGGAGGTCGTCGAAGTCGACGGCGTTGGCTGCGCGCAAGCGCTCGTCGTAGGCCTGGAAGCACTGAGCGATGGTGCGTTCCATGAAGTTGCCCGGAATGAAGTCGGTGCCGGTTACGCCCTCTTGCTTCTCCTTGTGGATGCGGCCCAAAACCTGGCGCAACGGGAACTTCTTATCGTCGATGCCTTGGTCTTTGTAGATGCGGTTCATCACCGCGCGCTGGTCATCGTCGTCGTAGACGAGAAAGGAGGACTTGAGTCCACAGGCCGCTGGGTAACGACGCAACAACTTGGCGCAGGTTGCGTGAAACGTTCCCACCCACAGATCGCGCGATAGCTCCTCGCCAACCAACTTGGTCAGCCGATGGCGCATCTCTGCTGCGGCCTTGTTGGTAAAAGTAACCGCGAGTACCCGATACGGCGGTACCCGATGCGTGGCGAGCAGGTTGGCGATGCGATAGGTGATGACGCGCGTCTTGCCAGATCCAGCGCCGGCGAAAACCACCATCGGACCCTTCTCGTGGCGCGCAGCTTGGATCTGCGGTGAAGACAACCCCGCAATCTCGCTCAACTCAGCGCCCGGCTCGACCATGGCCTACCGGTTAGCACAAACGAGTGGCCGCGGAGCCCTGCTCGCTCGGCTGACTGATTGCGCGCTGAAGGTGGCGTCATCGAGCAGCTCGACGCTGCCGTCCTCTCGTGTCGTCGAAGCGAGGATGCCGCGTTCCCATGCGACATCGGCGTGTACCGCGTGGTTGAAGCGCTGTGAATCGAAGCGCGCTGCGCGGTGAGTGAGACCCACGTGCATTTGGAGGAGTAGTTCGGCAGGGTCCTCGGCGTGGCCGAGACCAAGGCGCTCAGCTCTTCAGGCGCCGCACGCAGCGGAAACCGACGAACTGTTGAATCGTGGCGACGTCAGCAGAGCAAGGTCCGGAGGCACAGATAGCGCTGCGAAAGGCGGCGGAGCTCTTGGGCAGCGACCGCGGTGGGGCTTGATCGATCGGTAGGCCTCGAATGGCCCGGTAGGTGACGCCGCCCTCTTGCGTCCAGCCTTCGTCGGCGGTGGCGCTGTCCTCTCGATAGACGTCTTTGGTCCACTCCTGGGCGTTGCCGGCGAAGTCGTAAAGCGCCGTGGCCTCGCTCCCAGGCGTGGCATCCTGCTCGTTGCTCATGACGCGATCGAGAGGAACACCGTCCCCTCGGTTGTAAGCGCGGGTCCTGCCAAGGTCGACGGGGCCGTCCCCCCACGGGTGTGCGCGGAGCTGCGAACCGCGCGCAGCTCCGCCTGCCGCCGCTTTAGCTCGATGAGGAGCTGGGCGGGCAGGTTATCCGTCGATACGAACGCGCTCCGCACCAGAAGGAGCCCACACCCAGCCAACCGAGGAGCAAGAATCATTCCCAGACAAAGGGAAAAAGAGTAAATGGAAGATTGAAATTACCGGGCACAGCGAAAGCCGAGGAGGAAGTAGCGATACGACGGCGCGAACCAGTCGCGGAACGAAGCCGAGAGCCTCGACGCGACATAGTTGCGCCAACTGCCACCACGAATGACACGGTCTGGTGACTCGGCATCATATTTGCTAGAGGTCCACTCCCACACGTTGCCGGACAGGTCCTTGTGGCCAAACCGGCCATTTCCAGTTGGAAAGCTTCCGACCGTGCAAGTGCCCTCTCGTTCTCCCTCTGTTCCGCCGGACCAACACGCTCGGTCTTCAGGATCGTCCGGCGCTTCATCCCCCCAAGGGAATTTCCTGGCCGCATCGCCGCCTCGCGCCGCCCACTCCCACTCTGCCTCGCTTGGCAACCGCTTGCCCTGCGCCTCGCAGAACCCTTTGGCTTGCTTCCAGTCCACGCAGTTCATCGGGTGACGTCCCCG
>JBILLK010000046.1:0-46101 GCA_044376115.1 Polyangiaceae bacterium | reverse complement strand
CCGTTGTCCTTCGTCTTTGGCACGAGTCATTCAACCGAAGGTTGATGCAGCAAACCCAATGACTCGGGCCCTCTTCGAGAGAATCCGCCGAAGGCCCCGTTGTCCTTCGTCTTTGGCACGAGTCATTCAACCGAAGGTTGATGCAGCAAACCCAATGACTCGGGCCCTCTTCGAGAGAATCCGCCGAAGGCCCCGTTGTCCTTCGTCTTTGGCACGAGTCATTCAACCGAAGGTTGATGCAGCAAACCCAATGACTCGGGCCCTCTTCGAGAGAATCCGCCGAAGGCCCCGTTGTCCTTCGTCTTTGGCACGAGTCATTTTCAGGAGGCCAGCGCGAAGCGATCTACCGAACGCTTTGTTCTCAGCGCTCGTCGAGCAGTACGGCTACGAACTGATCGTCGGCTAAACGGCTATGGCTGCCATCGCGCAATCGGCTCGCTTTGGCGCGCAAAGTTAGCGTTCTGGCTCGGATGCGAGGTGGCTCGCTCGGCAATGTTGCTGGCGTGAGACTTGCTGCCGCAGGAGTATGCACGCTGTCGTCCTTGCCCACCTCCCCACAGGCCAAGAACCGCTTACTGAACTTGCCGCGCTGCTCCGCGGTGCGCTCGAAGGTGCGGGGTACCACTCGCTTGCCTGGTTCGACCTCGCCTCGATGAAGCTCGCCTATTGCCAAGGCGAGTTCGACTGTTGGGTAACTACGCCAGGCCGTTGCCGCTCGAAGGACGCAGAGCAAGACATCATCGCAGAGGTGCACAAGGCCGACGCCTTGGTGACCATCGGGCCTGTTGTCTTCGGGGCTCACGGCTACGCGTTGAAACGGGCGATCGACCGCTTGATTTGCCTGCTCTCGCCATTCTTCGAGAAACGAGCGCAGCTCACCCACCATGGCCACCGCTACGAAAGGCATGCCAGCCTTTACTGCGTGGGTTACCAGCCGCATGAAGACGTGGCCCAGGCGCAGACCTTTCGTGGCCTTGCGGATGCCAACGGCCTGAATCTGCTGGCGCCAGCGGTGGGAGCGACCGTAGTTCATGGCGAGCCGTGCGCGGCTTGGGCCAACGAGCTTCGCGAGCTCCTCGCCTCGCGAACGGCGCCGGGCAACAGTATCGAATCGAGGGAACAGCTGCGCGAGGAGCTGTTCCGGAGCGCTTGCGCCGATGCTCTGCCAGATGCGCCCGCGCCGAAGCGTGCAGCGTTTCTGATTGGGAGCGCCAAGCCGAAAGGGACCAGCACCTCCGAGCACATCGCACGCTCCCTCGCGAGGCGCCTCGAGGTTCACGGTATCGAGGTCGAGTTTCACTATGCCACCGAGTTCGTCCGTGATGACGAGCCCGCGCACGAGAGCGCCGCAGCCCTCGCCGCCGCCGACCTGCTCGTGCTGGCGAGCCCGCTCTACGTCGACGCGCTCCCGGCGCTCGCGACGCATGCACTCGAACAGGTAGCGAAGGCGCGCACCACACGGCAAATCGACGGCGCTCGTATGGTGGCCGTCATCAACTGCGGCTTCCCCGAGGCCGAGCACAACCGCACTGCGCTGCGAGTGACCCGGCACTTCGCCGAGGCGGCGGGCTACGGTTGGTCCGGCGGACTTCCGCTGGGAGGGGGCGGCGCCATCGCGGGTCGTTCTCTGGATGACCCAAGCGGTCCGGCGCTGCACGTCGCTAAGTCCTTGGAGCTGGCTGCGCTCGCACTGTCGACAAGCAAGGTCATCCCGGACGAGGCCATCGAAGCGATGGCCAAAGCCCCTTTCCCGGACCTGCTCTATCGTCTATTGGGAGACCTCGGTTGGCGTGTTCAGGCCTATCAACACGGCCTGCCCCAACGAGCTCTCGTGCGCCGACCACTCGAGGATCAATAGCTAACGAATCGTGCTACTTCGTTGCATGCACCAGCCACAGTAGCGGCTATGGCAGCTCGGCCATCGCAGCTGAAGCGCCGAGGAACGCCCATGTCCCGACCTCCGACCATTCTTGTTGATGCGGGTCTATCCGCAGCCCACGGCACGGCCTTGCGCACGCTCGACGCCTGGCATGAAGGGCGCCGCGTGGAGCTCATCGAGAGGACGCCGGCGCCGATGCGCGAAGACGACGCCAAACTCGACGAGCTGCGCGGCTTGCTGTTCCCCGACCTCTCGCTCAGCGCCGCGCTCGCGAATGAGGGACAGTCGAGCAAACTGCAGCTGCTCGCCTTGGCCGTCGACCGGCGCGTCGAGTTTCTCGTCACAGAAGATGAGAGCCTTCACCGCTTGGAGGAAGAGCTCCTCGATCGCTACGAGGTGCACGTGGTGCGGCCCGACGATCTGATCGCTTTGGTACAGGCCATCGAGTAGCGCCACCGCCGAGGAGCACGCCGGCCACTCCGCGATCCTCAGTCGAGCTTCTCGAGTTCGGCGTTGAGGCGCGCTTCGAGCTCGGCGTCTGCTGGACTCGAGGGCGCTGCATCCGAGCTCAACCCGTCTGGCTTCGCGGCGCGCGCGAAGAACTCGGCGAAGATCCCATGCATCGCCTTCCCGGCGTGCTCTCCCAACGCCCGCACCATCAGCGCCTGCGAGAGCTGATCGACGGCAGCGCGGGAGCTGAACACTCGGACGGAGATCCGTTGGACCTGTTTGGCGCTCCTCAGGACAACCATGTTGGCGGCGAACTCGAAGCTCACTTCACGCACCGGGAGCGACCAATGCGTGCGGCCCGCAGCGTCAACGAACGCCACCTGCTCATCGTCTACGACGATGGTACCGTTCACTCGGTAGGCGGAGGTCGCGAACCAGAAAATCGCCACGAGTCCGAGCACAGCGGTACCTCGTACCAAAGCGCCAAGCGGTGGCTCTCCGTGAGAAACCGTGCCCCAAACGAAGAGCAGGGCGACTCCCGCTCCGAGCAGCGACATCAGCGCAGCTGCAGCCCAATATCCCGGAGCGGTCCGCAGCTCGAACTGCGTTGAAGGGCGACTCTCCTTGGTGCGGTACGTCACGCGTCGCAGGGTCTGCGCCACGACCGTGGTCGTCAAGGCCCGTCGCGACGCGGCCGGCTTTCTGGTGATTCATGGCGGAGGGCCGTGCTACTCGTGCCGAGTGATTACCTACCTGCTAGCCCTCTACGACAACGAAAAGAACGACGACGGAAAGAGCGAGGCTGAGATGGCCGAGCTACTCGGCGAGTACGAGGCCTTCACCGAGAGCATCAAGCAAAGCGGGCACTACCTCGGGGGTGAAGCGCTGCACCCCACCTCCAGCGCGAGCACCGTCCGCGTTCGCGCGGGTAAGGTGCTCAGCACCGATGGCCCGTTCGCTGAGACCAGGGAGCAGCTCGGTGGTTTCTACTTGATCAAAGCCAAGGACCGCGAGGAGGCGCTGGCCATCGCGGCTCGGCTCCCGGCGGCGAAGACGGGCTCAGTGGAAGTCCGACCCTGCATCGACTTTAGCCAGCAAGGCTGAAAAGCCTCAGCGCACACTCGTATCCTCTGGCGGCCGGTGGACGCCAGCCGACCATTGTTTTCTCCGCGCCGCGCCGTTACCAGCTGCGGACATGTCGAGATGCTACTCGCGCGAAGTGCCCCCCGAATCGGCGCTGGTCGAGTCGGGAACGTCGCTTTCCTTCGAAGTCAGCGGCGGAACTGATTTCCCCGCTGCTAGCGCGACCTTGACCACGCCCACGCTGGTAAGCCTGAGCAGTAGGCCGCTCGAACTCGGCCAACCCTATGCGCTTGAATGGTCGGGAAGCGGCGACGGAGAAGTGATCCTCTTCGTCTCGACCTACAACCTCGACACGATGACCAACGCCTACGTTTTCTGCTCGGTCGACGACACAGGTGCTTTCGAGATCCCGGCTTCGCTCACGGCCGAACTCGAGCCGGTGGTCAGCGGCAACGTTAGTGTCGTTCGCACACTCGGAACAACCATCGAACCGACCGTACGAATCGAAGGGGACTACCAGGTTACGGAACAAGCGGCCCAGGCCAGCCCTGGGTGGGAGGGACGCTTTGGCTTCACCAGGAAGTCGACAAAGGCGCATATGCAAGCCGCCTCCGACTTCCTAGCGAGCCCGAAGGGTTGCGGGGCGGGCGTGTTTCCGGTGGGCGCAGAGGTGGACGTGGGCAAAGACGGATGTGCCGGGCTCGGACAACGCCCGATCGCGTCCTGCAAGCAGGACTTCGACCTCGTGTTCCAGGAGGGCGACACGCTCGCGTTCGGGGAGCGTCCGGCCGACAACGACCTGTGCACGAAAGAGAAACGCCCTACGAAGAAGGCCGGGTTGGAGATGACCCGTAGGCGCTGAAGACCGTCAGAGTTCCGCATTCCGAAGGGTGGACGCATCCCGCGCATCCGTGGACAATGCCCTGGGGGAGCCATGGACGAGGGGGATTGGGATGACAAGGATGAGGAAGACGGTCGTTCGATTCTTCAACGGCGCGCGTCGCTCGTCGCCTCCGCGCTCGCCGGGTTGACTCTGATGGCCTGCGGCGAGGAGCACAAGGCCTCGCCGGCGCCGGGACCGTGCCTGAGTGTTGCCACCCGCACGTCCAGCAATCCCCAACCCTCTACGACCGCCAGTACCGTCGTCATCGCATCAGCGAATCCGAGTGCGACGGCTGGCGCGAGCGGCTCCGCAACTGCGGTCGGCTCCGCGCTCGAGAAGCTGTTCAATGGCAGTCAGCCACAGGCTTGTCTCACGATGACTCCGCCCATGCCCAAGACGCGGTGACTTCAAACCGCCAACCCGCCGAACAGGAACGCTGACATGGAAAGACCGTGCTGGAAGCCGGCGTGCACCTTGACGCCAGCGTCGGAGCCGGCCGCGCCAGCAGCCACCAACACCGGCCAGAAATGTTCTGGCGTCGGATGCGCGCGCGCGTAGTCCTCCCGGCTCGCGTAGGACGCGAGCGTCTCTAGCCTGACTCTCGGCTCCGCGATTGCGAGCGTGCTCGCAACCCAGCCGTCGAAGCCGACGCTCCATTCAGGCGGGTTCTTCGCCCTTTCATCGCCGCTAAAGTACCCGCGTCGAAAGGCCTCCTGGTTGTGGGTGACTCCACCGCTGGCGATTACGAGCACGCCTTCCCGACGAAGCGGCTCGAGTAGAGCTCCCACGGCGACGTGCTCGTCGGAGGAAGCGCGCGCATTGAGCGAAAGCATCACCACCGGGACCTCGGCCTTGGGCGCCATCGCTCGGAGCGGCAGCCACGCGCCGTGATCGAGCCCGCGCTCCGGGTCGAGCCGAGCACGCAGCTTCGCGCTCTCGAGCGCCTTGACGATTCGTGCGGCCAACGCCGGATCGCCGGCTACACGCCGGACGTAGAGGGAGAGCTCGCGCTGCAGGCCTTTACCTACGCGCAGCTGGGCGCGCCGAGCGCGCGTATCATTGCGGTGCTCGGCACGCTGTTCAAGTCACCGCGCTCCGCGCGCTTGGTGTGGGAAGGCTATCGGCGGGGGAAAGCCTGGGCCTTCTTGCCCGTCGTACGCTTCGAGGACTTGTGGGAGCGCGACCTCGAGGAGCTGCGGCGCGAGCTACACATCCGGCCTCGCGGCGCGGGTAGCGCCCTCAAGGGATGAGCTCGCAGCTCCGTGGTTCGCGTAGCTCGGCGCCCTCAGCGATCAGGATCTGTGCCCCCGGCGCAGGCGCGTCTTTACCGAAGCGCGCGACGAGCACCGAGTCCGCAGAGCTGGTCGAGGGAAGTGTCTGCGAGAGGTACGGGATCTCGACGGCCTCCAAACACACGCGCTCGGCGCTCCAGCGTACGAGCATCAGACCTGGGCGTTCACTGAATCCCTCCGTACCGAGAGAAAGCGCCTCGAGCCATGGGACCTTGGTGCTGATCACCGCCCGAAAGCCCTGCGCTGCGGAGCACTCCGCGGAGCCGTCGGCAGCGAGCGTCGACCACGCTGCTAACGCGAGGTTCGGCTTGCCCGGGCGGATCAGGATCGCCGGATTCTCTTGGGTAGGCGGTTCGTCGGTGCGCACGCGCAGTACCCCGAGCTCGGCGTCAGGGCCGATCGCCAGCGTGTCGGTGGGACTGAAAGCGACGTTGCCAAGATTCGGAGGGACGTGGAACAGATCGTTGGAGCGTCCGCGTCCGACCGAGCGCACCACCAGCGCGCCGTCGTCGCGCGCCACCAGCACGGCGAGTTCGTCCTTCTTCAACTCGGCCGCAGCGACGATCGGGGGCGAGGTCGAGTCGGGGAAGGAGAAGACGAAGGGGCGCTCCTTTGGGCGCAGCCAAAGAGATGGCCCACTCTGGCCCGAGAGGATCAGCGAGGGCGTGGCGCCGATGACCGCGATCGACTGCCCACGCTCGTCGAGCGAGGACAGATCCGGACCGGCGCCGCCGCTCGAGCGGGCGACATCGAAAAGCTCCGATAGGTTGAGCGTACTTTCGAACATGGCAGCCTTGATGTCGAACGGTGCGATCGCTCGGACGCGTCGGCTCGCCGCGCGTTGGGAGGAGGTCGGGTCGTCGGTGAGCAGCGGTTGCCTACCGGTCACGATTGCGCGCAGGTGCGTGCTCTCGACGAATGAGCCACCGACCGTGCCTCCAAACGGATAGAGCGCGACGTACGCTTGCTCGTCGGCCTTCAAGTTCTCGGCGCCGAAGCCGAGCCGCTCTTGGAGGTTCGGCGCGGCCTTGCGCGTTTGTGCTCCAACGACGTTGCAGCGCAAGCTCGGCAACTTGACGGAGCGTCGCGAGCCCGCGCTTGTAGCGAAGCGCTCGTCCTGGCGTGCGACAGGAGGTCTCGGCTCCCAGCCAGCGCGCAGCCATTGCGAGAAACTGCAGCCGGCATCGGAGCAGCCGCTCACGTCTTCACGTTGGTTCGGGGCGTCTGGCGGGCCGTCGACCTCGGTGAAGGTGAAGCCGTAGTCCTGGGATTGCCAGTAGGTGTTGCTGCTGGCGTCCCGTGCGAGCACACGCTGGCCGGCGCTCTTCGGACTCGAAAAGCGAAAGGAGGACAGCTCGATGCGGTGGCCCGAGTCGAGCACGCGGAAGCCGACGCCGTCGCGTCCGACGCCGACGATGCGTCCCTCGTCGTCGATCCCAGATCGATTCAGTAAGCCAGTGTATGAAGGCGGCGCTAACAGCTCGCTGAGGCGGGTGATCTCGTCGGGCAAAAGCGCCGTCTTGGCCCCCGTCTTGGCGTCCCACAAGCCGCCGCCCTCGCCCTCGACCAAGAGCCGCGCGCCCTCGCCCTCGGGGATCCACGCGCGGAGCTGCAGCGGGTGATCCGCGGGCGCTTCAGACAGGTCGCCCGAACGATCAAGCTCGCTCCAGCTGCCGTCGGCGCGGCGCACGCATGCAAGGCCCAACTTGGTGGTCGCACCGCATCCTGCCGTGTAGAGCAGCGCGTCGCCGAAACCTTTGACGAAGCTACCTTCGGCGGCCATGGTCTGCTCGAGCTCGACCTTGCCGCTCGGGCCGCGCGCGAACACTGATTTGCCACAAAGAAATAGCGTCGTTTGGCTAAGGGCGACGGGAGTGCATTGCCCGGTCGGCGGCAAGACGCCGCGCTCGACAGCGAGGACATCCCCGGTCGCGAGCGACACGGTGAAGACCGCACCGGCCTCGACAAAGACAGCGCGCTCACCGGGAATTTGGGCGCCGCGGCTGACGGCAACCTCGATCGGGCTCTCGCTGCGCGACCACGCAGGATCATTCTGGAGCGCTGGTTCTTCGGGCATGAGCGCCGGCACGATGCGCTCACCTTCGACGGCGAAGGCCTCGCCGCTCGAGCTCGTGAAGTACAGCTTGCCCCCTCGCACCACCACGTCGGAGGACTCGCCCACGGCCTTGCTCACGTCGCTAAAGTGCGCGCCCTTGTCGATCGATAGGAACGCAAGCCCTCCATCGACCACGGCCCCGATAGCGCCGCTCTTCGAGGCCCCGACGCTCTGGGTCCCGAGCGGGAAGTTCGGTCGCGTGCCGTTCGCGAAGCTCTGCGTGATCGTGCGCCCGTCGTAGGTGCGAACGAAGGCGAAGCCAGGCCCTCCCGCAACGTACGAGGCTTGTTCGCCGAGCAGCCTCTCCAGCGGACCATCAAACGTCTCGCTCGCGTACAGCCCGTCGCGGGTCGAAAACAGAAAGCTCGTCCCCTCCTCCGCGGCAACTTGCGTGACGCTCACCACGAACGCATCGGTATGGACGCGCGCGACAACGACACCGCGCGCGTCGAGGATCCAGCGCTCGCCACGGGTGACGAAGCCGATGCGCCCGTCCCCCAGCTCGACGCGCCCTTGCTGCCCCGGACGTGGCAAGCGCAGGTAGTACTGGTTCGGCGTACGCGGGGTGGCTGCCGGCTCCTGTGTTGGGGGGACTCGAACAGGCTGCCTCGAGCCCGCGTCACTGCACGCGACGAAACTCGTCCAGAAAAGTGGGAGCAACCAATTCGGGCGCGTCGACATAGCCCGGAGATCACTACCGCCGGCCGCAGGTTGGAGCAACGCGGGCCGCACAGCTCAAGCTGCAAGAGTGGTTGGCCCCTTTGCAGGACTTTCGTGCATCGCCACAAACTCTCCGACGATGGAGCGGCGCCCGACGCCTTATCGCGCTATCTGCTGTTGATGGTGCAGCTCTCGATCTTGGATCTATGCGCGATCGTCGAAGGCGGCGACGCGCGTGGGGCGTTTCAGCGCAGCGTGGAGCTAGCGCAGGCGGCCGAGCGGCTGCGCTTCAAGCGCTTCTGGCTCGCCGAGCACCACAATATGCCGGGCATAGCCAGCGCAGCGACCTCGCTGGTGATCTCCCACGTGGCTGCGGCGACAAAAACCATCCGCGTCGGCGCGGGGGGCATCATGCTGCCGAACCATGCGCCGCTGGTCATCGCCGAGCAGTTCGGCACGCTGGCGACGCTCTATCCGGGGCGCATCGATCTCGGGCTCGGTCGCGCGCCCGGCAGCGATCAGCTGACCGCGCGGGCGCTGCGACGCACCCTCGCGGGCGACGTCGACGCGTTCCCCGAGGACGTGCTGGAACTGATGAGCTACTTCGAGGCTAGCGCGCCAGAGGAGCAACGGGTGCGCGCGGTGCCTGCCGCCGGCCTCGACGTGCCGATTTGGATCTTGGGATCGAGCCTGTTTGGCGCGCAGCTCGCGGCCGCGCTCGGCCTGCCCTACGCGTTCGCCTCGCATTTTGCGCCGACGCATCTCGATGCGGCCGTCGCGCTCTATCGCGCGAAGTTTCGTCCTTCGGCCGCCCTCGCCAAACCCTACGTGATGCTGGCGGTCAACGTCTTCGCAGCGAATAGCGATGAGGAGGCTCGCGTGCTGGCAACCTCGGTTCACCAGGCGTTTCTCGCTTTGCGCAGCGGACGGCCACGGCCGCTCCCGCCACCGAAGGCGGACCTCGCGCTGGCTCCCGTGGAGCGGGCGATGATCGACTCGGTGTTGGCTTGCACCGTGGCCGGCTCGCTCGACACGGTGCGCCGCGGCCTGCGCGATTTCGTTGAGCGCACCGGCGCCGACGAGCTGATGATCACCGCTCAGATCTACGACGACGACGCGCGCCTGCGCTCGCTCGAGCTCACCGCCCAAGCGTGGAACGCGACCTGATCCGAGCCAGGCTCACGGCGTCCCAGCTCGCAGCGTGCTCCACGCCCAGTTGGCGATCTGCACGAACGCCGTCTTGTCTCGCATGCCCAGCACGCCGCCCACGCCCTCGTCGAGCCATTGGAAGTACTCGCCGCATTTCGGTGCGCCGGGATCCGGGAGCGTCTTCTCCCCAACGAGCTTACCGGTTCGTCGATCGAAGACCCGCCCGTGCACGTCATTGACCTGAAAGGCGACTTGCTCGGGCTTGCCCTTCACGCGGCGTTGGCAGTTGATCGTTCGCGACGCGTCGTCGAACACGAGCACCCAGTCGAGCTCGGCCGCAGAGCGCGCGCTGCCGCGCACCTCATTCGGAAACTCGACCCACATCGCGCGCGGCGCGCCTTCGTGAGCAGGCTCGCCAGGCAACGGCAAAGGGCCCTTCCGTACGCGCCCCATCCATTCGCCGAAGCCGAGGCGCACGGCTCTGTCGGCGAGCAACACTTGGCCGCGCGCGAGCACGCCATCGGGGAAGCGGAGCTCGAGTTCCACCCCCACGCGGATTGCGTCGCTCGGAACTGGCATTAGCCCGTTCGGACCGTCATCAGGCAACACCAAGTCGTCGGCAGCACGCGACGCGAACACCTCCTCGAGCGTGGGCGCAGGGAGTTCGTAGCGCTCATCGCTGAACTTTGCGCCTCGATCGACGAGCGCGCGTTCGGGCTGCCCGCCCCAGCGGGCCATCGTGTTTGGATCGATCTGCTGAAAGCGGATCTGCCCCCTGAAGTCGACCTCACCGCGGCAGCGATCCTCACCGCAACGCAGCTTCTTACCGTCGAGCGAAATCGGCAGCGGGGCTCTGCTGCTTGACGCCGCAGAGGCCGTCGCTGCCGCGCTAGCGGTCGCGGCGACTGCGGTGGTCGCAGTGGTTGCCTGTGGCGCCAGTTCCGCTGAGGACGCGCCGGCTGCCGGACCAGCGGGCGGATTGGCTCCGCCGCACGCGAGGAGCGAGAGAGACGATATTGCGATGAAGGATGAGCGCATCGCGCGCGAGCGTAGCCTTCCTCAAAGGCAGAGTGCCACGGCTGTGAAGGCGTCTCAGTCGACGATCCAGAGCTTCGCGCCCTTCGGACTCACCGAGCGATGCGCGCCATCACCGTCTGCCACCTGATAGCTCATGCCCGGCCCGAGCGTGAAGCGCCGCCCGTCGCGCAGCTCGGTGATCAGCTCGCCCTCGAGCACGAGGATCACGTGTCCGCGTTCACACCAATGATCAGCGACGTACCCCGGCGAGTACTCGACGACCCGAACGCGTACATTGCCCTGCTCGACCGTGCGCCAGCGCGCGACGCCGACTTCACCTGGGTGCTCGGTCGCGATGATTTGCGACCAGTCGGTGGTCTGGAACGGAACATTCTCGATCTTCATCGCGGCATTGTGCAGTGACGCGTGAAGCAGAGGGTGCTCGCGATCGCCCATGCGCAAAGCACGTGTCCGACACGCACCCACTTCGCGCATCCGAAAGGCAGCTGCAGATCCACGCGAGCGCGTTGGATCCCTTGGATCCCTCCAGTTGGATCCAAGAGATCCAACGCCCAGGATTAAGGCCCATAAAGCCCTGCATTTTCGCTGGCCCGGAGCGTGCTCGTGTCGAGCCATGGCCGACTCACGCACCGCCTCCCCGACGCGAGCCTCCCTCCCTGCACGACGCCTGACGGCGTTAGCGTCGGCCGCTCTGCTCTCGATGGCTGCGAGCTGCGCTCCCGGTAGCTCGTTGGACGATGCGCCGAACGAGCAGTCCGAGGACCTTCAGGAGTCGCTTACGGCGGCGCAGAAGGAGCCCCGCTACGAGCGCATTCGCGACGCGCTGCGGACGCGAGGGGTCAAGAAGAGTGGTTACCTCTTCGCCGGCATCGCGAACTCCGAGACAGGCCTCGTCATGTGCTGGTCCGAGGCGACATGGGCCTGCAAGGGCCCGGTCTCAGCCGACTGTGGCGGTGGCCCCGTGATCGCAGGCTCCGGCGACGGCCCTTGCAGTTTGAAGGAGGGTGGGCTCGGCCTCTTTCAGTTCGACGCGGGAACCTTCAACCAAACGCTCGCCGCGTATGGCTCCGACGTTCTGACCATCGACGGACAGATGGGCCACGCCGTGGACTACGTCGTCGGGATGGTGCGGGACTCCATCTACACCACCAACGCTGAGACCGACGCCAAGGCCCTCGCGTGGCTCGACGCCTTTGATCCAAGCGACCCGGTGCTTCGCGACCAATGGATCAAGACCGTGGTCCGCTACTACAACGGTTGCCAGCCGAACTGGAGCTGCTGGGGCCCACGAACGCAGACCTACACGGAGGGCCTCAACCTCGCGATCTCCGAGCCCGGCGGGCTCGCGTTCTGGACCGCGAACGATCTGGCGCCGCTCGAGGTCTACTGGGCAAGGCAAGCCGACGGCCGCTACGAGCTCCGCGCGCTGGCGCCGTCAAACGTTGCGTCGGTGGAGTACCGCGTCGACGGCTTCGAGATCGGGAGCGCAACCAAAGCAGATGGCTCGAACTTCCCGGACTCGTACGAGTTCACGAGCGAGAAGAACGGTCGGCTGTTTGAGGTGATCGGCCTCGACGCCTCCGACACGCCCGTGGCGCGCGGGATCGGCTCGATCGACGTCACCAGCGGGACCGCGGTCTACATCAAGCAGATGGGGGCCGCGCTCTACGAAATCGGCCTCGAGCGGGCGCCCGCCGGCGCGGCTTCGATCGAAGTCCGCGCAGACGGCTTCCTCCTGACCGACTCGGTGAGCGGGAAGTCGCGCTCGACTCGCTTGGCGGTCCGCTCGAAGTTCAATCAACTCGGGCCGCGGACCTTCACGGTCCGCTCCTTCAACGCCGACGGGAGCCTCCGAGGCACCCTCACCCGCAAGCTGACCCTCGAGTGAGCGCCGAGGGCACGCCGCCCTTCCAACGAGCCCGTCGCGACGGTCAACCTTCGCCAAAGCTCGCCTGGGCACAGAGCCGGCCTCGCAGCCCGGGTAGCTCGCCGATGCCGAGATGTTGCCGACGAAGGGTTCGTGCGGAGGTGAAGCCCAGCTTCAGCAGCGTGGGAAGAAACGCACACTCTGGAGGCACGAGCAGCGAAGGCGGGGAGCCGAAGTCGAGCGAGTGGAGCGACATTACGATCGCACGCAAAGTCGTCGCGCTATCGGCGACGATGGGGCCGAGGAGATCGGCTTGCGCAATACCGTAGCCGACCAATCCAGCTTCCGTGATCGCCGCAACGTGCCTGCCCGGATTGGCCTCGAGGAGGTAGCTCAAGAGCGAGCGCCGGTCGGCGCCGAACGCATGCTGATCGAAGGACAGCACGCTCTGCATCATCTCCGCGCCGATCGGCACGAGCTGCACGCTCTCGAGGCCAGCGGGCGTTTGGTCGGAGAGCACGAGTTCCGCGGGTGCCATGAGCGCGTGACTCAGCCCGAAGTCCGAGAACCCCATGCGTTCGTAGAGCGGCGCGCCGGACTTCGAGCCGTCGAGCACGGCCGCGCAGCCGATCCGCCGAAGACGCTCGATCAGCGCCTCGGTGATCACGCGGCCAAAGCCACCACCCTGAGCGCGCGGTTCGGTCGCCACGAGCCCGATCCAGCCGAATCCAGCTGAACGGTAGCCGATGAACGCACCCACCGAGACGACTCGCCCTTCGCGCCGGAGCATCACCCAACCAGCGTCATCAACGAACAGGAAGCGCTCGATACGCGCCCGACGAGAAGCGCCGCCGTAAGCTCGTACAAGCACCCCGTCGATCTCCGCCAGCAGCTCGCCGTCGGGTCGCGCTACGTCCTCAACAACCTCGATGCTCATGTCGGTGGTTGCGGTTCGAGGCGCGAAAGGAGCCGAGCGCGCGCCGCTTCATCTCCCGGTCCGGCTCGCTCGGCCAAGCGTTCGGCCACGGCCAGCCGATGCGCGCGGTCCACGTTGCCACCGTACTTGAACTTGGCCTGCACCTTCTCGATGGCGAGCGACAGACCACGAATCTCCTTCAACCTCGCGCGGTGCTCCAGCGGATCGACGGCGTCGCTCCCGGGCTCGAGCGCCGCGAGCTGCGTGCGTAGGACATCGGCTATTCCCTCCGGCTCGTCGATGACCTCTGCCCGGCAGGTGAGCTGCGCCGAGCCGTAGTAGGTCGTTGGGATCCCCTGCCGCGGATCCTCGTTTCCAATCGCCTTCCAAGAAGACGGGATGTAACTCCAATCCCCCGCGACGCTGAGGACCACGAGCGCGTTCTCAGCGATAGCCGACCAGATAGGGTTCCCTCGCGCGAGGTGGAGCACGACCCGGCTCGCCAGCAATACGTACTGAGTTGGAACAATGACGGGCACGTCTCGGTTGCGACCTGAGGCCACCAGCTGACCGAAGCCCTGCGTCTCCACGAACGTTCGCCATTCCTTGTCGTCGATTGGGCCGTCCCACCGGTGCACAAGCATGCGCGTTCGTAGCCGATGAAGGAGATGCCGGCCAGAGGGCCCTATCGGCCCCGGCGAATACTCGACGATCCGCACGCGTATGTTGCCCTGCTCGACCGTACGCCAGCGCGCGACGCCGGCTTCACCTGGGTGCTCAGTGGCAGCGATCTGCGACCAGTCGCTGATCTGGACCGGGACATGCTCGATCTTCATGCCGGCATTGTGCAGCGAACGCCCGCGTTGTCGCAGTGGACTGACGTCGCGAGCTGCTTGCCATACGAACGACGTCCGCCCTAGTCATGCCGGGGCAACTGCGTCGAGCTGCCGCCACCGGCGATCGGGGGATCCGAGTCGCCAGCCCCGAGCAGCCGAAACAGCAGGACTCCGAACACCGTCACAAGCAGCAACGCCAAGGTTAGGCCCGCGCTGGTAAAGGCGGCGTAGGACGCTCCGCCGACCACCAGCAACGGCAAAAGAACGCCGAGCAGGCTCCGATTGGGACTTGCGCGTTCAATCGCGGCTCGCGCGCGGCTTTGCAAGATACTCAGCTCGATTCGGGTGTCAGCGAGCGAACGATGGAGCTCGCGAAGCTCTCTCCTCAATTCCTCGCTTTGGTCGGCGGTGCGATAGCCATCGGGGCTTTGAACATTGGTGCGTTGAAGCTTGGGGCCGGGCAACGTCCGGGCCGGCCGCTTCTCCTCGCGCGCCAACTCTGCCTCCGCCTCCGCGAACGCGAGGCGCGCCTCTTCCACTTCTTGGAGAAGGGCTTGGTTTGGGTTTTCGTTCATAATGGCGGCAGCCGTTCGCGGGTGGAAGGGGAAGTCGAACGACCCGATAATACGTGCACTCGCGCGTCATAGCTTGCGCTTGGCAGCGGCGCTGCGCGGGAATCCCTTACGCAGCTTGCCGAGCGTCTCGGTGAAGTCGCTGATTTTCCTCGAGCCTCGCTGGGCACGCGCGATGAGCAGAAGAGCCTCTGGCGTCGCTGGGTTGCCTTCGGGCTCCAGCGCCTTCATCCCGCTCATCTCCACGAAGGGCCACTTCGACTTGTCGCCTCTCGCTTCATCGGCGAATAGCAGTGCGAATCCGAGAAACGCGAGCGGCACGAATGCAGAGTTTGGGTGGTTCTCGACCAGGACGAAGTATTGCTTGCGGGCATTGACCACATTGCGTCGCGCGTGGAGCAAGTGCGCTGCCCGATACTTCGCTTCGTCGAGCGTGTTGTCCGCGGTGATTGCCTCGAAGTAGTGCGCCAGTGCCGCGTCCTCGGCGGCCGTACGGCGCGCTCGCAAGTCTGTTGCGAGCTCCGCGGTGACGAGCGGCTTGGCGAGCTCTCGACGCAACGCGTACGCGAGTTCCTCGTGCGCGGCGGCTGCGCCCGCATGAGCTTTGCCCTTGCCCTTCGTCTTCGGCGCGAGTGCCTTCGCGTTTGCCGCGAGCCGCTCCGCGTCAGCCTTGATTGCCTCTGGTGAGCGCTTCGTAAGGCGAATCGGCCTCGCATCGAGGATCTCGTCGAGCCCGGGCTCGAAGGGCGACACGTCCATTGCGACCGACTCCGGCGCAGGGACGACCTCGGTCGGCGGCGCCTGCTCGGGGACGACTGCGGTTGGTGGCTCCTGCGCAGGTTCGGGCCGGACGAGCGGAACCGCCGTCTCGGTGTTCGCGCTGGTGGAGCTTTGGCTCGCGACCTCCGGCGTCGACGTGGGGACGCTGATTGGTAGCGAGGAGGAGGAGCCGGCAGGCGTCGCCGGTGAGCGCGCGCCCTCCGTCGGAGGCGCAGGTGCACAGCCGAAAACCAGCGAAAGTGCGATGAGAGAGATGGAGTAGCGCATAACCGGCGGTGCATCCAATCCTGAACTGGAGCCAAAGAGAAGCGCCCCGAGCAATCGTTCTGCAATCGCGCTCGGCCTGCACCGATCACGAATGAGCTCGATCACGTCGCTTTGGGTCCGAGCCCAGTTGCTCCGTGTCGAGCCAGCAACGTTTTGATGGACCGCGTCGCAGCCGCTTGAACAAGGAGGGGTCGCAGACTACCTAGGCGCACATGAACCGCATCACACTTCGCGCCTTGGCCCTGGCATCGCTCGCGTCGCTCTCACTCTTCGGATGCGCGCCCTCCACGCCGGACCTCGGCTCGGAGGATGCGAGCGATGAGACCTCGGCTCTCGGCTCCCTCAGCGCGCAGGCCGGCGCGATTCGTGTCACCCTTCAAGGCCCGGTCCGCTTCGAGGAGCGCGACGGGCAGAGGGTGCTCGTGATCAAGGGGAGCGCAAACCGCAACCTCACCGGCGTGTTCAGCTTCGTACCGGACGACGCGTTCGGGAGCGCAGCGCTCACGACGAGCCGCAAGTTCGAGATCGTCCTGCGCGATGGCCACGAGCAGAACTCGGTCCTATCGGGGATGCCGCTGCTCGTGCGAGTGGACACGGCGACGAGCGGCTCAGCCACGGCCCGCATCACGCTCGGAGCGCAGTTCACGCGCTTCCAAGGCTCGAAGAGCATCACCGTCGCGAAACAGATCCGCCCGGTCTTCGTTATCGATCCTGTCGACTACCTCCGCTACCGCGGGGAGGTCTCGACGACGTTTGCCGCAACGGAGATGAGCGTCTTCACCGACGACGACAGTGATCCGGAGGTCGTGCGTGTGGACGCTGACACCTTCCGCTTCGACTGGCAGTTCCCGAGCTTTGCGCTCGCTGCGGATCCGCACACCGACGCTGTTTTCTTCCATGCGCAAGGCCAGAACATCGAGCGCTCGAAGGAGGCGGACATCGACGTCTTCGTGAAGGACCTGCAGCTCACCACGAGCGACCCTTATGAAGCGTTTCCCACGTTCGGGTGCGAGGAATCGATCTACTGGTGCATCCTCGGCGCAAAGCAGTCCGGCGCGACGGACCTGGGCGATTGCGGCACCTACCGCGACGTCGCGCGCTGCTATTGGCCGCAGCCTGAGGAGGTCTGCTTGTTCGAGGGACCGAGCCCGTTCACGTTGCAAGCGATCGACTCGTCCGGGCTAGAGCCGGCTGCCGCAAGCTACACGGACGCCTGCGGTACCGGAGGCAGCTGGTGCAGCGTGGGGACGCCGACGCTGCATGTGACGCCCGACTGCCTCGCCGAGCCGGCTTCGCTCGACGCCGCTGTCGCTTACCTCGCTTCGTCGGATCAGAACTTCCAGCAGGGCGGGAGCACGCTGACGCGCGCCGAACTCGAGCAGAGCTCGCTGTTCTCGAGCAGCTACTCGAGCGAGGGCCCGGCCTTGCTCGCGACGATCGACTCCTTCACCGGCGGCGGCGAGGTCCAGGCATACGTGGCCTCGGGAGAGGTGCCTTGCCACAACTGCACCGACTTCGCCGACTACGTCGTGCTTTTCTATCCAGGCTCGCGCATGGTCGTGGTCGTCACCGGCACGCACGGCTACGACTCCTGACTTCAATTTCACTGGCTCGAGTGCGTCAGCGCGCTCCGCTCGCGCGGGGCGCGACCGAACCATCGACGATGAGCCCTCGCGAAGGCGCTCGGCTCGGAGAAGCCTAAAAGGAAGGCGACCTCCGTCACGCTCAGCGCCGCATCCGCGAGGTAGCGGGTCGAGAGCTCCGCGCGGATCTTGTCGAGGATCTCGACGAAGCTCGTCCCCTCCTCCGAGAGCCGACGCTGAAGTGTGCGCGGCGTTGTCGCCAGCTTCTTCGCGACAACCTGCACCGTGGGGTCGCCTCCGCGGAGCTCGGGTATGAGCTCCTGTCGCACGCGATGCGCGAGCGACGGTGGCTTCTTGTTCGTCTCGCGCAATACCTCGTCCGCGTGCATGAGCAACACAGCGTGGAGGCGAGAGTTGGCGCGTGGACTGGGCATCTCCCATAGCTCGCGGGACAGCACGAGGGCTGAGCTCGCTTGCCCGTACACGATCCGAGGTACCCTCGCCTGCTCGACGAACGCGGAGAGGTTCGAGCCAGGATTGCTCCTGCGAAGCTCGATCCTCCGCACTTGGAAGGTGTCGGTCCCGACGATGCTGCGGAAGCCGCGAATGGTTGCACCAAGCAGCCACTCGTCGGTGAACCACGAGGGCTCCCCCCCGATATGCGCGGCGCGCACACGGACCTCGTCGCCCTGCATTTCCGTGACGAACGTGTTGTAAGAGGTCAC
Organism: Polyangiaceae bacterium; assembly: GCA_044376115.1. Classification (GTDB taxonomy): domain Bacteria; phylum Myxococcota_A; class Polyangia; order Polyangiales; family Polyangiaceae; genus Xiheicaenibacterium. The sequence goes on along the minus strand of JBILLK010000046.1, from coordinate 28,005 downwards.
CACGGGCAAATACTTGATGAGCCGTCCAAAGCCCTCTCCGACCGTCGGCGCACTCGCTCCGAGGAAGTCAATGAGCTCATAGGCGCCGAACGGCATCATCAAGGCCGCGCATAGGCCAGAGAGTGGAGCTACTTCACGATCGTAGAGCGCGCCCCACGAGCCCGCCTGAATCGCCGCACGCGAAACCTCGCGATCGACCCCCACGGTGGCCATCGCGTCGACGACGACCATCATCGACCGCAGGGCTCCCTCCGGATCAGCTCCTCGCTCAAGCATTTTGCCTATAAATCTACAGAAGCACGGCTTACGAACGAGCCGCCAGCACGATTCCGACTCGAAGTCGACTGTTGCTCCGCTGGTCACGCGCAGCGGCGCCCACCCTCGCGTAGCCCTGCAGGGAGCACAAACGAGAGACCACGCCGCGATTGCGCTAGAAGCTGGTGCGGAAGAGTCCCTACGCTGCCAACGCCCATGCCTGCATCCCTGCTTCGATGGCTTCGTTCGCGGCGGTCGAAGAGCGACCTCGAGGGAATCACGTCGCTCGACGGGGCGCGGCTTTTGTTGGCGGTTGACGGCGGCGAACGCTTCGAGAATCCGCTCACCGGCGGCTTCGTGTACGCCTTGCGCATCGAGGTTGGCTTCGTCGACGAGAGGGTGATTGCGTTCGGCACTGGCTACAACGCCAATCCCAAAGAGCTCACAGACAGCGAGCTGATCAGCGGCGTACGTCGGACCTTCCACAAGATCGCCGACGAGACGACTCTCCCCAACGTGGTCCTGCGGAGTCGGGACGGCGTTCGAGTCCTGCTCGGCGCAGGCAGCTACTCGCCTTTCGACGACGTGGCGAGCCCGGAGTTTCTTGATCCTGCGCACCCGTGGGCGCAAAATCTTCCGCGGCCTTGGCCAGCGGCGTGCGTGCCCGGCTATCGCTCGTTTTCGCTCCATCAAGGACAGATGGTGCTGCTGCAGGCCAACCTGCGCCCAATCGCAGCGGATCGCCGAGGCTATCGCGGCAGTGGGGAAATCACGCATGGCTGCACGCTCCGGCTCGAGTCGATGAATGGGCAGCCCATCGCCGTGCGCGACATGCTCGGCCATCCGGGCTGGCCCGCCCCCGAAGAACGCTAGACCGCATGTTGCCCCGAGCGGTTGCTTCGCCCCGACTTGAGAGCCTGATTGCGGGCTTCGCTGCGGTTGCGGCGGTGGTAGGGTTCCTGCTCGGTATCAGCACGATCGGCCGTCTGCCGAACCACGCGGGCTTCTTCTTGGTCGCCTTCGAAGACCGCATCGAGGCGCCCCTTCCCTCACGTCCGAGGCACGCGGTACTGATCGTCGTGGACGGGCTGCGCAGGGATGCGGCGCTCAGTATGAAGGTGACGCGGCGGCTGCTCGAGCACGGACAGTGCAGGGTCTCCCATCAGGGCGAGCTGACCATCTCGAGGCCCGTCTACACCTTGCTTTCCTCGGGCGTCGAAGTGGATCGCACCGGTGTGCGCAACAACGATCTCACGACGCCAGCGCCAGTCGAGTCGGTCTTCGAGGTCGCGCGCGAGGACGGGAGAAGGGTCCACGGCAGCAGCCACTTGCCTTGGTTTCGCGAACTTTTCCCAGCGGGATTCGACCAATACCGCCTAGGCCAGAGCTACGCCGAAGACCTGTTCAAGGACCCGGACCTCGTCGAGCTCAATCTCTTTCACCCGCTTTACGTGGATGAGGCGGGCCACCACTACGGAGGTATCTCAAGCGAGTACGCACAGGCCGTAGCGCGCGCCGACGCGGAGGTTTCTAGCCTGCTCGACCGGCTGGATTTCGAGCGCGATCTCGTGATCTTCACCGCGGACCACGGACACACCGACTCCGGCGGGCATGGCGGTGCGCAGCCTGAAGTCGCCGACGTGCTCGCTTGCTTCGCAGGTCTCAACGTCCGTCACACCGCGGCCTTGGGCCGCATGGACGGTCGCGTGACCGCTCCGTTGCTCGCGGTGCTCAGCGGCCTACGGATGCCCAAACACTTGCGCGCGGTGGAGGACGATTTGGACGTGATCGAGGAGATCGCTGACTTCAGCCACGCGCCCGCCTACGCCGAGGACCGTCGCAAGGCCGTGGCTGCCGCGCGTGCGCGCAACCAAGCGTGGCTCGCCGAGCGGGGGCATCACGGTCCTTTCGCTTGGACCGGGTTCTACGCCGAACAGCGGCGGCTTCAGTTGGTTCGCGGAGGCGGCGTTGCGCTGTTCGGTCTGCTGCTGTTCGCGCTCTCGCAGCGGCTGCGCCGGGCGAGCCTCAAGGAGCTGCTGTTCACCGTCTTGTTCGTGGGCTTGGCGGCGCTCATTGTCGCGAGCGTGCATCGGCTCGTGCTCGGCCCCTTCAACTACGACGTGATCAACTTGCGTTCTCGCTTCATACCGCGCGCGCTGTTCATTGCTGGCGCGGCTGCGTTGATGGCGGTGGCTGCGCATGCCCTTATCGCTCGCGACAAGCATCGCCTCCTGCTCGACCACGCAACCTTCCTCGCGTTGAGCCTGCTGCTGGCCGTTGGGCACTGCATCGTTTACGGCTGGCAAATGGGTTTCCCGCTGCCCTCCGCCGCAGAGCTCTACGCACCGTTTCTGCTCGCCTTCGTGGTCGTGAGCAACGCGCTCGTTTCGTTGGGCTTGGTGGTCAGCATGAAGCTGGGTCGTCGCAAGGCGGCAATTCCGACAACGTGAGCGCTGGCGCGGGGACCGCCTCGGACCATCTTGACCGCTGCAACAGTTCAAAAGCATAGTTTCACCCCGTGGAATCCACCGATCTTAGCCTGCTGGTCTCACTCGATGCGCTCTTGCAAGAAGGCAGCGTCACGGGTGCGGCGCGGCGGGTGGGTCTCTCAACGCCGGCGATGAGCCACGCGCTCGCGCGCATCCGCGAGCGGCTCTCGGATCCGATCCTCGTGCGCTCGGGGCGCGGCATGCTGCTCACCCCGCGCGCGCTGGCGCTCAAGCCGCAGGTCCACAGCGTCGTTACCGAGGCCCGGCGCACGCTCGAGCCGGAGCGGCCCTTCGTCGCACGCGAGCTTGCGCACACCTTCGTCGTGCACGTTACCGACTACGTGCTCACGGTCCTCGGCTCCACCGTCGACCGCATCCTGCGGCAGGAGGCGCCGAAGGTCTGCGTGCGCTTCGTGCCCAACACGCCCGATGACCCTGCCCTGCTCCGCGACCAAGGCTCGGACCTCGCGGTCGGAATCTACGGCGAGCTACCGCAGGAGATGCGGCATCGCCAGCTGCTGACCGATCGCTTCGTGTGCGTCGTACGACGCGATCACCCGGCCACCAAGAAGCGCTTCACGCTCGAGCAGTTCGTCGGCTTCCCGCATATCCAGGTCGCGCCCCGCGGCAAGCCGGGCGGCTACATCGACGACGTGCTCCGCGAGCGCGGACTGTCTCGCACGGTCGCTCGCGCCGTCCCCTACTTCGTCACCGCGCTACAGCTCGCCGCCGAGACGGACTATCTGCTCACCATCTCGGAGCGCATCGCAAACCGCTACGTACAGGCGCTTTCGCTCAAAGTCCTGGAGGTGCCGGTGAAGCTCAGGCCGTACGCCCTCAGTCTGGTTTGGCACCCTCGAATGGATGGAGACCCAGCGCACCACTTCCTGCGTGAGGTCTTTCTGCGCGCGGCGGGTGAGGCCGCCGGCAACCGACACGAGCAGCCACGCACCCGGCTCGACGCCACCGACCCAACCTCGGGTCAGACGCGCAAGCGAAGGCGACGCCCCTCGTAGTTGCATACAATGCAACTACGACTTCATTTGTCTTCCGTTTTCTGCACATGAAGCGGGCTCAATAGTTCGGTGCGCAAGGACCTCCCGTCCTCAACCAGGAGCGCACGAACATGAGCCTCAGAGACCCGAACGCGTCCAACAAGAGCAAGCCCAAGCCCGTCGCGATCGTGATCGCCAACGCCGCGACCTCCACCACCACCGGCTGGCCCGTCGGCTTCTGGTGGTCGGAGCTGACCCACCCGTATTACGCCTTTCACGAGGCCGGCTACGAGGTCGAGATCTTCAGCCCCGCCGGCGGCAAGTGTGAGGCCGACGGTATGTCCGACCCCCGCGACGCGAGCGGCTACTCCGCGTCGGATCTGATCAGCATGGGCTTCATCAACACCGCGAGCCTCGCCGGGCTCGTCGAGAAGACCAAGCCCGTCTCGGAGATCAACGTCGCGCGCTTTGACGCGATCGTCGTCGCCGGCGGACAAGCGCCGATGTTCAATTTTGAGCAGGCCAACGACCTGCACGCGAAGTTCGTAGAATTCTACGAGGCTGGAAAGATAGCGAGCGCGCTCTGCCACGGCGTTTCGATCCTGCGCTACGCGAAGCTCAGCAACGGGGAGCTGCTCGCCAAGGGCAAGACGGTGACGGGCTTCGCCAACGTCGAGGAAGACTTCGCCGACAACGCTGTGTGGAGCATGGGCGCCTTGCCCAAAGACAAACACTTGATGCCCTGGCGGATCGAGGACGAGCTCAAGAAGCTCGGCGCAAACTTCGTACAGGCCGGCCTTTGGCGCGGCTTCGCCGTGCGCGACGGCAACCTGATCACAGGGCAGCAGAACTTCTCCGGCAGCGAGACCGCCAACCTCATCATCGAAACCCTCGGTCGCTGAGATGGAGGCGCAGCGCAACGAATCCGGCCTGGGCAGCCCCGTGAACGAGCTGAGCGGCGCCTGCCACTGCGGACGCGTTCGGGTCACGATGCCCGAAGACAGCGTCGGCGTCGTCGCCTGCCATTGCGCCGACTGCCAGAAGCTCCACGGCAATTTTTTCGCCATGCTCGTTGCCGACCGCGCGGCCGTGCGTTGGGAAGGCGAAGAGCACATCGGCTGGTACCGCTCGTCGCCGGCCAACGAGCGCGGCTTCTGCACCCAGTGCGGGAGCCGCGTGGCAAAACGGCCGATCGGCGGCGCGAAGGTGATGGTCTCCGCGGGGCTCTTCGATCGCGCGTTGCCCCGCGCGATCGTCAAGAACCTCTGGCTCGAGCAAGCGCCCGCGTGGTCCGAGGTGCCGCGTGTTGGCCCGCTCAGCCCGGAGGACTTCGTCGCGCTGGCGCTGGCGAAGCCGATCGAGTCGGCCTCGGCGCAATACGGCTACGCGCTCCGCTCAGCATCAGGCAACCCGCGACCGCCCGGCGTGATCGCGCTGACTTGGATCGCCGCAAGCGACGCCGCCGAACGGGAGCGTATTCGTGCGCACTCACGCCAGAACGTTCAGGACTTCCTGACCGAGCCGGGCTTCATCTCGATCGTCACTGGGTTCACGGGCCTACGCGGGTTCACCGTGACGGCCTGGGAAGACGAGGCCGCAATGAAGCGGGCGCTCGGCAAGCACCACGCGGTAGCGATGAAGGAGCTGTTCGGCGAGAACTTCGTTGCCTCGGTGTGGACCAGCGTATGGACCGCGACTCGGATGAACCGCCTCTGGGTGCGCTGCCCGGCGTGCAGCTCGCTCGAGGACGCCTCCGACGATCACCGCAGCTGCAGCAAGTGCCACGCACAGATGCCCGAGCGCCCAAGCTATTGGTGACGTCGTGCCCTCGCGCGCGGGGCCGATGCCGCGCAAGCGAGCGACCTTCAGCCCCCATCGAGCTTGCGAGCCATTTGCGGCCATCGTAAGCCACGCCGAACGATGCGCAGCGCAGCCGACCGCGAGCTTCCCGACGGCGGCCTGCTAGAGGTGGCCGGCGCCTTCTTGCGACTCGGCTGTCTTTCCTTCGGAGGGCCCATCGCCCATCTCGGGTATCTGCGAGCCGAATTCGTGGAGAAGCGGCGGTGGCTCGACGAGGCGCACTTCGCAGACCTGGTCGCGCTCTGCCAGTTCCTCCCCGGCCCGGCCAGTAGTCAGGTGGTGTTCGCGCTCGGGATGCAGCGCGCTGGACTGCTCGGCGCGCTGTGCGCTTCGGTGGGCTTCACCTTGCCGTCGGCGCTGCTGATGATCGCCTTCGCTTACGGCGTCGCGCAGGCCTCGGACCTCCACGGCGCAGGTTGGCTGCACGGCCTCAAGCTCGCCGCCGTCGCCGTTGTCGCGCAGGCCGTTTGGGGCATGGGCAAGAAGCTCTGCACCGACCGCGTGCGCATCTCGCTTTGCATCGGTGCGGCAGCGGCTTTGCTCGCGCTGCCGGGTGCGATCGCCCAGCTCGGCGTCATCGCGGTCGGCGGACTCGTGGGCTTTGCGTTGTATCGCCACGGCATCGCGGTCGGCGCGCCGCCGAGTACCCAGAACCGCGGAGGTCGACACCTCTTCGCGGGCGCCGCGCTGGTGGCGTTCCTTGCGTTGCTGTTCACGCTGCCCGCCCTCGCGGCTGTCACCGGCTCGCGTGAGGTTGCGTTCTTCGACAGCTTCTACCGCTCGGGTTCGCTCGTCTTCGGCGGCGGGCATGTGGTGTTGCCGCTGCTGCGCGCCGAGCTCGTGCCGCGCGGTTGGCTCACCGACGACCAGTTCCTCGCCGGCTACGGCGCTGCCCAAGCGCTGCCAGGGCCCATGTTCGCCTTCTCCGCCTACCTTGGGGCGGCGATGAGTCCCGGCCCCACGAGCTGGCTCAACGGCCTCTGGTGCCTGCTCGCGATGTTCCTGCCTGGGTGGTTGCTGATCGGCGGCGCGCTCCCGTTCTGGCAGCAGTTGCGAACGAAGCGCTGGGCGCAAGCGGCGCTCGCCGGGGCCAACGCTGCGGTCGTGGGCGTACTGCTCGCAGCGCTCTACAACCCGGTGTTCAGCGAGAGCGTCCGCGGTCCAAGCGACCTCATCGCGGCGCTCGTGGCCTTCGCGCTACTCGAGCATTGGCGGGCGCCGCCGTGGCTGGTCGTCGCGGCCAGCGCTGCGGCTGGCCAATGGCTGCTAGGAGCGTAACGCAAGCCGACTTGGTGCACGGTGCGGCCCGGTTGGCCCTTCGCTCCCTTCTCGCAAGGGCACGGGTTCGACGGATCAGCCCCGCATTGCTCCGGACCTAGCGACTGACCGAGAGCGCTAACGTAGTATCACGCCGCCATGCGTCTCCAGCTCACCCTCCTCTGTTCGTACGTCGTAGCTTGTGGCGGAACCAACGCGACACCGGGCGCAACCCTCGCGCGGACTTCGCCTTCTGCCATCGCGAGCGCGCCCGTCGCGACCGACGCGAGGCCGACCGCGACCGTACTCACACCAACGGGCGCGAAAGAGGCTGGTCCTGCGGCAACGTCGACGACCGAGCCGTCGCCTCCTGCATCGGCTGAGCCCCCGGCGAAAGCAACCGCGCTTGGCGAGCCATGCAGCGGAGATGACAACCCAGCGCGACCGACGTGCGGAACGCGAGGTCGAGTGTCAGCCGTTTGGAAGCCGGCTGACCTCGCCTTGGAAGGCCCTCTACCGTGCAAGACCTCGATGTTGGCGCCGCCTGGGGACGTCGGTACGGTGAACAACTTCGGTGGGCTGTGCGTGGTGAAGGACGAGCTCGTCGCCTATGGCTTCTGCTTCATGTGTCGCGTCGACGCGAACGATATTGTGCACGCTCGGCTCTCCGAACTCACCGAGTTGCAGCATAAGGCCATCGCAGGGCTGATCTTCGTCGATCCCCCGCCGCTAACCTCAGCCGCCTGGCGTGCGCTAGCGAAAAAGGCGCTCGAGACCCGTTAGGCGGCCAGCCTCGCACTGCTTTTCCGCGGCGCCTTCCTCGCGCGGCTGGCCCGCGAGCTGGTCACAAAGCGCACAACACAGAAGCGCCGTGACCTCGATCGCCACGGCGCCTCAGCTCGAGCGGCGGCCAGCGGCTCTAGGCCGCGGCGAGCGGAACCAGCGTGCTTCGCTCGCCATCGTGGACGTAGCCGTGCGAACCCACCGCGAACATTGGGTAGCGAACCGATAGCTGCTCGATGAGCGCGCCGCCTCCCTTGGACGCCTCAGCGCTCGTCAGCACGGGGAGCAGCAAGCGGCTCCTTCCCGTACGCTCAGCCGAACCGCCAAAGACCAAGAGGTCGAGCAGCTGGGTCCTCCTTTCTTCTGCCTGGGCCAGTCCCTCGGGCAGCGTGAAGTCGAACCAGCAAACGCTCCAAATCCCGCCCACGCCAACCGATTCACGCAAACTGACGGTGCCCGCGCAAGCGTCTCCGTACGTCGGCGTGGGCAGGCCTTTGTCGAGCTCTTCGTGAACGACGATGCCGAGCACGTCGCGCGAGCGGCGCAGCGAGAGGAGCTGGTTCACTGCCCGGATGGTGTTGGACAGGTGCTCCAAGCTGCGAACGAAGACCACGGCCCCGGACCGTTCCACGCCATTGACGACGGATTGCATCGGTTGCTCCCGGTAAGACACGTCTCTCATAGCGGTAGCTTTTCGCGGATCGTGGCCCTTTAAAAACAGAAACATCTGTAGTTATGCTTCTGTTTTTTGGAACATTCAAAAAACCAACCAGCGCGACTTCCACCCACCTTCGGGACGGCAGGTCCGGCGTCAAAGCATCGAACAGATTGGATGTCCGGGGCAGCAGAAGTCCTCGGTGAAGCCGGTATGGGCGCACGCGATCGCACCTTGGCTCGGGTAGTAATAGCCATAGAAGAGGCACATCTCGTCGTTGGCGGACTCCCCAAAGGAGACCAACGCCGTCGAGGTGTTGTTCCATTGGCAGCTAAATCGGAAGCCGCCGCCCTCCGGCACTTGGATCGGAGGATCCAGATACTCAATCGGCGGTTCACTCCAAACGAAGTTCGGCGGCGCGTAGACGACGGTGTCCTGCTCTCCCGCAGCATTGGCAGTAGCGACCTCGACCCCGGTACCGAACTTGTGCTGGTGCCCGGAGAAGCCGAAGAAGTTCACTCCGTTGAGCGACGCGGGCGTGGCGATGAACTGCGGGCCAAGGGTCGCGGCTGCACCCGGCTCTAGTTCAATATCGTTGTTCCCTATCATCAACAGATTGGCTGCGTACTCCACCTCTGACTCGGGCATCTCTTCGAAGCTGACCTTCGATGACACGTCGAGGCTCGAGGTCGAGGCATTGATGTAGTGCAGCTCGAGTCGGATCATTTGATCGGCGCCGATCTCGAGGCCCACCCCCGGCGGTAGCTCGAGCGTGTCCCCGCCCTGCGTCTGCGAGATCATCAGCAGCGTCACCTTGTCGGGGCTCAAGATGTCGACGAACGGCTGACACTCGAACGGCTCGAGTTGCTCTTCGCTGTCGGTGGTCTTGTAGACGAACAGGTGATGCGAGCCGCTGCCCATCGTGTTGGTGATGCGGTTGACGTGGATCGGCTTGTCGTTGCCGAGCCGCTTCACCACGCATCGCGTCGTGGAGGCCGAAGGGAACACACAGCTCGGCGTGGAAGCGGGTACGCACGAGGTCGCGCTGCGGCAGTGCCTCTCGCGAGAGCATGAACTCCCCGACCGCGAAGCGGCGCGAGCCCTGGGTCCATGGATCCTCGCGCCAATACTCAGCGACGAACGCCTGCTCAAACCCCGAGGGAAGGCCGTGCCAGGTCTGTTCCATCGTCCGCCCCGACGGCCCCTGGGCTCGGATCCACTCGGTTTTGCTGCCGCAAGCCTCGACTCCAACCGCCCGCGCGATGCGGCCAAAGAGGGCACGGAAGGTGGGCTCCTCCGCGAACGTGGCGCCGTACATCGCGTCGATGAGGCTTGGGAGTGTGTTCATCGAGCTAAAGAAACGAGAGACTGCTCTCACAAACTACGACGGTTCATGCTGCGTCTCAAGCGCCAGGCCCAGCCGCGCTCGTCCGCATCCGCCAGCGACATTCGGCCGTTCGATACCGCATCAAGCGCTCGAGCGACGCGCAGCCCCTTTCGCTACGTCACCAGGGCAGGTCGCGACCGCCCGTGCTGCGCGGGAAGTCGTCGGCGAGCGCAGCTCGAGCAGAGGCGAACCGAGCCTCGACTCCGCCCGAGGTGTGGTTTTGGTGAGCACATAAACGTCCAATGACACCGCAATTTTCGTGAGCTGGCTCGAAGCTCGCAAACGCCGGGCCGTGACTGTGCGATTCTGACCGGCATGCTAGGTTACTTGCGCCTTTACCCTTCAATTTTGCTGCTAGCCGCTGCTGCTTGTGGAGACCCAGAGTTCATCAGGAATCCCGCTGGAGGCGGCGGAAGCGGAGCGAGCGGTGGCGGCCCCTCATCCGGAGGCGGCGGAAGTACGACCTCCTTTGACGGCGGCGGCGGAGCGGGTGGATGTGAGCTCGGAAACCCATGCGGCATCGTCGACGGTGAGCCGACGGGCGTGTGCACCGAAGGGGAAGAATGTTGTCCTGTGGAGTTCGCCTGCAACTCGGTGTGTTGCGGCGAGTCCACCGTCTGCTCGTTTGGCTCCTGCGTAACCCCCGGCATCGAATGCACCGAGTCGGCCGAGTGCCCGCCGGACGAGTATTGCGAATTCGCCCTCGGTGAGCCGCTCGAACCCCTTCCTCCTGGCTGCATCGCTGGTGCTCCCGTCAGCACCGGGAAGTGTCTCCCCAAGCCTCCGGTCTGCCCGGATGGCACCGAGCCGGATCCAGCCAATCCGACGTGCGTAGCGACCTGTCAGATCATACCCGACGCACCCCTCAATCCGCAGCTGAGGTACTCGTGGGGTGGCTTCTCGGGGCAGCCATTCGCTACGGACGTGATGATGGCTCCGGTCGTCCTCTCGCTCGATGATGACGATTGCGACGGCAAGGTGACCGAACGCGATATCCCAGAAATCATCTTCTCCACGTTTCAAGGCGCCGACTACGTGGGCGTGGGCGTGCTGCACGCGATCAGCATCGTTGAGGGCGTCGTGGTCGAAAAATGGGTTGCCCCGGGCATTCACCCGACCAAACAAGTTGCGGCCGCGAACGTCGACGGCGCGGCCGGAAACGAAGTCATCGGTTGTCTGCTAGACGGTAGAGTTCGGGCCTTCAGGGGTGATGGCTCCACACTCTGGACGACGGCAGAGGCCGTCGGTTGCTTCATGCCCTCCATCGCCGACTTGGACGGAGATGGTGATGTGGAGGTGGTTGTCGAAGGCGGCATCCTGGACGGAGTAACCGGCTCGCTCGAGCACCCCTTTAGCCAGCCCCTCGCTGGCTCCTTCGTCGTAAGCGACGTGGACGGCGACGGTGAACTCGACGTGGTGACCGGCAGCCAGGTCTACCACTCGGATGGGACGATGGTGCTCGACACGCAGCTCGCGACGACCGGCTCTTTCTACCTCACCGCCGATTGGAAAAGCCCGTGGCCCGCGATTGGAGATCTCGACGGCGATGGAGTTCCTGAAATCGTCGTCGTGCACAATCAAGACCGCCAACTGCTGGTTTGGCGAGTCAACCCCGGCTCCCCCGGGGGCTTTGATCTGATCCGCGAGCCCTTCGATCTGAACGGGGGCATCCCGAATCTCACGTGCGGTACGGGCTTCTGGGGCAATCTCCACGGTGGTGGTCCCCCCACCATCGCCGACTTCACAGGCGACGGAGTTCCCGACGTCGCAGCAGCCGGAGCCATCGGCTATGCAGTCTTCAACGGGGTCAACTTGATGAACCCAGCGCTCGAGGGCAACGACACCATCGTGTGGCTGAACGCGACGGTGGACTGTTCCTCCGCCTCCACCGGCAGCACCGTGTTCGACTTCAACGGTGATGGCATCGCGGAGGTTGTCTACGGTGACCAGGAACGGCTCCGCATCTACGACGGCCCCACCGGCGCCGTGCTCTGGGAGACCTGCAACACCAACGCAACGCTGATCGAGAACCCAGTCGTGGCGGACGTCGACAACGACGGCCACGCCGACATCGTCGCCGTCGCCAACGCGTCCTTCTTCGGTCTACCGCAGTTCAGCTGCAATGACGGGGTGAACGACGCACAGGCAGGCGTGAACGTCTTCGGGTCAGGCGATGCCAGTTGGGTCCGCACGCGGAGAGTCTGGAATCAGCACGCGTATCACGTGACCAACGTGGCCGAGGACGGCACCGTGCCGCAAGACGAGCTTGATAACTGGACCCAACCTGGGCTGAACAACTTCCGGCAAAATAAGCAGCCTGGCAGTGAGTTCGCTGCACCGGACGCTGTCGTTCAAGTGCACGAAGCGTGTGTGGGCGAGTTCCGCTTGGTCGCGACGGTGCGTAACTTGGGTGAGGCGGCGCTCCCGGCGGGCGTGGCAGTCACCTTCTACAAAGGCAATCCTCCAGGCGAGCTGCTCGGCCAGGCGGAAACCCAGTCCTCGCTTTACCCAGCGGAATCGGAGGCCGTTTCACTCGTGATCGATCCGCCGCTGCAAGACGGCACCAAGATCTACGCCATCGTCGACGAGAACGGTGTGCATCCGGGCTGGGCGGAGTGTCGGACCGACAACAATCAATCGGCGACCGAAACCGTCGATTGCGGCATTGCGCGCTGAGCAAGCTGGGCCCCGCGCCCGCTGAAACTTCGCAGCTCGAGGGCACGCTGAGCAGCGTGCCTTTCGACGTTCGGCTCGTCCAACGAACCACAACCTGGTAGAGTCCGGCGCCTCATGTGCGGAATCGTTGCGGTGTACTCGTTCGATCGCGAGCGCCCGATTGAAGCGGAAAAGGTGCTCGCTCAGACCGAGACTCTCCTACACCGCGGTCCAGACGGCGGCGGGGTGTGGGTCGGCCGAGGCGTGGGGCTCGGTCACCGGCGCCTCTCCATTATCGATCTCGCGGGCGGCGCACAGCCGATGTTCGATCGCACCGGTCGCTACGCGATCGTTTTCAACGGCGAGATCTACAACTACCGCGAGCTGCGACCCGAGCTCGCAGCGGCGGGTTTTCCGTGCTCCACAGACTCGGACACCGAAACGTTGTTGCTCGCGTACGCCGCTTGGGGTGAAGGCTGCCTCGCGCGGCTCAACGGCATGTTCGCTTTCGCGATCTACGATCGCGAGACGCACGAGCTGTTCGTGGCACGGGATCGCCTTGGTAAGAAGCCGCTTTATTATTACGCCGACCGCGAGCGCGTGCTGATCGCCTCGGAGCTGAAGGCAATCATCGCAGACCCGATGGTGCCACGCGTGATCGACGCGACTTCCGTCGCCGACTACTTCGCGCTCTCCTACGTCCCGGCGCCCAAGAGCATCTACCGCAACATCGCCAAGCTCCCAGCGGGACACGCGCTGCGCTGCAAGAACGGGCAGCTATCGACCTTCCAGTATTGGGACCTCGACTTCCGTGATCCCGACGAGAGCACCAGCCTGGAGGCCCACGCTGAGAAGCTGCGCGAGCTGATCGCCGACGCGGTGCGGCTTCGCATGCGCTCGGATGTTCCGCTTGGCGCCTTCCTGTCCGGTGGCCTCGACAGCTCGATCGTCGTAGCCAGCATGGCACGCGCTTCCGACCAGCCGGTCATCACGCAAGCCGTTGGCTTTCAAGAAGCAGCGTTCGATGAACGCCGCTACGCCAAGGAGATCGCCGAGCGTTTCCACACGCGCCATCACGTTCAGGTGCTGAGCAGCGAGGCGGGCGGAATCGCTGAGCAGCTTTCGTACTTCTACGATGAGCCCTTCGGGGACTCCTCCGCCGCGCCGACCTACTTCCTCTGTCAGAAGACGCGCGAGCTCGTCACGGTCTCGCTTTCCGGAGACGGCGGCGATGAGACGTTCGCCGGGTATGACCACTATCCCGAAGGTCGTTGGGCACAAAACATCCACGGTCGCCTTCCAAAACTAGCGTGGCAACTTGCAGCTTGGCCCTTGCGTCAGCTGTTCCAGGTGAGCCGCTACCAGCGCCCCTTGTACGAGAAGAACCGGCTCCTCTATCGCGCAGCCGGTGGTGGGGATCGCACGGCCTACGCCAACCTGCTGCCGCAACCGTGGTGGTACTCCGAGCTGCTCGCGGGGGACACGCTGCGCGGGCTGGGCGACTACGATCCGTACGACACGATGGGCGAGCTCTATGCCCGCTCGGGCACCGATGATCCGCTCGCGCGCATGCTCTACGCCGATACCAAGAGCCTGCTCTGCGACGACATCCTGGTCAAGGTGGACCGCGCGAGCATGGCTCACGCCCTCGAGGTGCGCTGTCCGCTACTCGACTATCGCGTGATCGAGTACGCAGCCCGCATTCCCTCGCGACACAAACTCGATGGCAAGGTGTCGAAGAAGGTGCTGCGCAAGGCGGTTGAGCCAGACATTCCGCCGTCCTTCTTCGAGCGAGAGAAGCAAGGCTTCGCAGTGCCGCTGCGGAACTGGCTGCGAGGCGAGATGAAGGTCGCAACGGAGCAGCGGCTCTTTGGCAGTGGGCGCAGTCGGCTCCTCGGTGAAACCAAGCTCAAGCGGCTGTGGTTCGAGCACCAGTTGGGCTTGGTCGATCACGGGGCACGCCTATGGCAGGCGCTGATGTTTGAGCTTTGGTACGCGCGCGGGCTCGGGGGCCAGCAGGTTGAGCTTGCCGCCACGCCAACCATGCGCACGGGCGCACCCGCCCGCTTCGTTACGCCGCCCGCGGCTTCCGGACGCGACCGAGCTGGAGCATGAAGCTCGAGCGCAACCAGGCGGTATAAGCGCCGCGACTTTGCGGATTCGCGCGAATGGCGCGGGCCAACAGCGCCTTGGCCTCCGCCCACTCACCGGCGCGCACGTGGACGCCAGCCATGCGCAGCGTCGCTTCGTGGGTCAGCCTGTCTCGCTCATCGGGGAACTGCGCGCAAAACACCGGGTCATTGAGCCAGACCGTTTGCGCGACGTGGAAGTAGCAACGCGAACCGACGTCCTGTTGCTTCGTTAGCTGGGCCCCATGTTGGCGATAAAGCAGCACCGGAACATCGAGGAAAACCAGCTCGTAGCTCTTGGAGAGCTTGGAGGCCAGACCCCAGTCGGGCCAGCGACGGAGCGCTGGATCGTGACCGCCAACGGCGATCAGCGCGTCGCGTCGAAACATCGAAGCGCCGCCCCAAGCGATGTGGTCGACAGCGATCAGCTGGGGCACGTGACCGCGGAACACGTTGCGATCAGCGAACTCCGGAGGCAACCGCACCCCCAGCTCACTCGCGCGCTGAGGAGCTGCGAAGCAGCGTGCAACCGCCTCGTCAAACGTGCCGCGCACCGGACCGAGGGACCGCGTCGAATCGCGCAGCGTGGACTCGACGGTGATACGGCCGCCATCCCAGGTGCGCAGGTCGCTGAAGACCTGCGCCGCGCGTGGTGCCTGCGCGAGGCAAGCCGCGTGCGCCGAAAGTCGGAACGGCAGGTGCACGTCGTCGGAGTCGCAGAAGGCGATGAACTCGCCGCGTGCAGCCTCGAGACCGGTGTTGCGCGCCGCACCGAGCCCACCATTCTCCCTCCGGATGTAGCGGTGCTTGCCCTCATAAGGGCGAAGTGCAGCACGCACATCCTCCGTGGAGCCGTCATCCACGATCAACAGCTCAACGTCTGGCTCCTCCTGGGCCAGCACACTCTCAATCGCCTCCCCCAGGAAGCTCGTGCTGTTGAAAACCGTCATGACCACGCTGACGCGATGCCGGTTCCACTCGCTCATGAACGAACCATCGCGCCAGGACTCGCCACCGTCAAGCACTCGGTCCAGCAGCGGTGAGACGAATTTGCGGCCCAGGAGACGCTCCGAGACCCAACCACGGGATGTTGAGCTCACCCGGTTCGACCACGAGGGAGTTCGCCTCGCTGCTTGGGAACGCTCGCGAGCGTGGTGTTGAGTGCGGTGGTTCAGCCGTGCGGTAGACCTCAAACGTTGTCGGCGACCCAACCGAGCCACTCCAGCGGGTCGACGACGTCGATCGAATCCAACGTCACCTCTTGTTGCCAGGGCTCGAGCTCGGCCTGCAGGCGCGCGAGGAGCGACCTGGGCGGTGCGCGCAGCTGGCGCTTCCGGAGCGGGTCGAGGCCGAATGCGTCGCGGCGCGAGGGTCTCACCGGCGAGCGCGAAGCGATCCGCGCTCCGGTCATGGACTGCAGCGCCGGTTTTCCGCATCTCGTTTAGCGCATCCAGCCACCGCTGCAAGACGAGTTCATCGACCTCCTCCAGCTCCAAGAGTTCCTCCTGCCACGGCTCCTTGTCGATCGACTCCGTCACGGGGGCGTGGAGCGCCGCGCGCGCGTCGACCCGAGCCCGCAACGCGGGCGAGAGTACGTTGCGGCAGAGGTTGAGCGTCTGCCCAAGGAAGATGTGCGAACTGCCCAGCCGGACGAGCTCACGAAAGGCGCCTGTCGCGTTGGCGAGGAGCGTCTCGCAGCCTAGCCCCACGCCATAGCGCATCGATCCGACGCGCGGAAATTCGAGCTGCACGTAGCGCTCGAGGTTCGCCATTGCGGCCTCTCGCGGGAGCCAGGTCCAATCTTGGATGTCCGCTTCCGGATCCTGAAACGCGTGCCACAACGTGCGGTGAATGTTGTCGATCGGGCAGCCCGCGACGTAAAGGCGCCGCCACGCCGCGGCGCGCGGCCCTTCGGGCCCCCGCGCTTGCGCCTCCACCACCGTGCCGAGGAGGGCAGCCCAATCAGCCTCCAAGAGCCGGGCTGCGAGGCCGTCGAGAAGGGGCGTCCGCGTCTTCGCATCAACGAGCTTGAACGCGGCGGCAGCCAACGTTGTTGCGTCGACTGGAGAGAGCCCGCGGGCCTCCAGGGCGCGCGTGTATCGGTCCCTTGCTGTCATCTCGCTCCATACGTTACCGCGGCCGAGTGGCTCGCTCTTTGCCTTGCTGCGCTAGCCCAGCTTCGCGTCGAGAAGCGTCTGAAGCGAGCAGCTCGGCACGTGAATCCAACCCTCTCGCGCCGCGGCCTCCGCCATCTCGATGGGTGGCGACTGCGTGCATCCGAGCGCGACCGCTCGCGCCACGAGGGCTGCCACGAAGGCATCGAGTGCATCCGCTTGCTTGCGCATCAACTCGATGTGGTCGCTCTTTGCCAGACGCAGCTCGCCGCCAAGCTTGTCGACGATCTCGTTGCGGACGTTCCTCTGTCCAGGCTGCTTGTAGCCCTGGCTCGGGAGCTGCCAAAGCTTCAACGCCGCAGCCGGATAGACCTCGTTCGCGTTCCTCGGCACTCCGTCTTTCCGCGTGAGCAACCGCCAGCGCATCGCAGGCGCCGCGATGCGATCCATCGTCACCGAAATGGGTGTGAGATTGAGCTTCGAGTCTGCCCAATGGATGTCGGTCTCGCGGAGCCGCAGCTTCCTCGAGCCCTTCTCCTGCCAAGACTCCACACTCGACTCGCTCTTCATCAACGCGACGAACGCGTCGGGCCAACCGAAGGGCACGTCCACACCGATCCTATCGATGTCCGAGCGCGCCATCGCAGCGCGAAGATCCCCATCCGAGTCGTCCCTACGATTGACCCGCAGTTCCGCGATCGAGACGCCACCCGCTTCCCAAACAAGCTCACAAAGGAAGGTGCCTTTTGCTTGTGCCGCGAGATCGATTCCGAGGGTTCTCATCGGCGCATCCTACGTGGGCCCGCGCAGCGCATGCCTCCGTCCGTCTGCGCTCGGCGGATGGGTCGTATCCGCATGACGCTGCGCCTCCGAGCGAGCGCCAGCGCTGAGAGGGCTCGGTCCGCCTCGTCCGTAGCTGGCCAGCTGAGCTCCTCTCCGTGTAGCTTTGCGGCCATGTCTCGCGCCGCCAAAACGCTGCTCGTGTGGCTCGCCATTGTGGCCGTGTTCATCGGGATCTACTTCGCTCTCCAACCAAATGAGCCAGCGAACGACGGCGTGCGCGAAGTCGGCGCTGACGTTTTCTACAGCGACCTCGACCGCGGGCAAGTCACCCACGTCGAGATCGACCAACGGCAGCGCGTCTACGCGGAGCTCCAAACAGGGGAGAGCTATCGGGCCAAAACGCCTTACACGCAGGTCCTCAAGGCGCGGCTCGAGCAGGCCAACATTCCGATCGATTGGCGTGGTGAAGACGTGAGCAACGAAGCCGATTCAGGCGTGCGGTACCTCCTCATCGGGCTGGGCGTGGTGGTTCTGCTCGCGTACCTGCTTGTTCGTCGGGCACGCCAACAAGGGACCTCGATCTTCGGGCTGCGCAAGACCACGGCGAGGCTCGTCGCAACCAAACCCCAAGTCACCTGGAACGACGTTGGCGGTGCGGAGGAGGCCAAGCGCTTCCTCAAGGACACGGTCGACTTTCTGCAGAACCCACAAAAGTGGGAGGCGGCCGGAGCCCGTGCTCCGCGCGGCATCTTGTTGGAAGGGCCACCTGGCTTCGGAAAAACCATGCTGGCGAAAGCGTTGGCGAGCGAGGCCAAGTTGCCCTTTTTCGAGGTGGTCGGCTCGGAGTTCGTCGAGTTGTTCGTCGGCGTGGGAGCGGCCCGCGTGCGCGACCTATTCGAGGAGGCGAAGAAGAAGGCTCCTTGCGTCATCTTCATCGACGAGCTCGACGCCATCGGCCGTAAGCGCGGTGGTGGTTCCGCGTTGATGCACCAAGAGCGCGAGCAAGCCCTCGACCAAATGTTGTCCTGCTTGGATGGCTTCACAGCCCGTGGCCGCGTGGTGGTGGTAGCAGCGACGAATCGCGCCGACGTCCTCGACGCAGCGCTACTGCGCCCGGGCCGCTTCGACATGATCCTGCGCGTCGGGGACTTCACCCTCGCGGATCGCGTGGCGATCTTGCGCGTTCACACGCGCTCCAAACCGCTCGCCTCCGAGGTCGATCTCAACGCCATCGCCGAGTTGGCGGGCGATGCGAGCGGCGCCGAGCTCGAGCAGATTTGCAACACCGCAGCCATGGCGGCCGTGCGGCGCGGGGACACCCCGCCACAGCTTCGTCAGGCGGATTTGGTGAACGCGGTCTCCAGCCTCACGCGCAAGTCGACCCAGCTCGACAAGCTCGACACCTTCCTAGCCGAAGCCAGCTCGGGCTTGGCGCAACCTTCGAGTCCTCTCGCCGTGCGAATCCGCCTCCTCTCGGGCGACACGAGGAGCGGCAGCTTGATCTGGGCGGATCCGCTCTCGCTGAAGCTGCTCAGCGCGGACGGGATGACGGTGCTGAGTCGTGCGCAGATCGTCTCGATCACGGCCGAGGCTTCTGTCGAGGCTGTAGGTCCACACGATCTGCTGCGTACGGCCGCGGCGCCACAGCTCGACGTTGGGTGAAGCGAGGTGAATCTCGTCAGCACGCTGCTCGAGCGCGTCCTGTTTCTGATACCGCTTTGGATCTCGCTGGCGGTGCACGAGTGGGCCCACGCGCGTGCGGCCTTCGCCCTGGGCGACGACACGGCGCAGAAGCTTGGCCGCATGACGCTCGACCCGCTGGCCCACCTCGATCCGATTGGAACGGTGCTGCTTCCGCTGCTGGGGATCCCCTTCGGTTGGGCCAAGCCGGTCCCCGTTGAGCCGACCCGCTTCCGGAACAGCGCCTCGATGAGCGGCGGCATGATTTGGGTCGCCGCAGCCGGCCCGCTTTCCAACGCGTTCTTGGCGTTGCTCTTGCTCTTGATCGACCTTGGGATCGCTGCGCGCGTGCCAGACCTCGCGACCTCGAGGCCCTTACTTTCGCGCGTATTCGACTTCGCCTTGACGGCCAACGTGGCGATGACGGCGTTCAACCTTCTTCCGTTCCCACCTCTCGATGGGAGTCGCATCGTCGACGGTCTGGTGCCCTTTGAACGACGCGCGTTGTGGGACCGTGCGGCGCGGCCCATCGGTCTCGTTTGCTTGGCGCTGTTCCTCTTGTTTGGCGGCTCGTGGCTCACGCAGGCGGTCAGCTCAGCCCGCGGGACCCTCCGCGAGATCGCGGGCGTTGGGCCGATGCCGCTGCCTCGCTGAGCGCCGTCAGGTCAGCGCAATCAGAACTTCACGTTGTCGAAGTAGTACGTCTTGGTACCGGCCATCGATCCAGTCACGCCGTAGTTGAAGTAGATCGACACGCGGGAGAAGGTGTAGCTCAGGTTCAGAGGGGCGGTGCCCGGGGACTCGTTGGAGAAGTCGAACTCCAAGGTCTCCCAGGTTGAACCCACGGTGGTCGTGGCTTCCGTCTCGCAAGAGTGGGTGGGGTCCAAGGCGTCTTCAACCTTGAGGCGGACCGGGATGCCCGCGTCCGGCGACCACACGCGCACCGACATCTTCGTCGCCGCCGCGCTTAACGGCAGCGCGGGAACTGAGTAGTCGGGCAGGATCGCGACGGTGACGCCGGCCCAAAGCTCAGCGATGGAGGACTTGACGACCTTAGCGACCATGTTGGTCGAATCGCTCGGATCGACGACGATGGTTGCATCATTGGCGCCGCCAAACCCTGCGAGCTGGTACGGCACGGCAGCGTCGTCGAAGCTTATGTCGAGGAACGCCGACGGAGCGGCGCCACCCATACCGCCGGCACCACCCATGCCGCCGTCACCACCCATGCCGCCATCACCACCCGCGCCGCCGTCACCACCCACGCCGCCGTCACCACCCGCGCCGCCGTTACCACCCACGCCGCCGTCACCACCCATGCCGCCGTCACCGCCGCCTCCGGTGGTGCTCGTCGCGCCCCCGGCTCCCCCCGCCGAAGTGCCGGCGCCCGAGCCGCTCGAATCGTCTCCACAGCCCATGCCCAAGCCGAGCGAGACGATGGAAACCAGAGAGCGCAAGAATACCTGCTGGAATTTCATGTGGACGCCATCATGCACCCCCGGTGCAAACACCGCACGCGATGAACGGGCCTGCTCAGTCTTTCATACGGTCCTCGACGAACCGCTGGCTGTTCTCAGAGCGAACGGACCTCAAGCTGCCTTGAACGATTCGAACTGCACGTTCAGCCGTTCGTTCAACGGAAGCCGGCCGGGAGGCAGCTCAGGATGTTGCTTCGGGTAGCGCGCAGCTGCGCCATGAGCGGCTGAAAGTCGAAGGGTTTCTCGCCCGGCTTGAGGTCGGATTGGTCCTCCGGGAGGGCCAGCTCCGCGAGAGCGCTGTCGAGGTACTGCAGCGCCCGCTCACGCGACAAGAACCTGTAGTCGCTCTTGCCCTCGATCGTTGGGTAGGCCTTCACGAGGTCTTGCGCCGAGCGACCTTGATACACCACCACACGAATGTCGAAGGTGTCGGTGGGCGCGAACGATCCGCCGCCCTCCCACGCCCACCAAGCGTTGCCGACGAGACCTTCTTGGAGCGACGGGGGCCCGAAGTCATCGAGCGAGAACACGACCGTCTGGCCCACATCCAAGGCTGGTGGTTCAGGAAAACACTGGGGCGTGTGATCGGAGTTGAGCGATGGCTTGCTCGGGCACTCGGCTCGATAGACCCGGCATTCGCCAGTCGACGTAAGCCGCTCAGTCGAAGCCGAATTGGACGGCGCAACGTCGGGCGCCGGTAAGGAGACGACCTGACTCGGTGACTCGGGCTCCGGTGAACCGCAGCTCCACAGGCACGCTGGCATCACCCCAATGGCCACGCGAAAGGCCCACACAGCGTTCGAGCGACGCGGCATCGCGCAACGAATAGCACAAGCGGTGGCTGACACGCCAAGTCGTCGGACTTCGCAGCGTAGAAGATCGCCGTCAGGCCCAGCTCCCCTGGCCCGTCGCTGCTGCGGTCATGCGTCGCTCAAGCTCACTCTCGCTAATGGACCGGGATTCGCCGGGCGGGTGAGCTGCGTTTTTTGAGCGTCGCGACGAGCGACACGTCAGACCGCCCCCTCCCGCAAACCAGCGCGAGGGGGCGAACCATTTTGTCGCATTGAGAGGAAGACCGTCATGAACAAGATCCATGTCAACGTCGGCACCATCGGTCACGTGGACCACGGCAAGACCACGCTCACCGCCGCCATCACCACCGTCGCAGCCAAGCTGTACGGCGGGAAGGCGAAGGCGCTGGCCGAGATCGACAGCGCGCCCGAAGAGCGATCGCGCGGCATCACCATCAACATCGCCCACGTCGAATACGAGTCCCAAACGCGCCACTACGCACACGTGGATTGTCCGGGACACGCAGACTTCGTGAAGAACATGATCACGGGCGCGTCGCAAATGGACGGGGCGATCCTGTTGGTCGACGGCTCCCAAGGTGCAGGTCCGCAGACGCGAGAGCACGTGCTGCTCGCTCGTCAGGTGGGCGTCGAGCACCTCGTGGTGTTCGTCAACAAGACCGACGTCGCCGATCCCGAGCTCGTCGAGCTGGTGGTGCTCGAGGTCGAAGAGATGCTCGCGCAACACGGCTTCAACCAAGTGCAGTTCGTGCGTGGCTCGGCTCTGCGAGCGCTGGAGCAGGCCCTGACCGGAGACGTTCAGGGCCCGGCGACGGCGTGCATCAAAGAGCTGTTGGCTGCGCTCGATCAACAAATCCCAGAACCCAACCGCGATCTGTTGGCGCCGTTCTTCATGCCCGTCGAGGATGTATTCCACCGAAGGTGGATGCAGTGAACAGAATGACTCGTGCCCTCTGCCGGACAAACGGCCGCAGGCCCCGTTGGTCCATCGACTTGCACGAGTCATTCACGATCGAGGGGCGCGGGACGGTAGTGACTGGTCGCGTGGTGCGCGGCTCGCTGCCCAAAGGCTGTAGCGTTGAGATCGTGGGGCTCTCGCAAGAGACGCCGCGCCTCGTCGTTGTCACCGGCGTGCAGTCCTTTCATCGTGATCGTCCCGAGGCCAAGGCCGGCGAGAACGTCGGTCTGTTGCTCCGCGGAGTCGGTCGCGATGAGATTGTGCGAGGTCAGGCGCTCGTGGCACCGGGCAGCGTGGACCCTCACCTTCAGGGTGAGGCCGAGCTGTTCGTCCTGACCGCCAAAGAAGGAGGAAGGCATACGCCCTTCGGGGTCGGCTACAAGCCCCAGTTCTTCTTTGGCGCCACCGACGTCACTGGCGAAATCGAGACCATCGTTGGCGCAGCCAGCGTCGAGCCCGGCGGTCATGCACGGGTGAGCTTCAAGCTCGTTCGGCGTGTACCGCTCGAGGCCGGCATGCGCTTCGCCATCCGTGAGGGCGGCAAGACCGTCGGCGCGGGCGCGGTGCTCTCGGTGGGTTAGATACAAAGCAGCGCGCAGGGCTGGTCCGGGTTCCATCGAATTCGGTGCAGGCCCTGCGCGAGCTGCATAGGGCGAGGTCGGAGTGGCACGTCGGCTCCGCAACCGGTGGTATCTCATGAGCATAGAAACAGCCTTCGATTCGATATCGATCGAGCTTTACGTGCAGGCCGTAGGTTCGGTCCACGACGAGAATGACGTGTACATGCACGGCTCACTCGTCATCGCGATCAACCGGTCGCGCCCGTACACCGAGAACGAGCTCGTCTTGCCCGAAGCCCTCTACTCGAGCTTGGAAAGCGGTGTCTCGACCGAGACAACGCCTGGCACTTCGAGCGTGCCCGCATCGATCAAGATCTCACTAGCGCCCGGGAGGAACTGCAGCTCCTCAAGCGATTCTTCGCGCGCAAGGGGATCGAGTACGTGGGCGCCGGATACGACTTGTGAGTCGATGTCGCGCGTCCTCGATGCGCGGCCAATCGCGACATTGCGCCCAGTCTCGCCGTGACACCGGGCGATGTGTCGCAAGCCGCTGGGCCTCCACCCCGCATCCAGCCTCCAAGCGCGACATTGCGCCCAGTCTCGCCGTGACACCGGCCGATGTGTCGCATCACGCTGGGCTCGACCCCCGCATCCAGCCTCCAAGCGCGACATTGCGCCCAGTCTCGCCGTGACACCGGCCGATCTGTCGCATCACGCTGGGCTCGACGCTTGCTGCGCCGACGATGGTTTCGATTTCGCCCGGGGACGAACAGCTCGGCCGCATGGCATCGGCGCCCGCCTTCTCACTCGCCATCAACCGCCCCACGACATTCGCGGGCGCGATACCGTATCCACCCGCCCAATGTCGCACCCGCGAGCGCAATCGCGAGCGCGAGCGCGCCGCAAAATGCACGCAAAGCACCCTTGGCCGGCAACCTACAGCGCGGACCAGGCGACATCCGCGGGAGGGATAAACCATCGACGCCCTCAATGTCGCTCAGTGGTTGCGGCTGGTCGGCGTACGTCGCTTGCGACCGCGCGCGCGACGTGCGAGCGGAAGCCCATGAGCAGCGTCGTCGGAGGTCGGATCTCGCGCGTGGTCTTGAGCAGCTGCGGCGTCTTCAGCTGCTGCGGCGTCTTGAGCGCCTGCGGCTCGCAGGTGCTCCCTGAAGCGCCGGAGGCCAGCGCGCCCGTCGTCGCGTCGGCCGTGGACGTCCAGCTTCCGGTCCCGCGGCCGTCCGCCGCGCCAAGCGCGACGTCCGCTGCGCCGAGCCCAACGACGTCCGCTGCGAGCGCGACGACGAGCACAGCCGCGGCTCCCACGGCAGAGCGCCTGGTGATGCTCTCGAGCGTCGATTCGTACGTCGGCAGCGCGGCTCCCGGGAAGGTCGCTCAGGACCTCTCGGATTTGGAAGGGATCGATGCTTGCGTAACAAAGCTCCAGGGCGGCAGCGCGAAGCCGGGGGAGCTGGCCTTCTCTGTGACGATCGGACCAAACGGGAAGATCAGCTCGGTGCGGCTCGATCGGGACACCGCAGGCGATCCTGCGTTCACCGCCTGCCTCGAGGCCGCGCTCAAGCAGGGCACGCTCCCCGCTTCGGACCGCGGGACGGCCGTGTTCACGGTCAACGTGGCCTCCGAGCGGATACTCCGACAGAGCATCATCGGCGTGGTTGGGAAGTAGCTCGCCGCTGGTACAGTCGGGCATGCCCATCACACCCAAGCGCGCCCTCGAGATCCTGACGTCGATCGGCGCTGGCGATCGCGCGAAGTCGTACGCCGAGTCCGAGAAGCACGGACCATTCGTTGCGCGCTACCTACTGCTCCGCGGCCTATGGGAATGCGCCATCGACGAAGACGACGGCTGGCAGAAGCAGTGGTACCGCGAGAGCCCCGTGGCGCAGGCGATCGAGCGGCTCTTGGCGAAGGGCATCGACCCAGCCGACCTTACCGACGTCGTGCGCGCGATGCAGGTTGAGACACTGTTCAATGTGTGCCAGCTACTCGACAGCCCCAGCCACGGGATTGAAGACTTGCAGGAGAAGATCCCCGAGAACATCGAGTGGCGAGTGGCCGAGTACGACGGCGAGAAGCAGGCTGTGGGGACGCGCGCGATCCTCGACATCCACGAAAGCTTTCACTCGTTTGACCCGACCGGCCGCGAAGGTCGCCCACGCGACCGCTTCCCAAAGGCGAAGAAGCCAGCCGCGAAGAAGCGCTAAACAGCCTTACTTATCCTGCACCCCGCTGCGCGCTTCGACGGCTGCGGTTTTCAACCCAGGACCTCGCGGACAGTCGCTTCATGAAAGCGGACCGGGACGATCGGGGCGAAGCTCATCAACAAGATGCTCATCAAGATCGCATGGCTGGCCCTGGGGCTAATCCACCTGTTTCCTGCAGCCACGGCCTTTTCGCCGTCGCTGATGCAGCGCATCTACGGGGTTGCGCCGTCCGGTGACCTCGCGGTCATACTCGCGCACCGTGGCGTGCTCTTCTGCGCGCTGCTAGCGAGCTGCGTGTTCGGGGCGTTCGACCCCGCGGCCCGCCGTCCGCTCGGGATCGTCGTAGCCATCAGCGTCATCGGGTTCTTGGTTCTGTACGCACGCGCGGGGATGCCTGCAGGGCCGCTGCGAACCATCGCCATTGTCGATGCGCTGGGGCTCGTGCCACTGGCGGCGGTCCTCTGGTCCGCGTGGCGTGTTCAGGCTGCATGATGCAAGAGCCCCGCTAGCAGCGCCTCGATGCACATGTAGAAGAAAGGAAAGCGGCCCAGCGTGCGATCGATACCGGCAGAGATCAGCCGGCCGCCAGCCATTCCTGCCAACGCCGCCGCCGCCGTGAGGCAGATCCCCGCGCGCAGCATCGGGTTCGAGAGCGCGACGGCGAGCAGGATCGCCATCGCGATTCCGAAGCCGCCGTAGACGGACCGGACCTCGTTCCTGCCCGCGGCGGTTAGCGATACGATCTCGAATTGCCGCGTCACCAAGAGCGGGGCTGCGATTGCGCCCACCCCCATAATGAGAGCCAGCGCCAGCGCGAGTAGAATCGGAGCATCGTGGAGAGTGATGGAAGACATGCCCAGGTCGTACATCCGAGGAACGACGCCGGCTTTCACGATGCGCCTGCTCGCATCTCGGTCCGCGGAGCACGAGCCGCCTTCGTTGGCCCCGGCCTCAATCTGAGCCCTCACCGCAACGCCGTCTCGGTGGTCGCGATCGCGCTGGGAGAGCCTTTCGATCTCGCGTTGCTCGAGACCAGGGACACGACGGAGGCCGACTATCAGACGCGCGAGGCCGCGCTGATTGCGCCGGGGCAGCTCCACCACCTGCGCGTGCGCGGCCCGATGAGCTTCATCTACCTTGATGCACTGAGCGACGACCACGCAGCGCTGGAGTCCACCGACCTCATCCGCCGCAGCTCCGCCGTTCGAGAAGCCGTGCGCCGCGGCGGTTCGGTGGACGAGCTGTGCAACTGCATCGGCCTCCCGCACAAAGCTCCGCCGGATCCGCGCATCGCCGCCCTCCTGCAGCAGATCGACCTGCGCCCAAACGACTTCGAGCGCCTCGCCGTCGCCGCGCGGCTGGTCGGCGTTTCGCCTTCCCGTTGCCGCGAGCTGCTCCGGCACACGGCCGGCGTACCCTTCCGCCGCTACCGACTCTGGCGCAGGTTCGCGAGCGTGATGCGGGAGCTCTCGCGCGGCCGCTCCTTGACCGAGGCCGCCTACAGCGCTGGCTTCGCTTCCTCGGCGCATTTGAGCGCCGCCTTCAAAGCCATGTTCGGCTTGGCGCCCTCGGCGCTGGTCAAGCTCGGGGCCTCCTTCGACCTCGAGACCCTCGCACCTAGCGCTCGCTGATCTCCCAGAAACAGAGGTTGCCGGTCGCGTCGCCGCCGAGCAAGCCATGGTGCTCGGGATGCCAAGACAACACGGTCACTTCGTCTTCAAGGAACGCGAAGCGGATCGGCAGCGGCCCCCGACGAGGCTCCCAAAGCAGCACCGATGTATCCTGCGACCCGCTGGCGAGGACGGCCTTCTTCGGACTGAAGGCAAGGCTCGTACAGACGCCCTTGTGCGACTCGAGTTGGATGGGCCTCGTTCCCTCGGGCCCCTTCCCGCGAAAGTCCCAGACCGTGACGGTCGCATCGCCGGAGGTCGCCAGGAGCTTCGACTCGCAGTCCCACGCGAGCGACTTGGGTTTGAAGGGATAGCCGCTCATTTGTGAGTCCTGGCCCGTGGCGAGACGCCAGAAGTGGACCGAGCTGTCTTGGCTCCCACAGGCGATGACCTTCGCATCGGGGCTCCACGCGAGGGAAATCAGCGAGCCCTTCCATTCGAATCGCCGGGGCTTGGCGCCGGGCACGAACGGCCAGATATGAACGCCGCCGTAGCAGGTCGCGGCGAGCGCGCTGCCGTTGCTCCGCCAGGCAACGCCGCTCACGGTGCTCGGTAGCGGCTCGGGCTCTACGATGGGCTCCCCATCGGCGGTCCAGACGCGAACCTTGCGTCCGGCGCCGGTCGCGATGCGCCCGCCCGCCGGGGCCCAAGCGACGTGCTCGACCCACTGCGCACCGCCGCCTGGCAGCTCGCGGACGAGCTCGCCCGTTGCTCGCCAGAGCTTGGCGTTGGGCGTCTGCCCGCAGGTCGCAAAGTGAGTTCCGTCAGGCGAGAGGCTGACCCCGAGGACGCCACCCTCGTGCGCGAGCTGCCGAAAGAGCTCACGCCCGGTCGTGAGGTCGAGACCGAGCACGCGACCATCCCCGACGCCAACCACGCACAGCCGGCCGTCCTTCGAGATCTCGGCAGCCGCGACGTAGTCGCCCGCGTCGCACCTCCAGCGGGTTACGAGCTCCGTCTTTCCGCGAGGCGCCTCCACCGCCGTTACGCCAGGCATCGCTCGAACCCTCGGGTAAGCGCCTCACGATCGAGGTTTCGACCGATGAAGACGAGATCGCTCGCGCGCGGCGCTGAGCCCCAGGGCCGATCATCGCGCGCGTCGAAGAGCATGTGAACGCCCTGAAAGACGTACCGATTGGGCGACCCCTTGAGGTTCAGGATGCCCTTCATGCGGAAGATGTCGGTACCCTTCTCCCGCAGCAGCTGCGACACCCACTTGTTGAGGCGCTCGCCGTCGATCTCACCTTCGAGGTGGATGCCCAC
>JBILLK010000024.1:0-168597 GCA_044376115.1 Polyangiaceae bacterium | reverse complement strand
GCTACAGGCTCAAACAGAAGAAGCGCGCAGGGCTGGTCAACGCCGGCTCAGATCAGGCAAGATAGTCAAACCCGAGGGGGTCAGTTTTACGGGCGCAAAGGGGTCAAGAATTCGAGGCGCCTGACACCGACTTCCGAGCGGATCAACCGCCCTCGGCTACGCAAGGTCAGGCACTTACGAGGCGGATCATCCGCTCGAGTGGAGCGCCTGGCGTCTCAACGGGCGGATCATCCGCTCGGAGATGGTGGACGAGGGCGGTTTTTCGCGGGTGATCCGCCCGAGGAGGGTGGGGAGGGCTGTTTAGGGCGGGTGATCCAGGTTTTGTGCGGGAAACGCGGTCTGAACCGCCGCTCAGTCTTCGCTCGCCCCCAGCTCCCAAATGCTCGGGACGTCGACCAGCTTTATCTTCAAGCCAAGGCTCGCGAGCCGTTGCTCAGCGAGCCAATGCTTCTCGGTATCACCTTTGAAGAAGGCCGCCGACGCCTGGTCGACCTCGGAGCCAACCGGGAGCGTCGCGATCTTAAATGCCGCTTCGAACTGCTCGCGGGGTAAGTCGGTGAACCATTCCCACGCCGTCGCCGCCGCACGGGCCTCCATAAAGAATGGGTCGAACGGCTCATTCTTGTGCAGCGACGCTGACAGAATTTTTATCCCGAACAATTCGTCGGCAACGAACCACGTGCCGTCCTCGAGCCAGAGAGCGTGCGTGACAGTTGGTCCGATCACGTGCATCCGCACTGGGTTGTGAATCGGGCCATTTGAAAGCGCGTGAGCTGCCATTTGAAAACGCGAAGGGCTCGAGTCAACTCGAGCCCCTCTGTTGCACCAACCCTCGACTAGCTCAGTTCGTGCACGCGGCGTTGTTGGTCGGGTTGATGGTCCCCGGGCAGGCCGTGGCGCTGCAGGAGCCCATGTCATCGCAGTAGTCGCAGCTCGCGACGAGGTTGTTTTCGCAATCGGGGTCTTGCACACCGCAACCGCAGTCGCACGGCCCGTCAAAGAAGTAGGCGTCGTCGCAGGTCCAAGCCGCCGGCACCGAGGGCAGGCAGTTGCCCTGAACGCAGTCGAAGGCCATCGGGCAATCACCAACCACGGTGCAGGTGCTCAAGCAAAGTCCGACGGCAGGGTAGCCAACGTCGACACATTCGGCGCCCATCGGACAATCATTGGCGGCCAGGTTGCACCACTCCGAGCACATGTTCACGTTGACCCCAGCCGCCGGGGTGAGGCACACCGGATCACCTCCAGCAACCGAGGCGCAGTTGGTGTTGGCGGTGCATGTCCCGTTGAGCGCGGTGGCGCCGGGGAGGCAGGGAGCCGTGCCGGTGCAGACGCTGTCTGAGCAGTCCGGGCGATCATCGAGATCGTCGTCGGCGAAGTTGATGCAATTCTCCGGGGGCGCCGGGGTGAAGGTGAGCGACATCGTGAAGGGGCCTTCTTGCCCAGCCGAATACGCGTCCACCACGATGAACACCGAAAGGTTGGCCGGCGACAGCGGCACCGAGAGCGTCTCGTTCGTCCCGCCGACAAACTGGTCGGAGCAGGCGAGCTCTCCGCTGGCGCAGCCCGTTCGCACGTGGAGGCCTTGGTCGGTTGCGGAGACCAAGGTCAGCGCGAGCGTGCCAGGGCCTGCAGCGGTGTAGCTGTAAACGACCTCACCGCCGGCCGGTCCCAACGTGCAATCACTACCCAGCAGGTTGGTGCCGTTGGCGGTGTTGCCCGCATTCATCGCCATCGCGACAGGGGCCATGTTGCAGGCCGCGGTGCAAACCATCGCCATCGCGCAATCTGCGTCGGCGCAGTCCGTATCACCGTCGAGATCGTCGTCGGTCATGTTGTCGCAGACCTCAGGCGGAGCACAGAGCCCGGCCTGGCAGACATTCCCAGCCACGGTGCAGTCGGTGTCGGCGGTGCACGTTGCCAAGCAGGCATCTGGAGCGGGGGCGTCGAGGTCGATGCAGTCGAGCGTCGCGGGCGCACCGCAGCTGCCCATCATCGTGGCGTCGCACAGGCGGAAGCAAACCGAGGTGCCCTCTGCGACCTCGAGACAGACGCTCGCTGGGTCGGTGCACGTCAAGCCCTGGCTGCAGTCCTCGGTGCATTGGCCGCCTGGCAAGCCGGTCTCCATCTCGTTGAGGCAAAGGCCGCCGTTGCAATCCATATCGGTTTCGCAGGGCGAGCCGTCGCTACCGTCAGCAGCGCCACCGCCTGCACCGCCGTTGCCACCTGCACCGCCTGCACCACCAGCACCACCGGCTCCACCGGCTCCGCCAGCGCCGCCATTGGCGACTCCGCCCGCTTCGCCGCCGCCTCCCTGCGCCGCGCCGCCGTTTCCGCCTTGGGAAGTGCCACCGTTGCCACCGCCGCCTTGCTGTTGAGCGCCGCCGCCGCCAGCAACGTCCCCACCGCTACCGCCGCTGCCTCCAGCGCCGGTGGCCGTGGTCCCGCTGTCACTACAAGCCGCCAGCGCCGACAGGACCAAGCCCAAACCACATACGAGTTGCGTTCGCTTCATGGCCAAGCCCTAAGCCGACTTCAGTCGCGACTCAACGCTGCGCGCGCCTACGCGAACGACAGCGGGCCCTAGAAGCTGCCGCTGATCCCCACTCGCGTGCCATTGGCGTCAGCAGCCACCAACGGCTGGAACTTCACGTCGACGCCACCGATGTTCGTGTCCCGGACGAGCACGTCTTGTTCCGCGACGATCCCCGCGATCAACATCGCGAGACCAGAACTCTGAATCAAACCGTCCACGGTAAGCAGCGCAATCGCCGCACCATCGATGTCGGAATAGCTGGCGATCACCGGCATGGTGAGGAACGGCCCGAGCACCGGGATCATCAGCACCCCGCCGGCCACCGTGCACTCGCTCGAGTCCAAGTCGGTGCAGGCCGAGACCACGATGGCCCCAGGCAAGAGCCCCAGCGTCAACCACGATGCTCCCAGCGTCACGCTGCCTGCGATTACGAGCCCGGTGCGGATCTGCGTCTCCGGGTGGTAGCCCCCTACTTTTTGCGCGGCGTAAGCATCATCGCAGCCAGCGCGCGGAACTCCTCGAGGCTCGCCTTCGTCATCTCCAGGCTGAAGCCGAGCTTGCCATCCTTGGCGCCGAGCGTGATCGTCGACGGCGCGAGGCCCTTCGACGGCAGCTTCTCCAACGTTGCATCGACTCGCTCCGCGCCGCGCAACAAGAAGGTCTCCGGGGACTTCTCGTCGGGGGGCAACATCAGCGCCGCTCCGAGCAACGTCGAGCGGAAGGTTCGCAACGTAATGAACGAGCCAAGTGAGGCCGGCCGCGAACCCAGCACGTTCACCGACTTCTTGTCGAAGGTCTCCTTGTTCTGCTTCGCCCGCGAAATGCGCTCGATCAGCTCGCCTCGGTCGAAGCCTGCCGCGATCCAGCTGTTTTCACCGTCGGGCGCCACCAAGAAGTGCAACTTGCCCGTCGACTTGTCTTTCTTGTTGCCGATGTTCAGCTCGAAGGCGAATGCGCCTGCTCCCAACTCTTTCGGCGCCTTCACCTTCTTCAAGCCAAGCTGCTCGTCTTTGGAGACAGTCGCCAGCACGGCCTTTTGGATGCCCGGTTGATTGAACGCCGCAACTCCGCTCTCGAGCCATTCGCCCACGGCCTGTGGCTTGCTGTTCACCCCGATCAGGTAGAACCCGAAGATCGCATCAAACCCGGCTTGCCACTTGTCCGCCGTGCTCTTGGCGGGCTTGGACGGCGCGAGCTTCGACGCGCCGCCGAAGATCGAGAACGAGGTCCCACTGCCGAACGGCGCATCGAAGAAGGCGAGCATCTTCTTCCGCTCGGCATCGCTGCCGACCTTCTGCGCCTCGAGCAGGCCTTGCACCAGGCCGCGGCCCGCGGCGAACAGCTGCGAGGCCATCGCCGTATCCCCCACGTTGAAAAACACGCCGCTAGCGGTGTCCTTCGGCCCACGCTCGAACAGCGCCGGCATGCCGCTCGGCGCCGTCACCAGCGACTTCACCAAGCTCGAGCTGGGCGCTGCCGCGAGCGAGCCGCCAAGCTCGATCTTCACGCCCTGGGCCGGATCGAGCGCGGCGGTCAGGCGCAAGTCCTTCACGTCGGCGAGCACACCACCGAGCTCCGCCGCCCCGAACTTGAACAGCCCGTCGATCGCTTGGTCGTACGCATCCACACCGCGGTGGAACTTGCGCGAGGTGACGCCCGCGAGTGAAGGCCCCATCTTGCGCACGAGCTCACCGTACTTGGCGTTGACCATCCCAACGTCCAGCGTCAGCTCGAGATCCTTTGCGCTCGCTGGTGCAACCGCAGCCGTGCGCACCAAATACGGTCCGAGCAACGTCACGTCCTCCTCATCCAGCCCGCACACCAGCCGCTGTTGGATCTCCCCGGCCGAGGCCATCACGAAGCACTTCACCCGCGCGCGATCACTGCTCAGCGACCACAAACCCGGTGACACCTCCAGCAGCCGTTCACCCGCTGCGAGCTTCACACCCTCGAGCGAAGTCAGCGGCATCGTGAAGGCCAGGTTCACGTCGGGCCGGTCGCCCTCGACCAACGTCGCCATCAAGTCCACCGAGCCTTTGAGCGCGATCTGATCGGCGAGCGCCGCCGGATCGACCTCCAGGCGCAACTGCCGCTTGAAGAACTCCGCCAACAGGCCGCGCGCTGTTTGCTCCGTCGCGTCTTTGGGCGCGCCCAGCAGTGAAGAGGCCACACCCAGCGAGTTCTCCAAGCTCTGGATGCGACCTTGCGCCACGATATTGGCTGGCGCGGAGACCGGCGAAAGATCGATGGCAGCAGCGGCGGGCGGCTCGGTCACCACGGCGCTTGCGCTGGTGGTCGGCTTATCGACGCGGGGAGGGGGAGCGCCGCAAGCCATGAGCATCGCGGAAGCCAAGACGGCAACGTGGCGGATCTTCATCGGCGCTCTTTTGGCGCGACCGAACCACGAATGCAAGGAAGGGTGCGCATTGCACTCCACGATGCGGAGGACTAAGACCGCGTTGGGAGTTACAACAATGCGGAAATCCATCGCGATCCTGATGTTCCTTGCGGCTTGCGGGTCGAAGACCGGCCCCGCCGTAGAGCCGACCGCCGAGCCGACGGCCACCGCCACGGCTGAGCCGACGCCCATTCCGACGGCCGAGCCGACAGCTGCACCCACCGCTGAGCCGGTCGTGGAGACCCCAACGGCGCCCACGACGCGTCCGCCCAGCGGTCGTCCTGCGCTCGGCTTTTCGGACCCGGTCAAAGTCACCCAGACCGTCGGTGCCAGCCCGATCGCCAACTTCACCCTCAGCTCGGAGAACGCCAAGTTCCGCGTGCCTGAGTGGGCGCTCGACGAGGGCGTGCTGCTCACCTTCATGATCGACAAGAAGGCCCTCAAGAAAGCCAAAGGCGGCGCCGGCTCGGTGTTCCGGCTGCAAGCTCAGATCCCCCCGGCGGAGAGCTTTTCGACGGTGACGAGCAACGGGCCGAAGTTCGAGCTGCGTCTTCCCACCGTCAAGGTTGCTTCGCCCAACCTCGCCATCGGCGTCGCCAAGAAGGATGAAAAAGGCCGCGATACCATCGAGTGGAAGGTGATCGCACCGACCAAGGTTGAAGGGGATGTCGCCCTGTTCGAGCTGAGTGAGTTCAGCGATCTGATGCTTCAGATCACCTCCGAAGCGCCGTCTCCCTGAGCGCGCCGAAGCCAGCCAGCGCGAGGTCGAACGAGGCCCGCGCAAGCTCGCTTCGCGCAATGCTTCGACCTGCAAAATACGAGAGCCCGGCGTGAGCAAGCGCTGGGCTTCGTGCTACCAGCCGCTCGCTCAGCGGCCTACCAGCGCCGTAAACGAGCTCGAGCACGCGCGAGCGCACGCGCAAATCAAATCCCAGCGAACCATCGAGCTGCCCAAGCCCTACGCCGTCGAAATCGAAGCGTCCTCGTCGCGACCCCGCCGATAAAATTCGCGCGGCCCACAGCCCGTACTCAATCGCCTGCGCGATGCCTTCACCGAGCACCGGGTCGATCCCCGCGGCTTCTCCGACGAGCAAGATCGGCCCTTTGCCGAGCACGGCTCCCGGCGCGATGCCGCGCTCTGCATACCTGCGCCAAGGGCCAAGCGCCTGATGGCCCGCCGTGCGCTGTAGGAGGCTTTCTTTTAGGGTGCAGCCAACGCCGGGCCCAGCCTCTTTGCCGGCTCGGCCAGCTCCGCTCGTGCCTCGCAGGGCCTGGCTCTTTACCGCGTAAATCCCGTGCGAAACCATCGTCTCTCCGCCGAGGGGCGTCGGGAACTTCCACGCATAGCCGGGCAAGCTCGCATCGCTGAGATCGAACAGCACCGTGCCTTCGCGCAGCTCGCCCGCGAGCGGCCTACAATCGATCTCGATCGCCTGCGCCCGCAGCTCGCCCTGCGTGAAGCCGGCCGCGCGCCGTACGTAGGAGCCAACTCCGTCGGCTCCCACGACCGCGCGCGCCCTCACGCGGAGACCGCTCTCGCACACGAGCTCCACACGTCCGTCGGCCAGCGTGTGCAAGCCCACGAGCTTCTCGCGCGTGCGCAGCTCGATCCCGCGCGCTTGCACCGTCGCAGCCAGCGCCGCATCGAACTCACGCCGCCGGATCACCCAGCCCGCATCCTCGTGTTCGGCGCGCACGCTGCCGTAGCGCGTGCGCGCCTCGATCGCGCGGATGGTCACATGCGGGACCTCTGGCCGTGCCCCGATCAACGACAAGAGCCGCAACGCGCGGGCCCCTACGGCGCCCGCGCAGATCTTCTCCCGCGGGTACTGCTCTCGCTCGAGCACGATCAGGCCTTTGGCCAGCTCGGGCTCGAGCTCCCGCACGAACAGCGCTGTGGCCAGCCCGGCTGGCCCACCACCGACGATGGCGACCTCCACGTCGAGCGGCGCCTCGCGGGCTTGCACGCCGTGCTTCTGCCTTTGCGTTCGGCGGAATGCAAGGCTCGTTCTTTGTCGGTAATAGCGCTACTTCCAAAGCGTGGCACTGACCGACGGTCTCAATCCTTCTCAGCGCGAAGCGGTGCTTCATACCGAAGGTCCCTTGCTGGTGCTCGCGGGCGCTGGCTCCGGCAAAACCAAGGTGGTTACCACGCGCATCGCGTACTTGATGGAGCGCGGTATCTCGCCGCGCAACGTCCTGGCGATGACCTTCACCAACAAGGCCGCGCACGAGATGCTCGAGCGCGTCGCCAAGATCGTCGGTGAACGCCAGTCGAAGGATCTCTCGATCGGCACCTTCCACAGCTTCGGCCTGCAGATCCTGCGGGACAACGCCAAGGCGCTTGGTTACCGCGGTGGCAAGTTCACCATCTTCGATCAGGCGGATTGCTCCGGCGTGGTTCGCGAGGCGCTGCGTGGCGTGAAGACCGGCCGCAGCTACGACGTCGGCGCCATCCTCGGGCGCATATCGCTTGCAAAAAATGCCTTCATCGCGCCCGACGCCTACGAGGCGTCGATCGGCAAAGACGGTCTCGAACCAAGCGAGTACGACGCGATCACCGCGATCGTTTATCCGCAATACGTGTCGATGATGAAGGGCTTTCTGGCCTTCGACTTCGACGACCTGGTGTGCGAGGTGGTCAACTTGTGGCGCTCTCGTGAGGACATCCTCGAGAAGCATCGCACGCGTTTCCGCTACCTGATCGTCGACGAGTATCAGGACACCAACCACGCTCAATTGGAGCTCGTGCGCGTGCTCGGCGGTGGGCACAAGAACGTGTGCGTGGTCGGCGACGACGATCAATCGATCTACGCGTGGCGCGGCGCCGACGTGCGCAACATCCTCGACTTCGAACGCCACTTCGAGGGCGCGAAGGTGGTCAAGCTGCAGGAGAACTACCGCAGCAACGCCAACGTCTTGCACGTCGCCGGCGCTGTGCTCGCCGGTAGCAGCGGGCGCCGTCACGCCAAGACCATCATCGCCACGCGCGCCGCCGCCGAGCCGGTCGAGGCTGTGATCTTCGAAGATGGTGAGAGCGAGGCACGGTTCGTCGCCCGCACCATCGACGATCTCGTTCGCCAGGGCAAAGCCCGGCCCAAAGACTGCGCGGTGCTTTATCGCTCCAATCTTCAGGGCCCTGAGATCGAGGCGGCGCTCAAAGAGTACCAAGTGCCCTACTCGATGATCGGTGGCACCCAGTTCTTCGAGCGCAAAGAGGTGAAGGACATGCTTGCGTATCTGCGCGTGGCCTTCGACCCGATGGACGAAATCGCCGTGCGCCGCGTGATCAACTACCCAGCGCGCGGCATCGGTGAGGTTGCTCTCGACAAGCTCGGTGCCCACGCAACCGCCAACGGCACCTCGCTTTTTACGGTGCTCACGCGCGCCCACGCGATCCCGGATTTTCAGTCCGCAGCCGTGGCCGGAGCACGCGAGTTCACCGCGGTGATCGACGGCATCCGCACCGATCTATCGAAGGGGCTGCCCTCGGCGACGGTGGCCAAAAATCTATGTGAGCGCATTCACCTCAAGGAGGATCTGCAAGCGGCCTCTACGTCGGCCGCCGCGGCTACCCGGCGTTGGACCAACGTCGAGGGCATGCTGCGTTTGTTCGAACGCCGCGATGAGCGCGGCTTCGGCGATCGCGATCACTTCGAGCAGTACTTGCGCCTCTTGGCGCTGCGTGACGCCGGAGACGACGAGGAGAAGGGCGACGTTTGCACGTTGACGACGATGCACGGAGCCAAAGGGCTCGAGTTCCCCTACGTCTTCATCGTCGGCATCGAAGAAGGCCTCTTGCCCCACGCGCGCACGCAAACCGAGCGCGCCACCGACGTACCGATGGGCGAGCACGCCTCGAGCGTCGATGAGGAGCGGCGTCTCTTCTACGTGTCGGTCACGCGCGCCAAAGACAAGCTGTTCATGTTGCGCGCCGAAAAGCGCATCGTCCGCGGCCGTGTCACCGCTCGCATCCCCAGCCGCTTTCTCACCGAGATCCCCACGGATCTTTACCTGGAACGGCGTGAGACCAGCACGCCAGCGGTGGATCTCGAACGAGCGCGCAGCGGCGCTGCAGGTCTGCTCGCCGCGCTCGGCTCGCTCGGCAATCCCTTCGGCAAACCCTGATCCGGCTCGTTTGACCGAGCATCGACGCGCATTCGGGCCGAAACTTGGCCGAACTCGGCTCTGTTCGCTAGAGCCCTGTGATGCCGTCGATCCGTGGTCTCATCACCTTCGCTTTTTCGTTCACAGCGCTCGCTTGCGTGCCGCCTCAAGTGCAGGCGCAGAAGCTCTCGGAGAACGCCAACGACCTGGTGACCGCCGCGCGCTTCGGGCGCATGGACATCGTGCTCGACTCGGTCAACCCCACGGCGCGTGAGGCCTACTCCGATGCGCACTCCGATTGGGGCGGTCGCATTCGCATCCTCGATATGGAGTACGGCGGCGCACGCATGCTCGGTAGCGACAAGGCCGTGGTCGTCGTCAACGTGCAGTGGCAACGCATCGACGAGTCGATTCTGCGCGGTACCGCGCTCAAGCAGAAGTGGGTCCGGCTCGAGAACAACCGCTGGATGATCGACGAAGAGACCGTCGCCGGCGGACACAAGGGCCTGATCCGCGAGCCCGATCCCACCCTTGACGGCAAATCCCCGCCCGATAAGGCGGCCTCGAGCAAGGACGAGACGTTGCCCGGCGCTGCCGTGGCTCCTTCGATGATGATGGACGGCGAGCTTGGTGTCGGGGCCGACTCGTTCAGCGGCTTCTGAGCCCATCGAGCGCTACGAGATGGAACGACAACGCCCCGTACGAACGGGGCGTTGTGCTTTGCCTTGCGGCCTACTTCTTCTTCGCGGCGGGCTTTCGCGCGGCGGCGATACGCCTCTTGATGCGCTCTTTCTTCTTCGCTTGCCCCTTGCGGCGGCGCATCTTGTTTGATCTGCGGCGATCTCCGTTAGCCATCACGAGTTCCTTTGGTGGGGTTCAACCGCGAGGTTGGACCTCGCAGGGCCGGAGGACTTCCCACGGGAGAGCTGCGAGGGCAAGAACATTGCCTTATGCGAGCGCCCTCTGCGGAAAGCCCTCTTGCAGAGAGCCTGCGGTGCGCTCAGCGCCCTTCGCCAGCTGCGCCCTCGAGCGCGACTTCCTTGCCGCGAACCTCGAGGCGATACCGTGAATTGACGGTCTCGATGTAGAAGACCTCGCGGCCTGCCAAGCGAAGCACGCGCTTGACCGGCGTGGTCACGTACTCGTGCATGCCGTCGGAGAACTCAATCACCACGACGGAACCTTTGCGTGGTGGCCGGACGAGACGACCAACAACGGCCCTCGACCCCCGTCCGAGTTTGCGCAAAACCACCTGCACAGTGCCAACCTAGCACAGCAGAACGGCGCGGTCTCTCATCTCTCATCTTTCTCGCGAGAGCTCGAGCTGGTGCCGCCCCGGTACAAATCCGTAGTTCTTAAGGGCTTCCGATGCGCCAACTGCCGCTCGGCTGAATCCGCTTGCCGCGGCAACGCAAGGCGAATGGTGTAGCGGATATGAAACCGCGGGGCCTCCCTTTGGGATCCGTCGAAGTCATTACTGGGTCGATGTTCAGCGGCAAGACCGAGGAGTTGATTCGGCGCGTCAAGCGAGCCCGCTTTGCCAAACAGAGTGTGCAGGCCTTCAAACCTCGCATCGACGACCGCTACGACGCCGAGAAGATCGTAAGCCACGCTGCGGCCGAGGAGGGCGCATCGAAGGTGCTTTCGGCTGTCGCCGTGGCCAACAGCGAGAGCCTAGCCGCGCGCGTACTCGAGGAGACGCAGGTCGTGGCGGTGGATGAGGCGCAGTTCTTCGACCGCGGGATCGTCGACGTGGTGCAGCGGCTCGCCGATCAGGGCATCCGCGTGATCGTCGCCGGCTTGGATCAAGACTACCTCGGGCGCCCGTTCCACCCGATGCCCGAGCTCATGGCGATCGCTGAGGAGGTAACGAAGGTCCACGCCGTTTGCACGGTATGCGGGGGCGAGGCCTCGCGCTCCCAACGCTTGATCGAAGATCGTGGCACCGTGCTCGTTGGCGGCAGTGAGAGCTATGAGGCGCGTTGCAGGACCTGCTTCGAAGCTCGCGACGTCACGCGCACGCGCTGACGCTCACTCGCTGCGGGGCTTCTTGCTGAGCGTACCGGTCGGATCGGTGACGCCTTTGCGACCTTTGTCGGTGAAGTAGACGCGCAACATATCCGAGGCGACGCCAGTGCCTTTGACCTTCCAATCGCCGCGGTTGGCGACGAGCACGCTGAGCGCGACCTCCGGAGCGTCCGCCGGCGCAAAGCCGACCCACCACGTGAAGAGGTAGCCCTTCCCCTCGAGCGTTCCAGTCTTGCCGGCCACACGAATGTTCGGGAGGTAGGGCTTGTGCCTGTGATCGTGAAAGGTCTGAAAGCTCGTACCGCCCTCGACCGTGGACTCCATCATCACGCGTACCGCATCCGCGGTTGATTCATTGATCGCACGCCCAAGCACGAACGGCTCGGTCGGGCTCAGGTAGATATCGCCTTGCTCGTCGAACACACGCGAAACGATGCGCAGTTGTTTCATCTCCCCACCGTTCGCGAGGGTGGTCGCAAGGTTGGCGCCCTGGAACGGAGATAGCGTCGTGTGCCAGAAGCCTGCGGCAGCCTTAGCGAACTCGTTGGGTTCATCGGGGAAGCTGGTGCGGCTGTTTTCCACCGGTACATCGAAGGGAATCTGGCGGTCCCAACCGAGTCGCTTGGCAACGCTCTCGAGCTCATCCTTCTCGAGGTGGTCGTTGGCAAGCCGCGCGAAGACGACGTTGAGCGAGCGGCCCATCGCCTCGCTCGCGGTGGCGCACCATTTGTCTCGACGCTCGTCGCGAATCAGATCGCCGTCGTCGATGCGGCTCTTGCCGCCGCGGTAACACTCGCGCGTGTTCGGTTTGACGCCGTTCTCAACCAATCCCGCTCCAGTGACGATCTTGAAGATACTGGCCGCCGGCGCGAAGGACTCACGCGCTAGATCGCGCAGCGGCGCCTCTTCGGAGTAGTTCGCCCAGACTAGGATCTTCCCAGTCTTGATGTCGGTCATGACGATCGCGCCTTCGGCAACGGCCCCTTCGCGGAGCACGCGATTGGCCGCTCGCTGATACGCAGGCACCACCGTCAACTCGGCCGTGCGTCCGCCAAATGCAGGCGCGGTCGCTGTCTCGCCACGCACGTCGATGCGCCCAAGGTCGACCTGGTGCAGCGGGCTGGGAGTGACCTCGCGCAGCACGGTTCCCTGCGGTGCTTCCTCTTTGCCAAAGGCCAGCTTCGCTAGGTTGAGGTCCAGCCCCGGAATCTCGTCGCGGACAAACGGGAGCGTGATCCCCACGATCCCCAAAGACACGACGGCTGCCACCCACGGACGCATGGGTGGCGCGTAGCAAGGCCCTTAGTGTGGGGCCAAGTTCCCGCCCTCAGTAGGCGAGCTGTAGGCGTGATCCGAACTCGTGGAGCAGGTGCGCGCTGTTGTCAGGCGTCTCTGAGAGATTGCCCGGAACGCTCGCGAGGTTGTCGTCACTGCCGCTGCCAGGCGTCAGGTAGGCGGAGTAGTTGAAGGCGATGCGAACACCGCGCGTGTGCCAGTAGCTGACGCTGGCTGCGGCTTGATAGACGTTGATGGATGTCGCGGGGGTTCCCAACGATCCTGGGGTGCTAGCGTCATCCTCGCCGCCGCGAGAGTTTCCGTCGTAGGAGGCGATGATGGCGGAGAAGAGCGCCGATAGCTCGAGCCCACGCTTGAGTTCCGCCTTCTTTTTCAGGTTGAGCTTGTGCGGCTTCAAGCGCCCAGTCGCCGCGCCAATGCGTTCATCACCGAAGGCCCACCAGGTCACCCACGAGGTGAGTCCCAGCCCGTTCAACGACCCCAAGCGTTCGGTGTTGGTCAGTTGGAAGCCCTCGAGCGCTTCGCGGGTGTTGTACGCGTTGTAATAAGCTTGAGCGACAATATCGACCGGACCGACCGGGACGTAGGCCTCGCCTCCGATGGTGTTTTGCGCGCCTGACGGAATGATGTGAACGCGGTTCCCGGCGCTGTCCTGATAGCTCGAGTCCCAAAGCGCAAAGCCCTGGCCCGACATGAACGGAAAGACGTCATACGCGACAGCCGCTTGGTCGCGTTCGCCGTGCCGCCCTGACACCCCAAAGCGGATGTCCTTCGCCAGCTTGCTGCTCTTGAACGGTGCAACGAGCAAGCGCCCAGCCACGTCGGGGTAGGTGTCGACCGTCGCTCGATTTTGGCCGTCGCCCCCGAGCACAGCGATCTCGTAGCTGAACATGTCGTCCCCGAGATCGCCCCACAGCTGCAGGCCCGTCTCGCGTTGGCCGGGAACCACGAACGAACGGGTCGCGA
This sequence comes from Polyangiaceae bacterium, assembly GCA_044376115.1. Taxonomy (GTDB): domain Bacteria; phylum Myxococcota_A; class Polyangia; order Polyangiales; family Polyangiaceae; genus Xiheicaenibacterium. Next base: position 155,266 of record JBILLK010000024.1, on the reverse strand, counting down.
GGCTGCGTTCCATGAGCGGCGTGGAGCCGTCGGCGGTGCGGTTTTCGAGCGTTACGGGCGGCTGGAACTGACCGAGTTGCAGATTCAAACAAGGGCACAGTGAGTAGTTGACCCAAAGGTCCCGAAGCCCTGTTGGCGCGTCGAGCGCTTGCACCGGCCGAAAGCGCGAATAGCTAGGTTCCGCGCTCGGTTGGGCGGCGGTCTGCTCCTCGATCGAGCCGTTCGACACGCCGAGGCTCAGATCAAAGGTGCCCAAGAACGACCAGCGTTTGAGCAACTCACCGTGCATGCCCACGCGAAAGCGACGCATAAAGAAACGTGGGTAAAGGCCAGCCCCGCCGTTTGCCGGAGAGTCTCCGTTCACACCGGTTCCGGCCCAGGCATGGAAGTCGAGCTGAACGTCGCCGGTGGGTGAAATGCGGAAGTTGCCGTCAGGGTCGCGAATGAAGAAGAAGTTGTGCCACCCAGCGACGGCTTCGCCGCTGCTCGGATCGCGAAGTGCCAGCGACGCCTCATCCGGAAACGTGCGCGGCAGGGGCGGGGGAATCACCGCGGCGGTCGGCGCTTGAACGGTCGGGGAAGGAGGCGTCTCCGGCACGCTGAGCGCGCTTGAACCGTCGGTCGGCTGCGCTGGTGGAGACGAAGGCGGCGCCGGCTGGGCCTTGCGCTCGCTCGCTGCGGGCTCGGGCAGCTGCGGTACGTCTTGTGCAGGCTGCGCGCTGGCTAGACCCGTCCAAGTAAGCGACGAGATCACCGGGAGAATTCGCGAGGTTTGCCTGGCGAATCGAACAACACCTTGTGCCCTCATTGTCTCGTACGCTCGCGGGTGTGGGAATTGCCAGGCGCTCGCGCCCCGACGCCGGAGTGGCGGAACTGGCAACTTCGTCTAGGTTCGGTAGCGACGCTCGCACCCAGCGCTTTCATCGTCAAGCGAGAGTTTCCGGCCAAGTCCTGGTTCTCGACCGGCATCGTTGCTTTGCGAAGCTGGCGCGGCAGCGGGTTATGCTGTTCGACATGAATGGTAGGGTCCGTCTAAATTCCCAGGAAACCCCTTGAGCCGAACCCAGCCACTGCAACGCGTCGATGCTCTCTTCGAGCAGCTGCGCGCCGATCCACGCCTCTCCACCCGGGTGATCGTTCGTCCACACCCACTGTTGATTGGGGTTCGACGTGACAACTCGGTGGTGATCCTCGGGCCCGGCGAGCTTTGGGATTATCACCGCAAACTGCTGCGTCCTTTCGCTGCCAAGCTCGCAGACGGAACGGCTGCGCTGCTGCTTTTTGGGAAGCCCAATGACCCGGACCTCGCTGGCGCGGTCGAGCGCGGCGTCGCATCCCTGCTCGATCGGGAGCCCTCGAGCGACGAGCTCTTTGTCGCGGTAGCTGGCGCCTTCGAGCTGATCGACGCGCGTCTGCGTGCCGAAAACCGAGGTCGCTGGCTGAGTCGCTACCGCTATGAACTCGGGGAGCTGATCGAGATCGCGCGGGCTATCTCGACCGAGCGAGAGATCGACAAGCTGCTCGGGCTGATCCTGGAGAAGAGCCGCTTCATCACTGGCGCGGACGCAGGCAGTCTCTACGTCGTCGAGGGCGACGACCCTGATCCACTGCGACGCTCGTTGCGCTTCAAGCTCACCCAAAACGAGTCGGTTCTGTTCGACTGGCGCGAGTTCAGCGTGCCGGTGAGCGCTCGCAGTATGTCGGGCTACGTAGCGCTCCATCGCTCGAGCCTCAACATCGCAGACGTCTACGATCTGCCGCCCAAATCGCCCTATTCGTTCGACCCGAGCTTCGATGCCAAGATCGGCTACCGCACCAAGAGCATGCTCTGTGCGCCGTTGCTCTCGCGGGCTGGTGATGTGATCGGCGTGATTCAGCTGATCAACAAGAAGCGCGACGTCGAGCGTAAGTTGCTTTCACCGGCGGACGTCGACAGTCAGGTCCTATCGTTCGACGAGCGCAGTGAAGAGCTGCTGATGACGCTGGCCTCCCAAGCCGGGATCGCGCTCGAGAATGCCATCCTTTATGCCGAGATCAACCGCATGCTCGAGGGCTTCGTGCGGGCGAGTGTCGAGGCGATCGAGCAGCGTGATCCAACCACCAGCGGTCACTCGCGACGCGTGGCGGATCTGACCGTGGGGCTGGCCCGGGCTGTGGAACGCGTGGACCGCGGGCCCTATCAAGGCTTGCGCTTCACGCGCGATGATCTCCGCGAGCTCGAGTACGCCTCGCTGCTTCACGACTTCGGCAAAATTGGTGTTCGTGAGGAGGTGTTGGTCAAGGCCAAGAAGCTCTTTGCGCATGAACTCGAGGCGATTCGGATGCGCTTCGACTTTGCTATTCGCAGCACCGAGGCCGACGTTTTGCGACGCAAGCTCCACATCATCGAGCGCGGCGGCGGGCCGGCCGATGTTGCCTTCCTCGACGAGGAGCTCGCCCTTCGCACCGCTGAGATCGAATCGGCGTTCGACGCCATTCTCGCGTCCAACGAACCGACCGTGCTCAAGGGCGGTGATTTCGCACGAATCGAGTCGATCGCTCGCGAGACGTACACGACCGTGCGCGGCGATTGTTGCCCGCTGCTGACCGTGGGCGAGGTCAAGAGCTTGAGCGTTACCCGTGGCTCGCTCACGCCCTCCGAGATCGACGAGATTCGAAGTCATGTGACGCACACCTTCGACTTCCTAAGCCAGATCCCGTGGGGTAAGCAGTTCCGTCGCGTCGCCCAAATTGCCGGGGCGCATCACGAACGGCTGAACGGCACCGGCTACCCCAACCGGCTGCGCGCCGAGGAGATCCCGGTGCAGTCAAAGATGATGAGCATCACCGACATCTTCGACGCACTCACGGCCTCGGATCGGCCTTACAAGAAGGCCGTTCCACTCGTGAAGGCGCTCGACATCCTGAAACTCGAAGTGAAGGACCACCACATCGACGCTGACCTGCTCGAGGTGTTTATCGGTGCGCGCATCTGGGAAGAGCTGCCAGAGTCCCCGCGCTCATCGCGCAGCTAGCGAGTAAGCGTCACTTGGCGCGCTTGAGCGTGAGGGTCGCTCGCCGCACCAGCTTGGCGTCGCCAGAGGAAGCCCTCAGTTCCCCACCGAGCGCCTCTCCCGTGAGCGCGAGTTCGATCGTCCCGCTCATGCTTGCGGGCTCCGGCTTTTCGGCGCTGAAGGTTCCGTGGACGAGCGCTCCCTCCGCCACCCCAACGAAGGTCAGCTCGCCTAGCGCGCCCGTCAGCTTGCCTCGCACCTGACCATCGTTCGCAACCGTCAATTCGAGCTGCCCTTTACCAACAGCGTCGGTTCCCTTGTCTTTCGCCCACGTCGCATCCCCCACGCCCGGATCAAGCGTGACTCGGGCAAGCTCGGCCTGAAACGGCCCGCGCCATTCTCCGACCACGGTCGGCGCTTCAGCAGGCGCTTTCGGCTTTGCGCTGCTTGCAGCTGCGGGCGCCGAACTCGTCGTTGACGTACTGGCGCGCGCGGAAGGCGCGGCGGAAGCCGGCGGCGCGGAGGTCGCGCCCGAACTCGAGCCGCCTTCGCAGCCGATTAGCGCGCAAACGAGCAGCAGTTGGAACGGCTTCACGGGTAGGACCACGTTGAGCCACCGTCATCCGACGCGAGCGCGAACCAGCTGCGCCTCGTGGTCTTGCTGATCTTGGCGGACATGAGCATCACCGTGCGATCACCGAAGGAGATGAGCGAGCCCACGTCGTAGCCGTCTTCGGAGTTGCCAACCCCTTCACCGACGGTGCGCTGCAGATTGAAGAGCTTGCCGCCATCCACCGATTCCGAAATGAACAACGACCACTTCCCTTTGTTCTTCAGGCCTTGAACGGCGATCACGCCGTTCTGCGTGAGGGAGGTGTGCAGTTTGCGCTCGTGCTGCTCCGGCCACGGTTTCAAGAACGGTCGGTTTTCGGGCAGGGTGCAGTTCCCGTCGAGCGCGCAGGTGACAATCGTCGGAAGCCGCTCGGGGTTGATCGCTTCCACCGCGATGCGATCGGCCGTGCAGGCCAAAGGGGAGCTGCTGACGGTGGTCTGCGGTACCTCGAAGAAGGCCGTTTTGTCGGGGGAGACGCCAAGGATGTAAACGCGGTCCCGCTGCATCACCCGCCTGAAGCTCCACGCGCCCCACTCGCACTCAGGGCCTTGCGATAACTCGTCTGCAAGCGTCTTGGTGATGCCGACTTTGTCGACCGGAACGGCTGCTGCCAAAGCCTCTCCAGGCTTCGGCCAAGGGCGCTTCAGTAGCTGCTTGCCGTTCATCGTCAGCAGGGCAGGGGGATGACCAAAGGACGCGTTCACGGGGATCTCGTCCTTCGGTAGCTCGATCATTTGTGGCAGGTCCTCGTTCGGCCCAACCGCGAACGCGACCGCGAAGCTCTTGGGCTTCGTTTCGACCACCACCGACGCCAAACTGGGCCCAAGCACCGCTGCCATTCCGTTGCCACGTGGCACCATCGGCAGCTCCTTCTTCCCCTCCGGATCAGGCGCTAGGAGCGGCGACGGCGCAGTCAGCTTCTGGCCGGGCGCAGCGAACACATACGTCAGCGTATCGATCGGCAGAATGGTCCCTGCAGGCGGTGTTTTCTTCGGGATCTGCCTTTTGGCGATGCCCATGACCAACGTTCCGTCAGCGCCAACCGACCAGGTCGTGATGCCGTCACTCTTGGTTTGTTGCGCAGTCCAAGAGACCCCGCGGTCGTTGGAAACCAGCGCAAAGGCCTCTCCACCGACGTCGCCAGCCATCACCACACGTTGTCGATCGAGCGGGTAGACCCTGGTCCAGTTGGTCGCGCTCGAGACGTCCACGCCGACAAGGTTGACCACGCGGCCGTTGCCAATCTTCGTGCCGATCTCGCTCGAGGAGGTGTTGCCGGGCAAAGACGGCGGGTTGATTGGCGGCGGTTCTTCTTTTTTTCCGCTACACGACGAAAGAACGATGAGGAGCGGCAACAATCTACGCACGGCTTTGCGCGAGTCTCTCATTAACGAGAGGTATCCAGCAACCCGGATAGTCGGCTCCAACAAGCGGTCCGCTTACTCGACTGTCTCCGCATCGGCGCAGCAACGAAAGCCCGTCGAATAGTCGTGATAGTTGAAGTCGTGGGCGGTTGTCCTGTAGCTGCAGCCATCCCCGTTGTGCGTGGTGTCCATGTAGAAACCACCTCGAAACGTGCCGTCTGCGTCCGCAACCCACTCATGCAGGTTGCCAACCATGTCGTGAACTCCCTCTTCCGAAACACACTCTTTGCGTGAGCCGGTCAGTGCGAGGGTGTCTGGCAGCTGGTTGATTTGCGGCAGATTCATACCGTCGAGCCAAACCTTGTCACCGAATATTCCGGCGCCATTGGTGGCTTCAATCACCGGGTGACGTGAGCGGACGTCGTCGTTGCAAACCTTCGCTCGGCGCTCGGCGCCATAGGGAAACTGCGTGTTCTTGGGCCCGCGGCAGCTCCGTACCCACTCATCACTGGTGCAAAGCCGTTTTCCTGATGCACGGCAGGCGAGCTCGGCTTGCCGACCACTGACGTACGCTTGCGGTTGCTTGCCGGGGCGACTCAGCGCCACGAACGGAAAGTTCGAACTTGCCGATTCTTCCCCATCAACGGCGTAAAAAGGTGACCAATCCTCGAGCTTGCCCTTCACCACGCGAGCGAGTGTTGCCTCCCAACGATCCACGCACACTTTGTCAGCAACGAGCGCCATGCCCTCGGGGCAACGCACGCTGCTGCGCTCGACAAACAGCGATGAAGGGCCCGAGGTGAACACGAGCGGTGTGAGCGCCATCGAGACGGTCGGGTCGGGCTCCGTTACCGAGATAACGACGTCACGGTGACCGCGTGTAGCAACGGCCGCAGCGGTGTCACTGCGCAGCTCCTTTGATGTGCACCCAGCCGAACTCGCAGCGAGCACGACGAGCGAGAGCTGGGTGAGGAGGTACCGCATGAGCGGCGGAGTCTGCTACGCCGACGCCCAGCTGCGCAAGGCGTTTTGCACCTGTGAGGGATTCTCGTCGGACCATGTGCGATGGCTCCATGGACACCCATTGGCTCAAACTAGAAGCTGCCGATGAGGTTGATGCAGTAGTCATGCAGGTGGACACACGGAACGTCTGCCGGTGGGTTGTTGAAGCAGTCCGAATAGGCACGAAGCCCATCGTATCCAAAGGGATTGAGATCGAACGCGCACGTCTCTTCGTCGAAACCAAGGTCGCCAGTTCCGTCGCAGATCTCTCGTGCATGAGAGCAGAAGAGCGCGTTGTCCGGGTTGGGGCAGCTGTTCGCGTAAACCTCATCTACACAAGCGAATGCAGCCGATTCGGAGTCGTCGTAGCAGGCGATCTCCAAGTCCGCAGGGACCTCTGCGAGACACTCACGAAGGGCCTCTCGTGCGCCCACCGAATAGAGTTCAAACGCCTTGTGGCAGGCCGAAACAGCGAATGGCTCGGTCATCGTGTTGGGGCACGTCGTGAGGTAAGAAACATCCATCGTGTCGCAAATGGCCTCGGGCTGATTCAGCCCTTCAGCAGGAATACACTGCACGCCGCCGCCTTCACCGCCGAGACCACCTTCACCGCCGAGGCCACCTTCACCGCCGAGACCACCTTCACCGCCGAGACCACCTTCACCGCCGAGACCACCTTCACCGCTGAGACCGGCCTCACCACCAACCCCAGTTTCGCCTGCGCAGCCACCGTTTGCGTCGTGGGCAACCCCCGATTCCCAACCGCTCGACCACTGAAACTGGCACCCTGAAGCTGCCGCAGTGACCAACGCAACCCAGCCGAATCGCGCAAACATCGAGTCCTCCTGCAAGTTAGAGCGAGCGAACGTGCTCACTTCATGACTGACGACCTCCCGACGCCAACATTCGCCAGCTAAACAATTCCTCACACTCAAAGGCTGCACAGGCGGCCACGGGACAGCGACCCAATCACGCTGAACACCGTCCCGGAATCGATATTTCAATCACCAAAAGCATTTTTTCATTTGCGGGACCACCACAGGTTGGTAAGAGGCGAGTCCCGCTCTGGGGCCGTTACGGCGCTCCGAGCTCAGCTTGCCCTGTCGGCCGTCGTGGGACTCCCCCCGATGACGCGATCGGGACCCTTCGAGGAAACTCGTCAGGCTGAGACCTCGAAACGTACGACGGCGCGGCAAGCAACGCGCTTGTTGGCAAACGTCGAGCTAACGCTCGGCGACGAAGGTTTTTACGCACCACATTGGAAATCCGCGCTGGTTCAAACCACGGCGGAATCAGGAGACGAGTCGACATGCAGAGCAAGGCCAGTGCGATGTTTTCGCGGATCGCTCCGCGCAAAGCACGCATGATCATCAACTTCGTGCGCGGCAAGAACGCGGCGGAGGCGATCCAGATCCTTCAGTTCACGCCCAAGGCTGCAGCACCCGTCGTGAAGAAGCTCATTGAGAGCGCCGTGGCGAACGCCCAGGCAAAGGGCGCTGACGTTGATCGGCTCTTCATCTCGAAGGCCACCGTGGACAAGGCCCCCAACCGCTTCATGCGGCGTTGGCGCCCGCGTGCCATGGGCCGCGCAACCCGCGTGACCAAGGGCGTGAGCCACATCGTCATCGAACTGGACCACAAGAGCTGAGCTCGTTGAGAGGACGTTAAGAGAACATGGGTCAAAAGACACATCCCGTAGGCTTCCGCGTCGGGGTCATCAAGACTTGGAGCAGCAAGTGGTACGAGGACGGTAGCGCCTACACCAAGTGGCTGCACCAGGACCTCCGCATCAAGCGCGCGATTAAGCAGTACCTGTACAACGCGAACATCGCCGGCGTCGAGATCGAGCGCGCGGCGAACCGCGCCAAAGTCATCGTTTACACCGCCCGTCCGGGCATGGTGATCGGCAAGGGCGGCAAGGGCATCGAGATCCTCAAGTCGGGTAACGTCGGCACCGCGCAGAAGGGCGAGCAAGTGTTCCCCGGCGTGGCGAAGTTCACTGATAACGAGGTCTTCATCGACGTGCAGGAGGTCCGCAAGGCCGAGACCAACGCACAACTGGTGGCCGAGAACATCGCTACCCAGCTCGAGCGCCGCATCGCGTTCCGTCGGGCGATGAAGAAGGCGGTTAGCACCGCAATGAAGTTTGGTGCAAAGGGCATCCGCGTACGCTGCGCCGGTCGTCTCGGCGGGGCCGAAATGAGCCGTGTGGAAGCCTACCGCGAGGGCCGGGTTCCGCTGCACACTCTCCGCGCCGACATCGAGTTCGGCCTCGCCGAAGCCCGGACCAAGGTTGGTCAGATCGGCGTCAAAGTTTGGATCTTCAAGGGCGAAGTCCTGCAGCGCAAGCCGCGCCGCATCTGACCCAACGCTAGAAGGACATCGAACATGCTTTCTCCGAAGCGAACCAAGTACCGGAAAATGCAGAAGGGTCACCTTCGCGGCCTGGCAACAGCAGGCAGCGACGTCTCCTTCGGCGACTTTGCTCTTCAAGCCCTTGAGCCGTCACGCGTGACCGCTCGCCAGATCGAGGCAGCCCGTATGGCCGTGCAGCGTCACTGCAAGCGCGCCGGCAAGCTGTTCATCCGCATCTTCCCCGACAAGTCGATTTCCAAGAAGCCCTTGGAAGTTCGTATGGGTGGAGGAAAAGGCGCTCCGGAGGAGTGGGCAGCCGTGGTTAAGCCCGGCCGCGTGCTCTACGAAATCAGTGGAGTCCCCGAGGAGATGGCTCGTGAAGCCTTCCGTCTCGCCGCCCACAAGCTCCCGCTCGCTTGCCGTTTTCTCATCCGCGACACGGCGTGATCTGACTCCAGGAACGACAAAGGAAACGTCCCGTGAAAGCCAAAGAACTCCGTGACCGCACGACGGAAGCGCTGAGCGAGCTCGAGAAGTCGCTTCATAACGACCTCTTCCAGGCCCGCTTCAAGAACTACACGAACCGCTTGAACGACACTGCGTCCATCCGTCGCACGCGTCGTGACCTCGCTCGGGTGAAGACCCTGCTCACCCAGCGATCGGCCAGCTCGGAGACGAGCTCGACGCCCGAAGGGAACAGTGAATCATGAGTGACAAGAAGACCAAGCCTGCGAAAGCAGGAGCCGCGAAAGACGCGCCGGCGAAAGCCGGTAAAGCCGTCGCTCCCGCAGCGGCGAAAGCCAGCCCCAAGGCTAAAGCGAAAAGCGCTGCTGCCACTCCCGTAGCTGCACCGGCACCGGTCGCCGCTCCCGTTGTCCCGAGCGAAGCAAAGAAGGAGCACTCCTTCCGTCGCAAGATCATCGGTACCGTCGTGAGCGCGAAGATGACCAAGACCGTCGTGGTCGAGGTGATCCGTCGCGCGATGAACCCGATGTACAAGAAGTACGTTCGCGTGAGCAGCAAGTACAAGGCTCACGACGAGAGCAACAGCTACAAGGTCGGCGACCAGGTGGAAATCATGGAGCACCGTCCGATCTCGAAGCACAAGCGATGGCTCGTGACCCGGCTGGTCTCACGACCGGTGGAGGCGTGAAATGATCCAGGTATCGACCCATCTCGAGGTTGCAGACAACAGCGGCGCTCGCCGCGTGATGTGCATCAAGGTTCTCGGCGGTTCCAAGCGCAAGTTCGCTGGGCTCGGCGACGTGATCGTTGTGTCCATCAAAGAAGCTGCTCCGGGCAGCAAAGTCCAGAAGGGCAAGACCGCCCAAGCCGTCATCGTGCGTACTGTGCGTGAGTACCAGCGCAGCGACGGCAGCTACATCAAGTTTGACGTCAACAGCGCAGTCCTTATCAACAAGGACAAAGAGCCGGTCGGCACCCGTATCTTCGGGCCAGTCGCCAGGGAGCTTCGCGCGAAGAAGTTCATGAAGATCATCAGCCTCGCGCCGGAGGTGCTGTGATGCAGCGGCTTAAGGTAGGAGACGTCGTCCAAATCATCAGCGGCGACGACAAGGGCAAGCAGGGAACCATCACCAAGCTCATCCTCGATGAGGACCGCGCGGTGGTCGAAGGTATCAACCTGCGAACGAAGCACCAGAAGCCGAACGCCCGCAACCAACAGGGCGGCAAGATCACGATCGAAGCTCCGATCCACGTGTCAAAACTGGCGCTCCTGGACCCCGAGTCCAAGAAGCCGACGCGCGTGCGGTTCGTCGAGAAGGACGGCAAGAAGGTTCGAGTCGCCACCAAGAGCGGCGCCGTCATTGAGGCAAGCAAGTAGGTTAGCCATGGCAAAGAAGGACGACGCAAAAGAGAAGGCGCCCAAGGCGTCAAAACCGGCAGCCCCCAAAGGGGACGCCGGCGCAAAAGCCAAGGCCAAAGCGAAACCCGCTGCGGCACCGGTAGAGGTCCAAGCGGCCGAGCCGGTTGACCCGAACTACGTCCCCCGGATGAAGGCGCGATACATCGCCCAATCCGCTGCCCTGACGAAGAAGTTCAACTACTCCAACGCGATGATGCTGCCTCGGCTGCAGAAGATCGTGCTCAACATGGGACTCGGCGCCGCCGTCGGGAACCCGAAGATTATCGACTCAGCGGTCGAAGAGGTCCGTGCAATCACTGGTCAACAACCGGTGATCCGCCGCTCTCGCAAGTCGATCGCGTCGTTTAAACTCCGCGAGAACCTGCCGATCGGCGTGACCGTCACGCTCCGCCGCCGTCGCATGTGGGAGTTTCTTGATCGTTTGGTGTCGTTGGCGCTCCCGCGCGTCCGTGACTTCAAGGGCGTCAGCTCACGTGGCTTCGATGGTCGAGGCAATTTCACGATGGGCTTGAAGGACCAAATCATCTTCCCCGAGATCGACTACGACAAGATCGACGTCACGAAGGGAATGAACATCTCCTTCGTCACCACCGCGCGTACGGACGAAGAAGGCCGTGCCCTCCTCACGGAGCTGGGCATGCCGTTTCGGGCCTGAGCGCGCAGTTAAGATCCTCGGAAGGCCGGAAAGATCCCCATGGCTAGTGCAAAAGACTTCGCAAAGTTGAATCGTCCACCCAAGTTCTCGACCCGACATCGCAACCGCTGCAAGGTCTGCGGGCGTTCGCGCGGCTACTACCGCGACTTCGAGCTCTGCAGGGTGTGCCTCCGCGTTTACTCACTCCGTGGCGAACTGCCCGGGGTCATCAAAGCGAGCTGGTGATCCAATGATGACCGATCCCATTGCCGACATGCTGACCCGAATCCGCAACGGCGCGCTCGCGCGTCACGACCGGATTGAACTGCCCCAGAGCCGGATGAAGGTTGCTGTGGCGAACATCCTCAAAGCGGAGGGCTACGTCGCTGACGTTCAGAGCTCTTCGGAAGAGGAAGCAAAAGACCGCAAGCTCACGATCGTACTCAAGTACGGCCGCGACCGAACGAGCGCGATTGACGGCGTCCGCCGGATTTCGCGCCCTGGTCGGCGAGTTTACGTCCCCCACGATCGCATCCCCAAGGTTCTCGCCGGTCTCGGGATTTCAATCCTGAGCACCTCGCAGGGCCTGGTGTGCGACCGAGACGCTCGACGTCTCCGCCTCGGCGGAGAGCTGATCTGCGAGGTGTGGTGATGACTGCTCTTGAAACCAAGACGTCACGCATCGGCAAGCGGCCTATCCCGCTCCCGAAGGGCGTCACTGCAACCATCGGAGCTACCGGAATCGTTGTGAAGGGTCCCAAGGGCGAGCTCACGCACTCCCTTAGCGACCAGGTCACTGTGAAGCTGGAAGGTTCGAGCTTGCTCGTGTCGAGTTCTGCACCCGGGCGCGATGGCGCTCGTCTGCAGGGCTTGCACTGGGCGCTACTGTCCTGCGCGGTGAAGGGGACCTCCGAAGGTTACACTCGCGAGCTGGAACTGAAGGGAACCGGCTACCGCGTTGAGGCCAAGGGGCAGGTGCTCCACTTTGCACTCGGCTTCTCCCACCCCGTTGTGTTTCCTCTTCCCAAGGGAATCAACGCAAACATCCCCGCGGAGTCGAAGGGTACTCAGCTGATCTTGACCGGCTCTGACAAGGGTTTGATTGGTCAGACGGCAGCCACCATTCGCGGGTTCCGTCCACCGGAGCCTTACGGTGGCAAGGGCGTTCGTTACAAGGGTGAGGCTGTCCGCGAGAAGGCTGGTAAGGCCGGAAAGGGCGGAAAGAAGTAGTCATGGCCATGAGAATCGTCGGCCGCGAGCGCCGCAAGCTTCGCATCCGCAAGAAGGTCAATGGGACGGAGTCCCGGCCGCGGCTTTCCGTGTTTCGCACGGCAAAGCACATCTATGTGCAGGTTATCGACGACGTCAAAGGACAGACCTTGGCGCACGCCTCGACCCTGACGAAGGACCTACGGGGCACGCTATCGGAGGACACGAAGTCCGATGCTGCCAAGAAGGTTGGCTCCTTAATCGCAAAGATTTGCAAGTCGAAGGGGATCGAGAAAGTCGTCTTCGATCGCAACGGCTACCTCTACCACGGGCGCATTTCCGCGCTTGCTCAGGCCGCGCGCGACGCCGGCCTCGAGTTTTAGTCCTAACGGGAGTTGGTCATGGCGTTCGATCAAATCGACGAAGAGAAACTCAAAGAACGAGTTATCCACATCAACCGCGTTGCTAAGGTCGTCAAAGGCGGCCGGCGGTTCAGCTTTTCAGCGCTTGTGGTGGTTGGTGATGAGGCCGGACACGTCGGTGTTGGCCTCGGCAAAGCCAACGAGGTCCCGGAGGCCATTCGCAAGGGCAACGACCAAGCTCGTAAGAACTTGTTCAAGGTCCCGCTGGATGGCACGACCATTCCCCACGACGTGTACGGACACGTTGGGGCCGGTAAGGTGCTGTTGAAGCCCGCGAGTCCTGGAACTGGCGTTATTGCTGGCGGTGCAGTTCGCGCGGTTGTTGAGTCTGCCGGTATTCACGACATCCTCACGAAGTCGTTGGGAACGAGCAACAAGCACAACATCGTTCACGCGACGATCGAGGCCCTTCACCAACTGAAGAGCTTGGAGCAGTTCGCCGCAAAGCGATCCGTGTCGGCCGACTCGCTCGGGTACGTCTCGAAGCAAGCGGGCAGCATCACGGTCAAGAAGCGAGCCTCTATGGCTCCCCCGAAAGCTGAAGGCGGTGCATCGTGAAACCGTTCCTCAAGGTGAGCCAGAAGAAGAGCACGATTGGGGTTCCCGTTAAGTTGCGCAAGGTGGCCGCTGGCCTTGGGCTTCGTGGACCGGGGTCTCATGTTGTCGTGGCCAACACACCGTCCTTTCGGGGAATGGTGAAGAAAGTCATCCACCTCCTCGAGGTGGAAGAGGTCGAGAAGAAGTAGCCATGGACATCCTTTCTAAACTTCGTGCACCCGAAGGTGCTGTTCGCGAGAAGAAGCGTGTTGGACGTGGTCCCGGCTCGGGGCACGGCAAGACCGCCACGCGTGGCCAGAAGGGCCAAAAAGCTCGTTCGAAGGGCAACATCAACAAGAAGCACTTCCAAGGTGGACAGACGCCCATGCAGCGTCGTCTTCCGAAGCGCGGCTTTCGCAATCCGCTGGCGACGCCGGTCTTTGAGGTCAACGTAGGTGACCTTGAGGCTGTGTTTGAGGCAGGCGCCACGGTCGACCTCGCTGCCATGCACAAGGTTCGTCTTGTTCGTGGGCGGTTGGAAGACCTCGTGAAGGCGCGCGTTTTGGTGAAGCTCCTTGGCGACGGCGAGTTGACCAAGAAGCTCACTGTCTCAGCTCACCGATTCTCGCAGTCTGCTGCTGATAAGATCGCGGCCGTTGGCGGTTCAATTGTTGAATTGCCGCGCACCCCGCAGAAGACCGCAGCCGCCGAAGGCTGATTGGACTAAGGCTCTCCCTTCATGGCGTCTCTTGCGGGCATAAGCAACTTCCACAAGCTTCCGGATCTCCGGCGGAGGGTGTTGTTCACTCTCATGATGCTCGCGGTCTACCGGGTCGGCGTGTTCATCACGACGCCTGGCGTAGATCGGAACGCCATGAAGAGCTACGTGCAGAGCCAACAGGGTGGCTTGCTCGGGTTCTTCAATCTGTTTTCGGGCGGCGCGCTCGAGCAGATGTCGATCTTCGCACTCGGGATCATGCCGTATATCTCGGCATCGATCATCATGCAGCTCATGGGCATGGTCTACCCTCCGCTCGCAGAGATGCGGAAGGAAGGCGAGGCCGGCCGTCGTAAGCTCGATCAGTACACGCGCTATGGGACGATCGCGATCTCCCTCTTTCAGTCATTCACCATGGCCAAGATGCTGGAAGGCGTCGCGGGCTTGGAGGGTGGCGCCGGAGTGGTTATCGATCCCGGCTACAGCTTCAGGATCATGACGATGATCACGCTGACCACGGGCACTGCGTTCCTGATGTGGGTCGGTGAGCAGATCACCGAGCGCGGTGTCTCGAATGGCACGAGCATGCTGATCTTCGCGAGCATCGTCACCGCGATACCGAACGCAGCTGGCAACTACATTCAGGCGAAGAGCGGGGACTTTCAGCCGCTTCCGGTGATGTTGTTCCTGGTCTGTGTCGTGGGGTTGATCGCGACGGTTGTGTTCTTCGAGAACGGGCGCCGGCAGATTCCCATTGTTTACTCCCGGCGTCAGGTGGGTCGAAGGCTGTACGGCGCCCAGAATACGCACCTCCCGCTCAAGGTGAATGTCGCCGGCACCATCCCGCCGATCTTCGCTTCGACTCTATTGCAGCTGCCTGCCACCCTCGCATCATTCAAGATTCCCGGCGTCGACAGACTGATCGGCATAATCAATCGTGGTGGCTGGCTGTTCAACACCCTCTACGTGCTGCTGATCGTCTTCTTCTGCTTCTTCTACACGAACATCTCCTTTCAGGCAGTGGACGTGGCGGAGAATCTCAAGAAGCAACAGGCGAACGTCCCTGGCATTCGTCCCGGCAAGCAAACCGCAGATTATATCTACGCGGTGGTGCAGCGAATCACCGTTGGTGGCGCAGCTTATGTCGCCGCGGTTTGTGTAGCGACCGACGTCATTGCGGCATGGTTGCTCGACCAGCAAATGACCTATTGGGGAACCTCCTTGATGATTGTTTGCGGCGTCGCACTCGACACAGCAAACCAGATTGAGGCCCACTTGATCACCCGCAATTACGAGGGTCTTACGAATGCAGGTGGCGGTGGCCGTCTCCGCGCTCGACGACTTGTGGAGTCGGGGGGGGAACAAGCATGATTGTGATACTCGTCGGGCCCCCGGGGTCGGGTAAAGGAACGCAAGCGGAGTTCATCTGCAAGCGCTTTGGTATTCCTCAGATTTCAACAGGTGACATGCTGCGTGCTGCGAAGCGCGCTGGCACGCTCGACCCCAAATATCTAGCGATCATGGATTCTGGGGGCCTCGTTCCGGATGAGGCGATTCTCGGCCTGATCGAGCGTCGCTTGGAGGACGCCGACACGAAGTCAGGCTTCCTACTGGACGGTTTCCCGCGGACGGTGCCCCAGGCAGACGGCCTCGCGGCTCTTCTTGGGACTCGCGGCGTCGCCCTCGACGCGGTGGTTCAATTGGACGTACCGAGGGAGCTCCTTGAGGAGCGCTTGGTGAATCGTAGGACCGACCGGAACACCGGTAAGATCTACCACCTGGTCTACAACCCGCCTCCGGCGGATGCAGACTTGGAGCACCGCGAGGATGACAAGCCGGCCACGGTGGCCCGGCGGCAGGATGCCTACGAGGCTCAGACTGCTGCGCTCCTCCCATATTACGACGCGAAAGGCCTGCTTCGGCGGGTTGATGGGGTCGGTGCTGCGGCGGACATCACTCAACGAATCGAGAGAGCTTTGGGCAGCGCTGCTGCCTCCGGCGAGGAGAAAGCAACTTGAAGCGCGGTAAGGCCAACCGGACGAGTACCGGGCCGAAAGAACCCAAGGGCGACAAGCTCGAGTTCGACGGTGTGGTGCAAGAAGCGTTGCCCAACGCAATGTTTCGCGTCTCGGCCGACAACGGTCTCGACGTCTTGGCGACCATCTCCGGTCGCATGCGGCAGTACTACATCAAGATCCTGCCCGGGGATCGAGTGACGGTCGAGGTATCTCCCTACGACCCCAGCCGCGGAAGAATTACGTACAGGCATAAGTGAACAGTATTCGCGCGGCGGTTTTTGTGGCATCGGACACAACCGCTTTCGCGAACCGGCTCATCTGTTAGAGGCAGTCATGAAGGTCAGACCCAGCGTTAAGAAGATTTGTACTAGCTGCATCGTTGTGCGCCGCAAGGGCGTGGTGCGCATCATCTGCAAGAAGAACCCCCGCCACAAGCAGCGGCAGGGCAACTGAGATCTTAGGCACCGCCTTGATCGCTCTCAACCTCGCTCGATAGCTCCGAAGGAATCTGGAAATGGCACGTATCGCAGGCGTTGACCTCCCCCGACGTAAGCACTTGGCCTTTGCGCTACCCTACCTCTACGGAATTGGTCCGAAGACGGCGCGGGAGATCTGTGCAAAGACTGGCATCCCCGAGAACAAGCGCGTCGAGGAGCTCTCCGACAACGACGTGAAAGCCATCCGCGAAGTGCTCGATGCGGATTACAAGGTCGAGGGTGATCTTCGCCGCGAGGTTCAGATGAACATCAAGCGATTGATGGACCTGGGCTGCTACCGAGGTCTCCGTCATCGAAAGGGTCTGCCGGTTCACGGACAGCGTACCCATACGAACGCGCGTACGCGCAAGGGGCCGCGCAAGGGCATGGTTGCCCGCCGACCCACCCCCGTGAAGAAGTAATTTTCGAGTCAACAGAAGGAAGCGGAACGTCATGGCCACGCCGAAAACAGCTAAGACCAAGCAGAAGAAGAAGGTCAAAAAGAACGTCGCTGCGGGGATTGCTCACATCCAATCCACGTTTAACAACACCGTCGTGACGATCACGGACATCAACGGCAACGCCGTTGCTTGGTCTTCGGCTGGTGCTCGCGGCTTCAAGGGCTCACGCAAGTCGACGCCCTTTGCAGCGCAGCTCGCCGCCGAGGAAGCTGCCCGCAAGGCGCAAGAGCATGGCATGCGCTCGGTTGCTGTCTTCGTTAAGGGGCCGGGCGCCGGTCGAGAGAGCGCGCTGCGAGCGCTTCAGACTGCCGGGTTCAAGGTGACGCTGATTCGCGACGTGACGCCGATTCCGCATAACGGTTGCAGGCCGCCCAAGCGTCGGCGCGTCTGAGGCATCGGTTTTTCCCACGGGTTCACCGTTAGGTGGCTTGCTCTGCGATTGACGAGGGTTCCTCGTCAGTGGCGCTTTTCTGCGGTTGTGAGGAAGTTAGGTTATGGCTCGTTACGTTGGTCCGGTCTGCAAGCTCTGTCGTCGCGAAGGTATGAAGCTCTACCTCAAGGGGGAGCGCTGCTACTCGGAGAAATGCGCCTTCACCCGTCGCCCCTATCCGCCCGGGCAGCATGGGCAAGGCCGTATCAAGCTGAGCGAGTACGCCGTGCGTCTCCGTGAGAAGCAAAAGGTTCGTCGTGTTTACGGCGTTCTCGAGCGTCAGTTCCAAGGCTACTACCAAGAGGCGAGCCGGCGCAAAGGCCGCACGGGCGAGGAGATGCTCTCCTTGCTTGAGCGTCGGTTGGACAACGCCGTTTACCGCGCTGGTTTTGCCGGGTCGCGTTCGGAGGCTCGCCAGTTGGTTCGTCACGGTCACGTGAAGATCAACGGCAAGCGAGTCGACATTCCCAGCTACGTCCTCCGCAACGGCGAAAAGCTGGAGCTGGTTGAGGAAGCAAAGAAGTTCGCGAAGGTCTTGGCCGCGGTTGCAGCCTCCGAGAAGCGCAACCCCGCCTCCTGGATTGAGATCGACAAGGCTGGTCTTTCCTTCACGATCAAGGGCGCTCCCGCACGTGAGGAGTTGAACGAGCCCGAGATTCGCGAGCAGCTGGTGGTCGAGTACTACTCACGCTAGTCGGGAACCGCCTCGGCGGTTCGTCTCATGAAGTTGTCTTGACGGGTGATGGCGGTGGGCTGCTTCGAGTGCGGAGCAGCTCATGGGACCTAGCTCGAACCCTTTCTGTGGAGCCCACGATGTCGAACATGACGATGATTTCACGTAATTGGCGCGACCTAATCCGGCCGAAGAGCATCACGCTGGACCCCGAGGGTGCGAGCGAGTTCCACGGACGCTTTGTGGCTGAGCCGCTCGAGCGCGGGTTCGGGACGACCATCGGCAATTCGCTTCGGCGCGTGCTTCTCTCCTCTTTGCAGGGCGCTGCTATCACCGCAGTCCGCATCGAGGGTGCGTTGCACGAGTTCACCACGGTGCCGGATGTCGTTGAGGATGTCAGCGATTTGATCCTCAACCTCAAAGAGGTTGTGTTCAAGGCTGCACAGGCAAAGACCTACACGGTCCGCGTCGAGAAGGAGGGCCCCGGCCCCGTCTACGCCAAAGACATTCAGGCCGTTGATGGGCTGGAAGTACTCAATCCCGACCACCTGATCGCGGTGCTTGACAAGAAGGGCCCGCTCTCGATGGAGCTGACGGTTAACGTCGGCCGAGGTTGGTCGGCAGCAGACCGCAACAAGACCGCCACCATGGCCATCGGGACGATCCCGGTGGACGCTCTCTTCTCGCCCATCCGCAAAGTGAACTTCACCGTGCAGAATGCGCGCGTCGGGCAGGTCACGGATTACGACAAGCTCACCTTGGACGTGTGGACCAACGGTGCCGTCAAGCCGGCCGACGCTGTTGCGTTCGCCGCCAAAATCTTGAAGGAGCAGTTGAGCATCTGGATCAACTTCGAGGAGACCGAGGAGACGAGCTACCAGTCGACCTCCAGCGAAGATGAGCCGCTCAACGAGAACCTCTTCCGCTCGGTCGAGGAACTCGAGCTGAGCGTACGCTCGGCGAACTGCCTGCAGAACGCGAACATCACGCTGATCGGCGAGTTGGTTCAGCGCTCGGAGCAGGACATGCTCAAGACCAAGAATTTTGGCCGGAAGTCGCTCAAGGAGATCAAAGAGATCCTTGCGAGCATGGGGCTGTCACTTGGGCTCAAGATTGACAACTGGTCTCAGTTGCTCGAGCGCTGGAAGACGCAGCAGGCACAGGCCTGATTCGCTCGGTCATCGGTTTTCGTTTTTCGCGTTGTTTTCAAAAAGAGTAGGTTTTCGTCATGCGTCACAAGAAAGCAGGCAGGCAGTTCAGTCGAGACACTTCGAGCCGGCGCGCAATGCTGCGCAACCTGGCGGCGAATCTCATCACGCATGAGCGGATTGAGACGACCGACGCCAAGGCGAAGGAGCTTCGGCGAATCGCCGAGCGGCTCATCACGAAGGCTCGTCGACTCGGCCCCGTCGCTTACACGCCGCAGACGGAGCTATCCGCAGACGGTAAGGCGAAGCGACTTCATGTCACTCGGCTTCTGTCGGCGTACTTGCCGCGATTCGGCGTAAGGACCGACGGCTCGACGGTGGACATCGTCGAGAAGGTTCTCGTCGATCTCTCGAAGCGATTCGCCGAACGCCCGGGTGGTTACACTCGAATCGTCAAGGTCGGATTTCGCCGTGGTGACAACGCGCCGATCAGCATGATCGAGTTCGTGGATGCGGCTGCACCCGTCGACAAGGTGAAGACCGCCCCTGTTGAAGAGCCGGTTGAGGAACCTGAGGCCGCTGCCGAAGCAGCTGGCTGAGGGATACGTCAGGTCATTGGGCGCACGTTCATCGATCGTGCGCCCTTTTTCGTTCCATGGGCGGGCTGTCGTGGGCAAGGGGACGGTGCGCCGCCACTGAAATCTGCGGGTTTGGGAGGACGTGAGGATGTCGCGGGACCACTCCGTTTACGTTAAGACGCAGCAACGCACCCTGAAGCAAGTGTTCGCTGTGGCGCAAGAGTGCGCCCGCGACTTTGGGGTCACGTGCGAGCGCGAAGAGTTCATTGACGAGGACGAGAATGAGGAGATTCTCGTCGGTTCTCTGGGGGTGTTGACGGTCAAACTCCACCGCTTTGGGGTGAAGCTATCCGTGCCTTCGGGAACCAGCGTAAAGAGACTGGTCGCTTTCATGGAGGACGTCGGGGCCGCCCTTGGCGAAACGCTGGACGCCGACGATGTGAAGTCGCTCATAGCGAAGGAGCAAGCCGACGGGTGGTCTCCGGCTAAAGAGAGCCAGCAAGCACAACAAGCGAAAGCGCCACTACCCGAGGTGGGGAAGCGTTTCGCGGGGACCGTGACCATTGAGCTGGTTGACGCAGCCGGAGTTCGTTTGGCGGAGGCATCGACCACCGCCACGATGTTCCAGCGTCAACTGCTGCCTGGTGGGATGTTGAAGGCCAGCCCTGCCACGCCCAAGATGCCCGAGCTTCTGACCGATCAAGGCAGGTTTCCGCACCGAGCCCGTCAGCTGTTGTGCACCTGCAAGCTTGCGCAAGGGGGCGGCAAAGTGCGGTTCTGTTATCAACTCGATGGCTATGGGCGCGTGATCTCCGTCGAAGAAGAGGCGCTCTAGGGAGTAGTTTCGGTCGGCTTTGCAGCCTCTGCCGCTGCGGGCGGGGCTTTGAGCGTCGCCTGCTTCCTCCCCCACGGGAGCAGGGCGATCACCCCAGCGAGTAGCGCTGCGACCGCCGCAATGGCGCCTGCCAGTACGTAGGGCGGCTTGGGTTGGACGGACTGCGCCTCCCGTGCGGCCTCCTGGTCAAAGCTCGCCAGGAGTGCTGCCGCCTCGTTGTGGTTAGGATCGAGTTCAACGGCGCGCTTGAGCAGAAAGCGGTCAGGGCGCCCTTCGGCCAGGAGCATCTTGGCCTCTGTGAAGGCGATTTCCGCGTCGATGGTTGGAGCAGGTTGCTGGCCGAGCAAGCGACGGGCTTTGCGCAGCCGGGCGAGGCGCTCCTCGGGCTGGTCAAACGAGGTCGCCTTGCCCAGCTCGAAGTAAGCGGGACTCATCTCGGCTCTCCGGTCGAATTGCGGGTCGACCGCGAGCACCCGATCGAACGCGGCGACTGCACCGGCGTAGTCCTTGTCCTTCGCGAGCGTCGTCCCGCTGTCGAACGTGCGCACGACCTCTGCAGCTCGGGCGTTGTCGTAGAGCCAAAACATCCGCTTCGCGAGGATGTCCCACGGAACGCTCTTGTCGATCTTCTCGCCCGTTAGGTCCTGATAAGCGTCGCGCAAACGAAAGCGTCCAGCTTCGCCAATGGCCGCGATGGCCTGCCGTGCAGCGTCTCGGACTTTGCGTCGGTCGTGGTTGGCGAAGGAAAGAAGAACGTCGACAGCCTCGACTTCGCGCACGTATCCAAATGCCTTGAGCGTGTCCGCGAGCACCTCAGGGTCGGTGGTGCTCACTGCTTCGCCGGGGGTCACCTTGCCCAACGTGTCGAGCGCCTTATCGGCGAACTCGCGCACCACACTCGCGTCGTGCTTCTTCGACTCCAGCAACGCCGGTACCGCTTTGTCCTTCAGCGCGATCACCTGTCGCATGAGGTCCACTCGCAGCATTTCGCCGAAGTTCGCGCGTAGCTCGATCAGTTCGCGCACGGCCGCCGTAGTGCCCATCACTCGCAGCATGCGCGTGATCGCCAGGAGCTCTACGACCTCGCGCCAAGTTGCGTCTTTTGGGCGTGGTTCATCGAGCACGAACCGGAGCCAGTCGCTCTCCTCCTCTTCGGAGGCGCTCGACTTTTTGCTCTTTTTCTCCGCCTTCCTTGCGTCTCGCGCCGCCTTCCGCGCAGCCGCGATTGTGCGCGGGGCTTGGTCGCGGTCGAGCGACTCCCGAATGTTCTGAATGCGCCCGTACACAGCGGGCAGTAGGCCGGCGTCCACCTTCTCGACGTCTGCGAAGGCCGCCTCGCGAATGTCGGACTTCTCCGAAGTGAGGCGGGTCAGCAGCTTGTCGAGTTCGCGGGTGCTCTCTTGCTCGGCCTCGAGTCGCTTGATCGGGGGTAAGGTCGCGAGCGCGGGTAGCTCGCCGTCCGGCGGGGGCTTCGGTAGGGACGTGCTCGGCTCGGCGCTGGGCGCGCCCGGACCCGAGCTTGCGCTGTGGGGCGTGAGCGCAGCGGCTAACGACACCGCGACAATGAACGAGCGAGCGGTAAGCATCATCGGATCAACTGGGGATAACGCTCTGACAACGTTGGCTGCTTCCCACAACCACGGCGAAGCAGATCAGCTGCACAACGGATCCTCGGGGTTGGCCCCGCAGAAGAAGCCCCCGCATACCGAGTAGCTGCTGACTGGAGTTGCGCAGCCGCTGACGTCGCAGATGTCTGGCAACGCACCCAAGCAATCAATGAGGACCTCGTATTCGGTTTCACATCCGATGTATTGGGCGTTGTCGTATTCAGCCTCGCACTTGTCGAGGCAGGAGTAGGAGCCACCCTCGCAATCGTTGGCCAAATCACACTGCTCAACGCAGGCGGCTACGACGGCGTTGGAGGCCTCGGAACCACACGCCACACTGCCTGCGGCAATCACGAGCTGCACAACATGGACCCAGCGAGGCATTGACTCCAGGCGGAGGAGCCTAGCGTGCCCGGCAACTGCTTGCGACCACCAACGCCCGCAGTGCCCAGCTCGAAAACTCCACAAATTCAGCTTCAACAAATGACCAGGCTTCTCTACCTTGCAAGCTGGATGCCTGCAAAGACGGCCAAACCTGGGACCTTGAGCGAAGCTCGCCGCGTAGCTTTGCCAAAATCCCCGAATAAGCCGCGAAAGGCTGAGGGGAAGAAGCCTTCGCGCCCTCCCGTCGTCGCGCCGCCATCCTCACGTCGAAGGCCGGACAAGGACGAGTTCAACCGTCGCGTGTCCGAGCTCGAGGCCAAGGTGGCCGAGCTGGATTCACTTTTGGGGCGGGCCGAGCGGACGGTTCGCGCGCTCCGCGATGTCGGCTTGGCGCTGGGGTCGACGCTCGACCTCGATCAGCTCCTCGAATTGATTCTTGGGAAGATCGCCGAGCTGCTCGAGGCCGACCGCGCCACCCTCTATCTGCTCGACGAACAACGGCAGCGCCTGCTTTCGCGCATCATCATTGGGGACGAGGCCAAGAGCATCGAGTTGCCAGTGGGGTCGGGCATCGCCGGTCACGTCGCAAAATTCGGACAGACCCTGAGGATCAAGGACGCCTATCGGGATCGACGTTTCTCTCGCCACTGGGACGAGATGACCGGCTACCGAACGCGGTCAATCCTCGCGGCGCCGATGAAGAACCACGTCGGCAGAACGATCGGCGTGATTCAGGTGCTCAACAAGCGCAGCCCGGTTGTTCATACCGGGCCGGTCTCCGAGCAGAGCGGTGAGTTTAGCCGCTCGCGAAGTGGTGCGGCCCCGTCATCGCGAGGAAAGTCGCGACCCACCTCCTTTGACGAGCCCGGGTGGGACGGTGAGTTCTCTCAATACGATGAAGAATTGCTGACGGCTTTGTCGACGCAGGCTGCCGTCTCCATCGACAACTCCCGCCTCTTCTTGTCGGTGATTCAGAAGAACATGCAGCTCGTCGAGACCAAGGAGCAGCTCGAGCACCGCGTCCAAGATTTGAAGCTGCTGTTCGAACTCGAGAGTTCGATGGCGCGCGCGTCCTCGTTCTCGGACCTGGCCAAAGCGGTGGTTGTCGAAGCTGCGCGGGCCTGCGGCGCCGAGGCTGGCGGCATGATGGTGGACGAAGGGGAGGAGGGCGTATTCCTCTATTTCGTCGATGCGACGAAGGGCAAACACCCCGAGGTCAAGCGGGTCGGCGTCCGGCGCGGGGAGGGCATTCTCGGGTTGGCCATGCGGACGAATGAGGCCCAACATTTACCGCCATCCAGCGCGTCCCGTATGACGGGGCCTCCCGTCTCGTCGCGCTTGGGCTCGGTGCTCGGGATCGAGGTGAAGAGCTCGGTGGCGATGCCACTCGAAGGCTCCGACGACTCTCCGATCGGCGCCCTCGCGCTTTACAACGCAACTCGCCAGGGCGGCTTCTCGCAAGACGCACGCGCGCTGCTGCGACTCATCTCGGCCAACGCTTCGACGGCGGTTCGCCTATTCGTTTCGCGCATCGAGCGTGAACAGGGGCGGCGGCTCTCTTCGCTCGGGCGCTTGTTCTCGGGAATCGTGCACGACTTGCGCGGCCCGCTCGCTGTCATCAGCGGCTATGCGCAGCTGATGGCCACGACGGATGACCGGGCGACGCGCAGTGAGCAGGCCAAGGTGATCCTCAAACAGTTCGATGCGATCGCCGCTATGCAACGCGAGATTCTCGAGTTCGCTCGCGGGGAGCGCAGCTTGCTCATTCGGCGTCTTTTCCTCGAGAAATTCTTCAATGAGGTCGAACAGCAGCTGCAGCGAGATCTCGAGGGTACCAAGGTCAAAATGCAGCTCGAACTCAAGGACCGAGGCACCGCGCGTTTCGACGAGCTGAAGATCAGCCGGGTGATCGCGAACCTCGCGCGCAACGCGATCGAAGCAATGAGTGAGCGTGGCGGCACGCTCACGTTGCGGGTCGAGCGGGACGGAGATGATCTGGTGATCACCGTCGCTGATACCGGGCGGGGCATACCGGAAGAAGTGCGACGCAAGCTGTTCGCCTCTTTCGTCACCAGCGGTAAGCGCGGCGGTACAGGCCTTGGGTTGTCGATCGTGAAGAAGATCGTGGATGACCACCGCGGCACGGTGTCCGCAGAGTCCTCAGCGGCCGGTACGAAGTTCGTCGTTCGGCTACCGCAGACCGAGGCCGAAGGCTTGGTGATGCGGCCCGTCGAGGACGAGGTGGAATCCCCGCCGGTGCGACGCAAGTCGGTGCCTCCGCCTGCAGCCAAGAGTCGTAGCGCCGCCTCAACGGTTCGCGAGCGACGAGAGTTGCTGCGCGAGGGGAAGTCCGGCTCGTGAATCGCTTCAGCCTGCCGGTCGTGGAACAACGCAGCTCCCAACTCGAGAAGTGCGTCTACTGCCCAAAGTTGTGCCGTGCCGCTTGTCCGATCTCGAATGCGGAGCCGAACGAGACGTTGACGCCGTGGGGAAAAATGTCGTCGGTCTACTTTGCTGGCCGCGGCCTCGCCCCGCTGGACGCAGAGACCGCGAGTCTCGCTTGGGCGTGCACCGGATGCATGGCGTGCAAAGAGCGCTGCGACCACAAGAACCCGGTCGCCGACGTACTTGCCGAAGCGCGCGGCCCGCTCACAGAGCTTGGGCTGCAGCCCAGTGAGAGCGCGTCGGTCATCGCACGCGGAGAGTCGCGCCGAGCCCGTCTCAAGCAGGCTGTCGCCGAGCTTTCGAACGAGCTCGGGCCCGAGGTTGTTGGAGATGGGCCTCCGTTGCTCCTGGGCTGCGGCTATACGCTCAAGCACCCCGAGGTGGCTGGCCTCGCGGCACGCGTGGCCGCCAAGCTCTTGGGCGGGCCGGTGTCCTTGTTGGACGGCTGTTGCGGCTACCCTGAGCGAATGGCCGGCGACGCGCTCGGGGCGGAGCGTCTCGCGGGGGAAATTGGTGCGGCGTGCTCAGGGCGCGCGCCGTTGGTGCTCGATGTCGGGTGCGCACAGTCGTTGCGCGCCAACGGTGACGTTCGGCTCGTGCTCGATCTTGCCCACGATAACTTGGAGCGCTTCAAGGCGATTACGCCTGAGCCGAGCGAACTGCCGCGCTACCACGATCCGTGTCTGCTCGGCCGAGGGATGGGCCGCTACGAAGAGCCCCGCCGTCTCCTCTCCAAAGTGCTTGGCCAAGCTCCGCTGGAGTTTCATCGCAACCGGGCTGCAGCCGATTGCTCGGGCGCTGGTGCGCTGGTTCCGATCGTCCGGCCCGAGACCTCGAAGACGATCGCAGAACAACGGCTGGCCCAAGCGGATTCGGCGCCGCTGGTGACCGCCTGTGCATCGAGCTTGACCCGATTCCGTCGCTCGGGCGCCCAGGTGGAGGATCTCGTTGTGTTCCTCGCAAAGGGCCTCGGTCTCGCGCTCTAACAGCTCATGCGTAGCTTCTCGGTCACGCGTCGTCTGTTGTTCGGCTATGCCCTGTTGCTCCTGGCCTTCGCCGTAACGATGTCGTTGGGCGTCCGCGATATGCGCAACACGGCTCGAGAATCAGCGCTATTGCGAAAAGGCTTGGTGCCGCTGCAGCTGTCGGTTGGGCAAGCCTTGGCCGAACAGAACGTCTTGCTCACCCAGCTCAACCACGCCACCGCAGCGAAGAACCCCGGCGATGTGCGGGATTGGGTCGAAACACAACGGCGTTCGCGCCCGCTTACGCTTGCCTCGATTCGCGAGGCGCTCGACGCGCTGGAAGAAGGTGGAGCGGCCATCGAGCGCATGCAACTCGAGGCGCGCGCCGAGCTGGATGCGATCGAGGAGAGGCAGACCAGCGAAGCCGACGCTTACTCCCGGCTGTTCGAGGCGCTGCTTTCGGG
Organism: Polyangiaceae bacterium; assembly: GCA_044376115.1. Taxonomy (GTDB): domain Bacteria; phylum Myxococcota_A; class Polyangia; order Polyangiales; family Polyangiaceae; genus Xiheicaenibacterium. The sequence continues at coordinate 129,050 of JBILLK010000024.1, read as the reverse complement.
GAACTCCGAGCGTGCCGATCGCTTGGCGAGCGAGTTAGTGAAGGTTGAAGCCGATACCGCCTCTCGCTTGCGTGCAGTGCGCAGCAAGGCTGAGACCGCGGTGGAGCGGCTTGATGAGGCCGCCGTCGTGCGAGAGCAGCGCGCGCTGCAACTGTTGCTCTTGCTCAGCTTCGCGACGCTCTGTGTGGGAGCCGGCATTTCGATCTACGCCCGACGCATGTTGCGACCGCTCAAGCTTGTCACCGAACGCGCGAAGAGCGTCGCGGCAGGCGATCTCACACCCAAGGCGGCGGTCGATGATGGCAGCGAGATCGGTGAGCTCGCGGGCACCTTTGAGAAGATGGTTGGCGCCATTCGCGACGCGCGAAGCGAGGTGGTGCAGTCCGAGCGGCTCGCTGCGATCGGCAAGATGGCCGCTCACATTACGCACGAAATTCGCAACCCCTTGTCGGCGATGTCGCTCAACCTCGAGCTCTTGGAGAGCGAACTTTCAGAAGGTGCAGCAGACGAGGCCGCGCTCGAGAAGCGCGAGTTGGTCAAGGCCATCAAAGCCGAGGCTCAGCGATTGGCGCGCCTTTCGGAACAGTACCTCAGCCTCGCCCGAAGGCCTTCGCCGACGCTCGCGAACGAGTCGATCTCCGACCTCTTGGCCGAGCTGGTGGAGTTCCTCGGCGTGGAGATGAAGCGGGCGAAGGTGCACGTGGCGTTGGTGGTGGAGCCGGATGTGCCGGATGTGCCGCTGGACGAGAGTCTAGCGCGGCAGGCCTTCCTCAACCTCATGCGCAACGCTCGCGAAGCAATGCAAGACGGTGGCAGGCTCACTATCACCGTGAAGAAGGGTGAACTGGGGGTGGAGGTGCTAATCGAGGACGACGGGCCAGGTATCCCCGACGCTGTGCGCGCCAGCGTCTTCGACCCGTTCTTCACTACAAAAGAACGCGGAACGGGGCTTGGGTTGGCCGTTACGCGCGAGATCGTCGAGGCGCATGGCGGTAGCATCAGCTGCAGCCCCCGGTTGCCGCGAGGCACGACCTTTCGGCTGTGCTTCCGCGGCTCAAACGAGACAGCCCCGCTTTCAGCTCACGCCGGCTAGGCCGCGAACTTCAACCTCGAGCGACCTCTTGGCAGCGTTCTTCTTGAAGTCGCGAACCGTCTCACGAACATCGCGGTGAACGCTGGTTGCTTGCTCGGCATCCACGACCACGCTGGCGGCCGGTGGAATCGAGTCCAGTGCTGCCTGAAGCTCCGCCCGCGCGAAGAACGGAACATCGCGAACCAAGCGCACGATGAAGCGCCCCTCTTCCTGGGCAACCTCAACCACCGGACCAAGCGCTCGTCGAACTGCGAGGGCCAGCGCGACCACCAACCCGGCGGCGACACCCTTGAGCAGGTCGAGCCCAACGACACCAACGATCGTCGCGGCAAACGGCAGGAAGTGCTCAAAGCCTTCCTTCCATGCGGCCTTCATCACGAACGGTGAAGCGAGTTTGTAGCCAGTCACGAGCAGAATGGCCGCGAGGCACGAAAGCGGAATGCGCTCGAGGAGCGGGGCCAGCGCGACGAACGTCAGAAGGATGAGGAGCCCGTGGTAGAACGCAGCTCCTCGGGTACGCGCGCCGGCTTGCATCGCCGCTGAGCTACGCACAACGACCGAGGTCACCGGCAACCCGCCGAGCAGCCCGGAGATGGTGTTAGCGACGCCTTGCGCGATCAGTTCGCGGTTCATAGGTGAGCGACGCGACAGCGGATCGAGCTTGTCCATCGCTTCGACGTTGAGCAGCGACTCGATGCTGGCGACGGCGGCGACCGTCAAAGCCACTATCCAAACGTCGGTCCGCATGAAGGTCGCGGCGTTCGGCACGCCCAACGAATCAGTGAATGAGCTTAGCGGCGGGATCACCACCATGTGTTCGCCAGAGAGGCCGTAAGCCGGATTCACCAACCGAGCGATCTCGTTCACTCCAACGCCGACCAGTACAGCGACGAGCGGCGCGGGGAGCAGTGAGCCGCCGCGACTTTTGGCGAACTTGTCCCAGCCGATGAGCGAGGCGATGGCCGTGACCGCGACTAGGATGGCGGTGGGGTTAACCGATGCGAGCAACGAATTCACCGCTGGTGAAGTTGCGCCGTCTTCGACAGCAAACGCATCGCGATCAAAACCGACGGCGTGCGGGATTTGCTTGAGGATCAACAAGACGCCGATGGCAGCGAGCATGCCGCTCACAACTCCAGTGGGGAACCAACCGGAGAGCTTGCCGAGCCGCAGAACCCCCATTCCAACCTGGAGCAAGCCAGCCAGGATCAACGCGACCGTGAAGGCTTGAAAGCTGCCCAAGGTGGCGATTCCGGTCAGCACCACGGCTGCCAGCCCGGCTGCCGGCCCACAAACGCTTAGCTGCGCGCGGCTGATTAGCGGCACCACGAGCCCGCCGATCATTCCGGCGATCAACCCAGCCAGCAAGGGTGCGCCGGAGGCCAAGGCAATGCCCAGGCAGAGCGGTACGGCGACAAGAAATGCAACGACGCCAGCCGGCAGGTCGTAGCGAACGCTTTCGAGCACGCTAGGCGAACTCTGAGAAGATGAAGCTTGGTTCTCCATGGTTGTATCCTTCGCGCTCAAATGCCGACGATCGAACGCATGGGCCGCACCGACGTTCGACGTTGTTGGGGTAGGCTCACAACCTTTTGGTTGAACGACTCAAACTGGCCTGAGGCATCACTGAAGTGGAAGGCTTCGCCCGTTTCCATCTTGTAAACCCAGCCGTGCAACGTGAGCTGCCCGCGTGAGAGGCGTGAACGGACCGCAGGGTGGGTTCGCAGCGCTTCAAGTTGTGAAAGCACGTTTTCCTCCACCATCACCGTCTCAAGCGCTTCCCCGCTCAAGTGGGTGTAATTGTCTTTGACGTGGCGCCGCGTTCCCTCTGCGTGCTGAAGCCACGAGGCCACGGCTGGTGAGTCTTTGACCATCTCCGGCTTAAGTAGCGCTTTCATCGCGCCGCATTGGGTGTGGCCACACACGACGATGTGCTGGACGCCCAATCCTTGCACCGCGAACTCGATGGTTGCCGCTTCGCCACTTCCGACTGGGGAGTACGCCGGAATGATGTTGCCAGCGTTACGCAGGATAAAGAGCTCCCCCGGATCCGACTGGGTCAGCAGGTTGGGGTTGATCCGACTGTCACTGCACGTGATGAAAAGTGTCTCCGGCCGCTGCCCATCAGCGAGAGCCTCGAAGAAGTCTCGTCGCGGCCCATACACCTCGGATTGGAACTTGTGGAACCCGTCTATCAACTTCTGCATTGGCAATACACTCCGTGCGGTGGCGCCTTCAACAGACGCGCGCAATATCCCTGGCGAATTGGCTCTAGCTTGGGCGCGGTTACTAGCCGCTCAGCTCAATTCAGCCAGCGCAGCAGTGTCTTGCGTTGAGGCGGGACAAAGCAGGTGGCCTCTGGCGGAGCGTCCGCATGTTGCCGCCGAAAGTGGTCAGAAAAGGTTCGATCCAGCTGAGCGGGCTTGGGCCGGCGCACCGCCGTGGCGGAGGCCCGCGCACCCGTGCTCTTGGCTTCGGCCTCCTCGAGCTGCTCCTCCTGGTTGCCCGAGGCAAAGGTAGAGGTCTCCGCAAGCGCAGCCGCCGCCACCGCTGGCACGCCCGAAAAGGCGAGGACGAGCAAGGCCGCAACGACGCCAAACCAGCTGGTTAGCAGGCGTCGCCCCATGCTCACGAGCGACCGAGGCGTCATTGGTTTGCGGAACGACATAGGAACAACGCTTCGAGATTGTCGAATCTAACCTTCGTCAGAACCTTAGCACAACATTCCTTGAAGTCCTTGGCTTGTGCACCTTCGCGGACGCCGATATGCCCACCGTCGTGAAAAATACGCTGATCATCGGTGCAACCTCAGCCATCGCCAGCGAGCTCGCCAGCGAGTGCGCGGCTCTTGGCGAGCGGCTCTTTCTGGTTGGTCGTGACCCGGAGAAATTGCGCGCCGTCGTGGCTGCGGCCGGGGCGTCGGTCGTCGGCTTTACGGCTGGAGACTTCCGTGAGCTCGAGCAAAGCGCCACCGTGGTCGCGCAGGCGCAAGCCGCGCTGGGTTCGATCGACTCGGTCGTCATCGCGCACGGACTGCTGCCGGATCAGCAGGAAACTGAACGCTCCTTTGCCGCGGCCGAGGAGGCTTTCGTCGTCAATCTGTTGTCCGTCGTCTCTTTCGTAATCCCGCTGGCCAACCTGCTCGAGAGCCAGCAGAAAGGCTCACTTACGGTGATCGGCTCGGTCGCCGGAGATCGCGGAAGGCCGCGCAACTACACGTACGGTGCTGCCAAAGGAGGGCTCGCCATCTACCTGCAGGGCGTGCGCTCTCGCCTGGCCCCCTGCGGTGTGCGCGTGGTGACCATTCGGCTGGGACCGGTGGATACGCCGATGACCCGCTCCCATCGCAAGAACGTTCTCTTCGCCCAGCCCAACGACGTAGCGAAGACGATCTTGGCGGCTCGTGACCGCGGCCCGGACGACGTGTACGTGCCTTGGTTTTGGGCGCCGATCATGTTGGGGGTGCGCAGTCTGCCGGATGCGCTATTCCAACGGCTCCGCTTCCTCTCGGGCCGTTAGCGGCCAACCCTCAGGGGGCCGGCAAGACGGGGCTTCGAATCCAGGGCTCCGTCATCGGGCGAAAGTGCGCGTGAGTTCCGAGCCCAGCCATGACGCTTGCGAGGCCCCACTGCAGCCGATTCACGAACGTGAAGTCCTGCGGCATCTTCGGCACCTTCGGCAGCTTGGGAAGTTCACCGTCTTTCAGCGCGATCTTTCGAATACCGCGCGAAAGATAGGAGACCGTCTCGCGGGCTTTCTCCTGCGAGCAGACCCAAATCTCACGAGACATCAACGGGGCGAGCAGCTCGAGCGTGTAGCCACGGTAAAGCTCCCACGTCTCGTCTTCTGGATCGTAACCGAGCACTTCGACGCAGGCTCGATCGAACTCGACCCAGTCTTCGTCGAGCGCCGCGATCATGTAGCGCTTCATGCTCATCACGAGCTCCGGCGGCAGCAGCTTGATGCAGCCGAAATCCAAGAAGCCGATCTTCCCGCCGCCGAGGAAACGATAGTTGCCCGGATGCGGATCGGCGTAGAGGTGCCCGTACTGCATCAGCGATTTGAAGGTGAAGGTCCAAATCGTCACCCCCGCCGCGTTGCGATCTTCCTGGGACGCCGAGGCGACGAAGTCCGCGTAGCTCTGCCCACCGAGCAGCTCGGTGGTGAGCACGCGCTTGGTGGTCAACGAGTGAAAGACCCGCGGGATGACGACGTTGCTGTCTCCCTCGTGAATGCGTCGGAAGGCGTCGGCTCGCGAGGCCTCGAGCCCGTAGTCGAGTTCTTCGCGGAAGACCTTGCCGATCTCGTCCAGCGTTTGGGCGCTGTGAATCTTCTTCGCCACCGGCGAGAGCATGCTTTGAAAAAACTGGATGCTCTTGAGGTCCGCCTCGATCGCCTTGTCGATGCCGGGGTATTGAACCTTCACCGCAACGGTCGCGCCGTCCTTCGTCTTGGCGCGATGCACCTGCCCGATGCTGGCCGCTGCGAAAGGCTCAGCCTCCCATTCGGCGAAGACCTGATCCGGCGGTGCACCGAACTCCTCCGTGATGACTTTGACCGCGGCTTCGGGCGATAGCGGTGGCGCCTTGTCGAGCAGCTTCTTGAGTTCGGCCTTGAAGCGCTCTTCGTAGCCGGGCGGAGCAAGCCCATCGATGTAGCTCACCATCTGGCCAACCTTCAGCGGCAGGCCCTTCATCTCTCCGAGCGTCTTGAGCAGCGCTTCAGCAGCCTTTTTGGCGTCTGCGGCGACCTTACGCTTTTCTTCAACCGACGGCGGCTCGTCCTTGTTGCGCATCCCGAGCGCCCGCTTGGCGCCTTCGAACGCCAGCGGCATTCCCTTTGGCGCAAGAGCGGCGAGCCGGGCCAAGCGGCCGAGCCTGGAGGTGGGGGGGCGATCCTTGGGCTTGTCGTCAGCCATGCGGTGACTCGACGTTACACCAATGCGGCCACGCCGTTGTGTCCTTCTGACAGCCACTTGCGCCCTTGAGATCTCGAGGCGACCGTGCGGAGATAGAACGCATGCGATTCCGCTGCTTCGTGAGCATGGTCGTCGTTTCGTTGGCTGCGCACGGCTGCGAGGTCGAAGAGTCGTTGCCAGAGTCGAGCGAGGTCGTCTCGGTGACCGAGGACGCACTCGTGGTCTGTGCTCCCGAGCAGGTCGTTTACGGCATCGATGTGTCCTACTACCAGGGCAACATCAACTGGGAGGCGGTCGCCTCGGATGGCTACTCCTTCGCCATCACGCGCATCAACCACGCTGACTTCATGGACCCGCAGTTCGACGCGAACTGGGCCGGCATCAAGCAAGTGGGGTTAATCCGAGGTGCGTACCAATACTTCGAGCCAGGGGACGACCCGGTGGCGCAAGCCAATATTGTCGTCGATAAGGTGGGCAAACTTGGCCCGGGGGACCTACCCGTCGTCATCGATGTAGAGACCACGAGTGGTTTGACCGACAAGGCCGCCATCGTCGATTCGATCGCTGCGTGGATGGATATCGTTGAATCGGGCACCGGTAAGAAGCCGATCATCTACACCGGCAAGTACTTTTGGCAGGACAACGTCTCCTCCAGTGACTTCGCCGACTATCCGCTATGGCACGCTCAATATCCGAATGCTTGCCAGCCTCCCGCGGAAGCCCCGCCGGGCTGCGGCTCGTGCGCCAATATCGCGGACCAATGGAGTGATTGGTTGCTCTGGCAATACACCTCCTCGGGCTCCGTCGCGGGGATCGCCGGCAACGTGGATACCAACGTATTCAAGGGCAGCTACGAAGACCTCGTCGCCTATGCGAGTCAGGGAGGTTTTGGCGCTTCCGTGGAGTCTTTGACGGCGCCCAAGACGGTGCTCGCCTCGGAGTCCTTCTCGGTATCGATCGCGGTCACCAACACGGGCGGTACCACCTGGGGCCCCGCCACCAAGCTCGCGACGACCGAGCCTCGCGATCGCGAGAGCCTGTTCGCCGACGCTAGCTGGCCCGCCAACAATCGCCTGGCCGCAGTCTCCGCGCCGGTCGCCCTCGGTGAGAGCTACACCTTCGACCTTACCTTCGTCGCGCCCACCGAGCCCGGTACCTACACCGAGCACTTTGGTCTGGTCGAAGAGTCGGTGGCTTGGTTCGGTGATCAGGCTGGTCCGCCGGATAACGCAATAGCGTTCACCTTTCAGGTCGTTGCTGATCCGAGCGGAGCCGGCGGAAGCACGAACGGCTCGGGGGGAGAAGCCGGCGCGAGTGGTGAAGGCGCGGGTCCCGACGCCGGCGGCAACGGTGGTGGTGACGCTCAAGCCAGCGCTTCAAGCTGCGCCGTGCAAACACCCGCTTCGCGATCGTCTGGTGGCCTCGGTTGGCTTTCGCTGCTTGCGTTAGCCGCAGCCTCCCAACGACGGCGCAAGGCTCGTTGAGCCGCCGAAGGCCCGGCAGGTAGCCCTACTTGAGCCCGACGATCACCCCGTCGACCAGGTTGATGTTGACCGCCTGCGGCACCCGCGGAAGCCCGGGCATACGCATGATCTCGCCGGTCAAGACCACGATAAATCCGGCCCCAGCGCTGATCTGAAGGTTGCGCACAGTGACGGTAAAACCCTGTGGGCGCCCGCGAAGCTTTGGGTCGTCGGAGAGCGAGTTTTGCGTCTTCGCTACGCAGATGGGCAAGTGCGCGTAGCCGAGCTTTTTGATCTCGCGAAGATCACGCTCGGCGCTCTTGGTGAAGCTCACTGCCTCCGCGCCATACATCTTGCGAGCCACTGCTAAGACCTTCTCCTCGATCGATTGGCTTAGCTCATAGAGCGGAGTGAAAGGCTGTTTGGGCTGGCTCGTAAGCTCGACGACGTGGCGCGCGAGCTCAGCTGCGCCCTCGGCGCCCTGGGCGAAGTGCTCACACAGCGCGACCGGCACGCCGCGTTTGGCGCAGGCCTCTTGTACGACGGCGATCTCCTCGGGGGTGTCGGTGCCAAAGCGATTGATGGCGACGACGACCCGCTTGTTGAAGTGCGCCACGTTCTCGAGGTGCTTCTCGAGATTGGGTAGCCCCGCCAGAACCCCGCCGGGATCGGGATCGTTGATGCGATCGAGTGCGACGCCACCGTGCATCTTCAGCGCGCGGATGGTTGCTACGAGCACCACCGCGTCCGGGTCGACGTTGGCTCCACGGCATTTGATATCGAAGAACTTCTCTGCGCCGAGATCGAAGCCAAAGCCGGCCTCGGTTACTACCCAATCGGCGAGCTGCAAGCCTGCCCGCGTCGCGATCACGCTGTTGCAACCGTGCGCGATGTTTGCGAACGGGCCGCCATGAACGATCGCCGGAGTGCCATGCTCGGTTTGCACCAGGTTGGGCAAAAGCGCATCGCGCAGCAGCGCCAACATGGCGCCGGTGACGCCGAGCTTGCCCGCCAGCACCGGCTCGCCCTTGTGCGTGAAGCCGATCAGCGTGCGGTCGATGCGAACGCGCAGGTCCTCCGCGTCGTCGGCCAAACAAAGCATCGCCATCAACTCCGAGGCCGCCGTGATGTCGAAGCCCGTCTCCCGCGGAATTCCCCCGGTGTCACCGCCGAGTCCAACGTTGATCTGACGCAGGCTGCGATCATTCATGTCGAGCGCGCGTTTCCAAACGATGCGCCTTGAGTCGAGCCCGAGCTGCCCGCCGAAATGGAGCTCGTTGTCGATCGCCGCGGACAGCAGGTTGTGTGCGCTGGTGATGGCGTGGAAGTCCCCGGTGAAGTGAAGGTTGATATCGTCGGTTGGTTGCAACCTGCTGCGACCCCCGCCAGTGCCGCCGCCCTTCACGCCGAAACACGGCCCCAGCGAGGGCTCACGCAACACCGCCGCTGCTCGATGCCCAGCCAGCCTGAGGGCGTCGGCCAAGCCGATCGTCGTCGTGGTTTTGCCCTCGCCAGCGGGGGTGGGCGTGATGGCCGATACCAGGATGAATTTGGCTGGCGTTTCACTTGCGCGGGGACGGCTGAGCACCGCGCTGCTGAGCTTGGCCTTGTCTCGGCCGAAGGGAATTAGATCATCGCTGGTAAGGCCGAGTTGCTCGGCCACATGCGTCATCGGCAGCATGCGCGAAGGCTAGCCGTTCAGTGCGCAATCGTCAGCACAACCTTGTCGATCGACCCCGCGTCCGATGCGGCGCTATCACCTGCGCAGAACTTCCACGCGCCTGCACCCGATTGACCGTTCAACGTCGTGAGATTGCCTGGGGCGGCTGCGCCATTGTTCGGCGCGAAGTCACAGATGCCATTGTCGAGACAGATGACGCTGGTGTTGACGCCCATTTGCTCGGCGCTCGTCGCGGCGCCGGTAACGAAGGTGATGGGGCTACTCGCTACGAGCTCGCCTCCATTGAAGATGAGCTCGCTGCCGTCATCGAGGAGCTCGGTGCCTCCGGGGCGACTCACCAAGGTGATCACGGTATTCGCTGGGCTCACCAACTTGAACACGAGGTCACCCACGTAGCCGTGAATCGCTCCGACCTCGACCTCGATTGCGCTGATCGTGTTGTTGGCGACCGAAGGCACATTGAGCGTGGCGCAGGCCATCGAGTTGATCGCCCCTGAATAACCGTTATCCGGAATCGAGAGGTTCAGCCCAGGTCCGACTGTGATCACCTGCTCGGTGGCGACGGGCGTACAGACGCTGGGTTCTCCAGCGCAGGTGAAGCCGTCTTCTATGATGCAAGCGGAACTGCAGCCGTCTCCGTTGGCGGTGTCTTGGTCGTCGCACTCTTCTGCGCCTTCGGTTTGACCGTCCCCACAGAAGGGGCCCTGCATGGAGCCACCCATGCCGCCTCCACCGCTGGGTGCGCCGCCTGCCGCCGAGCCGCCGTTGCCGATCGCGCCGCCTCCGCCCGAAGACGGGGCACCTCCGTTCGCGACGCCGGCCCCAGTGCCATTCTCTCCCCCGCCACCACTCGAACTCGTCGCGGCGCCCGTCCCCTCCGAGGAGCTGCTGCCACCACCGTCTCCGGGTGGGATCGTTCCGCCGTTGGCACAAGCGGAGGCGAGCAGGAGAACAGCTATAGCGGCGCGCATGTGTGCATTCTCACACGTTTTTGCAATTCGATGAATGCGTACCGAGCGCAAATCTTCGGACATCGGATAGCCTCGCGCTAGGAGCTCCAACCCGATGCGAACTTCCGATCTGGCGCGTGGTTTTGTCTGGCTAGGCCTGTATTCGTGGCTGGTTCTTGGTGTGCTGCTTGGGTTCTCTGGGACCGCAAGCGCCGTACCGCTTACGATCGACGGGGCGGTCGCGGGGCCCGCCAATTGCCCGGGCGGAACGCCGGTTGATTCGAGCTGCCAGGTCAATGCGACAGCAGCGGCCAATCGCGGTTGCCTTTACGGCGGCGAGCACGAGTTCGATGCGATCACGTTGCAGAACGGGGCGACCCTCTGCGTGCCGCCGTACAACGGCGTGGACGAAGTCAACACGGGCAACCTGGTGCTCAAGAGTCTGACGACCATCGTGGTCGATGCGAGTAGCCGCATAACGGCCAAGGGCAATGGGTATCGCGCGTTCGTCTGCAACGAAGGGGAGGGGCCGGGGCTCTCGGGCGGGCGCGGTGGCTGCTCGGTGCTCGACTCAGGCGGCGGAGGTGCACACTTTGGTAACGGCGGGCGCGGTACCAAAGACTGCTTTTTGGTCGCACCAAACACGAGTTGTCAGTTCCCTCAGGAGTATGAGGAGGACTGCGGCAATCTCAACGCCGCTGGCAACGCCTGCGTTGCAACCAACGACCCCAACGCCGCCGTCTGTTATGGCACCACCAACGTCAACGGTGCTGGTAACGGCTTGCCAAGCGTCGCCGGCCAGTCCTTTGAGCACAGTATTTACGATATAGAGTTTGGTGCGGCAGGAGGAGACAAAGGCTGTCGCGATGGCTTCGACAACGCCCTGCGGGCTGGCCGCGGTGGTGGCCGTATCGTACTTTTCGCTGCCAACGCTGCCCAGAACGGTTCCATCTCAATAGCAGGTAAAGTCAACGCGGACGGCCATCGCGGCTGCTCTTCCGGCAATGACTCGGCGGGCGGAGGTGCCGGCGGAAGCATTCTAATCGTCGCCGACCAAATCACTGTCGATGCCACAGCGCGCATCAGCGCTCATGGTGGACGCGGTGGAGACTCTCAGCCCAAGTGTTTACCGTGCACCACCAACGCCCAGTGCCAGGCGGGGCAGACTTGCCAAGCTGGTCGCTGCGGTCCCTGCAACTGCACCCCCTGCACCAGCAACGCACAATGCGAAACCCTGTTGGGGCAGACCTGCAAAAATCTCGGCGGTGACCTCGGCAACGTTTGTGCGGATGCTGCCGATCAGTGCTCTCCGTTCGATCCAGGCGAGAACGAACGCGAGTGCGTTGGAACACAAAACAACGGCACCTGTGACGACTGTGCCGGCGGCGGTGGGGGCGGCATTATCAACCTCCAGTCGCGTTCCTCCGATATCGACCCGCTCGCCATCTTCAACGTCCGCGGCGCGCCTGGCGGCATCTGCCCCATCTGCGCGGGCGAGGCTGGCGGCGGGGCTGGTGAGCTCCAGATCGACGGCGGCTACATCGGTGAGGTCTGTGACGGCTACGACAACGACTTCGACGGCCAGGTCGACGAGAACCTTGGCGTCCAGATCTGTCCAGACGGCTCGACCATCAACGCTTGCGCTGGCGGGGTTCCGCTCTTGTGCGACTACAGCGACCCAACGCCGTGCCTCGTGCAGGCGACCGACGCGCGGCCGCGCTTCACGCTCGTCGTCGATACGTCCGGGTCCATGCTCAACGACATTGGCGGCAACCCAACCTTCGGCGATGGCTCGGTGCTCTTTCCCGGTGTGGATACCGCCAGTGACGCCGATAGCGTTGCGGGCAACAACAGCCGCTTGTTCATCGCCAAGCGCGCCCTGACCTCGGTGCTCTCGGCGTTCCCGGAGAGCGACTTTGCGTTGGCTCGCTACTACCAAGACGTAGGCGTCAATCGCTCGTGTCAGACCGCCTCCAACTTTGAGTGTGCTGCGAGTTGTTGTTCCTACGACGACCCGACCGACAACCTTGTACCGGGCTATCCGTCGAACTACCCGGACAATACCTGCGTACTCTCGAGCATCTACCCGGGAGCGGGCTACCCCGCGACTCCAACCTTTACCGGCAACATCAGCATCGACTGGGCCGCCGAAGGGATCGAGGAACCGCCGACGAGTGATTGCATCAACTACGCAGGCTCGTGCGGGCCGCCGCGCCGCGGGGCGCAGGTTCTCGTCGGCTTCAACGAGAGTATCAATCGTTATCTCGACTGGCTCGACGGCGTCGAGGACAACGACGCCACGTTCGACAGCGGTATCCTCTCTGCCGACCACTGCCCCACGGGTAATTGTGAGTTGCGCGGGACGGGGCCCACGCCGCTCGGTAGCTCGCTCGAAGCGACCTATGACTTCCTTACTCCGGTGGTGTCTTGCGATACCGCCAAAGACTGTCGGTCGTACTCGGTCATCCTGCTGACCGACGGCGCCGAGAGCTGCGGTGATAACCCTGTAGCTTCGGCAGCCGCGCTGCTCGCCGGTATCTCAGGCAAGCCGGTCCAGACCTACGTGATCGGCTTCTCGGTGTTGGCCTCGGAGCAGACCCAGCTCAACGCGATCGCCGCTGCGGGCGGTACCACCCAGGCCTTTTTCGTTTCGTCGGAGAATGAGCTAGCCAACGCGCTGGCGACGATCATCGGCGCGAATCAGAAGTTCGAGCTGTGCAACGACCTCGACGATGATTGCGATACGCTGGTCGACGAAGATTTCCCCGAGAAGGGGCTGCCTTGCACCGACGGAGAGCTGGGTATTTGCCTGGGTATCGGCGAGTTCGTCTGCAAAGCGGATGGCAGTGGCACCGAGTGCCAAATCACCAATCCGGGTGGTGTGCCCGGGATGGAGATTTGTAATCAGCTGGACGACGACTGTGACGGCCTCGTTGACGAGGACGACGCAGGTTTGCCATTGCCGTGTCCCAACTGCGTTCCCGGGACCGAGATCTGTGACGGGCTCGACAACGATTGCGATCTAGCGATTGACGAGCAGGGCGACGTCGAGACCAACCAGCCAGACATCTTTGGTCAGCCATGCGGGGTTCTGACGCCGCCCAATGATCAGGCGCCCTGTCAGCTCGGCACCGTGGTGTGCATCAACGCTGGCCCGTTGTGCATTGGCTTCCAAGGGCCCGGTAATGAGATCTGCAACGGTGAGGACGATGATTGTGACGGCATCGCCGATGACTTGGCGCCGTGCCCGGGCAAGACTCAATGCGTCGAGGCGCAGTGTGTGGCTCCTTGCCAATCCGGCGAGTTCCCTTGCCCCAACGGCTTTGAGTGTCAGCAAGGCTTCTGCTTCCCGATTAGCTGCAATGGCGTTGTCTGCGAGCCGGGGGAGGTCTGCGAGGGTGGTGTGTGTATCGATGCCGCTGGTGGTGGCGGGCAAGGCGGAATGGGTGGTAGCGGAACCGGCGGTGCCTTCTCCGGTGGTAACAACGCTGGCGGTTCTGCCGGCTCGAGCCAAAGCGCAGGCGGCGGCGAGGGTGGTTCTGGTGGAGAGGGCGGTATCGGGGCCAAGGGCAATTGGGGCCTTGCTACGGGCGGTGGCGGCTGTTCAACGAGCCCGACCGGGGACAACAAGTTTGGTTGGTTGCTCTTGGCGGTGCTCGGGTTGGCGCTAGCGCGCAAGCGAGGTGGTCGATGAACGTCACGTCAGCGCGATCGAAGCGTGCACTCGGGCTGCTGCTGCTTTTTGCGGCAGGCTGCGACATCAAGGCCTACTGCTTCTCCGAATGCGAGGACGGCTCGAGTGTTGGTGGCGGGCCCAACGGGGGCAGCGGAGGGGAGGGGGCTGCTGCGGGCAGCGGCGGCGCCTTCGGAGGCGGGTTCATCACCGGCGGTAATGGCGGAGGGATGGACTGCGGCGATACCGAGATGTCGCTCGAGAACTGCGGCGCTTGCGGCGTGCCTTGTGCTCCCGCCGGCGCCATTCCGCTTTGCCTCGCCGGTGAGTGCCTCGTACAGGCCTGTTTGGAAGGCCAATACGATATTGATGGCTTACCGCAGAACGGCTGCGAGTACGCCTGTCCGGTGCCGGTACCCGGCGTCGAGTTGTGCGACGGAGTCGACAATGATTGCGACTCACTGATTGACTCCGCCGACCCGGACTTGGAGGTCCCCGACGCTCTCTGCAATACAACGTTGGGGACGCCTTGCGAAAACACGTTGGTGGTTTGCAACGGGCAAACCGGCTGGTCCTGTGAGTACCCGCCGGAGGTAGAGACGGTCTCGGGCTTCATTCGGCTGACCGAGACGCTGTGCGACAATCTCGACGGTAACTGCGATGGCACGGCTGATGAGTGGTTTACTGCGTTGGGCAGCGTCTGCACCGATCTGGCCTTGGGGCAGTGCCAAGACGCTGGTCTCGTGGTTTGTGACCCCGTTGATCCGCAGAAGACCACGTGTGACTTGAGCGCGCCGCCGCTGCCAGGCGTGGCTGCAGCTGAGGCCTGCGACGGCATCGACAACGATTGTGATGGGCTCGTGGATAATGGGCTATTGCCTAGCGCCTTCAGCATGGTGCTCATCCCAAACGGCGGTGGGGTGATGGTTGATCGCTATGAAGCCTCTCGGCCCGACGCCCAGGCTGGCTCTGCAGGGCTCCTCGAGAGCGTCGCCTGCTCCAATCCCAATGTGCTGCCATGGGCGGCGGCCGGCTTCGAGGAGGCCAAGGCTGGGTGTGAGGCCCGGGGAACCGGCTTCCGCGTTTGTACCTTGGATGAGCTCGAGGCGGCATGTAGAGGCACGGGCGACACGGACTACCCCTATGGCGACGGCTACGTTGGGACGACCTGCAATGGTGTGGACAACGTCATCGGTGCGGCCATGCCCACCGGCACCGAGGTCGCTTGCGCTACGCCGGGGGCGGTGTTTGACGCCTCTGGCAACTTGGCCGAGTGGACGAGCACCCAGACCAACGCAGCTCCCAGCCCCAACCGCATCTTCGCCTTGAGCGGCGGCTCTTATCTATCCCCCGAGTTGGGGCTCGCCTGCACCATCGATCTCGTGCCCCGCGCCGTCGAGACGACCCTGCTACCCAATATCGGCTTTCGCTGCTGCAAAGATCCGTGAGTTCAGCTCGGGCAGAGCTTCGACCATAGCCACGTCCCCGCGGAGAGCAGCTGCGGGCACTGCCGCAGCGGTGACAACACGAACTCATGTTTGCAGCCTGCTTGTTCGAGTGCGTCGGCCAGCTCGCCGGCGCGCTCGGCGTCCTCCATTGCAAGTTGCGCAAGGCTCCGAAGCCGCTCGCTGGACCAGCTCGCTGACCACTCTCCAGCAGGCAGAAAGAGCGCGATGAGTCGCGACTGATTCTCGCGCTCCTCCGCGGGATCCTCGGAAGCGAGCGCTGCGTCATCCGCCCAGGTGGAGCTCGCGCCGGGCGGCGGCGCTGACTCGTAAAATGCGTCGAGCGACGCACAGGCGTAGGCCGCCATCCCCGCGCGGATGCGGCGATCAAAGCCATTCGCGAAGGCGGACGCGATACCGAGCGAATCGTAAGGGGCATAGGCGGATTCGTGCGCGCTGTCGGCTGCGCGGTAGGCGAGGTCGAGCGCCTTGTGGAGCCTCGAGCGATCGACTGCGGTAGGGGCCGCTAGTCGAGCGTATCGCGAGGCCTCCAGCATGGCTTGCCGCGGCCGTTCGTCCTCCGGAAACGCCTGCTCGAAAACGGGCAGCGCTCGCGCTGCGAAACACATCATGATCTGTAGACGCACGACCGCTGAGGGGAAGTGTTGTTGCATGAAGCGGTGGCGCTCCTCGTAGCTCCGCGGGGCTCCGCCGAGCCCCCAATAGCCCGCTACCGGCTTCAAGAAACTCGGCAGCTTAGGAAACGGTATACGCCATCGGTCTCTGTCCGGCATCGTGGAGCTATTCGTCGCTAAACTTCGCATGAGGGACCTTTGTAGGTCGCGAGACCCAAGCTATTGGTGACGCGATTGCCCGTTTCGATCACGGCCTCGCACAAGGAAACGCAAACTCATGTCCAACGCCGAGCCGCCGCCCACGTCCTTTGCCCCTCCCACCTTGGCGGAAGCGATGGGGCTCTTGCCGCTTTCGCTACGCGCGCGGCAAGCGATGTTGGCGATTGCTGGCGGTGAGCAGCTCCCAAAGTCGCACTACGACCGATCGAGCCTGGCCTTGTTGCGCCCGCGGCTGGGCATCCCGCTCTGGCGCGGGAGATTCGTGGTCCCCCGCACAGCCCTCCTGACGAACCTGTTCAATCACCGGCAGACGCCCACGGCGAATGGCTGGAGCGTCAAGCGCACCCAGGTTGAAGACTTCCGCGGTTTAGGGGCGACCTATGACAGTCACAACGGGACAGACTTATGCATCCCGGTTGGCTCGCTCGTGTGCGCACCAGCTGCTGGCGTCGTTGCGCGGGTGTGGAGCGAGTTCAATCGCGGAGGGCTCAAAATCGCCATCGATCATGGCGATGGTCTCACCACGTCTTCCGCGCACTTAGCGCGGAGTTTGGTGAAGGTGGGACAGCCCCTGCGCACTGGCGAGCCCTTCGCCGTTTCCGGCTATAGTGGATTGGACGGCTTTATCACCTTCCCCTGGGGTATCCCTCATATCCACTTCAACGTTTGGTTGGACGGGCGACCCGTGGACCCATTTGCTCGTCAAAGGCTGGCGGAGGTTCCTATCTGGATGGGCGGGTTCCCCCGTCCGCCCAAACAAGCGAATGGTGGTTCGATTCGTTCGGTCTTTAGTCGCTCGGCGGTGGATAAAGCCATTGCCGGCTGCTTGCACGAGCCGACTCGGCAGGCGCTCTCCAGCGTGAGCGACTTGTGGGAGCGCGGTCAGTGTTTGGTCGCCGAGCGAAACTATTACCCAACTCGCTTCGCTGACTGGGTCGAGGTCTACGCCGAGCCGCACGAGCGGCGCGAGATGCTCGCGCTGCCCTTCGACCCCCGCCACATCGACTGCGCGATGTTTGCCGATCAGCTGAGTTAATGGCTATCTGCAAACGATGACGGCGTTGTCCAAACGGTAACCCTCATAGCTCCCGCGCGTCCCTGGAGCGCCGCCGAGCTTGACCGAGCGCAGCGTCCCCGTGGCAGTTAGCTTGCCCTTGCAGGCAATCGCCTTTTCGGTGAGTACGACCACCTGGCGGCCCTCGGTATCAATGTAGTCTTGTACCTGCTTGGACCCGGGCATCGTCGCCATTGGGTGTTCACTGACCATCTTGGCCTTTTCACCGATCAGCTCAACCTGCTGGTCGGCACAGGCGTCCCAGTTCTTCCCGAGTTTGCATAGCCCCGCGGCCGTGCTCGGGGTAGCGGAGTCAGCGGCGGTTGCCGTCGCCGTTGGTGCAATAGAGGTCGTTTGCGCGGTAGCGGTTCCGGCGTCTACCGCTGCTGCCGTCTGCTGTGCGGTAGCGGTGCTCTTGGCGCTCGGCGGAGATTCGCCTGGAGGCGTGGAAGAGCTGCATCCGATTGCCATCGCGACCACCGTCGCACCGACTCGTTGAACCAAACCGTTCATAGCTAAATCCTTCATGGGCGAGAGTAGCGGCCAAGCTAGCACCCTCCAGCGACGCCATCGCGCGGAAGGTGAGTCACTCAGGCTCGCGTTGCCAACCGTAGAGCCATGCGCGGTTGTCACCAAAGGCTCCAGCGTAGGTCTCGACCATGCCGCAATTGATGGCTACGTACGCCCGGTTGCTCGTCACGAGGACATCCGCCGTTACGTTGGTCGTGGGGGCGTCCTGCCCCTGCAGCCCAGCGTGGCAGCTATCGGGTAAAAGCTGTCGCAAGGACCACGCGAGGTGCCCTTGGTCATCCAGTTCAAGTAGCTCCAGGTCGACAGCGACGCCCTTCACAGGCGGCGCTGTGTCGGGCGGTAGCTCGGCAGCCTCGGCGTGGAGCCAGAGCGTCGCGACTACGGTGCCACCTTCTGGCGTCGGAGCCACGTTGAGCAGCTCTTGGAACCTGCGCGGGGCCTCGCCGTCGAACAAGCGAATCCAACCGACCGCAGGCTCCGGCGCCATACCCAGTTGTGCGACGCCAAAACCAAAACCGCGCGGAAGCGGCCCTGTGCCGAAGTCGGGCGGGCCACTGCTCGCCAACATCTCGAAGCCCAAGGCCACCTGACCACGATGCGCAGCGGCGTGGTCGATGCGCGCCTTGTAAGGCACGCGGTGGCTCGCCATCTGTGTGCCCTCTTGCGACCAGCTGGAGACCTCCACGTGTGAGCCAGTGCTTGACGATATAAAGGTAAAACCGTCACCGCTAGCGCGTAGTTGCCCTGGGTCGGTGCTGTTAGCCCATTGCGCCGCGCCGTCCTTACCGAGCCCGGCGAGGAAGAAGCCTTGCAGGCTTTCGATCGGATCAGGGGCATCTGGCTTCGCCGTGCCGCCGCCGAAGCCAGCGAGCACCGTCTTCTCGCCAAGCGCTAGCACCTCCCGCATGGCGGACGGGAGCGAGCGCAAGAACAGCGGTTTTGCATTGTTATCCAAGCGCGCGACGAAGGCGCCGCGGAGGCCGGAGAAGTCGCTAAAGTCCTTACGATGCGGGACGCGCGTTCCGCCGAGCTGTAGTTCGTTGAATAGGCCGATCAGGGCCAGCTCTCCCGTCGGGGAGGAAGCTGCGTCGCTCAGCAGCCACTGGCCTTTTGCGAACACGGTGGAAAGCTCGACCGTGCCTGTTGCAGAGACTTTGCGCAGGCGGCCTGAACTTTCGACGAACCAAACGCTCGCGTCCGGCCCTGGCGCGATGAAGGTGGGTTGCGCCTGTTTGGCGGTCTCGAGCGTGAAGCGCAAGGTTGGAGCCGGCCTGCGCGGGTCGCCTGCATCGAGGTCGAGGTCGGGGGGAGCGGCCGACTGCGGCTGTGCCGTCGCGGTTGGAAGACGAACGGCGCTGGGCGCAGCTTGCAGCGCTTGGCGAGCGGGCGGCCGGTCTTGCGGCGGTGCGCAGCTGACGCCGAGGGCGAGGCTTGCAGCGCAAACCCGTGCGTTCCAGCGAACGGCGTCGATTTGCGTTCGCTCTGGGGATGGAAGGCGGCTCACCGCAGGATGAGAGGCCGCCGGCAAACAAGGGTCAACCTTCTCGGTTGCTCTCCGTGCACAGCTTGAGAACGCGCGCCTTTGCGGCCTCGTCGAGCGCCGGCAGTGGTTGCCCACGCAGCTCCTTGATGATGCGGCCGAAGCGGGCGCCAAAGGTCTCGCAGGTCGAGCAGCCCTGCACGTGCTCAGCGAGTTGCGTGAGCTCCGACTCGGCGAGCTCTCCATCCAAGTAGGCGGATAGCCGGGCAAGCACCTCTGCACAAGTAAAGCTACCAACGCGTCGATTGAGGTTCATCGCGGCAAGGCTCCAATCAATTTGAGTCGTGCTCGATGAAGTCGACTCTTCGCTGCAGGTAGTCCAATACCCAATATCTTTGCAGTCTCCTCGCCGGAAAGCCCGTCCATGTCGCGTAAGACCAAGATCTCTTGATCGAATGGGTCCAGCTGGGTGAGCGCTGTAGCGAGCGCCTGATGCTGCTCTTGCGTCGAAAGCAGATCATCTGGCCGCTCTGACGCTCCCCAGCCCGCAGCGGTGCCAAGAGCATCAATATCCTCGAGGTCCTTCGGCTCTTCACGCTGATGACGGCGTAGTTTGAACGCCGTATTGCGAGCAATGGTGTAAAGCCAGCCGCGCACGCTTCCTTCACCGCGAAAGCCCTGCGCTCCGCGGAAGACGGCGAGGAAGGTCTCCTGCAGCGCATCCTCTGCAGCGGAAGCTGGGAGAAGCGTCCGCAGATAGCGCAATAGCGCTGGCCCGTGACGGTTCAGCAGCTTCTCAAGCCCGTGAGAATTGGGGATCGCAACCTCGGCGAGTGCCTCGCGATCCCCAGCGTCTGACTCCAGCTCGTTCATTGCGCCGTCCAGTAGCACCATCTATGCCCGCATCAGCCTTAGCGAGCTTTGACCCGACAGGTGCTGATGCCGAAGAGCGTATAGAGTGGGCAACTCCCGAGAATACCCGTGGCGAGGGGAACCAAGCCGAACCAAGCCCAGGGCGTCTGCGGGCCTACAAATGCGAGCGAGATGACGGCAAGGCCAATCACCACGCGCAGCATGCGCTCCACGACGTGCTCATTATTGGGGAAAATGCGTTCCAACATGGTCTCAGCCTCCAGACCCTTTCTGTTTGGGTCTGCAGGTAAGAGTCGCTGGCCGAACAAAGGATTCTCGAGAGTTGAAGATTCGTGGCTAGAGACTGAGGGCCTGCGCGTCTTTGCGTGTGCGACGCAAGCTTTGCGCAGAGCTCAGTTGGGGCACGATGAATCGCAGGTCGAGCCAGCGCAATCGATCACCGCCTGCAGCTCGTCGATGCCTTGCTCGTGCGTGTTGTAGCAGCCGTTTTGGCACTCCAGATCGGCGTCGGGGCAGGCTTTGAGACAATTCCAAAGTCCGAAGCAGGCAGGCTCGGCGAAGCAGCTATTAGTGATGTCTTCGCACTGTTGGTAGAGGCACTCTTCACATGGGCCAGCCTGTTCCCCGCCGTTCGGGCAGCTAGTTGCACAGGGGCCACCACTGCAGCTCGCGACTAACAAAGCGGCTGACGCTCCTGCCTCATGAGTGCTGAGGCACTGTTGGTTGCACGCTTGGTCGCCGTTGCAATCCGCCGCACAGGGAAACAAGGCGAGGCAATCGGGGTTGGCCACGCAGTTGCACCAATCAACCGGGCACTCAACGGCGACGCACGCGGTGCATTCTGAGCCGAAGTCGTTGCAGATGGTTTGGCCCGAGCTCGAGCTACCACCGTCGCCAACGCTGCCGCCGTCCCCGGCGCTGCCGGCTACGTTCGAACCGCCGCTGCTGCTGCTGCTGCTGGCGGAGATCGAGCTGGCGCCGCCCGCCGAGGCACCTCCGGAATCGGAGGTGCTATCCGAACCACCGGTTTGTCGCTCGACGTTGCTGGCACAGCCCAACGCCACCGAAAGCAGGAACCAGGTACAGGTGGACTTCACCAGCGGATTGTCGGCGTTCCGCCGCGAACATACAAGACGCCGCGGGTTCGTTCGCCGCTTGCTCGAGGTTGGGAAGGCGCGAACGCCGCCAGGCGTATCGAGGGAGCCCAGCGAGAGCAGCTCCTGGGCGGGAGGAAATAGCTCGATGATTTCGAAGATTCGCAGCGTGGTTGTGGTGGCTTCAATGCTGACGTTGGCGGTGGCGCTCCCCGCGCTCGCAGGCAACGTGACCGAGACCAAATCGGAGTGCAGTAGCGCGCGAGCGATTCTACTCGGTGGAACGGGCGACAACGCACCGGCTGAGCGCATCCGCAATTTTGCCTCGGCCAGTCGACTTCCGATCGAGGTTACCGTGGTCTCGTGGGAGCTTGCCTATCCAGGCAAGTCCGGCACCACCGAGGCGGTGGGAGTGCGCTGCAAGAGCGGAAGCGATTGCAATTCGTTCGCGAAGGCCTTCGCGGCGAAGAACCCGGATAGCTCGCCGCTGGTATTCTGCGGCGAGACGACGATGCTGAAGAACGAGCGAGACCGCTGACTCGAACCAGCGGACGTTTCAATCTGATTCGCCCGCGGTGACTTTACGTGGCGCAATCCATCGTTATGGTGTCGGCCCGTGGGCTACCTGGCGCTGCTATTCATCGTTTTACCGCTCTTGGATCTGTGGCTGCTGCTGGTGATCGGTGATGTGCTCGGGTTTTGGCCCACGGTAGCTCTGACCATCGCAGTGGCCTTACTTGGCGGGTACTTGGGTAAGCGGGAGGGCCTGCGAGTTCTCTCGCAGTGGAAGCGGGCGCTCGGTGAACTGCGTATGCCGGAGGACGGCTTGGTGTCAGGAGCGTTGGTGCTGGTGGGCGCCGTGCTCCTGGCAACGCCGGGGGTCATGACGGACGTGCTCGGGCTCTTGTGCCTGTTTCCGCCGAGCCGCCGGTTGATCGCTCGGGGCGTCTCCGCCTTCGTTGCGAGCCGATTTGCGCGGGCGGCGGAGCAAGGTCGAGTGCAGGTCAACGTGGTCAGCTTCGACGGCGTAGGGCGAGAAAGCGACGTCAGTCATTTTGACGCGGATGACGCCGAAATTGTCGAGATGCCGTTGCTCAGTACCGGCAAGGTTAACAGCTCAAGTGATGAATGACGGCAGCGACAAGCGCCACCAATAGCAGGAGCATCCAGTTCCGATCCGACGAGTCCGGCGCTTCTCTGGCGGAGTTCTCGCTCACTTCGTGGTCGCGCGCGTCACTCCGAGGTTGTTGTTGCTCCGCGAGCTTGCCCTTCGGTTTCCGCTTCTTCTTCTGCCGGGGCGGAGCCGAGATGAAGGGCTGGCAAAGTTCGTTCGGTGCGCCAACGTCGAGCGCGCGTTCAAAAGCGCCAGTAACCTTGCTCGGGTCCCCGTAGAACCGCATAGCGTGGGCCCAGGCCAGCCGGAGCGGGACTGACGTGCGCTCGCGACTCTGGGCAAGGTACTCGAGCAGGGCTTCGATCTGCTCGCGGCGACAGAGCTCGATCGCCACGGCGAGCATCTCACGCTCCTTTGCGTTTGCCCCTTCATGCAAAGCGCGCAGCTCAACTACCAACGCCTGATCGCTGGCGTGGTCGTTCGACTCGAGCTGCGTGGTCAAGAGCCCGAGAAAAACGGACCTTAGCGAGGCCAGCTCGGAGGGGTTCTGGACGCGGCGAGCAAGCAGCGTGAGCAGCTCGGCTTGCGCGCTATTGAGGCTCGCGGTTGCTTCGGGCTCTGCGCCCACGATTCCTGGCAGGGATGGCGCTGTTGCACTCGCTTCGCCTGGGGGCTCCGTAGCGGCCTCGGCTTCGACCGCGTGCGCGGGCTCAGCGTGGGCGGATATCGCTTGGGCGAGCTGCGCGCTGAGTTGCGCCAAATTCTCTCGATCCCAGCTGCTCGTCGGTACCTCCAGCTGGCCCGCCGGTAAGTCGACGGAGGTGATGCGTACGACCTCGCGAAGCCCCTGCTGCTCGAGCGTGAAGTCCACCGGCGCGGCGAGCTCGCCAAGCTCGGCGAGCAGGCTCGGCTTCCAAAAGCCGCGCAGCCGCGCACCGTCTGCGACGAGCAGCGTCTCGCCCGAGAGCGCGCCCAACAAACGCACACAAAGCTCCTCTCCGGGGTGGGAGAGGAGCTTTTGCACTTCGTCTGGAGCTCGGCCAAGGGACACGCTGGGAGTGTCCTCGACCGCGACTAACGCTTCAAGAGCGAGGCAAACGGATTGTAGGCGAACTGCGGCTGCTGCGCGGCCGGCTTCTTGTTGCTCGCGTTGTCTTGTCGCACCGGCGGCCTGCGACCAGCGTTGTTTTGCTGGTGGCTCGGCTGCGGCCTGTCACCAAACGCACCAGCGGTGGAGCCAGCGGGCTTCTGTGCGCTCTCGCTCTTGGCCGAAAGACGAATGCGCTTACGTGCGTGGTCCACCTCGAGCACGCGCACCTTGAGCTTGTCACCGACTTTGGCGACCTCGCTCGGGTCTTTCACGAAGCGGTCTGCGAGCTCCGAGACGTGCACGAGGCCGTCTTGGTGCACGCCGATATCCACGAAGGCACCGAAGGCGGTGACGTTGGTCACGACGCCCTCGAGCTGCATGCCCTCGCGCAGATCCTCGAGGCTGCGCACGTCGTCGCGGAAGGCCGGTGGTTCGAAGTTCTTACGCGGATCACGTCCGGGCTTCTTCAGCTCCTCCAAGATGTCGGTGAGCGTGAATTCACCAACGTCGGCGCTCACGTACTTCTTCACGTCGACCTTGCGAATGGCCTCGACGTTGCCGATCAGATCCCCAACCGGTACGCCGACGTCTTTGGCGATGCGCTCGACGAGCGCGTAGCGCTCGGGGTGAACCGCGCTCGCGTCGAGCGGGTGCGCTCCGCCTTCGACGCGGAGGAAGCCCGCGCATTGTTCGAAGGTCTTCGGCCCGAGGCCGGCGACCTCACGCAGCCCGAGACGCGATGCGAAGGCGCCGTTCTCGTTGCGGTGCGCCACGATGCGCTTGGCCAGCGAAGGCCCGAGGCCGGCGACGCGCGAGAGCAGCGGCGCGCTGGCGGTGTTGAGCTCCACCCCGACGTTGCTCACGCAGCTGACGACTACGTCATCGAGCTTCTTCTCGAGCAGCGTGGGGCTCACGTCGTGTTGGTATTGGCCGACGCCGATGCTCTTCGGATCCACCTTCACCAGCTCGGCCAACGGATCTTGCAGACGGCGCGCGATCGAGATGGCGCCGCGCACGGTGAGGTCCAAATCCGGGAACTCCTCACGCGCGACGTCGCTCGCCGAATAGACGCTGGCGCCCGATTCACTGACCGGGATGGTGAGCACGTTGGGCACTCCCGCTTCACGCAGCGTATCCCGCACGAAGGTCTCGGTCTCGCGACCGTGGGTGCCGTTGCCCACGGCTACCGCGGCGACGCCGTGCTTCTTGACCAACGCCAGCAGCGTGCCTCTCGCGCGCTCCACCGAAGAATCACCGAGCACGAGATTGAAGGTGGTGTGCTCGAGCAGCTTGCCCGTGGCGTCCACCACGGCGCACTTGCAACCGGTGCGCTGCCCCGGATCCACACCGAGCACGGCTTTGGTGCCATACGGCGCTGCGAGCAGCAGCTCGCGCAGGTTGGCGGCGAACACGCTCACCGCCTCTTTATCGGCGCGCAGCTTCATTTCAACGCGCACGTCGATCTCCGAGCTCACCGCCAGGAGGCGCTTGTAAGCATCCGTGAGCGCCTTCTCGAGCTCTCCGGCCCACGGGCCCTTCTTGCCCAGCCCAACCTTGGCCGACATCTGCGAGAGCAGCGCCGGAACGTCGATCGCAATGCCGGCCGAGAGTACGTTCTCTGCTTCACCGCGTCGGATCGCGAGCACGCGGTGCGACGGCATCTTGGAGACCGGCTCTTCGTAATCGGCGTAGGTATCGAACTTGGTCGGCTTGTCTGCAAAGTCCTTCGACTTGGAGACGCGCAGTACGCCGGTTTGGGCTGTGGTTTCGCGAACGAGCGCGCGAACCTCCGCCGTGTCTGCGATGCGCTCCGAACAAATGTCGCGGGCGCCGGCGAGCGCGGCCATCACGTCGGGGACCTCTTTGGCTGCGTCGACGAAGGCGGCAGCTGCGGCCTCCGGGCTGTCCGCACCTTGCGCCCACATCAAATCCGCCAGCGGCTCGAGCCCGCGCTCACGGGCGATCATCGCTCGGGTGCGACGCTTCGGCTTGTAGGGCAGGTACAGATCCTCGACCTCGGCCTTGGTGGTGGCCGCACGCAGTTTGCCCTCGAGTTCGGGCGTCAATTTGCCTTGCTTTTGGATCTCGGCGAGCA
Source organism: Polyangiaceae bacterium (assembly GCA_044376115.1). Classification (GTDB taxonomy): domain Bacteria; phylum Myxococcota_A; class Polyangia; order Polyangiales; family Polyangiaceae; genus Xiheicaenibacterium. The sequence goes on along the minus strand of JBILLK010000024.1, from coordinate 103,642 downwards.
CCTGAGCGCGCCGCTCCTCGAGCTCGACCAAGTAAGCGCGCCGCTCTTCGATCGCGCGGATCTGCACCTCGTCCAAGCCGCCAGTCGCTTCCTTGCGGTAGCGGGCGATGAACGGCACCGTGGCGTTTTCCGCCAGCAACTTCACGACGGCTCGCACCGAGGCCGCCGGCAAACCCAGCTCGGCCGAGAGCACCGGTACTGGGTCGAAGGTAGACCGGGCTTCGCGCGAGTCAGCGCCCGAGTCGGGGGTGGACGACGTTTCTGCGGGGTTTTGGCTGGTGGAGGTTGTCATTCGGAGCCAGCGCGTCTAACAGAGAAACGCAACGTTTGTCCAGGCCGGACGGAGTGGTCCGTGAGCCAGCGTCCTTCAGCGCGGTCTCGATTGAGCCCGTGAGTGAGGCTGCAAAACAGCAGAATTGTTTTGCGCTCCAGGCTGAAAGTAGGATGCCCCGTCTTTTGAAACTTTTCGTGAGGTCATTATGAGGTCTCGTGTGTGGATTGCGCGAATTGGTGGGCTGTGTGCCGCCGCCTGTGCCCTGCTCTGCGCCGCTGCGGCGGAGGCCCAGGAAACCCCCGCGGTCGATCTGCCGAAGTTCAATCCTTCGGTCGCCGGCGATCGGTTCTTCGGCGTGCCCTCGCCTTACGCAGCTGGAGAAGCCACGTTCCACGCGATGGCCTTGCTCGACTACGCGCGGGAGCCGCTCGTGCTCGTGCGTGACACCGGCACGGACACCGAGGACATCGGCTCCGTAGTCTCCGACCAGATGTTCGTTCACATCGGGCTCAACTTCTCCATCGTGGACCGCATCGCGATCAACGCGGACATGCCCTTTGCAGTGCTCAGCTCCGGTGAAGCTCCGACCGGCGGCGGCATCGCCTTCGATGAGCCGAGCGGCGCATCCGTCGGTGATCTGCGGCTCGGTGCGCGCGTGCGCATCTTCGGTGACTACCACGAGCCCTTTCAGTTCGGCGTTGGCGGCTACGTTTGGCTGCCCACCGGCGCAGACACCAGCTACGTGACCGACGGCTCGGTCCGCGGTCAGCCGCAACTCTTGCTCGGCGGTCGCGCGGATCGCTTCATTTGGTCGGTGATGGCAGGCCCCACCTTCCGCAGCAGCACCTCGCTCTCCACCGTCACGCTCGGTCACCAAATGAACTGGGGCGCCGGTGTTGGCGTGCTCTTGCTCGAAGACCGCATTCTGCAACTGGGCGCTGAATCCGCGGGCGGCGTAGATATCGAGACGCCCGACGGTCGCACCACCAACGCAGAATTGCTCGCTGGCGCGAAGCTCCGTATTCCGTCGGTGGAGTTCCTCGAGCTCGGGCTCGCGGCTGGTCCCGGTCTCACCACCGGCATCGGTACCCCGGCCTTCCGCGGCGTCTTCCAGTTCGCCTACACCCCGGTGATTGAAGAGCCCAAGGCCGACACCGACGGCGACACGATCTACGACGACGTGGACGCTTGCGTGAAGGTGCCCGGCGTCAAGAGCGACGATCCGGCGAAGCACGGCTGCCCGGCCGAAGGCGACACCGACAAGGACGGCATCCTCGACAAGGAAGACGCCTGCCCGACGGTTCCTGGCCCGCGCAATGAAGACAAGACCAAGAACGGTTGCCCGCCGCCGAAGGATCGCGACGGTGACACCATCCTCGACGACGACGATGCTTGCCCCGACGTGGCTGGCATCCCCAACGAGGACAAGACCAAGCACGGTTGCCCGCCCCCGGCCGACAAGGACGGCGACGGCGTGCTCGACGGCGACGACGCCTGCGTCGAGATCCCCGGCCTCAAGACCGACGACAAGGCCACCAACGGCTGCCCCGGTGACACCGACGGCGACGGCATTCGTGACGACAAGGACGCTTGCCCGCGCGAGAAGGGCGAGCCCGACGCCGACGCCTCCAAGAACGGTTGCCCCAAGCTCGTTCGCGTGACCGACCAAGAGATCGTGATCCTCGAGCAGGTGCAGTTCGACACCGGCAAGGCGACGATTCGCTCGGTCTCCAACCCGCTGCTCGATTCGGTGGCTCAGGTCCTCAAGGAGCACCCGGAAATCTTGCGGCTCGAGGTTCAGGGCCACACGGATAACAAGGGCGCCAAGGCGATGAATGACAAGCTCTCCGGTGACCGCGCCAAGTCGGTCAAGGACGCTCTCATCAAGCGCGGTATCGACGCCGCACGGCTCACCTCCAAGGGCTACGGCATGGACAAGCCGGTCGCCGACAACAAGACGGATGAGGGTCGTCAGAAGAACCGCCGCGTGCAGTTCATCGTGACCGAGAAGAAGGCCAGCGGAGCCACCGTCCAAACCAAGTAGTCCACGCTAATGGGCTAAGGAGAGAGGCTGCTCGAGAGAGCGGCCTCTTTTCGTTTGTGGAGCCGCGGTTTGTCGCTCAGCCGTCGTTAAACGAACGCAAGTTGGAGGGGCGTGCTAGGGTCTCTTTGGTCGCGCAGAGCCTCATCGCAACGCGACCAACCATTGGACCTCGGCGGAGAGCTGGCGGGGTTTTCCTCCGCCAAGGCACAGCCATGTCTACACGACTGTTTTTCGGTCCCGATCCGGAGCGCTCGCGGCTCCGCGCGACGGTAAGCTCCATTGAGAAGGCCCTGCACGAGCTGCCCAGCGACGCGGTTCTTACCAAGTCGCTTCAGGCCTCATTCTCTAGCCTAGTAACGCAGCTTGCGCTCGGTCCGGAGCCGGAGCTGCGCCAATGCCCCAATTGCTCCTACTTTGGTATGCGCGCAGCTTCCGTGTGCGGGCATTGCTGGACCAAGTTGGTCCCGCCGGCGTCGATAGATAACTAGCTCTGACGTTCAGTCCTCGGCCTTGTTGGTCGAGGACTGTTGTTTGCTCAATACGCCCCAGCCCTTCAACTTGCGATAGAGCGTCGCCGAGCCGATCTGCAATTGTTCGGCGGTGCGGGTCTGGTTGCCCAGATTGACCTGTAGCGCCGCTAGGATGTATTCCTTCTCTACGTCAGAGAGCGGCCTGACGCTGCCCAAGGTGATCTCGGGCTTTGTTTTTACCTCGCGCACCTCCTCGGGCAAGTCCTCGAGCTCTACCCGCGTACCACGCGCTAACGCCACCGCACGCTCCATTGCGTTTTCGAGCTCGCGGACGTTGCCGGGCCAGACGTAGCGCAGCAGCTGATCGGCCGCCTCTGGCGTGAGGCCGGCGATGTTGCGTCGCATGCGCACGGCGGCCTCTGCCAACAGGATGCGCGCTAGCGGAAGTAGATCCTCTCGACGTTCACGCAAAGAGGGGACGTGCAGCTCTACGACCTTGAGTCGATAATAGAGGTCTTGGCGGAAGCTGCCGCCAGCGACGCCGTGGGCTAGCTCGCGATTGGTAGCTGCGAGCACGCGGACGTCGATACGCCGACTCTTGTTCTCGCCTACGCGCCGCACTTCTCGCTCTTGCAACACGCGCAGCAGCTTTACCTGCATACCCGGTGAGACCTCCCCAACCTCGTCGAGCAGTAGCGTTCCGCCATTGGCGGCCTCGAACAGGCCGGGCCGATCTTGGGTTGCGCCAGTGAAGGCTCCGCGCGCATGACCGAAGAGTTCACTCTCGAGCAGCGTCTCACTGATCGCGCCACAATTGACCGCGATGAAGGGGCCCGCCGCGCGGGTTGATTCGTCGTGCACCAAGCGGGCGATCCGCTCCTTGCCAGAGCCGCTCTCCCCTGTGATCAGCACCGTGGAGTCCACCTTGGCGACACGTTGCGCAATATCCAGTAATTGGCGCATGAGCGAGCTCTCGGCCACGATGCCTAGCGGCTCTTCAACGCCATCCGTCAGCCGCACCAAGACCCGCTTGTGCGAGAGCAGCTTGCGCTCGGCGACTTTCAACGACTCGATCACCCGTTGAAGCGAGACTTCCAAGGATTCTTTGAGCCGTTTAGGCTCAAAGAACTGCAGCTCCTCCCCGCGTTCGCGCCCCCATTCTTCTCGTGAGCGGGCCATAATGTGGCAAGCCGCATCCCCGCGCCCGGCGCAGCGACCTTCCAAGGCGAAGACCTCTTTGCCTGAGACGAAGCTGAGATACCCACTTATCAATCCTGTAATGGTCCAGCACACGGGGGTCTCTGAACGGCCAAAGTGCAATAAGTGTTGCTCAGCCTCGTAAGAGCCAATCAGCATCGCGCCCTTCTCCGAGCTCGGATGGGTCCCTCCGACCTCGAGACGAAAGAGCCCCTCGAGGGTGTGGAGGCGCATGCTCGCAAACCGCCATTCATCCTCCGAATTCCAATGAAACTGCGCCTTCATCGCGTCGGCCATCCGCCACCCTTGCGAGAAGCCGAACTGGGTGAGCACCGTACGCGCGGCCGTGGCGCCAAAGTTCTCAAATAGATATTTGCGCAATAGCCCCATCGAAACGGCGTCGACGATGATCGCTCGCTGGCCCGCAAACTTTATCGATCCAGCGTCCGAGTCGAGCTCGAGCAGCTCTCCGTGGTCCAATTCATCGGCTCGCATGGGCCACCCCTCAGTCGGTTTGAAAGGGGGACCCTACTTCATCGTGATGGAACAAAGCGGTACATAACCGACAATCGACCGAGGCCGGGCTTGGCTCGGATGTTGCGACGTAATGTTCAATGAACGAGCAAGCTGTGCGCAGTACTGACCTTGGGGAACTGGTGGTCACCCTATTCGACAATGCCCGTACTCTTACTGATGACCCGGTGGAGCAATTGCGGCTAACCACCAGTGCGGTCAATCACCTGATCTGGCGCACCCGGCTTCCCGCCGCTACGAGCAAGCAGGTTGTCCATGGGGGCTAAGGGCATTCTCTATGACAGCGTCGCGCGCAACGAGCTCTTGTGGGGCCTGGACAGTCTAGCCGACGCAGTAAAGGTCACCCTCGGACCCAAGGGCCGCAACGTGCTGCTGGAGGCTCCGTACGGACCTCCCACGGTTACCAAAGACGGGGCCTCGGTCGCGGCTCCGATTGAGCTCGCGGATCGAGCGGCCAACCTTGGCGCGCAGATGGTGAAGGAGGTTGCTGCGAAGACGGCTGAGATCGCTGGTGATGGCACGACTACGGCTACCGTGCTCGCGCAGGCGCTGTTTCGTGAGGGCGTCAAATTGGTCAGTGCTGGCATCAATCCGATGGACCTCAAGCGAGGCATCGAAGCCGCGGTGCAGTGCGTGGTGCGTGAGCTCGGAAGCGCTTCCCAGCCGATCAAGGGCAAAAGCGACATCGCTCGCATCGCCACGATCAGCGCCAACGGCGACAGTACGATAGGCAACCTGATCGCCGATGCCATGGAGAAGGTCGGGAACACTGGCGTCATTTTGGTCGAGGAGGCGCAGTCGGTGACGACGACGCTAACGATTGTGGAGGGCGTGCAGCTCGACCGCGGCTACTTGTCTCCCTACTTCATTACCGATCAAGCGCGGCTCGAGGTCGTACTCGACAATCCGCTGATCTTGTTTTGTGGTCGTAAGCTCTCGCAGCTCGCGGAGCTGATGCCTTTGCTCGAACTGGTGATGGCCGCAAACAGGCCATTGCTGGTGATGGCGGATGACATCGAAGGGGAGGCGCTGGCGGCGTTGCTGGTCAATAAGCTGCGCGGAACACTCAAGGTGTGTGCCGTTAAGACTCCAGGGTACGGCGAACAGCAGCGGCTGTTGCTCGAAGATCTCGCGGTTTTGTGCGGCGGGCAGGCGCTCTTTGACGAGCTGGGGACCTCCCTCGAAAACGTGGCCCTAACCCAATTGGGGAGCGCGAAGAGCGTGCGGATCGATAAGGACCACACGACCATCGTCGAAGCTGGTGGTAGTGCGCTCGAGCTGGCGGGGCGTATCAAGCAGCTCAGCCACCAGCTCACGGAGGAAGCTTCCAAGTACGATAAGGAGAAGCTCGAGACACGGCTGGCAAAGTTGCGTGGAAGCGTGGCCGTGCTCTCGATAGGCGCTTTCACCGAGACCGAACTCAAGGAGAAGAAGTTTCGCGTGGAGGATGCGCTTCACGCCGTGCGCGCAGCGATCGCTGAAGGCGTGGTTTCGGGCGGGGGTGTGGCGCTCTTGCGTACCTTGCCAGCGCTCGCGCTATTGCGATTACCAGGCGAGCAACAATACGGGGTAAACCTGGTGATGCGAGCGCTCGAGGAGCCGCTACGTCAGCTCGCCGAGAACGGCGGCGTCTCCGGCGCGGTGGTGGTCGACAAGGTGCGAAATGGTGCTTTGGGCTACAACGTAGCAACCGAGCAATATCAAGACTTGATCGCTGCTGGGGTGATTGACCCAACCAAGGTCGTGCGTGTGGCGCTCGAGAACGCAGCTTCGGTGACCGCGTTGATGCTTACCACGCAGGCCATGATCACCTCGCTCGTGGTGGCTCCGGAAGGGGGGGCGAGCGCTTATGAGTGAGCCCAGCGCGGACCCGCACGCGAGTGCGCGGGACGGCGCTCCCCTCGTCGATCCAAGCGAGAAGGCTCCGCCCGAGCCGCAGGTGGTTGAAGCGGAGAAGCTCCTCGAACGACAAACGCGTTCGCTGATGATTATGGCCGCTACCCGTTGGTTCGGTGCGATGTGAACTCGCACCTCGTCCCGTGGTAACCACGCTGCTTCGTTCGGCGGAGCGTAGCTGTGAGACAAGGCGCAAGCAGCGTCTGTGGCGAAGCTTGCCGCAGCCCAAGATGTCTGCGGAGCCGATTAGCGTCGGCTGTGTGACCTTCCTCGAGGAGGTCAAGCTCCCTCCCGGAGAGGACCTCATGGTCGGTAACGAGGAGGCCACGGAGGTCATTACCTATGTACGCGAGGGCGCACTCTCCTACCGTGATTCGCATGGCGGAGCAGGCCTGCTTTCTGGCGGGGAGTGGCAACGGCGCGTAACTAGGCCCGGAGAGCGCCTCGTTCGAACGAACGCCTCGGAGAAAGAGGACGCTCATATTCTTCGCATCGGGCTGAACCACTCCAAAGTCGTGCTCAAGCCCGGAGCCCAGCAGTGCCTGGTGGGCGTTTCATCGCGTCGAGGTCGGTTGTGTCCGGTGGCGTCGCCGGACGGTCGTCAAGAGTCCTTACGAATTCAGCATTCAGCGCTGGTGTTTTCAACGCTGCTCGATGCCGGTCAGCATGTGATTCACGAGCTGGCGCCGGAGCGCACGGTTTGGTTGCAGCTCGTTGCGGGCCAAGTGTCAGTCGCTGGCTACGTACTGTCGGCAGGCGATGGCCTCGGCATGCTTGGGGAACGTTCGTTATCCATTACCGCTTTGAGCTCGGCGGAGGCCGTGCTCGTGGACGTCCCTCAATTGGTCGCTGAGTGAAGCAATCGCCGAGCGAAACGGTGGTTTTGCTCGACGGCGGCGCCAAGACCTACCCACGTATGTTACGCGCCATTGCGTTGGCGCGCAGCCGCGTGCACCTCGAGGTGTACGCGTTCTCCTCCGTGGGCGTGGGCCAGCTATTTCTCGCGGCGCTCGGGGCTGCCGCTGCGCGCGGGGTGAAGGTGGAGGTCTCGGTGGACGGCTGGGGCTCGGCTCGCTTTGGCCTTTCGCTCGTAGCAACGCTGCGCAAGATGGGCTGCACGGCGTCGGTGCACCATCGCCTACTGGCCTTGTTCCTCGGTAAGTTTGGGCGCAACCATCGCAAGCTTTTGCTCGTGGATGACGAGGTCGCCATCCTCGGCGGTATCAACATCGGCGACGAGAACCTCAGCGCGAAGGGGCACCGTGGTTGGGCCGATGTAGCGGTTGAACTGCGGGGCCCTCAGTGCCTCCGATTGGGCCAGTGGCTGCGCGCGGGGGTGAACGAGGGAGCGAGACGAAACGCCCTTCGCGCATTGTTGCGAGAGGGGCCTTTGCGTATCTATCTATCGGCGCTGGGCCGCGGATACCAACTGCGCCGTCGCTATATGTTAGCGGTGCAGCAAGCCGAGCGGCGTATCACGCTCGCCCACGGCTACTTCCTGCCTGACGCCGGAATGATTCGCGCCTTGCTTGCCGCTCGCGCTCGCGGCGTCGAGGTCGTGCTGCTGCTGGCCGGTCGAAGCGATATCCCGCTGGCGCGCGCGGCCACCCGCAGCCTCTATCATCAGTTGTTGCCTGCCGGGGTGACCATCTACGAATGGCGTGCCTCGGTATTGCACGCCAAGGTGGGCGTCTTCGACGGCCAACTGCTGCTTGTGGGTAGCTTCAACCTTGACCCGCTATCGATGACCAACATGGAGGTCCTGGTCGAGGCCGAGGTCGGCGAAGTAGCGCAGCAAAGCGAACGTTGGATTGCCAACCACATCGCGCGGGCGCAACGAGTAACCGCGATTCAAGCCGGCGGGACCTTGTGGCGCTGGGTCGGCGACCCACTCGGCCGGGCCTCGATTCGCCTGGTCAACGCCTTTGCCTGGGTACTCAAGACGCCCGCCCCGGCGCCGATGACGCTGGCGAGCCGTGCTTGGCTGCTGAGCTTGATGCTCGCTACGTTGATATGCGGCGGCGCGTTCATGCACGCGCTGGGCGTTGCGCCGCTGGTCTGGGGCGCTATCGCGCTAACGACGATGGTCGTCGAGATCCTTTGGATCCGCACGACACAGCAGCGGGCTTAAAAGCCGAGGTCGGGCCCGGTTTGCCAGGAGGTTGAAGCTGGCTTCGGCGTGGCGGGCTTTGCAACAGGCTGTGGTTGCGGCTTGCTCGGTTTTGCACCGGCCCGCGGTTCTGGCTTGGGCTCCTCGACGGTGGGCGCCGGAGGCGGCGGTGATTCGACGCGCGGGGTCGGCGACCCGCCTGGGTTCTGCGTCGATGCAGCGGGCGCTTGGGGCGGCGGTGCGTCTTCGGTGGCTGCGGCTGTTTCCGCCGTCGACACCGGCACGGCCACTTTCGAATCACCGCGCTTGACGCTCATATAGGTGATGGTGCCAGCGATGGCGAAGGCCAACACGGCCGATAACGCCCACCACATGATCGACGCTGTCGAGCGCGGCTCTGGCGCGCTAGCCGGGGTGCTTGCTACGGGGTTGAGCACCGAGGTCGGAGCGTCTGGCGGGGGAGGGAAGCCTGAGGGCGGAATGTCGAACACTTCTCCTTGGGCTTTAGCCAAGGATTGCATGCGTTCCACCACGGCTCGAGAGCGGCGAGGGGCAAAGGGCAACAGTTGAACCGCTAGCTCGCTCGCTGAGGTGACCCGCAGCTCGGGCTGCTTGGCCAAACACCAGTGCACCAACTCAACGAGCTCCGGAGGCAACTCCGGGTTGATCGCCAACAGGCTCTCCGGCTCGGTCTCCAAGATCGAAGCCGAGATCTCGGTGACCGTCGTTCCTGGGAAGGGTAGCTTGCCGGACAAGAGCTCATAGAGCACGACGCCCATCGCCCAAATGTCCGACATGGGGCCCGCGTCTTTGCTGCTGCGGATGCACTCTGGAGCCATGTAATGCGGAGTTCCGAGCAGGTCCTTGGTGTCGACGTGGCGCCGGAGCGTGGTGTTGAGCGTCTCCGGATCGATCAGCTTGGAGATCCCGAAGTCGAGCAGCTTGACGGTTCTCCAGCCGTCCCGACGGACTGTGAGAAAGAGGTTCTCCGGCTTGATGTCGCGGTGGACGAGGCCCGCTGCGTGTGCTTCTGCGAGCCCTTCACACGCCTGAATGATGAACTCGACAGCGTCTTCAGCGGAGGCGGTTTGAACGCGGTGCAGATAGTCCCGCAGGTCCTCTCCTTCCAAGAGCTCCATGACGATGTACGGCATGTCTTGGTGAATGCCGACGTCAAACACGCGACAGACGTAGTCACTGCGCAGCTGCGCGGCCGCGCGAGCCTCCTGCAAAAATCTTGAAACTATGTTCGGGTTTGCCGCGTAGGCCGGACGAAGCACTTTGACGGCGAAGCGCTCGTTGAGGTGAACATGCCGCGCGCTAAAGACGACAGCCATGCCGCCATCTCCAGCCAACCCATCAATTTCATAGCGGCCAGCGACGATGTCACCCGTTGACAAGGCCGGCACGCTCTCGTTCGGACCGACTCGCAACGGCGCCGCCATTGTTTCTTCGCTGGTACCAAACGGTTGTGATTGCGCCATCGTGTGTTGACAACCTTACCCGTTTATTGTTGACGGCTCAACGTTTGAGGACTTGAGAACTCAGGTAGGTGGGAGCTGTGCGTAGCCCTGCGCAGTGGACCTGAGCCCGCGCCTAGTGGTTAAAAACCTAGGTCAGGCCCTGCGCCCCAACTCTGAGGTTTGCTCGTGGGCTGAGCAGGCTTTGGGAGGGGCCTTCCGGCGTTGGACGGCTTGGGGCTGTGAGATGAAGTTTGCGCGCTAGCGTTTGCACTCGGCGAATCAGGTTGGGCCCCGGGCGTAGCGGTCGGAGCGGGCAGTTCTTTTGGCGGGGCTGCCGTCGTCGTCTGCGCTGGGACGTTCGTGGAAGCCGGCTGTTGTGGTGTGGCCGCCGCTGGAGGGGCCGTCTCCGACCCAGCGTTCCTCGAGACGACGAAGGCGAGCACCACGCCACCAACGGCAGCGCCTGCCAAGAGCGCCAGTGGCAAAAGCAGATTGCGGCGCGGCCCTGGTTGTTGGCTACGGGCGCTGGGCGGCGCACTCACGACATGACTCAGACTGCCCGTTCCGGTCAGGCTCGGCGTGAACGACACCTTCGAGTTACTGACGAATGATGGACTGCTCGGTGTCATCGAGTGCGGACCGGGCATCGAAATGCGCGGCAACGAATCACTCGTTGCCAGGGCCCAGCCGAGCGCACGGGCTGCGTCGCGCATCGCGGTCCTGCGCTGCTTACGCATCTCACCGAGGTAACGTTTGGCGCAAGCGCTGAGCTCGTCATCTGCGACCGGCGCGCCCAGGGTCAGGAGCACTTGGTCCAGGCTCTGGGCCAACTTCGCCATGTCGCCGAAGCGTTTGGCTGGGTCCTTCTCCAGACAACGCATCACGATCTTCTCGAGCTCGACCGGGTACTGCGAGTTGACGTGGCTCGGCAGCGCGGGCGTAACCCCGCCGACGATGTTGGCGATAGTCAGGCCTTCTGTCCCGCCGATGAACGGGTGCTTCCCGGTGGTGAGCCGATAGAGCAACGTGCCCATCGCGAAAATGTCGGTGCGACGATCGATGGCTTCTCCTGCGGCTTGCTCGGGGGCCATGTACGGCACCTTGCCTTTGAACTGCCCAACCTGCGTTGCTCCGAGCTCCGTCTGGCTCTTGGCCACGCCGAAGTCGACCACCTTCACGTGGCCGTCGTAGCTGATCATCACGTTCTGCGGCGACACGTCGCGGTGAACGATCCCGACGGGTTGATCATCGTCGTCGGTTACTTCATGCGCAGCATGGAGCCCGCGACAAGCCTTCGCACAGATGGCCAGCGCGAGCCGCATTGGGAACCGCTCCTCGGTGTTCTCGATGGCCTTCATGAGCATCGAGAGCGACTCGCCGTCTACCCACTCCATCACGAGAAAGAGCTGCCCGTTTTCCTCCCCGAGATCGAGCGTTTCAACCACGTTGGGGTGATGCACCCGCATCGCCAGCCGCGCTTCAGCCAGGAACATCCGCTCGAACTGCGGATCGTGGCTCAACGCCGGAAGCATCGTCTTAAGCGCGACGGTCTTGCGGAACCCGTGCAGCCCCGATTGGCGAGCCGCCCATACGGTCGCCATGCCCCCTTGCGCGATCGGAGTGAGCAGCTCGTAGCGGCCGAGATGTCCTCCGGGAGCGAGTGGCGTGAGAGTGGTCATGGGGTCCTCGGTGTGAGAATGCGAGCTTATGCGCTTCTGCGCTGTTGCAGGTGACAGTTTTGCAACAGGGCTTTCTTATTCAGGCCTCTGGCATGTTGGCCTCGCACCACATTAACATGGCCCCATGAGTTTTTCGCTTCGGCGCCACGCTGCGCTGTTCACGCTATCTTTGGGGCTCTTGGTCCCCACGACTGCCTTCGCACAGGACGAGGCTCAGCTTTCGGCGGCGCGTACCCTTGGTCAAGAGGGTGTTACAGCCGCGCGCGAAGGCCGCTGCGATGAGGCGATTGACAAGCTCAGTCGGGCCAAAAAGCTCCTGCCAGTGCCCTCGATCATCGTCCCGCTCGGGGAGTGCCAAATTGCTTCGGGTAAAGTCGTTGCCGGCACAGAGAACTTGCAGGCGGCTGCACGCGCGGTGCTGCCGGAGCGGGCGCCGGACGCCTTTATCGAGGCGCAAAATCGTGCCCGGAAGGTGCTGCCGGATGCTCTCAAGAAGCTCGCTCGGCTGAAGCTCGAGGTGGAGGCCCCGGCCAATACGGTCATCACCGTCACCGACAACGGCGAGCCTGTGGATGCCGTGTTGCTGGGCGTGGACCGGCCCGCTGATCCGACCAAACACTCAATCTCAGCGTCGGCTCCAGGCTTTCTTACGGCGACGGCTGAGATCACGCTGGTCAGCGGTCAAACAGAGAAGCTCGTGCTCAAACTCGAGCCCGATCCGAACGCTGTGAAACCAACGCCCGAGGTGACTCCCCCCGTCGATCCGGGAACGAAACCGGAGCAGCCGGTGAAACCGCCCTCCGCACCCGTTGAGTCGGGCTCGAGCCCGCTCGTTCCCGCGGGCGGAGTCGCGTTGGGTGTGGGCGGCGCGAGCCTGATCCTCGGTGCGGTGTTCGGTGGGCTGGCTTCGGGCAAGCAATCCAGCCTGGATGAGGTCTGCGTCGAGGGATTGTGCCCCGCGTCGGCCCAATCGGACATTGACAGCATGAACACGTTTGCCAGCGTTTCTACCGCCACCTTCATCATCGGAGGCGTCGGGGTAGCGCTCGGGGCCACGTTGCTGGGCATCGGGCTCGCGTCCGGTGGTTCCGGTGAATCGGTGTCGCTCTTTATTGGACCTCAGAATTTGTCGCTGAAAGGGAGCTTCTAATGCGCACTTCACGAATCGGCTCCTTGGTTATGGTGCTTTCGCTCGCGGGTTGCGATCTGATCATCGGCGCCGGTGATTACCGCGTGGGTCTCAACGGTGGAGGCGGGACAGCCGGCAGCGGCGGAACAGGTGGAGCCGACGGGGGCGGAGGCGCAACCAACGGCGGCGGCGGCATGGGCGGCATGGCTAGCGGCGGCATGGGCGGCATGGCCAGCGGCGGCATGGGTGGCATGGCCAGCGGCGGCATGGGCGGTATGGGCGGCATGGGCCCCAACCCGTGCGACGTCCCGATTGCCGAGAAGGCAACCGTGACCGTGGAAGGAGAGATCACCTCCGACTTCACGCTGACCTGTGACAAGAATTACAAGTTGACCGGCGAGGTCTTCGTCCAGGCTCCCGCGGTGCTCACGATTGAGGCCAACACCACAGTCTTCGGCGACAAGACCACCGGAGCTGCGTTGGTCATTCGGCCTGGCGCCAAGATCGAAGCGGTGGGCGAGCCGGATCGGCCGATTGTATTCACCAGCGAGGGCGGGGCCTTCGCCGACCCGGGTGACTGGGGCGGCTTGGTGATCCTCGGCAACGCACCCATCAACGTGCTCGACGCGAACGGCGTGGAGATCGAAGGGACCGTTGAAGGCATCGTTGACGTGAACAACGCCAAATATGGCGGCAACAACCCCGCCGACAACAGCGGCAGGCTCGAGTACGTCCGGGTCGAATATGGCGGTAAGGCGATTGCGCCGAACAATGAACTAAACGGAGTTACGTTTGGCGGAGTTGGTAGCGGCACCGTGGTCAACCACGTGATGGTTCGCCAAACGACCGATGACTGTTTTGAGTTCTTCGGCGGGACGGTGAACGTCAGCCACCTGATCTGCCAAGCGCCTGGGGATGACGGGTTCGACTGGGACTTTGGTTATAGCGGTAAAATGCAGTTCCTCGTCCTTCAGCAAGACGTGGCCTACCCGGTGCCCCAAGATATGAACGGCTTTGAAGGGGACAATGACGCCGCTGGTTCAGGGAACCTCCCGTTGAGCGAGCCCACCATCTACAACGTGACGCTCTGTGGGCAAGATTACAATGCAGGGCAGCAATACGGGATGCTCCTGCGCAAAAATACGCGGGCCCACATTTTTAACGCGTTGATCTCTGGGTTCGAGGCCGGGGTGGACGTGCGTAACGGCTCGGGACCGCAGCTAGAGTTCGAAAACTCGGTGGTCTTCGGTAATACACTCGTTGCTTATCCTGAGAACGCTCCTTCGCCTTATAACGACGATGACGCTGGCTTTGATGAGGTGGCTTGGCTTGCGACAGCGGCCAACAACGTGAACACCACCACGGACCCGGGGATTCCGGGCTGCGACAACATGAATATGCTCAACCTCGTCCCGGCGACTCCCCCGTCGAATGGTGTTGCGCCGGTTGGTCCCTTCTTCGACGCGACGGCCAATTTCGTCGGCGCCTTTCGCGACGCCAACGACGACTGGGCGCAGGGCGCCTGGGTTGTGTGGTCGGCGAACTGAGCAGCAGACTTCACGCGTGAAGGTCTAGGCGCCGCATTGGGCTGGAGGCTCCGTCGGTCTCGACGGGGCCTGCGTCATCTGCCGGCGCCGTCGCGTTTGTGGTTTACGCCGTCCATGTCTTTGGCGGCTACGTGCTCGGCCGGTTTCTTCTCCTCGACGTGGTTGCTCTCGATGCGTACCGGCTCGGGGGCGACCGGCGCTAGATGGGTACCGGGGACTTGTTTGGCTGGGAATAGCGTGCGCTTGGTGCGCGTGACGATCTGCTCACGGAGCTTTGCGCCCGAGCTGGGCGCGAGCAGGAGGCCCGCGGTTGCCCCGACGAGCACGCCGGTGGAGAACAGACCGAGCTGCGCCCATGGGCTCGACTTGCGCCGCAAGCCAATGCTGCTCAGGAGCTCGGGAAAGCCAAACGCCCGTGCGGTCTTCAGCAAGCGGCCGCCGCGCTCCATCAACTCGACGAAGCCATCTTTGACCTCGTGGTTGACCGCGCTCGTCGTCTCGCTGACATCCTGCGTAGCGTCCGCTAATGCGGATTGAATCGGATTCATAGATACCTCCCGGGCATTGTGGGTTCCGTGACTCGTTGGAAGTGACAGTCTGGGCCCGGGGTCATAAGGCTTTTAACCAGTTATCAACCTGCTTGGTTGCCGTGGGTAGGTCGACGCCCTGGCGCTGCATCACTTTGCCGATCATCACCTCGCGGCTGCCGTTGCACTCGGCGATGTCGTCGTCGGTCATGGCTCCCCAGCTTTGCCGGATGCTGCCCTTGGCCTTCTCCCAGGCGCCTTGCGCCATGTGCCAACTATGTTCTGCGTGCATGCTCGTGCCCTTTGCGGGTGCGCTGTTCATAGCCTGAGGTGAGCAACCGCTATGCCAGCTGCTCCCGTGCTCAAGTCGGGGTGTGGCGGATGGGGCAGGCCGTGCGCTGCCACAGTGAGGCTGTTTTGCAGCGCGAGGCTGTCTCGTTGGCCTGCGCACAACAAACTTCTCAAACTCGTAGTAGGCGTGCCAAGGAGGAAGGCTCCATGTTGTGGGTGTTCGCCTACGGCTCACTGATGTTCCGACCTGACTTCCCGTTTGAGCGACGGGTGGTCGCGGGCATCGTTGGCTTTGAGCGGCGCTTCTTCCAAGGGTCGACCGATCATCGCGGCGTGCCGTCCGCCCCGGGGCGCGTGGTAACGGTGGTTCCGAGTCCCGGCGTCACCTGGGGTATGGCGTACTTGGTGTCCGAAGAGCACGAGGCAGCGGTGATCGCGCGGCTCGACCACCGTGAGCGCGGCGGCTATTCGCGCATGCTCTTGCCGCTGATCGATCGCGAAGGCGCGGACCTGGCCACCGACGCGCTCGTCTACGCAGCTTTGCCGAACAACCCTGATTGGCTTGGTGAGGCGGCTTGGCAGGACATGGTGGCGCAGATTCAAGCGGCGGCCGGCCCGAGTGGAAGCAACGTCGACTATTTGGTTGGCTTGGCGCGCACCCTGGTCGAGCTTTCGCTCGAGGATGAGTACGTATTTGCACTGACAGATGCGGTCTTCCCTGCTTGGCGAACGGCGCAAAAAAGAAAATAAGCTGGCACACTACCAGGCTGCCTTTAGGTGTGCTTTGCTGCGCAGCGCACCAAGGGAAGGGGTCCGAGTTGAACGACAGCGATGAAAGAAGCCGAGCCAGCAATCTACTGAGCAGCTCGCCTCGTGAACTCGGGGAATGGTTGGCTCAGTGGGCTTTGCGCCGAGAGAAGGTGCTCGAGCTTTTGGATCGCCGGGCAGCGCACGCAGCGCGGCTGTTGGCGGATCGCTGCTTTCAGCTGAGCCGCCGGCAAGCCACGCTACCGGCCGCAGAGTGGAAGCGAGCCTGGCAGTCGCTCAAGTTGGAGGTCTCTGGCTTCTTGGCCGAGCGGCGGAGCTCAGGTGTGATGCCGGCGGTCACAGGTCCTTCGGTGCCGCCCACCAGCAGCTCACGTAACTCGGTGGTCCCCGATCCGCTGCGCAGTCCGACGCTCCATCCGAGAGGGCCGCTCGGCCCTCGCAGTGAGGTGCGCGGCATTCTGGGCTCGGATGATCCGAACGACGCATCGAAGCCGAACGGTCGCGAAGCAGCTGGCTTCAAGGCCTAGCTCCCAGCGCCGTCCTGACACTTCGAATCCGATCCGACTGCGCCGACGAAAGCACCTCTAGTCGTAGGATCGAGACTCGCCAGCTTGGCCCGTCCGCTCCCGCGTTGAAGACAGGAGCTTTCGTCATGAAGTGCTTTCGCGCGTGCGTCTCGTTCGTGTTCCCTGCGGTCCTCGTTGCTTGCGGTGGCAAGGTGACGTTCAGCGAGGATGACGGCGATAGTGAAGGGGGCGGCGGTGAAGGCGGTGGCGGTGAAGGCGGTGGCGGTGAAGGCGGCGGCGTTGCCGTGGGGAACGCACAGGTTCGCGTTGCGCATCTCTCACCCGATGCACCTGCTGTCGATTTCTGCCTGCTCCCAGCGGGCGCACCCGCCGTGGGCCCGGTGCTGCAATCCGTGGGCGTGAACGCCGGCTTGTCCTACCCCAACGTCACAGGCTACTTGCCTGTCGCCGCCGGGACGTACGGAGTGCGTCTGCTGGCGGCTGACGCGCTCAGCTGCGACGACTCTCTCGGCATCCCGGATTTCACCGGAATCACAGTTAGCGAGAACACCAACTACACGGTAGCCGCGACAGGAATGGTAAGCCCCGCCGGCAACGACGCGGCCTTCGACTTGAAGGCCTATGTCGATAACCTGGACGTCCCAGCGGACAAGATCAGCGTGCGCTTCGTGCACCTCTCACCCGATACCCCCAATGTTGACGTCGGACTCGGTTCGGGGCCCGACTTCAGCCCACTCTTTAGCAACGTATCGTACGGCTTGGTCGGGCAGGTCGCGGGTGGGGACTACCTCCAGACAGACCCACTCTCCGCTGTCACGCTCAGTGCGCGCGCGTCTGGCAGCTTCAGCGATGCCTTGGTCCTACCCGGCGTCTCTGTTCCCCCAGGGGCCGTCGTCACTGCGTTCGCGATCGGTAACCTCGACGCGACCCCTGCGGCCCTTCGGGCGCTGGTCTGTGTCGATAACGCTGCTGCACCTTCGTGCACCGCCTTGCCGTGATGGGGCCTGTAGTGCGACGCGGGGCGTGGGCTTCCTATCTCGACTTGGCGCAGCGGACGCCGACGTGTTCGAAGTGTACGGTGGGCGCGTCGTAGGTCCGACCTGCCGAGAGTAGCTCCGACGCGCCGTACTTGAACGCCCCTCCACGAACGACCTTGCGGTCTCCATCCGATGGACCCTCTGGGTCCTTTGCCGAGCTAGCCACGTAGTAGTTTGCGAGGTGGAAGTCGGCGGTCCACTCCCAGACGTTGCCGGCCATGTCGAGCGCGCCGTATGGGCTCCGGCCAGTTGGGTGGCTGCCCACAGGCTCGGTGCCTTTGCGGTCGCACTCGAAGTAATTGGCGTGCTCGCAGGTTGGTGCATCATTGCCCCACGGATATAGCCTCCCGTCAGGCCCGCGCGCGGCCTTCTCCCACTCGGCCTCCGTGGGTAGACGCTTGCCGACGAATTCGCAGAATGCCTTCGCCTCGCTCCACGCGATGCACACCACCGGATGCGTCGCACGCCCCGAAGGATCCCAGTCCGTCGCTCGGTCCGCCTTGCACTTGGGCGCTACGCAGCGCCCGGCGTCAACACAACGTGCATAGTTGGCTTGGGTCACCTCGGTCACGTCGATCAGGAAGGCGGCCAGGATGATGCTGCGCTGCGGGTGCTCGTCTTCGAGGCCAACGCCAGGGAGGGAGCCGCGCAGGAACGGCCCCTCCGGCACGAGCACCATGTCGCTCGGGATCGGGGCTGACGGGCTGTTGGCGGCGTTCGAGGGCGACGCTGTCGCGGAGTCCATGACACGCGGTGCAGTTGGCTCCAGCACCAAACGTTGCGCGCTGCCTCCATCACCGCCGCAGGCAAGGAAGAAGAGCGCCGCTGACGAAAGCGGGTGCCTTTGTAAGCGGCCCATCATGCGGCCGAATGCTACGCGCTCGCCGCTCGACCCTCAACCGAGCCGCTAACAAGCGGCGCTCAGTCGGCCGTGGGCGCGCCCTCGAGCACGACCTTCTCCGACGCACGCAGGGAGTAGCCGCCGGGGCTGCTCACGAGCACGCCGCGTAAGCCGAGGTTGCGCAAGGTGGTGAGGGCCACGTGAACGCGATTGTTGCCGGCGCGGTCGCTCACGCGCTCACCGGGCCAGCCGGCGGCGAGGATCTCTTCGACGTCCAGCCCTTCGCCCGGCGCCTCGAGGCGCCGTTGGGCGAGCGCGACAAGGATGCGCCTCAGCGGTGCGCGCCGCGAGAGATCGACGTCCGCGTTGGTTCCAGGTAGGCGGAAGGCGCTGCCGTTCGCTCGTATGAGCAGGGCATCGCCGGTGTCACCGGGGGCGATCTCGCTTCGTGCGCTGAGCTCGAAAAGGCGCAGGGCGAAGCGTGTGTCGTCGACGGCGTGGTCCTGCGCCAGGGCCTGTGCTTCGGCCTTGCGCTCGCGCGCCTCGGCGGGGATTTTCCGGCCTTGTACGTTGAGTCGATGCAGCGCAATCGTCGCGAGCAGCGTGCCTTCACTGCTGCAGGCCTCGAGCGCGCGCGCGGCTTGTTGCAAGTGCGCATCGGCCGCCGCAAAGTCCCCGAGCACGGCCATCAGCACCGCCTGGGCGCCTTGCACCAAAGCCACATAACGTGGCGCCGAAACCGACTGCGATAGCCGCAGCGACTGCTCGAAAATGCGCGCGGCATCGGACCATTGCGCGCGCTCGAGGTAGCAACCACCAAGGTAGTAGAGCGCGCTCGCTTCGCGGTGCCGGTGGCCCAACTCACGGAACAACTCCACCGCCTGCTGATGCAGCTCCAGGGCTCGTGGCAGCTCGCCACGCTCCTGCTGATAGATGCCCAAGCCGGAGAGCAACGCGCCCTCCGCTAAGCGCGCGCCGTGCGCGCGCACCAAAGGAAGCGCCTCATCGAAGCGCGCCAACGCTTCGTCGTAGCGCTGACGAAACATCGCCACCACCGCCGCTTCATAGAGACAAAGCCCCAAGCCCTCGTCGTCGCCAGCGGCGCGATAAAGCACCTGCGCCTCGAAGATGCGTCGTTCGGCCTGCTCGAGATCGCCCTCGCGGCGCAGGGCATGCGCGATGCGCCGGCCCACCTCCGCGCGGAACTGCGCGCTGGGCGAGTCGGCGTCGAGCTCGAGCGCACGAGCAAAGTAGCTGCGCGCCTCGGCGGTGGCGCCGGCCGTCTCAATCAGCTCGCCCAAACGCAGCAGCGCCTGCGCCTCGACGCGCGGTGCGCGCTCACGCTGCGCGAGCTCGACCGCCTGCTCGAGGTCTTTGCGTGCCTCCTGGGGCAAGCCCAAATCGCGCGAGGCCTGTCCACGTGCGACCAACGCCTCGGCCAACTGCACCGCGCTCTCAGGCTGCTGCCGTGCGCTCTCCACCGCCTCATCGAGCAGCTCCTTGAGCAGTCGGAAGAGGCCGCGGCGCGAAAGCAGCGGGGTGAGCTGCAGCGCCAAGAGCGCCGCTTTGCTGCGTGCCGCGGACGACGCGTCGGCTTTGAGCGTGGCATGAGCGAGCAGCAGGTTCTCGAGCTCCTGCTCCATGCGAGCCAGGCCGGCGGTGCGATCGGTCGGCGACTCGAGTGCCCAGGTCTGCACCGCGTTTCGATAGTAATCTGCGTGGCGCGACCGCAGCTCCACCTGCGCCTGCTCCGATTCCAACATGCCTCGGGCAAACTCACGGATCGCCTCGAACAGCGTAAAGCGAAGCTCTCCTTGCGCAGCTGGCTCGGCCGGTGCCGTCCGCCTCGAGCGCGCCTCTTCCGCCCGCACCAGCGAATGGGCGACGAGCCTCTCCAGCGCCGCTAGCGGGCTCCCGCCTTGTGGCAAAACCGACTCGGCGGCCGACAGGGTGAACCCCGAGCGAAACACCGATAGCGCCGCCAAACAGCGTTGCTCGTAGTCGCCGAGTTGGCGCACCGAGTCGGCGATGGCGCTGCGCATCGAGCTGTGTTTCCCGGCGTCCGAGCTGCGCTGCAGAACCTCGAGGGGCTGGCTCAAGCGCTGCAATAGCGCGCTCGGGGAGAGCACCGCGGTGCGCGCCGCTGCCAGCTCGATCGCCAGCGGGATGCCGTCCAAGCGTCGTACGATGGTGGCGATCGAACGTAGGGCCTCGTGCGAAAGCGCCAGGTTTGGCCGCACTTGCGTGGCTCGTTTGATGAACAGCTGCACCGCTTCGCTCTCGGCCAGGACCTCTGGCCGTAACTCCTCCTCGCCCGGCGTGGCGAGCGGAACCAACGGCCATTGTTGCTCGCCGGCGATCCCCAGCGCGACGCGCGAGGTCACCAGGAAGCGCGCGTGCGGTGCTTCTTTCATCCAATGCGCGAGCGTCTCTGCGGCGCAGCTGACGGCCTGCTCGAAGTTGTCGAGCACCAGCAAGATGCGTTTGCGGCGCGCGATGGCGCGGGCAACGGTGGTGCTCTCCTCGCTGCTGCTCAGCGTGACGCCGAGCACCGCGGCCACCGCGGCGTTTACGCCCAAGGCCGTATGCGCCTCGGAGAGATCGCAGAACCAAGCGCCGCCGCCGCCGTGCGAGGAGAGCGGCTCGGCTTCGGCTGCGGCCAGGCGGATCGCGAAGCGCGTCTTGCCGATGCCACCGAGCCCGGTCACCGTCACCAAACGCGCGCCGTTCTCGAACAAGGCGAGCACGCCCGCTTGCTCGTTGGCCCGGCCGACGAAGGACGTCAGGTCCCCGAGCAGGTTGGTCTTCGCCGGAGCGGACTCTGTACGGCGCATTACGGATACGCAACGATAGCGGCGATTGGAGGGGCGCTCAATGCGAGGGGGTGAGACGGTAGTTGAAGCTTCGCGGCGGAGATCCGCTAAAGGCTCTCATGGCTGAGGTGCTTTGGGTCGAGCCAGGGTTCGCATTCGGGATGGTTGGACCCACGATGGTTCAAGTCTGGGAAGGTACGTGCCAACCTGACGGCCCGCGGATGACGCGCATCTTGGAAGCGTTGCAGCGGCTCAAGCCGAGTTTTTCACGCATGTTCATGTTGGCTTATGTCGGCGAGCGCTCGCCCTTTCCCGACGCTGAAGCTCGCAAGGTTGCTTCGTTGTTTCCTGGGTACTTTGAGTTCTACGTGGGCGTGCATCCCGGCAGCAGCTTCCGCATGTCGATGGTGCGCTCGGCGATGGCCGCGCTCGTCATGATGAGCCCCGTTCGCTCACGCTTCGAGGTGTTCGAGAAGTTGGAGGAGGCGGCGCCGCGCTTAGCGAAGCAAGCTCATCCGGAGGTCAACTCGCTCAGCTTGATCGAGGAAGTTCGCGAGCTTCGTCGGGTCGCTTTGGCCGGTCGCGTTTGAAGCAATTAAGCGCGCTTTAAGTCGCCTAAGCGCGCAATTGGGGGCACCATTGCGATCTGACTTTGGAGGCCCTCATGAATGAACGTTTGGCTTTTCGTACGGGACTGTTGCGTCAACTGCTGGTTGCCTCGGCGGTGGCGAGCGCGGCGTGTGGTGATAGCGGTAGCGGCTCGGGAGCCGGCGGTTCGGGCGGGGGCGGTGAGACGGCTTCGGGCGGGGGCGGTGAGACGGCTTCGGGCGGGGGCGGTGAGACGGCCTCGGGCGGCGGTGGTGCCGCTGCGGGCGGTCAAGGCGGGGAGGGCGGTCAAGGCGCTGCGGGTGGCGGCAACGCCGGCGGTCAAGGCGGCATGGCCGGCGCAGGTGGGTCTTCGGGCTCTGGCATGAACGGCGTGGAGCGTTGCTTCTTTGGGGTGCCACCTTGCCCACCGGCGGCCGAAGCTGTCACCGTGTTCGGCTCCTGTACCGATCAGCTCGAGCTCGTGACCGAATGGATCTCCGGGCCCACCGAGGTGAACGGCACCTGTTGTTATCAGGTCAACGTCACGGCTCCCAACGCAGGTGAGTGCGCTGCGATCGGACGTCCCTTCATGGTCGAGAATCAAGCTCGTGTAGCGCCTCTGCGCGTGGGCGATCGACGTTGGGAGGCGGCGGGTCTCGCGCCCGATTTGTCGAGCCTTTCGCCGGAGCTCCGCGCGCAACTCGGCCGCGAATGGGCTCATGATGCAGCGTACGAACACGCCAGCATCGCCAGCTTCGGCAAGCTCGCGCTCGAGCTGTTGGTGTTTGGTGCGCCGGCGGATTTGATTGAGCGCACGCATCGCGCGGCGGCCGACGAGATTCGGCATGCGCAGGCGGGCTTCGCGTTGGCCTCGAGCTACCTCGGTCAGCCGGTCGGTCCTTCGACGTTGCCTGAGGCTGCGCGCTTGGTGCTCGCCGGTTCGCTCGAGGAGCTGGCTGCGGCGGCTGTGCGCGAGGGCTGTTGTGGAGAGACGCTGGCTGCTCTCGTCGCCGATGCGCAACGCGACGCCGCGACCGATCCGGTGGTGCGCGAGGTGCTTACGCGCATTGCGGCGGAAGAGGCTGAACACGCGGCGTTGGCCTACTCGGTGGTGGCTTGGGCGATCGCAACCGGGGGAGACTCGGTGCGCACGGCGGCTCACCGCGCCTTCATCGAGAGCACGCACGATCTCGAGCAGGCGTGCGCGAACGCGGAGCAAAGCGAGGCACTGTCGCACAATGAAGCGCTGCGCGCGCACGGCCGGCTGAGTGCGAAGGAAGCGCTGCGCGAGCGGCTGCGTGGCATGCGCGAGGTGGTTGCTCCGGCGATGGCGCAGCTACTCGGCGAAGCGAGCTGAGTTCGCACCTCGAAGCAACGACCACGTGCCGACCCTTTGGCTGACGAATGGCTCGCTTTCCCTGCGGGCCGTTCGTCTATCCCTCGTCGCGGAACGTGCTTCATGCGTGCCGCGCCTTGGTGTAGAGCCTCACCGTGGTGGATTCCGCGAGTTCTCCGTCTCCCAGCTCGTCTCCGTCGAGGTTGCCTCCCGGACATACTGTGCTTGGGCTCGGCAAGGGAGCGCGCGGCAATTCTCACGGTGCTTCGCGGCGGACGGCGCGGCTGGATCGGGCGCTTGGGCTCGTTGGGCGCGTGCTCAAGGGCAAATGGCGGCTCGATGAGGTGCTTGGGATCGGCGGTATGGGGATGGTGTTCACCGCCACCCACCGCAACGGCTTTCGCGGGGCGATCAAAATGTTGCACCCGGAGCTGGCCAAGGACGCCACCTGTCGCGCGCGCTTCCTGCGCGAGGCCTACGTAGCCAATCGCTTCTCCAAGGGCGTCGCGGCGATCCTCGATGACGACGAGACCGAGGATGGCATCGTCTACTTCGTGATGGAGCTGCTCGAGGGCTGCACCGTCGGTGAACTCGCGCGCAAAACCAAAGGCCGGCGTCTCGATGTGAGTTACTGCGCATCGATCGGGCTTTCGCTGTTGGACGTGCTCGAGGAAGCCCACTTGATGGGCGTAGTGCATCGCGACGTTAAGCCGGACAACCTCTTCTTCACGATCGAAGGTGAGCTCAAGGTGCTCGACTTCGGCGTGTCCCATGCGGCCTTCGACGGTGGCTGGGCGGACGCAGGCGTGCGCAAGAAGGTTGCACGGCTCACGACCAATTCGGCCAGCCTCGGCACGCCGGCCTATATGGCGCCGGAGCAAGCGCTCTGTCGCTGGGATGCGGTGGGCCCGGCGAGCGACGTTTATTCGGTTGGAGCAACGCTGTTCTCGCTCGTCGCAGGTAGGCCGCCGCACGGTTCGCTCTCGGGTGGGGAGTTGGCGCTGGCCGTCGCGACCAAGCCCGCGCCGTCGTTGCGTTCGGTCGCGTCGGAGGTGCCCGCAGGCTTCGCTGACGTGGTCGATAAGGCGCTGCGATTCAACATCGAGGACCGTTACCCGACGGCGCGAGCGATGCGCGCGGCGTTGGCCTCCTGGCTGCTGTTGAACGAGCACAAGGAGGCTCGTGCGATCGGGGTGGTTGGGCCAAGCCAATTCCCCACTGAGATCGCCGTTCAGGCTCGGCCTAGCTCTGCTCCGACTCGGTCGGGGAGTGAGGCTCGTCGCTTTGATCCGGAGGCGCCCACGGCGGATCCGTCGGAGCTCGCGTTCGGCTTGGATCTCGACGGGCTCGACGACCTTTGGGGGTTGCTCGGTCAGATCGCCCCGCCAACGTCGGCTCGCCCGCAAGCTCTGCCCAGCGTTCCTCCAGCGGGCGCAACCCCCGTCGCGCAGCCTGCGCCAACCCCGCCGGCCGCGGTGGAGGAAGCCGAGCCCACGCGCGCGCCCGCCAAGGGCACCTTGGTGATGGAGGTCGAGGCGCCGATTCGCAAAGGTACCTTGGTGATGGAGGTCGAGCCGATCGTCCCTTCCACATCGGCGCCGGCGCAGCGGTCTGGGAGCAACCCTGAGGTCGTGCTTGGGCGGCCTGGTAGCAGCCCCGAGCTCGGGCGCCCTGGGAGCAACCCTGAGGTCGTGGTTGGGCGTCCCGGGAGCAGCCCCGAGCTTGGGCGTCCCGGGAGCAGCCCTGAGGTCGTGGTTGGGCGTCCCGGGAGCAGCCCCGAGCTCGGGCGTCCCGGGAGCAACCCTGAGGTCGTGGTTGGGCGTCCCGGGAGCAACCCTGAGGTCGTTCTCGCCCGTCCTGGGAGCTACCCCGAGGCACGCGAGCCAAGCCGCCCGGATGAGCGCGAGCGGCGTGCTTCCAAGCCCGAACTCGAGCCGCAGTCCGAGCGCGTACCGAGCCAGCCCGATGCGTCGCTCGTCCTCTTGCAGGAGCAAGCTGCGGTCGCTGAGTCCCGGCGGAGTTCACCGCTGTTGGTCACGCAAGAGCTAAAGCTCGAGCCGCCGGTCGTGACGCCGAGCGTGGAGTTGCAGGAAGAGGCCCAGGTTTTACCGGCCTATTCCTCCGAGCTACCCACCTATCGCCCGCCGGCTGCGATTGCGCATACGCCCGCGCCGTCGCGCAGCCGAGCTTTGGCGCTCGGCTTCATCGCGCTGATGGTCGCGGTGCTGGTGGTCGAGTACTTCGTCTTCAAGTAACCTCGCCCGTTCGGGAACGGCGCAACCTAGAATTCGCCGGAGAACGTGATGGTGCCTGGCCCAAAGCCGATGTTGACCGGCTGCGCGCCGATGTCGATGGCGGTGAACACCGGCCGCTCGATGGTCGCACCGATGATCATCATCGCGAGGCCGGCGTTCTGGATGATGCCTGACGCGACGTAGAACCCGGTCGCGAGGCTGTCCGGGTCGAGTGCGGCCGCGATGACGGGCCCGGCTACGGGGATGTAGAGCATGGGCGTCGGACCCTCACCGTGACTGCCCAGGTAGTCGAAGCCGCTGACGACCAAGCTCATCGCGTAGCCACCCCCGAGCGCGCCGACCCCGCCATAGATGAGGCCTTTCAGCGGACGGAACGCGAGCTCGTAACCTTCCGGTGCGGCGAGGTCCGGTTCAGCGGGGAACGTCAGCCTCTCGCGGCCGCGGCGGTCCCGCGGCACGGTGGCCTGCTCTCGCGCCGGATACCAGTCGGCTTCCGCCGGTGCGCGCTGGGTTTGTTGCGGCAGCGGCTCCGCCTGCTGGACCTCGGGTTCCGGAGAGGCCGGCTCCTCCTCCGCGGCTGCTAACGCGGGGACGGCGAATGAAAGACAGAGCGTCGAGAGGAGAGCGCTGATGCGTGATAACGCATCTACGGAGGACGGAGTGAAGCGGTTCATGCGGACCATTTGCTTCGTTTGTTGGTCCCCGTCGTTCGTGTGGGCGCCAACGGTGTTCGTCAGCGCGCCAAACAGCCTCAGCTCCGCCGAGCCCGAAACGAATTCGGCGTGGTTCCAACCTCCCGCTTGAACACCTCGCTGAAGTGCTGAGCGGTAGCGAACCCAAGGCCGAGCGCGAGGGCGGTGATCGGCTCATCGCTCTCGTGCAGCAGCATTTTGGCCCTACGGATGCGCAGGCTCATCGCCTCCCGCGCAAAGGTAGTGGCCTCCACCGAGAGCTGACGTTGCAGGGTGCGCACCGACACGCCACATGCACGCGCGGCCTCTTCGATGTTCGGATCTGCGAGGTGCTTCTCGAGGTAGGTCGCCAGTTTCAGCATCAGTGGGGAGCGGCCAGTGACGGTCGCGCGTGCCTGCTCCAGCTCGGCCGCCCCATGCACGGGATCAGGATGGCCAACGCGCTCGAGGGCGTCCTCGATTCGCGTCCAGTAGGAGAGCTCGAATGGCGGCTTGACGATCCGGAAGAAGCCCTCCGCCATGACCCCGACCAAGCCCGTCGGGCGGACCATCGCGGTATGCGTCACGATCTCTCGTAGGCGCGCGCCGTGGGTCGCCGTGTAGCGCTCCAACACGGCGAACGTGGCGGGCCGAACCCCCTCGAGGTGGCGCAGGTCGACAAGCCCTGTGTGAGGCGGTTCACGCACAAGCTCGTTCTCGAGGACGCCAGCCAGCCTCTGCATATCCTCGGCGCTGGGCGTCCCCCAAAGCGAGTAGCCGTGGGGGCCACGTTCGAACGCAAAATAGAGCCAGCTCTCACCTGCGGTGAAGGCGCCCAACGGCGCCGAATGAAAGTCTCGTGCGCTCTTGGCCAGCACGGCGTTACACCTTCACGGCAAGCGGCCCAACGTTGCTGGCTCAGATCACCAGGTTGACGATCTTCCCGGCGACGTAGATGAACTTCTTCACCGGCTTGCCGGCGATGAAGGACTCCACGCCGTCTGCGGCGAGGGCGGCTGCGCGAGCTTCATCTTCGGAGGCGGTGCGCGAGAGCTTGATGCGACCGCGGACTTTGCCGTTCACCTGCACCGCCATCTCGATCACGTCATCCACCGTGAGCGCTTCGTCGTAGCTCGGCCAATCCGCCGTCGCGATACCGCCGTTGCGCCCGAGCAAGTGACACATCTCCTCGGCGACGTGCGGCGCGAAGGGCGAGAGGATCAACGCCAAGGTCTCGATCGCCTGTTTGGGCACCGGGTTGAGCGTTGATAGGTGGTTGGAGAACACCATCATCGCGCTGATCGCCGTGTTGAAGCTGAGCGCCTCGATGTCGTCGGTCACCTTCTTGATGGTGCGGTGCATCAGCCGCTTGGTCTCATCGTCGAGCACGTCGGTGAGCGGCTTTTGCAGCAGGTTGAAGGCGCGGTCGCGGAAGCGAACCACGCCTTGGATCTGCGAGGACTGCCAGGGCTTCACCGCCTCCAGCGGGCCCATGAACATCTCGTACAGCCGCAGGCAGTCGGCGCCGTGGGCCTTCACGATGTCGTCGGGGTTGACGACGTTGCCGCGCGCCTTGCTCATCTTCTCGCCGTCTTCCCCGAGGATCATCCCTTGGTGAACCAGCTTGGTGAACGGCTCGTCGTGGCTGACCACGCCCTCGTCGAACAGCACCTTGTGCCAGAAGCGCGAGTACAGAAGGTGGAGCACGGCGTGCTCGGCGCCGCCGACGTAGAGGTCCACTGGCATCCACGCTTCGTAGGCCTCTTTGGACCACGCAGCGTCTTGGTTCTTCGGGTCGATGAAACGCAGGTAGTACCAACACGAGCCGGCCCACTGCGGCATGGTGTTGGTCTCACGCGCGTAGAACTTGCCGTCCTTCTCGAAGAAGCGCCAATCGAGGGCGCGGGCCAGCGGTCCGGCCGGATCATCGCCGGGCCTGTAGTCGGCGAGGTTGGGCAGGCGCAACGGCAGCTCCTCCTCCTTGACGGCGATCGGCTGGTCGTAACGCACAATCGCTTTGGCGCCCTGACGCGGATCTCCGCCTTCCGGTAGGTCCACCGGGAAATAGATGGGTATCGGCTCGCCCCAATACCGTTGCCGCGAAAACACCCAGTCACGCAGCTTGTAGGTGACTTTGCTGGAGCCGCGCTCTTTGGCGATTAGCGCCTGCACGATGGCCTTCTTGCAGGCCTCGGTGGTGAGCCCGTCGAACTCGCCGCTGCGCACCGCCACGCCGTCGTCGGTGAAGGCCTCCTCGAGCGAATCTTTCAGCGAGCCGTCGGGGCTGACCACCTCGACGATGGGCAGCGAGAAGGCTTTGGCGAACTCGAAGTCGCGCGTGTCGTGGCCGGGGACGGCCATCACGGCGCCGGTGCCGTAGGTGCCAATCACGTAATCCGCGACCCAGATGGGGACCGACTGGCCGGTGAGCGGGTGCACGGCGAAGGCGCCGGTGGCAACGCCCGTCTTTTGCTTGGTTTGCGCCATGCGATCGCGGTCGCTGCGAGCCGAGGTCTTCTTTACGTAGGCGTCGACCTCGGCCTTGTTGGCCTCCGTGGTGACCACGCTGACGAGCGCGTGCTCGGGCGCCAAGACCACATAGGTGACGCCCATCAGCGTGTCCGGTCGGGTGGTGAAGACCGAGATGGTGGAGCCTTCATGGCCGGCCACCGCGAACTTGATCTCCGCGCCCTCGCTGCGACCGATCCACTCGTGTTGCATACGCAAGGTGCCGTCCGGCCAATTGACCTTGCTCAGGTCCGCGGCCAGCCGATCGGCATAGGCGGTTATTTTTAGCATCCATTGGCGCAAAGGCGCGCGCACCACCGGGTGATTGCCGCGCTCGGAGAGGCCGTCTACCACTTCTTCATTGGCTAGTACGGTGCCGAGCGCCGGACACCAATTGACCGGGATCTCATCTTGGTAGGCGAGGCCGCGGTGAAACAGCTTGAGGAAGATCCACTGCGTCCAGCGCACGTACTCTTCATCGGTGGTGGCCAGCTCGCGAGACCAGTCGTAGCTGAAGCCGAGCATCTTGAGCTGACGGCGGAAGGTGTTGATGTTGCCGGCGGTGGTGGTCGCCGGGTGGGTGCCGGTTTGAATGGCGTATTGCTCGGCCGGCAGACCGAAGGAGTCCCAGCCCATCGGGTGGAGCACGTCTTCCCCGCGCATACGCGCGAAACGCGCGATGATGTCGGTCGCGGTGTAGCCCTCGGGGTGGCCCACGTGCAGCCCCGCGCCCGAGGGGTACGGGAACATATCCAGGATGTAGCGCTTCTTGCGTCCCGGGCGGCGCTTGGCAGCGAACGGCTGGGTCTCTTCCCAGTGCTTTTGCCAGCGCGGCTCGACCTCGGCGTGGTCGAATTTCTTGGGCTCGTTTCGAGAGTCGTTGGTCTCGCTCATGATGGTGGCCGCTGATTAGCACGAGCGCGGGTCGGCGAAGAGGGGGCCGCTTACCCGCGCGCGGGCGTGGCGAGCGCGCTCGCGACACGGCAGGCCGCGTCGAACATGGTTGGCTCGGTCTCGAGGCCCTTCCACGAAATCTCGATCACGCCCTGTTCGTACGAGCTGCGCACCGGCTTGGGTAGCGCCAAAAGCGCCTGCCGAACGCCGGGGTGACAGAGGTAGCGGACGGCGCCCTCGTCGCTGGCCTTGACCACGAAGGCCGCGTCAAACGCTGGGTCACCGAGCTTCACGTCCTGGAAGCCAAGCAGCGATCCGAGTCCGGAGAGCGCGTGCTCGCGATAGAACGAGGCGCGAAGCGCGAGCGGCGCGGAGGCTCGCGCGTTCACCCGGGTGAACGTCTCGCTGCTGCGGTGCCCATCGGAGTCGGTGTGCTCGACCGAATACGAGTCGATCACGATCGGGACCCCCTCGAATTGGCCTTGGAGCTTGACGACGTTCGCGCCGAAACGTGAGGTCTCGTCGACCGCGATGGCAAAGCCGCGGGCTTGAGCGTAGGGCGTCCACTTCTCCACGTGCGCTTTGCGAGCAGCAGCAGCCCACTCGGGGCCCTTCTTGAGCACGACCACGATGACGATCGCCATGATCCCCAAGAGCACGGCGAAGAAGATCAGCATCTCCATGAGGCCCTCATTGGAGCATTGCAGTCGCCGCATCGGAAGCCGCCCCCGGACTGCCGTTGAACGCTCTGTTGCAAGCGACCTCCTTGAACTTGGGGTTGGCTTGCCCAACGTATGTGCAAACCTATGACAAACCTTACAGAGGCGACTTTTCGCGAGCTCAACCGCAACAACAGCGAGGTCGTCGCCGCGTTGGTCGTGGAGCCGAGCGGCAAGGTCCGCGTCTCGGAGGCGTTGGCACCGGAGATCGCCAAGGCGGCGGTGGCCCTCGCCGTACCCGCGCGTGATTTGCTCGACCGCGTTTGCGCCGAGCTGGGCTGCGGCGCTTTGCGCACCGTGCTGATCGAAGGCGACCTGGCGACGTTGGCCTTCGCCGATATCGACGGCGCTTCCACCGCGGTGCTGGTGGGCGCGAGCGGCGCGGCCAGCGGTGCGTTGCGCGCCGATGCGCTCAGCTTCGCTGCGCGCGTGCAAGCGATGCAAGGGGCGGTCTGATGGAGCCGCTGATTCTGGCAGCTTCGTTGGCCTGCTCGGGGCTGGCTGCGTTGACCAGCGGGATGCTGGTTGCGCGCAGAGCGCGGCCGCTGCGTGAGCGGATCGACGAGCTGGAAGGCGAGCTCAATCGCGAGCGCAACACGAGCCGTCGTCGCCTCGAGGAAACACGTAAAGAAGGGCGCGCCGCGCTCGATCGAACGCGGGCTGCGGTTGGGCTTCCGCCTGGACCGGTGGTGACGATGCAAGGTGCGCGGCTGGCCGTCGCGCTCAAGCAGCGGATGCTGGGCGTCGAGGGCGTGAGTCACGTCACGCTAGTGGATGAAACCGGTCTCGCGTGGACGCGCGAGGAAGACGCTGCAGAGGCTGCGCTCGCCGCTGTGGGCGGTGAGGCGTTGCGACTCGCACGAGCGCTCGGTTTCGAGGCGCGGGAGCTGCACCTCGAGACCAACGACGCGCGACACCTCGTGGTGCGGCCGCTGCACTTTCTTTCGCCGCCGCTGGCGTTGGTTACGCTTTCGTTGAGTCGGCCGGCTGCGGCCTCGCTGCTCGATGCGACCGTGGCCTACGCCATGCTCGCCGCGCAAGCGGAGGGCCTCGAGGCTGAGTCGGCGGCGGCGGACGCGCTCGCGGGCATGAGCGAGGCCAAGAGTGGCAGCGGCGCAGTGGCGGAGAGCCTGCTGGCCGAGCTCAGCGCGCTGCGCGCCTCCTGCGCTGCGCGCAGCCTCACCGTGACGCTGGGAGAGGAGCTGCTGGCATGCCAGAGCGCCGGCGGTCCCTCGCTCGAAACGATGTTGCGCGTGACCACCAGCTTGCGCGCGCTCGCAAGTTACGCCGAGCGTCGGCTGGGCGTTGCGCTGCGACGCCTGGACCTCGCTTCGGCGGCGGGCGGCGTCGCCACTTTTGCGCCGCTCGGAACGAGCGGTCGCTTCCAGCTCCTGGCCGTCGCGGATGCGCCGGGTATCGATGCCTTGACGATCGATCGGCTGATTGGGCGATTGCGCCGTTTGCTTCCGCCTGCTCCGCCGGTCGAACGCGACGTTCGGAGGGTCGCGTGATGGCGTCCTTCGATTCGACGCAGGTGCTCTCGCGTGAACAGGCCACAGCGGCGCTGTACGCCGAGATCGAGCGACTGCGCGACGAGGTCGAGACGCTGCGTCGCGAGCTCGCCGCTGCGCGTTCGGCGCTCTCCGCCCAGGGCCGACGCATCACTCGCGATTTCAGCAGCCAGATGTTGCAGGTCGCCACGCCGAGCAACGAGCCGTCGACGGTCCATTCGCAGGTCACCGCGCGCCCGGCTCCCCCGGCTCCACCGCTGCCCGCGGCTCCAAGCCTGATGCCCGGAGAAGCGCCGCCCGCTCCCTTTGCGGCGATGCCCCACGGCGGTCAGCCAGCCCTCGCGACGCAGGACCAAGGGCTCGACTTTGGCGCGGTGGCCAGGCTCTCACCCGAACAGCTGGATGCGCTGCCGTATGGCTTGATAACGCTCGATGCCGCGGGCCGCGTGCTTCACTACAACGATACCGAATCGCGCATGGTCGGGCTGCCCAAGGAGCGCGTGATCGGCAAGCGCTTCTTCGCCGAGGTCGCGCCTTGCGCTCGCGTCCGCGAGTTCGAAGGTCGCTTCGAAGAGCTGGTGCGCGACCCCCACCGCGTGCGCGTCCAGTCCTTCGATTTCGTGTTTCGCTTCTCCAACGGCCATCAACAAGTGACGATCGTGATGACGCCGGCTCGCGTGCGCGGCCAATACAACATCGCGCTGCTGCGTCGAGGTTCGGGGGAGTGACGCGCCGAACCTCGAGGTGGGTCGGCGCGCCTCAGCGACAAGCTCACTGACCGGTCATCGTGACTCCACATTTGCCGGCGAACTTCTTTCCATCGAGTTCGCCCTCGAAGGTGTCCCCGGCGACGCGGTAACGCGCGATCTTGCCCACCGCCTTGAGGTCCGAGGCGTAGGCCTTGGTCCCGTCGGGCAGGACGGTGGAGTCTTCAACGTACTTGAGCCCGAGCGTATGCCACTCGCCGTCGTCTACGCGCGACTTGGTGGGCGTGAAGTCCCAGTGAATGGCGCGCTCTGCGCTGTCGCGCGGCGGTAGCCACTCCCCGCCGTAAACGGCGCCATCTTTGAAGCGCACGGCGACCGACTCGGCTTTGCACAAGCTGGTGAGGCCGGTCTTGTCGGGCGCCTTGAGCGAACCGGCCGCGCCGAAGATGTTCAGCTCGTCGATGTCGATGTCCGCGCTCTTTGCGCCCTTGTCGAAGGCGACCACGCTCAGCCGGAGTTTGCGCGTGGTTGCGCCGATCGGCAGCTTTTTGCGCACGCCCTTGTCGCTCGCGCGGTCGAAGCTGAGCTCGCCCTGGCCGCCGTCCCACTCGACCTTCAGCTGCTTGATCACGCCGTTGATGTCCCAGCGTTCTTCGCCGTTCGAGGTCTTGCCGGTGCGCTGGCCGGCGAGCTCGATGCCGTCGACGCGGGTGCCGGGGTAGAGCGCGTACTCGATCCAAGCGCCCTCGGGCGGTGAACTCCACGAGGTGGCGGGCTTGCCGTCGATCGAGAAGGCGGGTTGGTTGGTGTCGAAGCCGTTCGACGCGTTGACCGACTCGACCACCTCTTTGGTGACGTTCGGGCCAAAGGCCTCCGGCTTCGGTGGAGCTGCCGCTGGCGCAGCGCTGGCCGCAGCGGAGCCGGCTGCAGCCGCCGATGCGGAGCTGGCCGCCGAGCTCGTCGACTTCGCCGCGGAGCTGGCCGGAGCGCCTGAAGCTGCTGCCGAGCTGCTTGCGCCTCCGCCGGAAGGCCCGCAGCCGAACGCCATCACCAGAGCAAAGCCCCACCCACTCGAATACCGGTATCGCATGGCGCGCAGCATAGGCGCAGGCGCTTGAGTTTGTCGCTGAGTCGAAGGCCGATCAAGCTGTCGCCAAAGGTAGTTCCGGCTGCATTGGCTGAATCGTGGTTTCCTGCGATCAGCCAGGCGTTACGCGGAGATAGTGGCACCATGAGGGGAATGACGGGACAGCGTTGGTTGTGGCTGCTTGGGCTTGCGGCCTCCGCTTGTGAGCCTGATAGCGAGCAGGACAGCGCGCCGGACGCTGTCGCAATGAGCCAAAGCTCGCTGGTCTCGGCCTCGTTTCCGCTGGGCACGTATCCCTTGGCAACCGGGACTTGGGACATCGGTTGGCAATGTGGCGTGGGGCTGCTTGTGTGGGTCGAGAGTGAACCCACGTACGACCGCATCATGGGCTTCCGCTTTGATGCCGAGGGCACGCTGCTAGACCCAGCCCCTCTGTTGCTGGTGCAGCAAGTCGAGCCGAATCCTTCGGAGATCGGCCCGGTCTACACGGTTCAGGAGCGATGGATCAGTCAGCTTGCGCTCGAGCGCTCGAGCCAAGGCTTCACGCTCGTCTACCAGCATCGCTCGCGGCTCAAGGTGACCAACCAACCTCAGGATGAGCTCACCGACGCGATCGCGGCCTTGCCCATCACGATCGACGGGGAAGTGCAGCTCGGAGCAACGCTGGCCATGACCCAGGATTCCTACGTTGGCTTCGACAATACGCGCACGTTGCAGCTCCATGGCACTGGGTACGACGGCGCCGATGCGTACACGCTCATTCAGTGGAACGACCGCAACGCAAACAACACCGTGAGCATGGAGCTGCGCGTGGTGCGAGAGGATGGCGTGGCAACGGACCCCATCGTTGGCTCCAGTTTGGCGGTGCCGATCGGTATGAATCGCGGTTTTGGTTGCGGGTTTGGCCGTTGCTTGTTGCTCGCGACGAACCAGGTCTTCGACTTTGACCGGCTCTTCGTCGGGCTCGCCCTGAACGCGAGCAGTATGCAGATGGACTCGCCGATCGCCAACGGCAAGCCCATTGCGCGTGAGTCTTGCGACTTTCTGGTTGGTTCCACGGTCGTCAATGGCACCAACGTGACGGCAGGGCCGCATGCCCTGCCCGGTACGGCGTTGCTCACGCCCAACCATGACGGCGCCGAGCCGCGCCGCTTCTACCTCGAGAACGGCGAGCCTTTCTCTTACACGTTCAGCTCGACCGGGATGCCGGCGGCATGGGCGGTGAGGGCACCGGGAACGGTGGCACCGGAGAGGAGAGCGGCGCTGGTGGAGACGCAGGCGCCGAGCCAGCCGGCTCTTCCGATGGCTGTGCCGTTGCTACGCCGAGCGCCCCTCGCAGCAGCGGCTGGCTAGCGGTTGCTGCGCTTGGCTTGGGCCTTCGACGAAGCCGGCGAAAGGCGCGTGGACGTGTTAGCTAGGTGCTCGTGATCAAACTCGCAACCCTCCTCGCTCTCTCGCTCACCGTCGCCTGCGGCGGCTCCTCCGGCTCGACCGCCAACGCTCCCGGCGCAGAGGTAAAGGCGACGCATGCAGAGTGCGAACAGGTCGCAAAGCACATCAGCAACCTCGTGCTCGAAGAAGCGGCGAAGCAGGGGATCGAGATCGACGAGGCGAAGAAAGAAGCGATGCGGGCGAGGAGCGGGGAGCTCGTCGCGGGCTGTGAAGCCGATATGACGCACGGCATGGTGGAGTGCACGCTGAAGGCGAACAGCGCTGAAGAAGCCATGCAGTGCGACGGCTAACCGGGAGTCCAGCGCTAGGGCTTCTTCGCCGAGACGACGTATTGATCGGGCAGCGTCTCTTCGAGCACGCTGCCGACGAGGCCGCCTGCGCGTAGCTCTGCGATCACCTGCTCGGCCGAAAGGCGATGCTCCTTCGGCGGGCCCTTGTCGGTCTCGAGCGTGAAGTCGACCACGACCACCGATCCACCCGGCTTGAGCACCGACGCGAGGTGCTTCGAGTAGGCGGCGCGATCGCCGAGGTGGTGCCAGGTATCGACGATCAGCACGCGATCCGCGGAGGCCTCGGCGAGCCCGGTGCCGGTGAGCGGGCAGACCTTCGCCTCGACGTTCGACAAGGACTCCTTCTTAAAACGCTCGGTCATGAACTCGACCATCTTCGGCTCGACGTCGAGCGCGAACACCTTCCCGCTCGACCCGACCGCCTTGGACAGACGCGCGCCGAAGTAGCCGGTGCCAGCGCCGAGATCGGCCACGACCATGCCTTCGCTCAACGCGAGCAACTTCACCACCTCGTCCGGCTTCTGCCACGCGTCTCGCTCGGCTGCGTCGAAGCGCTTGGTCCACATCGCAGCGTCGCTGAAGTCGTGCTGCATCCCGCCGTGGTTCTTGTGGTGCGCAACGTGGTCCGGATGCGCGTGGTCGTGCCCGTGCGCATGGTCGTGCCCGTCGCTGGGAGGCGGGGAGGAAGCAACCGAGCAGCCAGCAAGCAGAAGAGCCAAGCCTGTGATTCGCGCGTTCATGCGCTGCTCTTAGCGGAGCTTTGGCCGCGGTGCACTTGCCCACAGAGCTTTGCGCGCCACCGGCCTTGAACGTGTCGTCGTCAGGCCACCTCGACGGCGACAGCTTCGGGTGCGAGCATCGCCCGCATGAAGCGACTCGCTCCCTCTCTACGCCGTCTGATGCTCGGGCTTTCCGTCGCGGGGCTCGCGCTCACCGGCCCTGCGTGCGGCTCGAAGGACGCCCCCAGCGCTGCCGCGAGCGCGACGGCCGAGGCCAAGAGCACGGCGCAGCCCGAGGTCGCCGCCAGCGACCTCACGCGGCTGGTGCCGATCGACGCGAAGCTCGTCGTCGGTCTTTCGTCGTTCGACGTGGTGCGCGGTCAGGTCGATGCGGCCACCTGGAAGAAGATCGAGGAAGGGGCGCTGACCGAGCTCTCGACGAAGCTGGGCGTACCGACCGCGATGCTGAGCAAGCTGCTCGAGGCCTACGACGGCGCGGTGCTTTTCGCGACGGCAGCGCAGCCGGAGCCGAAGGGCGCCGTGCTGTTGCGCGTGAAGGACGCTTCGCTGGTGACGGCGGCGCTCGGGCTGGCGAAGTTCGAGAAGAAGGGGGAAGACCGTTGGCTGCGCAGCGAAGGGAGTATGCCGATCCACGCGACGTTGCTCGAGAAGGAGCGCGTGGTCGTGCTCGCGAACGACGAGTCGGCGCTCACGGCGGTGCTCGATACGAAGGCGGGCAAGCAGAAGCCGTACACCGAGTCGCCGTTCTTCCGACGCAGGGCAGGGGACGGCCTCTCGGTTGCGCTGGACCTCGGCTCGCTGCTGGGTCCTGCGGGCGCAGGCACGGCCGAAGCGGGCTCCAAGCTTTTGTTCGGGCTCACGAGCGACGCCAATGGTCCCAAGGGTGGCAAGCTCGATCTGGAGCTGACGCTGATCGGGGCCCGGGTGCCGCAGCTCGGCCAGGTCGTAGTTGCGCGGCCTCTCTCTGCGCTGGCCGCGCTACCGAGCGGGGCGATGTTCGGGCTGGAGGTCTCATTGCAGCGCGCGCCGGGCAAGACGCTGCGCGACGTGGTTGCAGAGCTCGGCAAGGTCGACGGTAAGGACGTCGCCGAAGAGATCGACGAGTCGCTGAAGAGCGGCCTCGCCAGCTCGCTCGCCGAGATCGACGGCGCGCTGGGAGACGAACTCGCGATCGCTGTCTACTCGTCGGGCGAGCCGCTGCGACTCGATTCGCGGTCTCCGCTCGAGTCCAGCGCAGTGCTGATCGACGTCGCGGTCAAGGATGAGGCGGTGGCGAAGCGATTGGCCGAGGCGCTGCAGAAGGGCATGCCGCCGGGGGCGACTTTCGAGGTCGCCGTCGCAGGTGGTCGGCTGCGGGTGCTCGCTGGGCACGCCGAGACGGTGAAACGGCTTTCGGCGGCCTCGGCGGCGGACAAGCTGGGCGACTCGAAGGCCTTCCAAGCGGCGAAGGTTGGAGTCGCGACCACGAGCCAGATCGCGACGTTCGTCGACGTCGGAGCGCTGGTGAAGCTGCTGCCCGCCGAGTTCCTGAACGGCGCCGACCTCGCGCAGCTGAGCGACGTGTCGACGCTGCTCAGCTTTGGCTTCAAGCCGTTCGACCGCGGGCTCGAGCTCTCGGCCAGCGGCTCGGGTGGCGCCGTGACCGTAGTGGGCCTGCTCGCGAGCGTGGCGATCTACGGCGTGCGCTCGTACCTTGGCTCCGCCAAGGCCTCCGAGGCGAAGAACACGGTCGGCGCGATCGCGCGCGGTATGGTCGGGGCCTACGAGCGCGAGCAGGAGGACGGGAGTCACAAGCTGTGCCCGTCGGCGCCGGCGGTGCCCGCCCTCGTTCCACGCGGGATGAAGGTGATGGCTAGCAGCGACGATGGCGTCGACTACGGGCACCCGAGCTGGAAGTGCCTCCGCTTCTCGATGTCGAGACCGCAGTATTATCAATACGAGGTTCGGGTGGGTGGGCCGTACAAGGGCCCCGCGCGCGGAGGCCCGGATCCGGGCGCTGACGGCTTCGAGATCTCGGCAGAGGGCGATCTGGATGGGGACGGCGTAACGAGCCTCTTCACCCAGACCGGGAAGGTTAACGAAGCGACGAAGAGCGTGCGGCTCGCGACGCAGCTGTTCATCGCTGACGAGAAAGAGTGAGCCGCGCCCTCTCAGCGAAACGGCGGATGCGCGGCGCGCTCGCGTGCGCGCTTCCCGCCGGCTTGTAGCTGCAGCACCGCAAGCAAGAAGACCGAGAGGTTGGTGACGATCCCAATCGACGCGAAGCCGAGCGGAAATTCGTGCTCCAGCAAGTACCAAAAGCCCTGCCACAACGCAGCGAGGCTCGCCAACACGAGCCCGATCACGCCCACGAATACGTGTGCCTTCTTGATCGCCAAACCGATGCCCAAGCCGATGGCCAAGAGCAAGAGCGGGGGCACCGCCAGCAAGCCGAGCAGCGTGGGGTAGCCGTCGGCGTTGCCACTCGCGAGCGCCACGCCGGGCAGGAGCGAGCAGGCGATCGCCACCACCATCGTCGCTCGAACCGCCTGACGTGAAGACATCGCTCGAGCGAATCACGCAAACCCTGGGAAGACAAGAACGGGGCTCGAAGCAGGGTCCAACAGCGATATCGCCGACGTGCTCGGTGAACGTCCGGAGTAGCATGCCGCGCATGCGGAACCGATTCGTCCAGGTTGGTGCGATGTGCTGGCTGTTGGCGTGTGGTGGAGCGCAGCCCAGCGCGAAGGAGCTCGCGGTTGGCTCAGCCACCTCGAGTGCGCAGCTCCCGCCGCCCGCTGGGCTCACCGGCGAGGAGGCCGAGGCGAACGCTCCGGCCAAGCTGAGTTCGCTCGAGACGCTGGTTCCGGCCGATGCCCGACTGGTGGTGGGCCTGCCTTCCTTCGAGGCGCTGTGGGGCGATCAGGCCGAGGCGATGCGGTCGGGCCCGCT
The DNA here is from genome assembly GCA_044376115.1 of Polyangiaceae bacterium. GTDB lineage: Bacteria > Myxococcota_A > Polyangia > Polyangiales > Polyangiaceae > Xiheicaenibacterium. The sequence continues at coordinate 64,806 of JBILLK010000024.1, read as the reverse complement.
GGCCGGGCTTGCCCGTGACTGGTTGCAACGAGAGCTCGGCCTCGACGCCGCGCTGATCGATCTCGCGCTGAAGAACTACGCCGGCGCCGTGGTGCTGGTGCGCGGCGAGCAAGGTTATGGGCTCGTGCTGCGGCTGCGTGAAGACATCAGCGACAAGCTGGCCGAGGCGTTCAAACTCAAGAAGACCGGGCCCGATAGCTGGAACCTGCCTAAAGGGGATGGCGAAGGCCCGATCAACGTCGACCGTGTGCCCGGCTCGAACATCCTCATGGTCACGCTGCATGAAACGCTGCGCAGCGACATGCTGGCTCGCGCAGCCGGCAAAGGAGAAGCCTTCAAGCGCGGCGGGTCCGCCGAGACGGTGGCCGCGGGAGAGAAGGGCCTCTGGGTCTCGAGCAACCTTGCAGCCACGCTGCAGGAGAACGCTTTCGCCGATCGCGGGTCACGCTTCGACGGTGCGCTCAGCCGCGGGGAGCTGCGCTTCGACAGTGTGCTCAACGGCAGCGCTGTGCCGCGTCTGGGCCAGCTGCTCGAGCCGGCGGCACACAAGGGGCTGATGGAGCTTCCGGATGGAGCCGTGGGTGGGATGAGCGTCTCCTTGCGGCGCAAACAAGGCAAGACGGTGAGTGATCTGTTGGCCGAGCTCGGGCGCATGGACGACTCGGACGTGGTGCAGCTGGTCGGCGAGCGGCTGGCCGCGATTGGCAAGCTCACCTTGGCCGACGTGGAGCGTGGGCTCGGGGATGAGCTCGCGCTCGGGGCCTACGTCGCCCCGGGTACCAAGCTCGATGGCGATCTGTCCAAGGGCGCGCTGGTGATCGCGATCGCGACGCGTGACGACGCGCTCGCGAAGACGGCGGTGGACGTATTCGGCGCGGCGGTGGCCAACAACAAGAGCAAGTCGCCCAAGGTCTCGCCGGGCGCCGTTTCGTTGGGAGACAGTGAAACTCGATTGGAGGTCGTGGCCGAGAAGGGTCGGGTGTTGATCGTGGTCGGTGGCACCGCCTTCGTCCCGGCGATGTTGGCCTCCGCCCGCAAGCCGAAGGCCAAGCTGGGAGACGGGCGCGGCTTCAGCAGTGGTCGCGCCCGCGTGGCGACCCAGCAGCAGCTGCTGGCCTTCGCCGATTTCGCGCTGTTGCAAAAGCTGCTTCCGCCCGAGGCTGCCCAAGGAACTGTCGCGGCCAACGAGTCCACCGCCTTCGCCGAGCTGTTGCTCCGGCCGAACACGCAGGGGCTCGATCTGGGCGTGCATATGTCGGGCGAAACGGCCATCGCCTCGGGCATCGGCACGCTCAGTTCGCTCGCCATTTACGGTACAAAACGCTACCTCGCGGCCTCCAAGACCGCCGAGGCCAAGGGCTCCGTTTTCGCGATCGCACGAGGGGCTCAACAAGCCTTCGAGCGGGAGGGATCGGATGCGGCCTCGCTCAACGCGGCGGGCGCACCGATACACAGGCTTTGCGAGTCCGCGCAAGCTGTGCCGGCGACCGTGCCGAAGGGCGCTAAGTATCAGCCTTCGTCCGAGAAGGGTCGCGACTACGAAACGGGTTCACCGCTGGCAGGCTGGAAGTGTCTCAAGTTCTCGATGGTCGGGCCGCAGTTCTACCAATACGACTATCGCCGAGGTGGCGGCTACAAAGGCCCAGGGCGCGGTGGCCCCAACCCGGGCAAAGACGGCTTTGAGATCTCGGCCGAGGGCGATCTCGACGGCGACGGCAAGACCAGCCTGTTCACCATCACCGGCGCCGTCGATCGCAAGACCAACTCGGTGAAGCTCGGCAAGCTGTTCATCGCCGATGAGTTCGAATGAGCCCGCGATGGCTCAAGTACGCCGAGGACTCCACCGTGCTCACCGAAGGGACCAAGGTCTACGCCCCGGAAACCAAAGCCGTGCGCGCAGTCGTGCGCCGGTGCATGGCCCGGCGTCGTGCGGGGTCTACGCACGCGAACAAGTCGCTCATCTTTGGTTCGTGGATCCGGAAGCACAAACGCTCGAGGTCCTCTCCCTCGATGGCGCGACCTACAGGTTGATCCACACCTTCAGCGATGACGCGCTCGTTCGCGCGGAGCCGTTCGATCAAGTGGAGCTCGAACTCGGATGGCTCTGGGGAATGCGCAGCGCGTAGGGGAGCTAAAGTCTCCAGAAAGACGCCTTTCTTGAGTAGGCTGCCACGGCTGATGCCAAGCTGGTGTCACTGAGCGTTGGGGGTCGTGGCGCCAGAGAGGCGTCAGATTGGGGTAGCGGAAGCCGCTGTGTGGCGAGTTGCGCGGCGGCCTGGCACGGCCGAGTGACGCCTGCTTGGCGGCACAACGGCCAGCGGAAATATCGGCGAAGTACACCTTTCCCGCCAGCGAGCGACATTGAGTCGGCCTCGACGGATGGGGCACAAATCAATCGACCAGGAGATCCTCGAATGAGTGACGAGACGACGCTTGCAAACGACGTGACGGAGAAGGAACGCGCAGCCGCGGCGGCGACGCCCTTTCACAGCACCGCCTGTGCGCTGATCATCGGCATCAACGACTACAGCGCGTTTGATCCTTCCGGCGCGAAGAACCTCAAGGGCGGCGCGCAAGATGCCTACGCCGTCGGGCAGTGCTGCGCCTTCTTGGGTATGCGCCCGGAGCGAATCAAGACCGCCAGCAAAGACGTCGCGAGCCCGGGCAACGCGCTGTTGCGCGCCGACCTCGGAGACACGACGCAGAAGGGCATTTACGAACAAATTGATTGGCTGCGCGGCGAGCTCGAGGCCGGCAACAAGGGCCTGCTTTGGTATTCGGGCCACGGCGCGCACACCGAGGAGAAGGGCCTCTTGCTTTGTCCGAGCGACACCACCTCGGAGCTCGGCAACACCATCTCGTTCAAAGAGCTCGGCGCGCGGCTCGGACCGAAGGCTGCAGCCAACCTCACCGTGGTGCTCGACTGCTGCCACGGCACGCCGCAGCCCGGCACGCAAAACAGGCCGACGACCAGCCTCGGCGGCGATCCGATCCAGCAGGCGACCTTCGACAAAGACCTTCAGATCGGCGCTCTCGTGCTCTCAGCCTGCGCGCCCGGCGAGCAAGCCCAACAGTCCTGGTTCGCCGGTGCACCGCACGGCGCCTTCACCTGGGCGCTGCTCTCGGTGGCCAACCAATGGGTCGCCCAGCAGGTCGGCAGCAACGTACCGATGACGCTCTCCTATTGGCAGCTAATCAAGAAGGCGACGGCGCTGCTCGAGGCGCTCGACTTCGACCAAACCCCGCAGATCTGGCCGCAGTACAAAGGCGGCACGCAGGTCCTGGGAGACCTCGGTGGGAACACGGCGGTTCACCCGAATGCGGATCGACGCCACATTCAGCTTGACCCGGGCACCAAGTCGCAGGGCTACCGGCTCTACACCTGGTGGTCCGGTAGCAACGGGACCGGGAGCCCCGTTGCCGAGACCCTCGTGACCCAGGTGGCTCAGGCCTTCAGCAGGGGCAACAACTACGCAGTGGGCAAAGAGTATTGGTGGATGACGAGCGCCACTCAGCCAAGGTCCCTCACCTTCACCGACGTGGATTGGGGCTCGACGCCAGTCGATCCGAAAAGTGGAAGTGCTTTCAACTTCAAGAATACGCGGGTGACGTTGGACAACCTGGTTGCGCCCGCGTCGACGCTGACCAGCTATCTCCAGATTACAGCTGACTTCGGCGTCGGCTGGAATCTCACGCTGACCGGCACGACCTGGGGAGGAACTCTCGATTGGGTCGCCAACACGGCACAGACCACAACCAGCAACTACCTTGGAACGACAACGCCTGTGGACTTCACCGTACCGGGAACGCTGCCTTCAGGTAATTGTGCCACCTACAGCGGTGGCCCAAGCGGGAAGTAGCTAGCTCGGTCACCCCAAGGACCGCACCAGCCTGATCCCAACAACGGATCGCACCATGTCGGGCCGCAGCGCAAAACGTGCTGCGGCTCGGCCGTGCGCCACGGTGCTGGCCCATGCTCCGCCCCGGATCGCTCGGAAGTCGTCGTCGTCACGCCGAGCGGGCGAGCGCACCAAAGCGCCTTCATGGGTGGTTGGTCCGTCGTGCGCCCAGACGTTCTCGCACCAGTCTCGGGTGTTGCCGGCGAGGCCCCGAACGCCGTAGACGCTCTCATCAATGGGATGGCCATCCACCGGCGCAATCGTGGGTTCTTCGGCGCACGATCCAAGAACACGGGCGAACATCGGCTCGATGAAGTCCCCCCACGGCAGATAGCGGCCGTCGACACCGCGCGTCGCCTTCTCGCGCTCGAGCTCATTCGGAAGCCGCCACGCCTGCTTCGTTCGCGCTGCAAACCACGCGGCGTAGGCACACGCTGCATACCAATCAACCAACACGATCGGCCACTCGAGTCCCCCCGAAGCCTCATGCTCAGGCGGCAGAACGAGTCGCCCGCGCGCATCTCGGGCGAATGCCGCCGCTTGCCCGCCCTGCGCCAACCCGAGCGGTGCGCGCGGACACGCAGCGAGCGCGCCTGCTTCGTCACCGCGTTCGAGCAGATCATTCAGGAAAACCAAGTACTCCCGCGTCGTGACGGGGAAGCGGCGGATGACGAAGTCTGGGAGCCAAACGCGGCGCTCACTCAAACTGTCGGAGGTCAGATCATCCCCGCCAATGAGGGTCCACCCCGCAGGCACGTAGCAGTCGTCTTCGCAGAGTTCGCCCTCGCGCGGTAAGGCGATCGCGTGGGGCTCCGTGTCGCCGGGCGCACAACCGTCATGATGGCCGCCGCGCTCGATCAGCACGGGGTAACGAACTTCGGCGTGGCCAGGCAGCGTTAGGCGCAGCAGGTAGCTGCCTTTTTGCAGCGGGACCTCGCAGAGCGGCGTCGTTCCCAGCTCGCCCGCCGGCTCTGCGACCAAACGCCGTCCGCGTTCGACGAAGCGCTCCAACGTTACCTTTGCGCCGGCCGGTTCGGTCACCAGCGTGAGAGCGCCTTCACCGCGCAGAATGGCGCCATAGCGGCCGCGGTCGTGGATGCGCAGCAGCGATTCGGCGCGCGCGGCGTCGGCCGGTCGATGGGCGCGCTCGGCCTCGAGCAGCGCGCTCTTGTAGTGTTCGGCCAGCGCCTCGTGGGCCTCCGCGAGATCGGGGTCCAGCGTGAGCGCGCCTTGCAGTGCGCTGACCATCTCGGTCTCGCGAGCCGCCGCCGCCACCTCGAGCTCCATCGCTTCATCCTCGAGCGCCCACGCCGGCGCCTTGCGCTCGACCGGATCGAAGGTCCGCACGCCGTCGAGCAGCGTCGCTGCTTGCCTTCGCCGCTCGCCGATCGCGGCGCGCACCCGCGTCAGTTCCGGCGCGAGCGAGCGCGCCTTCTCCACGACGGCGAGCGCACGGCTGCGGCGGTGCGCGCCGTCGAGCCAGGCCAGCACGTCGACCGAGAGCGCCTCGGCGTCGCGGTAACGATCGGTGATCGAGCGGGCCATCGCGCGCTCGCTGATCGCGACGAGCTCCGCGGGCATCGAGCGTCCGGCGGCGACCAGCGGGATGGCTTGGGGTGGGCCGGCGAGCACTTGGCGAACGACGGCGCTGGCACTGACCCCTTGATACGGTGGACGCCCAGCGAGCGCCTGATAGAGCACCGCGCCGAGCGAGTACACATCGCTGGCGAAGCCATGCAGATCCCGCGCGCCTGCGGCTTGCTCTGGGGGCATATACGCGGGCGTGCCGAGCACATCGCCATAGCGAGTTAGACGAGCCACGTCCTCGACCTCTACTTCACTATCCGGCGGGCCTTCTACAGACATATCGAGCGTAAGGTGAAGGCCTAACCCCCAATCCATCACCAGCGCCTCACCGAGCTCTCCGACCATGATGTTGTCGGGCTTCAGATCGCGGTGAACGATGCCGCGGCGATGCGCGTACGCCACCGCTTGGCACACGCGACCGAAGGTGTCGATCAGCCGACGGAAGGTCCAGCCGGAGGAGCTCTCGCTCCAGTCGTCTGTCGGCGCGGCTGCGTGCACCTCCTCGATCACCTCGGTGAGCGTGCGCCCGCGCACCTCGCGCATGGTGAACCACAGGCGGCCGTCTTCCAGTCGACCTCGGTCGTGGACGCTGACGATGCCCGGATGTTCGAGGCCCGCGGTGAGCCGAGCCTCCTCGAAGAAGCGCGTCTCGCTCGTGCCCTTGGCGGACACTCTATCGGCGCGCAGGAGCTTCATCACCACCACGCGATCGAGCTCGAGATCGCGCACGCGGCGGACTTCGCCAAAGCCGCCCGCCGCGATGCGGCCGAGGTCTTGGTAGCGGCTGGGCAACTCAAGCGCGCCCTGCGCAACGCGAGTCGACGAGGCTGCGCCAGGGGCGGCGGTCATCGTGCGGTCCTGCCGCGCGTCCTCCTCCTCGTTCTTCAACGCGATCCGCGTCGTGGTTTCAGCCCCCGCCATGCACGCAGGCTACGCCTCCCGCGGTGCGCGAGCGAGCCTCCACACAGGCTGCGCCAGACCTTCTGAGGTCCCCCATCGTGTGTTATGCCAAGCAAGACATGGGAACCCTGGAGCGGACCTCCGACGGCGAGCAGATTCAGCTGAAATCACGCTGCTTGATCGGGCGGGCTGCCAACTGTGATCTGCGCGTGAACGCGCCGCTGGTTTCCAGTGAACACGCGCTGGTTTGTTGGGTGGGCAGCGGCTGGGAGCTGCGTGATCTCGGCAGCAAGAACGGCACCTTCCTGGGCAAACAGCGGCTCGCAGCGGGAGGTCGCAGCAGCATCATCGCCGGGGATGCCTTCACGCTGGGAGGCCCCGACGGTGAGGCCCTCGTGCTGGTCGAGGCGAGCCCGCCGTCGGCCTACGCACGCCACGTCGCGAGCGGCGCTGTTCGCTTGGCCGCGCAGTCGCTGATCGTCCTGCCGGAAGAATCCGAGCCGCTGGTGAGCGTGGTTGGCTCGCGTGATGGACGTTGGCTGCTGGAAGACGGTGGCGTCGCGCGTGAAGTGGTCGATCGAGAGACCATCTTGGTGCGCGGCGAGCCGTGGGTGCTCGAGCTGCCGGAGGCCGGGACCGCTACCGCCGAAGCAGGCGCGACCACGCGCTCGCTCGAGAACACCACGCTGCGTTTCGTGGTGAGCCAGAACGAAGAACACGTGGACCTCACCGTGGTCTGCCCGGATGAAGAGATCCTGCTGCCGCCTCGCGGTTATCACTATCTGCTCGCGACGCTCGCGCGAGCTCGGCTCGCCAGCGCGAGCTTGCCACCCGCCGAACGCGGCTGGCTCGAGCGCGATGAGCTTTGTCGCATGCTCGCGACCGACGAGCTGCGGCTCAACGTCGACGTATGCCGCGCGCGCAAGCAGTTCGCCGCGCTCTCGATCGAGGGCGCAGCCAACGTGGTGGAGCGCCGCATGGGCACCGGACGCATCCGCATCGGCGTGGATCGGCTCGACGTGCGGCGCCAAGCCACGCTTTCGTAGCGCGCTCGAACGCGGCGAAATAGGGGCGAAATACCAAGTCGGGCGCGGACTGACGATAACCGACGTTGACACAAACACGTGTCGACGGAGGAACCGACATGTCCCTTATCTCGAAGCAACACCAGGCCCCTAGCGACCCCATGCGTCAGCGACGCTGGCTGCGCCCTTGTTCACTTTCCCTCACGCTCGCGCTGATCACGGCGCTTGGCTGCGGCGACGACACGAACGCGACCGGCGGCGGCGGAGCAGCGAACGGTGGTGGCCCAACCACCGGCGGTAGTGGCTCCGGCGGTGAGGCCGTCGGTCCGGGCGGGAGCGGTGGCGCGGGTGCGAGCGGGGCAAACGGTGGCAACGGCGGCGCGGGCGGCGCCGAGGGCTGCACCACCTGCAGCAATGGCTTCGCTTGTGAGGACACCGTAGATTGCTTGAGCGGACGCTGCGATACGACGGCGGAGCCGCCGGTGTGCGCGGCCTGCCTCTCGCAAGCCGACTGTGCCGACTCGGGTGACGCCTGGGACTGCGTCGAGGGCACCTGCACAGCCTCCGGCCCCAAAGCGAACGGCCTCGGTTGCGACGCTGACGCTGATTGTTCGAGCGGCTTCTGCATCGATGCAACCTGCTGCGACGTCGAGTGTGGCGACACGCTCGATGATTGTATGGCCTGCTCCAAAGCCGCTGGCGCTCAGTTCGATGGCACCTGCGGGCCTGTGTCCTCCGGCACCGCCTGCGGCGACGCGATGGACACCGATTGTGACCACGCCGATACCTGCAACGGCGCTGGGACCTGCAATGAGAACGTGCCGCCCGCAGGCGCTGCGTGCACCTCCGACGGCCTGTTCTGCAACGGCGAGGAGAGCTGCGATGGAGCCGGCGCCTGCGCGACCCCCGGCGCTGTTTGCTCGGCGATCGAGGCCTGCAGCGAAGACACCGATGGTTGCAGCCTGAACCTTTGGATCAATGAGATCCACTACGACAACACCGACCCCGACGTCGGCGAAGGGATCGAGCTCGCGGGCGCAGCAGGCATCGACATCGGGGGCTTCGTGTTCGTGCTGGTCGCAGCCGACGGCACCATCGTCGCCGGGGTTGGCCCGCTCGGCGGCGTGATCGCCGATGAAGCTAACGGCTTCGGCACCATCTCGTTCGACCTCGAGGGCCTACCCGAAGGCAACTGGGCCTACGCGGTCCTCGATCCCTTCGACAACCCGGTCGACTTCATCAGCCACGGCGGCGCGATCGTCGGCGTCGATCCTCCGCTGACGGGCCTGACCTCGACGGACATCGGCCTGGTCGAGGACGAGACCACGCCCGCGACCAACTCACTCCAGCTCACCGGCGGGCCCGGCTCTTCGGTCGCCGACTTCACCTGGGCCGCCGGCCCCGCGAGCCTCGGCGCGATCAACGCCAGCCAAACCTTCTGACCTGAGCTTTTGCCAAAGGACCTTCCCATGAACCGATCGATCCGATTCCTCGCTGCTACCGCCACCGTCCTGTTTGCGGCCTCCGCACAAGCTCACGGCCCCGACTTCCTCGACGTACGCGCGTCCTTACCGCAGACCCAGCGCGCGAGCCTCGACAAGCGCACGAGCCTCGACAAGCTCGGCGGCTTCATCGCCTCTGTCGATCAAGCCACCGGCCGGCCGAACTTCGTGTTCGCGCCCAAGTCGACGAGCAAGCCGCAAGGCCCCGATGCCGCGAGCGCCGCACGCGCTCATCTCGCTGCCTTCCGCGACGTCTACGGTCTCTCCGACGAGGCGCTGCGCACCGCCACCGTGCAGCAGGTTCATGACACCGGCCGCGGCGGCATCATCGTGCACTTACGCCAGCGACTCGACAGCATCGAAGTGTTCGAGAGCGACGCCAAGGTGCTGATGCGGCGTAACCGCGAGCTGGTCGCGCTCTCCGGCAGCTTGCATCCGCAAGCGACGAAGATCGGCCGGCCGGGGACGCGCGACTTCAAGCTCACCCCGAGTTCGGCGGTGGAACGCTCGCTCAAAGATCTATTTGGAAGCGACGCAGAGGGCGTGAAGCTCTCGCAAGACAAAGACGTCGACCACGCGGGCTACTTCCGCTTCAGCGTCGCCAACGGCAAGACGCCGCTCGTGTTCTCGGATCCGGCGCGCGCGAAGAAGGTCTTCTACCCCGTCGGGGACGAGCTCGTGCCGGCGTACTTCGTCGAGGTTTATGCGGCCAACAAGCCGACCACCTCATCGGAGTACGTCCGCTACATCGTCGCGGCGGCGGACGGCCGCATCCTGCAACGCAAGAACCTCAGCGCCGATATCGGGTTCAAGGTGTTCGCCGATCCGGTGGATGGAAGGCCGCTCGACGGACCGAACGTCGATCTGACGCCGCACCCGACGGGCGTCCCCGACGGCATGATGCCGGGCTTCGTTTCGCCCTCGCTGGTCGAAGCCAACGGCTTCAACTCAACGGTTAGTGGAGTACCCGACCCCTGGCTGCCCCACCCCACGAGTCCCTTCGTCTCGGAGACCTACGGCAACAACGTCGATGCCTACTCCGACCGCGGCTTCCCGGATGGTTTCTCGACCGGCGACGAACGCGTGAGCATCAACGGGCCTGACGAGTTCAACTACGACTACAACCTCGCGCAAGGTCCGCTCGCGACGCCAAACCAGCTCTACGCCTCGACGGTCAACCTCTTTTACGTCAACAACTGGCTCCACGATTATTACTATGACTCCGGCTTTACCGAGCAGGCCGGCAACGCGCAGTTCTTCAACTACGGACGCGGCGGCGCAGGGGGCGACGTGCTGCGCGCCGAGTCACAGGACTCAGCATTCTCCAACACCGAAGTGCCCGGCGAGCCGGCGCAGTTCAACAACGCCAACATGGCGACGCCAGCGGATGGCCTCTCCCCTCGCATGCAGATGTTTGTTTGGGACGGCAAAGAGTCGGTGTCGCTCGTGGTCCAGCCAGCCAACGTGCCGCTTTTGACGACGGGTGGTCAGTTCGGCCCGCAGCAGTTCACCGCGTCGGCCAACTTGGTGCTCGCCGACGATGGCGTCCCCGCAACCAGCAACGGCTGCGAGCCCTTCGTCAACAACGTGGCCGGCTCGATCGTGCTCGTCGATCGAGGGGTCTGTCCCTTCAGTGTGAAGGTCTCCAATGCCGAGGCCGCCGGCGCTGTCGGAGCGATCATCGTCAACAATGTCGCAGGCGCTGCGCCCTTCGTCATGGGCCCCGGCCCCACCAGCCCGACGATCGGCGCGGTGATGGTGTCGCTCGAGGATGGTCAAGCGCTGAAGTCGGCGCTGGAGTCTGGGCCCTTCCAGGTCGACCTAAGTCGCAGCGTCTCGGTGCAACGGGATGGCGGGCTGGACAACATGATCGTCGCGCACGAGTGGGGGCACTACTTGCATTTCCGGCAAGCGATTGGAGGAAGCTCCATGTTCGTCGCGACGAGCGAGGGCTGGGCTGACTTTGTCGCGTTGCACCTTGCAATCAAGGAGGGCGAACCGCTCGATGCAGCCTATCCGATGACGGGTTACTCCACAGTCCAGCTCCCAGACTTCGCGTACTTCGGTATCCGTCGGGTGCCCTACTCAACCGATCCAACGATCAACAGCCTTTCGTTCAGGCATATCAGCGATGCGGAGCCGCTTCCCGCCGTCCCCCTTGGAGTCTTCGCAGGGAACCCCAACTCGGAGGTCCACAACGCCGGCGAGGTGTGGACCTCGATGATGTTCGAGGCGTACGCGAGCATGCTCGCGCAGACCGAGCTCCCCAGCCCGCCGTACGACTTCGACGAAGCGCAGCGGCGCATGGCCGACTACGTCGTCGCCGGCATGCAGATGGCCCCGCTCGACGCCACCTTCACCGAAGCGCGCGACGGCGTGATCGCCGCGGCACTTGCCGCGGATGAAGCTGACGCGCTGCTCATCGCCCAGGCCTTCGCTGCGCGCGGCGCCGGTACCTGCGCCGAATCACCGGCGCGCTTCTCCACCGACTTCGTCGGCGTGGTCGAGAGCGACGTCGTTACGGCGAGAGCTGTTGTAGGCGCCGTCAACTTGAGCGACAGCGTCAACCCCTGCGACGCGGACGGCGCGCTCGACGGTGCCGAAGACGGCGTGGTCAGCGTGGAGGTCCGCAACGGCGGCCTCGTTGATCTCGCTGGTGCGACCCTCACTGTCTCGACCAGCTCGGGAGGGGTGTTCTTGCCCGACGCAACCGTCGATGTCCCAACCCTCGCCGCCTTCGAGAGCACGATCATCGAGGTGCCGATCTCGCTGAGCGAGTCTCTCGCCGGTATCGAACTCCTGGAGTTTCAGATCGCAGTGGACGCGCCCACTGCTTGTGGCGGTGGAACCAGCGCCGCCGTGGGATTCCAGGGCAACGTCGACTACCCGGACGCAACCTCTGCCACGGACACGGTTGAGCACCCGGACTCTGGCTGGGCCAAGACCGGGAACTTGGCGGACTTCGTTTGGCAACGCGAGGCCGAGAGCGCCAGCAACCACTTCTGGCATGGGCTGAACTCCTTTCAACTCACCGACGCGGCACTCGAGACGCCGGATCTCGTCGTCAGTGGGACCGACCCGCTCGTCCTGACCTTCGAACACCTTCACGAGTTCGGCAGCTTCCCGGGCGATCCCAACCTGTACGACGGCGGAGTGATCGAGTTCAGCACTGACGGCGGCGCCACCTGGGTCGACGTCTCCACGGTGGTCGCCCCTGGTTACACCGGCACAATCTTCGTTGGATATGGGAATCCCCTTTCGGGTCGTGAGGCCTTCGGGGCGACCAACCCCTCCTTCCCCGCTTCGGACATCGTCAGCCTCGATTTCGGCACCGCGCTCGCTGGCCAGACCGTTCGCCTCCGCTTCCGCATCGGCTCTGACGTCGATGCGGGCGGCTTCGGTTGGGCGCTCGACAACCTCGCCTTCACTGGAATCACCAACACGCCCTTCGGCTCCGCGGTGCCTCACGCTGGGATCTGCCAAGCAGCGCCCATCGCGGTTGCGGGTCCCGACCAAGACGTCGAGGGCGGCGTGCAGGTCATCCTCGACGGCTCGGCCAGCAGCGATCCCGACGGTGATGCCATCACCATCGCTTGGGCGCCGCTCGGCACGAGCGCCATCGAGCTGTTCGAGGGCCTGAACGGCCTGTCGACCTTCGTCACCCCGATCGTCGCCGAAGACACGTCGTACACCTTCGTGGTGACCGTGGATGACGGCGTCGCGACCTCGACCGATGCGATCAACGTGATCGTGCGAGCGCCGTCGTCGGGCTCTGGAGGTGCTGGCGGAGAAGGCGGCTCGGGTGCTGGCGTCTCGAACGGCGGCTCCAGTGAGAACGGCGCTGGCGGAGAAGGCGGCTCCGGCGGTGATGGCGGCAGCGGCGGCGCTGACGATGACGACGGTGAGGCGGAGGGCTCAGGCTGCGATTGTGCGGTGGGCTCGACGCAAGGAAGTCCAACCTCTGCGTGGAGCTTCGTCGGGCTGCTCGGGTTGGCTGCGATGGTGAGGCGCCGCATCTCGCGCCGCTGAGACCTCGGCAACGCAAAGCGCTGCGTAAGGCTCTTCCGCAGTGCGGGAGGGCCTTTGCTTTGAAGGCTCGCGAGCATGGCTGCGGCCGCGGCCGCGCACGAGCGGGCCGGCGAAATAAGGCCGAAATACCAAGTCGAACGAGGGCGAACGATAACTGAGATCGGCCGCCCGCCACGCGGGAGAACCCTTTCAATTGCCAATCGGAGTCCATCCAATGAACAAGCCCATCGCATTTCGTCTCAATCGTCTTTCACTCTGCGCTCTCGTTCTCACGCTCGGCTGTGGCGATAGCGAGGCCTCTGGTGGATCGGGCGGCTCGGGCGGCTCGGGTGGCTCGGGTGGTTCGGGCGGCGAGCCCGCAGGCGCCGGGGGCACGGGCGGTATGGTGGGGCCGGGTGGTGCTGGAGGCTCGGGCGGCTCGGCGCCTGAGTTCCCTCTCGAAGAGGGCTCCTACGATGGAATTGTCGACTCGGTTGAGAACAATACCTGCGTTGGACTCGACTTTAGCCTCCTCCCGGTCGTCGTCGAGTGGACCAGCGACACGACGTTCACGATGACCGATGAGGCCAAGGACCTCGTCACGACCTGCAGCTACTCGCCTGACGGCTCAGTTGTCTGCGAGGGCCCTCCGGAGCCGAGCCTGCTCCCCATGCTCACGGTCATCGCAACCCCAGAAGAGATCACCGGGACGGTGAATGACCCAGCCTCGTTCACGCTGCGTTACCTGGCCACGATCACCTGCGAGGGGCCCGGCTGCGCTGACTTGACCTTCCCCTGTTCCGTCGACCTCGTTGCCACCTACGAGCTGTGACCAAGGAGGACTCCGTCCGCACGCGAGAGCGGACGCTCGCGCGCAGAAACCGGCTCTACGTAGCCCCAACCTTCGATTTGTAGGAACCAGCTCATGAAGAACCACATTCACCTTGCGTGCCTGATAGTTGCCGCTGCCGTCTCCGGCTGCGGCGACGACGAACCGGCAGACACCGGCGGCTCTGGTGGCAGCGGCGGCTCTGGCGGTAGCGGAGGCTCTGGCGGAAGCGGCGCGGCTCCCCCGGTGCTCGAGAAGCCGACGGCCGGCATCGACGGCTGCCACGAGTCCTTCATCGAGGACGGCGTGTGTCGTCCGTCCGTGAGCAAGTGCGCGCCGGGTATGGTGCCCGACATCGACGTGGGCTGCGTTGCGGTGGGCGTACCGAATTGCGCGGCCGAGTTCATTGATGCTCGGGGGATCTGCCTTCCGCCCGTCGACGCCTGCGATGCTGGCTTCTTTCCGGTACCGTCGCTCGGCTGCGTCTCGATCGATGGAGATGCCGGCTGCGGTAGCGGTAAATGGGGCGCCATCGTCGAGGCCGCGGACGACGTGCACGTTGATCGTGCGTACCTCCTCGATGACTCGGACGGCTCCCGCGCGAAACCCTTCGCATCGATCGCCGCTGCCATGGCGGCCGCTGCTGACGGCGATCGCATCGTGATCGCTGAAGGCGGCTATGAAGGCGAAATCGTGATCGACAGGCCGCTGCGGCTCGAAGGGATTTGCGCGAGCAAGGTGACGCTCTCGTCGGTGGAGCCTGCCGTTGCAACGGTGCGCGTCCTGCTCGCGATGGGCGAAACGGCGAGCCTCGCCGGCGTGGCCTTGACCTCAGAGACGGTGGGCATCGCCGCTGGGGGAGGCGAGCTCGCCATCGAACGCGTGCATATCCACGACGTCGGGCGGGGCGTCCACGTGCAAGGGACTGCCGTGGCCAGCGTCTCCCGCACGCTGATCGAAGATGTCGCCATCACCGACGCGCTCGGCTTCGCCTACGGAGCCCTGGTGTCTCAAGGCGCCCAGCTCGAACTGAGCCAGACGGCGATCGTGCGCGCCCGCACCGGGGGCTTCGCAGCCGCAGGCGGCTCCTCGCTCTCGGCCGAAGACGTCTTCGTCGATACCGTCTTGCCGGACAGCGGCGCCTTTGCACTTGGCGTCTACGTCGAAGGCGGCAGCGAGCTGACCGTCGACGGGTCGGTGATCAGGCGGGTTGGCTATGGGATTTCTGTCGACGATGGGCTCGCGACGATTCGCGATAGCGTCGTCGCCGAGTCCACGGATCTTGTCTACGGCTTGTTGCTAAGCGTGCAGGGAAACAGCAGCGTCGTGCTGGCGGAGCGCAACGTGCTGACCGACGCGGCGACCTCCGCAGCAACTCAGTACGCTGGCGAGCTTCGCACCAATGGCAACTGGATGACCAATGCGCAATTTGGTGGCATTGACCAGGCATTTGCTGATGGAGATACACCCGTCTTGTTCAGCGAGAAGGACGTCATCACCAACGTCGGGGTTACCGGGATGTCGCTTCTTCTTGGCGCGCACGTGAGCGGCAACGTGATCGAGGGCGTCGCATTCCGAGACGCGTTCGGCTTCGAAGCTGGCATAGGGATCGCCACCATTGCTGGCGGTGCAACCATCGAGCGAACCTTCATCTCGGGAGCGGAGGAGTACGGGATCTTTGCTCCGAGAGAAACCGATATGCCCAGCACCACCACTGTGCGCTCATGCCGGATCGAGAACATTCCTGGGGTCGATGGAACCGAAGGCATCGGAATCGCCGCCGGGGGAAAGTATACGACCCTCCGCGTTGAGAAGACGACGATCGCGGACACGCACGGAGCGGCCATCTTCCTGAGCGACGACGCCAGCGGCGAGATAAGCGAGACGGTGGTTGAAGGTGTCGCCGCGAGCATGATCTCGAAGGTCAACCTCAACGGACTGAGCGAACCGGCCGGGCCCATCTCCGCCGGCCTCGTGTTCCAAGACGATGCCGTTGACGGAGTGAAGCTCACCGACTGCTGGTTCGAAGGCTACGAGCAAGCAGGCATCGTTCTGGAGGGCGAAGCGCACCAACTCGAGCGCGTGCGCGCCTTCGGCGGTGAGTTCGGGCTCGCCCTGCAAG
This sequence comes from Polyangiaceae bacterium, assembly GCA_044376115.1. Classification (GTDB taxonomy): domain Bacteria; phylum Myxococcota_A; class Polyangia; order Polyangiales; family Polyangiaceae; genus Xiheicaenibacterium. The sequence continues at coordinate 48,934 of JBILLK010000024.1, read as the reverse complement.
GCGGAGCCACCGCCGAGTCAATCGACTGCGACTTCAGCGGCAACAGCGTGGCGTCCGAGACGAACGAGGCTTCAATCCTCTTGCCCGAGTGAAGCTTCGACTCAACGGCGAAGAGTGAAGCCCCCGGGAAGCTCTACGCGACGACTGGATCGAGCAAAGACTGAGTTAGCCTTCCGTGGTGATTGATCGCCTCAAGCGGGATGCCGTGTTGGTCGCGGTTGTGGCGGTGTTTCTTGGCTTCGCTTTGGTGAACTCGAGGTGGGTCGGATTGCTGTTCCCCGCGTTCACAGCGATGGCGGCGGGATTGGTCCTCGGGTGGCGCAGCAGCAGTGAGCATGAATTGGCGAAGCACCGCGTCGCAGCGAAGGCTTTGGCTGGGTTGGCTGGGTTCTTCTTACCGATGGTTGCTATCGCTCTCGTGAGCGAGTGTCTCGCTACCTCGACCGCTACCAGCACCGCGGTCGTCGCGCTGGTTGTCGCGCTCGTTGGGCTCGCTGCGGGGCTGGTCGAGCACGCTCGCTTGCGAGGTCCACCAGCACCTCGTACGGGAGAGCCGCGCGGGAGGGTTGTGTTCGAAGGTGCGGCACATGCGATAGACGCTCCAACGCGTGTGCCAGGCACGGAGCTCGAGGCGGTGGCGTGGCTCGCCCGACACGAGGGCAGGCGATGGACAAGTCCCGGGCGGTTCGAGGTTCGCGACCATGAACGTAGAGTCCTCGTCGATCCTGCCCGCATCGAGTTCTGCGAGCGACCGTGGAGCATGGGCGGGGCCTTGGGAAAGCGAGCCAAGCAAGAACTCGGCGTCGACATCTCGGCGCACCAGGCCCTGACCACGCCCCTGGCAATGTGGTCGATCAGCGAGGGTACGGCGATCTGCGTCGTTGGAACGGCCACGCTCGAAAGTGGCCCTGAGCCACCCGCGTTTCGCGACGCAAAGGCCGTCCTCGTATTTGGCTCGGGAACACGGATCGGAACCTGGTCCTTGGCGTCTGCGCGGAGAGCTGCTCGCACCCGGATCGGGCTGTGGCTCGCCATCGCCCTTGGCGCGGCCGTGGTGTACGCGTGCTGAGGCTCTCAGGTCGGTTATGTCGAGCTTCGCTCTAGCGCGTCTTCAACGAAATGGAGGCGGTCGTTGCCCCAGAACAGTTCGTCGCCGACGAACAGGGCCGGCGCACCGAAGGCGCCGCGCGCGAGGGCCTCGTCGGTGTTGGCCCGCAGGCGCTGCTTGATCTCGGGCGACTTGGAGCGTGCGAGGGCGGTCTCCGCCTCGAGCCCGACCTCGGCTGCGAGCTTGCCGAGTTCGGCCTCGTTATTGATGTCGCGATCCTCGACCCACATGGCGACGAAGATCCGTTTGCCGAGCTCAGCACCCTTGCCCGACTCGTCCGCCACGAGACAGAGACGCTGCGCGGCGATGCTGGGTGCGGGCCAGTGGCTCGACATCTTGAAGGCGACTCGATAGTGGCGCGCCCAGCGATCGAGATCGCGCAAGAGGTAGGGCGCCTTCGCCGGGACCTTCGCCGGCATGTCGTTTCCCGCGCTCTGGAATACGGCGCCTAGGACCATCGGCTTCCAGATGATCTCGGCGCCGGTTCGCTCGGCGAGGCCATCGAGCTGAGTCGCGGCGAGGTAGCTGTAGGGGGACGCGAAGTCGTAGAAGAACTCGAGCGAGCGCTTGGCCATAGCGAACCGTACACCTGCTGCGAGCCGCACGTCCTCGCAAAGCAACGTCAATGACCATCGCTGTCGCGAGCCGATGCGCCGCGTGGTTGAATGCGCGCATGAGAAGACTCGCAGTTCCGTGGGCTGGCGTTCTCGCGCTGTCGGCCTGTGCTGCGGGCGAGCCGAGCCTCGTCACGACACCCAGCGTGACGCCTTCGCTCAGCGTTGAGTCGGTGCCACCCGTGGAGGCTGGCCGCGTTGAAGAACTGGGCGCTTTTGTGTGCGAGCTCGAGGCGCAACAGACCCCCAGCACAGCTCCGCCGCTGCGGCTTTACGCGACCCTCGCCGATGTCGGCCTTTCGGCGGTTTGGGTGAACTCGTACTTTGAGCTGGCCCGCTTTCGGATCGCGGCCGGGGATGGAAGCATCGCTATGGCGGAGGTCGATGGCTTCGGTACGACTGCACGAGGTCTGGTCGACATGAGCAAGGTCCCGCTCTGGGTGCAGCCCAGCCGCCGCCTCGTCGGAGGCATGCTGACGCCGAATCGAAAGACCCAGGTTGAGTTGGTCTCGGTCGACGCCGACAGCGTCGTCGTCAAGCTCATGCGCCACAGCCTGATCGAGCCTTCGCTGCTACCGATCGAGGAGCGGCTCCGCTGCAGCGAGCTCGCGACGTCGCCGCCAGCGCCGCTCGACCCTTCCTCCGGCAAAGCGGTCCACCTGCTGGCCAAGGAGGGCGTGCAGCTGCAGTCTGCGCCGGAGCCCGATGACCGTGGTGGCTTTTCGATCAAGCCTCCCGTCGGGACCACGCTTGAAGCGATCGAGCTCGAGCGTCGCGGCGGCTTCGTGCGCGTCGAGGTCCCTTCACCCGAAGGAACGCTCACCGGCTGGGTGGCCGCAAACTCGCTTACGAAGCCGCCTACCAGCGGCCACGGACTGCTCGCACCGCTCGGTTCAATTGGCCGCAAGCCTGCCGAGCCGGAGCGACTCACCCCGCGCTATGGCGTTAGCTGCCAGAGCAAGGTTCGAATCGCCGCTGACAGCGCGCACGGACCCGTGTGGCTTGGTGAGATCCGCGAGGGCGTCAGCTTCGTTCCGACGCCCAAGCCGCAGACCCCGCCGGGCTGGACCCCCATCCAGGTGGCAGGGTTGAACGGCCATTTGTTCATCCGCGATACCGACCTGCAGGAAGCAGGCTGCGTCGGCGCGAAGCCGTGACCGGCGGGGTGTATGGAGCGCGGTGAGGGGCCGCGAACGTCCCATATCCGCGGGTCGTTCACGTCGTGCCAAAGGCACTCCGTAGACCTCTCTGGACTCCGTCCACCTCGTGGATTCCGTCCACTCCGGTTCCGGGCGACACGGCGTTATGGGACGCCTCCAGCGCCGCGCAGCGCTGGGATCGGCGCGCAGGGCCGGGCAGTGCCGGGATCGGTCTTCGCAGTGCCGGGCAGTGCCGGCCGCCGTCCCATATCCCGCGCTCGTTCCGGGCGACCCGGCGATATGGGACGCCACTGGCTCCGCCTAGCGCCGTGCGGGGCCGCGAACGTCCCATATCCGCCGGTCGTTCTGGGCGAAGGCGCGTTATGGGACGAAGCGTGGCATTGCAGGCGCGTACGCGTCCCATATCTGCCGGTCGTTCAGGGCGAGCGCGGGTTATGGGACAATCCGGAAGCTTGTGCCGCCCGCGCAAGGCGGCTGCGCAGGTGAAGTTGCCCGAGGACCGCGCGCTCGAGGGCCTTCGCGGCGGGCACATGGAGGTTCTCTACGCGATGAAAGGCGCTGCGAGAGAGCGCGAGGCTTTGGCGAAGCTCCGGGGCGCTCCACCAAGTGCGGCCCACCCGAATGGCTGCGAACTTTACCGTGCGCGCAGTGACGCCGCGGTTATTGAGGTTTGGCAGCGCAACTGCCGCAGCCGCTGCCTCGGCGAGAACGGCCAGCTCCGGCACGATGGCCTCGGTCCCAAGGTCGGCCGCACCGAGCCAGGCCTCGAGCTGAGCACGCTGGAGGCGAGGAAACGTTGCGCGAACACGTCGCAGAGTGCGAGTGACCTCCAAGCAACGAAGGCCCAGCAGCTCCGGAAGGCTGCTGCCGTCATGTGCAAGATCGAAGCTGCTGTCGTGCCGTCGTCCTTGCTCGAAGACGTACGCGAGCGCGTTCGCTAGGTGGCGCAAGGACGTGACCGGCCGAATCCGCGCGCACTCGAAGGACGTCTCGAGTGCAAGCACCCGTCGCAAAGCGGGAAGAGCCACCCGCGCAAACTGGCCAGCCGTCTCACGCGAGCACTCGAGCAAAACGTGGAGGTGATTGTCCGTCACACGAAAGGCAAGGAGTCCGCGTGTGTCCCCGCACGCATAAACTGTCCGCGACAAGGCGCGCCGCGCCGCAACCTCGCGCGCGATCCAATCGTCTTCGACGAGCCGCAGCGTTAGGTGATGCCCAAGGGTTCTCATGCCTCCTTTTCACCCACCGAGCTCCAAAGTTGCCTGTGCCTGGAAGATTTGGTGCGCCGTAGCCCTCCCTCTCACTGCGGCGTGATCGGCACGGCCTTCACCCACTGCGGGCTGACGTATTGTGCGGCGAGCGTCTGGCCGGGGATCCAGAAGGGGGCGCGGCTGGGGTCGATCGCTCCGCTCGCGAGCTCGGCGCGATCGATGGCCGTGACCCACAGCTGTTTGCACTGCGTCTGACCTTGGATCAGCGTGCATTGGTCGTTCTCGGGGCTCGCCGGGGTGAGGCGATGTCCGTACGGGCGCTGACTCGAATAAGCCAGCCAGAGGTAGCGGCTTCCGACGCTCGGCGCCCACTGCGGCCAGGTGCTGTGCAGCGTCGTGCCACCGCCGTTCGATCCTTTGACCAGCTCGAGCACGGTGTTGTCTTCACGGCGCACCAGCGAGATCTGCCCCGATTGGTTGATCAGCGATTGTTGCGTCTTGATCGACCACCAGCCCGACGCGCGAGTGAAGGCGATCGCGCTGCCGTCCGGCGAGACGGTCGGTAGGAAGTTGTTCTCGGCGGTATCCGGGTTCCCGACGGCCGGAGAGACGCGCACCGTGGGCGGACCGAATTCGAACGTCTGACTCCCGGCCATGTACGTCACCGGCAGTTCGACGATTGATGCGTTGACCACGTCATCTCCGAGCTCGCGTACGAAGTTCTGGTTCGAGTCGTAAGCGACCATCACGACGAAGGAACCGTCGGGGGACCAATCCGGCATCAGCGTCGAAGCAAGCCCGAGCTCCCCGAGCCGCGCTGCGAGATTGGATGCGAGCGGCGTGTTGGTCTCGGGGTGAACCAACGCAACCCGCGTCTGCCCCGCCGTGTTTTGCGGCACGTCGTCGGGGACGGTGAGCAGCATCGCTGGGCCGCTGAGGTCCTCGAGCGGATTGAAGGTCGCGTAGGTCCCACGAACGCCCGGCTGCGGAGCGAAGGTCTCCAAGAAGGACTGCGTGCTGTCGTCGTAGGCCAGCGTGCCCACTTGGAAGTTCGCGCCATTGAACGAGTACGCGAAGCGTTTGCCGTCCCGACTGATGCGGTGGCAGCCCGAACAAGGTTGGCCTGGCGCAAGGGCCGGCGCATTGGAGGGCAGCGCGACATCGGTGCCCGCTGCGATATCGAGCACGCGGAAGCTCCCGGTCGACGACTGCCACACGTAGATCGCCGAGTCATCGATGCTATCGGCGCTGATCGTCAACGTACGCGGCGCTCCCTGACGCAGCTCCCCCGCGGGGCCGAGCCCATCGATCGAAAGGCTGATCGGCGAGTCGAAGGTCGAGAGCTTGATCGTCTCCCAGATCGCAGGCGGCAGCAGCAGCTCGCGTTGCGACGTGTAGAAGGCGACGTCGAGCAGCTCCTCGGCTTGCAGTCGAACCCGATAGGCCGTGTTGCCGATTCCGGCTGACCACTGCGTTTCGATCGGCGGCAAATTGGACGGCAATACGACGCCGTCCTCCGGGTACTCGAGCGCCGGTGCGTTGTCCGCGTTCGGGTCGGGCGTTGCAGCGTCGAAGGCGTCGACGACCTCCGCCTCCCCATCGATCACGACGTCACCCACGACCTTGATCTGCACCTCGGCGCTGGCCGTGGCTGGGCCGTAGCTCGCGCTGATCGTGGCCGTTCCAGCGAAGCCCGCCGGCGTGAAGCTGCCCGCCGCGATGCTCCCGAGCGTAGGGCTGTCGGTCGTCCACTCCGCTTGGGCCGTTACGTCGGAGCCGACGCCACCGGTCGGCGTCGAGGTCGCTGTGAAGGAGATCTGCGCGGCCGGTTCCAGCAGCGTCAGCTCGACGGCCACCGTGGGCGGCGAGATGGTGAGATCGCTCGAGCTCGTTGCCCCGCCTGTCGCTCCGCTGCCGGCCGACCCTCCCGAGTCGTTAGACGTCGCGGTTCCGTCGTCTCCACACGACACCAGCACCACCCCGATCAAGGCAAACCCGGCTGCAAACGTGGTCGCGCGCATGCGCCAAGTGTCCCGCTTTTTGTCCACCGAGGCCAACGCCGAGTAGGAGGGGAGGGATGTTCGTTCACTTTGTCGCCGTCGCTGGCACCGGCATGGGCGCGCTGGCCGGTCTTTTCAAAGAGATGGGTCACCGGGTGACCGGCTCCGACGTGGCCTTCTACCCGCCGATGGGCCCAGCGCTCGAGGCCTGGGGCATCGAGCTCAAGCAAGGCTTTTCGCCGGAGAACCTCGAGCCGCGGCCGGACTTGGTGGTGATCGGCAACGTGTGTCGGCCGAACAATCCCGAGGCGCGCGCGGCGATCGATGGTGGGCTGCCGTACGCTTCGATGGCGCATGCGCTCGCACAGCACGTGCTCGAAGGTCGCGCCCCGCTGGTCGTCGGTGGTACCCACGGCAAGACCACCACCAGCGCGATGTGCGCCCACGTTTTGAGCGAGGCCGGCCTCACGCCGGGCTTCTTGATCGGCGGCATCCCAGCGAACTTCGGCGTCAGTTTCCGCATCCCCGGCGCACGCCGCTTACCGACCGCTGGCACGCGCAAGAACCCGCGCCGCACGCCGGTGGTGGTCGAAGGCGACGAGTACGACACGGCCTTCTTCGAGAAGACGCCCAAGTTCTGGCACTACCGCCCCGAGGTCGGGATCATCACCTCGATCGAACACGATCACATCGACATCTATCCGAACGCCGAAGCCTACGACGCCGCCTTCAGTGGTTTCGTTGAGCGCATTGCACCGGAAGGTCTGCTGGTCGCCAGCGCGCACTCGGCACATGTCGTTAAAATTGCGCAGACCAGCCGCGCGCCGGTGAGTTTTTACGCCCTGGCTTCGGATGAGGCCGCGGCTCCGCCTCATTTTTGCGGCGCGCCGGTATACGGCACCAGCGCCTTCGACTTGTACGTCGGCGGCTCGCTGGCCGGGCGCGTGAACATGGCGGTGCCCGGCGAACACAACATGCGCAACGCGCTCGCGGCGCTCGCGGCCTGCTGCCAAGGCTACGGCGTCGACCTCAAGCTCGCGATGAGCGCTCTCGAGTCCTTCCGCGGGGTGAAGCGCCGGCAAGAGTTGCTCTACAACATCGACGGTGTGCGCGTGTTTGACGACTTTGCGCATCACCCCACGGCCGTGCGCGAAACGCTCGCGGCGCTCAAACCGAGCGGCGGCAGGTTGTGGGCCGTGTTCGAGCCGCGCAGCGCGACAGCTTGTCGCTCGCTGCATCAAGCCGAGTACGCCGAGAGCTTCGGCAGTGCGGCCGAGGTGCTGTTCGCGCCGCTCGGTCGCAGCGACATCCCGGAGGCGGAGCGTTTGGATCTGCAGGCGCTCGCCAAGGAGCTCGAGGCGCGCTCGATTCATGCGCGAGCGTGTACGTCGGTGGAGCAGATCGTCGAGCTGATCGCCGCGGAGGTTCGCCCCGGTGATCACGTTGCACTGCTGAGCAACGGTGCCTTCGGCGGGATCTACGGCAAACTCGAGCTGGCGCTACGCAGCAAGCTCGCCGCAGCGCAACCTTCGGTTGACTGAGGCGCTGAAGCCCCTATGCTCAACTTCGTTCCGCCGTCGTTAACCCATCGATTTATGAATCCCGAGTAAGCACGAACCCGGGAGCCAGCACCTCGGCCGTGGTGAGCAAGCCCAGATTTTTTCACTGGGAAGCCTAAAGCAGCCCGCCGGCACCCACCTAGCAACTTGCTAGGGGTTCCACGTCGATCGGGACGCGGCGGCGGGACGCTTATGGACGGGTCGCACACACATGCGGCCCGTCCGCCTTTTTGTGCCAAGCTCTTTGCGTCGCTGGAGAGGCGCCAGAAGGTGGTGATAGCTTCGCTCGCTCGATGAAGCTTCGATCCCAGGGTACTTCTCGGGTTGTACGAAAGGCTGCGCTGGTCGCAGTTTTGTGTGTTTTACCGTCGGGCGTGCTGGCCGCGACGATCAAGGGCAAGGTCGGCAACACACACGAGCTGCTCAATCCGGTTTGGAACGAGGCGAAGGATCCGGCCGCGCATCGTTTCACCTTCCGCGAGCCTTCGCCTTCGGTGCCGCCGGACGTGCGCATCTTGCGCGGTCACATGCAGAAAGAGCTTTGCATCGTGGCGCTTACCGAGGCCGACGCGCAGCCGCTCAAGACGCCGATTCGCGTGGTGATCGAGGGCGGCCGAACGTCGGTGGTGACCTTGGTGGTCGCGCCGGGGCAGGAGATCTTGTTCGAGAACCACGATCCGACCGACCGTTCGATCTACGAGGTGAGCGGCAAAGGCCAACTGTCGAAGGGCGTGATGAAGCCCGACGCGACGCGCACGTGGACGCCGCCCGGCCCGGGCAAATACGAGTTCCGTGATGAGCTCTCGCCCAGTCTGCGCTCGTGGATCGTGGTCGAGCCCAAGGCGCACAAGGCGATCTTCCCCAATCGCAAAGGGGATTTTTCGATCGATCTGGAGCCGGGGACATACACCTTGCGCACCTACTTCAGCGGTGAGCCGGTGGGCGAGGCGATGCCGTGGGAGGTCAAGCCGCTGCCCGCCGAGCAGCTGCTGAAGGACCCGCTCAAAGCCGGGCCTGATAAGAAGACCGAGCCGACCAAAGAGGCCCCCAAGGCGGGAGGCTGAGCCATGGTGCTATCGCGTTTCTGGTACCCGATTCTGAGCTTGGCGTTGGCCGTAGCCGTGGGCGTGCTCTACATCGCGCATAGCTTCTACAACCGCCACACCGAACGTTGGATGAACGAGGCGCTGATGGCCGATGCCTCGGCCGTCGCGCTGTATTTGAAGGACGATGCGCGCAACCGCGCTGCGGCCTTGCTGCCGGTCGCACTCAACCCCGAGCTGCGCGAGGCGGTGGCCAAGAGCAGCGAGGCCGATGCCGTGCCGAAGGAGTCGCGCACCAAAGCGACCGGCGCGCTCGACAAGGCGCTCAAAGACGTGGCCGAGGATCAGCGCTTCACCAAGGTCTACCTGGTGGACGCCGACGGTCGCTTGGTTGCGCAGTGGAACTCGAACGACCGTGAAGACTGGAACCTCGGCGGTCACGCCGTGGTCGCGGACGCCCTGGCCGGCTGGATTCGGGATGACGCTTGGGTCGTGCGTGAGGAGATCATGCGCGTGGTGGCGCGTCCGGTCGAACGCGACGGCGGCGGCGAGCCGATCGGTGCGGTGATCGGTCTGACCGCGGTGGACGCAACCTTCGCGCAGCGGGTCAATCAACGCACCGGCGCTTCGGTGGCGTTCTACTCGCTGGGCGTGCGCCGCAACTTCGGTGCGGCGCCGCACAGCGAGGCCGACACAGCGTCGCTTTCGCCGGGCGATTTCGACGTCATGCAAAGCGACATGAAGGAGGCCTCCGAGACGAAGGAGTACCAAGAGGTCGGGCGCACCTTGGTTCGCCGTCCGCGCCGCGACGTCGGCATCGTCTACACGCGCGTCCCCGGTGAGGCTTGGGATCTCGGCAGCGGCTACATCGTCGCGCGCAAGGTCACTTTGCTCGAGTCCCCGGCCGACTTCTTCCGCGCCGCCGACCAGACCGACAAAGACAAAGTGCCCACCGGCCTCTTGATCGGCGTCGCGCTCGGCCTCGGCCTGCTCGGCATTCTGTTCACGGTGATCGAGCACTCGATGCCGCTCTCCACCTTCCGCAAGAACGCGCAGGCGTTTGCGGCAGCCAAGATCGACACCTTCTCGCCCTCCAAATTCCGCGGCGCCTTCAAGAAGATCGCCGCCGACATCAACGACGGCGTCGACAAGGTCGCGGCCAAAGGCGGCATCACGCGTCGGGCTGCGGATCTCGAGTCAGTGATCGGTCCGCTGCCGGCGCAGCCGCAGATGAGCGCCTTCGCCGTGCCGGATGCGGCGCCGGTGGACGAAAAGCCCAAGGCGCTTCCGAAGCCGCCGCCGGCCCCGCCGCCCAAGCCGAGCAGCGATGGTGTGGGCGCACCGCCCGCGCCGCCTCCGCCGCCCAAGCCGAGCAGCGCCGGCATGCCGGCCGTGGTGGTACCGGCCGCTCCGCTCAGTGTGTCGGGCAGCTTGGTGACCGAGGAGCAGGTCGCACCGGCCTCGTCAGCGGCGCCTTCACCGGCCGATGAATTGGTCGAGTGGAAGGGTATCTACGAAGAGTTCCTGAAGATGAAGAAGCAGTGCGGTGAGTCGGTGGAAGGTCTCACCTTCGACCGCTTCAAGGGCACGCTGGAGCGCAACAAGGCCGCGCTGCTTTCGCGCCATACCTGCACCAGCGTGAAGTTCACTGTGTACGCCAAAGATGGAAAGGCTGCGCTGCGCGCATCGCCGGTCAAATGAACAAGCCGCTCTCGGAGAGGTTCCTCATGTCGTTCAATTCTCGAAGCGGGCTGCTCGCAGGCGTGGCTTCAGCTCTGGCCCTCGCGCTCTCGCACGAGGCCCAGGCCTCCAACGGCCTCGATTCGCCTGACGTTGGCGTCGCTCAGGTCGGTCGTGGTGGCGCCTGGGTGGCGCGCGCCGATGATCCGATGGCCGTTTACATGAACCCGGCGGCGATGTCGTTCCAAGCCAACGGCGTTCATCTCGGCGCACACCTGATGATCCAGAGTTCGTGTTTCACCCGCGTGGACGAGAACGGTGAGCCGATTTCGCCAGGCAACGCGGTTCCTGGTCCCGGTCAAGAGAACGGTCCGGATGCAGCCCAGTGCACCACCGGCGTGTTTCCCAACCCCCAGATCGCGGCGGTCTTTCGCCCGATGGATCGCCTGGCGGTCGGCGTGGCCATCGTGGCCCCGCATGCGGTCGGCAACGTTGATTGGGGCGAGTCGGTCGAGTTCGACTTCCTCGGTAATTCGCGTACGCAGCCTGCACCCGGCCGTTACCTGCTCGCCGGCCAGAACTCGATCCTGCTCTTTCCCACCGTCAGCGTGAGCTACGCGGTGATCCCGGATGAGCTCTCGGTCGGCGCTGGTTTCACCTGGGGCATCGCCAACGCCGAGCTTTCAACCTTCACCGAGGCTACCTCCGGCTCGGCCGAAGACGACTTCACCCGCGACGTGAAGGCCACGCTCAACACCAGCGACATGTTCGTGCCGGGCTTCGTACTCGGCGCCAATTGGCGCGCGACCAAGAACTTCGATCTCGGCGCTTGGTTCCGCTGGTCCGACGCCTTCTCGGCGCGCACCGCCCTCAAGCTCGAGAGCGGCTACTGGCTGGCCGGCGGTACCAAGAACGAGCAGCCGTGCACCCCCACGGATCCAGGTTGCAACCTGACCGACATCGAGGACGCCGGCAGCTTCCGTTTGGCCATCCCGGCCGAGGCCAAGCTCGGCATGCGTTATCACCATCCGCTCAAAGGCTCGGACCATCCGAGCTGGTCGGTGCGCCGCGATTACGTGCGAGATCCGCTCTCCGATGATCTCTTCGACTTCGAGATCGACCTCACCTGGGCTCACAACAGCCAGGTCAAAGCGGTTGAGATCCAGTTTGATCCGGGCATCCCGGTGAAGGGCACGCCTGGAACGGTGCCGGAAGACGGCGATATCCCGCACAACTGGAAGGACGTTTTGGGCGTGCGCTTCGGCGGTGATTTCACCATCCTGCCCAACTTCCTGGCAGCGCGCGCCGGTGGCTTCTTCGAGGGCAAAGGTCAGGACGACGAATACCTCAACCTCGATTTCCACATGGGCTGGAAGGCCGGCGTTTCTGCTGGTGGAACGGTGCGTCTCGGACCGGTGGATATGTCCCTCGCTTACCAGCATACCTTCTACGGAACGCTGGATAACGGAGGCAAAGGCAAGGTTCGTGCGCTCTCAGGCGACCTATCTACTGGGTCCCGGAGCCAACAAGCTGTAAACGGAGGGTCGCTGGAATCGCAGCTGAATGAGCTGGCGCTCGGCGGTACCTTGCGGTTCTAGTCGGTTGAAGGAGCTGTTTCCCCATGAGTGATTCTGACGTTCGCAATGTGATCATCATCGGTTCGGGGCCTGCCGGGTTGACGGCAGCCATCTACGCGGCTCGCGCCAATTTGAAGCCGCTTTGCATCGAGGGCTTCAACGCTGGCGGGCTCATCCCCGGTGGGCAGCTCATGTTCACGAGCGAGGTCGAGAACTACCCCGGCTTCCCCGAGAAGGTGACCGGCCAGGAGCTGATGGAGCGTTTCCGTGCGCAGGCCGTGCACCAGGGCTGTGACATCATCACCGGCGACGTGACCCGCATCGATCTTTCGAAGCGCCCGTTCGAACTGTGGGCGATGGATTCGGAAGGCGTCGAGCGGGCCTTCAAAGCCAAGACGGTGATCGCCTCCACCGGCGCGCGCGCCAACTACGTCGGCCTCGAGAGCGAGAACAAGCTCAAGAACAAAGGCGTCAGCGCCTGTGCCGTGTGCGACGGCGCCTTCTTCCGCAACCAGGACGTGGTCGTGGTCGGTGGCGGTGACACGGCGATGGAGGAGGCCAACTACCTCACCGGCATGTGCAAGAGCGTCACGCTGGTGCACCGTCGGGATGAGTTCCGCGCGTCGGTAACGATGCAAGAGCGCGTGATCAAGAACCCCAAGATCAAGATCATGTACAGCCACACCGTGGAAGAGGTGCTCGGCGTCGAGGAAGATCACGTGACCGGCGTGCGCGTGAAGAGCACCAAGACCGGTGCGATCACCGACATCCCGGCCGCCGCTATGTTCGTCGCCATCGGCCACACGCCGCTCGCCGATCTGTTCAAGGGCCAGGTCGAGCTGCTCGACAACGGCTACATCAAGACCATCCCCGGGACCACGCAGACCAACGTTCCCGGCTTCTTCGCCTCAGGCGACGTTCAAGACTTCGTCTTCCGGCAGGCCGTCACGGCAGCTGGTTCGGGCTGTATGGCCGCGCTCGAAGCCGAGCGTTGGCTAGCGGCGAATGACGCCCACTGAGACGAACTCGGCCGAGTCGGAAGACTCGGCCGAGTTATTCGACGAGGCGGCCGAGTTCGTTCGCGCCGCTCGCGAATTCGTTTGGTGGCACGCCGAGTGCGGCACCAGCGGCTTTCCGCGCGGTGAGCCCAAGCGCGCCGCGCGGCCCGTCGATTCTGCGCATGCTGCGTCCGCCCCGGTTGCAGCGCATCACCCGGCGCCCGCAGCGTTCAATGCGCCTGCGCCGGCCTCCTTCAACGCTGGCCAAGACGCGCACTCCGCGCACCACGCGCACGAGGCGCAGCCCGCGCCGGAGCAGCGCCCGACCTTCGCCATGCCGACCTTCGAGGCGCCCGCCGCCGCGCCCAAAGTGGCAGCGCCGCTGGTGGTGCTTTCGAACGAGGAGCGCCGCGCAAAATTGCAGCTGATCGATCAACGGGTGAAGGCCTGCGTGGCTTGCGGGCTGCATCAAGGTCGCAGCCAAACCGTCTTTTCGCGCGGTGATCCGTCGGCCGAGCTTTGCTTCGTCGGGGAGGGGCCTGGCGCCGATGAGGACCGTGAAGGCCTGCCCTTCGTTGGGAAGGCCGGCCAGCTGCTGGACAAGATGATCCAAGCGATGGGGCTCGGGCCGAACGACGTTTATATCTGCAACGTGGTGAAGTGCCGGCCGCCCGAGAACCGCACGCCGGAGGCCAGTGAGATGGCCACGTGCCTTCCGTATCTGCAGGAGCAGCTCGAGGTGGTCACGCCCAAAGTGATCGTGGCGCTCGGTTCAACGGCGCTCAAAGGCTTGATGGGCCCCTCCGAGGGCATCACCAAAGCACGCGGCTCCTGGCGTTTGTTCCGCGGCAAAATCCCGCTGATGCCGACGTTTCATCCCGCCTACGTCCTGCGTCAGCCCACCCGTGAGATCAAAGGCATGGTCTGGTCCGACCTGCAGCAGGTGCTCAAACATCTCGGCCGCAGCCCCAAAGCCGGGGGCGTGTAACCGAGCCGCTCACGGCTCACGGGTGCCGCTCCGGTGCTGGCCTCACGGCTCGCGTGGCGGCCTGATAACGCTGGCTCGCTTTGCGTACCAACGTAACGAACTCGGCGCGCTGGCCGTCGGCGTCGTCGCCCAAGGCGCCGCTCGCGAGCCGCTCGATTTGATCGAAGGGGAGGTTGTTGCGATCGGTGGTGCTGCGCAACGCGAGGCCGAAGGCCGCAACGCTGGCCGCAAAACGAAAGTCGGTGGACATCTCTCCGGCGGAGGTATCCGAGCCGCTGAGGTTCACCTCGATCGGCGTGCTTTCACTGCTGTCCGGCGTTTTATAGCGAATCGCCACCGTGCCGAAGCTGAGCTCGTTATTGCGTTGGGACACCGGTTTTACCTCATAGAACGCCGTCACTGTGTGGCCCGCGCCAATGTCGCCTGCGTCCTTGCTATCGTCGGTAAAATCCGTGCTGGTCAAGGCTCGGTTCTCATAGCCAAGTAAACGATAGGACTGCACCACCGCCGGGTTCCACCGCACTTGCACCTTCACGTCTTTGGCGATGGTTTGCAGCGTGCCGGAGAGGTCGTCTACCAGCACGCGCCGGCTCTCGGCCTTGGAGTCGATAAAGGCATAGTGCCCGTTGCCTTTATCCGCCAAAAGCTCCAATCGCTTATCGTTCGGGTTGAACTTGCCGAAGCCGAGCACGCTGAGAAAGATGCCGGTGCGCGACTTGCGTTCGATCAGTGACTCGAGCTCGGAGTAAGCGGTGGCCCCGAGATTGAAGTCGCCATCGGTCGCGAGGATCACGCGGTTGATCCCGCCATTGATGAAGGACTCGGCGGCGAGCTCGTAGCCGGTCTGGATGCCTTGGCTACCGTTGGTGGCGCCGCCCGCCTTGAACGAATCGAGCGCGTTGATGATGACCGCCTTGCGATCGCCGCGCGTGGGCGGAAGCACCACGCCTGCGGAGCCCGCATACGCGACGATCGCCACGGTATCGCGCTCATCGAGCCGCTCGGCCAGCCGCGAGAAGCCGTCGCGCAGCAGGTCCATTTTGTCCGGCCCGGCCATCGAGCCGGAGGCGTCGATCAAGAGCACGATGTTGGCCGGCGGCCGTTGGCTGTTCGCGACCTCGCGGCCTTTGATGCCGATGCGCACCAAGCGGTTGCCCGGCTCCCAGGGCGCCCGCGCGACGTCGGTCATGAAGCCGAAGGCCGCGCTCTGTGGCGCCGGGTACGAGTAGCGGAAGTAGTTCACCATCTCCTCGACGCGCACGTCCTTCGGCTGCGGAATCACGCCGGCTTTCAGTGAAGCCCGCACCCGCGTGTAGCTCGCCGTATCGACATCGACCCCAAACGTCGACGTGGGCTGCGAGCTCGTCTCCAGAAAGACCGGCTCGCGCGAAGCCGCACGCGGACGGGGAGGGCGCGCCTTGGCGTCCGCTTCGCTTGCGGCGTCGGGCGCCGGTGCAGCTCCCGATGCCGCCGCGGCTGCCGTTGCCGCCGCTTGCGGCGCGGGCGCTGCCGAGGAGCGCTCCTCATCCTTCGACGGCTTCTTCGCTTGGGGCGTCTCAGCGGCCTTGGAGGTCGGTGACGCGCTCGCCGCGCTCGTTGCCTCGGCACCGCAGCCAACCAACGCCAACGTCGCAAGTAGCGCAACCGGCCCAACGTACAGGCGACTCGAGGGATGCTGTTTCATGGGTACTTAATCACCAGACCGTTCACCGAGTGCTCAGATATTCAACCGAAGGGCCATCCGGATTCGCGCTTTTGGCGGCCTGAAGGGCGGTACTTCAACGATCTAATCCCCTCCGATAGTCCCGCCAACGTCTACTTTGAGGACGTGGCTCGGCTCCCAGCCCAGGGCGCGCACAGTCCCATCTTGTCAATGGAGCCCACCCGAGGAAAGGCCTACGGATCCGACCATGAAGACGAGGTGGGTTGGATGGCTGGTCGGTTTCATGCTCGCGACGGCGGGCGCGGGCTGTGAAGGTGAAGGCGCGGCCCAAGGGGGAGAGGGCGGTGAGCGCGCGACGGGAGGCGACGGCGGCGCTGGGGGAGGTACTGGTGGCGCCCCGTGTACGCAGCTCGCTGCCTCCAAGGAGACGGTCACTCTCGAGAACCAGTACGGGACGCTCGAAGGGACGCTGCTCCTGCCCGAGAGCTGCGGCCCCGCGCCGGTGGCCATCATCCTCTCCGGCTCGGGTAGCGAACTGCGCGATGGCGGTACGCCGCGGAGCTATCGGCTGCTCGCGGAGGCTCTCCTCGCGCAGGGCATCGGGTCGCTGCGGTACGACGATCATGGCGTTGGCGGCAGCGTTACGGCGGCGCCGGTCGCCGTCGAGGACTTCACCTTCGATCTGGAGGTCGCCGACGCCGCGGGTTGGGTCACGCAGCTCCGTGCGGACGAGCGGGTCGGAGACATCGTCTTCGCAGGGCACAGCCAGGGCTCGCTGACGGCGATCCTCGCGTCGCGGCTCGCTCCGGTCGATGGGCTGGTGTCGCTCGCGGGAGCTGGGCGACCCGCAGGGCAGCTGCTGCGCGAGCAACTCGCCGACCAGCTTACGACTGAACAGCTCGCTGAGCTCGAAGAGGCGCTGGTGAAGCTGGAGGCGGGGGAGCTAGCCGGTGCACTCACGCCGCCGCTGAATCAGATCTTGCCCGAAGATGTTCAGCCCTACCTCATCTCGTGGCTCACGTTCGATCCGCAGGTCGAGATCGCGACGGTGGACGTGCCGACCCTCCTCGTTCAGGGCGAGGTCGATATTCAGGTCTCGGTCGCGGATGCCGAGCTGCTCCATGAGGGTCTGCCGAGCGCCGAGCTCGTGCTGATTGCGGATATGTGCCACGCCCTGAAGACGTCGACCGCTGCGCCAGTCTCGCAGAAAAAGTGCTACCAAGATTCGTCGATACCGCTCGCCGAAGACCTCGTTCCCGCGATTGCGAGTTTCGTTTCGAAGCTGCCCTGAGGCCTCGGCGGTACGGGTGCTACGCTTTGCGGGCATGCTCGTTTCGCATCGCCGCCATGCGCCGCCGCTCGACGGCGTAGAGCTCGAGCTCGACCGCGCGGTCTTCGAGAGCTGGGTGCTGCGGCGCGCGAGCACGGCGGGGGTGGTCCAGGACGACCGGCTCACGACCAGCTTGGGAAACGGCGCGCCGCGTGGCCGCCGTCGGCTCACGGTCATGCTTGCTGGGCGGACCACGGTCTTCGCCGGCCGGACGTTCGAACTCGCCGCGGGCGATGCTCTCCTGGTGGAGGATCTCGGCGAGCTGGTGACACGCGCGGAACCAGGCCTGGCGTTCGAACTCGACTGGACCGCCGACGGGGAGCTCGCGGACGGTGGTGTGCGCGGGATGAACTCGTTCCGGCTCGCCCCGTCGACGCTCGATGCGATCCAGGCGCTGCTGCGTGAGCTGCGTGTGGTGAGCCCGATGGAGTGCACCGGCCTCGTTCAGCAAGCCAAGGAGGTCCTTCGGGCGCTTCGCGCCGAAGGCGTCCCGGTCTCCCCAGACGCGCTCGCCGAGCCACGGGTCAGCCGCTCCGACTCAGACGTGCAACGCTTGCTCACGGCCGTCGACGCCGAGCTCTCGAGCCTCGAGCAGGGCCCGGCGCTCACGACCCTCGAGGCTCGCCTCGGTTGGACCCGGCGGACTGTCGCGAGGCGCGCCCAGTTGGCTCGAGAGCGCTACGGCATCTCTGCGCTCTCGGGTCCGGATTGGCGCTCGGCGCGCGACTTCTATCGCTTGCTGCTCGGCACCATGCTCGCGTCCCACCAGGCCGCGACCACAGGGCACCTCGCGCGAATGCTCGGCTACGGATCACCGGTCGCGCTCTGTCACGCCTTCGCCCATGCGGGCCTCGCGGCGCCTGCCGTGGTCGGCGCGCTCGCGCGTTCGGGGTGAGCGACGGGAGTGACGGACGCGCATTACTTGGAGCGAGCCCGCGCGCGCGCAGCAGGAGCGCGCTTCGCGCTGGCCGATTCGCCCGCCTCTGCTGGCTTCGGGGTTGGCGTCCACGCGCGGATGAAGCCATCGACGTGCGCGGGGAGGAACTCGTCGAGGGCGAGTGGACGGCAGCGCGTGCCGCCGAGCTCGTGCTGATGGAGGACCGCGAGCAGGAGCGGCGCGAGCAGCTGGAGCGCGGCAACGCGCGGCTGGTCGAGCCGTAGCTCACCACGCGCGGCATGGCGCTCGAGACGCGCCTCCAGCGCAACCAACGACGGCTCCAGGACCTCGCTGAGGTAGACGGGCCCGAGCCCGGCGTGCTTGAGGCCCGAGCGGAGCCCCAGGACGTGCAGATCGAGCACCCCAAACTCGACGAACCCTCGCAGCATGAAGCCGAGCACCTCGAGCAGCGAGCTGCGCAGCGGCGGAAGCTCGCCGGCGGCGATGTGATGCAGGTGAGGCAGCGCGCCAGCGTGGTCTCGTGCGAGCACTGCAGCGACCAGCTCCTCCCGGGTTGGGAAGTAGTGGCGCAGTGTCGGCGTGCTGACCTTCGCGGCTCGGCTGAGCTCGCGCATGCTCGCGTTCGCGCCGTCGGGCGTTAGCAGGAGCGAGCGGGCGTCGTCAAGAATACTATCGCGCGTGGTAGCATAATCCTGATTCCGGACACCCGGCGGTCTGCCCATGGAACCAGCTCTAGCACAAGCAGGGCGCAGGCAGTGAGTTGCGACCCGATCGTCGATTGACCCTCGACGACCTATATTTTATATCAAGTGGTATAAAGAAAAAGGAGACCTGGTTCGAAGGCTTCGCTGAGGTGTGGACCCCGGTCGCTTTCGCACGTGAGCTTTCGACCCGTCCGCTCGGGCTGAGGGTGGCCGGGACGGACATCGTGCTCTTCCGCGACGCTGCGCGGCGCGTCTGCGCGCTCGTCGACCGATGTCCCCATCGCAGCGTCAAGCTCTCTCTCGGACGGATCGAGGACGGCTGCTTGCGCTGCCCGTTCCATGGTTGGCGGTTCAACGGTGATGGCGCGTGTGTCGAGGTGCCCTGGCATCCCGACGCGCAACTCGATCGGCAAAAGGCCATCCCGCTGGCGGCCAGAGAGCTGGGAGGACTGGTGTGGATCTACACGCAGCCCGGCGTCGTGCCCGACTCGGAGCCTGCGCCACCAGCCGAGGTCTTGCGCGACGACGTCAGGCTCTACGGCAACGCCTTCACCTGGCGCGCGCATTGGACGCGCGCGGTCGAGAACATGGTCGATGACTCGCACCTACCGTTCGTCCATCCGCGCACGATCGGGCGTGGCATCAAGTCGACGGCCCCAGCGCGTATGGTGCTCGATATCGAGCACCACCCCTGGGGCTACGCGTGGCACGTCGTGATCGACGGCAAGCGTGCCGATTGGGCGGCAGAGCTGCGCTTTCCGAATGTCAGCTTGTTGCGCATCCCGGTCCCGGGGAAGTTGCTCGGCATCTGCTTTGCCGCCGTTCCCGTCGATGAAGGCCAAGTGAGGGTGCTTCAGCTTGGCTACCGGAACTTCCTCCGCCCGCGGTTGTTCGACCCGATCTTTCGGGCCATCAACCGTCGCGTGATCGTCGAGGATCAGGCGGTGGTCGAGTCATCGCCGCCCGGCCCCGTCCCACCGCCAGCTGAGGAGCGCTCGGTGCCCACCGACGCCATCGGGCTGCGCTTCCGCAAACGGGTGTACGACGAGCTGCTGCCCGTAAAGCGGCCAGGCCCTGTTTCGCTGCCAGTCGTCGGATGACCTCACGGTTCGAACTTCCTGGGCGCCGCGCTCCGGATGGTACACACGCGCACGGTGCGCTCTTGCCTTCACCGGACGAAGCGGAGCGGAGCGAGCGGGCCGCAAGGACCGAGCGGGGGAGCATCCGTCGCGCGAACCCGTACGACGCCCCCATGAAGCCGGCCCCGACGCAGCAGACTCGGCACGTTTTGCTTGGAGGTTTGCGCTGGGTGCTCGCCCTCGCGTGGTCCGCGGCCTGCGGTGGCGCGTCCAGCACGATCGAGCCTCCGTCCCCGCAGGCATCGTCGAGCGCCGCGTCCGAAGCGAGCGCGCCAATCGCTCCCGCGTCGGCGTTGGCCGGCGCCGCCGGCGCAGCCTTCGAGTCTTCGACCGCGTCGCTCTTCCAGGGGCTCGGCGGGCTCTCTGCGCAGCCCGCCGAGACCGTCGACGTGGTGTGGGTGCAGAGCTCGACGCAGGGCGGCTCGCCGCACGATGTGGAGCACCGGCTGCGCGCGCGCACGCCTGCGGTGGGTGGGCCCGCCGAGGAGCTCGGCGTCTCGCTCACGGCGTCGATCGACAAGGGAGAGCTGCTCGTCACCGAGACCGTGACCGGAGTCCGACTCGACGCTACGAACGAAGTGACCGAAGCAACCATCGCATCGCGCGACAGCCGAGGCAACGCCGTGGACGTCGGCGTGGTTCGCCGCACGCCGATGAACTACGTCCTGCGCGTGGTCGTCGGAGCGAGCGACCAGATGTCTTCCGCGCGCACGAAGTCGCCGCTCACCACCGAGCTGTCGATGGCTCCGAAGATCGCCAGTCTCCGGCGTGCCCGCGGAGCCGACAAGGCAGAGCTGCGCTGGACCGAGCTCGCGCCCGTGGGCCTCGGCCGCGAGGTGTCGGTCATCCAGACCCGCCGCCTCGTCGCGGTCCCGGGTGGGGTCGACCTCTTCGTCGAAGACAGCGAGCCCACCCGCCGCTGGGGCTGCACCGCCAACGACCTCGGCGCCCCCCTCCTCTGCCAGCTCCGAGCGCCAGACGGCACGCTGTTGACGCGCTCGCGGGTCTTCGCTCAGCCGTAGTGTGCTACAGCACGCGCTTGTCCAAGCAGCAGGCGTTGCCCAGCGCAGTGAAGTCCAGCGTTACGCCGCGTCGGTTGGCGCTGCTTTCGTTGACGGCGGCATGTGTGACGTTGGGGCTGAAGTTCGGTGCCTACGCGCTGACCGGCTCGGTGGGGCTTTATTCGGATGCGCTCGAGTCGCTGGTGAACCTTGTGGCGGCGCTCGGTGCGCTGTGGGCGCTCAGTGTGTCGGAGAAGCCAGCCGACGCCGAACATCCGTGGGGGCACGAGAAGGCCGAGTACTTCTCGAGCGGGCTCGAGGGCGGGCTGATCGTGGTGGCCGCGGCGATGATCATTTGGGAGGCGGTGCAACGGCTGCTGCATCCCGCGCCGGTGGGCAGCCTCGGTTGGGGCCTCGGCATCTCGCTGCTCGCGTCGGCGATCAACGGCGGTGCGGCGCTCTTCATGCTGCGTCACGCCAAGCGGCTGGATTCGATCGTGATCGAGGCGGACGCGCGGCATCTGCTCACCGACGTATGGACGTCGGCGGGGGTGGTGGCGGGGCTCGGCTTGATGGCGGTGTTGCCGGCGAGCTGGGTCTGGCTGGATGCGGTGGTGGCCATCGCAGTAGCGCTCAACATCGTGGCCACCGGCTATGTGCTGGTGAAGCGCTCGATGAGCGGCCTGATGGATAGCGCGTTACCGGCCGACGAACGAGCAACGTTGGAGGCGGTCTTACGCTCGAAGATCGCCGCACCCAGCGCCTTCGTGGAGCTGCGTACGCGCAAGGCCGGCAACGCGCGCTTCGTCGAGTTCAAGCTGCTGCTGGCCGGCTCATCGACGGTGGCGGAGAGCCATGCGTTTTGCGACGCGCTCGAAGAAGCGGTGGCCGGCGCGCTGCCGCGTACGCAGGTGACGATTCACGTCGAGCCGCTGCCGGAGTGACGGGGGTACGTTGCATCACAGGCCGCGAGGCTCTCTGCAGCGCAAGGCTCCAATCGGCGCGAGGCTCTCCACGGCGCAAGGCTGCAAACCCACAAAAACAAAGCGGCGACCGGGAAAGCCCAGCCGCCGCGTAACAAGCGTCTCTCTGCTCAGACGCTCTTCTTCACGACATCAACGATGCCCTGCACGCTGGCAGCGCTCTTCTTGAGCATCTCCTGCTCCTCGGCGGAGAGCTTGAGCTCAACGATCTTCTCGACGCCTTTGCCGCCGATCACGACCGGGACGCCCATGTAGATGTCCTTGTAGCCGTATTGACCGTCGAGGTAAGCGGCCGTCGGTAGCAGGCGCTTCTGATCGAAGAGGTAGGACTCCGCCATGGCGATGGCTGCAGCTGCCGGCGCGTAGTAGGCGCTGGTGCCCATCAGCTTGACGATCTCGCCGCCGCCGACGCGGGTGCGAGCGATGATCGCGTCGAGACGCTCTTTGCTGATGAACTCGCTGACCGGAACGCCGTTGACGGTGGTGGCGCTGAGGACCGGCACCATGTCGTCACCGTGACCGCCGAGCACCATGGCGCGGATGTCTTTGATGTTCATGCCCGTCTCGCGAGCGAGGAAGAGCGAGAAGCGCGCGCTGTCGAGCACGCCGGCCATACCGACGACCTTCTCCTTGGGGAAGCCGGTGCGGCGCTGAAACTCGTACACCATCGCGTCGAGCGGGTTGGAGATCACGATCACGAAGGCGTTCGGGCAGTGTTCCTTGGCGCCGTCCGCGACTGCGCGGATGATCGGCAGGTTGATGGCCACCAAGTCATCACGGCTCTGGCCCGGCTTGCGCGGCACGCCAGCGGTCACCACGATCACGTCCGCGCCAGCGCAGTCTTTCCAGTCGCTGGTGCCGGTGATGGCTACGTCATAGCCGAGGACCGCGCCGTTTTGCTCGAGGTCCAGCGCTTTGCCCTTCGCGAAATCGGTCTTGGCGGGGATGTCGAAGAGAACGACGTCTCCGAGCTCCTTCTGCGCCGCGAGATTTGCGAGCTCGCCACCGATGTTTCCTGCCCCAATGAGTGCGATCTTCTTCCGTGTGCTCATGCGCGCTCGTCTACCACGGCCGGCGAAAAGTGCACATGGCCGAGAGGCGTAATCTGCATTACAGCCTGCCCATGGTCGACGAACCGACACTGCGCTCCGCCCTCAATGAAGCCCTCGATGAGACCTCGGCCGCGGCGCTCGGGCTCGATCCGTTACGCAGCGTTCGTTACGAGGGCAAAGTCCGCGACAACTACTCCTTCGCCGAGAGCCCGATTGGCCCTGGGCGTTTGATCGTCGCCACCGATCGCATCAGTGCCTTCGATAGGGTGTTAGGGACGCTGCCCTTCAAAGGCCAGGTCCTCAATCGACTTTCTAGCTTTTGGTTCGAGCAGACCGCCGATATCTGCCCCAATCATTTGTTGCGCTCGCTGGACCCGCAGGCGGTTTTCGCCAAAGAGTGCCGGCCGCTCGCCGTCGAGATCGTGGTGCGCGCCTATTTGACCGGCGTGACCTCCACCAGCGTGTGGACGGCCTACTCGAAAGGGGAGCGGACGTTCTGTGGTCACGCCCTCCCCGACGGCCTGCGCAAAAACGACGCGCTGCCGAAGCCCATCGTCACGCCCAGCACCAAAGCCGAGAAGGGTGGTCACGACCGCTCGGTCTCGCGTGAGGAGTTGCTCGGCCTCGGCGTGGTGGACGCGCGCCACTTCGACCGAGCGAGCGAGTTGGCGCTGGCGCTCTTCGCCGCCGGCCAGGAGCATTGCCGCAAGAACGGTCTGCTGCTCGTCGACACAAAGTACGAGTTCGGTCTCGACGCAGAAGGCAACGTGATCGTGATCGACGAGATCCACACGCCGGATTCGTCGCGCTTTTGGCAGGCCAGCTCCTACCAAGAGCGGCTCTCCAAAGGCGAAGAGCCGGAGAGCTTCGACAAAGAGTTTCTGCGGCGTTGGCTTTTCGCCCAAGGCTTCTCCGGGGAAGGACCGTGCCCTCCGCTCTCCGCCGACATTCGCGTGGAAGCCGCCGCGCGCTACATCTCCGCCTTCGAGCAGATCGTCGGCCAGCCTTTCATCGCCGACCTCACGCCGCCGCTCGCGCGGCTGCGCACAGCCTTGGCGCCGCTCTCTGCTTAGGCCGGTGGCTCGTCGCGATGTAGCGAGGTAGCGATGGTGAACGTCATCTCGCGCGCTCGCACGGCGGACGAACTCTGGGCGGCGCTGTCGAAGGAGCCCTACGCTCAAGCGACGTTCGTCGAGGACGTGCTGCCGAAGCAGCTCCTCGCATCGCTGGTCGAGGTCGCGGCCGAGGGCGGCTCCGTCGCTGCGGCAGCGCTGTCGGCCCTCGGGCGTGCGTCAGCGTTCGACCCGCTGCCGTTTCTTTTGCCTCATCGCGCAGCGAACCTCGATCACTCGGTGAAGGCACCCGTAAAGAAGGCGCTCCTGCAAGCGTTGGCGGTGGCGAGTGAGCGGTGGGACCGCAACGACGCCGAGCAGGCCGAGGCTCTCGCGCTCGCCGTCGCCAGGACACGCAAGCCGACAGACGACCTCGCCGCCTGGCTCGCAGAGCTAGCCGTTGCTGGGGATGTGCGGCCGTCGCTTCGCGCAGCGGCCTGGCTCGCGATCGGCGCCACGACTTCGACGCTGGCGAAGCGGGCGCCCAGGGCGTTCGTCGAGCGCGCACGCGGCGAGGAGCGGATCGACGCGCTTGCACGGGTGGCGGCGGGGGCGCTCCTCGGTGACTCCCTCGGCGACGCCGAAGCGACCATCCTCATACGCGCGCTCCAAGAGCCGTTCGAGCTCCCAGCGGCTTGGGGTATTCGGTGGCAGGACGGCGGGGAGACGTCGCAAGCCGTCGCCGTACGCGTTCTCTCGTTCGCGAAGCTTCCCCGGACGCCTAGGCTCCCCATCGCGCTGCGGAGCTACGACGGTGCGGGGTACCTTCTCAAGGACGCGGCGTACCACGTCGCGTTCGACGACGGTGCGCGGCTAAACCGGATCTGCCCCACCTTCGAGGAGCTCGACGAGACGGGCCTTGCGGGCGTGGAGCTCTTCACGACGCCACGGCTCGCGACCGAGTGGACCGCCAAGTCGGAGCTCGGCATCCAAAAGGAGGAGGATGCGCGTAGCTTTGTCGACCAATCACCGCCGTTCTATCGACCAGTCGCCATCGAGGTCGCAGGCGATACGCGGCACTGGCACTTCGTTCGTGTCGGTCGCGAGGTTCTTCACAACGGGCTCGATCCAGCGATCGCAGCAGGTGCACTGGCGGAGCTTGGCGTGCAGCTGTTCCACGCCGTCACGTCCTCGCGGCGGCGCATGCTTCTGGCGCTCAGCGGCACGCGCAGCCCCCCGACGCGGCTGAGCGCGAACTCGCATTGACGCTCGCGAGCTACCGAGCGCTCGAGGAGCGAGGGCTCGACGTCATAGCGCTCGTCGACCGCGCAGACTGGGCGTCTGCCGACCTCGACCCGGCGGCGCTCGCTGCTGCGGCTCTGGAGTTCCACCGCCGTTGCGGCGAACCGATCGACGCTGCTCGCCGCGCGCAGATCGCGCGCGGGATCTCGAAGGCCCGGAAGCGCGCGCTGTTGCTCGCTATGATCGACGACCCCGCACTTCGCGCCGGTATCGAAGCTGACCTCGCCGAGCTCGACCGGTAGTCACCCCGGCCTGCGCACGGCCTTGGCGCCGCTCTCCGCCTAACCTCTCTTGCCTGCTACCTTCGCAAGTGCGATGGGTCGGGCGTGAAAGCCACGGTCAAGGTCAGACTCAAGCGAGAGGTTCTGGATCCGCAAGGGGACGCCATTCGGCGGGCGCTCGGGACGATGGGATTTGCAGGCGTCGCCGACGTGCGCGTGGGCAAGCTGATCGAGATCGAGCTGGGGGACGGCATGACGGCGGACGAGGCCAAAGCGGCGCTCGAGAAGATGGCCGAGCAGCTGCTCGCCAACACCGTGATCGAGGACTTCGAGGTCGGCGTTCTGGAGTGATCGACGGTCTTTCGTTTCCGCCGCCGTTCGACGCCTTCTGTCAGCGGGTGTTCGAGCTGCATCGTCGTGACCCAGCAGGCGGTGCCGAGCGTTACCACCGCGTGCTCGTCGGCTACTTGTTGCGGCTTTCGTCCGGTGCTCCCGAGCTGCCGTTGGTGCTCGCGGGCTTGTGCCAGCACCTCGAGCGCTCGTCGCTCGCTCGCGACGCCTACCCGAAGACCACCGCGGGCTATCGCAAATGGCGCGCCGAACTGCTTCGTTTCCACGCCCGACGCGCGCGTGAGATTGCGCTGGAGGTTGGTTACGCCGAGCCCATCGCTGAGCGCGCGGAGGCCATCTTGCTGCACAAGGCCAACAAGCGCGACGCCGACGGAATGGCGATCGAAGACGCGGTTTGCCTCACCTTCCTCGCGCTCGAGCTCGAAAACTTCGCGAGTACGCGCAGCGACGAGGAGGTGATCGCCATTCTGCAAAAGACCTGGGGCAAGATGAGCGACGCAGGTCGCGCGCTGGCGCTAAAGGAAGAGGCCGCTCAGGCATTCCCGGCGGCCTCTTCGCGGCTGCTGCGTGCAGCGCTCAGCTGAGCGTTAGGCTCAGTTGTCGGCGAGCTTCTTCGACCAGACGATCGCGTCGCGGCGCTTGTTGCCCACCACCAGGTGAGAGGGCAGCACAGCCGACCGGCGGAAGCCGTTGGCCAAGAAGCAGGAGGAGAGCAGCAGGTCATCGGCTGGCGCGATGCTGAAAGTGCTGACCGCGTTCACCTCGACCAACTTGCCGAGCAAGGCGTGAATGGCGCTCTGCGTGAGCAGCCGCTCCGACTCATCCCGCGGAGCCGAGAGCAGCTCCAACATCGAGCTGGCGAAGGAAGGTTGCACCTCGTACGAGGCGATCAGCTCGAAGCCGTTCTTGCCGGTGGCGGAGAGAAAGTGCCGCTCGGCGTCGCGGCTGAAGAGCTCAAAGCCGGTGAGCGCGCGGCCGGCTTTGCTGGCGGCCAGCGCAGCCTTCTCAGCGACCTCGCGCTTGATGGTGGTCACCTTCATCGGCGGCAGGGATTTCTCCGGCACGGCCTTCACGAGCTTCTTCGCCTTGTCGATCGCCTTGTCAGCGAGCTCGAGCGCTACGTTCGGCTCGTCATCGAGATCATCGTCATCGTCATCGCCGGGGGCGCGCTCAGGCTTCATCGGCCCGATATTGGCGATCACGGCGCCCATGATCCAAGCGTCGCTGCGGCGGTAAAAGCCGGGGATGCAACCCTCGCGGCGGAAGCCCATCCGACCCCAGGTCTGAACCTCATCGCGCTCGACCAGTACGAAGACCTTCTCGAGGCTCTCGCGGGTCGCTGTCGCGATCACGAAGTTGCGCTTGGCGGCGGTGGCCCCAGCGCGGAAGTCGATCACGCGAGCCGTCTGATGGCGCCGGTTGGCGAGCATGCAGAGGGAGACTGCGTTGTTGTGAAAGGAAAGCTCGTCGGAGGTTTGCGAACTCGTTCGTTGTGCTGTTGCTGCCATTTTCCCACCCACCGGACTGAAGCCGCCGGTGCCGTTGTTACCCGCCCAAGGCGCTAGTGCGCCCCTCGAGAAAGCGCGGGAGTTAGTCCCTTTGCTGACGGTCGTCAACGCGCGGCCAAGCGCTTTGCGCGACCTCCAAAGCACTGAACAGCTCGTTCATTCGCTTCTTGGGGATCGACACGCGGGTGGGCATGCCTCCTGACAGTCCGAGCAGCGACAAGAAGTTGAAGCCGCTATCGAAGGCAGCCGCAACCGTCACACTGTCCCCGTCGAGCACCACTGCAATGGGCCGCTGCTTTTGGCCGAGCAAGAGCAGCATCGTCTTGTCGTAGGCGCCGCTGCGCTCGGTGCAATCAGCGAAGATTACTCGCGCATCGAGCGCAACCAGCCGCTTAGCCAGCTCTTGCGTGCGCTTTTCCACCGCCTCGAGCTCGCGGCCGGCGGCGTCGATATCGAGCCACAACGCCGCATCGGCGAAGCCAGCGGCGAGGTGCCGCACGATCAAGCCGGCCAAGCCGATATCGCGGGGGCGTGCGCGCACCGCCCGCTCGATGCGCCGGCCGAGCAGCGAGGGCTCGCCCATACAGGTGTCCACCGCGCGGGCATCGTCATCGGCACCAGGGTAGGGCTCGAGACCGAGCCGCAGCCATTTGGCGGCGCTCATCAGACCGTCGAAGTCACTGTGACAAACGATGGTTTGTACGGCTCCAGCGCGCTCGACGAGCTCTGGCGTAATCAGCTCCGGGCAGGCTCCGTGCTCGGCTTTGGTGGTCAGCGTGAAGCGCGGATCTCCGATGAATCGCGCGTGGTGCAACGAATCATGGTGGTCCACCCAAGCGGCGAGCCGTGGCCCCAGCTGCTCGATCAACGGCAAGGTGCTGGTCTCGAAGGAGCCGCCGCCCGCTTCGGACGCAAACGCCAAATCGAGCACCGCGACCCTGCCTTTCAGGTCGCGTGCTTTGGGGAGTTTCCGAGGGGTGGCAAAAACGAGTTCGATCGACATCTGTTCGCGCAGCTAACCTCGTCATAGCACGGTGCTCTACTGTGCCCGAGACAACCATGAACGTTCCGTCCTTTCCCTTTCGCGGCCTGCTTCCTGCGATCGCCCTGCTCGCGCCGATGCTGGTGCCCGCTGAGTGTTTCTCCGAGATCGCTGTCGCGGACACGCCCGTTGCGGCGAAGCGAGTCGAGTTCCGGCCGCCGCCCAAG
This sequence comes from Polyangiaceae bacterium, assembly GCA_044376115.1. GTDB lineage: Bacteria > Myxococcota_A > Polyangia > Polyangiales > Polyangiaceae > Xiheicaenibacterium. Next base: position 20,583 of record JBILLK010000024.1, on the reverse strand, counting down.
CCGAGCATTCCGCTGCTGCAGAACAAAGAGTTCGGCTTGCCGGGTGGCCGCTTCGTGGTGGCGATCACCGAGGACGCGATCCTGGTTCGGCGCTGCAAAGGGCTTGGTCCGTGCGATGCGCGCGAAGGTACTCCGATCCATCCGCCACAACGCGCCCGCCCGTTCTTGTTGCGCGCGACGATCGAAGGCTTCGGCAGCGGCGCCAATCAATTGGCGCTGGTGACCCTGGCCGGTGAGCCCGGAAAAGACGATGGCTACGTGGTGCTGCTGCAACCGCCCAAAGACCCGGAAGGCGCACCCAACGTGCTTTTGCGCAGCTTCACTGGCAAAGACAACGCGCGCAATCGCTTCACCACGCTCACTCGCAATGAAGCCGGGCTCACCTTCACCACGCGCGCATTGCTGTGCGGTCGCGAGGTGATCGTCGAGGAGAAGTTGCTCGACGCCAAGCGAGGCACGCTGACGACGCGCGAGGCGCCGGACTTCCTCGGTGCGGCGCGGCTATCGGTCAGCGAGCTCGCTGCCACAACGCTCGAGAGCCCCGGCGTTCGCCATGCGCTGCTCTCGCCCAGAGTCGCTTCCACCGGCGCGATCGGGCTCGCGGTCGACAAGAACCAAGCCACGCAGTGGGCGCCCGAGTCGAATGACCGAGCCTTCGTTTCGTTCGACGTCGCCGAGGGCGTCACCGCCCAGCGCTTCGAGTTCTCGCTGCTGCGCGACAAGGAGCACGGCCTGCCCAGCGGCTCGCTGCTGCTAGCCACCGAGAGCGGCTTTCATTCGCTCAAGCTCCCGGCCAAAGCCGACGGTGTCACGCATGTTTCAGTCGGGCTCCCCGCGGCCGGCACGCGCTGCGTCGCGCTGGTCTTCGATGCCGTCAAGAAGCCCAATGAGCGCCCCGCGGTGACCGAGGTGTCGCTGGGCACCAACCTCGACGGTCAATCGCTCGAGGCCATCGCGGCGGGCCTCGGCAGCGCCGATTCGGGCGCGCGCGAGGTGATTCTGCGGACGGCGGGCGCGGCCGCAGTGCCGGCGGTGCTGGCCGCGTTGCCCAACTTGAGCGACCAAGCGCGCGGGGTCGCGCGGGCGCTGATGGATGAACTGCCGTGCGAAACGCGCATCGAATTTTACGGGCCGGCGCTCAGCAGCTCCGACAAAGTCGAGGAGGACCGCGCACGCGACCGCATTCGCAATTGTGGCGCGGCCTCGGGGCCTTATTTGGTTGCTCAGGCCATCGCCGCCGGCAAAACCGAAGACCGCATTCGCTACGCCGAAGAGGCCGGTCTGCTTGCGCCGGAGCTCGCGCTCAACGCCTTCCCAAGGGCGTTGAGTGAGGCCAAGTCGAGCGAAGATCGCCGCGTCGCTCGCCGCGGTCTCGCCAAAGTGAACGCGCGCTCCAAGGGCGTCCGCCTATTCGATACCTTCCTTGGCTCGCAGCGCTTCAGCGCGTTACCGCTCGCCGCACGAGTCGACGTACTGCGCGCCCTGGGCGAGTCGGCCAAGCAGACCAGCAACGCGCCGGCTGCCTTCCAATTGACGGCCAACGAGGCGAAGGAGTTCCGCGAGCGCTACCTCCTGCTCGGGCCCGCCGCCGAGCTCGCCGCCGATCGGCAAGAGGCCGGCGAGAGCTTCGTGCGTGAGCAGCTCAAAGCCGAGGACCATCGTTTGCGCGCGCGTGCAGCCGAGCTCGCGGCGGGCATCCCGGCGCTGCGCGATGTGGCTCTTTCGCTGGTCGACGATCCGGCGGTGCGCGTACGTGAAGCGGCGATGTTGGCGCTCTCCAAGGCGAACGTCGAGGCGCCGCTCGAGGCCAAGCTGGCGGAGCGTGTGGCGCTCGATCCGTGGGCCTTCGTGCGCTTGCAAGCGGCGGCTGCGCTGGAATCGGGCAAGAGCGAGCCGGTCAACGTGCGCGTCGGTGCAGCGGTGGATCTCGAGCCGCTCGAGAAGGTGCGTGCCGCGATGGTGACCGCGCTCGGCGTGCGCCGCGCCAAGAGTCAGCGGCTGGTGGTTTTGTCGCGCGCCACCGATGAAAAAGAGGCGCTGTTCGTGCGCACCAGCGCGCTCGTCGCGCTCGGGAAGATGTGCGATTCGCAGTCGCTCGAGCTGCTCACCGAGCTCGCCCTCGGCGGCGCTACGCTCCAGCTCGAACGCGAGCGTCGGCTGTCGTTGGCTGCGCTCGAGGGCTTGGCCGCGCTCAGCCCCAGCGATATCGCGACGCGCATCGCTCCGCTCTTGAAGGAAGGCGCCACCCCGGACATTCGCGAGATGGCTCGCCGCGCGGTGAAGCCGGCCTCTCCGAGTCCGTGCGTGAGGTGACTGGTCCTTTCAATCCAAGGGTGCTAAACGCCCAGCCTCCATGGCATCGCCCGATGACGACGGACGTTCAGCCGAGCCGGCTGCACGAGCGAATCCGGGGCTCCCGAACGGTCGCGCAGCACGCTTTGTCGAGCTCGTGGGTCCGACCTGGGCGCTCGCGCTCGCCGCTGCGCTGGTAGGCGCAATCCCTGCGGCTACTCGCACGTATCGTGCGGGCGGTTCGCCGCTCGGAGCTGTGCTGGTCGCCACCGCTGTGCTGCTTCCGGCGGTCGCCCTCGGCATCGCCATCAGTCGCGCAGCCGGCCGCGGTTATCGGCTGGTGACCGGCAACTCGGCGGGCGCGGCGCAAGGCGCAACCGTCGCTTTGTTCGTCGGCTTGCTGGCTCCCATGCTGCTGGCGCTCGGCGCCATTCTGAAAGACGGCACCAATCACCGCGGGCTCGGTGGGGCTACGTTTGGCGTGGTTTCGGCGGGCTGCGTGGTGGTCTCGGTGTTGGTCGCCGTGCGCATCGTCGCTACCGGTCGTTGGCTGGTCGCGCGCGGCCTTCCGGATCGCGCGGTCGGCGCGCTGTTCGCCGTGGTCGCTGTGTTGCCAACGGCGCTCTTGGGGATCTTCATCTTGCGCGCCAAGGACCCGTCGCAAGAAGCCCCGCTGGTCAACGCTGCGGTGATCGATGGGCTCTTGCTCACGGTGGTTTCGGCAGCGGTGCTTTCGGTCGAGCTGGGCGAGACGGTGCGCTCGCTCTTGCGTCGTTTTGGTGTGATCGCTGCGGCAGCGTGCTTCGTGGTCGGCGTCTTTTGGTTGACGCTCTCGGCGCCGCTCTCGGCCAGCATGCAAAAGGGTGGCGGGCTCGCTTCCACGCTGCTCCGCCGGCTCGAGCGCTGGACGGATCGCGACGGGGACGGCGTTGGTAGTCACTTCGGTGGGCAAGATTGTGATGACGGGGACGCGCTTCGTTTCCCAGGCGCTGTCGATCATCCGGGTGACGGCGTGGATCAGGACTGTGATGGTCAGGACGCTGGGCCCAAGGAGGAGCTGATGGTGAAGGCCGAGCTGCCGGTAACGGCGCCGCCTACCAAGGTCGCCGCTCCGCCGAGCAGCAAGCCGCACGTGGTGATGGTCACCCTCGAGTCGCTCCGCGCCGATCGCACGAGCTTGTACGGCTACAACAAAGAGACCACCAAAGAGCTGCAGGCGCTCGCGGCTCGCGGTGTCGTGTTCGAGCAGGCCTTCGCTTCGGCCAGTGATCCGCAGCGCGCGGTGATGCCTTTCTTCAGCGGCGTCAGCTATAGCGAGACGCCCAAAGATCGTCGGCAGTGGCCCACCCTGAAAGATGAGGCGCAGACGCTGGCCGAGCGCATGACGGCGACCGGTTACGAGACGCACGGCATCAGCTGCTTTCAATGGCTCTCGCGGGAGCGCGGCTTCGCTCAGGGCTTCTCCAACTTCGAGGAGGTCTTCCGTGAAGAGCACCCTGAACGCGGTGTCACTGGGCCGCTCGCCTTGCGCTCCTTCCGCGCCCTGGTCGAGAAGGTCACCGCGCAGTCGAAACCGCAGTTCATCTGGGTGCACCTGTTCGACGCCCATGAAGAGTGGCGTCGTCACGACGGGCTCGAGTTCGGTCGTGGAGAAGGTGGTGCCTACGACAGCGAGGTGGCCTTCGTCGATCGCATCGTGGGCGACATCGACCGGGCGATCGAGAAGAGCCCGATGGCCGGAAAGACGTTGCTCGTCGTGCACGGTACGTACGGAGAGTCGCTGGGTGAGCGCAGCAAGACGGGCACACGCCAAGAGCTGACCAACGAGCACGTGCGTGTGCCGCTGGTCGTGGTCGGCCCCGGCATCGAGCCTGCTCGCGTCACGGAGCGCGCGGTCAGTGTCTCCAGCGTGACCGACCTGATCCTCAGTCGCAGCGGCGCGCAAGCCAACGCCGAGGACCCGCTGCTGGCGACGGCCAAGCCGGCACCGGTCTTGATGCAGACCCATCGGCGCCGAGGGATCGTGGTTTTCCCCTGGAAACTCATCTCGGTCGAACGCAAAGGCAAGCAACGCTTGCTGCTCTTCGATCTGAAGGAAGACCCGGGCGAGACAAAGGATCGATCCGAAAGCGAGCCGCAGAAGCTGCGCGAGCTATCCGCTTTGCTGGATGTGTCGTTACCTCGAAAAGTAGACCGAGATGCGCGTCGTTAGTTTGGGGATGCGCGCTATACTCGACACTTCGTATCGCGTTTTTTGACTTCCTCTTTCGTCGAGTACCACGATGACACGAAGCGTGTCTTTCCGAGTGTTCGTAGCTGTCGGGTTTGCGTTGGGCGTCACGGCGCTCGGCGCGTTCGTGGTGCGGCTTTCGGCGGGAGAGCTTCCGCCTGAACTAATGGTGGGGGCGCATCAAAAGCCCAAGCAGCCCACGCGGGAATGGCAGCTGGTGGACGGCAAGCACTGGCAGATCGTTGGCGCCGAGGGTGAAGACCCGCGCATCACCGACAAGCTCGAGGCCACGCGCGGTAACTGCGCCGACGGCATGGTCGAGGTGCAAGGCAAGATGAAGTCGGACATCTCGCGCCGCAGCCTCTTCGATCCAAACACCGTCGAAGAGATGCAGAAGCGCACCTGCACCAAGTGGATCACCAAAGAGTATCCCGAGCGTTGCGCCGAGTTCGACCGCGACAAATGGCTCGCCCTGAGCAAAGACCTGCCGATCAAACCCATGCACTACTGCATGGATCGCTTCGAGTATCCCAATCGGCGCGGCGTCAACCCGATGATCTTCGTCACCTTCTACGAGGCCGAGCAGAAATGTCAGGCGCAAGGAAAGCGGCTCTGCAACGAAGAGGAGTGGACCTTCGCCTGTGAAGGTGAGGAGGCCACGCCTTACCCTTACGGCTACGTTCGGTCGCCGGAGAAGTGTCCGATCGACGGGAAGTGGAAGGCCTTCAACGAGAAGTCGATGCAGTCGCGCGGCAGCTTCGAGGCCATGCTCGAGATGGATCGGCTTTGGCAAGGCGTCCCTTCAGGAGGGCGGCCAGAGTGCAAGAGCGTCTTTGGCGTCTACGATCTCACCGGCAACATCGACGAGTGGACGACCAGCACGCGCGAGGGCGAGCGGCCGAGCATTCTGAAGGGCGGCTACTGGGGCCCGGTGCGCACGCGTTGTCGCCCGTCGACGCGTTCGCACGACGAGAACCACGTCTTCTACCAACAGGGCTTCCGCTGTTGCTCCGACGCACCCAAGGGACCGCGTCAAGACGCAGGGGAAGAGGCGATGCCGCGCACCAACTTGGACCCGTCGCGAGACGTCGCGAGGCCCAACTGAGCTTGCGTGTCCTAGGCTGGTCCGTCTACAACGGCGTTGAATGACGGCTCAACCGCAGCTTGGAGCACAACCTGCTGGGGCGCCGTTCAAGCTCGCGCCCGGGCCGATGCTCGCGGCGGCCTGGCTCTTTCTCCTCGGTGCGGCGGGGCTGCTCGTTTTCACCGGCGCTCCGGCGGTGCTGCGCGGTCTGGGAGTCACCGAAGTAACGCTCGTGCAACCAGAAGGTCCAGCACCGCATCCACTCGCGCCGAAAGAGCCGGCGTTTGGTCGTGAGGGCCACGGCTTCGAGCTTGGGCCGGGTGCAGCCAACGACGAGGTGGAGCTGGTGATGGCACCGCGCGCGCTCTCTCTGCGCGCCGAGCCGAAGGCCAGCTCCAAGGTCGTGCTCGAGGCCAAGAAGGGCTCGCATCTGATCGTCATGCAAGAGCAAGACGGCTGGGTTTTGGTGATGGCCCCGAGCAAAAACAAGGCGGATGCGCCGAACCTAGGCTGGGTCTCTCTGGCTGATTTGTTGCGACCCTAACATGGCAAATCCGATTCGAAGGTACCGGGCAGCGCTGTTGACCCCGCTCGAGTCGGGCGGCCTGCAGTTCATTCCGGACGCCGTGCTGGAGGTGGATCCGGAAGGTCGCATCGCCAGCGTCAGCGCCTATCGGGGAGAGCACGCACACGGCCTACTGCAGGATCTTCGCGGCCAGTTGATCGTCCCCGGCTTCGTCGATACGCACCTGCACGTGCCTCAAACCCGCGTGATCGGCTCGGCCTCTGGCCCGCTGCTCGAGTGGTTGGGCTCGACGGTTTTTCCCGAGGAGGCGCGCTTCGCTGACAACGACTATGCGGCGCAGGTCGCGCACCAGTTTCTCGATTGTTGCGGCAGCGTCGGGACCACCACCTTCATGGCCTTCGCGACCTCCCACCCGGCCGCGACTGAACGCACCTTCGAGATCTGCCTCGAGCGCGGCTTCCGCGCGACGCTCGGTCTCACGCTGATGGATCAGAACTGCCCACCGGCGTTGCGTTTGGCGGCGGACGCGGCCTTGCAGAGCTCTCGTGAGTTGGCGCAGCGTTTTCACGGCGCCGCCGACGGGCTGATCCGCTTTGCGGTCACTCCGCGCTTCGCGCTCAGCTGCTCGCGCCCTTTGCTCGAAGGAGCGGCCGCGCTCGCGGCGGAGCTGCAATTGCCGATTCAAACGCACGTCTCGGAGAACGCCCGCGAAGGCGAAGAGACGTTGATCGAGCACCCGTTCGCTGCGGATTACCTCGGCGTGTACGAGGCGGTCGGGCTGCTCACGAGCCGCACCATCCTCGCTCACGCGATCCACTTGACCGCCTCCGAGTGGGAGCGGCTCGCGGCCAGCGGCGCGGCGATCGCCCACTGCCCGGACTCGAACGCCTTCTTGGGCAGCGGCAAGTTCAACCTCGGCAAGGCCGTGGCGCACGGCATTCGAACCGGCCTTGGGAGCGACGTGGCAGCTGGGCGCAGCTTCGATCTGCGGCGCGCGAGCTCGTATGCCTTCGACACGGCGCGAGAAGTTGGCGTCAATGTGAGCGCGTCGGCGCTGTTTGAACGGGCGACGCTGGAGGGCGCCCGCGCCCTTGGTCTGGCCGACAAGGTTGGCTCGCTCGAGCCCGGGAAAGACGCTGATTTCGTGCTTTTGGCGCCCAAGCTTCCCTGCCTCGACGTGGAGGTCGCTGTGCGTCTGGCGGGCTTTGGGGCCGAGCTCGCACCGGTGGCGCGAACCTACGTTCGAGGACGCTTGGTGTTCGATGCGCGGAGCAGCTTCTAGGCCGAAGCTCTGGTAGGCTGCGGGCATGCTGTTTCAAGCTCGCACGCTCGGTCTCGCTGGTCTCCTGGTCGCGCTCGGTTGTTCGGATGATGGAACAACAGGCACGGGCGGTGCTGGTGGTGCAGGCGGAGCAGGCGGAGCTCCCAGCGCCAGCGGTCTGCCGTGTGATGTGCAAGAGATCCTCGAGCAGCGTTGTCAAAGCTGCCACTCCGCTACACCGAAGTTCGGCGCGCCGATGCCGCTGGTTACGCGCGCCGACCTTTTGGCCGCTCCGGTGGCGAACAGCGCGGCCACCGTTGGTGAGGCGATGGTCGCGCGCGTGTCCGACACGGCGTCTCCGATGCCGCCCCCGCCGAGTTTGCCGCTGGACGCAGCGGAGCTCGCGGTGCTCGAGAACTACGTCGCAGCGGGCATGCCGGCGAGCGAGGAGAATTGTGGTGGTGAAGGCGGAGCAGGCGGCGCTGGCGGCGGCGTCACCGTCAACTGTGTGCCCGACATCTCGCTCAAGCCGGCGACTCCGTTCGAGATGCCCGCTGATGAGGCCGATCTCTATCTGTGCTTCGGCGTTGAAGCTCCCAGCGACGTTGCGCGCCACATCACCGCCATCGCGCCCAAGATCGACAACGAGAAGATCCTCCACCACATCCTGTTCTTGCAGTCTCCCGAGCCTGTGATCGCCAACGGCGAGCCTTGCAACTTCGTCAACCTCGATTGGAAGTTGGTTTACGCCTGGGGGCCCGGAACCCCGGCGCTCGAGTTGCCGCAGGAGGCCGGCTTTCCCCTTGGGCCGAATGATCCGGGCCACTACGTGATTCAGATTCACTACAACAACGTGCAAGGCCTCGTCGGTGAGACCGACGCCTCCGGCATCGACTTGTGCACGACCACCGAGCTACGCCCCAATGACGCAGACGTCGTGGCCTTCGGTGGCACTCAGTTCGCCCCCCTCCCGCCCAACGCCACCACCGAGACCACCTGCTCATTGGATGTCCCGGCAGTGGTCGAGCCGTTCTTCCCGGTGACCATCTTCCAGTCCTGGCCGCACATGCATCAGCTCGGGCGCAAGTTCGAGAGCGTGATCGAGAAGGCCGATGGCAGCGTGGTGACGCTCGCTGACGTACCCAACTACGACTTCGAGTACCAAATCACCTACCCGAACGACAACATCCCGCTCGAGATCGGAGACACCGTCCGAACCACCTGCACCTGGGAAAACACCACCTCGCAGACCGCCAACTTCGGCGAGGATACGGCCGACGAGATGTGCTTCAACTTCGTCTCGTATTACCCCCGGGTGACCGCCAGCCAATGGCATTGGCTGCTGCCCAGCGCCTCCGCGGATTGTCAGTGACCTGATGGATCAATGATCCATCCTACCTTGTCCTTCACCCACCCCCGGTACTTGGAAAGGCCAAGTTTTGCGGCAATTGAGGGACTTAACGGGTGGCCTGATGTGTGCTTAGGTGGCCGGCATGCGACTCCTAAGCTGGTCACGGTCCTTCCTCGCCGCTTCCTTCCTTGCCTGTGCGGCCTTTGTTTCTGGCTGCGATGACACGGGCTCCAACAGCGAGAACATAACCGACGTCAACCAGACCGACGTCGAGCGTCAGTCGATCGGTAACTGCTGGCTCTATGCCACCGCTTCGTGGGTCGAGTCGATGCACCTCACTGCCACCGGCGAGGAGTTCGACATCTCGCAATCCTATTGGACCTACTGGCACTGGTACGGGGAGATCCTGACCATGTCCGGCGACGAGCTCGAGACCGGCGGCTTCGAGTCCACCGCCTTCGAGATCATTCGCGAACGCGGGCTGATGAGCGAGGCCGACTTCATCAAGGAAGACGCCGTCGGTGAGATGAGCAGCCGTCAGAGCACCGCCCTCACCAAGATCCAAGCCGAGCTCAAGACCGGCCGTCTCGCGACCGCCTCCGCTCGCACGGATCGCAAGTTGGTTCGTCAGGTTCTCGATGAAGCCTGGGGCCTCACCCCCGAGGTCCGCGCCACGCTCGAAAAGGCCTTCGGTGTCGGCAAGAAGACTTTCAAGACCAACGCCAGCAACAAGGGCCTGCCGATCATCAAGGCCAAAGACTTCAAGGTTCAGTACACCGAGCGCAAGTCGGACCCGACCAAGTCGACGGTCAAGAACACCACGCTCAAGGTCGCCGTCGATGAGTGGCGCACGGTCAGCTACCCCTGGAGCTCCAGCGAGCAACGCAAGTTCCAGATTCGCACGCAGCGCGCTCTGCATGACCGCCAGCCGGTGATCATCACCTGGTCGGTGGACTTCAACGCCATGGCCGGCAAAGAGAGCGACAAGCCCGGTTCCTTCAACCTCGACACGCTCAAGGCTTCAGGTAAGCCCGGACGTCAGGGCGGGCACATGACGGTGCTCGAGGACTACGAGGCACAGACCACCGACTTCGGTCTGCTCAAGGCGGGCGTCACGCTCGACCCGACCATCCCCGAGGACAAGGCCAAGCTCGACGCAGCTCTGCTCACGTCGTCGAAGGTCGTGTTCTGGCGCATCAAGAACTCCTGGGGCGCTCTCCGTGATGACCGCGCCAGCGCACCCGGCTTCCCCGGTTACCACGACCTGTACCAGACCTACCTCGACGGCCCGATCAAGTGGTGCCCGGATGCTCCCGATCCGAAGTCGGCTGCTTCGTGCAACGGCTCGGAAGTCCCCTTCAGCAACGTCGTTCTTCCGCCCGGCTACTGAGCTTCGCGCCTACGCAGCGTAAGAACCGAAGAGAGCCCACCTCGTGTGGGCTTTCTCTTTTTTGTCGGTTCGCCTTCGAGCCATTTGGTGTCGCAGCGAGCGCACGCTAAAGCAGCCCATGACCGCGATTCAGCTCGACCCTGCGCTGTTCGGTGCAGACTCTGCCTGCTTCGGCTGCAGCCCCAACCACCCCATCGGCTTTCATCTGCGCTTTGAGAAGGAAGACGACGTGGTGCGCACGCGCTTCGTGCCGCATCAACAGCTGCAAGGGCCGCCGGGGATCATGCACGGCGGTCTGGTGACCACGCTCGGCGACGAGATCGCTGCTTGGACCATCATCGGCCTCAAGGGGCGCTTCGGCTTCACAGCCTCGCTCTCGGCCAAGCTGGAGCGGCCGGTGCGCATCGGCGTCGAGACGGTGGGCGAGGGGCGCATCGTGCGCGATAGTTCGCGCGTGGTAGCGATCAACGTCGAGCTGCGTCAGGCCGGCGAACGTTGCTTCGTCGGTGATTTCAACTTTGTGCTTTTGGATCGAGACGGCGCCGAGCGCCTCTTGGGCGGGCCGCTACCGGAGAGCTGGTCGCAATTTGCGCGCAAGGCGCCCTAGTGAACGGTTCGGGTTGGCGCTGGACGCCCCGCCCGAACGGCCCTACTCGCCGGACCGAGTGCTACCGATATGAATGACCAACTCAAATCGGAGCTTGCTTCGCTCCGCATCGATCGCTCTGGGCCCAAGCCGCGCAGTCGTTTCTGGACCGCGCTATTCGTGCTGGCCGCTGTCGGAGGCGTGAGCGCGGTCGGCCTCAAGGTCGGTAAGCCCTGGGCCGAGGCGCAGTTCTTCCAATTGGAGATCTCAGCCACCGAGGTCGGCTCGATATCGCCTTCCCAGGCTGCGGTGGATCTCACCGCCACCGGCTACGTGATCCCGCAGGTGACGGCCAAAGTGTCGTCCAACGTGATCGCGCGCGTGACCAAGTCGGAGTGGCGTGAAGGCCAGCGGGTGAAAGCTGGGGAGGTCTTGTTCGAGCTGGACAGCCTCGACCAAAAGGCGCTGGTGGCTGCGTCGCGGGCGCGGGTGGTCGCTGCGAGCGCGCGCGTAATGGCGACCAAAGCGCAACGCAATGAGCTCAACCTCGAGATCGAACGTCAGCGCAAGCTGGTCGAGGCCGGGGCTGCGGCCAAAGCCCCGCTCGAGGACCTGCTTGCAAAAGCTGCCTCGCTCGATTCGCAAATCAAAGCGGCCGAAGCGGATGTTGGTGCCTCCGCGGCAGAGGCCAGCTCAGCCGAGGTCGGGCTGCGCAATCTCACCATCGTAGCGCCGATCAACGGCACCATTCTCAGCAAGCCCGCCGCGATCGGAGACGTCGCCAATCCCGGGGTGCCGTTGCTCGAGCTCGCCGATTTCGACTCGCTGGTGGTCGAGGCAGACGTCTCGGAGGCGCGGCTTGCCTTGGTCAAACCCGGCGGCCCGTGTGAGATCGCCCTCGACGCGATCCCATCCGAGCGTTTCAAAGGCGAGGTGCTCGAGATCGGTCCGCGGCTCAATCGCTCCAAAGCCACCGCCACCGTGAAGGTGAAGTTTCCCACCGCTCCGCCCGGCCTTCGGCCGGAGATGAGCGTACGCGTGAGCTTCTTGCAGAAGGCGCTCGATGAGGCACAACTCAAAGAGACGCCCAAGACGGTGGTGCCAGCCGCTGCCGTCACCGAGCGCGGCGGCAACAAGGTAGTGTTCGTGTTGGAGGGTGGCAAGGTCAAGTTGGTGCCTGTCTCCGTCGGTGAAGCGATGGGCACAGGCTTCATCCTCAAAGAGGGGCCAACCCCGGGAACCCGGCTAGTGAAAGATCCGCCGGCCACCCTCGTCGACGGTCAACCTGTGAAAGAGAAGAGCTCCTAATGGAACGTCCGCTGATTGAACTTCGCTCGGTGGTGAAGGAGTTTGAACGCGGCGGCGAGCGTCTGCGCGTGCTCCAAAGCCTCGATTTGGACGTGGCCCGCGGCTCCTTCGAAGCGCTGATGGGCCCTTCGGGCAGCGGCAAATCGACGCTGCTCAACCTGATGGCCGGTCTCGATCGTCCCACCAGCGGCTCGCTCGTGGTCGACGGCAAACGCATCGACCAAATGAGCGAAGGGCAGCTGGCCAACTGGCGCGCCAACTCGGTCGGCTTCGTCTTCCAGTCGTACAACCTGTTGCCGGTGCTGACCGCGGTCGAGAACGTCGAGCTACCGCTGCTGCTCTCGCCGGTCCCCAGCAGTGAACGCCGCCGTCGCGCCGAGACGGCGCTCAAAGTCGTCGGCCTCTCCGAGCGCATGGGCCACTACCCGCGGCAGCTTTCCGGTGGTCAGGAGCAGCGCGTTTCGATCGCTCGGGCGATCGTCAGCGACCCGCTGTTGATCGTAGCCGACGAGCCCACCGGCGATCTCGATCGCAACAGCGCCGACGAGATCCTCCAGCTGCTGGAGACGCTCAATCAGGAGATGGGCAAGACCATCGTGATGGTCACGCACGATCCGCAGGCCGCCGAGCGCGCCAAGATCATTCGTCACCTCGACAAGGGGAAGCTCAAGTGACCTTCGCGAGCTTGGCCGCGCGCAATCTGCTGCGCAACAAGGTGAGGACCTCGCTCACCATCCTGGGCGTCGCGGTCGCCATCATCACCTTCTTGATGCTGCGCACGGTGATCTCCGCTTGGACCGGCGCCGCAGACTTTGCCGCCAAAGACCGCGTGGTCTCCCGTCACAAGGTGACCTTCGTGATGCAGCTGCCCAAGCGCTACATCGACAAGATCCGAGAACAACCCGACGTGCGCGAGGCCACTTGGGCCAACTGGTTTGGTGGTCGTTCTCCCGGCAACGAGCGCGAGTTTTTCGCCAGCCTGGCGGTCGACGGCAAGACCTACTTCAAGGTGTACGACGAGCTTACGATCACCGAGGGCTCGCTCGCCGAGTTCGACGCGGATCGAACCGGCGCCGTGGTCGGCGACGTGCTGTGCAAGAAGCTCGGTTGGAAGCTGGGGGACACGGTCACGCTGGAGAGCGGTATCTACCCATCCCCGCCGGACAGCGCGTGGACCTTCACCATCCGGGCGATCTACACCACCACCTCACGCACCGCCGATCGCTCAACCTTCCTTTTTCACTGGGAGTACATGAACGACACGCTGCCGCAGGTGCGCAAAGACGAGATCGGCTGGGTGGTCTCGCGGGTGAAGGATCCAACGCGCACCGCTGACGTGGGCATCGCGCTCGATAAGATCTTCGACGTCGAAGACACGCAAACCCTCAGCCAAGACGAAGCGTCGTTCAATACCTCGTTCCTTGCTGGCTTCTCGATGGTGCTGAGCGCGATCGATCTCGTATCGGTGGCCATCCTGCTGATCATGGCGATGGTGATCGGCAACACCATCGCCATGGGCGTGCGCGAGCGAACCGGTGAATACGGCGCGATGCGGGCGATCGGCTTTCTGCCGAAGCACATCGCCGGGTTCGTGGTGATCGAGGCGGTGGTGCTCAGCTTCCTCGGCGGTTTGGTCGGCCTCATGTTGTCCTACCCGATCGTCGAGAAGGGGCTCGGTGGCTTTCTCGAGGAGAACATGGGCGGCATGTTTCCGTTCTTTCGCATCCCGATCAGCATGGTCGTGGTCGCCCTGCTCGCCTCGATGTTGCTCGGGCTGATCGCCTCCATCATTCCCGCTTGGCTCGCCGCCAAGATCCGCGTGACCGACGCTCTGCGAAGGGTGGTGTGAAATGATGATCCCGCTGCGCTACACCTATCGAAGTCTGTTGGTCCGCAAAGCGACGACGATCGCTGCGGCCTTCGGCATCGCAATGACCGTGTTCGTGCTGGCCTCGGCGCTGATGATGTCGGCCGGGGTCAAGAAGACGCTCGGTTCCTCCGGCCGCGCCGACGTCGCCATCGTGCTGCGCAAAGGCAGCGACGCCGAGCTCGGCAGCGGCATCGAAGATCCGCAGGTGGGGCTGATCCGCGCGATGCCCGGCATCAAGAAGGAGGACAACGTCCCCATCGGCGTGGGCGAAGTGGTGATCGTGATCGCGCTCGAGAAGCTCGGAGCGGAGGGCGTCGCCAACGTCCAGGTGCGCGGCGTCGGCGATCTATCGAAGAAGCTGCGGCCCAACATCAACATCATCGAGGGGAGGGCGGCCACCCCGGGCTCCGACGAGGTCGTGATCGGTAAGGGCATCAACGGCCGCTTCCGCGGGGTAAAGCTCGGGGACTCCTTCGAGTTGAAGCGCAACCGCTCGGTCACTGTCGTCGGCGTGTTCGAGGACAAAGGCTCCTCGCACGAGTCGGAGGTTTGGCTCGACGTCGATACGCTGCGCTCGATGTTCGGCCGTGAAGGCGCGGTCTCCAGCGTGCGCGTCGTGCTCGAGCAGCCCTCCAGTTTCGAAGGCTTTCAGCTGGCGGTGGAGCAGGACAAGCGGCTCGGTTTGCAGGCGATGCGCGAGGTGACGTACTTCGAGAACCAGTCGCAGGGCACCAGCCTGTTCATCGGTATCTTGGGCACCTTGATCGCCGTTTGTTTCTCGGTCGGCGCGATGATCGGCGCGACCATCACCATGTACGCCTCGGTCGCCAACCGTCAGCGGGAGATCGGCACCTTGCGCGCGCTCGGCTTCAGTCGCTTCTCGATCTTGGTTTGCTTTTTGGTGGAGAGCATCCTGCTGGCCGTCGGCGGCGGCATCGTCGGAGCGCTGGCCTCGCTTGCCCTAGGCGGTGTGCATTTTTCGATGATCAACCTGGCCAGCTGGTCGGAGATGACCTTCTCCCTCGACCCTGCGCCGCAGCTGATCGGTATCGCGGTGGGAGCGGCTGGGATCATGGGTATCCTCGGCGGCTTCCTGCCCGCCATTCGAGCCTCCGGCGTCTCGCCGTTGGCTGCCATGAGGAGCTGACCCAACGTGAATGCAAATTGGACCTGGGATCTCTCGAGCTACTTCACCGACTTCGCCTCTGCCGAACGGCAGGAGTTCGAGGCCGCGCTCGAGCGTGATTGCTCGGCTTTGGTTGCTCGCGCCGGGGCTTTGCGCACGTTCGACGCTGAGCCTTGGGAAGCGTTGGTGCTCGACTACGAGGAGCTGGCCAAGCGGCTGAGCCACCTTGGTTCGTACATCGGCTGCCTCGCGGCTGCGGACGGTAGCAACGAGAGCTACAGCTTGGCGGAGGGTCGCGTGGCCGACTTGCGCAGCCGAGCCGAGCGCGTGCTCGTCGAGCTGCGTCGTGGCTTCGCGGCTCCCAGCGACGAAGAGTTCGGTCAGTTCTGTGCGCGGCCTGCCTTGGCAAAGGCTGGCTACGCCCTCGGCCGCCTGCGCAAAGAAGGCCGCGAGAGTATGGCCGCCGGCGAGGAAGGCGTCGCCGCCGAGCTCAGCAACTTCGGCATCTTCGGTTGGGGGCGGCTTTATGACGCGGTGTCCGGGCGGCTAACTTTCGAGATGAAGTACCCCGACGGCCGCACCGAGGTCATGCCGGTCGCACAGCGGCGCTCGCTGATGGCCGACGCCGATCGACGAGTTCGTGAGGCGGCGTTCGTGCGCGGCAACGAGGCCTGGAGCTCGGTCACGCACATCCTTGCGCCGGCGCTGAATCACATCGTCGGCACGCGCCACTGCTTGAATCAGCGACGCGGCGGGCTTCACTTTTTGGATCAGGCGATGCACGGGGCCGGTGTCAGTCGCAAGACCATCGACGCGATGTTCGAGGCGGTCAGCGATCGCATCGAGATCCCGCGTCGCGGTCTGCGGCTGAAGGCGCGCATGATGGGCCTCGAGGCGATCTCGTGGTTCGACCTGGAGGCGCCCTTTCCGATTCAGGGGCAAACACGGGTCGACTTCGATCGCGGTGTTGAATTGGTGCGGACGGCGTTCGGACGCGCTTACCCGCGCTTGCAACAGCACTTCGACGCCATGCTCAGCAAGCGTTGGATCGAAGCCGAGCCGACCAAGACCAAACGTCCTGGCGCGTTTTGTACCGGCTCAGACGTTACCGATGAGACGCGGGTGTTCATGACCTTCCAAGGCTCGCTTGGCGATGTCTCCACCCTCGCGCATGAGGTGGGGCACGCTTTCCACGCCGAAGTTCTGGCAGGGTCGCGCGTGCTCGAGCGTCAGTATCCGATGACCCTTGCCGAGACCGCCTCCACCTTTGCGCAGGCGGTGCTCAGCGAAGGTCTGCTTTCTGATTCATCATTGAGTGTCAGCGATAGAGCCCTCCTGCTCGGTGAAGCGGTCTCCGAAGGAGCCGCATTCTTGTTGGATGTTCCGACACGTTTTTACTTCGAGAAGGCTTTCTACGAAGAGAGGTTGCGGGGCGAGGTCACTCCCAGCCGGCTCTCTGAGTTGATGGTGGAGGCGCAGCAGAAGCAGTTTGGTTCTGCCTTGAGCCGCGGCGCTGAAGATCCGTTGTTTTGGGCCTCAAAACTCCATTTCTCTATCCCTGATTTGTCCTTCTACAATTTCCCTTACACCTTCGGTTTTCTCCTTTCGCGAGGCATGTACGCCCTGTTCAAGCAGCAAGGTTCGGAGTTTCTTCCCCGCTACGAACACTTTCTTCGACTTTCCGGAAGTGCCCTCGCGCACGAGGTGGCGATGCAAAGTTTGGGCGAAGATATCGAGGCATCGGCCTTTTGGGCTGGGGCGATCGATACGCTGATCGCTCCAACCAACGAGCTCGAGGCGCTGTTTGAGTCGGGCAAGTTGGCCTCACCGCCCTCGTCGAATTCGCTTTAGACTGAACGATTAACCCTCATGGCGACTGAACCAAGGCTCTCCGGCGCGATCCTCACGGACCAGATCGCGGTCATGCGCGCCCGCTTTGGTGCGCCGTTGGTCGATCGCGCTATCGAGAGCCTCAACTTCGAAGACCAGCATGAAGTTCGCAGTCTGACCTCGATCGGTTGGACGACTGCGGCGCTTGCCTGCCGTTTGAAGACAGCCGTTGCTCAGGAGGCGAAGATGGAGCCGCTCGAGCTGCAGCGTTGGGTCGTGCAGGAAGGCGTGCGTAAGACCATCAACGGGGTGTGGAAGCTCTTGGCGCGGCTCGTTTCCGATGACCAACTGATCAAGCGGTCCCCACTGCTTTACTCGAAGACCTTCGACCGCGGGGTGATGACGATCACCGTGCCGCGCTCCGGCCAAGCGATCGCGCAGATCGTCGGCTGGCCCGGCATCCCGGAGTTCGACATCGTCGGCCTGCTCGCCGGGATCGAAGCTGTGTTCGCTTCGTTCGACCGGCCAAGGACGCGCGGCACCTTCGAGCGCACCTCCGACGGCGTGACCTTTCGCATCGAATGGGACGCTGCCGCTCGCAAGTCCGGCTAGCTCGCTAGCTCGGCTCGGTGCTACGGCGCGTGCGCACGACGATCACTTCCGGCATGCGAGGCTGCTTCGGCTCGGGCCGCCTGCCGTCTCCACCGCGCGAGGCCTGATCTCCCTGCTGAGGGTTGCCGCCAGGGCGCGGACCCTGCCTGCCGCGGCCGCTGCTTTGCGGACGACGTCCGTCGCCGTTGGGGTGGGGCGGGCGCTGGCCGTGGTTGGCTTGCGGTCCGCGGTCCCCGCCGTAGGGAGGCCTGCGGTCTTGGTTCTGCGGACGGTCAGCGTTGTATTGAGGGCGGTCACCGTTGTGAGGCGGCCTACGGTCTTGGTTCTGCGGACGGTCCGCGTTGTATTGAGGGCGGTCACCGTTGTGAGGCGGCCTGCGGTCTTGGTTCTGCGGACCGCTGTGTTGCGGGCGGTCACCGTTGTAAGGCGGCCTGCGGTCTTGGTTCTGCGGGCGGTCACCGTTGTAAGGCGGCCTGCGGTCTTGGTTCTGCGGACCGCTGTGTTGAGGGCGGTCACCGTTGTAAGGCGGCCTGCTGTTCTGGCTCTGCGGGCGGTCAGCGCCGTATTGAGGACGATCACCGCTGTGCGGCGGCCTGCGATCTTGGCTCTGCCCGCCGCCCTGCCCGTATCCACCGCCACCCTGGCCACCGCCACGTTGGTAGGAGCCTTGCGCCTGCACCTGCGGCCCGCCGCGTAGACCGAGGGCATCACGCCTGCGCCGCTCATCTCGGTCTGCGTCCTGAATCAGATCCAGCACCGATTCACCGCTGCTGCGCCGTTGTTGCGAACGGAACCGGCCGGTGAGCCGCGTATCCGCGGTGAGCGCGTTGTTCTCGTGCAGGTCCCACATCTCCTCGGCCAGCGGCAGCCGCCGGGCGTTGGGGACGAAGCGCGAGAGGAAGCGATGAAAGTTGTCCACGTCACGCAGCAAAAGGCGGCGTGAGTTGGTGTTGCTCGCCGTGTCCACCGACTGCGGGAAATCAATGATCACCGGTCCGTCTCGACCAATGAGCACGTTGAACTCGGAGAGATCCCCGTGCACCACGCCGATCGACAACATGCGCACGACCTCACGAATCACGCCGTCGAACATCGCCTGAGCGGTGGCCGGATCAAAGGAGAGCTCAGACAGGCGCGGCGCCGGGTTGCCTTCCGCATCGGTCACGCACTCCATCACCAGCACGCCGTCCATGAAGGCGAGCGGCGTGGGGACGCGTACGCCAGCCGCATGAAGCCGGCGAATGATGTCCACCTCGGTGGAGCGCCAAGCCGACTCATCCTGCTCGCGACCGTGTTTGGTGCGCTTGTCGATCGCCCGCTGATCGCGGGAGTTCCGCGTGCGGCGCCCCTCGGTGTATTCAGCGCGGTTCTTGAAGCTGCGGTTGTGCGCCTCTTTGTAGACCTTCGCGACGCAAAGCGTACCGCGCGACTCTACCAAGTAGACCTGTGCTTCTTTGCCGCTCATCAGCGGGCGAACGATTCGCTCGATGATGCCATCGTCGAGCAGTGAAGTTAGACCATCCGGCGTATGCACAGGCTCTCGACCCTACTCGATTCCGATAGAACTGGGGATAGTTGACTCGCGCGAACTGTCTTTGGAGTTCCGTATCGCCCAGTAACTTGCCGAGCAGGAGGGCGCTCGCGGCGGTGCACCGACCATTCGCCCGAGCATACCTCACGCGCCCGAACGTCCCATATCCCCTCGTCGTTCTGGGCGACCGAGCGTTATGGGACAGGCGCTGCGGCTCTCCACCCGCTGCGCCGTCGGGCTCCGGCGAAAAGCCGCTACGAACGCCTCCGTTCCGCGGCGAACGAGCAGGGCTCACTCACCCCGCCGCGCCCGAACGTCCCATATCGCCTCGTCGTTCTGAACGACCGAGCCTTATGGGACACCCTTCGAGCGAGTAGCAACAGCGTGCGCACGAGACCGTCGTAGCTGGTGCTCGGCGCGGCTACCGGGCCAGATCAAGCTCAGGTCGTAGTCGAAGCCGAGCTGGGCAAGGCTCTCGGCGACACGGTGAGCGCCCGTCGAGGTACAGAGTTCCTGGCCAGCGTTCGATAGCGCGATAGTCGAGGTGCATCTGATTTGCGTCGCCACGACCACGCCTACGCCGCCTGCTTCATCAGGGGCACGAGCGGCTTCGAGTCAGCCAGCGAGCCCGATGGGGAGGGGCGTGGTACGCTCTCCTCATGAGCGCGCCGATCAATCTGGCCGATCCCGAGTGCGAGCCTTCGGACGCGCAACTCGTTGAGCTTTCGACGCGCGCGTTCGCGGGAGTGCGTCTGTCGCAGGTCGAGAGGCTCCGGAGATTGCGAGCTGAGATCGACGTTGCTCGCACACGCGCCCTCCAGCGTCTCGATGATGCTGAAGTTCCTCGAGCGAAGCCTTGAAGCCGGTTCTGCTCGTCATCGCTGGCCCGAACGGCCGGTGTGCTCGCACCGAGTCTGGTCTGCTTCGCAAGGTCTACGGCGTGCTGCCGCAGTGGGTCGATGACTGTCTGATAGCTGTCGAGCGCCACGGGGACTTCGTGGATCTACGCGCGAGCTAGCCGCGTCGTCGGGGTCTCGAGGCGGAGGTCATACGGCCCGAGCCTCTCGAGCAGGGAGTTCAGACTGGCTGCTCGATGCCACGACGTCGAGGAGGGTCGAGCCTTCGACTGCGGCCTATTGGGTACTCCTCAAAGACCCAGGTGGTGTGCCGAGTTCGCCATGGCTTCTCACGTCCCCGGTAGCGGTCACGAGTAGCGGAACCAGGTTGGTTCCGAACGAACTCCAGTCCAAGGGTGCTTATCCCAATCGCGCAATTCCTCTATCGTCTGGTCGACCAAGAAGTGAATCATAGCTACGCCAACGGAGTCTGAACCCCAAGTCGACCAATCAGGTAGACCGAGATGGTAACCGTCTGAGCCTCCCCGGACTCCGGGTTGCGCTGTAAGAGCTGCAGTAACACTCGCAGCTGGTGACCCCATGGGGCGATGAACGGCGAGACCTGAAGATGGGGCACCGGCTCGCGGGCTCCATAGCTTGCCAGCGCCACCTCGTTCCCAACGAAGACCTGCGAGGGTTGGTCCGGGTCAAGCTCCACCGACTCGACCGAAACCTTGATCCCCGCGTCCG